>CANEXF010000011.1 GCA_947443645.1 Comamonadaceae bacterium | reverse complement strand
AGCGCCGCGCCAGTGATGTCTGCGCCGCTGGCGGCCACGGTGTAGTTCTGCGGATCTATCAGCCAGCTGCCGTAGTTCCCGCCATTCGAGGCTGTGGTGACATGGGTGTCACTGGCCACCTTGACATGCGCAGCTGAGGTTTCTATGAATCCGCCATGGCCGCCTTCGGGTGCAGACGCATCCAGCGTGCCGCCCACATTGACCGTGCCCGCGGCCATGCCGCCCAGCAGCGTGATCTTGCCTTGATGGGTTTCAACCGTATGCGCTTCAATCACGCCGCTGTTGTTGAGCACACTGGTCAGCAGCGCATTGCGTGCGCCGGCATTCATCACTACCTGTCCACCGTCGGCTTTGATTAAACCGCCGTTTTCGACAAGGGTGTTCAGGACACTCTGGTCCACCACCATGTTCACCAGACTGTTGCCGTTGAAATTCAGCGTGACCGCGCTGCCGCCGCCAAGGACGACCGAGCCCAGTGGTGCATGGATGCTGCCTTGGTTGCTGACCGTGTTGCCCAGAAGTGCCACATAGCCGCCGCTGGCCGCGGTGATGTTGCCCTGGTTGACGATGCTGCCGCCAGCGTTGCCGCTAAAGGCGCGCGTTGCGCTATTCAGGCTGGCATCGCTCAGATCGAGCGTTGATGCAACCAGTGCGCCCACGTTTACCTGTGCGCCTTGCCCAAACAAAATGCCGTTGGGATTGATGAGATAAACCTGTCCGTTGGCATTGAGTCGCCCCAGGATCTGACTGCCATTGGCGTCGAAAATGCGGTTGACGGCAATCGATGATGCCGAGGGCTGCACGAAGTTCACGGCCTCTTGTGCGGCGATATTGAAACTTTGCCAGTTCAGTGACAGGTTCTGGCTATCCTGCTTGATCGTAGTGGTGGTGGCTGAAGTGGATATTGCCCCGGTGCCTGAAACGACTAGCCCCCCCAAGGGGCCACCATGGGCTTGGGCGGCAGTTAGCGACATCAGCGCTGCGATGAGTTTGCGTCGTGAACCTTTGGTGCCCAACCGTGCCGAACCCGCAGCTTGTCCCTTGACATGCAGATAGAGGCAGTTCAGTGGACTTCTATTTTTCACGCGACGGTTTCGCTTCCAGTGCAATTGCACATTTGCGCTCAACATGAACAAGACGCTTGCCTTCAGGGCCAAAATGCCGATTCATTGCCGCGAAAATGCATCAACGCATAGTGCACGTACTTCAGTTGCTGGTGTTAATGAGCCTGCTCTTGGGCAGGAAAAGTAATCACCACAAACTTCGTCGCAGAAAGCGCGAGGAAGCCGGCATGCAAACAAACGCACTGCTTGGCAGGCTTTGATGTTTGCGTCGCTGGACGTGGAAAGCGAATGTTTCGCGAAGGTGACGGCAACCGTGGCTCTGATTGTCGACATAGTGGGAAAGCATTGATACCTGAAGCAGGTCTTCAGGTACGGCATTCACTACAGGGGCATTAAGCCACATATCGTCTAAATCACCTAAACCTATTGAATTTGGGCGATTGGAGCAATACGGCTAGTTTGACTCTGTGCGCAGGCTGCCTGTCAAGTGGCGACTGCCTCGTCTCCCTCCGGGCAATTACGCGGCTACGGACACGCTGCTGCCAGCCGTGGACGCAGCGGTCGCGGCCACGCCATAGCTGCGTGAAATCTGCATGATGACGCGCAGAAGTTTGGCCTCAGCTTCTTCGGACTTGGACAGCTTTTTGGTCGCGCTTGCACCCGATTTCTGGGCGCTCAGCTGAGCCTGCTTGTAGGCCAGAACTTCTTTTGCCGAGATTTGCTTGTCGGCGTTGCTGTCAATCGTGCTGAAGTTCGCGATCAAGTCATCCAGCTGGCTTTTGCGGTTCGCGTTGGCTTCAGCGCTGGCGACGCTCGACAAATAGTCCTGGCTCAGGCCTGCGGCGCTGCTTTCTGCCGTGGTGTCAGTCGCTGGTGGTGGGGGCGGCTTGCCTCCGGCCTGCATCTGGCTCTGCATATTGGCCAGCATGGCCTTGAGATCGTCTGCAAATTCCTGCTTGGTGATCTGGCCATCGCCGTTAGTGTCGAGCTGTTTGAATGCGTCATCAACGCTCAGCGTGTTTTGCTTGCCGGATTGGCTCAGGCCTTGAAGCGCCGTTGCCAGGTCGGACTTTTCAATAAAGCCCTGGCCCTTGGTGTCTATGGCGTCAAACATGGCTTTGGCCATTTTTGCTGCGTCTGGCTTGGCGTGATGCGGCTTTGAAAGTTGCGTAGCGCTGTACGCAGCAATGCTGCTATTGATACTGCTGACCATGTTGATCTCCGATTCAAAAGAACAAATGCAAGGCGGAAAGCCATTGCCGCTTCAAGCCATAAAGCGGCAATAAACTGGTTGATGCTCAATAGTCGCAAGAAGCCAGCCAACAGCGCGCTCAATCCATACGCCAGCGCCTGGCCAGTTGTTGGATGCCAATGCAGCTGGCGGGACTGAGTCTTCATGTTCCTCCATTCACCAATGAAAACGGCTTATTTAGGGCTTGCAGCTCAGCCACCTGCGCCAGCATGGCTTGCGTGCGCAGGTGGTGTCAGGAGCGCGCTGGGTGGCGGCGGCACCTTGCCGCTTGGTGCTTGCCTCCCGTTGCTGCCATTGCGTGCAGACCTTGGCGTGGGCAATTGAGTCGTGGCCTTCTTTACTGCTGCTTTACCGCATCGCTACTGGCCAGTGCCTTCGTGCCACTCTAATGACGGTGAGCAATTGCATGAGCAGTTGCGTAGCCAGCGCTCGGGCGTGGCAGAACTTCATGGCGTCTTTGCCTGGTTTCAAGTGAAATTCCACGGCTACAGCCTATTTCTCATTGGATTTATAGATGATTAAAAAAGATCAAATTCGCACGGCTATTGCCATCGTTCTGGCCGGTTTCGCGTGCAATAGCTATGCCCAATTTGGCGGCTCTGCCGGCATGGGTGGCATGCGTCACAGCAAGGGTGGCTACAGTCAAAACGACGCCGCTGCCGAAGGTTCAGGTCGATCAATTTCACGCTTTGAACAGCTCAACAACAGACTTTATGACTTGCGAATAAGACTGCTGATTCAGCCCGGACAATCGTCCGCATGGGAAGCATTTCGCGCAAGACTGATTGATGTAGCCACAGCCAGGCCACAGAACCAGGGCTCTGTTGATGAGCAGACCGCACTTCAGGCGTTAGAACGGCAACTTTCACTCACGCAAAACAATCTGGGGCGGACGACAGCGCTCTATGACGCCTGCCAAAACTTGTTTGCAAGTTTCAGCCCGGAGCAGCAGCGCACGGCTGACCAGTCACTACCGCAGTTACTGGCAGAGCTTGCACGAGGCGAATCAGGCGCATCAATCCGTAGCAATAGCCGATGACCAGCTTGCAAGCTGTGAAAGAGAGGTTGGCACGGCGAACTGATCCCGGCGCGGTCGCAGCGGAGCCGAACAAGGCCTTGCGAGACCGAGTTTGGCTACGCGAAGAGTTGCTTCACCTGCTGTCACTGTCTGGAACCCTGTCAGGTCTGTGCATTACCGGCGTCACGCTGCTTCACACTTTTGGCATGTCTGCGCTGACTGGAACTATTGCCGACGACATCCTGGCGATATCGGCCCTGCTATTTTTGATCTGCACCTATTCCATTTTTGTCGCCCTGAGAAGCCGTGAAAACGCGCTGGCTATCGTCCTGGAAAAAATCGCTGATACCCTGTTCCTGCTTGGACTCACAGGCATGACCGTTTCAGGCTTCATCATGGTTTACACGGTTTGGTAGGCATGACGCTTCAAGGCCACGCGCTCCCATTGCAGGAGCGCGCTCAGGCTAGTTCATGACTGGCGTGACTTTCAATCCTATCGTTGGACCTGGATCATTGGGCATTTGTACCGAGTATTGTTTGCCTGCAAATTCATAAGTGACGTTGTAGCCCATAGAACGATTCTCTATGAAGTTTTGTGTCGTGCAGTGCTGAACATTTTGCATTTGCTGAGCTGGTGCACCTTCAACCCGGTCCCCCAGAATGGCACCGCCAAACAGGCCTAGTACAGTGGCAACGGCTTTGCCAGAGCCATTGCCCAGCGCGTTACCCACAGCACCACCAGCAATCGCGCCCATAGCTGCACCGGCACCTGACTTGGGCGCCTGCACGGCTAGCTGCTCTGAGTTGCACACCTGCCGGGGCACCGAGACTTGCTGTATCACCTGGGTTGCCGACAACACCCGCCCGACCTCTTGAGAGAACGCCGCCGACGTAAGTAAAACGCAGCCTGTTAACAGCACTATTTTTTTCATGATCATTTTTTGTAGTTGAAGAAGTAAGAGGCTATGACAGAATATTTTGCTGCCGATGAACTTGAGGTCAACCCGCAGTAAAGATGACTTTCGGTGCGGGTGCAAAACGACTAGCGGCATGATGGGCGGGCACAGGATTTGTGCGGCTGCTCGTGGCGCAGCAGAAACGAAAAAGCCCCTAACCATGACAGCTAGGGGCGTTTCATTTGGTGCCGGAGAGATGAATCGAACACCCGACCTTCTCATTACGAATGAGCTGCTCTACCGACTGAGCTACACCGGCTGGTGTTTATTACAGCTTCAAATTATAGCCCGGCCTTGGCCTCGTGATGATAAGCCGTCACACGCTCGACTTCTTGCTTGGAGCCCAGCATCACGCTGACGCGCTCATGCAGCTTGCTTGGCTGCAGGTCCAGGATGCGCTGCTTGCCGTTGGTGGCAGCGCCGCCGGCTTGCTCTATCAGCCAGCTCATGGGGTTGGCTTCGTACATCAGGCGCAGCTTGCCGGCTTTTTCAGGCTCGCGTTTGTCCCAGGGATACATGAAGATGCCGCCGCGGCACAGGATGCGGTGCACGTCGGCCACCATGGCTGCGACCCAGCGCATGTTGAAGTCCTTGCCGCGCGGGCCGTCCTTGCCGGCCAGGAGCTCGTCTACGTAGCGTTTGACGGGTTCGTCCCAGTGCCGCATGTTGCTCATGTTGATGGCGAACTCTTTGGTGTCTTCGGGGATCTGCACGTTTTCTTCAGTCAGGATGAAGGAGCCTTGTTCGCGGTCCAGAGTGAACATGGCGACGCCGTCACCGACTGTCAGCACCAGCGTGGTTTGCGGGCCATAGATGCAGTAGCCTGCCGCGACCTGCTTGTTGCCGGCCTGCAGGAAGTCGGCTTCGTCGACACCGCGATCGTCCTCGGGCATCCTGAGCACGCTGAAGATGGTGCCTATGCTGACGTTGATGTCGATGTTGCTCGAGCCGTCGAGTGGGTCAAACAGCAGCAGGTATTCGCCCTGGGGATAGCGGTTGGGCACCACGTAGATGCCTTCCATTTCTTCGCTCGCCATGCCGGCAAGGTGGCCACCCCATTCGTTGGCTTCGATCAGCACCTCGTTGGCGATGATGTCGAGCTTTTTCTGGATCTCGCCCTGCACGTTTTCGCTTTCGGCGCTGCCCATGACGCTGCCCAGAGCGCCCTTGTTGACGGCCTGGCTGATGCTTTTGCAAGCCCGCGCCACCACTTCAAGCAATAGGCGCAGCTGCGAAGGTATGTGGCCGTCGATGCGCTGCTGCTCGACCAGGTAACGGGTCAGGGATATTTTGGAACTCATGAGGACTCCAGTCGTCGAAATTTAAAAGTCAGTTGCTGGCAAACGAAGCGACAAGCGTGGGGGCCAGCGCCCGCGTGACGACTTCTAGCGTGTCTTTGCTCAAATCGGCTTTCGCGGCCACGCGGCTGATGGCCTCGCGTGCTGCGCTGCGGTAAGGCTCGGCGAGCTTGCTCCAGCGGTCCAGCGCACGTGCCAGCCGGGCGGCCACTTGCGGGTTGATCGCATCGAGCTCGATCACGCGGTCGCTCCAGAACACATAGCCTGCAGCATCGAGCCTGTGAAAAGCCGCAGGGTTGCCGTGGCAATAGGTGCTGATCACGCTGCGCGCGCGGTTGGGGTTGCGCAGGCTGAAGTCGCTGTGTTTCATGAGCTGGCGCACGGCTGGCAGGATGTTGCCAGCCCGGTCGGGCGCTCCCACTTGCAAGCCAAACCATTTGTCTATCACCAGCGCATCGTCCTTGAACAGCGCATGAAAGCGCGCCAGCGCGTCTTCGGCGAGCGGGTGGCCGCTGGACACCAGTGCGGCCAGCGCGTTGAAGCGGTCGGTCATGTTGCCGGCGTCCTTGAAGCGCTGCAAGGTCTTGCCTGGCCACACCGGGTTGGCGCTGACTTGCGCAGCGATGCACAAGTGCGTCAGCGCCATGCCTGCCAGCGCGCGGCGGCCTGAAGACACGGCGTCTGGGGTGTAGGCGCCGGTGTCGTGGTTGGCTTCAAATACGGCTTGCCAGTCGGCTTCCAGCGTGACGGCAAGCTGCTGACGCATGGTTTCGCGCACAGCGTGAATCTGCTGCGGGTCCACCACCTCGAGCTGCTCGGCCAGATAAGTTTCAGACGGCAGCGTGAGCACCAGCTCCTTGAAGGCCGCGTCCAGACCGGCATGGCGCAGCACCGCGCGCATGGCCTGAAGATAAGCATCGTCCAGCACCGCAGCGCCCTGGAAATGGGCGCCAGCAGCTATTGATTTAATAGCAGTCAGGGCGCGGTTTACGGCCAGACGCTGACCGGCCTCCCAGCGGTTGAAGGGGTCGCTGTCGTGGCTCAGCAGGTGCAACAGCTGTGCGTCGCTGTAGTCAAACGCCAGCACCACGGGGGCGCTGAAGCCGCGCAGTATGGATGGCGTTGGTTCGGCGCTGATGCCGGTGAAGGTGAAGGTTTCGCTGGCCTCGGACAGCACCAGCGTGCGCGTGCCGCTGCCTTGCGGCTGGCTTTCGCCGACCAGTTGCAGTGGCAGGTTGTGGCCGCCGGCATCGAGCAAACCAAGCGCAACCGGAATCACAAACGCCTGTTTGTCGCTCTGGCCTGTGGTTGGCGCGCAGTTCTGGCTCAGCGTCAGCGCGTAGCTGCCGGCAGCGGCGTCATATGCGCCATGCGCCTGCACACGCGGTGTGCCGGCCTGGCTGTACCAGCGTTTGAACTGCGGCAACAGGCGCGCCAGCTCGGACTGCGGGTTGGCGTCAGCAATGGCCTGCGCAAAATCATCGCAGGTCACGGCCTGGCCGTCGTGACGTTCAAAGTAGAGCGTCATGCCTTTTGCAAAGCCGAGCCGACCCACGGGGTCGCTGGCGCTGGCCACCAGGGTCTGCATCATGCGCACGACTTCAGCGCCTTTTTCGTAAATCGTGACGGTGTAGAAGTTGCTGATCTCGACGTAGCTGTCAGGCCGCACCGGGTGCGACATCGGGCCGGCGTCTTCGGGGAACTGGGCGGTGCGCAGCACGCGCACGTCCTCAATGCGCTTGACGGCGCGGGCCGAAGGGTCGGCGCACAGGTCCTGGCTGAACTCCTGATCGCGGAACACCGTCAGGCCTTCCTTCAGGCTGAGCTGGAACCAGTCGCGGCAGGTCACGCGGTTGCCGGTCCAGTTGTGAAAGTACTCGTGGCCGACCACGCTCTCGATGTTGCCGAAGTCGGTATCGGTGGCGCTGGACTGGTTCGCCAACACATATTTGGTGTTGAAGATGTTCAGGCCCTTGTTCTCCATGGCGCCCATGTTGAAGTCGCTGGTGGCCACAAGCATGAAGCGTTCCAGATCGAGCTTGAGCCCGAAGCGGGCCTCGTCCCAGGCCACCGAATGCATCAGCGAGTTCATCGCATGTTCGGTCTTGTCGAGGTCGCCTGGGCGTACATAAACCTGCAACAGATGCTCTTTGCCGGCGCGCGAGATGATGCGCTGCTCCCTGGCGACCAGCTGGCCGGCGACCAGCGCAAACAGGTAGCTGGGCTTTTTGTGCGGATCCACCCATTTGGCGAAGTGGCGGCCGTCTTCCAGCTCGCCTTGCTCAACCAGATTGCCGTTGGACAGAAGCACCGGGTACCTGGCCTTGTCGGCGCGCAGCGTGACGCTGTAGCTGGCCATCACATCCGGGCGGTCCAGGAAGTAGGTGATGCGCCTGAAGCCTTCAGCCTCGCACTGCGTGAAGAACGAATCGTTGCTGACATACAAGCCCATCAGCTTGGTGTTCTTGATGGGCGCGCAGGTGGTGAAGATCTCAAGCTCAAAGGCGTCCGGCAAGTCGCTGAGCACCAGCTGGTTGTTGTCCATCTTGAAGGAGCAGCCCTGGCCGTTGACCATCACGCGGGCCAGGTTCAGCTCTTCACCATCGAGCCGCAAAGGCTGGGCCGGCAGGTCCAGGTTGCGGCGCAGCTTCATCTTGTTGAGCACGCGCGCCTTGGCCGGGTCCAGGTCAAAACACAGGTCAACGCTGTCTATCCAGTAAGCGGGGGCCAGGTAATCGGCGCGTTTGATCGCTACGGCGGCGCCAGGCCCTGCGCCGGGTTCATCAAGCATTTGCAGCATGGGTGTGTCCTGAAAAAATCGTCAATAGTCGGCTGAGGGCGAAAGCATGCATCATCAGACGCCTTGCTTCAAGGAGGCTTCGATGAAAGGGTCCAGGTCGCCGTCCAGCACTTTTTGCGTGGCCGAGGTTTCGTAGTTGGTACGCAAGTCCTTGATGCGGCTTTGATCGAGCACATAGCTGCGAATCTGATGGCCCCAACCCACGTCGGTCTTGGTGTCTTCGAGTTTTTGCTGGGCTTCTTGTTGCTTGCGCAATTCGAAGTCATACAGGCGTGAGCGCAGGCGCTTCCAGGCCACGTCGCGGTTGCCGTGCTGGCTGCGGCCGTCCTGGCACTGCACCACAATGCCGGTCGGGATATGCGTCAGGCGCACGGCCGAGTCGGTCTTGTTGATGTGCTGGCCGCCGGCGCCGCTGGCGCGGAAGGTGTCTGTGCGCACGTCCGAAGGGTTGATGTCGATCTCGATCGAATCATCGATCTCGGGGTAGACAAAGACCGAGGCGAACGAAGTATGGCGCCCGCCCGAAGAGTCAAATGGTGACTTGCGAACCAGCCGGTGCACGCCGGTTTCGGTGCGCAGCAGGCCAAAGGCGTACTCGCCGTCGATCTTGATGGTCGCGCCCTTGATGCCCGCCGTGTCGCCCGCGGTTTCGTCTTCAATCGTGGTTTTGAAACCCTTGCGTTCGGCGTATTTGAGGTACTGGCGCAGCAGCATGCTGGCCCAGTCGCAGGCTTCGGTGCCGCCGGCGCCGGCCTGAATGTCCAGAAAGCAGGGCAGGGGGTCGGCCGGGTTGTTGAACATCCGCCGAAATTCCATTTTCTCGACTTCAACGGCAACCGCTGCGGCTTCGCCTTCGATAGCCAGCATGCCTGCTTCGTCGCCGTCGCCCTTGGACATCTCGAACAATTCGATGTTGTCAGCCAGCTCCTGGCTCAGCCGGTCAATCACCAGCACCACGTCTTCCAGGGATTTTTTCTCCCGGCCGAGCTCTTGCGCGCGCTTGGGCACGTCCCAGACCTTGGGGTCTTCCAGTGCGGCGTTGACTTCGCTTAATTTACGTTCTTTGGCAGGGTAGTCAAAGATACCCCCTGAGTTCATTGACCCGGTTGCTCAGGTCGGCGAGTTGGTTGCTGATGATGTTGATGTGTTCTGCGTCCATGAGTCTTTATCCCGAATTGTTTGGTGAATGCCCCATTTTCTCATGTCCGGACACTCGTTTCGCCGCAGGGCCGCCCCAAGGTGAAACAGCCCCCCTCGGGGGCAGAGAGCTACGCGTAGCGAGCGAGCATGGGGGCGGACAGTTTCACCGCAGGGCCGCCCCAAGGTGAAACAGCCCCCCCTCGGGGGGCAGAGAGCTACGCGTAGCGAGCGAGCGTGGGGGCGGACAATTTCACCGCAGGGCCGCCCCAAGGTGAAACAGCCCCCCTCGGGGAGGGGCAGAGAGCCGCACGCAGTGGGCGAACGTGGGGGTAAAAGGCCGCAGCGTAGGGCCGTTCCCAAGCAAGGCCAGCCCCCTCGGGGGGCAGAGAGCCACACGAAGTGGGCGAGCGTGGGGGCAAGCAATTTCCCGCCGGGCCGCCCCAAGGGGAATTAGCCCCCTCGGGGGGCAGAGAGTCACACGCAGTGGGCGAACGTGGGGGCAAATACCTTCAGATCAGGAAGTCCTCAATCAGTGCCGCCAGCTGCGCTGGCTGGTCGTGGTGCAGCATGTGTCCGGCGTCCTGGATGACTGCGACACGGGCGTTTTCAACCAGTTTGAGGCGTTCGTGGTATTCGGCCAGTGTGTAGTTGCCCTGGTGCCACTTGGCCAGAGAATCGTCCGAGGCTTCGACCGCCAGCGTGGGCGCGCTGATGCGTTTGTAGATTTCCATGGTTTCATCGGCGCGGTAAAGCATGGCGCTCGTGATCTTGTGCGCCGGGTCGCCGAGAATCAGCCATTTCCCGTCGGCGTCGGGTCGCGCCCAATGGCCAGCGAGCCAATGCGCCTTGTCTGCCGACAGTCGCGGATTGGTCTTCATGAGCCGCCTGGCCACGCCCTCTCGGCCCTCGTAGGCTTTGAGGTCCATCTCGCCGCGCTGCAGGCTCTTGAGCTCGTCCATCCACTTGGCATAGCGACCTGCTGCCTGGCTAGGCCGGCTGGCCGGCATGCCAAAGCCTTCAAGATTGACCAGCTTGCGAATGCGCTCAGGCCTGACGCCAGCGTAAGTCATGGCCACATTGCCGCCCATGCTGTGGCCGACCAGGTCTATCGCAGTCTCGTGCACGTAGTGGTCCAGCAGAAAATCCAGGTCGGCGAGGTAGTCGGGGAACCAGTAGGTGTCTGTTGCCCCCGCGCTCCCTGCGGGGGCTGGCCTTGCTTGGGAGCGGCCCGGCGCTACGGACGTGTCTCCCACGCTGATCTCTTTGCCGCTTTCCTTGGATGCCGTCAGGCCAAAGCCGCGCCAGTCGGGTGCGATGATGGTCCGGCCTGCGGCGAAGGCGTCCGATAACGCGTCGACCATGAACTGGTAGGACGCGGCCACGTCCATCCAGCCATGCAGCAGTAGCAAAGGCGGCAGCGAAGAAGCAGGCCGGTTCGGGTCTTCCCAGATCTGCACGTGGTAGTCGAGGCCACGTATAGGGACAAACTCGCTGCGAGGAAGGCGTTTTTCTTTGTACATTGTGTCGATGATAAAGACAGACCCAGGCCGGCGCAGTCAACACAGGGACAAGTCCAGGGCGCAGCCCGCAGACCATTACCAGGCCATGCACCAGGGCTTTGGCTGGCAGGTAAACGAGTACTTCAACATCGCCGAGGTGTGCTGCAGCCGCTGGGCCAGAGCTGACGAGGGCAGGTCGGATGCTACAAAAAAAATAGCTGTTCGCGCCCATCAGCCGGGCGCCCAAGGCCTTTTTCATACTTACTCCGAGCTGCAGCAGGCAGCCGATGCGCTGAGCCAGCTGCTGGTGGCGCAGGGCGTGCAGCGCGGCGACCGGGTGGCCATCGTGCTGCCGCAGCGCTTTGAAACTGCCGTGGCCTATATGGCGGTGTTCCAGATGGGCGCGGTGGCCATGCCGCTGTCCATACTGTTTGGCCCCGAAGCCTTGGCCTTTCGTCTGCATGACAGCGAGGCGGTGCTGGCGATTTGCGACCACAACAGCAGCGCCGCTCTGCAGGCCGTGCGTGCGCAATGTCCGGCCTTGCGCGTGCTGCTGGATGTGGCCGACGCGCCATCCTGGGCCGGCCGGGCGGGGCGGTCAAAGTCCGGCTTCAAGGCGGCGAGAACCCGGGCCGATGAAGCGGCCATCCTGATCTACACCAGCGGTACCACCGGGCCGCCCAAAGGCGCGCTGCTGCCGCACCGTGCGTTGATGGGCAACCTGCCGGGCTTTGTCTGCAGCCAGAACTGGTTTGGTTTTTCTCCCCTTGACCCTGAGCTTGTCAAAGGGCGGCATGCGAAGGCGTCGACAGCCGCAGCCCGAACGGATTCCTCTGCGGTATTTTGGAGCCCCGCCGACTGGGCCTGGACGGGCGGGCTGATGGATGCCTTGCTGCCGACGCTGTATTTTGGCCGGCCCATCGTCGCTTACGCGGGCCGCTTCAGCCCGGAGCTGGCTTTCAGCCTGATGGCCAGCGAGGGCGTGACGCACAGCTTTTTGTTCCCGACGGCGCTCAAGGCCATGATGAAGGCCTACCCCGAGCCGCGTGCGCAATTCAAGCTCAAGCTGCAGGGCTTGATGAGCGCCGGAGAGGCTGTCGGTGATGCCGTGTTTGACTATTGCCGCGACCAGCTCGGCGTGGTTGTCAATGAGATGTTTGGCCAGACCGAGATCAACTACGTCGTGGGTAACTGCAGCATGAACAGATTGACAGAGGCAAGCGCCACCAAGGCCGCAGCGCCGGGCCGCTCCCAAGCAAGGCCAGCCCCCTCGGGGGGCAGCGAGCCACACGAAGTGGGGAGCGTGGGGGCCATAGGCTGGCCGGCCAGGCCCGGCAGCATGGGCAAGGCTTATCCGGGTCACCGGGTCGCCGTGATTGACGATGCCGGCCAGGAATGCGCTGTCGGCGTGCTCGGCGATGTGGCCGTCAACCGCTACGACTGCCATGGCGTGCCGGATCCGATTTTCTTTTTAGGCTACTGGAAGAACGAGGCGGCCACGCGCGCCAAATTCACCGGGGACTGGTGCCGCACCGGCGACCTGGCCCGTCGCGACGAGGATGGCTACCTTTGGTACGAAGGACGCGCTGACGATGTGTTCAAGGCCGCCGGCTACCGCATTGGTCCGGGCGAGATCGAGAACTGTCTGCTCAAGCACCCGGCCGTGGCCAACGCGGCGGTCGTGCCCAAGCCCGACAAGGCGCGTGGCGCTGTGGTCAAGGCCTATGTCGTGCTTGCTCCTGATTTTGTAGCTGCTCGCGCCCGATCCGCGTGCGCCAAAGAGCAGTTTGACAATGAATTGGTGGCCGGCTTGCAGGCCCATGTGAAAGCCCTGCTGGCGCCTTATGAGTACCCCAAGGAGATTGAATTCATAGACGCCTTGCCCATGACCACCACCGGCAAGGTGCAGCGCCGCGTGCTCAGGCTGCAGGAAGAAGCGCGCTTTAAAAACGCGCAATGAAACCAAGGCGCAACAGCTGCCGCAGTGAACAGATGCTATTGCATGGCGACAGGCTCGGCCACATAGATCTCGACGCGGCGGTTTTTCTCACGCCCTTGCGCGGTGCTGTTGTCGGCCACCGGTTCGCGTGAACCACGGCCATCGGTGGCGATGCGCGTGCGGGCCACGCCGCGGCTGACCAGGTAGTCGCGGGCTGCGTCGGCGCGGTCTATGGACAGTGGGTTGTTGATGGCGTCCGTTCCGCTGCTGTCGGTGTGGCCGATGATGGTGACGCTGGTCGCGGTGTGCTGGTTCAGGCTGCTGGCGAACTGGTTGAGTATGGGCGCGAAGTTGGACTTGATGGCAGAGCGGCCCACGTCAAATGACACGTCGCTGGGAATGTCGAGCTTGAGCCGGTTGTCTGTCGTCTGGCTCACTGCCACGCCCGTGCCGACGGTGGCTTTTTCCATCGCTGCTTTTTGGTCCTGCATTTTCTTGGACCAGATGTAGCCGCCGCCCGCGCCCACGGCGCCGCCCAGAATTGCGCCTGTCGCTGCGCCCTTGGAGCCGCCAGTGGCCGCGCCCAGCAGCGCCCCAGCTGCCGCGCCTATGCCTGCGCCTTTGGCCGTGCCTTGCTGGGTCTCCGTCATATTGGCGCAGCCGGCAAGCAGGCTCAGGGTCAGCGCGACAGTGCTCAGTGGATAAAGCTTGGTGTTCATGAGTCATCTCCGGGTTTTATTCTGGCTTTTGCGGCGCCTGAAACAAGGCGACTGGCTGAGCCTGAAGGGTTTGATTTCTTGGCGATTGGAAGCCGAAGGCTAACGCAGGCGCTGGCCGCGCCGTGTAAGGCAATCTCTCATTTTGTAAGCATGCCTGACAGCGTCCTGGGCAGACTCGGCTTACGCGCTGGCAGCAGCGTTCGCGTCCAGCCTTTAAACTGCGAGCTTTTCCAGGCTTACCAGGCACACCCCCACATGAATAAAGTTCAACTAGGCAGCAGCGATTTGCACGTCACCCCGATTTGCCTGGGCACCATGACTTTTGGTGAACAGGTTGGTGAGGCCGACGCCCATTCGATTCTTGACCGCTCGCTGGAGCGCGGCGTCAACTTCATCGACACCGCCGAAATGTATTCGGTGCCCACGCGTGCTGAAACCTTTGGCGCGACCGAGACCATCATGGGCAACTGGTTTGCCAAAAACCCGGGGGCGCGCAGCAAGCTCGTGCTGGCCAGCAAGATTGCCGGCCCTGCACGCGGCATGGCCTGGGTACGCAAGGGCAGCACCAATGTGACCCCGGCGGATTTTGAGGCCGCCTGCAATGACAGCCTCAAGCGCCTGCAGACCGATGTGATTGACCTCTACCAGATCCACTGGCCGGTGCGTCATGTGCCTTCGTTTGGCGCCATCTATTTCGACCCTGCCAAGGACAGCGAAGAGGTGTCGTCGATCCACGTGCAGCTTGAGGCGCTGGGCAAGCTCGTCAAGGCTGGCAAGGTGCGCGCGATTGGCCTGTCCAACGAGTCGCCCTACGGCGTGCATGAGTTTGTCAGGCTGGCCGAACAGTACGGCCTGCCGCGCATCGCCACCGTGCAAAACCCTTACTGCCTGATCAACCGCACGCTGGAAAACGGGCTGGACGAAACCATGTACCGCCTGGGCGTGTCGCTGCTGGCCTATTCACCGCTGGGCTTTGGCCTGCTGACGGGCAAATACGATGCGCCTGGCCTCGAGAGTGCCGAGTCACCCAAGGAAGGCCGCATGGCCAAGTTCGAGTCCATGCGCAAGCAGCGCTGGGGCCGGGCCGATGCCCTGGCGGCTGCGCGTCGCTACAACGCGCTGGCCCGTGCCAACGGCCTCACACCAACCCAGCTGGCGCTGGCCTTTTGCTACACCAAGTGGCAGGTTGCCAGCACCATCATCGGTGTGACCACGGTGGCCCAGCTCGATGAGGACCTGGCCGCCTGGGGCACGACGCTCAGCGCGGATGTGCTGGCCGAGATTGACAAGATCCGCTGGGACATCCGCGACCCGGCGCAATAAGCCCGAGCCATGGCCCGGAAGGAACATGTCAGCGAGACACCTGCGACGCAGCTGCTCAAGGCCCAGGACGTAGCGTTCACCGAACACCCCTACGCATACCTGGAGCATGGCGGCGCCAAGCACAGCGCCGAGGTGCTGGGCCTTGACCCGTTCACAGTCGTCAAGACGCTGGTCATGCAGGACCAGGACGCCAAACCTCTGCTGGTGCTGATGCATGGCAACCGCAAGGTCTCGACCAAAAGCCTGGCGCGCCAGATAGGCGCCAAGTCGGTTGAGCCCTGCAAGCCCGAGGTGGCCAACCGCCACAGCGGCTATCTGGTGGGCGGCACCTCACCGTTTGGCACGCGCAAGACCATGCCGGTGTACATCGAAGAAAGCATTCTGGCTTTGCCTAAAATCGTTATCAATGGCGGACGGCGCGGCTACCTGGTCGGCCTGGATCCGCAAGTTTGCGTGCGCCTGCTGGGTGCAAAATCGGTGCACTGCGCGCTCGACGAATAGGGCGCTATCAATCAACGAGGAGATGGGTTTGGAATATCTGTATTCAGTCGCGGCGGTACTGCTGGCGTATCTGCTGGGCTCGCTGTCTTTTGCCGTGATCGTCAGCCGCGTGATGGGTCTGAACGACCCGCGCAGCTATGGCAGCCACAACCCGGGCGCCACCAATGTGCTGCGCTCTGGCAACAAGCTGGCGGCCGTTCTGACCTTGCTGCTCGATGGCCTCAAGGGCTGGCTGCCTGTTGTTTTGGTCAAGTGGTTTTGCAAGGACTATGGTCTGGAGGACGGCACCCTGGCCATGGTCGGCCTGGCGGCCTTTCTTGGCCACCTGTATCCGGTGTTTTTCAAATTCAAGGGCGGCAAGGGCGTGGCTACCGCTGCGGGTGTGCTGCTGGGGGTTGACTGGCTGCTCGGTCTGGCCACGCTTGCAACCTGGCTGATCGTGGCTTATTTTTCGCGTTATTCATCTCTGGCGGCAATTGCCAGCGCGGCTTTTGCGCCGCTTTTCTACCTGATGGGTGACCGTGCTGCCTGGTATGCCGAGCGCAGCATCACCGCGTCACTGGTTCTCATGAGCGTGCTGCTGGTGCTGCGGCACCGCGAAAACATCACCAAGCTGATCAAGGGCAAAGAGTCCAGACTGGGCGCTGGCAAAAAAGACCGCAAGTGAGTCACTTCCCTCTGCCGACAGGCGCTTAGTAGCGCTTGACCAGGGTCATCTGGTCATTTTCACGCGTCATTTGAAAGCGCGTCAAATAGCTGTTGCCCAGCAGCATGAAGGGCATGGCTTGCGGCGTGACCACCGCGTCCACGTCAAACACCTCGACATCGGCGATACGCACCGAGCTGAGCTTGACCCGATAGCCCTGCGCCTGGCCGTTGGCGGTGGACATGTTGACGGGCTGACCGCTTTTGTAATTGATGCCGGCGCGCTCGGCGTCTGCCACGCTCATGGCCACCGAGGTCGCGCCGGTGTCGACCATGAACTGAACCGAACGGCCGTTGATCTGCCCTGACGTCATGAAGTGCCCGCCGCTGCCTGCGGTCAGCACGATACGCTTGCCACCGGCCTTGCTGCCCGCTGCGCCCATGCTCACAGGTGCCTCGCCGACACGCAAGGTCGTGCGTTTGCCTGACTGCTCGATCACGGCTTGGTCGCCGCTGGTGGAAATAACCTTCACGCCCAGATGCGTTTCACCCACGGCCACGGATTTGGGTGCGCTTGCGTCCACCACCAACAGCGCCTTGCTGCCCAGCATGCCGGCCAGCGCGACCGACTCTGCATGCGCCGCGGTGCCAGCAAAAGTCAACATCCCCAGAAGCCCAAAAATCTCTAACGCATGACGTGCAGCGCCAAGCGCTGGTATTGATTTTTTCACCGGGCTGCGCCAAGAAAAATGAGTTCCTTCGGGGGGCAAAGCACACGCAGTGGCCAGCGTGGGGGTTCCAGGCCGCAGCGCCGGGCCGCCCCAAGCAAGGCCAGCCCCCTCGGGGGGCAGCGCAGCACACGCAGTGGCCAGCGTGGGGGCTCTATTTCTAGTCACGGAAGTTGTCGAAACTCAGCGGCGAGTCTTTGATCTCGGCGCGTATCAGGGCCATGGCGGCCTGCAGGTCGTCGCGCTTGGCGCCGGTCACGCGCACCTTGCCTTCCTGGATGGCGGCTTGCACCTTGAGCTTGTTGCCCTTGATGAGCTGCTGGATTTTCTTGGCCTCTTCGGTTTCTATGCCATCGCGTACCTTGGTGACCTGCTTGACCTTGTCGCCGCCGATTTTCTCGACCTTGCCGATGTCCAGGAAGCGCACATCGACGCCGGCCTTGGTGAGCTTGTTGCGCAGGATGTCGTGGATCTGCTCGATCTGGAAATCGCCATCGCCGATCAGGATGATCTCCTTGTCTTTTTCTTTCAGCTCGACCGAGGCGGCGGTGCCCTTGAAGTCAAAACGGGTGCCGATTTCCTTGGCGGTGTTTTCCACGGCGTTTTTGACCTTGACCAGGTCGGTTTCAAGCACGGTATCAAAGGAGGGCATGGTGATGAGGCTTTTCAGGTGAGAGATGGGGTTGAATCGGATGAGACAATCGTGAGATGTTAGTCGAGAAAAATGTCCCGCTCCAGTTTTACAACAGCTTTGGCATTGTGGCCAAAGCGCTCGCCCTGGTGCGCGTGCGCGACGAGGCAGATATCGCGCAATTGCTGGCTGATCCAGCCCTGAAAGCCCTGCCCAAGTTCGTACTGGGCGGCGGCAGCAACATTGTGCTGACCGGTGACGTCAAGCCGCTGGTGCTCAAGGTTGAAATCATGGGCAAGCGCCTGCACAGCCAGACCGACAAAGCCTGGATTGTGGAAGCCGGCGCCGGTGAAAACTGGCATGAACTGGTCGCCTGGACCCTGCAAAACGGCTACCCGGGGCTGGAAAATCTGGCGCTGATTCCGGGGACCGTGGGCGCCTCGCCGGTGCAGAACATTGGCGCTTACGGGGTGGAGCTGCAGGACCGCTTTGAGTCGCTGGACGCGATTGACCTGACAACCGGGCAAAGCTTCACGCTGAGCGCCGCGCAATGTGCGTTTGGCTACCGCGATTCGGTCTTCAAGCATAAAAGCGCCGCAGCTGATGCGGCGGCCGTGGCCGGCCATCCCGGTTTTGGTCTGGCCGACAAGGCGCTGATCACGCGCGTGCGCTTTGCGCTGCCCAAGAACTGGAAGCTGGTACTGGGCTACGCCGATATCGACAAGAAAATGGCGCAATCAGGCGTTCTGAGCCCGTCAGGCTTGCCCACTGCGCTACAAATTTATGAGTGGGTTTGCGACATCCGGCGGGCCAAGCTGCCTGACCCGCAGGTGATTGGCAACGCCGGCAGCTTTTTCAAAAATCCCACGGTCTCGGCAGAGCAGTGCGCCGACATCATCCAGCGCGAGCCC
Organism: Comamonadaceae bacterium; assembly: GCA_947443645.1. Lineage (GTDB taxonomy): Bacteria > Pseudomonadota > Gammaproteobacteria > Burkholderiales > Burkholderiaceae_C > Polaromonas. The sequence goes on along the minus strand of CANEXF010000011.1, from coordinate 123,822 downwards.
AAGATTGTTCATTACCGCCTGGCTGATGGTTCGGTCAAACTGGCGGCGGGCTGGTTGATAGACGCGTGTGGCTGGAAGGGCAAGACGATTGGCAATGCCGGCGTTTATGACCGGCAGGCGCTGGTGCTGGTCAACCGCGGCGGACGCAGCAACCCGGTCACAGGCGGCGAGGTGATGACGCTGGCCAAGTCCATTCAGACCAGTGTGTACGAGCGCTTTGGCATCCTGCTGGAGCACGAACCGGTGGTGGTCTGAGGCATGGCGTCGGCTGGTGCTCCGGCATTCACGCTCCACCGCGGAGACCCTGGCCTTCACCCTGCTTGAAAGCAAAACAGCCACCTCGCAGCGGCTGTATGGTTTGCTATGTTTGTTATAGCTGGAAGCGCCCGCCAGACGGGCGTTGCAAGCACTTTTGATACCTGAAATAAGGGTTTCGGGGCCGTCAATACGGCTTTTCGGTCGTGTTTCATGCCCGCCCAAGCCAAAGCGGCGGGGTTGGCGTTGCGCGTTGGGTGGGCTGGTTGAATTTTCACGGGCATCTGCGCTTTGGTTCAACCCTGCTTTCATACTTGCGCTTCATATTAAAGGTTGGTTTAATGTGATTTCATCAAATTAAAGAACTCTTTTGCACCATGCGCAGCACCGGTACTTACGTCACCGCCACCACCATGGGCGAGCCTGTACAGGCATTTGTGCCGAACGCGCTGCCGCCAGCCAAGCCCGTGTTGGCACCCGAGTGCTATGTGGAGGCCAACCGTGCAGCAGAGCTGGCGCTGGCCCGCTTGTCCGGGGTGGCCGGGCTGGTGCCGTCGGTGGACTGGTTGCTGTACAGCGCTATCCGCAAAGAGGCGCTGCTGACCTCGCAGATTGAAGGCACCCAAGCAACGCTGGCAGATTTGTTTGACGAAGAAGCGGGCTTTGCGGTGAGCAACACCGACGATGTGGAGGAGGTCACCAACTATCTGCGTGCCTTCCGCTCGGTGCAAGCGCAATTGCGTGACCCGGCCGGCCTGCCCTTGAGCGTGCGTTTGCTGTGCGATGCCCACCGCCTGCTGATGGACGGCGCTCGCGGCAAGGGCAAACAACCCGGCGAGCTACGACGCTCGCAAAACTGGATTGGTGGCACGCGGCCGGGCAATGCGGTGTTTGTGCCGCCACCGCCTGAGCGGGTGCCGGCCTTGTTGGCAGACCTGGAGCGCTTCATCCACGACGAAAGCCAAGCATTACCGCCGCTGGTAAAGGCCGCACTGATCCACCAGCAGTTTGAAACGATTCACCCGTTTCTGGATGGCAATGGCCGTATCGGCCGCCTCTTGATTGCCGCGCTGCTGGAGCATTGGGGCTTGCTGCCAGAGCCGCTGATGTACCTGAGCGGCTACCTCAAGCAACACCAGTCAGAGTATTACCGGCGACTTTCCAACGTGCGTATAGAAGGTGACTGGGAGGGCTGGGTGGCGTTCTTCCTCGAAGGCGTGGCAATGGCCGCTCAGGATGCCGAGCGCAACATTGTGGCCATCGCCACGCTGCTGGCGACCGACCGCCGCAGTTTGCTGTCCGCGCCCAAAGCCGGGCCCAGCAGCTATCGCTTGTTTGAAATGCTGCCCATGATGCCGCGCTTCACCATCGATCATGTGCGCCAGAAGCTGGCCACCAGCTTCCCCACCGCCACTGCGGCGGTGAAGGTGCTGGAAGACTTGGGCATCGTCAAAGAGCTGACCGGGCAGAAGAAGAACCGCAGCTACAGTTACTCTGCGTACATTGCGCTACTGGCTGGATAAGAAATACGAGGTAGAGGTAGCAATGCTCATCAAATCGACGGACGACAAGTCCAAACGCCTGGCTTTACTTGAAGACTTGCAGCGCTCGATGTTGATGGATGCGCGTCAAAGGGAATGGCTGCGCGATAAGCTACGTCGCTGCAAGGCTGGCTTGAAAGGTGAAGCTGTTCTCGAGGAACTGTCATGACGCTGCCCAAAGGCCTTTACGACCGACTAATTTATGACGATGAGGTCGGCGAGATCACCAGCTTGTCGGGCCAACATCGTGCGCTGGTAGCAACGCCTACTGCGCACCAACGGCGCGAGCAGTTCATTGCCGAGTTGGTGCAGCGTTTGCCAGAACTGCTTGATGCCGCCGCTGCTGGACAGTCTGATGCCAGCGAAAAGGCCAAAGCGGAAATTGATTTGATCCGACAGCTGTTGATTCAATTGCGTTCGGGCGGACAGGAAGGTCGCATGCTGGCAATGCCGCCTCAGTTGCTCAGGTCGGTTCATGCGCCGCATGCGGATGTAAGCATGCCAGCGACAGGTCTGCGTCACCCATGGCTCTTCACGTCTGCCCGTGCGGATCCGTCACTCCTCAACGAGTTACGTGCCGAACTTCGCGCTGTGGATCGGGTGGACATTCTGGTGAGCTTCATAACCTGGAGCGGTGTGCGCAAATTGCTAGATGTGTTGGAGCAGGTCACTGCCCTCGATGCCCATGGCAATCCGAAAACAAAAATCAGGATATTAACGACAACCTACATTGGCGCTACCGAAGTGCGCGCAGTTGATGCCTTTGCCAAGCTACCTGGTGTCGAGTTGCGGATTTCGCTTGATGGACGCCGTACGCGGCTCCACGCTAAGGCATGGATTTTTCATCGTGTCACCAATTTTGGGACCGCTTTCGTCGGCAGTGCCAATCTGTCGGAATCTGCATTGATTGGCGGTATCGAGTGGACTGTGAAGTTTGCTCAAGCTAGCGACTCACCCTTGTTTGCAGCAGCGGTAGCCAACTTTGAGACCTTGTGGAACGACCGCGAATTTCAGCTCTATGACCCTCACAATGACCTTCATCGTGCGGCGTTGGCGGACGCTTTGGCCAGAGAGCGTGGCCGCGGGGGGAACCGCGCCGCACCAAGCGGGACCGTGGTGGCGCTACAAACCTGGTTTGATTTGCGTCCCAAGTCTTACCAACAGGAAATGCTCGACCAATTGGCCTCCGAGCGCCGACTGGGCCGCCGCCGCAATCTGGTGGTGGCCGCAACTGGCACAGGCAAGACCGTGGTCGCGGCGTTTGACTACTTGCGGTTGAGAGGGGAAGAGGGCGTTGCACCCAAATTGTTGTTTATCGCGCACCGTGCGCAAATTCTTGCGCAGGCGTTGTCGACTTTTCGGCAAGTTCTTAGAGACCCCGCTTTCGGTGAGCTGCTGGATGGCGACAACACACCTTCACAGTACGAGCACATCTTCGCCACGATTAACACGGTGCACGGCCGCCGCTTAGTTGAGCAACTGGGCAGCCACTTCTGGCGCATGGTCATTGTGGACGAGGCGCACCATTTACCCGCCACGACTTTCGACCAATTTATCACCGCAGTGCGGCCACATTACCTGCTCGGGCTTACAGCCACACCTGAGCGCTCTGACGGTCAAAGCCTGACTCAATACTTTGACAGCCGACCGGACGGCTCACCCGCTGTTTCGCTGCGCCTGTGGGATGCGCTCGACCAGCAATTGCTCACCCCGTTTGAGTATTACGCCACAGCAGACGACACCGACATGACTGCTGTGGAGTGGGGGCGCGGTTCTGAGGTAGTTCAGCTTTCCAACATCATTTCGGGCAATGCGGTGCGAGCCAGAACGGTGGTCCACGCATTACAGGCCTATGTGGCTGACTTGGACGATCTCAAAGGGTTGGCCTTCTGCGTGAGCGTTGCACATGCCAACTTCATGGCGGATTTCTTTAGCCGTTCAGGCTTGGCCTCTGTGTCAGTTACGGGTGCTGACTCGCAGGAGGCGCGTACGACTGCGTTACAAAAACTCAGCCGTGGCGAATTGAAGATAATTTGCAGCTGCGATGTTTTTAACGAAGGTATTGACGTGCCCGACGCTAACGCCATCCTTCTGTTGCGGCCCACCCAAAGTCCAGTGATTTTTCAGCAGCAGATCGGCCGAGGCCTACGGCTTGCCAAGGGAAAGGTCGCGTGCCTTGTGCTGGATTTCGTTGGGTTGTACAGCAATGAATTTCGTTTCGATGTGCTGCTTCGGTCGATCACCGGTAGTAGCCGGCGGCAGATTGTCGATGCGGTAGCCAGCGGGTTCAGTACCTTGCCGGCAGGCGTGCATATTCAGTTTGATCGTGTTGCTCGTGGGCGAGTTCTGGAAAATTTGAAACAGGTGCTGAGTTTGAATGTGATTCGGCTTTGCGCGGAGTTGGTGTCGTGGGCTGCGCTGCAGAATGGTGCCACCTTGTTGCTGCGCAACTTCTTGCTGGATAGCCAACTGGAATTAAGCGATGTTTACACCAGCGGCACAAGTGCCCGGTCCTGGACTAGCCTCAAGCGCCGAGTGAACCTAGAGCCTGCTCCTTTGGGGCAACGCGAAGAAGATTTGGTGCGACGGATATATAGTCTGCTGCATGCCAACGATCCAACGCTGCTGGCAGCGTGGCAACGCGCGCTGGCTGGCGGGCAAGTGGATGCGCGACGTGTACAAATGTTGGCCTACCAATTGCTTCCCACACGCGCCGAACTTATAACGCCGCAAAGGTTTCTTGCGCTCGTATCAGAAAACCCCACTGTTCGTGTCGAGTTGCAGGAAATCATCGGTGTCTTGCAAGAGCGCAGCTCGCTGGAGCCACTGGCATTGGCGACTGCGCCGCAGGACTGGACGATGGCTCTGCATGGGCGCTATTCCCGTTCGGAAATCCTGTCTGCGGTCGGCTACCAAACACCATCGGCTCGCCCGCTTTCCGACAGCGGCTGTTTGCCCTTGGCTGAAGAAAAGATTGAACTACTGTTCGTAACTCTGGACAAGAGGGAGGGCTTTCAAGAGCGTGTTCAATACAAGGACTACGCTATTAGCCCTGAACTTTTCCACTGGCAAACGCAAAATCGGGCAGGACCGAATAACAACTCAGGGCGCAGGTACACCGAAAGCGCGACCAATGATTGGAAGTTTCAACTCTTTGTGCGCGAAGACCGTGACGCGGCCTACTGTGCGGTGGGGCCTGTTTCTTTGGTATCGCATGAAGGTGACCGGCCTATTTCCATTACCTGGCGGCTTGAGCAACCGTTGACAGCTGAGTTGTTCCGCAAATTCAGCGTTTTGCGGGGCTAGGTCGGATGGACGGTAAAGCTGACTGTTCAATTTGTCTTTTTGAAAATTTAAAAAGCCCGCCAAGCTTTCACTTGACGGGCTTTTTCTTTGGGGTTGAACCTGCTTACTTACCCAACTTCAAAAAGTCATCCCCCTTGCCCAACTCCAGCATCCCAGCGTTGGAATAAACCTGCAGCTTGGCGCGCGTATCGGTGATGTCCAGATTGCGCATGGTCAGTTGGCCAATGCGGTCCAGCGGGCTGAACGGCGCGTCTTCCACTTTTTCCATGCTCAGGCGCTCGGGGTGGTAGGTCAGGTTGGGCGATTCGGTGTTCAGCAGGCTGTAGTCGTTGCCGCGGCGCAGTTCCAGTGTGACGGTGCCGGTGATGGCGCTGGCGATCCAGCGTTGGGCGGTTTCGCGCAGCATGATGGCCTGGCTGTCGAACCAGCGGCCCTGGTACAGCAAGCGGCCTAGCTTTTTGCCGTTCATGCGGTACTGCTCAATGGTGTCTTCGTTGTGGATGCCAGTGACCAGGCGCTCGTAGGCGATGAACAGCAGCGCCAGGCCCGGGGCTTCGTAGATGCCGCGGCTCTTGGCTTCGATGATGCGGTTTTCGATCTGGTCGCTCATGCCCAGGCCGTGGCGGCCGCCGATTTCGTTGGCCTTGAGGATCAGGCTCACCAGGTCAGTGTAATGCACGCCGTTAAGGGCGACCGGGCGGCCTTCTTCAAAGGTCACGCTCACTTCTTCGGCCTTGACAACGCAGTCGTCTTTCCAGAACGGCACGCCCATGATGGGGTTCACGATCTTCATGCCGGAGTTCAAAAACTCCAGGTCCTTGGCTTCGTGCGTGGCGCCCAGCATATTGCTGTCGGTGCTGTAGGCCTTCTCGGCGCTCATCTTGTAGCCAAAGCCGTTGGCCGTCATGAAAGCGCTCATCTCGGAGCGGCCGCCCAGCTCGTCGATGAACTGCTGGTCCAGCCACGGCTTGTAAATCTTCAGCGCGGGGTTGGTCAGCAGGCCGTAGCGGTAAAAGCGCTCGATGTCGTTGCCCTTGAAGGTGGAACCGTCGCCCCAGATGTTGACGTCGTCCTGCTTCATCGCTGACACCAGCATGGTGCCTGTCACGGCCCGGCCCAGCGGCGTGGTGTTGAAGTAGGTGACGCCGGCGGTGGTGATGTGGAAGGCGCCGGCCTGCAATGCTGCAATGCCTTCGGCGGCCAGCTGCGGGCGGCAGTCGACCAATCTGGCCTTGATGGCGCCGTATTCCATGGCCTTGCGCGGGATCTCGTCGTAATCGGCTTCGTCGGGCTGGCCCAGGTTGGCGGTGTAGGCGTAGGGCAGGGCGCCCTTCTGCTTCATCCACAACAGCGCGGCGCTGGTGTCCAGGCCGCCGGAGAACGCGATGCCGACCTTTTGGCCAGCGGGGATGTTTTGCAGAATGGTATTTGACATGAAATGTGCCTCTGGCCCGCGTGGAATGTGCGCAAGCAGCTATGAAAATGGGAGCTTTTGGCTTTCGGATTAAGCGCTGATCAACCGAAATGGCAGATGTAGTGGTAGGCCGCAAAACCTTCAGCCACGCGGATGTCGAACTTCGCGTTGCCCGGAACGCTGAATTTCTCGCCAGCCGAGGATTTGACCCACTGCTCGCTGCCAGCGAGTTTGTATTCGCAGGCGCCGCCCACGCATTCCATGATTTCGGGTGCGCCAGTGTTGAAGCTCAGGGTGGCGGGCAGGATCACGCCAACTGATTTTTTTGTGCCGTCCGCCAGGGTGATGCCGTGGCTGATGCACTTGCCATCAAAGTAGACACTGGCTTGCGTGGTGACACTGACGTTGTCAATTTTTTCGGTAGTCATGGAGGATTGAATGTGAGCTGAGAAAGGTGCGTCGGCCTGCTTTGATGTTGCAAACCGCAAAGCCGTGATTTTAGGGTACCGGCAGCGCCGCGCCGCCGCGCCGCGTACAGACCAAAAAAAGGGTGCACGAATGCACCCTTTTTTGTCTTTGCAAACTCAGCGCCAGTGGTGGCCGCGACCGCCGCCAAAGCCGCTGCTGTAGCCAAAATTCAGCGACACGCCAACCGGCGGATAGTAGGGCGAGTAATAAGGACGTGGGTAGTAAGGCTGCGGATAGTAAACCGGCGCTGCCTGGTAAATCACCGGGGCGGCCACCACTGCTGGCTGCTGGATGTATGTCGGCTGCTGGATATAGTTCGGCTGCACCGACTGCGTCACTTGGGGCGCGGAATTGATGGCGCCGACCGGCGTGATCTGCAGACGCACATACTGGCCGGGGTCATTGGCCATCTGCACGTTGTACTGCGTGCCCTGGTATTCATAGACCACATTGAAGTAGCTGGTGCGGTTTTCGTAAAAAGTCTGGGTGCTGCACTGCTGCACGTTTTGCACCTGGCTGGTGCTGCCCTCGACGCGGTCACCGACCATGGCGCCGCCGACCAGACCAATCATGGTTGCCAGTGCGCGTCCGCCACCGTTGCCCACCGCGTTGCCCACCGCACCGCCTGCGACTGCACCCATGAGGGCACCAGCGCCGGATTTTGGTGCCTCGCCGATCACGGCCTGGTTGCTGCAAACCTGGCGCGGGATCGCGACTTGTTGCACCACCGGTGTGCTGGAGATCACGCGGGCCATGATGTCGACGGCCGAAGCGGTCAGGGGCAGCAAGGCGGCTGCCGCGGAGAGGACGAGTAGTTTTTTCATGATTCAAGCTTTGCTGGGAATGTCAGAACTATGACTGATTTTGCCAGCGCGTGTTCCGGCCGGGCTGCGTAAAGTAGGTAAAGTTTGCGTTGGACCTTCGCGCAAGTCCAAAAAATCCTGCTTGTTTGTGGGCTATTTGGGTATTTTCCCGGCCAACTCAGACCAGCGCTGCGCGTCAAAACCCACGCTGACCTCACCGTTAGCGGCCCATTCCACCACCGGCCGCTTGATGACGCTGGGGCTGGCCAGCATCAGCGCTTGCGCGCCGCTGGCATCGCTGGCACCGGCCTGGCTTGGCGCGTCCAGCTTGCGCCAGGTCGTGCCCTGGCGGTTGAGCAGCTTTTCCCATCCCACGGACTGAACCCACAGCGCCAGCCGGTCGGCGGGCACGCCACGCTTTTTGAAGTCGTAAAACTCGTGCGCCAGGTCCTGGCTGGTGAGCCAGGCTCTGGCCTTTTTGACGGTGTCGCAGTTGGGAATGCCGTAGAGCGTGATCATGGATAACGATTTTGCCACGAAATAGAGGCTGAAAAAGATGTTTAGCGCCCATCTGGCGGGCGCAAGCAGCTACATATTTAATAGCGTTTTGGCTTCACTTCAGAGCCCCTTGGCAGCGCGATGCGCGCCGGCTGCGGCGACAATGGCGCTGTTATGAAAAACCTGCAAACACCTGAGAGCCTGGCCGACTGGCTCGCGCATTGCGAGCGGCTGCACCCCAAAAGCATAGACATGGGTCTGGATCGCGTCAAAGCCGTGGCCCAGCGCATGGGTCTGGTCTTTGATTGCCCCATCATCACCGTGGCCGGCACCAATGGCAAAGGCTCGACCTGCGCGATGCTGGAGGCGATCTTGCTGGAGGCAGGTTACCGCACTGGCGTCTACACCTCGCCGCATCTGGTGGATTTCGAGGAGCGCTGCCGGGTTCGTGGCGATATTGTCAGTGCTTCTGATTTGGTAGCATGCTTCGCACGTGTGGAGGCCGCCAGAGTCGAAAACGACACTGAAATTTCACTGACTTATTTTGAATTCACGACGCTGGCCATACTGCAGCTGCTGGCGGACGCCAAGCTCGATGTGGTGATTCTGGAGGTCGGTCTGGGCGGACGCCTGGACGCGGTCAACATCCTGGACGCCGATTGCGCCGTGATCACCAGCATTGACCTGGACCACATGGAGTTCCTTGGCCATGACCGCGAAAGCATAGGTTTTGAAAAGGCCGGCATCATGCGCGCTGGCAAGCCGGTGGTGGTGAGCGACCCGGTGCCACCGCAAAGCGTGCTTGACCATGCTGCGCAAGTGGGCGCTGACTTGTGGCGTTTTGGCCAGGATTTCAACTTCTCGGGCGACAAGCAGCAGTGGGCTTGGGTCGGACGTGCGGACGCCGGGCCGCCCCAAGGCCGCACAGCCCCCTTGGGGGGCAGCGAAGTACGTGAAGCGACAAGCGTGGGGGACATCGAACGCCGTGAAGGGCCGCCCCGAGCAAGTTCAGCCCCCTCGGGGGGCAGCGAAGTACGCGAAGCGACAAGCGTGGGGGCAAAAACACACCGTCGCTATGCGGGTCTGGCCTATCCGGCGCTGCGCGGCGCCAACCAGCTGGTCAACGCCTCGGGTGTGCTGGCGGCCTTGACGGCGCTGCGCGACAAGCTGCCGGTGACAGCGCAAGCGGTGCGCAATGGCTTGTCCATGGTCGAGTTGCCAGGGCGATTCCAGATCATTCCTGGCCAGCCCACCTTGGTGCTGGATGTCGCGCACAACCCGCATTCGGTGGCGGCGCTGACCGAAAACCTCGATGCCATGGGCTTTTATGCCTGCACCCACGCGGTGTTTGGCGCCATGGCCGACAAGGATGTTGCGCCCATGCTGGCGCGCGTCGCGCCGCTGGTCGACAAGTGGTATTTCACCGATTTGCCGACCGAGCGCGCTGCCACTGGCCAGGCTTTGCAGGCCAAATGGCAGGCCGTCAATAGCCGCTCCGATGTGACGGCCAGCGCGCACGCCAGCCCGGAGCAGGCCTTGCAGGCGGCCATAGCCGCCGCGGACCCCGCTGATAGAATTGTCGTGTTCGGCTCCTTCTACACGGTGGGCGGCATTTTGAAGGGCGGCGTGCCGCGTCTTTTCGCCAAGCATCTTGCGACCTGAGGCCGAATCTGGCGCTGCCCAGCGCCAAGCCAGCACAGCGCCTGCCAACCTTAAAGTCAACGGACCCCAGCCATCACCATGCCGTTTTTCAACTTCCGCCGGAACGGCTCATCGTCCGCGTCCAATGCCGCATCGGCCAGTCAGCCTGAAAGCATGGAAGTCATACGCAAGCGCGCCAAACACAGGCTGATAGGCGCAGCGGTCCTGGTGCTGATAGGCGTGGTTGGTTTCCCGCTGCTGTTCGACACCCAGCCGCGGCCGATTGCAGTGGACATTCCAATTGAAATTCCGGGCAAGAACACGGTCAAGCCACTGGTGATGCCGGCCAAGAGCGAGGCTGCGCCACTGGCCGCTGCCCAGCCTGCCAGCCCGGCTTCTGCTGCGGCGCCAGCAGCACCAGCGACTGCACCAGACAAGGTCGCAGCGGCTGCCAGCCTTGCGGCCAAGGAAGAAATTGTCACAGATAAAAAGGCTGCAGCGCCCGCTGTGCCAGCGCCAGCAGCTATCAAAACAGAAGCAAAGGCAGAGGCGAAAGCTGAAGTAAAGGCTGAAACAAAAGCCGAGGCAAAGCCGCAGCCCAAGCCAGAAGCCAAGGCCGACGCCAAGCCGGACGCGAAGTCCGCAGCCGCTGACAGTGCGCGCGCCAAGGCTTTGCTCAATGGCCAGAGCGACAAACCGGCAGCTGCCAGTGTGGCCGCTGCGAGCAACGATGCGCGTCTGGTGGTGCAAGTGGGCGCATTTGCTGACGTAGCCAAGGCCCGCGATGCCAGACTCAAGCTTGAAAAAGCCGGGCTCAAAACCTATACCCAGGTCGCAGAAACCTCGGGCGGCAAGCGCATACGGGTGCGCGTCGGTCCGTTCGCCAGCCGCGCCGAGGCCGAAAAAGCCGCCAGCAAGATCAAGAGCCTTGATTTGCCCGCTGCCATCCTGACCTTGTAATTGAGCTGATCCTGTGACGACCGCAGACTGGATTTTTCTGGGGGTGCTGGCTTTTTCCATGCTTCTGGGGGCCTGGCGCGGACTGGTCTACGAAATTTTGTCGGTGTTGGGCTGGGCGCTGTCGTTTTATCTCGCGCAGTGGTTTGCGCCGCAGGTCGCGACGCTGCTGCCGCTGCAGTCGGCGTCTGACCCGTTGCGTTATGCGGCGGCCTTTGTGCTGGTGTTTATTGCTGCCGTTTTTGCGGCGGGCCTGCTGGCCTCGTTGTTGAAAAAGCTGGTTGAGGTGATTGGCCTGCGGCCTGCGGACCGCGCCATGGGTGCGGCTTTTGGCCTGTTGCGTGGCCTGATATTGCTGCTTGCCGCCGCCGTGGTGATGGACATGACGACGCTCAAGAGCAGCGTCTGGTGGCAGGAGTCGGTGGGCGCACAGGCGCTGACAGCCACGCTCCAGGGTCTGAAACCCATGCTGCCCGAGCAGTTTGCAAAGTATTTATAGGGCCGCTCAGGCCGAACGCTGCCGGCATGTCTTGTGACGGTAGCGTGGATGAAAAATTTATGAATGGAACTCTATGTGTGGAATAGTCGGCGTTGTCAGCAAAGCCCCGGTCAATCAGCTGATTTATGACGGACTGCTGCTGTTGCAGCACCGTGGCCAGGACGCCGCAGGCATCGTCACGCAGCAAGGGCGCAAGTTCTTCATGCACAAGGCCAAGGGCATGGTGCGCGATGTTTTTCGTACCCGTAACATGCGTGCGTTGCCGGGCAATGTCGGGCTCGGCCAGGTGCGTTATCCGACGGCGGGCAACGCCTTCAGCGAAGACGAGGCGCAACCTTTTTACGTCAATGCGCCCTTCGGTCTGGTGCTGTCGCACAACGGCAACCTGACCAACGCGGCCGAACTCAAGGCCGAGCTGTTCAACACCGACCACCGCCACATCAACACCGACAGCGACTCTGAAGTGCTGCTCAATGTGCTGGCGCACGAGCTTGAAAAAACCACGCGCGGCCTGCCGCTCACGCCTGCCGATGTGTTTGCTGCTGTGCGCGGCGTGCACAAGCGCATCAAGGGCTCGTATGCGGTGGTGGCGCTGATCGCCGGCCACGGTTTGCTGGCGTTTCGCGATCCTTACGGCATCCGGCCGCTGTGCATTGGCCACGGCCAAAATGACGACGGCGCCACCGTGATGGTGGCCAGCGAATCGGTCGCGCTGGAAGGCACGTCGCACCAGTTCGAGCGCGATATCGCGCCGGGCGAAGCGGTGTTTGTCGACATCGATGGCAAGGTGTATGCCGAGCAATGCGCCGAGTCGGCCAAGCTCAAGCCCTGTATTTTTGAGTTTGTCTACCTGGCGCGTCCTGACTCCGTGCTCGATGGTATTTCGGTCTACCAGGCCAGGCTCAATCTTGGCGAGTCGCTGGCCAAGCGCGTGGTCTCCACCGTGCCGCCCAGCGACATTGATGTGATCATCCCGATTCCTGAGTCGAGCCGCCCCAGCGCCACGCAGCTGGCGCATTTGCTGGGCATTCCCTACCGCGAAGGTTTTGTCAAAAACCGTTATGTGGGCCGCACTTTCATCATGCCGGGGCAGGGCGTGCGCAAGAAATCGGTGCGCCAGAAACTCAATGTGATTGCCAGCGAGTTCAAGGGCCGCAACGTGCTGCTGGTCGATGACTCCATCGTGCGCGGCACCACCAGCCGGGAGATCGTGCAGATGGCGCGTGACGCCGGCGCGCGCAAGGTCTATCTGGCCAGCGCCGCGCCGCCTGTGCGTTACCCGAATGTCTACGGCATAGACATGCCAACGCCCGATGAGCTGGTGGCACACAACCGCACGGTGGAAGAGATTCGCCAGGTCATAGGCTGTGACGCGCTGATCTACCAGGATGTGGACGGCATGAAACGCGCTATCGCCTCGCTCAACCCCAAGCTTGACGGCTTTGATGCGTCCTGCTTTGATGGCGTTTACGTCACCGGCGACATCACGCCGGAAACCATCGCAAAAATGAATGCGCAACGGGTCGACAGCAGCGAAGAGGGCGAGGTCGATGTGTCCCGCCTGGCGCTGCCCAATCCGCAGGAGGCTTGAGAAATGACAGAAAAAAAACTACCCGAAAACCTGCACCGTGACACCCTGGCCGTGCGCGTCGGCGTCGAGCGCAGCCAGTATGGCGAAAACTCCGAAGCGCTCTATCTGACCAGCGGCTTTGTGCAGCCTGATGCCGAAACTTCGGCGCGCCGCTTTGCCGACATCGAGCCAGGTTATACCTATGCCCGTACCTCGAATCCGACCGTGACCAGCTTCGAGCAGCGGCTTGCCGCGCTCGAGGGCACGGAAGCCGCGATTGCCGCCTCCAGTGGCATGGGCGCCATACTGATGATGGGCATGGGTTTGCTCAAGGCAGGCGATCATGTGGTGTGCTCGCAGTCGGTGTTTGGCTCCACGCTCAACCTGTTCGGCAAGGAGTTCGCCAAGTTCGGTGTTGAGACCACTTTCGTCTCGCAGACCGACCTTTCGCAATGGGCCGCAGCCATGCGTCCCAATACCAAGCTGCTGTTTGCCGAAACCCCGACCAACCCATTGACCGAGGTCTGCGACATCCGCGCGCTGGCAGACATTGCCCATGCGGGCGGCGCTCTGCTGGCCGTCGACAACTGTTTTTGCTCGCCCGCTTTGCAGCGGCCGGCTGAAATGGGCGCCGACCTGATCATCCATTCCGGCACCAAGTACCTCGATGGTCAGGGCCGTGTCATGGCCGGTGCGATTTGCGGGCCTGCCAAACTGATCGTCAAGGTCTTTGGCCCCATCGTGCGTACCGCCGGCATGGTGCTGGCGCCGTTTAATGCCTGGGTCGTGCTCAAGGGCATGGAAACGCTGCGCATACGCATGCAGGCCCAAAGTGCCACGGCCCTGGGCATTGCGCAGTGGCTCGAAGCGCATCCGGCCGTTACCCGTGTGTACTACCCCGGTCTGGCCTCGCACCCGCAGCACGAGCTGGCCATGCGCCAGCAATCGGGCCTCGGTGGCGCGGTGGTGTCCTTTGATGTGCGCGGCGCTGACCCTGAAACGGCGCGCGCCAACGCCTTTCATGTGATCAACAGCACCCAGGTGGTCAGCATCGCTACCAACCTCGGCGACACCAAATCCATCATCACCCATCCGGGAACGACCTCGCATGGCCGGCTGACCGAGGTACAGCGCCAGGCCGCTGGCATAGGTCAGGGCCTGATCCGCTTTGCGGCCGGGCTTGAATACATTGATGATTTGAAGGCAGACCTTGCACGCGGTCTGGACAGTTTGAAATGACACAAAAAACACGCACCCGATTCGCGCCTTCGCCAACAGGTTTTATCCATCTCGGCAATATCCGTTCAGCCCTCTACCCATGGGCTTTTGCGCGCTCTACCGGCGGCGACTTCATTTTGCGTATTGAAGATACCGACCTGGGGCGCTCCAACCAGGCCTCCGTTGATGTGATCCTTGAAGGCATGCGCTGGCTGGGTCTGGACTATGACGAGGGCCCGTACTACCAGATGCAGCGCATGGATCGCTACAAGGCGGTGCTCGCCGAGTTGCAGGCTGCGGGTCACGTCTACCCTTGCTACATGAGCATGGCAGAGCTCGACGCCTTGCGTGAAAAGCAGATGGCGGCAAAAGAAAAACCACGTTACGACAGTACCTGGCGGCCAGAGCCCGGCAAGACGCTGCCGACAGTTCCGGTTGGCGTTCAACCCGTGCTGCGCTTTAAAAATCCGCTGGGTGGTTCGGTGGTGTGGGACGACAAGGTCAAGGGCCGCATCGAGATCAGCAATGACGAGCTCGACGACCTGGTCATTGCGCGACCCGATGGCACGCCAACCTACAACTTCTGCGTGGTCGTTGACGACATGGACATGGCGATCACGCATGTGATCCGGGGTGACGACCACGTCAACAACACGCCGCGCCAGATCAACATCTTCAAGGCGCTGGGCAAAGAGGTGCCGGTGTATGCGCACTTGCCGACCGTGCTCAATGAGCAGGGCGAGAAGATGAGCAAGCGAAGCGGCGCCAAGGCAGTGACGCAATACGCCGCCGAGGGCTACCTGCCCGACGCGATGGTGAACTACCTTGCGCGCCTGGGCTGGAGCCATGGCGACGACGAGATCTTCAGCCGAGAACAGTTCCTGCAGTGGTTCAACCTCGACCACCTCGGCAAGAGCGCTGCGCAGTTCGACGAGGCGAAGCTGCGCTGGGTCAATGCGCAACACATCAAGGCGACTGCCGATGAAACGCTGGCTGGTCTGATGCAGCCATTTTTGCTGGCACGCGGCGTCACGGCTCTGGATGCGCCGCTGGTGGCGCGCGCCTGTGGTCTGTTCAAGGACCGCTGCAGCACCCTGGTCGAACTCGCGGGCTGGTTGCAGCTGCTGGTTAGCGGTGGGCAGGCGAGCGCGCAAGATATCAGCACGCATGTGACCGACGCTGTGCGTCCCGCGCTGGCCAAGCTCGCCGATGCGCTGAGCCATTGCGAATGGAACAAAGCGGCCATCGCCGCGGCCATCAAACAGGTGCTGGCTGATACCGGTCTGAAGATGCCGCAGCTCGCGATGCCCGTGCGCGTGCTCGTCATGGGCACACCGCAAACACCTTCGCTGGATGCGATTCTTGAGCTCATGAAAAGAGAAGATGTGATTTTGCGTTTGAAGATTTGAAAAGTGCTGCGTTTTCACGCTATAATTTGAAGCTCGACAGGTTGCAGCGAAATCTGCAATTAACTTGACGGTACGGGGGTATAGCTCAGCTGGGAGAGCGCTTGCATGGCATGCAAGAGGTCATCGGTTCGATCCCGTTTACCTCCACCAATGTTGTTGAGAAGATTTTTGAGTAGAGTTTTTTGTCAGGCATTTTGTTCGTCAAGAATGAAAAGCTTGTCCGGAAAGTTCCAAGGCTTTGACCCTATCGTCTAGAGGCCTAGGACACCACCCTTTCACGGTGGCTACAGGGGTTCGAATCCCCTTAGGGTCACCAGTTTCACTTCTGTGAAGTTGGTAAAACAAGTTGTCAACACTTGGCTTCGAAAGAAGTGAACGTTGTCTACCAGGAGTGGTAGTTCAGTTGGTTAGAATACCGGCCTGTCACGCCGGGGGTCGCGGGTTCGAGTCCCGTCCGCTCCGCCAGTATTTAAGGGTTTGCTGCTATGAAAATAGTGGCAAACCCTTTTTGCTTTCTGGCTTCACAATAACGCTCATGCGTAAACATCTTTCTGAAACGACTGGCGAGCAGCGCCTGGTCTACGGCCTGGTCGCTGGCCTGGCAACGGCTGCATTGCCTTTGCCCATGGGTTGGCAATTTCGCGGCTTGTTGGCCTGGAGCGTGGGCGTGACGCTTTATTTGGCGCTGGCCTGGTGGCTGTGCGTGGGCTTTGATGCCGCTCGCACCCGCGCGCGTGCGCAGGCGCAGGACGAGCCCAGCTCGGTGCTGTTTCTGGTGTTGCTGTTTGTCGCGCTGGCCTGCGTGGCGGCGGTGACCGCGCTGCTGCATCAAAGCCGCGATCTGTCTGGCATGCAGCGCGCTCTGCATGTGGGGCTGTCGTTTGTCGCGCTGGCCGCGTCCTGGTTTTTTATTCAGACAGTTTTCACGTTTCGCTATGCCCACCGCTACTACCATGAAGAACTTCAGGGCGAAGCCGACGGACCTGGCCTGTTGTTTCCCGGTGGACTGGATCCGGATTATTTCGATTTTCTCTACTATTCCCACGTTGTCGGCATGACCTCGCAGGTGTCCGATGTGCAGGTCACCTCGCGTGAAATGCGTCGGCTCACCACGGTGCATGGTGTGCTTTCATTTGGCTTCAACATGCTGATCGTGGCGCTAAGCATCAACGTGGTGGCCGGCATCCTGCAATAGGAACGCAACTAAGCGCTAGCGGCCCAGCTTGAGCAGGCCAGTAGACAGCGCCGTGCCGCAGACAATCACCACGGCGCAGACCAGCATCCACATGCTTACCACTTCGCCAAGAAACAGTGCGCCATAAAACAAGGCGAACACCGGCACCAGGAAAGTCACTGACAGCGCGCGTGGTGGACCGGCATTCTCAATCAGCCTGAAAAACACGATGTAGGCCAGGCCGCTGCACAGCACACCGGCGACCAGCAGCGCCAGCCAGGCGCTAGGGCCCGGCATGCGCGCCGGCCACAGCAGGGCGGCGGGCAGAGCCAGCCCCAGCGTGGCGCCGAGCTGGCTGCCAGCAGCAGTGACCAGCGGCGGCAAGCCGGTCAAATAGCGCTTGGTGTAACTAGCCGAAATTCCGTAGCAGATGCAAGCCAGTAGGCAGGCCAGCACGGCCCAGCCGGGCGCCACGCCAGAAGCGTCAGGCTTGAAAGTAGCCTTGTCCCATGCCAGCATGGCTACGCCGGCAAAACCCACGAGCAGGCCCAGAATGCGCGAGGCATTGGGCTTGTCCTTGAGCCAGAGCCAGGCAATCAGTGCGCCAAACATGGGTACCGTGGCATTGAGAATCGCCGACAAACCGGTACTGATGGACAACAAGGCAAAGGCAAACAAGGCAAACGGAATGCCCGAGTTAAGCAGACCAATAAAAAAAGTCCGCCGCCAGTGTTTTCTGAGCTCTGGCATCAGTCCGCGCAGCCAGACCAGCGGAAGCAGAAATAGCGCGGCAATGGCCACACGAACTGCCGCCGTGGGCAGCGCGCCAAATTCAAGCGCGCCCTGGCGCATCAACAGAAATGAAACTCCCCAGATGGCGGCGAGCATCAGCAGGTCTGTGGTCCAGCGTTTGTGATCGGAAAGCGCGCCAGCGCTGAGGCTGGCAGAAGGACGTGAACTCAAAAGAAACTTTCGGAAAGCGCACCCTCAAGCTTGAGGAGTGCTGATTTGCGGACCAGCCCACCGGCATAGCCTGTGAGCGAGCCGTCTGCGCCAAGTACGCGGTGGCAAGGCACGATGATACTGATGGGATTGCGGCCAATTGCTGAGCCTACCGCACGCACGGCCGACGGCTTGCCAATCTGGCAGCTGATCTCGCCATAGCTTACGGTGTTGCCCATTGGAATGGCCAGCAAGGCCTGCCACACCGACTGCTGGAAAGCTGTGCCCGCCGACAGGTCAAGTGGCAGATCGAAATGCGTGCGCTGGCCGGCGAAGTAGTCGCTGAGCTGGGCCACGGCCTGTGCCAGCACGGGATGGCTGGTGTCGGATGGTTGGGCGCTGATGTCCTGCGGAAAATGACGCTGCGCTTCAAACCACAGCCCAGCCAGTCCCTGCTCGGTCGCGGCCATCACGATGGCGCCCAGCGGGCTTTGAAAATCGGTCCTGATCGTGACTGGCTTGAGTTTCATGGTCTTGTGCCCCTAGTGTCGCTGGCAAATATGAAGTCTGCTTTTACAAGTTCAGTGGCATTGCGTGCATGGCACCGCGCCATGCACGAGCTAAGCGTCCTGGTCATTGCGCCGGCCCGCGTCCGCCATGGGCTGAATACTAAACCTGCCGCAGCGATTGAGGGGCCGTTTTCGGACCTGTGCCCTCAGCCGTAGGAGGCAGACGACTTGTGTCGTCTTGGTCTGGCATGCCACCTACAATTGCTTTTCTCACGCGTTTGCGGCAACGTCAGCGAAATCGCTGCTGCCATACCAACTTTCACAAAGAGCCTTCATGCAAGTCAACGCATCCATTTTCAAGGCCTACGACATACGTGGCGTCGTGCCGTCGACCATCAATGACGAGATGGCAGAAGCGCTAGGAAGAGCCTTTGGCCGCATGGCGCTCAAGGAGGGTGAAAAAACCGTGGCGGTTGGCCGCGACGGCCGGCTCAGCGGCCCTTCGCTGGGTGCCGCCTTGATGCGCGGTCTGGCCGCCAGTGGCATCAATGTGGTGGATGTAGGCATGGTCACCACACCGATGCTTTATTTTGCCGCCAACACGCTGGCCAGCTCTGGCATTCAGGTCACCGGCAGCCACAACCCCAAGGACTACAACGGCTTCAAGATGGTGCTGGCCGGCCGGGCGATTTATGGCGAGGACATCCAGGAATTGCGCCGCATGATGCAAGCCGATGCAGGTGTTGAGGCGCACACCATCGGCGTGATCAGCCAGGCAAACGTCGAGCAAGCCTACCGCGAGCGCATAGTCTCAGGCATTCAAATGGCACGACCCATGAAGATCGTGATCGACTCGGGCAATGGCATTGCGGGTGCGTCTGCGCCGGCAATCTTTCGCGCGCTGGGTTGCGAGGTGATTGAGCTGTTCAGCGAAGTCGACGGCAACTTTCCCAACCACCATCCTGACCCGAGCAAACCGGAAAACCTCTCAGACCTGATCGCGGCGCTGCAAACTTCGGATGCAGAGCTTGGCCTGGCCTTCGACGGCGACGGTGACCGTCTGGGCATAGTGACCAAGGATGGTCAAAACATTTATCCTGACCGGCAGATGATGCTGTTTGCGCGTGACGTGTTGTCGCGCGTGCCGGGCGGCACGATATTGTTTGACGTGAAATGCTCGCAGCGGCTGGCGCCCGAGATTGTGGCGGCCGGTGGTGTGCCGCTGATGTACAAGACCGGTCACTCGCTGATCAAGGCCAAGATGAAGGAAATCAACTCGCCTTTGGGCGGTGAGATGAGCGGCCACATCTTCTTCAAGGAGCGCTGGTACGGTTTTGACGACGGCACTTATGCCGGCGCGCGCCTGCTGGAAATCGTCAGCCGCGTGGCCGATGCCAGCGCCTTGCTCAATGCTTTGCCGACCAGCTTCAGCACGCCCGAGCTCAACGTCGCCTGCAAAGAGGGGGAGCAGCATACTGTTGTAACCAAGCTGATCGATCTAGCCGTGGAGGCCGTGCGCAGCGCCGGGCCGCCCCAAGCAAGCACAGCCCCCTCGGGGGGCAGCGTCATACGCGAAGCGATAAGCGTGGGGGCCCAAATCTCCATTATTGACGGCGTGCGCGTCGACTGGCCTGATGGCTTTGGTTTGATCCGCGCATCCAACACCACGCCGGTGCTGGTACTGCGCTTTGAGGGACACACGCAGCAGGCGCTGGCCCGCATCGAGGCCGACATGCTGGCCTTGCTGCGCAGCGTCAAGCCCGACGCCAGCTTCACAGCACCAGCACATTGACCGCGCCAGAGGACGAAGTGCGCAGCGCCGGGCAGCCCCAAGCAAGCACGGCCCCCTCAGGGGGCAGCGGATTACACGAAGTTAAAAGCGTGGGAAACACTCAATTTCCCGACGGGCCGCCCCTAGGGAAATTAGCCCCCTCGGGGGGCAGGGCAGTACGCGAAGCGACAAGCGTGGGGGCCAGAATACTTATCGTCAAACTCTCTTCGCTGGGCGACGTGGTGCATACGCTGCCTGTGGTTCAGGACATTCATGCTGCGCTGCCAGACGCGCAGATCGACTGGGTGGTTGAAAAGGCTTTTGCACCCTTGCTGCTGCGCTGCGCCGGCGTGCAGCGCGTGATTGCCTGCGAGATCAGGCGCTGGCGCAAGTCGTTCTGGCGCGCTGACACGCGCCGCGAATGGCGCGCCTTCAAGGCCGAGCTGCAGCTGCAATCCTATGACGCGGTGATTGATCTGCAGGGGCTGAGCAAGTCTGCGCTGATTGCGCGACTCGCTCGCGTGAGCGCTGAACGCGGCGGCAAAGGCGGCAAGCGCTATGCGCTGGCCAACCAGACCGAGGGCTCGGCCTACGAGGCACCGACGCGCTGGGTGGCCGATGTGGCGTTTCACATCGCGCCGCACAGTCACGCGGTGCAACGCTCGCGTGAACTGGCGGCCAGGGCGCTGGGCTACACCTTGCCTGACGCCCACGATCGGGCACAGGCTTCGCCTGATTTTGGTCTGAAAAGGCCTGTAAAGCTCGAATACAGTGCGTCAGCAGCTATTGAAAATAGAGCAGATCAGGTGCCATTGAAAACCGTTGTGCTGGTGCATGGCACCTCGCGTACCGACAAGGAATGGCCCATCACGCACTGGCTGGCGCTTGGCCAGCGTCTGATAGACCAGGGCTTCCAGATCGCGCTTGCGCACGGCAGCCCAAAAGAGTTGGCGACCAGCCAGGCCATCGCGCAGGCGCTCAACGCGGGCAAGGAAAAAGGGGATGATCCAGCCGCACTGGTGCTTCCCCTGATGACAGTCGATGCGCTGTGTGACGCGCTGGCCGGCAGTGCCGGCGTGATTGGTGTGGACAGCGGCGTGAGCCATATCGCCGTGGCGCTGGACCTGCCGCATGTGCAGATCTACAACTTTGACACCGCCTGGCGTACCGGCCCCCTGCACAAGCCCTGGCAGCGCAGCGTTTTTGCCCAACCCACGCCGACGGTCGATGCGGTCTGGCAGGCCTGGCAGACTTGCCTGTGCCATATGCCCAGCGCAAGCCAGGAAGGTCTGACACCATGAGTTCGCTGGTTTTTCGTTTGTATGCGCTGCTGATGTGGCTGGGGCAACCCTTGCTGCGCCGCAAGCTGGCGCGCCGCAGCTGGCAGGAGTCGGGCTATGGCGTGGCGGTGGAGGAGCGCTTTGGCCGCTACAGCCAGCCGCCGGAAGCCGCTTCTGAGCTGCTGTGGGTGCATGCCGTTTCCCTGGGCGAAACACGCACTGCTGCGGCCTTGCTCAAGGCCTTGCGCGCGCAGCATCCGGGCTTGCGCATCCTGCTGACTCACGGCACGGCCACTGGTCGCGCCGAAGGTCTTGCGTTGTTGCAGCCGGGCGATGTACAGGTCTGGCAGCCCTGGGACACGCCTGCCGTGGTGGCGCGTTTTTTCGATCATTTCAAGCCGCGCCTTGGCCTGCTGATGGAAACCGAGGTCTGGCCTTGCGTGGTGGCTGAGGCGCGGGCGCGCGCGCTGCCGCTGGTGCTGGTCAACGGCAGGTTGTCTGACAAGTCCTTGCGTCAGGCCAGACGCTGGAGCCTGCTGTCCGGCCCGGCCTATCGCGGCTTATCCAGGGTGTTGGCGCAGACGCAGGAAGATGCCGTGCGCTTTCGCATGCTGGGCGCCGAAGTGGGCGGCATTTTTGGCAACCTCAAGTTTGACGCCAGCGTCAGCGCTGAGCAGCAAGCCATGGGCAAGGCATGGCGACTCGCACTGCCGCAGCCGGTGCTGATGTTCGCCAGTTCGCGCGACGGCGAAGAGGCTGATTTCTTTCGTGAAATAACTGCCCTGATCGAGGATGCACGGGCGCAAGCAGCTATGGAATCAATAGTGGACAAACCCACGTCCTTATGGCGCTCGCCGCCACCCCAGGCTTTGCCCAAGTTTCTGGTGGTGCCGCGCCATCCGCAGCGCTTCGAGCAAGTGGCGGCGCTGGCCGAGCAGCATGGCCTGCGGGTTTCGCGTCGATCGGGCTGGAGCGCGGGGCCGGCCGAAAGCGAGCAGGCGATGCAGGCCGACGTCTGGCTGGGCGACTCGCTGGGCGAGATGGCGCTTTACTACGCGCTCAGCGACGTGGCTCTTTTGGGCGGCAGCTTTGCGCCGCTGGGTGGCCAGAACCTGATTGAAGCCGCGGCCTGTGCCTGCCCGGTGGTGATGGGCCCGCACACTTTCAATTTTTCCGAGGCTGCCAACCAGGCCGAATCCGCTGGCGCCGCGCTGCGCGTCAGCAGCCTGGCGCAGGCTGTGCTGACAGGGCTGCTGATGACCAGGGACCGCAAGGCGCAAGCCCGCGCTGCCGCTGCTGGCCTGGCCTTCGCGGCACGCAACCGCGGCGCCACGGCACGCACGCTGGCGGCACTGCAGCCCTTGCTTCAGGGAATCACGGTGGTGAAAAGATAGGTCGCAAAAATCACCAGGTGCACCACGCCTTGCAGCACGGTGGTTCGCCCGGTACCCAGCGACAAGGTGGCGACAAACAGCGACAGCAGCAACAGTACCGAAGACTTGGTATCCAGACCCAGCGTGAGCGTCCAGCCGGTAGCCAGCGAGACCATGGCCACCGCAGGAATGGTCAGGCCTATGCTGGCCAGCGCCGAGCCGAGCGCCAGATTCAGGCTGGTCTGCAGCCGGTTGGCCCGTGCGGCCCGCAGTGCCGCCAGGCCTTCTGGCAACAGCACGACCGCCGCAATGATGACGCCAACAACCGCCTTGGGCGCACCGGCCGCCGCGACGGCCGCTTCAATCGCTGGCGCCAGGGCCTTGGCCAGCAACACCACTGCAGTCAGACAAGTCAGCAACAGGGCCAGGCTGGCCAGGGCGATCCGCACGCTGGGCGGCGCTGCGTGAACTTCTTCATTTTCAAAAGCTTCTTCAGGCAGAAAATAGTCGCGGTGGCGCACGGTCTGAACCAGCACAAAGGTGCCGTAAATAAACACCGAGACCACAGCGATGAAACCCAGCTGAGCCACGCTGTAAAAAGGTCCGGCAATGGTGGTGGTGTAGTTTGGCAGCACCATGGTCAGTACCGCGATGGCCGCCAGGGTCGCCAGTGAGGCGCTGACGCCATACAGGCCAAAGCTTTGCTCGCCGAAGCGGCTGCCCCCGACCAACAGGCACAAGCCGACCATGCCGTTGAGAATGATCATCACGGCGGCAAACACCGTGTCTCGCGCCAGCGCGGTGGTGCTTGGGCCACCTGACAACATCAGCGACACGATGAGCGCCACTTCAATCACCGTCACCGCGACGGCCAGAACCAGCGTGCCGTAAGGCTCGCCGACGCGGTGCGCAATCACCTCGGCGTGGTGGACTGCGGCCAGTACGCAGCCCAGCATGCCCAGCGCCAGCAGCGCGGTGTAGGCCACGCCGGGGCTTAACCACAGCAGCAGCAGCATGGCCCAGCCTATCAGCGGCGCTATCAAAGACCAAAGGGGTAGAACTGGCGTGCGCTTCATGCGATTCATCATAGCTTGCGGCTTGCAGGCCGCAGTCGAGCGGCACCGGCAATTGATCAAGGGCAAGTGCTGGGCAAACGGCATCAGGCATGATGCGCACAGACGTTGATTTGCCGGAACCAACAAGGAATACCATGAAGCTGGCTTTGCTGTCAGACATTCACGCCAATATCCAGGCGCTTGACGCCTGCCTGGCGCACGCCCGGTCCCAGGGCGCGCAGCAGTTTGCACTGCTTGGTGATCTGGTCGGTTACGGCGCAGACCCGGTGGCCGTGCTTGAACGCGTGCAGGCCTTGGCCGCCGAGGGTGCCTGGCTGATCAAGGGCAACCACGACGAGATGGCGGTGCGCCCGCCCGACGAGGTCCGGACGGTCGGTGAAAGCACAGCCAGATGGACCCATGAGCAACTGAGCAGCAGCCAGCGGCAGTTTCTGGACAGCTTGCCGCTCACGCTGGAGCAGGGCTCGGTCATGCTGGTTCACGCCAGCGCCAATGAGCCCGAACGTTGGCGCTATGTGTCTGATGAGCGCGCAGCGTCAGCCAGTCTGGACGCCGTCGCCTCGCCTGATGTGCGCCATGTCTTTGGCGGTCATGTGCACCTGCAAACCTTGTATTACCGGGGCGCAGGCGCTGCGCTGATGAAGTTCCGGCCCACGGCTGGCGTGGCCATCCCTGTGCCCAGGCACAGGCACTGGCTGGCCACGATAGGCTCGGTCGGCCAGCCGCGCGATGGCATTGCGCAGGCCATGTACGCGATGTTTGACACCACGCAATTGCAGATCACGTTTCAGCGCGTGCCATACGACCAGTATGCGGCGGCCGCTGCCATCAGGCGCGCCGGACTGCCGAGCTACTTTGCCGACAGGCTGGAGTTGGGGCAATGAAACTGATGCAGCCAGGCGCGGAGCTTGACGGATTCACCATCGACGAGTGCCTTCATGCCGGCGGCATGGCGCATATCTACCGTGTGCATTACAGCCAGGGCGTGCGCGATCCGGGCTTTCCCATGGTGATGAAGGTACCGCGCATGACGGCTGGCGACGGCGCTGAAAACATCGTCAGTTTCGAGGTGGAGCACCAGATCCTGCAGGTCGTGAGCGGCCCGCACGTACCGCGTTTCGTGGCCGCCGGTGATCTTGAAAACGTGCCCTATCTGGTGATGGAGTACGTCGACGGGAAGACGCTGGAGCACTGGCTTGAACGCAGCCCCGACAGGCCAGCGCTCACGGGTGTGGACGAGCTGGCCCGACTCGGCGTGGCGGTCTCGCTGGCAGTGCACAGCCTGCATCAGCAAAACACCGTGCATCTGGACTTGAAACCGGCCAACGTGTTGATTCGCCCGGACGGCAATGCGGTCCTGCTCGATTTCGGTTTGTCCTGCAACGCCCATTACCCCGACCTGCTGGCCGAGCAGCTGCGCAAGGCCGTGGGTTCGCCGTCCTGGATCGCGCCCGAGCAAGTCGTTGGCGTCAGGGGCGACCCGCGCAGCGACATCTTTGCCATCGGCGTGATGCTCTACCAGCTGGCTACCGGCGAATTGCCTTTTGGGTCACCTCAAACCGAAGGCGGGCTGCGTCAGCGCCTGTGGATGGACCCGGTGCCGCCACGCCGCTTGCGCGCCGACTTGCCGCCATGGCTGCAGGAAGTCATATTGCGCTGCCTGGAGCCAGAGGCCGCCAAGCGTTACAGCTCTGCCGCCTTGCTGGCGTTTGACCTGCGCCATCCTGAACAGGTCACGGTGACCGAGCGCGGCGAGCGTAGGCAGGACACGGGCTGGCGCACGCATCTCAAGCGCTGGTTCAAGGCGGCCGGCATGCACTACCAGCCCAGCCCGCTTGCGGCGCAGCAGATCGATGAAGTGCCTATCGTGATGGTCGCACTGCCCAACCAGGACAGCACGGACGAGACACTTTATTCGCTGCGTCAGGCCGTTGCGCGAACGCTGGGTACCCGGCCCGGTGCGCGGCTGGCCTGCGTGACGGTGATCTCACCCGGTCAAACCAGCTCGACCAGCGACGAGACCAGTGAAACAGTGGTGCACAGGCGCTACCTGAGCCGTTTGCGGCAATGGGCGCAGCCGCTTGATCTGCCGGGACAGCAAAGCTCCTGTCATGTGCTGGAGTCTGTTGATGTGGCGCAGGCTCTCGTCAATTACGCGGTGGGAAACCGGGTCAATGTGATCGTCATGGGCGCCGCCACCCATGGCTTGAAGATGCAGCGCTTGCTGGCCACAGTGCCCATCAAGGTGGCGATGGCCGCGCCTTGCACGGTGGTTCTGGTCAAGCAGGGCTTGCCGTTTGAACGGCTCTTGTCCGAATCGCAAGCGCCTGGCGCTGGCTAGACTTTTTTCAGCGCCTGGTGGCAGGTGCAGTTGCCCCAGCGGAACAGGCGCAGATGGTGGGCCCAGTCGCGCAGTGTGGCCCAGGCGCCACCGCTGGCCACTTCGTAGGGCGTCAGGCCAAACACCCCCAGGCTGATGGAGGGCTCCAGTGACACCACGCTGTGCCAGGTGCGTTTGGGTATGAAGAGGGCGTCACCGGCTTCCACGCGCGCGTAGATACCGCTGGCTTTCTCGAAAGACGCAAGCTGGTTAGCGCGCTGTTCGCCATCTTCATGCAGGCGCGAGACATTGATCTCGCTCAGCGTGGCGCCCCAGTCGTATTTCCGGGCAGGGTGCAGGTGTGCGCTTTGATCCGGCGCGAACAGCATGAACTCCTTGACGCCCCTGAACTGGCAAAACCAGTTGTGCGGAAAATCGTTGTGCAGGCCCGTGACGGTGTTGGCCGGACCCAGGAAGACATATTCCCAGGTCATGCGCAGGCCTGGCCACAGGCTTTTAATCAGCAGGTCGAGCCGCAACTGGCGGTATTTTTCAAGGATGTCCCACTGCGCCAGATACAGCGTGGTGGGCCTAAATGACTGCATGTGGGCCCAGTTCAGGTGAAAGCGCTGGCCTGCGGGCTGTTGCCTGATCTGCGCCAGGCGCGCCCTGGAGATCAAACCGGCCTCGGGATCAGCTGCTTTCTGCGCGGCTTTGCCGAGCTCGCGCAGATAGGGCGCCACAGGCAAAAAAGGCCTGCCTTTGGTCACGCCTTGCTCGACCAGTCCGTCGGTGAACTTGACGGGCGCTTGCGCGCCCTGACTTTCGCAGATGTCGGCCAGATGCTCGAACGACCACTTGCTGAAAGCCGGCCAGTGCTTGACCCCGCCCTTGACGAGCAAGGGACGCTCGAAGGGAAATTGCCGGCCCGAACGGCGCAGCTCGTCCCACGTGATTTCTTCAATCAGTTCGAACGATGCGCCTGCTGGCGCCGGGCTTGCTGGCTCGGCGAGCTTCTGGGCCTCTATCAACATCGCCGTCATGCGCCAAGCCCCGGCTTATCGGGCCAGCAGCGCATTGATGGGACGCAAGTCGTCAGGCGTCAGGCTGCCGTTGGCCTGCTTCAGGCGCAGTCCGCCCAGCAGCACGTTGTAGCGTGCCTGGGCCAGATCGCGTTTGGTTTGAAACAGCTGGCTTTGCGAGTTCAGCACATCGATGTTGATGCGCACACCGACCTGATAGCCCAGCTTGTTGGCATCGAGCGCGCTCTGGCTGGACAGTTCGGCCGCCTCCAGCGCCTTGACCTGTCCCTGGCCCGATAGCACGCCGAAGTAGGCGGTGCGCGTGCTTTGTGCAACCGTGCGCCGTGCGCCTTCCAGGTCGCTCTGGGCCTTGTCCTTGAGGAACAGGGTTTCGCGCACGCGGTTTTGTGTCGCAAAGCCGGCAAACAGCGGCACATTCAGGAGCAGGCCAACGTTGCTGGTATTGGTGCGAAAGGTGATGGGGTTGGTGGTCACCGTTCCTGCAGGATTGCGCTGCACGCTGTAGCTGGCGGTGGCGTCCAGCGTGGGCTTGTGGCCAGCTTCGGCTTTTTTCACTTCGAGCTCTGCGATTTCCAGCCCGCTCTGGGCTTGCCGTATGCTGGGATGCACGGCTTCGGACTGAAGGACCCAGGCGTTGGCATCTGCGGGTACGACGGCCGGCAGCACCACCGGCACCAGCAATCCCTTGGGCTGCGATTCGGGTTTTCCAACCAGCTGGTCAAGTGCGATTTTCTTGACGCGCAAGTCGTTTTCAGCGGCGATTTCCTGGGCGATCACCAGGTCATAGCGGGCCTGCGCCTCGCGGGTGTCGGTGATGGTCGAGGTGCCGACTTCAAAGTTGCGTTTTGCCGATGCCAGCTGCTCGGCTACTGCGGTCTTTTGCGCGATCACAAAGGTCAAGGTGTCCTGTGCGGCCAATACGTCGAAGTAGGCCTGGCTGGTGCGCACCACCAGGTCTTGCTCGGCGGCATCGAGCTGCGCCCTGGCCAGCGTGACCTGACGCAGGCCTTGCTCATAAGCGGCCCAGTTGCCGGGCCGGTACAGCGGTTGCGTGGCTGTGATGGCGGCGTTCTGGGTGCTGAAGCTGCGGTCGGTCACCGGTGCGGTGTTTTGAAATCCGGTGCGTGATGCGCCTGCCGAAACACCGGCGGTGGGCAGTATGCCGGCCTTGGCCTGGTCGGCTTTGGCGAGGTTGGCATCGTATTGCAGCTTGGCTGACTGGTAGGTCGCGTCGAAGGCGCGGGCCGACTCATACAACTCCACCAGGCTTTGCGCCTGCACAGGCTGCGCCAAAGCCAGCAGGGCTGAAGCGATGGCCATCGACAAAGGCAACAATCCTGCCGGTTTTGCAGCTTGATAGAGCGTGGTCATAAGTGTCCTGTGGAAGGTTTTAAATTGGCAAAAATAAGTCGTGAATGACGCCGATGCGGTACGCGAGCCCGGTCTATTCAAGCCGGTGTCAGTACTGCGCCACGCCGGGGTCGATTTGCTGCGACCAGGCGTCAATGCCGCCTTGCAGGTTGACGACTTCTGTAAATCCAGCCTGCGCCAGGAAGTTGGCAACCTGCAGGCTGCGCATGCCGTGGTGGCACAGGCACGCTATGGGCTGGTCCGCGTTGTGGACTTGTTGCAGTTCTGCGAGCCGCGCAGGCAGGTCGCGCATGGGAATGTGCAGCAGCGTGAAACCATCGGCCTTGACCGATGCGGTTTGCAATTCCCAGGGTTCGCGCACGTCAAGCACCAGCGGCAGCTTGCCGGCAGCCGCGCTGTCGCGCCAGACGGCAAAGTTGGAAGGACTCAGTTGGGCAATCATGACAAGGCTTTATGTACTTGGGTTGTTTCGCGTGGTGCGTTCAAAAGCTGAACTTGGAAGGCTCGGGGAAATTGAGCAGCCGGGGCGCAACGGTGTCCCAGGCCTGTGTGGTGTTCCAGGCGGCATCCGCCACGCGTGTGATGAGGGTGGCGCGCATGACCGGCTCAAAGCCGACGATGGCGCTCAGACGGCCACCGATCTTGAGCATGTTCAGCAACGCAGCCGGTACCTCGGCGACGGAGCCACTCAGCACAATCACGTCAAAAGGTCCGCGCAAGGGATCGCTGCCGGACACGGCCTGGGTGATTTTTGCCGCGCCGTCGCCGGTGCGTACTTCAGCGTTGTAGATGCCGGCTTTTTGCAGCTTGTCGCGCGCGGTCTGGGCCAGTTCGGCGTCGATTTCAAGCGTGATCACCTGCTGGCCACGGTGTGCCAGCAGTGCAGCCATATAGCCCGAGCCGGTGCCGATTTCCAGCACGTTCTCATGCTTTTGAACCGCCAGATCCTGCAGGATGCGCGCCTCGACCTTGGGCGCCAGCATGCACTGACCGGGGTCTTTGTGCAGCTTGTTGCCCAGCGGGATTTCCATGTCCGCAAAGGCCAGCGCCTTGTGCGCCAGGGGCACGAAATCCTCGCGCTTGACCAGCGCCAGCAGCGAGAGGACCTGGCTGTCCAGCACTTCCCAGGGGCGGATTTGCTGCTCAATCATGTTGAATCGGGCTTGTTCGTAGTTCATGGCGGACCTAATGTTTTCGGGGGAATAGAAAGGTTGTGGACGGTGTGGAATGCTCGAATTTTAGTCTGCGCTGGCTTCGGCCAAAGCGTCATGCGCTTGCGTGGCTGGCGCTGCTTTGGCGCTGAATTTTCGCTTGAACCACTGCGCCAGGTCATCGAGGTAGCAATAGGTCACGGGCACCACGACCAGCGTGAGCAGCGATGACGTGATCACGCCGCCTATCACGGCCTGGCCCATGGGGGCGCGCTGCTCCGAGCCTTCGGTGAGCGCAAAGGCCAGCGGAATCATGCCGAAGATCATGGCCAGTGTGGTCATCAATATGGGGCGCAGCCTGACTTTGGCGGCTTCCAGCAAGGCTTCGCTGCGCGCCATTCCAGGGATCGGCTGGCCGTTCGCGTCTGTCCGGTCTTCGCGCATGCGGATGGCAAAGTCGACCAGCAAGATGGCATTTTTGGTGACCAGACCCATGAGCATCACCACGCCTATGACGGAGAACATCGACAGCGTTGAGCGAAACAGCAGCAGGGCCAGCACCACGCCAATCAGAGTCAGCGGAAGCGAGGTCATCAGGGCCATGGGTTGCAAAAAGCTCTTGAACTGGCTGGCAAGAATCATGTAGATGAACAGGATCGCCATGACCAGCGCAGAGACCGCGTAGCCAAATGATTCGGCCATGTTCTTGGTCGAGCCGCCAAACTGGTAGCGGTAACCGGGTGGGAAATTGACCTTGTCGAGCACGGCCTTGATGTCGTTCGAGACTTCACCGGCGGAGCGCTTGTAGACATTGGTGTTGATGGCGACTTCACGCGCGAGATCACGCCGGTTGATCTGGTTTGGCCCGGTGGATTCACTGACGCTCGCCACCTGGCTGAGCCGCACGATGCGTGCCGACCCGTCGGCGTTGCTGCCCATGGTGCTGCTCATGAAGGGCAGGCGTTCCAGGTCTTGCGTTGAGTTGCGTGCATCGGGCGCCAGACGCACATTGACGTCGTAGGTCTGGTCGTCCGGCGCGCGCCAGTTACCCACCGTTTGCCCAGCGACAAGCGTGCGAAGGGAGGCGGCGATTTCCGCAACCGACAGTCCCAGGTCAGAGGCCGCATCGCGTCGCACGTCGACCTGAATCACTGGCTTGTCGGCCTTGACGCTGGAGTCCAGGTCAACCAGTCCGGGAATGCCACGGATTTTTTCGCTGACGACAGCCGTCAGACGTTCGAGTTCCTTCAGGTCCTGGCCCTGGAGAGAAAATTCAACCTGCTTGTTGCCGCCTACGGCGTCAAGCAGGCCGACATGGGTCACCGTGATGCCTGGAACCCGCTTGAGCCGCTCGCGCAAAACCGCAGACATCTCGTCGACGCTGATGGCGCGCGCCTTGCGCTCGACCAGGCGCACATAAATGCTGGCATACATTTTTCCCTGCGCGTTGCCGGTGTTGAGTGTGGCCAGCGTGTAGCGTACTTCGGGGAACTCGCGGATGATGGCTTCGACCTGTCTGGCCTTGGCTTCGGTGGCTTCAAGCGAAGAGCCGACCGGCGTGTAAAAGTTCAGAGAGGTTTCCGAGTAATCGGCCTTGGGCACAAACTCTGTGCCCAGCAGCGGCACCATGACGATGCTGAGTACGAAAATCCCCAGCGCCAGTCCCAGCGTTGCCAGCTTGTGAAGCAGCGCCCAGCGCAGGATGCTCTGGTAGCTGTTGCTCAGCGATTCGGTCGCGCGGTCAAACCAGCCGGTCACGCGGCCAATGGACTTGTCATAGATCGTCACGGGTGCGCCGCGCTGGCCATGGGCCGCTATGGACGGGTCATGCCAGATGCTGGACAGCATGGGGTCCAGCGTGAAGCTCACAAACATCGAGATCAGCACCGCCGCCACAATCGTGACGCCGAACTCGTGGAAGAACTTGCCTATGATGCCGCCCATGAAGCCAATCGGCAGGAATACTGCGACGATGGAAAAGGTAGTCGCCAGCACGGCCAGACCGATTTCCTGCGTGCCGTCCAGCGACGCCTGGTAGGGCGCCTTACCCATCTGCACATGCCGCACGATGTTCTCGCGCACCACAATCGCATCGTCAATCAGCAGACCCACGCACAGCGACAAGGCCATCAGCGTGATCATGTTGATGGTGAAGCCGAACAGGTTCATGAACAAAAAGGTGCCAATGATGGAAATCGGCAAGGTCAAGCCGGTGATCACGGTGGATCGCCAGGAGTTGAGGAACAAGAACACGATCAGCACGGTCAGTAGCGCGCCTTCGATCAGCGTGCGGCGCACGTTCTCTACCGCGACGCGAATCTGCCGCGAGCCGTCGGTGACCAGCTCCAGCCTGGTGCCTGCGGGCAGCTGCGGCTGGATCTCGGCAATGGCCTTGTTCAGACCATCCACTACGGCAATGGTGTTTTCGTCCTGCGCTTTTTGTGCTGTGAGCAGCAAGGTGCGCTGGCCGTTGTAAAGCGCCAGGCTGTCGATTTCCTGCGCGCCGTCGGCAATGCGCGCGACCTGTGCGACCGTGACGGCGGCATTGCTGGTCGCGCCCTTGCGGGCCACGATGATCTTGCCAAAGTCTTCGGGGCGCTTCATGCGCGCATCAATCTTGACCACACGCTCCTGGGCCAACGAGCGGATCGCGCCTACCGGCAAGTCCTGGTTTTCACTGCGTACGGCATTGACCACCTGCTCGGCCGTGACGCCAAACGACTCCATGGCCTGCGGGTTGAGGTAAATATTGATCTCGCGCTTGGTGCCACCCACCAGCGTCACAGAGCCCGCACCACGCACGTTTTCGAGTCGTTTTTTGAGTACCTGGTCAGCCCAGTTGGTGAGCTCCACTGCAGATATGTCGGCCCCCACGCTTGTCGCTGCGCGTACTACGCTGCCCCCCGAGGGGGCTGAACTTGCTTGGGGCGGCCCGGCGCTGCGTTCGCTCACGACTTTTGATGCGGCTGGCAACACTGCGATCGACCACACAGACCGACTCGATGGGTCAAAGCGTAGTACCCGCGGCTCCTTGACTTCATCGCGCAGCGTGGGCCGTATGGCGGCGATTTTTTCACGTACGTCTTCGGCGGCCTTGCGCCCGTCAACGTAGAGCTGAAACTCAATGATGACGACCGCCTGACCCTCGTAGCTGCGCGAGGTCAGCGCGTTGACGCCGGCAATCGAGTTGACGCCTTCCTCGATTTTTTTGGTGACTTCGCTCTCGACGATCTCTGGCGAGGCCCCCGGATAGTCGGCGGTGATGACAACGACCGGCAGGTCGATGCTGGGGAACTGGTCGACCTGCATGCGCTGGTAGGAAAAGAGCCCCAGCACCACGATGGCCAGCATGACCATGGTGGCAAATACCGGATTTTTAAGACTGACCTGGGTGAACCACATGGACTTTGCCTGATTGAACGCTTAGGGCGCTTATGGCGTTTATGGCGCTTTGGCGCTGGAGGCGGCAACTGCCGGGGTGCTCGCGGCTGCATCTGCCATCGCCGTGAAACGGATCTGCGTGCCCTCACGCAAGTAGCCAATGTTGGCGCGAATCACCTGCGCGCCTTCTGCAAGTCCCTGGACGGCCGCGACCGCCTCATTGCCGGCGGTGCCACGCGCACCCAGCCCAACGGTTTTATGAACAACCCGTCCGTTTTCAATCGCCTGCACATAGGGCTCAGGCTTGTCCGTGCGAATGCTGCTCAGCGGCACTGCCAGCAAAGGTGTTTTGTTCAGGCCCAGTGTGCCCTGCGCGAACAGCCCCTGTCGCAAGGGCAGGGCGTTCGGGCCAGCGCTGTTGTCCAGACCCAGATAGGCCAGCACGCTGCGGCTGCCGGCTTGAACGCTGGGGTTGATGCGTACCACCTTGGCGGTGATGGTCTGCTTGCTGCCTTCAATCTGGAGCTCTGCGTTTTGGCCCACATGTACTTGGCTGGCCTCGCTGGCGCTCAGCGTGGCCTCGAGTTCCAGCCGACTCAGGTCGACCACCTCTATGATTTTGCTGTCCACGCCAATCCGCTCGCCGGGCTGCGCCAGACGCTGGGACACCTGACCGGTGATCGGCGATTTAAGAACCGTGTCGTCGACAGCCTTGGCCGCGACTTCAGTGGCTGCTTGCGCGGCCTTGTAGGTGGATTGGGCTGCGTTCAGGTTGGCGAGCGAAGCGTCCAGCGCTGTTTTGGAAATAAAGCCCTGGTCTACCAGCGCCTTGTTGTTGTCGTACTGGCGCTGCACCACATCGACTTGGGCCTTGGCGGACTCGGCTTGCTCCCTGGCCTGCCGCACACGTGACAGGTATTCGCCCGGATCGATGCGCGCGACAACCTGACCAGCCTTGACCTCGTCGCCTTCGCGCAATGTCAGGCCCTGGAGTTCTCCAGCCACGCGCGCCTTGATAAACGCAGAGTTGACAGCTTTCAGCGTGCCCGACACCGGCAGGCCCTGCAGTACTTCCATTATTTGCGCCTTGACAATGTCAGACGCCGCCAGCTCGACCAGGCCCAGCTCCTGGGACGCGCTGCTGGCTGCAAGTTGCTGCTTTTGGCTTTTGCGTGCGGCCAGCGCGCGCAGCACGCCCGCTGCAATCAGCAGCACGACAAGCAGTACAAGCGCCCAGCGCGTCCATTGTTTTTGTTTGAGCTTCATCGTGGCTGTGGTCTCATGTTTTTTCTTTGGCGCGGCCTGCGACCCCCGCATTGGCGCTCAGGCCATGCAGCAGGATGTCGAGTTGGGCCGCAATGTATTTTTTCGGATCCATCGCCAGACCCTTGTCAATGCAGACGCCGGCGGAGTGCTTGGACAGCATTAGAAAGATGATGGGCGCCACAACCGCAAGCGCGGCGTAGTCCAGATCCATCTTGCGAAATTCACCGCTGTCCATGCCGCGCTGCAAGATCCTGCGTATCAGGGTCTGGCCAGGTGTGATGACTTCGTGCTGGTAAAAGCTGGCAATTTCAGGGAAATTGGTGGCTTCGCTCATCATGAGCTTGGTGATCCCTGAGGCCTTGGTGGCGCCGACACGGTCCCACCAGACATTCAGGCAATAGGTCAGCATCTCGCCCGTGGAGCCTTCAAAGCTTGAAAACTCCTTGTTCCAGGCCTCAAAGCGGCCGGATATATTCTCTCGCACCACGGCCTTGAGCAGCTCTTCCTTGCTTTGGAAGTAAAGAAACAGCGTGCCCTTGGACACACCTGCGCGTGCGGCCACCTCTTCCACGCGGGTTGCGGCAAAGCCCTTTTCGACAAACAGTTCCAGCGCGGCGTCCAGCAGCTCGCCCGGGCGCGCTTCTTTGCGGCGTTCGCGCTTGACGCTGGCCGAGGCCTTGGCTTTGCAGAATAATTTAGAAAGGGGCATGATTACTGACTGACTGGTTAGTAATGTAGCTGCTTGCATTCCAGCCGTCAACCCAAACCCGTCCCTGGCCCGCAGACCTGCTGTAATTCGGCCTAGGCTGGCAAGCGACTGGCGAGCGTGAAGCCCAGCCACTCGCGCAAGACCAGTTGACTGGCCAGCAACCCCTGGGCCGAAGGCAGCCACTCCATCAAGGCGCTTTGTTCAGGTAACACAAAGTTGGCAGGTGCAGGCGTGACAACCAGGCCGGTGCGCTTGAAGGCTGCCAGGGCGCGCGGCATGTGGCGCGCGTCTGTGACCAGCGCGATGCGCGCAATGCCGTCCCGCGCAAGCAGGGGCGCCATCAGACGGGCGTTTTCTGCGGTGTCGCGTGACTGCGCTTCCAGCCAGCGCAACTTGACGCCATAGTCCTGCAAGGCCACGCGCGCAGCCACCTCGGCTTCAGTGCTGGGGTTCAGGCTGCTGGCTGCCCAGCCCAGCCCGCCAGAAAACGCCAGTGGCAGGCCGGACTGCCTGGCCAGCCAGACGCCGTAGCGCAGGCGCGATGCGCTCGGCGCGGCGAGTTGCGCCTGTCCGTACTCGGGTGACTCGGGCAGCACACCGCCGCCCAGCACCACAATCGCCTGGACCCTGTCCGTCTTGAGTTGCGCCAGGGATGTGGGCTCGAACTGCGGCAGCAGGTTCTGCGCCAGCCAAATGGCTGTGCCGTGGCAGCTTAGCAGCCAGAAGGCCACCAGCGTCAGGCCCAGCAGGGTATGGCCGGCGGGTTTGCGCCGTATCGCCAGCAGCAGTCCGAGCAAAGCCAGCAGCAGCAAGCCCAGCGGCGGCATGACCAGGGCCGTCAGCAAGGGTTTGAGCGCGGCTGCTTCCATGCCTGGCTTGTGGGGCTAATTGCTATTAAAAGCGTAGCTTCTAGCGCCCGTCATCCGGGCGTTAGAGGCAGTTTTCATTAATAAAAAGCCTGCAAGCCGGTTTGCGCACGACCCAGGATGAGCGCATGCACATCGTGCGTGCCTTCATAGGTGTTGACGGTCTCCAAATTGATCATGTGGCGAATCACGTGGTATTCGTCATGGATGCCGTTGCCGCCGTGCATGTCGCGCGCCATGCGGGCGATGTCCAGCGACTTGCCGCAGCTGTTGCGCTTGATCAGCGAAATCATCTCGGGCACGTCCTTGCCCTCGTCCATCAGGCGGCCCACGCGCAGGCAGGCTTGCAGGCCGAGCGCGATTTCCGTCTGCATGTCGGCGAGTTTTTTCTGGATCAGCTGGTTTTGCGCCAGGGGGCGGCCGAACTGCACGCGGTCCATGGTGTACTGGCGGGCGCGGAACCAGCAGTCTTCAGCTGCGCCCAGCGCGCCCCAGGCGATGCCGAAACGCGCTTTGTTCAGGCAACCGAACGGGCCCTTGAGGCCGCTGACGTTAGGCAGCAAGTTGGCTTCGGGCACGAACACGTCGTCCATGACGATCTCGCCTGTGATGGACGCGCGCAAGCTCATCTTGCCTTCGATCTTGGGCGCGCTCAGGCCTTTCATGCCTTTTTCCAGCACAAAGCCGCGAATGCTTTCCTGGCCGCCGACCTTGCCATCCGGGTCTTCGAGCTTGGCCCAGACCACGAACACGTCAGCGATCGGGCTGTTGGTGATCCACATCTTGGCGCCCTTGATGATGAAGCCGCCGTCAACTGGTTTGGCGCGCGTCAGCATGCTGGCCGGGTCCGAGCCATGGTTGGGTTCTGTCAAGCCAAAGCAGCCAACCCATTCGCCGGTGGCCAGCTTGGGCAGGTATTTTTCTTTTT
The DNA here is from genome assembly GCA_947443645.1 of Comamonadaceae bacterium. Taxonomy (GTDB): domain Bacteria; phylum Pseudomonadota; class Gammaproteobacteria; order Burkholderiales; family Burkholderiaceae_C; genus Polaromonas. The sequence goes on along the minus strand of CANEXF010000011.1, from coordinate 87,083 downwards.
GTGCTTCGCTGCCGTAGGCATTGATGGGATGCATGACGAGCGAGCTCTGCACGCTGATTGCGCTGCGGTAGCCGCTGTCCACGCGCTCGACTTCGCGCGCGATCAGGCCGTAGGCGACATAGCTCAGGCCGGCGCAGCCGTAGCCTTCAATCGTCGAGCCCAGAAAGCCCATGGCGCCAGCCTCGTTCATGATCTCGCGGTCGAACTTTTCATGGCGTGCGGCCATCAGCACGCGGGTTTGCAGCTTTTCCTGGCAGAAGTCATGCGCGGCATCGACGATGGCGCGCTCGTCATCGCTGAGCTGCTCTGACAGCATGAAGGGGTCTTCCCACTTGAATTTGGCTTTGACGTTGGTTTTCATGAGTTGTCTCTGTAAAGGGGTTGGTGGAGTTTAGGGCTATGGCCTGGACGCGATTGTTCGCCAAGCATGGATACTTGTCTAATATAGAAAACTGATTCAACGATATTTTATTTGTATTGATTGCTTGTTATGGAATTTCGACACCTGCGCTATTTCCTGGTTCTGGCCGAAGAGTTGCACTTTGGCCGCGCGGCCCGGCGTCTGGCGATTTCGCAGCCGCCGCTGTCGCTGAACATCCAGCAGCTGGAGGCCTCGGTCGGTGCGCGCCTCTTTAGCCGCAACAGCAAGCAGGTGGCGCTGACCGCAGCCGGCCGTGCGTTCTTGCCGGCGGCGCGGGCGCTGCTGGTCCAGGCCGCGCAGGCCGCCAGCCACGCGCGCGATGTCGGCGAGGGCATGGCCGGCAGCCTGAGCATCGGTTTTGCCGGCACCATGCTTTATAGCGGTTTGCCTGAAATACTGGCGCAATTCCAGTCCCGTCACCCTTTGCTGCGCGTGATGCTCAAAGAGCTTTCATCGAGCGAGCAATTGATAGAGTTGGTGCATGACCGCCTGGATCTGGGCTTTGTGCACACCACGCGCGTGCCGCCGGAATTGAGCCAGATACTGGTCGCCAGCCAGGCGTTTGTCTGTTGCCTGCCAGCCGCGCACGCGCTGGCGCAGGAAAGCAGCTTGTCGCTCAAGCGCCTCGCGGGGGAGCCTTTTGCGGTGGTGTCGCGCACTGTATCGCCCGACTACCACGACCGGATTTTGCAAGCCTGCCTGGATGCAGGCTTTTACCCCGAGATTCGCTACGAGCTGCAGCACTGGTTGAGTGTCGTGTCGCTGGTCTCGCAAGGCATGGGTGTGGCGCTGGTGCCCAGGGCGCTGGCCCAGTCTGCCATGGCCGGCACGGTGTTTGTGCCGCTGGCTGCAAGCGACAAAGCCAGCGCGCCCTACGAAACCCACTGCCTCTGGAAAACCAGCCGCGACGACGCCGCACTGAGCGCTTTTGTGGCGGCGGTTCGATCGGCGTCCGGCCAGGAGGCCTGAGACAAACCCCCACGGCTGGCGGCGACATGCCAGACCCACTACAGTGCTTGCAGGCTATAAGCGGCAAGAAAGCGGCAAGAAAGCGGCAAAAAAGCGGCCGAAAGCGCTGCTCAAATCACCATCAAGGAACCATGTCATGAATGAATTGCAAACCATCACCCTGGGCGGCGGCTGCTTCTGGTGCACCGAGGCGGTCTTCGTCAAGGTGCGCGGCGTGACGGATGTCGAATCCGGCTACAGCAACGGCCAGGTGGCGCGCCCCAGCTACGAAGAGGTCTGCAGCGGCCGCACCGGTTGCAACGAGGTTGTCAAGCTCGCCTATGACCCGGCCGAGATCACGCTCAAGGAGATTCTCGAGATCTTTTTTGTGATCCACGACCCGACCAGCCTGAACCGCCAGGGCAACGATGCCGGCACGCAGTACCGCAGCGGCATTTACTACCAGACAGCCGAGCAAAAGCAGCTGATAGACGACTTCATCCGCGAGGCCAGCCAGGACAAGACCTTTGGCAAACCGATAGTCACCGAAGTGCTGCCGCTGGCCAATTACTGGCCCGCCGAGGACTACCACCAGGATTATTTCGAGCACAACCCTAACCAGGGCTACTGTGCTTTTGTGGTCGGCCCCAAGGTTGAAAAATTCCGCAAGACCTTTGCGTCGCGGGTGAAAGCCAAGGGTTAGCCTAGGGTTTAAAGGTCTGAAGGTCTGCCGGCGGCAAGTTTGCTCGCCGTCGGGCGAAATAAAACCACTCCTGACCAACCTCGCCGCGCGGGTTGGGAAACACCACAAAGCCATCGGCGGGTGCTGTGACTGCTACGCCGCTGTGCCGCGTGCCAATGACTTCGCCGCATTTGACGGCATCAAAGCTGCACCACTCGCGGCTGAAGCTGTCCGCTGCATGCTCGCGGTCTGTCACCTCGACCAGCTGCAGAATTTCGCGCCCCATGGGCACGGGCGCAGGCGGCGATGCGCTCAAGCCCAGCAACGCCAGTGTGTGCAAAATTGCCTGCCGCGCGACAACCACGGCCTGCGGGTCATCATGCTGGCCGCACTCCAGCGTCACGCCATAGCCGCCGCGTGAGCGCATGTACTCGGTGGTGCCGACGCCGTAATTGGGATTGCTAACCAGTGCGTGCGTGCGGCCACCTGCCGTGGGGGCGGTCTCGGCCCGACGCTGCGCGCCACGCGCATAGGTATCCAGCCAGCCCTCCACAATACGGTACGGCCCGGTGTGCAGGGCCAGCTGCATCTCTTGCGCCGCCCGGCCAAAGGGCTCCAGCGTGCCGGTGTTGTTCTGCGGACCCACCATCACAAACGGCGCGCCACCGGTGTGAAAGGAATGCAGGTCCAGCAACACCTCATGCGCATCAAGCAAAGGGCACAGCACATTGGCGACGCGGTCCTCAAAGTCCTGCGGAATCCCGCAGGTGGCCATGTTGCGGTTCAGATTGCGCTCACCGCTGCGCTGCTTGAGCTGGTAGGCGAGGGGGTTGGTGACGGGCACAAAGGTGACTGTGCCGCGCTGGATGGCAAGCTGGCCCTGGTCGAGTTCTTGCAGCAGCTGCATGATGGCCTGCGTGCCGCAGGTTTCGTTGCCGTGGACTGCGCCTAAAACGAGCAGCCGTGGGCCGGGCGCGAGGCCGTGGAAGGTGTGGCTGCGCAGCTGGGTCTGCGTTTGGATTGGGGTCACGTTGTTCATGGCTTGTCCTGTGCAGCCATTGTGGCGTGTAGAGATGGGCGCTGACTAAAGCATTGCGCCACGGTCAATATTTACGATTAAGCTATCAGCCACATGACGTTCAAGCAGTTCGCACCAAGCACACACAACAGGCCGCAAGCATCGCCCCTGGCGCGGTTGCTGGCTTGGGCGCTGGTGTTGGCGCTATTTTTGACGTCAAGCCTGGGCCTCATGCATGGCGTTTTGCATGGCGTGCTGCATGCACAGGCGCCGCTGACGAGCCCAGCTCTGAGCCAGGCGGCGGCTGACGATGGCTTGCCAGCCGCAGGCAAGCTTGGTCTGGCCAGCCTTTTTTCGTCCCACAGCAGCGACGCAGACTGCCGTCTGTATGACCAGGCCTGCCATGGCAGTGCCGCCCAACATGTGGCGTCTTTGGCGCTGCCGGTGCTGCTGCCATCGCTGGCCGTGAGCCTTTTTCAGGGCCAGGCACTGGCCCGCTGGGCGGCGCTGTTTGAGGCGCGTGGTCCACCGCTGACTTGCTGAATCTCCTTTAGCTGCGCGCTGGCCTTGCGGTCGGCATACAGCTTTGCCCCTGCGCTGGCCTGAAAAGAGCTCGCGCGGGTTTGCATCCCGATTCAACAAAGTCACCATGAAACCATCTTTTAACAGCTGCAAGCCGCGTCCCGGTTTGCGCTTTTTGGTCCACGTACCCTGCGCCTTGCAGCTGGCTGTGCTGGCCATGTTCGCGGGTCTTCAGTGCCCTTCGGCAATCGCGCAGACCGCAACGCCAGAACTCCAGGAAGTCACCGTCACCGGCAACCCGCTGGGCGCTACTGATTTGATAGCTCCTTCCGCCCAGTATTCGGGCGCTGAGCTGCTTTTGCGTTCCAAAAGCACGTTGGGAGAGACGCTTGACAGCATGCCGGGTGTAAGTAGCAGCTACTTTGGTCCCAACGCCAGTCGGCCCATCATCCGCGGCCTGGATGGCGACCGCATCCGCATTCTGGGCAATGGTGGCGCCACGGTGGACGCTTCTTCGCTGAGCTATGACCATGCGGTCACGGCCGATCCCATCAGCATGGAGCGCATAGAAGTGCTGCGCGGCCCGGGCGCCCTGCTGTACGGCGGCAGTGCGGTCGGCGGCGTGGTCAACATCATCGATAACCGCATTCCACGCGAAGCGCTGTTTGATGCCAAGGGCGGCATCACGGGCAAGCTCAATCTCGATGCGGCCACGGGCAACAAGGAAAAGGGTGCTGGCGTGCTGCTGGAAACCGGCACTGACCGCTACGCCCTGCATGTGGATGCCTTCAGTCGTGACACCGGCGATGTCAAAGTCCCCATCAGCCTGGCTTGCAGCAAGGGCGGCATAGCCAGCACGGCCAGCCGCATCTGCAATTCCGCAAGCCAATCGAACGGCGGCGCGCTGGGCGGCTCGGTGCTTTTTGAGCACGGCTACCTGGGCGCTGCGCTGAGCAGCTACCGCAGCTACTATGGCACGGTGGCTGAAGACAATGTGAGCATCCGCATGAAGTCCGACCGCTTGGCGCTGGAAGGCGAGTTGCGTGATCTGGGCGGCATGCTTCAAAGCATCAAGGCGCAGTTCAGCCAGACCGACTACGCGCACACCGAATTTGACGGGGCGACGGCCGGCACGGTGTTCAAGAACAAGGGCCGCGATTTGCGACTGCAGGCGCGCCACGCAACGCTGGGCCCGCTCAGCGGGGTGCTGGGTTTTCAGCTTGAAGACACGCGTTTTTCCGCCATTGGTTCTGAGGCGTTTGCGCCTTTCAGTAAAACCGCACAAAAAGCATTTTTTGACTACGAAGAGTTCGCCACGTCCTGGGGCAAGCTCAGCTTTGGCGGCCGGCTGGAGTCTGTCAGGGTTGAGTCCCTGGGTAACCCGGCGCAAGCCCGTTTTGTGCCCGGCAGCCGAGATTTCAAACCCCTGAGCTATGCCATGGGCGGCCTCTGGAACGTGGCGCCGCGCTGGCAGCTCACGACCAACCTGGCCTATACCGAAAGAGCGCCCAAGGACTACGAGCTCTATGCCTTCGGGCCGCACCTGGCAACGGCAGCCTGGGAAACCGGCAATGCCGGACTGGAGAAAGAAAAATCGACCAGTCTGGACCTGGGCGCCAACTGGAAGTCGGGCGCCAACAGCTTCACGGCCAACGCCTATACGCACTATTTCAAAAACTACATCGCGCTGCTCGCAACGGGAAACCGCTACGGCCAGTCCAGCGGCACAGTCAACCCGGCTGACCTCAATGGTGACGGTCTGGATGACGCCGATCCTGGCAACCGCATACTGCCTGAACAGGCCTACAGCGGCGTGCGCGCGCGCTTTGTTGGCTTCGAAGCCAGCGGCAATATACGCCTGCTTGAAGGGCCGTCCAGTCTGGACCTGGCGTTGCGCGGTGACATGGTCAGGGCCAGCGACCTGAGCCATAGCCAGCCTTTGCCGCGCATCGCACCCATGCGGGTAGGCGCAACCTTGAAATGGGCTCGCGGTCCTTGGGGCAGCAGCCTCGGCTTTGACCACTCGGCGGCGCAAAACCGCGTGGCATCTGGTCAGCGCGCGACGGCGGGCTACACCTTGTGGAACACCGCCGCTACTTATTCAGTCAAGGCCGGCGCAAGCAATCTGCTGTGGTTCGCGCGACTGGACAACCTGAGCAACCAGCTGGCCTACAGCGCGAGCTCGGTGTTGACGACAACGGCGTTCCCGAAAGCGCCGCTGCCTGGTCGCAGCTTGAAGCTTGGCTTGCAGCTGAGCTTCTAGGCGCTGGCGCTGTGAATGCAGGCGCTAAGATCGCGCGATGAATTCTCTCGTGCTTTTTTCCTTGCTTCCGGTGGTGTTGTTGATTGCTGCAGGTTTTATAGCGGGCCGTGCCCGCTGGATAAGGGCTGAAGCCGTAAGCGATCTGTCGAACCTGATCTTTTTACTGCTCACGCCGGCGCTGCTGTTTCGCACCATGAGCGTGGTGCACGTCGAACAGCTGGACTTCAGGCCGGTGGCTGCGTATTTTCTGGCCGTCGTCATATTGTTCACGGGCATCCTGCTGGTGCAGGGCTTTAACCGACGTGGCGCCGTGCTGGCGCTGGCTGGCACGTTTTCCAACACGGTGATGATTGGCATTGCCCTGATTGGCCTGATGTATGGCCCGCAAGGTCTGGTCACGCTGCTCACGCTGGTGTCCGTGCATTCACTTGTGCTGCTGACCAGCGCAACACTGGCACTCGAGCTGGCCGTGGTGCATGAACACAAGCTGAATCCTGAAGCGGCCCAGACCGATGCCAGACCGGCGCGTCACCCCGCACTGATTGTTTTGATGGCTTTTAAAAATGCCTTGTTGCACCCGGTGCCGCTACCCATCATGGTCGGCCTGTTGTTTGCGCAGACCGGCTGGGTGATGCCTGCAGTGATTGACCGGCCGCTCGAACTGCTCGCCAATGCCTTTGGCCCCCTGGCGCTGGTGATGGTTGGCGTCACATTGGCCAATACGCCGCTGGGCAAGCACTGGCGACAGGCGCTGGGGCTGGCTGTGGTCAAGAATCTTCTGCATCCCTTGCTGGTGTTTTGCCTGTGCAAGCTGCTGGGTGTGAGCGGTCTGCCCATGGTGGTCATGGTTGTGGCCTCGGCGCTGCCGATTGGCGCCAATGTGTTTTTGTTTTCGCAGCGCTACAAGGTGGCCGAGGAGCTGATCACCGCTGGCGTGGTGATGTCTACCGCTCTGGCCATGCTGACTCTGACGCTGGTACTGCTGCTGGTTGGCCAGGCGGGTTGATCAACACAATTGATTTTCGTGCGCTGGCCCAGCGCATGGGTTCTTGCCGTTTCTGTTCCCGTGCTGACTGTTGACATGACGCCGGCGCGCGGCCTTCGCGGTTAAACTGCCGCCTGTCACAAAAATGTCATGTATGTAAGTCGGTCGTGAAGGAATAAAAATGCTGTTTAGTAAATTGCTACCGCGCGAAAGTAATTTTTTCGCCATGTTCAACCAGCATGCCGACCATATTGTCGAGGCCGCACACGCCTTCTCAAATCTGGTCGCCAACTACAGCGATCTGCAAAAACGTGAATCCTTCAACCGTGAGGTGGACAACGCCGAACGTGCGGCAGACCGCGTCACGCATGAGGTCAACCGTGTCCTGCACAAGACCTTCATCACGCCGATAGATCGCGAGCAGATCCACCAGCTGATCAACACCATGGACGACGTTGCCGACCTGATTCAGGATTCCGCCGAGACCATGGCCTTGTATGACGTGCGCTTCATGACCGACGACATCGTGCGTTTGACCGATCTGAGCGTCAAATGCTGCGAACGCCTGAAAGATGCCGTAGCCCTGATCGAGAAAGTCAGCGACGCCGCCACGGCTGAAGCGGCCCTCAAAACCTGCGAAGAAATCGACAGGCTCGAGTCCGACGCCGACCGCGTGATGCGCTCGGCAATGAGCCGGCTGTTTCGCGAAGAACCTGATGTTCGTGAACTCATCAAGCTCAAAGCGGTTTACGAGTTGCTGGAAACCATCACCGACAAGTGCGAAGACGTGGCCAATCTGATCGAGGGCATCGTCCTCGAGAATTCCTGATCCCGGCCCCGTAGTCATGCAAGCTGCACAAACCGCCCTCTGGGTCGTCGTACTTCTGGTTATCCTGGCCATCGCCTTCGACTTCATGAATGGCTTTCACGATGCGGCCAATTCGATAGCGACGGTCGTGTCCACCGGTGTACTCAAACCCGGTCAGGCGGTCGTGTTTGCCGCCTTCTTCAATCTGATCGCCATTGCTGTTTTTCACTACAGCGTCGCGGCCACGGTCGGCAAGGGCATCGTGCAGCCTGGTGTGGTGGACACCCATGTGGTGTTCGGCGCGCTGACGGGCGCGATCACCTGGAACCTGGTGACCTGGTATTACGGCATTCCCAGCAGTTCTTCACATGCGCTGATAGGCGGCATCGTGGGCGCCGTGATGGCCAAGGCGGGCGCGCATGCGCTGGTGTCGGCCGGCATTTTGAAAACCGTGGCCTTCATCTTCATATCGCCCCTGCTGGGTTTCTTGCTGGGCTCCCTGATGATGGTGCTGGTGTACTGGGTTTGCCGGCGTGCCACGCCGTCCAAGGTTGACCGCTGGTTTCGACGCCTGCAACTGGTCTCTGCCGGTGCCTACAGCCTGGGCCATGGCGGCAATGATGCGCAAAAAACCATAGGCATCATCTGGATGCTGCTGATCGCCACCGGCTATGCCTCTGCGAGCGACGCCGCGCCACCGACCTGGACCATTGTGTGCTGCTACATGGCGATTGCTGCGGGCACCATGTTTGGCGGTTGGAGAATCGTCAAGACCATGGGCCAAAAGATTACCAAGCTCAAGCCGGTAGGCGGTTTTTGCGCGGAAACCGGCGGCGCGCTGACACTTTTTCTGGCCACCTGGCTGGGTATTCCGGTGTCCACCACCCACACCATCACTGGCGCCATTGTCGGCGTGGGCTCCACGCAGCGCGCTTCAGCCGTGCGCTGGGGCGTGGCCGGCAATATTGTCTGGGCCTGGGTGTTGACGATTCCGGCAGCCGCTTTTGTGGCTGCAGTAGGTTACTGGGTCAGCCTGCAGATTTTCTGATCGTTTTGACCTGGCCGCAGGCGCAGCGGTCCCCAAGTGGTGCATTGTTCGGCAAGCTCAGGACGAACGGAAATGCGAAGCGATCAAGCGTGGGGCCATCAATTTTCTGCCGGGCCCCCCAAGGGAAATTCGCACCCTCAGGGGGCAGAGAGTTACACGAAGTGAACGAACGTCGGGGCCAGCGAACGCCGCGAAGGGCCGCCCCGAGCAAGTTCAGCCCCCTCGGGGGGCAGAGAGCTACGTGCAGCGTGCGAACGTGGAGGCCGTCAATTTCCCGCCGGGCCGCCCCAAGGGAAATTCGCCCCCTCGGGGGGGCAGAGAGTTACTCAAAGTGAACGAACGTGGGGGCTGTCAATTTCCCGCCGGGCCGCCCCAAGGGAAATTCGCCCCCTCGGGGGGCAGTGAGTTACACGAAGTGAACGAACGTGGGGGCCATCTCTATTGGCTAATTTTCCTGGCCTCTTCAACCTGATATTCGAAGTAGCGCTGAAAGCTGAAAGCGATGCTGGACATCAGCGTGATGGCGCCAAACAGCAGGGAGAAAACAATGGCACCCATGGTCAGCCAATTGGTACTGCCCGCCACTGAATCAGGTGTGGCCGGGTTGTGCTTTGCATTCCAGTTTTCGCTGCTCATCAAGCCGTAGTAGATCGCGGTCAATGATGTGCCGGCCAGGGTAAAGCCAAGTAGCGGGATCAACATCCAGGCCAGCTGGTCGTCCTGGCCGTAGACCTGAACCCGGTATACGCCCCACCAGCCAAGCGATGCAACAGCCGGGTGCAGCCAGGCCCAGACATCCCTGGCGCCAAACAGATAGAAGCGGTGCAGGCCGAGTTGGCCGAAAATGAAGGCCAGCCAGGCTGCAAGGGTTTTGTTTTTGGTGGAGGTTGATTGCATGCGCAGATTATGGCGCCGCGTCGCCTGTTGGATCGCAGCTGTCCCCGGCGCCCAGTGTTTTTTGCATGATCACAATATCGCGCCAGGCACCGAATTTCCAGCCGCAGGACTGAATCTTGCCGACCTCCTCGAAGCCGAGTGCCAGATGTACACCGACTGATCCGGCATTGGCCGAGTCGCCAATAATGGCCATCATCTTGCGGCTGCCTGCGGCTTCGCATCGCAGCAGAAGTTCTGCCAGCAGTGCGCGTCCCAGACCCTTGCGTTGCAGCTCGGGCGCGACATAAACCGAGTCCTCGACCGAGTACCGATACGCCAGCCTGGGCTTGAACCAGTTGCCATAGGCAAAGCCGACTATGCGGCCTTCACGCTCGGCCACCAGGAAGGGCAAGCTTCTCGACAGCACATCGGCCCGTCGCGCGGCCATGTCGCTGGTGCTGGGTGGCACGGTCTCGAAAGTGCCGGTACTGTGCAGCACATGGTGCGCATAAATGGCCGTGATTGCGGGAATGTCTTCGTCGCGGCTGGAGCGTATCAGGGGCATGGGAAGTGAGTATTCGAATGGAGGCCGGGAATGGCTTGTTCAAGCAGGCTATAATCGCAGGCTTTGCAGCATTTCGCTGGCCGGGTGGCCATGTCGTGTGTCTCAAGCGCTGCGAAGATATTGGGATGTGAATTTCTTTCATCCCACCACCCAAGGATAAATCATGGTCGTCATCCGACTTGCACGCGGCGGTTCTAAGCATCGCCCATTTTTCAATATTGTTGTTGCTGACAAGCGCGTTCGCCGCGATGGTCGCTTCATCGAGCGCATCGGTTTTTACAACCCGATCGCCAAAGGCGCTGAAGAAGGCCTGCGCATTGCGCAAGACCGTTTGACCCACTGGATCGGTGTTGGCGCACAGGCGTCTCCAACCGTTGAGCGCCTGATCAAGCAGGGCGCTGCCGCTGCTGCCAAAGTAGCCTGAGCTTAGATATCCAGATGTCGCTCGGCTTAAAGCCGTCCGCTTTGCCGGACGACGCCATCGAAGTCGGTCGTATTCTGGATGCCTGGGGCGTGAAGGGCTGGCTGAAAATCCTGCCCCATAGCACTGCACCAGACGCACTTTTTTCGTCCAAGACCTGGTTTTTGCAGGCACCTGATGCCAAGTTCCGTCCAGGCTTCAAAGCCTTCACGGGTACCGTGTCACTCGCGGTGGAAGAATCCAAAGTCCACTCCGATTCGGTGGTTGCAAAAATCATCGGTCTGGATGACCGCACCGCCGCTGAAGAGTTGCGCGGTTGCCGAATTTTCCTATCCCGCAGCAGCTTTCCCGCTGCCAGCACGGACGAGTATTACTGGGTAGACCTGATAGGCCTGAACGTGGTCAATCGCGAGGGCGTGGCCTTGGGGCAGGTGCGCGATCTGATGGCGACCGGGCCGCATTCAGTGCTTTGCGTCGAGTACACGGCCATCCAGGAAGACGGCACAAGCGCCACCCTGGAGCGCATGATCCCCTTTGTTGCGGTCTATGTGGATGCCGTCGACATTCCTGGCAAGCGCATCACGGTTGACTGGCAGCCTGATTACTGAGGCTTTGGCCAGGCTCAGGACTGCTTCGTTCCCAAGCCAATCATGCACAAAATGTTGACGTATGCGTTTTGATGTCATCACTCTTTTTCCTGAACTCTTTGCACCGTTCCTGACCAGCGGTGTGACCCGTCGCGCCTATGAATCGGGTCTGGTTGAAGTCAAGCTCTGGAACCCGCGCGACTTCGCCGACGGCAATTACAGACGCGTTGACGACAGGCCATTTGGCGGGGGTCCCGGCATGGTCATGCTGGCCGAGCCCTTGACGCTGTGCCTTGAGGGCATAGCGTCAAATCGCAGTGCCTGCGGCGCGCCTGACGCGCCCACCATTCTTTTTTCTCCAGTTGGCAAGGCCCTTGACCATGCTGGCGTAGAGCGCTGGTCTGACAGCGATGGCGCTGTGCTGATCTGCGGGCGCTACGAAGGACTGGACCAGCGATTTATCGATACCTATGTCGATTACCAGATCAGTCTTGGTGATTTCGTGCTGTCTGGCGGCGAGATTGCTGCCATGGCCCTGCTGGACGCCGTGGCGCGGCTGCAGCCTGGGGTCTTGAACGACGAAGGCAGCCATCAGTTTGACAGTTTTAATCCAGCACTCGATGGCCTGCTGGATTGCCCGCACTACACCCGCCCAGAAGCTTGGCGCGGCAAGCCGGTTCCGCCCATACTGCTCTCGGGAAACCATGCCCACATTGAGCGCTGGCGGCGCGATCAGCGTCTGGCGCTGACCTGGCAGCAGCGTCCCGAGCTGGTGAGGAAAGCGCGGCAGGCCGGTCATTTGAATGCGAATGATGAGGCCTTTCTGGCCAACTTGGCCGCAAAGTCGGAACCGCGCGACTAAATTGCTATAATCTGTGGTTCCTCGGTCCTCTGGCGGCCACTGCAACCACGCGATTCACAGGCAGATTGCCTCAATTTGAATCCCTGGATTTGCGGTCTTTAGCGCAGCGCGTGTATGAACGAGAAACAAGCAAGATGGATTTTTTATGAATTTGATCGAAACCCTTGAGCAAGAAGAAATTGCTCGCCTGAACAAGACCATTCCCGTTTACGCACCTGGCGACACCGTCATTGTCAGCGTGAATGTGGTTGAAGGCACCCGCAAGCGTATGCAGGCGTTTGAAGGCGTTGTGATTGCCAAGCGCAATCGCGGCCTGAACTCCAGCTTCATCGTGCGCAAGATCTCCAATGGCGAGGGCGTTGAGCGTACCTTCCAGGTCTACAGCCCGTTGATCGCCAAGATTGAAGTCAAGCGCCGCGGTGATGTGCGTCGTGCCAAGCTGTACTACCTGCGTAGCCGCAGCGGCAAGTCTGCACGTATCAAGGAAAAACTCGGCGCCAAGGCCGCTTAATTGCTGCGCCAGGCCTGTTAGCCCTTTAAAAGCCGCTCTTATGAGCGGCTTTTTTATGCCCGTCCGGTTTTACCATTGCAGCTCATTGACCATGAATTTCACCAAGCCTTTGCCGCCGTTTGATCCCCGCAGTATTCCCGTTCAGGGGGTGGACAACCACCTTGCGGGCGTCGCGCCGGATCGGCTGACGCCGGCGTCACTGCGCGGCCGCTTCATGCATCCGCCCGTGTGGACACCCGAGCACAGCGTCGAAAAGAAATTCTCGAACCGTGAACCTGCGCTGGCAGCGGTGCTGGTGCCGCTGGTCATGCGCGACGAGCTGACCTTGCTGCTGACCCAGCGCGCCAGCAACCTGTCGACGCACTCGGGTCAGGTGGCCTTTCCGGGCGGACGAACCGATGCGTCTGATCTGGATGCGGTGGACACGGCATTGCGCGAAGCCACAGAAGAGATCGGTCTGGAACGACAGTATGTGGAGGTGTTGGGCTCCTTGCCGACCTACGTCACAGGCACGGCCTACATCATCACGCCGGTCGTTGCGCTGGTTAGCCCGGGCTTTGCGCTGCAGGCCAACCCGGGCGAAGTTGCCGACATCTTTGAAGTGCCGCTGGCATTTTTGATGAACCCGGCCAACCACAGGCGCCACGCGCTGGAATTCGACGGTGTCACGCGTCAGTGGTTGTCCATGCCCTACATCGACAGCGCTGTCGCGTCCGAGGGCCGCGATTCAACCGAGCGCTATATCTGGGGCGCAACTGCCGGCATGTTGCGGAACTTGTACCGTTTTCTGAGCGCCTAGACACTAGAGGTCTGGCTGGCGTTTTGTCTCGCTCAACAAAGCCAGAGCGCCGGCTTCAGACGCCGTTATGATTTGGCATGAGCTTTTTTGCTGTTTTGTTTGCACTCATCATTGAGCAGGCCCGGCCGCTGGCCAGGGGCAACTGGGTTCACGCGGGTTTTCGCCGCTGGGCGCGCTGGAACAGCCGCAGCCTGGATGCAGGCCAGCCGCACCACGGATGGATTGCCTGGATCGTCGCGGTTGTGTTTCCGTCGCTTGTCACGCTGCTGATCCACTGGCTTCTCCTGAGTTTCAGCGTGTTGCTGGCTTTCGCCTGGAGTGTCGCGGTCTTGTACGTCACGCTGGGATTTCGCCAGTTCAGCCACTACTTCACCGACATACGCGACGCGCTTGACGATGGTGATGAAGCCAGCGCGCGCGAGTTGCTGGCTGAGTGGCGTCAGGTTGACGCGAGCGAGCTGCCGCGCAGCGAGATCGTGCGTCACGTGATTGAGTACTCGGTGCTGGCTGCCCATCGTCACGTGTTTGGTGTGCTGGGCTGGTTTTCTGTGCTCGCGGCGCTGGGCTTGGGCCCGGCTGGCGCGGTGCTGTACCGCCTCAGCGAATTCGTCTCGCGCTACTGGAGCTACGAGGGCAAAGCCGCCAGCGGCAGCGCCAGCGCGGCCCTGCAGGCGGCGGCCAGGCGCGCTTGGGGCGTAATTGATTTCGTACCCGTGCGGATCACGTCGCTGGGCTTTGCGGTGGTCGGCAGCTTTGAGGATGCGATTGATGCCTGGCGCAGCTACAGCCAGCGTTTTCCCGCTGACGCGTGGGCCGCTTCGGAAAATCGCAATGATGGCCTGATCCTGGCGGCCACCTCTGGCGCGGTAAATGTTCGTCTGGGCGGCGAAGTGCTCAAGACCGTGCTTTCTCCAGGCGCCCTGTCGGGACTGCAGGCGGGCGACCCGGATACAGAGGGGCCAGGCATCACCGAGCCGACACCTGGGCGTGAGCCCGAACTGGCGCACCTGCGCAGCATCGTCGGGCTGGTCTGGCGTTCTGTGGTGCTCTGGATGGTGCTGCTGGCACTGCTGACGCTGGCCAGGTTGCTGGGTTAGGCCACACTCGGCCTGCCGACTGTTTTGTCAGTAACGGGTCTGCGACAGCTCAGCGAATAATTCGCTATACAAACGATAGCGGCTCGCGCTTATGGTGCGGGCGCTATCGCCTGAATTGACCTCTGCGATCACGCCACAGCCAGGCTCGTGCAAATGGCTGCAGTTGTAGAACTTGCAGTTTTGCGCATGGGCCTTCACGTCTGGCATCAGTGTTGCCAGTTGCATGGGTTCAATGTGGTGCAGGCCAAACTCCTGAAAGCCCGGCGAATCTATCAGCGCAGTGCTTCGCGCCTCGTCCACCCAGTAAAGCGTTGTGCTGGTGGTGGTGTGTTTTCCAGAGTTCAGGGCCTGTGAAATTTCGGCCGTCAACACCTTGGCGTGCGGCACCAGCAGATTGGTCAGGCTGCTTTTACCGGCCCCGGATGGCCCGAGGACCAGGGTTTTCTTGCCGCGCAGCAAAGCCATGAGTTCATCGGTCTGTGCATCGTTTGACTTGGCGCCTGCATCGTCGGACTTCGGCTTGATGGCCAGCGGCAGCATCTTGTAGCCCATCGCGCGGTAGGGCGCCAGCTTGGCCCAGGCTCTGCCAAAAGGCTCGGTCAGATCGCTCTTGTTCAGCGCAATGATGGGCGTGATGCGCTCAGCTTCGGCGGCAATCAACGCACGCGTCAGCTGACTTTCTGAAAATTCGGGCTCGGCGGCGATCAGGATCAGCACCTGATCCAGGTTGGCGGCGAAAGACTTGGTTCGCATCTCGTCCTGCCGGTAAAACAGGTTGCTGCGGGCTTGAACCTTTTCTATCGTGCCCTCGTCCTGTGTCGGCAGCCAGAGGATGCGGTCACCGACCACCGCCTGGCTTTTCTTGCCGCGCGGATGACAAATAAGCCGCTTGCCGTCCTCGGTTTCGACCAGCACATGGCGACCAAAGCCTGCCACCACCAGACCCGGCTGGGTGCCCGCAACCGGCGGTGACGCCGGTTTTTCGCTTGAACGGTAAGGCTTGTTCAAAGGAGCAAGGCGTCAACTTTCGACGCGCATAAAAAGTCACTGGCGGAAATCCCGTTCACATCATGCGTGCTGAAGCGCACCGTGCACTTGCTGTAACTCAGCGAGAGGTCCGGGTGGTGGTCTTCGGAATGGGCAATAAAAGCCAGTGCATTCACGAAAGCCATGGTTTCATGGAAGTTCTTGAAGGCAAAGGTTTTCTCCAGCGCGCCGTCCATGAGACGCCAGCCCAGCGCCTGCTCGCCGTTGAGTTTGCTCAATTGCGTGACGATTTCCGTGGCGCTCAGGGCGCGGCGGTTTGGTTGCACAGGCTGGTTCATGCCGGGGCTTTCAATGCGGGGGTCATGCGAGCCAGCCGCTCGGAAGCGGGTGGGTGGGAGTAATAAAACTTCGCGTACACCGGATCCGGCGTGAGCGTGCTGGCATTGTCCTGGTAGAGCTTGAGCAGGGCGCTTCGCAGGTCTTTACCGTCGGTCTGGGCGATCGCATAAGCGTCTGCCTCGAACTCATGTTTGCGTGAAAAAAGCGCAAAAACCGGTGATATGAAAAAGCTGAACAGCGGCACCACCAGCATGAATAGCAGCAAGGCCAGCGCGTCGTTGGGGACGGACACGAGCGCCGCCGGGCCGCCCCAAGGAGCGAGCGCCCCCTCGGGGGGCAGCGATGACGCAATAGCGCTGAGCGTGGGGGCGATATTCGGCCGTACGCCCAGCCCGGTGTAAAACCACAATTGCGACGACAGCCAGCCCAGCAGTGCAAAGCCGGCCAGGCTCATGGCGAACATGGCCACAATGCGCTTGATGACGTGCTTGTGCTTGAAGTGTCCCAGCTCATGCGCCAGCACCGCGTCGACTTCACCGGGGTTGAGCTGCTTGAGCAGTGTGTCGAAGAAAACCACGCGCTTGGACGCGCCAAAACCGGTGAAATAGGCATTGGCATGCGCCGATCGCTTGCTGCCATCCATCACAAACAGGCCTTTGGCCGCAAAGCCGCAGCGCTGCATCAGCGCCGTCACGCGTGCTCTCAGGGCCTCATCGTCCAGGGGCTTGAACTTGTTGAACAGCGGCGCGATGACCGTCGGGTAGAGCACCAGCACCAGCAGGTTGAATCCCATCCAGGCGCACCAGGCCCAGAGCCACCAGAGATTGCCAGCGCTGCCCATCAGCCAGAGAATCAGCGCCACGATGGGCAGGCCAATCACAGCGCCAATCAGCGTGGATTTCAGCAGGTCCAGCAGCCAGAGCTTGAGCGTCATTTTGTTAAAACCAAATCGCTCTTCAATTTTGAAGGTGCTGTAGAGCGTGAAGGGTAAGTCCAGCAGACCGCTGATGAGGCCAAAAGCCAGCATCAGCGCCAGTTGTGGCACCAGTCTGCCGTAGTCGGCAAGCGTTGAAGCAAGCAGAGCCTGGTTCAGCGTATCCAGTCCGCCCAGCAGGGTCCAGGCCAGCATCACGGCGGTGGCAAAAGCCATCTCCAGCAAGCCAAAGCGCGCTTTGGTGATGGTGTAGTCGGCGGCCTTGTGGTGCGCTGGCAATGAAATAGTGGCGGCGAACGCGTCGGGGACAGACGCCCTGTTTTGCGCCACATGGCGAATTTGCCGCGAAGCCAGGTAGAGCCGGGTCAACAGTCCAAGCACCAGGACCGCAGAAAACACCAGAGTGAAAAGGAGTGAATAGTCGCGCATAGCCGGCAGTTTAGGTCATGCGCGTGCGATAGGTGAGAATCAACCCATGCTTGACAACGAACCCCTACTCAAAAAATCCGACCAGAACATGGTCTGGCTGGACTGCGAAATGACCGGGCTGGACCCGGAAAAAGAACGCCTGATCGAAATCGCCGTGATCGTGACTGGCCCGCAACTCACGCCGCGCATTGAAGGCCCGGTGCTGGCGATTCATCAGTCTGATGAACTGCTTGATCAGATGGACAACTGGAACAAGGGCACACACGGCCGCAGCGGTCTGATTGACAAGGTCAAGGCCAGCACCGTGACCGAGCAGGATGCCGAGGCGCAAATATTGGCATTTCTGGCGCAGTACCTGCCCAAGGGAACATCGCCTTTGTGCGGCAACACCATCAGCCAGGACCGGCGTTTTCTGGTCAAGTACATGCCCAAGCTCGAGGCGTTTTTGCACTACCGCAATGTCGATGTCAGCACTTTCAAGGAATTGGCCAAGCGCTGGCGGCCCGAGGTCTACAGCGCCTTCAAGAAACGTCAAAGCCACACCGCACTGGCCGACGTGCATGAGTCGATAGACGAGCTGGAGCATTACCGGGAACACTTTCTGAAGTAATCATCAAGATGATTTTTGAGCGTTCAGCTTTCCCGGGCGGGTGCTGGCAGATCCTGAATCAATAGCAATAGATGCTTGGCTGGCAATCTCCGCAAACGGCCGATTGCTTGCCGGCAAAGAAAGAATTAGTACAAACCCGTAAAGCGTGCCATAATCAGCTGCTTGCAGTTGCACAGAGTGCGCTGCATTTGTACATCTACCTCACACTTTTGGACTCTGAATACAGAGTCACCGCTTCAGGCATTTTCTGGCTTGAACCGTATATTCGTTTGATGGTTGATGTTTTATTAACCACAAACGAAGCCTCCTGCATCGCGGGGGGTGGAGTTTCCTGCACTTCGTCACAAGCGTTGCACGCAGGGGATTAGTGAGAAAAAACATGACTGACTCTTTTGAGGCTCGCGGCGACTTTCTGGCCGAAGCAAATACCGACTCCGAAATCAATCTGGTTCCGGACTTTTCTGACGCGCCTGCCGGCGCCGAATCATCGCTGGAAGCCATCGTTGCCGAGCCTAATGGCTTTGTGAAGCTTGGCCTGGCCAAGGAACTGCTGCAAGCTGTTGCCGACATGGGTTTCACCCAGCCGACAGCAGTACAAATGGCCACCATTCCAAAAGCCATGCAAGGCCTGGATGCTGACAGCTCAGACAAAAAAGCAAAATTCACCGACCTGCTGGTTTCCAGCCAGACCGGTAGCGGTAAGACCGCTGCCTTTTTGTTGCCCGTGCTGCACACCCTGCTCATGCAGCAGGAACAAGCCGAGCGTGACGAGCGTGCTGAATTTGAACGCCTGAGCGCCGAGGCGATTGCCCGCGGTGAAACGCCGGCCAAAAAGCCAAAGCGTAAAGACCCGACCAATGCCCGCAATTTCAAGCCTGCCACCCCTGGCGCGCTGATATTGTGCCCAACCCGCGAATTGGCTCAGCAAGTTTGCGCCGATGCGATCGATCTGGTTCGCCATTGCCGCGGTCTGCGCGTTGCCAACGTGGTCGGCGGTATTCCTTACCAGTTGCAGATTGCCAAGTTGCAAAATGCCAATCTGGTGGTTGCCACGCCAGGCCGTTTGCTCGACCTGCAACGCAGCATGCAGATCAAGCTGGACCAGGTTCAGTTTCTCGTCGTTGACGAAGCCGACCGCATGTTGGACCTCGGCTTTGCCGATGACCTGACAGAAGTCAACCAGCTCACGATAGAGCGCAAGCAGACCATGATGTTCAGCGCTACGTTTGCGCCACGCATCATGCAACTGGCGACCCGTGTGATGCGTCAGCCGCAGCGCGTGGAGATCGATTCGCCGCACGAAAAACATGCGTCCATCACGCAGTCCCTGCTGTGGGCCGACAACATGACGCACAAGCGCAAGTTGCTCGACCACTGGTTGCGTGACACCACGATCAATCAAGCCATCGTGTTTGCCTGCACCCAGGTTGAATGCGACGGCCTGGCTAATGATCTGGTCCAGGAAGGCTTCAGCGCTGTGGCATTGCACGGCGCTCTGAGCCAGGGCCTGCGTAACCGCCGCCTGATGGCTTTCCGTGATGGTCGCGTGCAGATTCTGGTTGCGACCGACGTCGCCGCCCGTGGTCTTGACGTGCCAACCATCACCCACGTGATCAACTACGGCCTGCCCATGAAAGCCGAAGACTATGTGCACCGTATCGGCCGTACCGGCCGTGCTGGCCGCTCCGGTCAGGCGATCACGATTGCTGAATTCCGCGATCGTCGCAAGATTCAGGACATCGAACACTACACCCAGCAAAACCTCAAGCCCAGCGTGATTGCCGGTCTTGAGCCACAGCAGCGTTTTGCGCCAACTTCAGAGCGTCCACGCGGCAATTTCGGCGGCGCTCCTGAGCGTGGTCGCAGTTTTGGTGGTGGTGGCGGTGGCTACGCTGGCAGAAAACCTGCTGGTGGCTTTGGTGGCGGTGCTGGCGCCGGTGGCTTTGGCGGCAACCGTGACGACCGCGGTGGTTTCGCTGGTAACCGTGATGACCGTGGTGGTTTCGGCGGCAACCGCGATGACCGTGGTGGCGCCTTTCAGGGCCGTCCCGCACCGCAAGCCCCTAACTATGCAGACCGCTCGGGTTTCAACGACCGTGGTCCACGTCGTCAGGATGATCGCGGCTTTGGCAACAACAATGCCGGTTTTGCACCTCGCGAAGCCCGCAATGAAGGCTTTGCACCGCGTCCTGATTTCGCAGACCGCAAGCCTGCGTTTGCCCGTCCTGCTGGCAAAGTATTTGTGCCACGTGATGCAGCCAAGAAGGCTGGCAAGTTTTCCAAGCCTGCACGCGACTAAGCATTTGATGCTTTGATCAGCCTTTAATACAGGCACACCAAGAAACGGCAACAAGTCTGAAGATTTGTTGCCGTTTTTTTATGCCTGAATCTCTAGTGCCCGGTGTTTGTGTCAGTATCCAGACATCGAAATGTTCTTTCAAGGGTCACCGTGATCAAGTCCAATAAAAATAGCGGTCCGCAATGGCTGGACCGTATGTACAACAACCGTGCGTTGGTGCCTGATCACGCCCAGCACCTTGCGCGCTGGGCTAGCGAGTCCCAAAGCGCTCGCAGGTCTGCGCCTTGTCAATTGGACATTCGCTACGGGCCGGCCCCAGGAGAAACGCTGGACGTTTTTCCGGCCAGCGGATTTGCTGCAGTGAGCAGCAAGATCACGAACAGCAGCAAAGCGCCTAAAGACGCGAAGGGCGCTAAGGGCTCGCCGGTGCTGGTGTTCATTCATGGCGGCTACTGGCGCTCACTCGACAAGGCCGACCATTCTTTTGTCGCGCCGGCGTTTACCCAGGCCGGCGCCTGTGTGGTGGTTCCCAACTATGACTTGTGCCCTGACGTCAGCATTGCACAAATCACGATGCAGATGGTCGCGGCGCTGGCCTGGACTTGGCGGCATATTGCCGAATACGGCGGTGATCCCTCACGCATCACAGTGGTCGGGCATTCTGCCGGGGGACAACTTGGGGCCATGCTGCTGACCTGCATGTGGCCGACTTACGCCCCGGACTTGCCTTCAGGCTTGCTGAAAAGCGTGCTGTCGGTGTCTGGCGTGTATGACCTGGAGCCCTTGCGCCACACGCCCTTTTTGAAGGATTCGCTGCAGCTCACGATGAACCAGGCGCGCCAGGCCAGTCCGGCTTGGTTGCCGCGTCCTGAATCAGGCCGGCTTTACAGCGTGGCTGGCGCGGCCGAGAGCAGTGAGTTCCTGCGCCAGAACCTGCTGATACAGCAGGCCTGGGGCCGCAAGTCGGTACCGGTTTGTGAGGCCTTGCCTGGTCTGAACCATTTCAGCGTGCTCCAGGCCCTGGTTGATCCGGCGCACCGTTTGCATCAGCTCGCGCTGGAATTGATGGGACTTCGCACCAAGCGGTGATGCTGCCCTGAAACAGACCCAGCGCGGCAGCTGTGGGCTCACATCAACAGATGTTCGCCCGCATTGTCACCACCCAAGGTCACGTAGTTGACCTTGCGGATGTCCATGAGCTTGGTGCCGCCGGAGTAGCTGATGGCGCTCTGGATGTCTTCTTCCATCTCGAGCAAGGTGCTGGCCAGCGTGCCCTTGACGGGCTCCAGGATGCGCTTGCCTTCGACATGCTTGTACTCGCCCTTGTTGAAGTCAGAAGCGCTGCCGTAGTACTCCTTGAACAGCGCACCATCGACCTCAACGGTTTTGCCCGGGCTTTCCTCAAGGCCTGCAAGCATGGAGCCAATCATCACCATGGTGGCACCAAAGCGTATCGACTTGGCGATATCGCCATGCTCGCGAATGCCACCGTCGGCAATGATGGGTTTGGTCGCGACGCGTGCGCACCACTTGAGCGCTGACAATTGCCAGCCGCCGGTGCCAAAGCCGGTTTTCATTTTCGTGATGCAGACCTTGCCCGGACCTATACCGACCTTGGTGGCGTCAGCGCCCCAGTTTTCAAGATCAATCACGGCTTCGGGTGTCGCCACATTGCCCGCGATCACAAATGCGGTTGGCATTTTCTGCTTCAGGTAGGCAATCATTTTCTGCACCGTGTCGGCATGGCCGTGGGCAATGTCTATCGTGATGTATTCGGGCACCAGGCCTTCGGCGACCAGTTTGTCCACGGTGTCGTAGTCGGGCTGCTTGACGCCCAGCGAGATGGACGCGTAAACGCCCTTGGCTTTCATGTCGCGAACAAACTTGAAGTTGTCCAGATCAAAGCGGTGCATCACGTAGAAGTAGCCGTTTTCAGCCATCCAGGTGCAGATGCTCTCATCCACCACCGTCTTCATGTTGGCAGGCACCACAGGGATGCGAAAGCGCCGTCCGCCCAGCTCCACGCCAGCGTCGCATTCAGCGCGGCTTTCCACGCGGCATTTGCGCGGCAGCAGCAGGATGTTGTCGTAGTCGAAGATTTCCATATCAGTACCAAGCCCTAAAAAACTGTTGATGAACAGGAGGCACTTGGACTGGACCGATTTTGTTGCGTGACAACAAAAACCGGGCAGAGTAGCTTGGGCCCGGTGCCCGATTTTAGACGCTTTGGCATTAAAGTAGGCTGGCGACTTCGATATACACCTTATATGCTGCGCTTGAATTGGCGTTGGCTGCGTCTGCCTTTCTACAATGGGGGATGTTCTCAGAAGTCGCGCCCAGCTCCCCCCTCCTACACAACCTCAACCCAGAGCAGCTGGCAGCAGTCACCTTGCCCGCCACCCACGCGCTGATTCTTGCCGGCGCCGGCTCTGGCAAGAC
This sequence comes from Comamonadaceae bacterium, assembly GCA_947443645.1. GTDB lineage: Bacteria > Pseudomonadota > Gammaproteobacteria > Burkholderiales > Burkholderiaceae_C > Polaromonas. The sequence continues at coordinate 64,633 of CANEXF010000011.1, read as the reverse complement.
CCGGGTGTTGACCACCCGCATCGCCTGGTTGCTGCAAACGGGGCAGGTTTCGCCCGGCGGCATTCTGGCTGTGACCTTCACCAACAAGGCCGCCAAGGAGATGCTGACGCGCTTGTCCAGCATGCTGCCGGTCAATGTGCGCGGCATGTGGATTGGCACATTCCACGGCCTGTGCAACCGGTTTTTGCGCGCCCACCACAAGCTGGCGAATTTGCCGCAGAGCTTTCAGATTCTGGACACGCAAGACCAGCTCTCGGCCATCAAGCGTTTGTGCAAACAGTTCAATGTCGATGACGAGCGTTTTCCACCCAAGCAGCTGATGTATTTTTTTGCCGCCTGCAAGGAAGACGGCCAGCGCGCCAAGGACGTTCCCGCGCGTGACGAGGAGACCCGCAAGAAGGTCGAGATTTACGCGCTCTATGAAGAGCAGTGCCAGCGCGAGGGGGTGGTCGATTTCGGCGAGCTGATGTTGCGTAGCTACGAGCTGCTCAGAGACAACGCGCCGGTGCGTGAGCACTACCAGCGGCGCTTTCGGCACATCCTGATCGACGAGTTCCAGGACACCAACAAGCTGCAATACGCCTGGATCAAGATGCTGGCCGGGCAGGGCGACTACGCCGCTCAGGGCGCGCAGGCCATGCCGGGTGGCTCGGTGGTTGCAGTCGGCGATGACGATCAGAGCATTTATGCCTTTCGCGGCGCGCGCGTTGGCAACATGACGGATTTTGTCCGCGAGTTCAACGTGACGCAGCAGATCAAGCTCGAGCGCAATTACCGCAGCTTCGGCAACATTCTGGATTCGGCCAACGAACTGATCAGCCATAACAGCAAGCGTCTGGGTAAAAACCTGCGTACCGAGGCCGGCCCGGGTGAGCCGGTGCGGGTCTATGAGTCGACCAGTGATTTTGCGGAAGCGCAATGGTTTGTCGACGAGGTCAAGCAACTGGTGCGCGACGGCACCGAGCGCAAGGAAATCGCGCTGCTTTACCGCAGCAACGCGCAAAGCCGCGTGATGGAAACCGCGCTGTTCAATGCCGGCGTGCCTTACCGGGTGTATGGCGGCCTACGCTTTTTTGAACGTGCCGAGATCAAGCATGCACTGGCTTATTTGCGGCTGCTGGAGAACCCGCATGACGACACCAGCTTCATGCGTGTCGTCAACTTTCCGCCGCGTGGCATAGGCGCGCGCAGCATAGAGCAGTTGCAGGACATCGCGCGCGCAGCCGGTTGCTCCTTGTATGACGGTGTCAGCGCCGTGACTGGCAAGGCTGGTGCCAACCTGGGTGCTTTCGTCGCCAAGATTGATGTGCTGCGCGAGCAGACCACCGGCCGCACGCTGCGCGAAATCATCGAACTGGTGCTCGAGCACAGTGGCCTGCAAGAACATTACAAGCTCGAAAAAGAAGGTCAGGACAGGCTGGAGAATCTGGCCGAACTGGTCAACGCCGCAGAATCCTTTGTCGGTCAGGAAGGTTTTGGCCGCGATGCGGTGGCACTGCCGGTAGACGAGCTCGGTGTGCCGATGCGGACTTCCGCGCTGAGCCAGTCGCCCGCCAGCCAGGGACTTGATCTGTCGGCAATGCTGCTAAATGAGCCTTCGCCAGAGTTTCTCGCGCCTGATGGCGAAACCGGCGAAACCCTGTCGCCACTGGTGGCCTTTTTGACGCACGCCGCGCTGGAGTCCGGTGACAACCAGGCCCAGGCCGGACAGGATGCGGTCCAGCTCATGACGGTTCATTCGTCCAAGGGGCTGGAGTTTGACTGTGTCTTCATCACTGGCCTGGAAGAAGGGCTGTTTCCGCACGAGAACTCGCTGAGCGATCAGGGCGGCATTGAGGAAGAGCGCCGCCTGATGTACGTGGCGATCACGCGCGCGCGCAAGCGGCTTTACCTGAGCCATTCGCAGACCCGCATGCTGCACGGCCAGACCCGCTACAACCTCAAGAGTCGCTTTTTCGACGAGTTGCCGGAAGCCGCGCTCAAATGGATCACGCCCAAGAACCAGGGCTTTTCATCCGGTCTGGGCGGCGCGTACGGCGGTGCTTCCGGGGGCTGGAACGATGCTAGCAATTCAGGAGCTGGTGGCGGCCGTAAGGACTGGGCTAGCAGCGTTTTTTCTTCAAAATCCGGGGCTTCGGAGCGCTTTGCCAACCCGGCTGTTCCGGCGCAGCGCGAGGCGCCCTCACATGGCCTGAAAAGCGGCTCGCAGGTGTTTCACGCCAAGTTTGGCGAGGGCAAGGTCTTGATGCTCGAAGGCAGCGGTGACGACGCCCGTGCCCAGATCAACTTTACCCGCCACGGCGTCAAATGGCTGGCGCTGAGCGTGGCCAAGCTGACGCTGGTCTGACCCGCGAATGAGGTCGCAGCGATAGCGTTTGCTGCTTCGGCCAACTGCCGTCGCCTACTTGTTTTTTTCCTTGTACTGGGCAATTGATCTGGCCAGGTCTTCGTATTCTTCGCAGCTGGTGTTGCCGCAAATGGTTTTGAGCAGCGCAAGGTGCTCCTCGGCCATCGCCGGCTTGTTGTCCATCAGGTAGGCCTCGCCTATGTATTCGTGCGCGCCCCTGTGGTTTGGATTGATCTTCAGCGCCATTTTGTAATGCTCAAAGGCAGCTGCCAAATCGGGTGTGGCCTGTTTGCGCAGGGAGTAGGCCAGCAGGTTGTGGGCGTCGGCGTTGGCGGGCTGCTCTTTGACGGCCTGGCTGAGTTCGCTGATCGACTTTTTCCAATCCCTGGCTTTGATGGCCTCACGCGCAAGCGCCATGCGGTCTGGCCTGGCCGCAGGCTGGTACGCCGGCATGGGGGTGTCTGCGGCGAGGGCGCTGCCGCTACTCAGCAAGGTGGCGCACAGCGCTGGGAACAGCAGAGCAGCCAGTATGGCTACCACGCCCCGGACAATGGCAGGAAGGCTTGAAGACGCAAAGGCAGGGACGATTGCAGACATAAAACACTCCTTGGTTGGTATAGAAGGGCTAAATTTCCTCGTCCTGCTTTGTGGCCATTTCTGGCAAAAAGTTGCCGGGGATTGTCCTGAGTAAAAAGGTTCTAAACGAATGCTCTGGAACAAGGCTCTGAAGGTCGACTTCTTACAATTCCTCGCCCGCAGGGTCTGGCAGCAGATCATCCGGGCTGTCGGTAAAGCTGTCACGAAATGTGAAGTAGACCGATGTGAAAAATATCGCAAACAAGAGCAACGCCACCGGAAACATGGCCTGGGCCGCAAACATCGGACTGCCCAGCAGCGTGGCGATCATGGTCACCGCGACCAGGGACAGCACCAGGATGGCAACCCATGTCAGGCCATAGACCGTCAGCGCGCCCAGATTCTTGTAGCAGGCGATGAAGCTGAAAAACAGACTCTTGACCGGTGCTACGCCATGCCAGTGGACCAGTGCTGGCGCGTGCCAGAACATCAGCGACAGCGGCAGGTAGAGCACCATGGTGACCCACATGGCGGTTTGAAACTCGCTTTGCAGCACCAGGTCTTCGCTGATCTTGCCGCCTACCAGGTACAGCCTGGCAAACTGGCCGCCGTCTATCAGGGCAGAAATAGCCATCAGCGCCAAAAATCCTGCCGCATACAAGGCTCCAAGCAGCAGCATGGCGCGCAGGCGCTGTTTGCCGGCCCGGAACGCGCTGATCAGAATCGACGGCATGGGAAATTTGCCTTTGCTGGCCTCCTGTGTTGCCGCCATCAGGCCCAGCGTGGCGGCCGGCAGCAGTGCCAGTGCCAGCGCAGCACCAATAAAAGGCACCAACGTGGCGATCGAAAGCACGGCCATGAACATGAAAAACAGGCCAGACATCGCCAGCGGTTGCTGGAAAAAAGTCTTGAAGCCTAGCTTGACCCAGGTGATGCCTGTGCGCGCCGGGACGATATTGAGTTTCATGTGGAAAGGGTCTCGGCCAATATTTCTTGGGATGAGGTCAGGCTGAAAGGGTGCAGCACCCGCTCGCGCAGCACGCGTTCGAAATGGCTGGGGTCATGTGCGGTGAGCACGCTGGCCTCGCGCGGCATATGAAAATCCCAAAGCCGAGAGATCCAGAATCGCAGCGCACCGGCGCGCAGCACGGCTGGCAGCAACGCTCTTTCCTGCGCGTTCAGCGCTCGCACGGCCTGGTAGGCTGCCAGAAAAGCGTTGGCACGCCCGGCATCATGGCGGCCTGTCGCGAGGTCTATGCACCAGTCGTTCAGGCACACGCCAATATCGAATAAAAAAGTGTCGCAGCCGGCAAAATAAAAGTCAAAAAAGCCGCTGAGCTTTCCGTTCTCGAACATCACGTTGTCACGAAACAGGTCGGCGTGTATGACGCCCCTAGGCAGCGCCTGGTAGGCCGAAGACTCTGCAATATGGTTCTGGAACGCCTGCTCACTGAGCAGCAACCGGCTTTGTTCTTCGGTGATGTGAGGCAAGACCACTGGAATGGTTTCGTTCCACCAGCTCAGGCCGCGCAAGTTGGGTTGCTGACGCGGAAAATCCAGCCCAGCCAGGTGCATGCGCGCCAGCATATCGCCGACGCCAGCGCAATGGGCTGCCATGGGCGCGAGTTCGCTGCTGCCGCGCAAGCGGTTGACCACCGCAGCCGGTTTGCCCTTGAGGCGGTGCAGGATGGCGCCATTTTTGGCCGCTGCCGGATCGGGTACGGGAATACCGCGCCCGGCAAGATGTTTCATCAGGTGCAGGTAAAACGGCAGTTGCTCAAATGTCAGGCGTTCGAACAGCGTCAGAACCCAGGCGCCCTGGTCTGTGTCGACGAAGTAATTGGTATTTTCAATGCCGCCGGAGCAGCCCTTGATGCTTTTGAGTTCGCCCAGATCCAGCGCGTGCAGGAAAGCGGCAGCCTCGTCAAACGAGACTTCAGTAAAAACGGCCATGCCTGAAACTAAACCTTTGCGCTCGAAATATATTTAAGAAAGCCGCAACGAAGTTAAAACTTCAGCACGTTCCAGACACGGGAACCATTGGTGTCACCGTTCGATGGTGACGGTGCGCCACCCTTGGCGCCGTCTGGTGGCTTGACTTCGTAAGCCGGCGTGTTCTTGCCGGTTTTTGGCTGAACCGTGATGTTCTGGGTTTCGCCGCCCACGCGCAACTCGTCAATGCGGGTGCCGGAGTCTTCGGTGCGTATGTGCTCAATGGCCTTGTCGGGACGCGTTTTAGGCGCCGGCGCCACCGCAGGCTGGTCGGGCGCCTGGGCAAGGCAGGGCGCGAGTGCCAGCAAAGCAGCAAGGCCGAACAAAGCCACAAGCAGCGTGGCACGGGGCGAGGATGGCAGGGCTTGGTTCATGCCTGTATTGTAGGCTTGAGCCCCTGGCTGGCAAGCTTTCAGGCGCTGGTACAGACCGGATCGCCCATCTGACAAGATATCGCTGACAATTCGTCCGCATGGCACCTGACAAAAAAACCCTTCTGCTGGTCGACGGCTCCAGCTATCTTTACCGCGCATTTCACGCAATGCCTGATCTGCGCGCTGTCCCTGGCGACCCGGCCAGCCCGCCCACAGGGGCCATTCGCGGCATGATCAACATGATGCAAAAGCTGCGCAAGGACGTACGCGCTGACTATGCGGTTTGCGTCTTTGACGCCAAGGGACCGACTTTTCGCGATGCGCTTTACCCGGCCTACAAGGCCCAGCGCTCGGCCATGCCTGATGACCTGCGCAGCCAGGTCGAGCCAATTCACGAGGTGGTGCGTCTGCTCGGCTGGAAGGTGCTGGATGTGCCCGGCGTGGAGGCCGATGACGTGATTGGCACGCTGGCCTGCATGGGCTCGGCGCACGGCATAGAAGTGATTATTTCCAGCGGCGACAAGGACTTGAGCCAGCTGGTTGACGAGCACATTACCGTCATGGACACCATGAACGACCGCCGGCGCGACCTGGCTGGCGTCGAGGCCGAATTTGGCGTGCCGCCGCGTCTCATGGTGGACTACCAGACGCTGGTCGGCGATGCAGTTGACAACGTGCCGGGCGTGCCCAAGGTCGGGCCCAAGACCGCCGTGAAGTGGCTGCTCGAATATGGCTCGCTCGATGCGCTGGTGGCGCGCGCGGATGAGATCAAGGGTGTGGTGGGCGACAACTTGCGCCAGTCGCTGGACTGGCTGCCGCAAGGCCGGGCGCTGCTGACGATCAAGAAAGACTGTGCGCTGGAGGCTTATGTTGATGGCCTGCCTGCTATGGAATCAATAGCTATCGGCGGTCAGCAGACGGACGCTCTGAAGGCGTTTTATGAAAAATTCGGGTTCAAGGGACTGGTTCGGCAGATTGACATCGAAAGCACGCCGCCTGAGCGGCTGGGCGGACCCGAAGTTCGCCTTACGGGTGCCGCTTCGGCTGCAGCGTCGCCGGACGCGCCCGGATTGTTCGACGGGCCGGGCTTTCTGGATACGCCGCTGGCAGAGCGCGCCAGCAACCTTAAATACGACACCATTTTTAGCTGGCAGATGTTTGACAGCTGGCTGGCCAGAATAGAAGCCGCCCCTCTGGTGGCGCTGGACACCGAAACCACTTCGCTCGACGAGATGCAGGCCCAGATTGTGGGCCTGAGTTTCAGTGTCACGCCTGGCGAGGCGGCCTATATTCCGCTGACGCACGATTACCCGGACGCACCCGCACAACTGCCGCGCGACGAGGTGCTGGCCCGGCTCAAGCCCTGGCTCGAAAACCCGGCCCGACACAAGCTTGGTCAGCACATCAAATACGACCGCCATGTGTTTGCCAACCACGGCATTGAAGTGGCCGGCTATGCGCACGACACCATGCTGCAAAGCTATGTGCTCGAAGTCCACAAGCCGCACGGCCTGGCCAGCCTGGCCGAGCGCCATCTGGGGCGCAGCGGCATCAACTACGAAGACCTGTGCGGCAAGGGCGTGCACCAGATCAAGTTCAACCAGGTTGACGTTGCCAAGGCGGCCGAATATTCGTGCGAAGACTCCGACCAGACGCTGGACGTGCACCGCGTGCTGTGGCCGCAATTGCAGGCCGACGACAAGTTGCGCTTTATCTACGAGCTGGAGATCAGGAGCAGCGAATCGCTTTACCGGATCGAGCGCAACGGCGTGCTGATAGACGCGCCCATGCTGGCCACGCAAAGCCACGAACTGGGCCAGCGCATCTTGCAGCTCGAGGCCGAGGCCTATGCGATTGCCGGCCAGCCCTTTAACCTGGGAAGCCCCAAGCAACTGGGCGAAATTTTCTTTGACAAGCTGGGCATGCCCGTCATCAAGAAAACGCCGAGCGGAGCGCGCAGCACCGATGAAGAAGTGCTGGAAAAACTCGCTGAGGATTACCCCTTGCCAGCCAAGCTGCTCGAGCACCGGTCCCTGAGCAAACTCAAGGGCACCTACACCGACAAACTGGCGCAACTGGCCAACCCGAGGACGGGACGGGTACACACCCACTACGCGCAAGCGGTCGCGGTGACGGGGCGCCTGTCAAGCAACGACCCCAATCTGCAAAATATTCCTGTAAGGACCGTGGAAGGGCGCCGCGTACGCGAGGCCTTTGTGGCCCCTGGCGGCAGCCTGATCGCCAGCGCCGACTACTCGCAGATCGAGCTGCGCATCATGGCCCACCTCAGCGGTGACCAGGCGCTGTTGAGCGCCTTCAAGGACGGGCTGGACGTGCACCGCGCCACGGCGGCCGAGGTCTTTGGCGTGGCGCTGGACCAGGTCAGCAGCGAGCAGCGCCGCTATGCCAAGGTCATCAACTTCGGCCTGATTTATGGCATGAGCAGCTTCGGGCTGGCGCGCAATCTGGGCATAGAAACCAAGGCCGCAGCCGCCTACATCGACAAGTATTTCCAGCGCTATCCCGGCGTCAAAACCTATATGGAAGAAACCGTGCTGTTTGCCCGGGCGCATCACTTTGTCGAAACCGTGTTCGGCCGGCGGCTGTATTTGCCTGAGATCAATGGCGGCAACGGTCCGCGCAAGAAAGCCGCTGAGAGGCAGGCCATCAACGCGCCCATGCAGGGCACGGCGGCTGACCTCATCAAGCTCAGCATGAACCGCGTGCAGCAAGTGCTGGACGACGAAAAGCGCGCGACCAAAATGATCATGCAGGTGCATGACGAGTTGGTGTTCGAGGTGCCTGCGGCCGAAGTCGAATGGGTGCGCACGGAGATTCCGCGCATCATGGCCGGCGTTGCCGATCTCAAGGTGCCGTTGCTGGCAGAGATCGGGATTGGCGAGAACTGGGAAAAGGCGCATTGACCCGCTTTGGTGGCGCTTTGCCGCGGACCCTCTGCTAAGCACGCTCTCCTAGGGATGTTCAGGATGGCAACTCGCGAAAAATAGCTTGAGAATGGTCTGGCTTTAAACTGCGCGGATTTACGACCGGGCAGAAGCCTTCAAGATAACTATCAGGAGACAGGCATGACAGAGACCACCAATTTGAGCAAACGCGGACTGTTGCAGTCTGGCGCCTTGATGACTGCAGGCGCCCTCATAGGCTGCGCCACACCCGGCACGGCGGCCAATGCGCCGGCCACGCCTTTCACGGTGCCCGATACCTATGTGCCGATTGCCGGCAGCAGCGAGATGTTCCCGGTGCGGCGCATCTACTGCATAGGCCGCAATTACGCCGCGCACGCGATTGAAATGGGCTCTGATCCGACGCGTGAGCCGCCCTTCTTTTTTCAAAAGCCTACCGACGCGATTCAGTTTGTGCCGCCCGGCAAAGTGGTCGACCACCCGTATCCGTCGCTGACCAAAAACTACCACTATGAAGTCGAGCTGGTGGCGGCCCTGTCCAAGGGCGGACGCAACATTCCGATAGACCAGGCGCTGGAGCTGGTCTATGGTTATGCGTTGGGCCTGGACATGACGCGGCGCGACCTGCAGCGCGGCATGGGTGACCAGAAAAAGCCCTGGGAGATTGGCAAGAGCTTTGACAGCTCGGCGCCCATAGGCCCCATCCACAAGGTTGCGCAGACTGGTCACTACACCAAGGGCGCGATCTGGCTCAAGGTCAACGGGCAGATCAAGCAGCAGGCCACGCTGAACCACATGATCTGGTCGGTGGCCGAACAGATTTCCAAACTCTCCGAAGCCTTTGAGCTGTTTCCGGGCGACATCATTTATTCGGGCACGCCTGAAAACGTCGGGCCCGTGGTCCGGGGCGACGTGATCGACTGCCACATCGATGGCTTGCCCGGGCTCAGCATCAAGATTGTGTGAACTGAATGGCGACGGGCACCGATTGCCCGGCCCCCAATTTTTTCGAGAAAGCCAACATGCTTGACAGCAATTTGAAAACCGAATTCGATGCGCTCCTGCCGGGGCACAGCACTGAAGCTGGCGCCAGCCGCCGCACTGCGCTGAAAGCCGCGCTGGGCGTGGGTTATGCCGCCACAGCCATGCCCATCATGGCGCAGACTGCGATCAAGACCTCGTCTGAAGGCCTGAAGACCGGCGAGGTGATGTATGAAGTCAATGGCTTCAAGGTGCCGGCGTTTTTTGCCGCACCGGCCGGTAAAATCCAGCTGCCGGTGGTTTTGCTGGTGCACGAAATCTTTGGCGTGCACGAATACATTGCCGACACCGCCAGGCGTTTCGCGCGCGCCGGTTATCTGGCGATTGCGCCTGACCTGTATGCGCGACAGGGCGATGCCAGCCAGTACAACGAAATGGCCAAGCTGATGGCTGAAGTGGTCGCCAAAGTGCCAGACGCACAGGTCATGGCCGATCTGGACGGCGCCGTGAAATGGGCCAGCGCCAATGGCGGCAACGGGCAACAGGTCGGCATCACCGGCTTTTGCTGGGGCGGCCGCGTGGTCTGGCTGTATGCCGAGCAGAGTCCCAACGTGAAAGCTGGCGTGGCCTGGTATGGCCGGCTGGTCGGCACGCCAACCGAGCTGTCGCCTAGAAATCCGCTGGACCTGGCCGCGCAGATCAAGGCGCCGGTGCTGGGCCTGTACGGCGGGCAGGACGGCGGCATTCCGCTGGCGACGGTTCAGCAGATGAAGGACGCGCTGGCCGAGGCGGCAGCCAAAGGCAACAGCGCGGCCAAGGCCTGCGAATTCGTGATTTACCCCGATGCGCCGCATGCGTTTCATGCCGACTACCGCCCCAGCTACCGCAAGGAAGCGGCGGAAGACGGCTTCAAGCGCGCGCTGGCCTGGTTCAGGACGCACGGCCTGGGCTAATTCTGGCGATCGCCGACTAGCCGTCGCGCTGCAAGGCGGGACGGCTTTTTTGATGCCGGCGGTGCGGCGCAGGGAAAGACTTACATTAGTCAGGGTCGGGCTCAGTCTTGCGCAGCGCCACGCAAATGCGCAAAAGTCCCTCCCGAGCTTGGCTTGGGCCATCATTTTTTGAATCTTTCAGGGCGTTAGCCCAATCCGGACGGGCGCAAGCAGCTATGACATTGATAGCAATTTTGATAGGTACCCTGGTCGCAGGTATTGGCAGCGTGTGGCTGGCTGCCGTGCTCAGTTTTGGCGTTCTGGCCCGCTACACCCAGCACATGCTGAGTCTGGCCGCCGGCGCGCTGCTGGCCACCGCCTTCATGCACTTGCTGCCCGAGGCTTTTGAAAGCCAGGCGGGTCCGCAGGCCTTGTTTGCGGTGCTGCTGGCCGGCTTGGTGTTTTTTTTCCTGCTCGACAAAGCCGAGTTGTGGCACCACGGGCACGAGCATGGTTTCGTCCAGCAGGACGAGCCTGGACATGCGCATGAACACGCGCACGGCCACGCGCACGATCATGACGTCAAGTCCGGTGGCTGGACGGTGCTGGCCGGTGATAGCGTGCACGCTTTTGGCGACGGCATTCTGATCGCCTCGGCCTTCATGGCCGATATGCGTCTGGGCGTGGTGGCCTCGCTGGCGGTGCTGGTTCACGAGGTGCCGCACCACATGGGCGATCTGGTAGTGTTGCGCCAGACCTCGAACAACCGGCGCATCGCGCTTGTCAAGGTCTCGCTGGCCGGCGCAGTGACGGCGCTGGGCGGCATCATTGGCTATGCGCTGGTGGACCAGCTCTACGCCTACCTGCCGTTTTTTCTGATCATGGCATCAAGCAGCTTCATCTATGTGGCGCTCGCCGATCTGATTCCACAGCTGCAAAAGCGTGTGACGGCCAAAGAGACGGCCGCGCAGATCGCCTGGCTGTTGCTGGGCATTGGTCTGGTGACGCTGATCAGCGGTTTGGCGCATCACCAGTAGCGCGCGTGACCATGGGCCGGCTGGTGTCGCTGCACCAGTCGCTCCAGCTGCCGGCATACAGGCCGCTCTTGCCCAGGCCGGCAATTTCCATCGCAATCAGATTGGACACGGCGCTCACGCCACTGCCGCAGTGGTGCACCACGCTGGCTGGATCGCGCCCGGCCAGCAGTGCTTCAAACTCGGCTTTGAGCTGCGCTGCCGGTTTGAATTTGCCGTCGGCTCCGAAGTTCTGGCTGAAAGGGCGGTTCAAGGCGCCGGGAATATGGCCGGCCACCGGGTCCAGTGGTTCGACCTCACCCAAAAAGCGTGGCGTGGCGCGTGCGTCGATCAGGGTCTGATTGGTCTGGCTCAGCCTGTCTGCTACGGTTTTTGTAGCTACCAGCGCTGCGCGCTCGGGCATCAGCTCAAAGTTTGACTGGAAGTGCGCGGGTTCCTGGCCGGTGTTCACGGCGCCGCCAGCGGCCGCCCAGGCCTGTAGTCCACCGTCGAGCACCGCCACCTTGTCGTGGCCGGCCCACTTGAGCATCCACCATAGTCGACCGCAATAGTTGGCGCCGTTGCGGTCGTAGACCACCGCCTGCATGTCGTTGGAAAATCCTATGCTGGACAGCCAGGTGGCAAATTTTTCGCGGTTCGGCAGCGGATGGCGCCCGCCAGATGCGGGTGCGTCCGCGCCGCTGACCGTGATCACGCCGCGCGCACCGGGCTGGCCAGGGTTCAGGCCATGTTTGGCGCTCAGCGCGGTCTCCAGGTCGGTGTACACCGCGCCCGGAATGTGCGAGGCCAGGTACTGCCGCTGTCCGGCGTGCGGCTGCATCAGGTCAAAACTGCAGTCAAACACACGCAAAGCCTGGCCGCTGTGCATCAGGGCCTGCAACTGCTCGCATGAAATCACGGTGCTGTAATTCATCTCGGACTCCGTTGCTTAAAGTTTGCGGCCAGTGGCCGTCGGTTTTCTTTCGTTGGCGACTCAGCGGCTGCGCGCCCGCAGCACGGTGGCGGCAATCGCGCTGCTCGTGATGAGCGCCATGCCGGCCCAGCCCAACAAGGGGATATGGTCACCAAACAGGATCAGGCTGTAAATGGTGGAAAACACAATGCCGGAGTATTGCAGGTTGGCCACCATCAGCGTGCCGCCATGGTTATCCGACAGTGTGGTCATGGAATAGGCTTTGGTCATGCATAACTGGCCCAGCGACGCCAGCAAGCCCATCGGCAGCAGCCACAGCGCATGCTGCCAGTCCCAGCTTGAGGTGCCGACCAGCAGCATGCCCAAAGCGCCGGCCACCACCGTGCCGGCCGCAAAGTAAAAAACCGTACGCGGCTCGGGCTCACCCAGGCGTGCAATCGCCATCACCTGCAGGTAGGCAAATGCAGAGCCCAGGCCAGACAGCAGGCCTATCAGTCCGGCAAAGGCCTGGTTCTGCTCAATCGCCGGTCGCAGCAGCATGACCACGCCGGCAAAGCTGGCCAGAATCGCCAGCCCTAGCGGGCCGTGACGCGCGCCAGCCACTGCGGGCAGCGCGGTGCCAGACCGTCGCTTGGCTGGTCGCCAGGCCAGCAGCGAGCCGCCGAGCAAAATCGCCGCCAGCCAGATGCTGCTCATGTAGTTGAGCGTCATGGCCGTGGCCAGCGGCAGGTGGGCAATCGCATAAAACCAGCTGGATATCGCCACAACGCCGACCAGGCTGCGCCAGGCGTGCATCGCCGGCACCCGGGTTGCCAGTGAAATACCGCGCGACCTGGCGTAAATGGCCATGAAAACCAGTCCCACCACCCCACGGTAAAACACCAGCTCGGCGCTGTTGAAGTACAGCGACGCGTATTTCACACATACCGCCATGCTGGCGAACATGAAGGCAGAAAGAACCATCCAGAAGGCTTGCATCGTGGCGGGGCCTCGTTCAGGCCGTTTTTTTGAAGTAAAAAGTGACTGCAGCGCAGCGCGGGCGGGCGGGCGCAGGCAGCTATCTTAAAAATAGCAGAGCCAGTGCCGCTCAGATCATCTGCGTGGTTTTGCTGGCGCCCATTTCGCGGCGGTACCACTCGTGAAAGTGCTGCATGCCGTCTTCCATGGGGCTTTGGTAAGGGCCGAATTCGTTGTCGCCGCGCAGCATCAGTGCCTTGCGGCCGGCGTCCATGCGCAGCGCCAGTTCGTCGTCCTCAACGCAGGTTTCCATATAGGCGGCCTGCTGCGCTTCGATGAACTCGCGCTCAAAGGCGCAGATTTCCTCGGGGTAGAAAAATTCCACCACGTTGAGGGTCTTGTCCGGGCCTTGCGGGTGCAGCGTGCTGACCACCAGCGTGTGCGGATACCACTCGACCATCACATGCGGGTAGTAGGTCAGCCAGATCGCGCCGTACTTGGGGGCCACGCCCTTGCGGTATTGCAACACCACGTCGTGCCATTTTTTGTAGGTGTCCGTGCCGGGCTTGCCGAGTTTGTCGGACACGCCCACGGTTTGCACCGAGTACTGGTGCGCCAGGTCCCAGAGCAGGTCATGGGTGGTGACAAAACCGCCCAGGCCGGGATGGAAAGGCCCGACATGGTAGTCCTCAAGATACACCTCGATAAAGGTTTTCCAGTTGTAGTTGCACTCGTGCAGGTGCACCTTGTCGAGCTGGTAGCCTGAAAAATCGAGGTCAGCGCGGGTACTCAGCTGGGCCATGTCGGCGGCAATGTCGCGGCCGTTGTCTTCAAACACCAGACCATTCCAGGTGGTGGTCTTGTAGCGGTTCAGATTCAGACAGGGGTCGATCTCGAAGTGCGGCGCGCCTATCAGCTCGCCCGAGGTGTTGTAGGTCCAGCGGTGCAGCGGACAGACAATATTGCTGTCAGGCCCGCTGCCGAGCGAGCCCCGGCCCTGCAGCATGGTGGACTGGCGGTGCCTGCAGACATTGGAGATCAACTCAATGCCGGAACTGTTGCGCACCAGCGCGCGGCCTTCGCCCTCATGGGGCAGGGCATAAAAGTCGCCCAGATTCGGCACTGCCAGTTCGTGGCCCATGTAGCGCGGTCCACGGGCGAACAGTTTTTGCTGCTCCCTCTGGTACAGGCCGGCATCGAAGTAACTGGAAATCGGAAGCTGGCTGGTGGCCTGCAACAGGCGAAGACTTAAATCAGACATGCAATGGTGTTGGACGGGTGACTTGTTCGACACCGTTTTCGGGGAAAGACCTGGATTTTACCTGCGCGACCTGGGTCCGGGCGCCAGCTGCTGCAAGGGGCTGCCAGCGGCCCGATAATGCTTGCTTGATTCTGTTGCATGCAATGCTGGCCGCAGGCCGCGCTGCAGTCCGTCCGCCTCCTGTTTCACGGCCTAAAATAAAGTCCGATTCTTCAATACCATGGCCAAATCCACTGCTTCTGTATCCAACGCCGTTCTGGCCGCTCCCGCGCTGCCCGCCACCTATGAGGCGGCGCTGCAAGAGCTTGAAGGACTGGTCGCCAGCCTCGAATCCGGCCAGTTGCCGCTGGACCAGCTGCTCACCGGCTACCAGCGCGGCGCGCAGTTGCTGGGCTTTTGCAAAAGCCGGCTGGAAGCCGTGGAAAACCAGATCAAGGTGCTTGAGGGCACAGAGCTCAAAGTCTGGACTGCGAGCTGAGGCGCCAGTGTTCCCGCGCCAGACCAAAGGCGCGGCACTGCGCGATGAACTTTTTTCTCTTTAGAGACCACGAGACCCGCACCACATGCCATTGCTAAGCACTCTTGAAACGCCGCCACTGTTTTGCCTTGCCGACTGGAGCACGCAGCAGCTTGCCAGCGTCGAGCAGGCCTTGTCGCGCTGGGTAGCCGACCCGGCTCAGACGCCGGCCCCAGCTGGTCTGGGCGACGCCATGCGCTACGCCGTGCTGGACGGCGGCAAGCGGCTGCGACCGCTGCTGGTGCTGGCCGCCTGCGAGGCCGTCAATGGCAGCCGCCGCGCCGCCTTGCGCGCGGCTTGCGCGGTAGAGTTGATTCACGCCTATTCGCTGGTGCATGACGACATGCCCTGCATGGACAACGATGTGCTGCGCCGCGGCAAGCCGACGGTTCACGTGCGCTTCGGCCAGGCCCAGGCCTTGCTAGCTGGCGACGCCCTGCAGGCGCTGGCGTTTGAGATCCTGACACCCGATGACGCCAGCGTGGACGCAGCGATGCAGGCCAGGCTGTGCCGCATGTTGGCGCAAGCCGCCGGCTACCAGGGCATGGCGGGCGGTCAGGCAATAGACCTGGCCAGCGTGGGCCTGCCTTTGAGCTCAGTGCAGCTGCATGAAATGCACCGCCTCAAAACCGGCGCGCTGCTGCAGGCCAGTGTGATGATGGGTGCGAGCTGCGCCAGCACTGCGCTGCCGGTGCAAGAAGCGCTGCGAGATTATGGCGCGGCCATAGGCCTGGCGTTTCAGGTGGTGGACGACATTCTGGACGTCACGGCCGATTCGGCCACGCTGGGCAAGACCGCCGGCAAGGACGCGGCCCAGGACAAACCCACCTTTGTTTCTCTGATGGGGCTTGCTGCCTCCACCGACTACGCCCAGCAGCTGCTGGCGCAGGCACTGGCCAGCCTTGATAAAGTCCAGGCCAGCGGGCTTAACGACACCGACGCATTGCGCGCGCTGGCCGATATGCTGGTTAATCGCCAGCACTAGCGCCTTGCCAACCAGCCGCCACCATAATCCAACACGATGACCACCTTGCTTGAATCCATCAACAGTCCTGCCGACTTGCGTCGTCTGCCGCGTGCCCAGCTCAAGACGCTGGCCGATGAGTTGCGCGCCTATCTGCTGGACACGGTGTCAAAAACCGGCGGCCACCTGAGTTCCAACCTCGGCACGGTCGAGCTGACCGTGGCCTTGCACTATGTGTTCAACACGCCCGAAGACCGGCTGGTCTGGGATGTCGGCCATCAGACCTATCCGCACAAGATTCTCACCGGTCGGCGCGAGCGCATGGAAACACTGCGCCAGTTCGGCGGCCTATCGGGTTTTCCGCGCCGCGACGAAAGCGAGTACGACACTTTTGGCACGGCGCATTCGTCGACCTCGATTTCTGCCGCACTGGGCATGGCGCTGGCGGCCCGGCAAAAAGGCGAAGACCGCAGTGCCGTGGCCATCATTGGCGACGGCGCCATGAGCGCCGGCATGGCTTTTGAAGCCATGAACAACGCGGGCGTGCATGACGACTGCAAGCTGCTGGTGGTGCTCAACGACAACGACATGAGCATCAGCCCGCCTGTGGGCGCCTTGAACCGTTACCTGGCCCAGCTCATGAGTGGGCGCTTTTATGCGGCGGCCAAAAATGTCGGCAAGCATGTGCTCGGCGTTGCGCCGCCCTTGCTGGAATTGGCCAAGCGGCTGGAGTCGCACGCCAAGGGCTTGGTGGTGCCCGCCACCTTGTTCGAGAATTTTGGCTTCAACTACATAGGCCCGATCGACGGGCACGATCTGGATTCGCTTATTCCCACGCTGGAAAACATCAAGCACCTGATGCTCAAGGGCCAGGGCCCGCAGTTTCTGCATGTGGTGACCAAAAAAGGCCAGGGCTACAAGCTGGCCGAGGTCGACCCCATCGCCTACCACGGCCCCGGGAAATTTGACCCGGCCATGGGCTTGCAGAAGTCCACACTGCCGGCCAAGCAGACCTTTACCCAGGTTTTTGGCCAGTGGCTGTGCGACATGGCCGAACACGACAAGCGTCTGGTCGGCATCACGCCGGCCATGCGTGAAGGCTCGGGCATGGTCGAGTTTCACAAGCGCTTCCCCGAGCGCTACCATGACGTGGGCATTGCCGAGCAGCATGCCGTGACCTTTGCTGCCGGCATGGCCTGCGAGGGACTCAAACCCGTGGTGGCGATTTACTCGACCTTTTTGCAGCGCGGTTATGACCAGCTGATTCATGACGTGGCGCTGCAAAGCCTGCCCGTGGTGTTTGCCCTGGACCGTGCCGGCCTGGTTGGCGCTGATGGCGCAACCCATGCCGGCGCCTATGACATCGCCTATTTGCGCTGCATTCCGAATATGAGCCTGGCTTGTCCGGCCGACGAAAACGAGTGCCGCAAGCTCCTGAGTTCGGCTTTCGAGCAAGACCATCCCGTGGCTGTGCGTTACCCACGTGGCGCCGGCGCCGGGGTGCAGACCGAGCCGGGGCTGCAGTCGCTGCCCTTTGGCAAGGGCGAGATTCGCCGGGAAGGCCAGACGCTGGCGATTCTGGCTTTCGGCACGCTGCTTTATCCGGCCTTGCAGGCGGCGGAAAAAATCGGTGCCACCGTGGTCAATATGCGCTGGGCCAAGCCGCTGGATACCGAGCTGCTACTTCGGGTTGCAGCTGCGCATGACGCGCTGGTCACCATCGAAGAAGGCGCCATCATGGGCGGCGCCGGCAGTGCCGTGAGCGAGGCGCTGCAAGCCGCAGGTGTCAGCAAAGCGGTGCTGCATCTGGGCCTGAAGGATGAGTTCATTGAGCACGGCGAGCATGCCGCCTTGCTGGCCATGCAGGGTCTGGACGCGGCTGGCATAGAGGCGGCCATCACAGCGCGTTTCGGCCCGCTGCTGGACGCCGCAAAGCGAGAAAAAGTCGCGCTCAAGTCGGTCGCCTGAGGGCGCAGCCTACCGGTCAACTGCCCAGGTAGGCTTCCTGCACCTTGGGGTTGACCAGCAGCTCGCGCCCACTGCCTTCGAGCACAATGCGGCCGGTCTCAATCACGTAGGCGCGGTCGGCAATCTTCAGGGCCTGACGCACGTTTTGCTCGACCAGAAAAATGGTCAGGCCCGCCTGATTGATGTCGCGCAGTATGCGGAAAATATCCTGCACGATGATGGGCGCCAGCCCCATGGACGGCTCGTCCAGCATCAGCACAAGCGGCTTGGCCATCAGCGCGCGGCCAATCGCAAGCATTTGCTGCTCGCCGCCTGACAGGTTGCCGGCCAAGCCACGGGCCCGGTCCTTGAGAACCGGAAACAGGCTGTAGACATGCGCCAGATCGGCGTTGCGGTCGCCATGGTCGCGCCGCGCATAGGCGCCGAGCTCGAGGTTCTCCTGCACCGTCAGCGTGGTCAGCGTCGCGCGACCTTCTGCGACTTGCACCACACCATGGGCAACGATCTTGTGCGGAGACATTCGGCTCAAGTCCAGACCGGCCAGGCTCACGCTGCCGGCGGCCTTCTTGACCAGACCGGACAGCGCCAGCAAGGTCGTCGATTTGCCCGCGCCATTTGCGCCTACCAGCGTGGTGATCTGGCCTTCATGCAGTTGGAGGTCAATGCCCTTTACGGCTTCAATATGGCCATAGGAAACCCGCAGGCCGCTGACCTGCAACAAGGGCGTACTCATGCTGCGCCTTTCACGTTGTCCAGACTGGCTTCGTCGTCTTCGCGGCCCAGATAGGCCTCAATGACTTGCGGGTCCTGGCGTATGGTGTCCGGATCGCCGCGTGCAATGATGCGTCCGAAGTTCAGCACCGCGATGTCGCCGCACAGTCCCATCACAAAACGCATATCGTGCTCAATCATGAAAATCGTGTAGCCGCGCGCGCTGATGTTGCGTATCTCGTGCATGAGCTCGGTTTTCTCCGTGCTGTTCATGCCCGCCACGGGTTCGTCCAGCAGCAGCAGTTTGGGATTGGTCGCGAGTGCTCGGGCCAGTTCCAGTTTGCGCTGCTCGCCATAAGACAGGTTGTCGGCTTGCTCCAGCGCCTTGTGGTCCAGCCTGACCCATGACAGCAGCTCCCGTGCCCTCTCGCGTGCGCGCTTTTCCTCGCTGCGAAACAGCCCCGAGCTTGCCAGCAGCCCGACCGGGCCGTAGCTCAGCTGCGCGTGCATGCCGACCATCACGTTTTCCAGCAGCGACATCTCCTTGAAGATGCGGATGTTCTGAAAAGTCCGGGCAATGCCCAGACGCGTGATGTCGTGTGGCTTGCGACCGGTCAGGCTCTGGCCGTTGAATTCAATGCTGCCGCCAGTGGGCGCCAGCAGGCCGGTGATCAGGTTGAAGACCGTGGTCTTGCCAGCACCGTTGGGGCCTATCAGGCCAAAAATGCCGCCCTGAGGAATCTCCAGGTTCACGTCTTGCAAAACCTTGAGACCGCCAAAATGGCGCGACAGCGATGTCAGGCGTAGTGAGGCGCTCATGCTTTTTTCCCTCCGAGGCCAAACCAGTGCGCAAACCACTGCTTGAAGCGCGCCGGGTCCCAGATGCCTTTGGGTAAAAACAGCACGATCAGCACCAGAATGAAACCGTTGACCACCAGCCTGAAGTCCTTGAAGGCGCGCAGCAGTTCGGGCAGCAGCGTGAGTATCACGGCACCCGCCACCGGCCCGGTCAGCCCGCCAATACCGCCCAGAATGGTCATGGTCAGAATGTCCACCGCGCGGTCAAAACCGTATTCGCTGGGTCCAATAAAAAATGTCAGATGCGCGTTGAGTCCACCGGCCAGGCCCGCAATGGCGGCCCCCAGCACAAAGGCCAGCATCTTGTGGCCAGCCACGTCAATGCCCATCAGGCCGGCAGCGGTTTCGTCTTCCTTGATGGCCTCAAAGGCGCGTCCGACTTTTGATTTGCGCAAACGCCAAAGCAGGGTCAGCGTGACGAGCAGCGCCAGTGCCACATGCCACCACTGGGTCGACTGCGGAATACCGTTGAGGCCCAGCGCACCGCCCGTCAGCGTTTCGGCATTGATCAGTGCGATCCGCACCACTTCACCAAAGGCCAGTGTGGCCATGGCCAGGTAGACACCCGAGAGCCGCAAGGTCGGCTTGCCGATCACGAAAGCCATCAAGGCCGGTGCCGCCATGCCTGCAGCCAGGGCCAGCGGGAAGGGCAGATCGAGGTTCATGGTCAGCAGCGCCGAGGTGTAAGCGCCCAGGCCCATGAAAGCGGCATTGGCGAGTGCCAGCATGCCGCACGAGAGTGTCAGGTAGATCGAGAGTGCCAGCAGCGCATTGCTGCCCAGCGTGAGCACCAGGTTGCTGTAAACCGACCAGAAGTTATTGAACCAATCCATGGCCTAGACTTTTCTTTCTTGCAGCTTGCCAAACAAGCCTTTTGGACGCACCAGCAGAATCAGGAACAAGAGGCCGAAAGCGACCGCGTCGCGCATGCTCGAGCCGATATAGGCCACCGACAGCACCTCGGCGAAACCCAGGAACAGGCCGGCGATCAGTGCGCCACGAATGTCGCCCATGCCGCCCAGAATGATCACGGCTATGCCCTTGTGCAGCATGGGCTGGCCCATGAGCGGAAACAGGGCGTTGGAGTACAGGCCGATCAGCACGCCCGCGACGCCACCCAGACCCGCAGCGGTGAACGATGTCAGGTAAAAAAGTCCCTCGACATCAATGCCCAGCAGGTAGGCGGCCTTGGGTGATTCGGCAATTGCTCTGAGCGCGCGGCCGAGCTGGGTCTTTTTGAGCGCCAGCAAGAGCACCGTCATCAGCACGAAAGACATCAAGATGATGCCCAGCTCCAGCGCTGTGACGCTGATGCCGCCCAGGTTCAAGGTCTCGTCGGACACCAAGCCAGACGGGAAGCGCAGGTTCTGCGCGCCAAAAAGACCCTGAACCCCGTTGTTCAAGATGATGGCCACGCCTATGGTGGCGATCATGGGCGTCAGATGCGGCGCATTGCGGGCACGCAGCGGTCGCAGTACCAGATAGTCAACCAGCAGCCCGACGCCGCCGCTGAACACAAAGGCAAACAGCAGTGCGCCCCACAGCGGCAGCGCAAAGTGCACGACAGCCTGCTCCGCAGCGTAAGCGCCGACCATGAAGATCGCGCCATGCGAGAGATTGATGACGCCGAGCACGCCAAAAATGAGGGTGAAGCCCAAGGCAAACAGGGCGTAAACGCACCCAAGTGACAAGGCATTGACAAGCTGCTGTTCCAGCACGATGGGTAATCTCGGGTAAGGCGCCATGCGGCACCGGAATGAAAAAAGACGGTGCGACAAGCTCCAGAAAGAAGCCGCACCGTCTCACGAGGAGCAGGACTTATTTTTCGATCGCGAACTGGTTGCCCTTGGTCACGCTGACGATGGGGGTTTGCTGTGCGTCATAGCCGGCAGGTTTGCCCGCGCGGTCGGTGGCGCGGCGGAACTGGAATGCGCCCGTTGCACCGGTCCACTTCACGTTTGGCAGTGCGTCGCGCACTGCAGCGCGGTCGGCCGTCAGATCGCCACTGAGCTTGATTTTCTTGAGCGCCTGGACCGTGATGTAAAGCGCGTCATAGGACTGGGCTGCGAACTGGTCGGGCGCGGCCTTGTATTTTTCGCTGTAGGCCTTGATGAACTTGCTGTTCTCAGCGCTGGCGTTGCTGGCTGACCAGGGGCTGCCGACATACAGGCCGTCAGACTTGTCCTTGGCCAGATCAAAAATCTTGACCGAGTTCATGCCATTGCCGCCAATGAAGGGCAGGTTCAGGCCAAGCTGGCGGGCCTGCACCATGATGGGCGCGCCTTCTGCAAGCAGGGCTGACAGCACGATGGCGTCAGGGTTGCCAGCTTTGATCTTTGTCAGCTGGGCCTTGAAATCTACGTCGCCCTTGGCGAAGGTTTCGGTGGTGGTGACCGGGATTTTCAGGTCTTCCAGCGCTTTCTTGAAGTTGTCGTAGCCGCTCTTGGTGAAGACATCGTCGTTGCCGTACATCACAGCAACTTTCTTGATGCCGGACTTCTTGACAGCCATCTTGATGGTCTCTGGCAACACGTCGGCTTCCGTGACCGAGTTGCGAAACACGTAGTCGCCAATCGAGGTGATGCCGTCAGCGGTGTTCGACGTGCCAAAGGCCACGGTCTTGGCGGCCTGGGCCACCGGGTCGGCAGCTTGCGCGGAGTTGGACAGCGTGGGGCCGAACACCATCAGCACCTTGTCCTGGAAAATCAGTTTCTTGAAGACGTTGATGGCTTCTTCTTTTTTGCCTTGTTCGTCTTCGATGACCAATTGCAGTTTGTCGCCATTGACACCACCGGCGGCATTGATTTCGTCGGCAGCGAGCTGAAAACCGTTGCGGATCGAAACCCCGTATTGCGCGGCGCCGCCTGAGAGCGCTTCGGCCACGCCGAGTTTGATGTCCGCTGCGTTGGCGCCGGCGCTAAAAGCGGCGACCAGTGCAAATGAAAGGATGGAACGCGTGAAAGGTTTCTGGCTCATGGGGTGATATTTCCAGGTACAGGTTGAAGGTGCAACACACGATTTTACATGTCGCCGTGGCGCTGGTGCTGGCACGCCGGATGCGCCGGCTTTCTAGGGGTAATAACCGGGGGCTGGCAGAGCAAAAAATGCCAGAATGATCCGCACCACCGACTGGTCAGAGCGCTCGCAAGCGGGCATTCGTGATGCTGCGTTGGACCCGTGCAATGCAATTTGCAACAACCCAGGCAACCTTTCAGGAGAAATATTCATGGATCGTCGTTCCCTCATCAAAAATGCCGGCATCGCCGGCGTGCTGGCCGCTGGTGTGGCACCCGCAGTGCATGCGCAGGCGGCCATTCGCTGGCGCCTGGCTTCGAGTTTCCCCAAATCGCTGGACACGATTTATGGTGGCGCTGAGGTGTTTGCCAATGCCGTCAGGGCGATGTCGGGCGGCAAGTTCGAGATCTCCGTGCATGCTGGCGGAGAACTCATGCCGGCGTTTGGCGTGGTCGATGGCGTGCAGAACGGCACCGTCGAGATGGCGCACACCGTGCCCTATTATTTTTACGGTAAGAACCCGGCTTTTGCACTGGGCTCTGCCGTGCCCTTCGGTCTGAACGCCCGCCAGATGACGGCCTGGATGCGGCATGGCAATGGTCGCAAGCTCATGAACGAGCTGTATGCCAAGTACAACATCGTGAGCTTTGGTGGCGGCAACACCGGCACGCAGATGGGCGGCTGGTTCCGCAAGGAAATCAAGGGCATTGCCGACTTCAAGGGCATGAAGATGCGCCTGGGCGGTGGACTGGTCGGCGAGGTCATGCAAAAACTCGGCGCTGTGCCGCAAAGCATTCCAGGAGGCGAGATTTACCAGGCGCTTGAAAAAGGCACGATTGACGCGGCCGAGTGGGTTGGACCTTATGACGACCAAAAGCTGGGATTTAACAAGGTGGCGCCGTTCTACTACTACCCAGGCTGGTGGGAGGGTGGCCCGGAAGTGGACTTCTTCATCAATCAAAAAGCCTTTGATGGCCTGTCACCCGAAAACAAGGCAATCGTCGATGCGGCGTCTGCCCTTGCCAGCACCGACATGCTGTCCAAGTACGACGCCTTGAATCCCACCGCGCTCAAGCAGCTGGTGGCCGCCAAGACCAAGGTGCTGCCGTTTTCCCAGGCCGTGCTCGAAGCCTCCTTCAAGGCGGCCATGGAGGTGTTCGCAGAGAACGATGCCAAGAGCCCCGAGTGGAAAAAGATTTACGCCGACATGCGCGCCTTCCAGCGCGACCAGGTCTTGTGGTTCCGCTTTGCCGAAAACCGCTTCGACAACTTCATGGCCACGCAAAAGCTGTAGTTGCTGGCCGGCACGCCTTGATTGGCGAGTCGTTAAAAAGCCCCGCATGCGGGGCTTTTTAACGACTATGTGCGGGACTTCAGCCCACAAGCTGCAGCCTTATTTTTTGGCCTTGTCGAGCGATTCCTGCATGGCTTTCATGGGGTCGTCGTCGGCCAGCGCTGGCGCCGGATTGGCGGCTTCGCCACCAGGCGCTGATGCGGTCGCCGCCGGCAGGACGGCTTGCTGCGCGCTCGCCTCGGGCGGCATGTTGCTTTCCATTTCCAGCCTGACCTTGTCGAGGTCGTAGACTTCTTTTTTGTCCAGTCCGCTGGACACAATGCCGGGAAAGAAAATGATCAGGCTGACCATCACGATCTGGATCACGACGAAGGGCACGGCGCCCCAGTAGATCTGCATGGTCGTGACCGGCTCAATCATCTTGCGCGTGAGGCGGTCCGCGTAGGCCTTCATGGGCGCGACGCTGCGCAAATAAAACAAGGCAAAGCCAAACGGTGGATGCATGAAGGAGGTCTGCATGTTCACTCCCAGCAGCACGCCAAACCAGATCAGGTCAACGCCCAGCTTTTCAGCCACCGGTGCCAGCAGCGGCACCACGATGAAAGACAGCTCAAAGAAGTCCAGGAAAAACGCCAGGAAGAAGATCAGGATGTTCACGACGATCAGAAAGCCGACCTGGCCGCCGGGCAGGCCGGTCAGCAGGTGCTCCACCCACTTGCCGCCATCAACGCCCTGGAACACCAGGCTGAACATGGTCGAGCCAATCAGGATAAACATCACAAAGCACGACAGCCGGGTGGTCACTGTCAGTGCCTGCTTGAGCAAGGCCATGCTCAGGCGTCCGCGCGCCATGGCCATGGCAAAGGCGCCCAGTGCACCCATGGCACCGCCTTCGGTGGGCGTGGCGATGCCCAGAAAGATGGTCCCCAGCACCAGAAAGATCAGCAGCAGCGGCGGAATCAGCACAAAGGTCACGCGCTCGGCCATGCGCGACAGCAGGCCCAGACCTGTGATCTTGTTGAGCGCGGCGATCACAAACGCCAGCATGACACCGGCGCACATGGACACCACAATGGTTTCGTCGGTGGCGACCTGGCCCACCGCTTCGTCCTTGAACCAGCCCAAGACCGAGGCGTAATGCTCGCCGAAGTAGACCGCGATGCCACTGGAAACCACGGTCAGTATCAACAGCGAGAGCAAGCCGCTTTTGCCGCTGTCTTCACGAATGGTGCGCGCTTCAAGCGGCAGGGCTGGCACCCACTGTGGGCGAAAAATGGCCAGCAGCACCACATAGCCGACATACATGCCGGTGAGCATTAAGCCTGGCAGGAATGCGCCCTTGTACATGTCGCCCACGCTGCGGCCCAGCTGGTCGGCCAGTATGATCAGCACCAGCGAAGGTGGAATGATTTGTGCAAGTGTCCCTGACGCGGCGATCACGCCGGAGGCAACCCGCCTGTCATAGCCATAGCGCAGCATGATGGGCAGTGAAATCAGGCCCATGGAGATGACCGATGCGGCGACCACGCCAGTGGTTGCGGCCAGCAGTGCACCTACAAAAATGACCGCCAGTGCCAGGCCGCCGCGCACCGGGCCAAACAGCTGGCCTATGGTTTCAAGCAGGTCTTCGGCCATGCCGCTGCGCTCAAGAATCAGGCCCATGAGTGTGAAAAACGGAATCGCCAGCAAGGTGTCGTTCTGCATGATGCCGAACAGCCGCAAGGGCAGGGCTTGCAGCAGCGCTTCTGGCAGCACGCCGAGCTCAACGCCAACGAAGCCAAAGAACAGACCGCAGGCGCCCAGGCTGAAGGCCACAGGAAAGCCCATCAGCAAAAAGAAGATCAAGCCCAAAAACATGATGGGGGCGAGGTTTTGTATGAAAAATGCCATGGCGGTCTCCGCGATCAGTCGGCCTTGGCCGTTGTGAGCGATTTGGCTTCGGCGAGTCGGCGAATCTCCTCTGCCAGTTCTTCTTCTGCCGTCTTTTCGATCTTCTTGACCGTGGGGTCTTCAATCAGGCCCCTGAGAAAGGCGATGCGCTTGATCAGCTCCGACCAGCCCTGCAGCAGCAACAGCGTAAAACCCAGTGGGATCATGGCGTAGACCGGCCAGCGGATCAGGCCGCCGGCGTTGCCTGACATTTCACCGGACTGCAGGCCGCGCAGAAAAAACGGAATGCCGTAGTACAGGATGGCAAGGCATACCGGCGTGAGAAAGAAGCAAAAACCAATGATGTCCACCCAGATCTGGCCACGCTTGGAGAGCCGGCTGGCGATCACGTCAATTCGCACATGCTCGTTTTGCAGCAGGGTGTAGCCGGCTGCAATCAGGAAGGACGCCGCAAAAAAATACCACTGGATTTCCAGGTAGGCATTGGAGCTGACATTGAACAGCTTGCGCACGATGGCGTTGACGCCGCTGATCACGGTTGAGGCCAGGATCAGCCAGATGACATGCTTGCCGATCAGGGTGTTGAGCCAGTCCACGGCACTTGAAAATTTCAGTAATGCGCGCATTGATCACTCCATAGAAAGGAAAGTCCGCATGCGGCAACGCCAAAAGCGCTGCGCCAGTACTTGCACCGGGCCGGCATGGCCGGTCAGCGAATTCTATGAAGAACTATAAGAGACCCGCAGACCACCGCCCTTGCTGGTCGCGCTTCAAACCTAGGGGTATACGCGTGTCTTGAGCCTGCATGACGGGCCTTGTTGAAGGCTGTGAAATGCGGCAGGCGGCTCTCGTCTGCTCGGTCAGGCTCTCAGTTGAGCACTTCCAGGCCGCTGCCCGCCGTCATGCGGCCAATCGTGGCTGCCTGCGCAAAGCCCCCCTGACGGAAGCAGGCCAGCACTTCGGCTTCAAGTTCAGGCGCGCACGCCACCAGCAAGCCGCCGCTGGTTTGCGGGTCGCTCAGCAAGGCCTGCTGCGCCTTGGAGATGCCCGCCGGCAGCAAGATGTCCGCGCCATAACTGGCCCAGTTCCGCTCGGAGGCGCCAGTCACCACGCCCGCCTCTGCTAACGCCATTACCCCTGGCAACAAGGGAATCCTGGCCAGTTCAATTTGCATTTTGAGCTTGGCGCCGCGTGCCAGCTCCAGGCCGTGGCCAGCCAAGCCAAAGCCGGTGATGTCTGTCAGCGCGTGGACACCCTCAAGTTTGGCCAGCGCAATTCCTGGCTTGTTGAGCTGCGTGGTCACGGCAATCATTTGCGCATAGCCTTCTTCCGAAAGAATCTCCTTTTTGAGCGCAGCAGACAGAATGCCCACACCCAGCGGCTTGCCCAGGATCAGCACATCGCCCGCCTTGGCGCCCGAGTTTTTCTTCACCCGCGACGGGTGAACCAGGCCCAGCACCACCAGGCCATAAATCGGCTCGACCGAATCGATGGTGTGACCGCCGGCAATCGGAATACCGGCATCGCGGCAGACATCCTGGCCACCGCGCAAGATCGCGCCTATGGTTTCCAGCGGCAGGACGCTGATGGGCATGCCCACCAGTCCGAGCGCCATGATGGGCGTGCCGCCCATGGCATAGACATCACTGATGGCATTGGTCGCAGCAATCCGGCCAAAGTCATACGGGTCATCGACGATGGGCATGAAAAAGTCGGTGGTGGCGATCAGGGCCTGCTCGTCATTGAGCAAATACACCGCAGCGTCATCGGCGGTTTCAATGCCCACCAGCAGCTCTGGGGGGATGGGCAGATTGCTGGAGTTTTTCAGAATCTCGCTGAGCACGCCGGGCGCGATCTTGCAGCCACAGCCGCCGCCATGGGACAGGCTGGTCAGGCGCGGGATGGCAGGTATTTTCAGGGTTTGGGGTGCGTTCATAGGTGTTCTTTCAAATTTCGTAGGGCTGGCGCAGTGCCGCTCAGCTCTGAAGCGACCAAGTTTAGGACATGCTGCTTTTCCGCTTGCGGCGCGAACAGTGGTGCGCGCAAGGCGCACTGGTCTTGCAGCCGCGCGAGAAAGTCGGGCTCGGCCGCGCAGCGCCGCAGCAAGGCTGCAAGTTGCGCGTCATCGCCCAACGCGAAGTAGCCCGCATAGTCGGCGCCCAGCATGCCGATATTGCCGCTGACATGCGATGCGAGTACCGGCGTGCCTGATTGAACGGCTTCGAGAATCACCTGCGCGCCGCCTTCCATGGCTGAGCAGTTCACCAGCACATGCGCGCGCTTGATGCGCTGGCGCGACTCTGCGCGGCTCAGACCGCCCAGCCAGCGGTAGTGGGGCGCCGCCCTGGTAGTGTCCTGGGCGGCCTGTTCATAGACCGGTGTCAGCGCCATGCCGATTTGTTCGAAGCGGATGTTCTCTGCGCTTAGCCTTCTGGCCGCACGCATGAAAGTCAGCGGATCTTTTTCTTCGCGCAGGTGACCCACCATCAGCGCGCTAAAGGTTTTTTGCGACTTGACGGCCGGCTTGAGCGCTGCCGCAGATTGGTAAATGACGCTGGTTTTGGCGTGCCATGGTTCTGGCAGCGCCTCCAGTCCGTCCTGCTGCAGCACCACCAGTCGGGAGGCAAGCGCGAGGGATTTTTTTGCACTGGCATCGTGCTGGATGTCGCGGTAAAGGTCGGTGCCGGTCAGCACCACGATCAGCGGCTTGTCGGGGTAAGCGTCGGCCCAGGCCGCGATCGATGCGGCCGAGCGCCGCGCATGCAGCGCAATCATGAGTTGCGGGGCGCGCTCGCCCTTGCTGACCTGCGCGGCAGGCCATTGCGGCAGCACGGCAATGTCACCATAATCGGCCAGGAACGTTGCCCAGCGGTGCGCTGTATGCCAGTTGCCGTTGTTGGCTTCCTGCATGGCCGGACTTACCAGGACTATTTTTTTGGCTTCAGATTTCACACCGCTATTGTCTGCCACAACGCCATCAGGGCTGATCGACTCGCCCCTGATGCGTAGCAGCGGGCCCGAGCTCCTGTCACTGGCCTTGATGGATGCGCGCAACCACAGCCTGCGGCTTTTTTCAAATTTCCAACAGGCGCTGGATGCGGTGAATTTTCAGGTGCCGCAGATCGCCACGATCAATCCGCCGCTTTGGGAGCTGGGCCATGTGGGCTGGTTTCAGGAATGGTGGATAGGCCGCAACCTGCAGCGCGCGCTTGGAACCGCTTGCGATCCCCTGCATGCCCGGCTGGCATCGATTGAGCCCCGTGCCGACCAGTTCTGGGATTCCGCCCAGGTGCCGCATGCCACGCGCTGGGCCTTGTTGCTGCCTGATGTACAAAACTGCCGGGCCTACCTGCTGGATACGCTGGAGAGCACGCTGGAGCTGCTCGACAAGACCGGCGCGCAAGGCGCATGCAGCGATGACGCGCTTTACTTTTACCGCCTGAGCCTGTTCCATGAGGACATGCATGGCGAGGCGCTGGCCATGACGGCTCAAACCCTGGGTTTGCCACTGGAGCGGCCGCTGCATCAGGCATTCAGTGCTGCGCCCATGGCGCTGCGCGATGCCTTGCTGATACCGGCCACGCTCTGGCCCATGGGCGTTGCGGCGGACAAGGGCTTTGCGTTTGACAATGAAAAAACGCAGCACCGCCTTGCCGTGCCGGAGTTTGAAATCGATGCCCAGCCTGTGAGCTGGACCCAGTTTGTCGAATTTGTTGACGACGAAGGTTATGACCGCGCCGAGTTCTGGCAAGCTGAGGGCTGGCAGTGGCTGCAAGCCCAGGCTGACGGTGAGGGCCGGCGTGGCCCGCGTTATGTCGAGCAGATTGGTGGCGCCAGCGGCGCCGTGGTTCAAAGCCGCTTCGGCCAGCCACACCGCATGCTGGGCAACCAGCCCGCCATGCACATGAGCTGGTGGGAAGCCGACGCCTGGTGTCGCTGGGCCGGGCGCCGTCTGCCGGCCGAGGTCGAGTGGGAAGTGGCGGCCATGACGGCGGCGCGGCGGGGTTTTCGCTGGGGTGATGTCTGGGAATGGATGGGCACGACGTTTCAGCCTTATCCGGGCTTTGTGCCTGACCCTTACCTTGATTACTCCCAGCCCTGGTTTGGCACGCACAAGGTCTTGCGCGGTGGCTCGTTTGCCAGCCGCGCCCGCATGAAGAACCCCAGGTACCGCAACTTCTACCGCCCCGAGCGCGACGATGTCTTTTGTGGCTTCCGTTCCTGCGCGCTATAAATAGCGTAGCTGCTTGCGCCCTGTTTTATTGCGTTACGGGGCTTTTTGGCTTGCGATAGTGCCACCACGGCAGCATGGTCCGCAGCGACAGTACCTTGCCGCTTTGGGCTTGCGCGCCGTCGTAACCGGGCAGATCCTGCAGCGTGTCCTGCCAGTCGCGGCTTTGCAACTCCTTGAGCAGCGCCTGCACTTGCGGTGAAGGCAACTCCGATTTCAGGCAGACCAGGTGGTAGCGCTCTTTGGTCAGCGGCACAAAACCCAGGCCTTTTTCACGCGCGGCCGCTTCAATGCCCAGGCCTGCATCGGCGGCGTTGCTGGCAATGGCCTGCGCTACCGCCGTGTGCGACGGTTCGTGGCGGTCGTAGCCTATCAGCTCGGACGGGCCCATGCCGGCCTGGGCCAGCAGCTCGTCAAGCAGCACACGTGTGCCCGTGCCTTCTGCGCGGTTGACGTAGCGCAGACCGGGGCGCTTGAGGTCTTGCAGGCCGGTGATGCGCAGCGGGTTGCCTTTGGCCACCATCAGGCCTTGCGTGCGGTGCGCAAAGCCGATCAGTTTGTGCAGGCCGGGCTTGAGCAGGCTGCGGTAGGCCTGGGCCGCGACCGATTTGGCCGCCGGCTGATCCAGCGTATGAAAGCCGGCCATCATGCAGCGCCCGGCATTGAGCGCCGCAATCGCGTCCACGCTGCCCATGAAGCGTATGTCCAGATGCAGGCCATGCGGGCTGGCCTGGTCGCGCAGCGCCGACAGCGCCGCATCGTGGCTGGCGTAAAGCGTAAGCACATGCACCTGGTCGTCAAAAGCGGTTGAAAAAGCACGCTCTATGTCGCGCCGCAAGGCTTCGATCTGGGGCGCCAGCCTGGCCTGCGCCTGGCGCTCTGACCAGAGCAGTTTTTCGCCAAACTCGGTGAGCCTGGCCGCCTGGCCCTTGTCCCAGACGATGAGCGTGCGGCCCAGGGTTTTTTCCCAGTCCTTGAGTGCGCCCCAGACATGGCGGTAGGACAGTTCGAGTTTTTTGGCAGCCGCCGAGATGGAACCCTGCTCGCGCACGGCATGCAGCATGTCCATCAGCGGGTTGCGTATCAGCGCGTCTTTGCCCCGGTCGCTGGACAACAGATAAGAGAGTTCGACTTTGTGCATGTGTGGGGGCCTGTGCGCAGATTATGTGCGAGCCTCTGACTGCGCAAAACGCGCGCTGCAGTCGCCTGCGACAGCGCTGGTTTGGCTATGCAAAGCGCTTCATAGCTGGTGATTCCCGATGTGCACGCGGGTCATGCGCACTAGGCTACAGTCCAGCAAAACTTTTCGGGATGCTGACCATAACAACGCTCAAAGCATCCTCCGCATGAACACCTTTTCAAGCAGCGCCGCCACGGCTATTTCGCTACTGACTTCATTTGACGCAACGCTGGCCGGCATCGTCGCGCGCTCTTTGGCGGTCAGCGCTTGCGCCTGCCTGATCGCCTGCAGCGCCGGTCTGGTGCTGGGGGGCTGGCTGGCGGTATCACGTTTCAAGGGGCGCGGCGTGCTGCTGGCGCTGCTCAACACCGCGCTGGCCCTGCCCTCGGTGGTGGTGGGGCTGCTGGTGTATCTGCTGCTGTCGCGCAGCGGGCCGCTGGGCTTTCTGGGCTGGCTTTTTTCCTTCAAGGCCATGGTGCTGGCGCAAAGCGTGCTGGTGCTGCCGGTGGTCACGGCGCTGGTGCGGCAGACCATTGAAGACGCCGACCGCAAGCACGGTGAGCAGCTGGCTTCGCTCGGCGCCGGTCGTTTTGTGCGCAGCCTGATCTTGCTCTGGGATGAGCGCTACGCCTTGCTGACGGTGCTGATGGCTGCGTTTGGCCGGGCCATTTCTGAAGTCGGCGCGGTGATGGTGGTGGGCGGCAATATTGACGGCTTCACCCGCGTCATGACAACGTCTATCGCGCTGGAAACCAGCAAGGGCGACCTGCCGCTGGCGCTTGCGCTGGGCATGGTGCTGCTGGGCGTGGTTTTGTTGCTCAATGTGCTGATAGCGCTGCTCAAGCGCTGGCGCGAACTGCTCGACGATCCCTTGCCCAAAGTCGCCTTCACGCCGGTCACTGAGGGGGCGCAGCCATGACGCCCTTGCTCAGCCTGGAGTCCGTCAGCGTGCAGTTTGGACAAGTCCAGGCGCTTGCCCGCTGCACGCTGCGCGTCAAGCCAGGCGATCGGCTGGCGCTGGTCGGCTCCAACGGCAGCGGCAAAAGCACGCTGCTGCGAACTCTGCATGGCCTGGTGCCGCCTACGACGGGCAGCTTTCACCGGGACAGCCAGGCGCGGCAAGCCATGCTGTTTCAGCGCCCTCACATGCTGCGCACCACGGTGCTGAACAATGTCGCGCTGGGCTTGTTCCTGCGCGGCGCCCGCTGGGCCGAGGCCAAGGCTCAGGCCTTGCAGGCCTTGGCGCGCGTCGGCCTGTCCGATCTGGCCAGCCGCAATGCCAAAACCCTGTCGGGCGGCCAGCAGCAGCGCGTGGCGCTGGCGCGCGCCTGGGCCTGCAAGCCCCAGGTCTTGCTGCTGGACGAGCCAACTGCCAGCCTGGACCCGAGCGCCAAACGCGAAGTCGAGCGCCTGATGGCCGAGTTTTCGGATGCCGGCATGACGCTGATTTTCAGCAGCCACAACCTCGGCCAGGTCAAGCGCCTGGCCAGCCGCGTGGTGTATCTGGAGCACGGCCAGCTGCTGGCCGACTTGCCGACGCAGGATTTTTTCAACGGGCCCTTGCCCCTTGCTGCCGCCAATTTTTTAAGAGGAGAACTTGCATGAACCACTTTAACTTCCAAACTTTTGGTTTAAAGCCAATAAGGGCTATAGTGCTCTTGGGTATTGCGCTTGCAGCTACGTTTTCGATAGCGCAGAGCAGGCCTGCGCCAGCGGCCATCGTGATGGCTTCAACGACGTCCACCGAGCAGTCGGGGCTGTTTCCCTACCTGCTGCCGGAGTTCAAGAAGGCCACCGGCATAGACATCAAGGTGGTGGCTGTGGGGACCGGCCAGGCCATAGACATGGGGCGCCGTGGTGACGCCGATGTGCTGTTTGTGCATGACCAGGTGGCTGAAGAAAAAGTGGTTGCAGAAGGTTTTGCGATCAAGCGTTTTCCCGTGATGTACAACGACTTTGTGCTGATTGGGCCGGCCTCTGATCCGGCCGGCGTCAAAGGCAAGGACATTCTTGAGGCCTTGAAAAAAGTCAGTGCCACCAACGCCAATTTTGTCTCTCGTGGTGACAAGAGCGGCACCCACGCGGCCGAGTTGCGTTACTGGAAACTGGCCGGCATCGACACGCCCACTGACAAGCCGGCGTTTGCCAATTACAAGGCCTGCGGCTGCGGCATGGGCCCGGCGCTCAATATCGCCGCCAGCGTTGGTGCTTATGTGCTGACCGACCGCGGCACCTGGCTGGCGTTTAAAAACCGCGCAGACCTGGCGGTGCTGGTTGAAGGCGACAGCCGGCTGTTCAACCAGTACGGCGTGATGGTCGTCAACCCGGCCAAACACCCGCAGACCAAGGCGGTTGAGGCACAGAAGTTTGTCGACTGGGTGACCTCGCCTGCCGGCCAGGCCGTGATTGCCGGCTACAAGATCAATGGCCAGCAGCTGTTTTTCCCGAACGCTAAATAGGTTCACCCCTGTCCATGCTCACTGTGTGTAACTTGTTCCCCCCTCAAGGGGGCGGCGCCTGCGGTCTGGCCCTTCGACAGGCTCAGGACAAGCCAAGGCCAGTCCCGCGGCGCCTGCTGGCATGGATTGCTGCGGCGCTTGTTTTTTCAGGAGGCCTGAATATGGCACACGCCCAGACGTCAGCAGCAGCTCCCGCAGGCGAAGCGCCGCTGCGCGTTTATGCGGCGGGCAGCCTGCGCGAACCGCTCACTGAAGTCGCCCGCCTGTACGAGGCCGGTACGGGCATCAAGACCGTGTTGACTCTCGGTGCCTCCGGCTTGCTGCGCGAGCGCATTGAAAAGGGCGAAGCGGCGCAGGTGTTTGCATCGGCCGACATACAGCATCCCGAAAGCCTGGCGGCTGCCGGCACCATGTGGCAAGCGCCTGTGCGCATGGTGAGCAACAAGCTGTGTGCGCTCACCAGCCCCGCAGTCAATGCAAGGCCCGAAAACCTGCTGGCGCTGATGCTCAGGCCGGACATTCGTGTCGGCACATCCACGCCCAGGGCCGATCCGTCGGGTGACTATGCCTGGGACCTGTTTCGTCGTGCCGAGGCGCTCGTGCCCGGCGCCTATGCGGCGCTCGAGGCCAAGGCGCTGCAGCTCACCGGCGCGGTAGGCTCGCCGCAGCCGCCCGCCGGGCGCGGCACCTATGCGTGGCTCATGGATGAAGGCCGCGCGGATATATTTTTGACCTATTGCACCAACGCGATGTCGGCGCGCAAGGAAGTCCCGCGCCTGGCGCTGGTGGCCATCCCGCCCGCGCTTGAAGTGGGCGCTGCCTATGGCTTGACGTTCAGGAAAGGCGATGCGGCTGCGGCGCAGTTTGCGCAGTATTTGCTATCGCCTCAAGCGCAAGCCGTGTTCGGCGCATTTGGTTTTGGCGCGCCTTGAATGGTGCTTGTCCTGCAAGCTGTACTTATAATCACGCTGTGATCTGCTTGCCGTCCATCCGCGTTCGCCCTTCTTTGTGGGCGCGCTTCGCGGTCATCCTCAGCTTCCTTGCCGTTTTCTCGGCGCTGGCAGCGCCTGCGTCCATGCTGGCGCAGGACGTGCGCAGCGGCAAGTTGGGCGGCATCTGCACGCTCAGCAACCTGGCTGCCAGCAGCGCAGAGCTGGGCGGCCTGGGCGGATTGGCCAATGGCGATGCGCCCGCCGGCTCACACTGCGATTTGTGTGGCGCGCTGGGTCTGGTGTTACCGGCCTTGCCGGTTGCGAGCATTCCCTGCGACCCGGGCACCCAGTTGGCCGACGCATCGTCACCGGCCCACTTGGCCGAATCCATTCCCGGCCTGCCGTTCAGTCGCGGTCCACCTGCACTTTGAACTGAAGCCCCTCAAGCCCTGCGCTTGAGCATGTTGTGCCCCGGCCATGCGGTTGTGGCGCTGCCTCCTGTTTTTTCAAAGTGTGATGTCATGAATTCTTCCCATGCCCGTTTTGGGTTTCGCTTGAGCGCCCTTGCAAGCGCTGTTTTTGTAAGCCTGTCGGCATTTGCGCAGACACCTCCCGCCGCAACACCCTTGGTCGTGCCTGCAGATGCGCCTGTCAAATCGCTGGGCATGGTCACGGTCAACAGCGGCCAGCCGACCTCGCTGCCGACGCAAATCCCCACCACCATAGAGGGTGTGACGGGTGAGCAGATTGAGCAGAACATCAACGCCACGGACAGCGAAGACGCGCTCAAATACTTCCCCAGCCTGCTGGTGCGCAAGCGCTACATAGGCGACTACAACCACGCCGTGCTGTCCAGCCGCGCATCGGGCACGGGCAATTCGGCGCGCTCCATGGTTTATGCCGACGGCATTTTGCTGTCCAACTATTTAGGCAACGGTGCCACCTACGCGCCACGCTGGGGGCTGGTCACGCCTGAAGAAATTGAGCGTGTCGATGTTCTGTACGGGCCATTTTCTGCCGCCTACGCTGGCAATTCGGTAGGCGCTGTCGTCGATTACGTGACGCGCATGCCGACCCAGTTTGAGGCGCATGCCAAGCTCAGCGGTTTCACGCAGAACTTCAAGCTCTACGGCACCGACAGCAACTACAGCGGCAAGCAGGCCAGCGCTTCACTGGGCAACAAGGTGGGCGACTGGTCCTGGTTTGCCAACATCAACAGCACCACAAGCTCGGGTCAGCCGCTGACCTTCACTACCAAAGCCATTAGCACCACGGCCCCGGCTGTGGGCGCGCGCGAGGTGACGGGCGCCGTGCCGGGTCTTGACCGCACCAACACGCCCTGGCTGCTGCTGGGCAGCGCTACGCAGTACAACACCACGCAAGAGCATGCCAAGATCAAGCTGGCCTACGACTTTTCATCGACAGTGCGCGCCGCCTACACGCTGGGCTACTGGAAAAACAACACGCAAAACTCATCCCAGAGCTATTTGCGCGACGCCAACGGAAACCCGGTTTACAGCGGCAACGTCAGCATCAACGGGAAGGGCTATGCGCTTGCAGCGACCGACTTTGGCGCCAGCAATGACGCGCTCCAGCATCTGATGCACGGGCTGTCGGTCAAATCCAATACCCAGGGTAACTTTGACTGGGAAGTCGCTGCCAGCCTGTATGACTACCAGAAGGACCAGCAACGCGTGGCCGCCACCGCACAGCCGGGCTCGCTGGTCGGTGGCGCGGGCACGATCACCGACCAGAACGGCACCGGCTGGAACACGCTGGCGCTAAAAGGTATCTGGCGGCCCGATGGTGTGAAAGGCCCGCATATCGTGGACTTCGGCTACCAGCAGGACAGCTATGCACTGCGCATTCTCAAATCCAATGTCCCTGGCAATTATCTGGCCGACGGCGCCGGCACGATGGTCAATGACGTGGGCGGCAAAACTGCCCTGCGCAGCCTCTATGCACAGGACGCCTGGTCTTTCGCGCCTCGATGGAAAACGGTACTTGGGGCACGCGCCGAGAGCTGGACGGCCTCGAATGGCTTCACAAGCTTTGGCGTTGGCAATGCCGCCAATGCCAGTTACGGCAATCGAAGCGAGAGTGCGATTTCTCCCAAGGCGGCGCTGTCTTACCAATGGGCAGCTGACACCGTGTTCAAGGCCTCTGCAGGCCGGGCGGTGCGCTTTCCAACGGTCAGCGAGCTCTATGGCGCGACCTCGACGACCCTTTCACGCTACATCAACGACCCTAGTCTGCGGCCTGAAAAGTCATGGACCACCGAGCTGTCAGCCGAAAAAGACCTGGGCAATGGCCTGCTGCGCCTGACCTTCTTCACGGAAAACGTCAAGGATTCGCTTTATTCGCAAACCACTTTTGACCCGGTCGCCAACCAGAACGTCAGCCGCGTGCAGAACGTGGGTCGCATACAGACCAATGGACTTGAGTTGGCCTACAACGGCAACGATGTGCTCAAAAAAGGCCTGGATTTCAGCGGCAGCATGACTTATGCAGACTCACGCATCAAAGAGAACACCGGCTTTGTGACGGTTCCGGGCGACACCATAGGTCAGTACCAGCCGCGGGTACCCGTCTGGCGCGCCACGGCACTGGTCAGCTACCGCTTTGACCCGAAACTGAGCGCAACCTTGGGCGCGCGTTACAGCGGCCCGCAGTTCTCCACCCTGAACAATGCAGACGTGAACGGCTTTGCCTACCAGGGCGCCAGCAAGTACTTCACGGCCGATGTACGCCTGCGTTACCAGGTCAGCAAGCAATGGGTGGCGGCCGTGGGCATAGACAATCTGAACAATTACAAGTACTGGAATTTCCATCCTTATCCACAGCGAACACTGGTCGCCGAACTGAAATTTGCCCTGTGAAACAGCGCCATTTGCCAGAACCCGTCAACTTTCCAAACACCGAAAGCCGCATATGAAATTTCAACTTCCTATAAAAATAATAGCTATCTGCGCAATCGCAGCGGGCGTAACGCCCGTTTTTTCTCATATTGTCCTGGAGGAGAAAAGCGCACCTGCAGGGACCATCTACAAGGCGGTATTCCAGGTCGGTCACGGCTGCCAGGGATCGCCAACCACCGGTGTGTCGGTGCAGATTCCGGCTGGCTTTCAGGGGGCCAGACCTTATCCCAAGGCCGGCTGGACCTTGTCCACCCAGCTGGGGAAACTTGCCAAGCCTTATGAACAATATGGCAAGCAGGTGACGGAGGATCTGACGGTGGTGAGCTGGACAGCAGCGAGCAAGGAATCGGCCCTTCAGGACGCCTACTTTGACGAGTTCCAGTTGCGTGGCAAGTTGCCTGAAACCGCCGGACCTATGTGGTTCAAGGTAGTGCAGACCTGCGAGAACGGCAGCAACTCCTGGAGCGAGGTGCCTGTATCGGGTATGTCCACCAAGGGGCTCAAAGCCCCGGCTCCCCTGCTGCAAGTGGTCGCGGTGGCACAGCCCAGCGCTGCAGCCGCGCCCGTACTTGCTGCCGTCACAGCGCCCAGCCAGGCGGTACAGGTCAAGGACGCCTGGGCGCGTGCCACGGTGGCCGGGCAAAAGGCCAGCGGGGCGTTCATGAAAATCACCGCCAAGACCGCCACCCGCCTGGTGGCGGTGTCAACGCCCGTGGCTGGCGTGGCCGAAGTCCATGAAATGAAAATGGACGGCGACATCATGAAAATGCGCGCCATACCTGGCCTTGATTTGCCGGCCGGCAAAACGGTAGAGCTCCGGGCTGGCGGCTACCACCTGATGCTGATGGACTTGAAGCAAGCACTGGTCAGCGGCAGCGTGCTGCCTTTGACGCTGCACTTCAAGGATGCCAAAGGTGTTGAAAGCAAGCAGGAGCTGCTGGTTCCGGTGGCGATGCTTGCACCGGCGTCAGTCATGCCTTCAGGCGCGGCCCCGGCCAAGCTGGTGGACAAGGCCGGTGAGCAAGAAATGCATATGCACAACCATTGATTGTGTGAACTAAAGGCCGCTAGCGCATTTTCAGTGGGCGTGAGCAGCTATAAAAAACAGAGCGCTCTTGATGCCCAGGACGGTCATCAGGAGCGAGCCCAGCACATGCACGGCGGCCGTGGCCAGGGCCAGCAGGTAGCGCTCGGCCATCAAAAAACCCACGACCTCGGCCGAGAACGAGGAGAAGGTGGTCAGCCCGCCCAGAAAGCCGGTGACCAGCAGCAGGCGCCAGAATGGGTCCAGCTGCGGCATGGACTGAAACAATGCAATGCACACGCCTATGAGGTAGCCTCCTATCAGGTTGGCCGCCAGCGTGCCCCAGGGAATCACGCCGCCCGGCGTCAGCCACAGGCCCAGGCCCCAGCGGGCGAGGGCACCGACCGAGGCACCAATACAGATTGCAATGACAGGCATGTGGACCAGAGTTTGAAGCGATGGCCTGACTTTATGTCATTTACATCTTGCCCGGCAGCCAGGTGGCGATTTGCGGAACGAACCACAGCAGCAGGACCATGACGCCCATCAACAGGAAAAATGGCAGCGTCACACGTGCGATGTAGGTGATCTCTTTTTTGGTCATTCCCTGCAGCACAAAGAGGTTGAAGCCCACTGGCGGGGTGATCTGAGCCATCTCGACCACGATGACAATGAAGATGCCAAACCAGATCAGGTCCAGGCCAGCGGCTTGCACGGTCGGCAAGATCACACCCATGGTCAACACCACCATCGAGATACCGTCCAGAAAGCAGCCCAGCACCACATAAAAAACGGTCAGCACCAGAATCAGCATGAAGGGACTCAGTCCCATGCCCGACACGAACTCGGCCAGATGGCGCGGCAGGCCGATGTAGCCCATGCTCAGCGTCAAGAAGGCCGCGCCCGCCAGAATCAGCGCAATCATGCAGTACAGGCGGGTCGCACCCAGCAGCGATTCCTTGAAGGTGGCCCAGCTCATGGAGCGCTGTACCAGCGACAGCACCAGCGAGCCCACCACGCCAATCGCCGCAGCTTCCGTGGCGGTGGCGATACCGGCATAAATCGAGCCCAGCACAGCGCCGATCAGCAGCACCACCGGAATCAGGTGGCGGGACTCGTAAACCTTGGCGCCAAAGCTCATGGGTGCGTCGGGTGGCGGAATCTTGCCCTTGTTCATCAGTGCCCAGACCACCAGGTAGCCCGAAAACAGCGACGCCAGCAGCAGGCCGGGGAACACGCCGGCTATAAACAGCTTGGCAATCGACACGTCGGCGCTCACGCCGTAGACGATCATGATGATGGACGGCGGGATCAACAGGCCCAGCGTGCCAGCGCCGGCCAGCGAGCCTATGGTGATGTCTTCCGGGTAGCCGCGCTTGATGAGCTCGGGCAGGGTCATCTTGCCTATGGTGGCGCAGGTGGCTGCCGATGAGCCGGAGACCGCTGCAAAAATGGTGCAGCCAATCACATTGGTGTGCAGCAAACCACCGGGCAGGCGGCTGACCCAGGGCGCCAGGCCCTTGAACATGCTTTCGCTGAGCTTGGTGCGAAACAGGATTTCCCCCATCCACACAAACAGCGGCAAGGCCGTGAGCGTCCAGCTTGACGAAGAGCCCCAGATGGTCACAGCCATGGCGTCGCCGGCTTCGCGCGAGGAGAACATCTGCATGCCAATCCAGGCGACACCAGACAGCGTCAGGCCGATCCACACCCCCGATCCCAAAATGGCGAACAGTGAAAGAATCAGCAGTGAGGTGATGGCAATATCGGACATGGTTTTTCTTGTTGTTGTGAAGGCTTATTCGTGGTGCAGCGCTTCGTCGCTGCCGACCTGAACCCGGCGCCCGAGCAGCTCCAGCACCAGCTCATCGATGAAGGCAATCACCAGAATCACGGCACCCAGCCCCATGGTGATTTGTGGAATCCACAGCGGCGTGGCATCGTTGCCGGTCGAGATGTCGTGGTACTCGTAAGAGTTGATGGACAGCTTGACGCTGTAGTAGGCAAACAGCATGGCCAATGCGCAAGCGGCTGCCAGCGCCCAGACTTCAATCGCCCGCTTGGCGCGGCCTTTCAGGCTGTTGACCAGCAGCGTGACGCGTATGTGCTCGCCCTTTTTGAGGGTGTGCGCCAGCGCCAGAAAACCACTGGCCGCCATGCAGTAACCAGCATACATGTCGGTGCCGCGCAGCGACCAGGCAAACTGCCGGTCCAGCACGCCCGCCAGCACCGACAGCAGCGTGCCGACCATGAAAATGGCGCCCAGCCAGGCCGCTGCGTCGTAGAGTCCGTCAAGTAGTCGGCGCATGCTTATTTCT
Source organism: Comamonadaceae bacterium (assembly GCA_947443645.1). Taxonomy (GTDB): domain Bacteria; phylum Pseudomonadota; class Gammaproteobacteria; order Burkholderiales; family Burkholderiaceae_C; genus Polaromonas. The sequence goes on along the minus strand of CANEXF010000011.1, from coordinate 24,063 downwards.
TGGCCGGGGCGGCGGCGCTGGATTTATCGTAAGCGGCCAGCAGTGCTTCACCGTCGCTGCCTGCGCGTTTGGTCCAGTCGGCTTTCATGATGCCGCCTACCTGGCGCAGGTCGGCGACCAGCTTGGCTGATGGCGTCATGATCTTCATGCCTTTTTCTGTCAGTGCTTTTTTATAGAACTCATTTTTTTCTTCGCTGACTTTCCAGCCGCGCACTTCAGCATCTGCGGCAGCCTTGATGACGGCAGCCTGGGTTGCTGAGTCGAGCGCGTCGAAGGATTTCTTGTTCACGATGACGGCATTTTTGGGCAGCCAGGCCTGAACGTCATACCAGTACTTGATGCTCTCGTAGGTTTTGGTGTCGTAGCCGGTGGAGCCCGAGCTCATATAGCTGTTGACCACACCGGTTGCCAGCGCCTGGCTGAGTTCGGCCGCTTGCACGGTGACGGGCTGTGCGCCAACCAGTTCAGCGATTTTGCTGGTGGCAGGGCTGTAGGCACGCCACTTCAGGCCTTTCATGTCGGCGACAGCAGTGATTTCCTTGTTGACATAAATGCCCTGTGGTGGCCAGGCCACGGTGTACAGCAGCTTCATGCCCTGCGTGCCCAGCAGCTTGTCGAGCGCAGGTTTCTGGGCATCGGCCAGCTTGTGGGCGGCGGGATAGCTGGAGGCCAGAAAGGGCAGGCCGTCAACACCGTAAATCGGGTTTTCGTTCTCGAAATTGACCAGCAAGATCTCTCCAAGCTGGGCCTGTCCGCCTTGCACTGCGCGCTTGATTTCATTGGCCTTGAACAGCGATGCGTTGGCATGCACGGTGATCTTGAGCTTGCCGCCCGTGGCCTTGTCGACATCGGCAGCGAACTGGCTCAGGTTTTCGGTGTGGAAGTTGCTGGCCGGGTAGGCCGCAGGCAAGTCCCACTTGGTTTGGGCAAAGGCCGTGGTGGCGCTGGCAGCGCTCAGTGCGGCGGCGATCAGGGCAAGCTTGAGTTTCATGGGGGACTCCGTGGTGTTGCAGGAAAAGATGATTGGACTGTAAACGGCGGGCACTGAATGGTGACTGGTGTTTTCCCTAAACGTCAACATTTTGTTGATGAATTGTCGGTTATCTACCTACAATGTACTGCATGCAACATCAGTGCCAACCTTGGCTTTCCAACTGGAGTGAGTGATGTCAAAAAAGCCAGCAGTCCCGCAAGCCGCGCCAGCAGAGCGTTTGTCCATGGCCATCGTGTCATCTGCGCACCTGGTGTCGGCGCAAAGCTCGGAAATGAGCGAGTTTGAATTCGGGCTCATCGTCGCTGGCAACGCCTTTCATCGCTGGGTTGTGCACTGTATGAGTGCAGCTGGCCTGAAAGACCTGACACCGCTCGACGTTTTGGTGCTGCACCATGTGACGCACCGTGCGCGCGACAAGCGCCTGGCCGACATCTGCTTCATCATGAATGTCGAAGACACCCACCTGATCAATTACTCGCTGAAAAAGCTGCAAAACCTCAAAGTGGTTGAAGGCAGCAAGAACGGCAAGGAAGTGACTTACGCCTCGACCGAAAGCGGCCGCGGCTATGTACAGCGTTACCGGGAAATCCGTGAGTCCTGCCTGATAGATGCCATGAAGGCCGATGACGGCATGAACCGCGATATTGGCGAGCTGGCGCGCTTGTTGCGCGTGCTTTCCGGCATGTACGACCAGGCCGCCCGCGCGGCGGCCTCGCTTTGAACCACACAAAAAGGAATTGAGTTATGACCGTCAAGCGCTGGCAGTTCTGGATAGACCGTGGCGGCACATTCACCGACATCGTTGCAAAAAAGCCTGATGGATCACTGCTGACGCACAAGCTGCTGAGCGAAAACCCCGAGCAATACCGCGATGCAGCGGTCGCGGGAATCCGCCACTTGCTGGGCCTCAAAGCCGGTGAAACCATCAGTGCGGATGTTGTTGAGTGCGTGAAGATGGGCACCACGGTCGCCACCAACGCGCTGCTCGAACGCAAGGGCGAGCCGACGCTGCTGGTCACCACCCGGGGTTTCAGGGATGCGCTGCGCATTGCCTACCAGAACCGCCCGCGCCTGTTTGACCGCCACATCGTGCTGCCCGAGCTGCTTTACAGCGCGGTCGTCGAGGCCGAGGAGCGGGTCGGCGCGCAGGGTGAAGTGCTTCAGGCGCTTGATGAAGCGCTATTGAAAAAAGAGCTGCTGGCGCACTACCAGCGGGGGCTGCGGAGCCTTGCGATTGTATTCATGCATGGTTACCGCTACACCGCGCATGAAAAGGCCGCCAGCCGTATCGCGCGGGAGCTGGGTTTCACGCAGGTCAGCAGCTCGCACGAAACCAGCCCGATGATGAAGTTCGTCAGCCGCGGCGACACCACGGTGGTGGACGCCTATCTGTCACCGATACTGCGCCGCTATGTGGAGCAGGTGGCGGCCGAGATGCCGGGCGTCAAACTCTTTTTCATGCAGTCTTCCGGCGGGCTGACCGACGCCCATGTATTCCAGGGCAAGGACGCGATTCTGAGTGGTCCGGCCGGCGGCATTGTGGGCATGGCCCGAACAGCCGCCATCGCGGGACATGCCAAGGTGATCGGCTTTGACATGGGCGGCACATCGACCGATGTGTCGCATTACGCGGGCGAATTTGAGCGCGAATTTGAAACCCAGGTCGCCGGCGTACGCATGCGCGCGCCCATGATGAGCATTCACACGGTGGCTGCCGGTGGCGGCTCCTTGCTGAAGTTTGACGGCGAGCGCTTTCGCGTCGGGCCGCAAAGCGCGGGCGCCAACCCCGGGCCGGCGAGCTACCGGCGCGGTGGCCCGCTGGCGGTGACAGATGCCAATGTAATGGTTGGAAAAATCCAGCCGCGTTACTTCCCCAAAGTGTTTGGTCCCAACGCCGACGAGTCGCTGAGCTTTGACGAGGTGCAAGCGAGGTTTAATGCGCTGGCCGAAAAAACCGGTAGCGCAGGCGCTGCGGCCAGGCTGTCGCCAGAGGCGTGCGCGGAGGGCTTTATCAATATCGCGGTGCAGCAGATGGCCAACGCCATCAAGAAAATATCGGTTGCGCGTGGCTATGACGTGACGCGCTACACGCTGCAGTGTTTTGGTGGCGCGGGCGGGCAGCACGCCTGCCTGGTGGCCGATGCGCTGGGCATGACGCGGGTGTTCGTGCATCCGCTGGCCGGCGTGCTGTCGGCTTACGGCATGGGGCTGGCTGACCAGAACGTGATTCGCGAACAAGCCATTGAACTCAAGCTCACAGCCGATGCGCTGCCTGAGATCGCCCATGCGCTCGATGGCCTGGCCGCTGCCGCACAGGCCGAGCTGCAGGCGCAGGAAGTGAACCTGGGCGCGATCACCACGCACCGCCGGGTGCATGTACGCTATGAGGGCAGTGACGCTGCGCTGGTGCTGGCCTTCGGCGACCTGGCGCAGATTCAGGCTGGCTTTGAAGCCGCTTACCGACAGCGCTTTTCCTTTTTGATGCAGGGCAAGGGCCTGGTGGTCGAGGCCGTCTCAGTTGAAGCCGTGGTCGCAGGTGATGCGCCGCTGGAGCCGCGCCACAATATGCATGCGCCGCGAGACGTGCCACGCCGCGCTGAGGTCAAGGACGGCGTGCGCATGTACTCGGGCGGCCAGTGGCATGACGCTGCGCTGGTTGTGCGCGAGGATTTGCGGCCGGGCGACATCATTCCCGGCCCGGCCATCATTGCCGAGAAAAACGCCACCACCGTGGTCGAGCCTGGCTGGGAAGCGGCCTTGACGGATCTGGACCACCTGGTGCTGGAGCGGCGCTCGCAACGCGCCATTACATTTGCCGCGGGAACAAGGGCCGATCCGGTGCTGCTGGAAGTCTTCAACAATCTGTTCATGAACATCGCAGAGCAGATGGGTCTGCAGCTGCAGAACACGGCTTATTCGGTCAATATCAAGGAAAGGCTGGACTTCAGCTGCGCGCTGTTTGACACCGAGGGCCGGCTGATCGCCAATGCGCCGCATATGCCGGTGCACCTGGGCTCCATGGGTGAGAGCATCAAGACCGTGATCCGTGAGAACGCCGGCAAGATGCAGCCGGGCAATGTCTATGTGCTCAACGACCCCTACCATGGCGGCACGCATTTGCCCGACATCACGGTGATCACGCCGGTTTATCTTGGCGGGGACGGACAGCCCTCACCCCAACCCTCTCCCAAAGGGAGAGGGGGTCCTGCGGATTCACACCCTCTACCCTTGGGAGAGGGCGGGGGTGAGGGTTCCGCGCAGCCTATTTTTTACGTTGGTTCGCGCGGTCACCACGCCGACATTGGCGGCATCACGCCGGGCTCCATGCCACCTTTTTCAACCCGGATTGAAGAAGAGGGCGTTCAGATCAACAACTTCCTGCTGGTCGAGCGGGGTGTGCTGCGCGAAGCCGAGATGGTGGCGCTGCTGGAAAGCGGCGAATACCCTTCGAGAAATCCGCAGCAAAACATGGCCGATTTGAAGGCGCAGATTGCCGCCAATGAAAAAGGCGTGCAGGAATTGCGCAAGATGGTCGAGCAGTTCAGTCTGGGCGTGGTGCTGGCGTACATGGGCCATGTGCAGGACAACGCTGAGGAGTCGGTGCGCCGCGTGATCGATTTAATTGGGGTCAGATTCCAATTATCCAAAACGCTTTCTCCTGTAATTTCAGAGGGTACAGATAATTGGAATCTGACCCCAATTAAATTCACCTTGCCGCTGGACAACGGCGCGCAGATCAAGGTGGCGATCCGGGTCGACGTGCAAAAGCGCAGCGCCGAGATTGATTTCAGTGGCACCTCGCCGCAGCAGACCAACAACTTCAATGCGCCTACCGCCGTCTGCATGGCGGCTGTGCTCTACGTGTTCCGCACGCTGGTCGATGACGACATCCCGCTCAATGCGGGCTGCCTCAAGCCCCTCAAGGTCATCATTCCGGCGGGCTCCATGCTGAACCCGAATCCACCCGCATCGGTGGTGGCGGGCAATGTGGAGACTTCAAGCTGCATCACCAATGCGCTTTATGGCGCGTTGGGCGTGATGGCGGCCAGCCAGTGCACCATGAACAATTTCACTTTTGGCAACGCACGCTACCAGTACTACGAAACCATCTCTGGCGGCAGTGGCGCCGGCGCAGTGATGGACGCGGCGGGCGTTGTCGTTGGTGGCTTCAACGGCACATCGGTGGTGCAGACGCACATGACGAATTCGCGCTTGACTGACCCGGAAGTGCTGGAATTTCGCTTCCCGGTGCGGCTGGAGAGCTATGAAATCCGCGAAAACTCGGGCGGTGCAGGGCGCTGGACGGGCGGCAATGGCGGCGTGCGCCGCGTGCGCTTTCTCGAAGCCATGACGGCGAGCATCTTGTCAAACGGTCGCAAGTTCGGCTCGTTTGGCATGGCGGGAGGCGCCGCTGGTCAGGTCGGGGAGAACTGCGTGCTGCGTGCCGATGGGCGGCGTGAGCACCTGGGTCACATCGGGCAAGCCGACATGTTGCCCGGTGACATCTTTGAAATCCACACGCCGGGTGGCGGTGGATTTGGAAAGGCCTGAACAAGTCTGATGAGTCGCTAGTGGATGCTCATGATTCAATAGCGGCTTACGCCCATTCAGCGGGCGTTAGCGGCCTAAATAGCCAAAAAAACCGCCGTATTGGCGGTTTTTTTACGCGTGATTCAGACAGGCTGGTTATTTTTTGGCTGCGCTGGCGGCTGGTTTGGCTGCCTCAACCTTGGCTTTGGCTTCTACTTTTGCTTCTGCCTTGGCTTCTTTTTTCATTTCTTTGGCGCTTGAAGCGGGCGCTGCGGGTGCGGCTGCAACTTTGGCATCGGCCTTTTTCTCTTCAGCTTTGGCTGCGGGTTTGTCGTCTTTTCTGGCTGTCGCGGCAGCCTTGAAACCGGCGCCGCCCACGGTCAGGCCTTCGGCGGAGAACTTGGCCGCACTTTTCTCGCCCACACCTTTGACGCGGGAGATGAAGTCGTCCCAGTTTTTGAATTCGCTTTTCTTGCGTTCAGAAATGATCAGCTTGGATGTGACGGGCCCTATGCCCTTGATGCCGTCCAGTTCGGCTTCACTGGCTTTGTTGACATCGACCGCGGCAAACGCGGCGACCAGGGACATGGCGGCGAAAAATGCGAGTACTTTTTTGAACATGAGAAAACTCCTCTAATGTGGGTTGATTCAGAAAGTGATCCCTCCTGCAGTCCAGGATGTCCTTTTTTTAACGGCGGCCGTGGCCGCCGGGTTGACCGGGTTTTTGGGCTTGTTGTGTGGGAAAACCCGCGGTTCTGGCGGTCGACAGCGCGGTGTTACGCCTAAAGACCGCGTGGATTTGCGTTGGATCAAGCAGCGGGTAGACCGCCAGGGCATAAGCTTGAAGCTTGATTCAAAGGAGTGCCTGCATGCCTACTCTGCTTAAAGACTTCGCAACTGTCGTGGTCGCCATTGTTGATCCCGATACGTCGGCGCTCGCAGCGGCGCAGCTGATGCGCAAACACCATGTTGGCGCCTTGATTGTGGTGGACGCCATCGACAGCAGTGTGCCCGTCGGCATCCTGACGGACCGGGACTTGGTGCTGGCCTTGATGGCCGAAGGCTTGGACCCGGAGGTCTTCACGGCTGGCGACATCATGTCCAGCGATCTTGTGGTGGTGGGCGATGAGATGGATGCGATGGACGCGGTTCAGCTGATGCGCACGCACCGCTTGCGTCGTCTGGTGATCGTGGACGCCGCAGGCCGCCTGGCCGGCATCGTCACGATGGAGGACATCCTTGAGCTGCTCACCCGCGAACTGGCCGATCTTGCCGCAGGCGTGCTTGGTGCCAGGGACAGGGAGTTTGAGCAGCGCAGCTAGGAGCGCGAAGGATAAGCACAATGGACACCGCAATGAAAACCTCAATTTTCAAACTCACCCATAAACGACAGAAACTGGCGCAGCAAGGTCTATTCATGCTGGCGTTTGTCAGCTTTGGGATTTGCGGGCTTGCGCATGCGCAGAAAGCCGGCGAGGCAACACGCGGCGAGTTGCTGTATGCGACGCATTGCATCACTTGTCATAGCAGCCAGCTGCACTGGCGCGACAACAAGGTGGCCACCAACTGGCCAAGTCTGCGCGCTGAAGTGGTGCGCTGGCAGAACGCATCAGGACTCGCCTGGCCGGACGAAGACGTGACGGAGGTCGCGCTTTACCTCAATGCCTTGTATTACCGCTTTCCCGTACCGGCGGCCGTGCCGTCGCCAACCGCCAAAGCTGCGCCTTAGTGACGCGCTGCTGCGTCTTAAAGACCGGGGCCTGCGGCCTTGATCAGCGCATCCATATAGGCCGTCACACCGGTTTGCACATCTGCAAACTGGTGCGTGCAGCCAGCCGCACGCAAAGCGCTCAAGTCGGCCTGTGTGTAGCTCTGGTATTTGCCAACCAGCGCATCGGGAAACGCAATGTAGTCAATCAATCCGCCGCGTGCGGCATCTTCAAGCGTCAGCGGCGCATACTGCTGGGTTTGACGCAGGGTGTTGACTACCGCGAGCGCCACATCGTTGAAGGGCTGGGCGCGGCCCGTGCCAAGGTTGAAAATGCCCGAGGCCTCGGGATGATCGAGAAACCAGAGGTTGACAGCCACCACGTCGTCGATAAAGACAAAGTCACGCATCTGGCCGCCAGCCGCGTAACCACCGTATTCACCAAACAGCTTGACCTTGCCATCGGACTTGAACTGGTTGAATTGATGAAAAGCCACGCTGGCCATGCGGCCCTTGTGCTGCTCACGCGTGCCGTACACGTTGAAGTAGCGAAAGCCCGCAACCTGCGTGCTTGCGCCCGCGAACGTAGCGCCCAGTTCACGCCGTAAGCGCTGGTCAAACAGCAGTTTGGAGTAGCCGTAAACATTGAGCGGTTTTTCGAACTCGGGCGACTCCCTGAAGGTGTCCGAGCCGCCATAGGTTGCGGCAGACGATGCATAGAGCAGGCGTGTGCCTTGTTCGCGGCAGGACTGGAACAAGTCGCATGACAGGGTGTAGTTGTTGTCCATCATGAATTTGCCGTCAAGCTCCATGGTGTCGCTGCATGCGCCTTCATGAAACACGGCTTCAACGTCGCCAAAAGCACCTTCGGCGAACAGCTCATAAAAATCATCGGCGTCGACATAGTCTGCGATTTTCAAATCAGCGAGATTGCGGAATTTGTCGCCGTCAGTCATGTCGTCAACCGCGATGATGTCGTCAATGCCGCGTGCATTCAGACCATTGACAATGTTGCTGCCAATAAAGCCGGCTGCGCCAGTCACAACTATTTTCATGATGAATTTCCTATATGCCCTGCGGGCTGAACAGCTCGCTGAAATTGACGGTTGCCGTGCCGAATTTGCCAACCACGATGCCACCAGCACGGTTGGCAATCGGTACTGCTTCGCGCAAGCTCATGCCGCTGGCGGCCATGGCTGCCAGCGTGGCAATCACGGTGTCACCGGCGCCGGTGACGTCAAATACTTCACGCGCGACTGCGGGCACATGCAGTTCTCCCAGCTCGTCGAACAAGGTCATGCCTGCTTCGCTGCGGGTCAGCAGCAGGGCCTGAAGATTCAGTGATTTTCTCAGTTGATGGGCTTTGGCCTGGAGCTCGGCCTCATCGCGCCAAACACCTATGACCTGCTCCAGCTCGGTGCGGTTGGGCGTGATGACCGTCGCATTTTTATAGCGTTCGTAGTCTGCACCCTTGGGGTCAACCAGCACCACCTTGCCGGCTGCGCGCGCCTGGTCAATCATCAGTGTGATGTGCGCCAGACCGCCTTTGCCATAGTCCGAGAACAGCACCGCGTCATGGTCTGGGTAGAGTTTTTCAAAGGTCGCGGACTGCGAGGCGAGCACCTCATGTTCGGGGGTGTTCTCAAAGTCGAGGCGCAGCAGCTGCTGCTGGCGCCCGATCACGCGCAGCTTGACGGTGGTTTTGAGTTTTGCGTCACGCCCGAAGTAGGGTGTGATGCCGGTTTTGGCGACCAGTGCTTCAAGCTGGTGGCTGGCTTCGTCTTCACCGACGACGCTGAGCAAAGAGGCCTGCGCGCCCAGCGTGACAATGTTGTAGGCCACGTTGGCGGCCGCGCCAATGCGCTCCTCGGTGCGCGTGACCCGCACCACAGGCACAGGGGCTTCGGGCGATATGCGGTCCACGGCGCCGTACCAGTAGCGGTCCAGCATGGCGTCGCCAACGACCAGCACGCGTGCCTTGGCAATTTGTTCAGCAGATAGTTTTGAAGTTGTCGTCATGTCTTTTGTTATTCATGCAAATAGCAGCGTGGAACCGGCTTTGCCGGGCCACAGCTGCTGCCCCCTTCAAGGGGGGAAGGCGCTACACGAAGTGAGCGTCCGACGGGGGTAGTCATAACTCCTCGATGCGCCGCGCCGGATAGCTGTCCCAGGCCTGGCAGCCGGGGCAGTGCCAGAAGTGCTGGGTGGCTTCAAAGCCGCAGGCCGCACAGCGGTAGCGCATCAGCGGTTTGGTGGCCTGATCCAGTGCGCGTTGCAGCAGCTTGTGCTTGTCCTCGCTGCCGAGTTTTTCCCCGGCAATCCAGCGTGCGGCGGCGACCAGCGATGCCTCGCGCTCGAGGTGCCGGATATAGCCCTGTCTGCTTGAGCTCGGGTCTTTGTCCAGCCGGGCGATCGCATCCATCACATCTACCGACGGCGCGCGCTGGTAGTTGGTCTGGAGCAGTTCGACGACGCTGGCCAGCATGGCCGGTGTCTGCGCGATGTTCACCAGCAAGCTGGCAGCCAATGGCAAGGCCTGCGGCGCGACTTTTTCAAGTTGCAGCAAGGTGTCCAGCGCTGCTTGCTGCTGACCCTGCTGGTTTTGCAGCGTGGCCAGATCTATCAGAGGACGCGCGAGCGTGGGTGCAGTCTGGCAGGCCAGCTGCAAGGTTTGCAGGGCCGTGTTGGCATCGCCTGCCGCCAGGGCGGTGCCGGCTTGCTCGCAGAGGTAGTGTGCTTGCCGCCCGCTAAAGCTGCCATGGCTGGTTTCGTCGAGCCTGCTGGCGATTTCAGTGGCGTGCTGCCAGTCGCGTGAGCGTTCGTAAATCGACAGCAGCGCCAGCCTGGCCTCTTCTTCGTAGCTTGTGCCTTCGAGCTTGCGCAGTGCTGCCTCTGCACGGTCGAGCAGCCCGGCCTTGAGAAAGTCGAGTGCCAGCGCATGCTGGGCGCGGTCCCGCTCAGGCTGGGCCAGATCGCCGCGCGACATCAGATGCTCATGCACACGTACGGCGCGCTCGTACTCGCCGCGCCTGCGAAACAGGTTGCCCAGCGCAAAGTGCAACTCGGAGGTGTCGGGGTCGTTTTGTACGGCTTCAATAAACGCGTCTATCGCCTGATCTTGCTGCTCGTTGAGCAGAAAATTCAAACCCCTGAAGTAGGCTTTGGGTGCCTGGCGGTTTTCAATGCGCAGCTGCCTGATATCAACACGCGACGCGAGCCAGCCCAGGGTGAATGCGATGGGCAGACCGAGTAAAACCCAGGTGAAGTCAAAGTCCATGTCGTGGGATGTTTGGAAGGTCTGTGGGTGGCGCTAGCCAGTCGGTGCTGTCTGCATGTTCTGAATGGCCGGCAAGGTGGCGGCGCGTTGCCTGGCGTTTTCTCCACCAGCGCGGCATCATGACCAGCACGCCCAGCGCCAATCCGCTTGCGAAGGCGGCCAGCACGACCATCACCAGAGGTGCTTTCCAGACCGTACCAAAAAAGAAATAAACAGCAACGCTTTGCTGGTTATTCAGTGCGAAAGCGAACAGTGTAAAAAAAATGGCTGCTTTAAGCAGCCACGTCAGGTATTTCACTTTGGGTCTCCTGTCATGGCAGGTCTTATTGTGACGCCTTCTGGCGCGTCGTCGTCAGCAGTTCTTCCGTACGGGCATCCACCGCTTCACGCAAGGCCTTGCCTGGCTTGAAGTGCGGAACACGTTTTTCAGGAATCGCCACACTCTCGCCGGATCGCGGGTTTCTGCCCATGCGCGGTGGCCTGCGATTGATGGAGAAACTGCCAAAACCGCGAATCTCTATCCTGTGGCCACGCACGAGTGCATCGCTGACGGCATCAAGAATGGTCTTGACGGCCGTTTCAGCATCACGGTGCGTCAACTGGCTGAATCGGGCTGCCAGTTCTTCTACAAGATCGCTTCGGGTCATAAAATTTTGGACAGCGAAATGGCGTGCAGCAGTCGCGCCTGTGCACGACTTATGCACGCCATTTGGCGGGAGGTCCGTTTACTTCTCGGTGTTTTCCATCTTGGCGCGCAGCAGTGCGCCAAGGTTGGTCAGGCCGGCATTGTCACGTGACGACTGCTGGCTCAGGGACTGCATGGCTTCTTGCTGGTCCGCATTGTCCTTGGCCTTGACTGACAGCTGGATGTTGCGGGTCTTGCGATCCACGTTCACCACGACTGCAGAAACTTCGTCGCCTTCTTTGAGCACGTTGCGCGCATCTTCAACGCGGTCACGGCTGATCTCGCTGGCACGCAAGTAACCAATGATGTCTTCGCCCAGATCGATCTCTGCGCCTTTGGCATCAACAGTCTTGACCTTGCCGGTCACGATCGCGCCCTTGTCATTGATAGACACGAACGTGGTGAACGGATCAGAATCCAGCTGCTTGATGCCCAGGGAGATGCGCTCGCGGTCGACGTCGACAGCCAACACAATCGCTTCGACTTCCTGGCCCTTTTTGTAGTTGCGAACTGCGGCTTCGCCGGGCTCGTTCCACGAGAGGTCAGACAAGTGCACCAGGCCGTCGATACCGGCAGCCAGGCCAACGAACACGCCAAAGTCGGTGATCGACTTGATAGGACCTTTGACGCGGTCGCCGCGCTTGGTGTCCTGTGCGAATTCTTGCCATGGATTGGCCTTGCACTGCTTCATGCCCAGGCTGATACGGCGTTTGTCTTCGTCGATTTCCAGAACCATGACTTCGACTTCGTCGCCCAGGGCCACGAGCTTGCTTGGTGCGACGTTTTTATTCGTCCAGTCCATTTCGGACACGTGCACCAGACCTTCGATGCCTGGCTCGAGTTCCACAAATGCGCCGTAGTCGGCGATGTTGGTGATCTTGCCGAACAGACGGGTGGTCTGTGGGTAGCGGCGGTTCACGCCCATCCATGGATCGTCGCCCATTTGTTTCAGACCCAGTGACACGCGATTTTTCTCGGTGTCGAACTTCAGGATCTTGGCAACAATTTCCTGTCCAGCCGTCACAACCTCGCTTGGGTGACGCACGCGACGCCATGCCATGTCGGTGATGTGCAGCAGGCCGTCAATGCCGCCCAGGTCAACGAACGCACCGTATTCGGTGATGTTCTTGACGATGCCCTTGACGGAGGAGCCTTCTTTCAGGGTTTCCATCAGCTTGGCGCGTTCTTCGCCCATGCTGGCTTCGACCACAGCGCGGCGTGACAGCACGACGTTGTTGCGTTTGCGATCGAGCTTGATGACCTTGAATTCCATGGTCTTGTTCTCGTACGGAGACAAGTCCTTGATAGGGCGGGTGTCGATCAGCGAACCTGGCAGGAAAGCACGGATGCCATTGACCAGAACGGTCAGGCCGCCTTTGACTTTGCCGCTGGTCTGGCCAGTGACGAACTCGCCGGATTCCAGAGCTTTTTCCAGGCTCATCCATGAGGCCAGGCGCTTGGCCTTGTCACGGCTGAGCAGGGTGTCGCCGTAACCGTTTTCGACGGAGTCGATGGCCACCGACACAAAGTCGCCAACTTGAACTTCAAGCTCGCCTTGGTCGTTTTTGAATTCTTCGAGGGGGACATAAGCCTCGGATTTGAGTCCAGCGTTCACAACGACGTGGTTGTGATCGATACGCACTACTTCAGCGGTGATGACCTCACCGGTACGCATTTCGGAGCGTTGGAGCGATTCGGCAAATAGGTCGGCAAATGATTCAGACATGATTTTCCTTGTCCACAGGCGCAGGGTTCGAATAGCGGAATTGCTACAGGTTTTAGTTCTGCGTGCGGCTTGTTTTGCGGTCAAAAGAGACCGCGGGTTACGTTGACGAACCGGCTGACTCAGGCACCCTTTGAAAGAGGGCGCGTCGTGCGTCAGAAGGGCCTTCTACCCTGCCACCAGTCAATCACCTGTAGTGTCGACTTTTCGATCGACAAATCGGAGTTGTCCAGCAGCAAGGCATCATCAGCAGGCTTCAAAGGCGCCGTCTGGCGTGACATGTCACGCGCATCACGGGCTTCCAAATCCAGTTGAATGTCTTGCAGTGTAGTCGAATTTCCCTTTGAAATCAATTGCTTATGGCGGCGTTCAGCTCTGCATCGGGCGCTTGCGACGAGAAAAATCTTCAACGGCGCATCGGGGAATATGACGCTTCCCATGTCGCGTCCGTCCGCCACCAGCCCTGGCAGCTTGCGAAAGCTGTGCTGAAGCGCCAGCAGGGCACTGCGCACCTCGGCATGCGCCGAAACCCGGGATGCGGCCATGCCTGCGGCTTCGGTGCGAATCTGTTCGGACACGTCCTCGGCACCCAGATAGATCTGATGGCTGACGAAACGTACTGGCATGCTGGCGGCAATCCGTGCAATACCGGGGCCGTCGTCCAGTGAGATGCCCGCGCGACTGGCCGCAAACGCACTTAAACGGTAGAGCGCGCCTGAATCCAGAAAGTGGTAACCCAGGCGCTGGGCCACCTGTGCCGCCAGCGTTCCTTTGCCGGATGCCGTTGGTCCGTCAATGCAGATGACCGGAATCTGGTGTGTTTCGGCGCGGCTCACGCTGAACAAGGCCTCAAAATAGTCTGGAAAGGTCTTGGCGACGCATTTGGGGTCAAGAATCCGGATCGGCAATTGCGCCGGATTGAAGGCGGCCAGAGAAAAGCACATGGCGACGCGGTGGTCGTCGTATGTTTCTATGGCTGCGCTGGCCCATTGCGAGACGCCGCCCACGACGGCCGGTGGGGTGATCTTCAGGAAGTCGGCACCTTCTTCGACCGTCGCGCCCAGTTTGCGCAGCTCACATGCCATGGCCGCAATCCGGTCGGTTTCCTTGACCCGCCAGCTTGCGATATTGCGCAATACGCTTGTGCCATCGGCGTACAGCGCCATGATGGCCAGTGTCATGGCGGCGTCGGGAATGTGGTTGCAGTCCAGGTCAATGGCCTTGAGTGGCCAGCCCTGGCCCGGTTTGCCGCGTGAAATACGCAGTGAGTTTGGCGTGCTTTCGATCTGCGCGCCCATCAGCCGGGCGGCTTCCACGAAGCGGATATCGCCCTGGATTGAGTCCGTGCCCACGCCCAGTATTTCTATGCCATTTGTGGTCTTGGTGGCCGCTGCTATTGCGCCAAGCGCTATGAAATAGCTAGCAGATGAGGCGTCGCCCTCGACGTGGATTTCACCCGGTGACTGGTAGCGGCTGCCTGCTGGGATTGTGAAGCTTTGCCAGTTGTCACTGCCCAGCGGGCGCTTGACCTGAATGCCAAAGCGCGCCAGCAGATTCAGGGTAATTTCGATATAAGGCCTGGAAATCAGCTCCCCGACCACTTCAATGGAAATGTCCTGCTTTGCCACCAGCGGCAAGGCCATCAGCAGCGCGGTCAGGAACTGGCTGGAAACGTCGCCTCTGACCTGAATTGGTGTGTCCAGCTTGAGTCCGCCTGGATACAGGCGCAGCGGTGGAAAGCCTGGATTGCCAAGATAGTCTATGCCGCAGCCCAGCTGTCTTAAGGCCTCGACCAGGTCGCCAATGGGCCGCTCGTGCATGCGTGCGACGCCAGACAATTCAAACTCGCCGCCCAGCAGCGCCAGGGCCGCGGTCAGCGGTCGCATCGCGGTGCCGGCGTTACCCAGGAAGAGACTGGCTTTTTTATGAACCAGTTGGCCACCGAGCCCGCCAATGGTGACGGTGCTGCCGTCTTTTTCAACCGAGCACCCGAGTTGTTCGAGCGCGTTCAGCATCACTGCCGTGTCGTCGGATGCCAGCACTTCCTTGACCGTGGTTTTCCCGTGGCTCAGGGCTGCCAGCAGCAACACCCGGTTGGAAATGCTTTTCGAGCCGGGCAGGCGAACTTGCCCGCCCGCGCTGACCAGTGGCGGAATATCCAGAAACTCAACATCAAACATGGCGCTAACTTACTCGTGTGATTTGGGCGAGGCAACACGCCACTTGGCGCGACTCTGGCTGGCCTGTGCTATCTGCGCCTCCAGTGCGTCGCCATCGCCGCTTGCAATCAGCTTTTCCAGCGACTGCAAGGTCTGCTGAAAGATTTTTGACTGCTCCAGCAGGTATTCGCGGTTCGCGATGAGGATATCGCGCCACATTTTTGGATCACTTGCAGCAATGCGCGTGAAGTCGCGAAAGCCGGGCCCAGCCAGTGACATGAACTCCTTGCCCTGAGGTTGTCCGGCAATGCCGCTCATCAGCGCAAAAGCGAGCAAATGCGGCAAATGGCTCACGGCTGCGTAGGCCGCATCGTGCGCTTGCGGCGACATTTGCACGACATGGCAGCCCAGCGCGGTCCAGACCGTGCTGGCTTGCTGCAGCTGGGCCGTGAAAGTGCGCTCAATTGGCGTCAATATCACTTGCTTGCCCGTGTAAAGACCGGCATCTGCATGCTCGACGCCAGACACTTCTTTGCCCGTGATGGGGTGCGCGGGTACAAAGCAGCCCAGCTTGTCGCGCAATGTCCGGCGTGCGGCATCGACGACATCGTGTTTGGTCGAGCCTACATCCATGACCAGGGTCGTCGGCGTGATCAGATGGCGAATGGCCTTGAAACTGGCTTCGGTGGCGGAAACCGGCACGGCCAGCAGCACAATGTCCGCACCTGACACCGCCAGCAGTGCTGAAGGCGCTTCCACATCGATCACACCCATCTGGCGCGCACGCTCGGTGGTGGAGGGCGACTTGCTGTAACCAACAACACGTTTGACCAGCCCGGCGCGTTTGAGCGCCAGGGCAAATGAGCCGCCCATGAGGCCGCAGCCTACAAGGCCTAATTGTTCAAACATGAAATGAAACCGGTTTTTTGCGATGCATCTGCGACTTTGTCCGCCACCCGGTGTGTGTCATTCAGTCACCGGGTAGGTTCCCAGCACTTTGAAAAACGCGCACAGATGCTGCAACTCGGCCAGCGCCGCCTTGACATGCGGCTGCGAAGGGTGGCCTTGCAGGTCAATATAAAAATAGTATTCCCATTGGCCGGAACGGGCCGGGCGAGACTCGAAGCGTGTCATGGACACGCCGTGGTCCTTGAGCGGCATCAAAATATCGTGCACCGCGCCCGGACGGTTGGCAACAGAGACCACCAGACTGATGCAGTCCTTGCCTGATGCGGCAGGCGCGGGCAGGGTTTGGGGCAGGCAAACCACGGCAAAGCGGGTTCGGTTGAACGCGTCGTCCTGTATGCCGTGCGCCGGCATGTGCAGGCCGAACTGCGCTCCCGCGCGCTCACTGGCAATGCCGGCCCAGGCCGGGTTGGTCGAGGCCAGGCGCGCACCTTCTGCATTACTGGACACGGCATGCCGCTCGGCGTTGGGCAAGTGTGTGTTTAGCCAGCCCTGGCATTGCGCCAGCGCCTGGGGATGGGCATAAACCGCTTCTATGCCCTCCATGGAGTCGGTCAGCCGCAGCAGGTTGTGCCTCACCATCAGGCTGGTTTCGCCAACGATGTGCAAAGGCGAGCCAAGAAACAGGTCCAGCGATCGCGACACGACACCTTCGGTGGAGTTTTCAACCGGTACCACGCCGTAGCTGGCGCTACCTGAAGCGGTTGCGCGGAACACCTCGTCAATGCTTGCGCATGGAACATGCTCAATGCTGGCGCCAAAAAACTGCAGGGCAGCTTGTTCACTGAAGGTGCCTGCCGGGCCCAGGTAGGCGACTCTGACTGGCGACTCCAGCGCCAGGCAGGCAGACATGATTTCACGCCATACCGCCGCGACATGTTCGTTTTTCAGGGGGCCGGTGTTGGCTTTCTGGATTTTTTCAATCACCATGGCAACGCGGTCCGGCCTGAAAAACGGTGTTCCCTCGCGCTTTTTGACTTCTCCTACATGCTCGGCAACGCGCGCACGTCGGTTCAACAGGGTCAATAGTTCCTGGTCAATGGCGTCAATTTCAACGCGTAAATCAGCGAGGTTAAATGTCATTTGTGCAGCGCCAGTCTGGCGCACTTTCAGGCGTTTTTAAGCTCGAATTCTCGCATGTAGGTCACGAGGGCCTGCACGCCTTCAAAGGGCATGGCGTTGTAAATGCTGGCGCGCATGCCGCCCAGCGTCTTGTAGCCCTTGAGTTGCAGCAGACCGTTGGCTTTTGCGCCCGCAAGAAATGGCTCGTTGAGCTTGTCCTGTTTCAGGAAAAATGGCAGGTTCATGCGCGATCGGCAGTCCTTGGCAACGCGGTTGAAATACAAATCAGAGTTGTCAATGAAGTTGTAGAGCAGTTCCGCTTTGGCGATGTTGTGTTGCTCTATGGCCGCAATCCCACCTTGCCGCTTGAGCCATTTGAAAGTCAAGCCGGCGATGTAAATGGCATAAGTCGGCGGCGTGTTGTACATCGACTGGCTGTCCGACACGATTTTGTAGTCGAACGCTGTCGGGCAATGCTGCAAGGCGTGACCCAGCAAGTCTTTGCGTACCACCACCAGCGTCAGTCCAGCCGGACCGACATTTTTTTGC
Source organism: Comamonadaceae bacterium (assembly GCA_947443645.1). GTDB lineage: Bacteria > Pseudomonadota > Gammaproteobacteria > Burkholderiales > Burkholderiaceae_C > Polaromonas. The sequence continues at coordinate 6,410 of CANEXF010000011.1, read as the reverse complement.
GCGCCGCCATAGGCTAATCCAACGCGGGACCAGTCGACGGGACGGGACGCCATGTGAGAAGAAAAGTCAATCACCAAGGGTGCGCTGCTTCCGAGCGCCTTCAAGTCAGGCAGCTCATGCATTTCGATGCCGTGCACCGTCTCATTGCTACAGACGTGGACGTAGCGCGCCTCAGGCCGAAGTTGCCAGCTGGCTGGCGCAGGCAGGCTGGTGTGTCCGTCCGACACATTGCTCGCAGCGATATTGACCGTGCAGTACTTGCGGGCTTCTTTTTGCGAGCGTTCGCTCCAGTTTCCCGTGACCACGTAGTCGGCCTGTTCGCCGCGTGACAAATTCAGCGGCACGATGGCGTTTTCTGCAATGCCGCCGCCTTGCATGAAAAGAATGCTGAACTCCGCAGGCACCGCAAGCAGTTCCCTGAAGTCGCTTTCAGCTTCTTCGTAGATGGAGACAAACTCCTTGCCGCGATGACTCATTTCCATCACGCTCATGCCACTGCCATGCCAGTCCAGCATGTCTGCGGCCGCCTCGGCCAAGACATCCTCGGGCAGGCAGGCAGGGCCTGCCGAAAAGTTAAAAGGCCGCTTCATTTCTTGTTTGCAGGCTTGCTTTTTTCCGCCGTGCCGGGGGGTGTCGGCGCCTGCTTGGGCGCAGGCAATGTGCCGACGATCTTGGCGGCTGCCTCATCAAACTGTTTCATGCGCACAGCGACATCAGCACGCGTCGCGTCCACAAGTTGCTTGACAAAGATGTTGCCCAGTTCGGGTGCTGCAGCCTGAAATTTCCGGATCACAGGTGACTCGAAAAATGCTGCAATCTGCCTGAGTTCTTCGACGCTAAAGCGATCCATGTAGGCCGGTACCAGCGCGGTGCTGTTGACCTGGCTGACCTTGCCGTTGATCAGTTTTGAGACGTCGTCGAAATACGTTCGGAGTTCTGCATTGAGCGCATCGCTTGCTTGTTGCTGCCTGGCTTTGGGGACTGTCGTCTGAAGCTTGGCCGTCCAGCTTTGCACGACTTCCTGGGCGGCGCTGTCTGCAAGCTCTGCTACCAGTCGGTTGAGTTCCGGGCCTTGCTGCAGCGCAACGACTCTGGTCGCCAACTCCAGCTTGGCGTCTACGCTTTGGGCCTGGCTCGCAGTGCACAGCGCAAGACTTGCGATGGCCAAAGCTGTCAATAATTTTTTCATTCCGTGCTTTTAGGATTGGATGTGGATGTATCCGGTGGCAGATCCGTCGGGCCTGCGCCTTCCGCGCTTTCACTTGCGTTGACGGTGTCGCCTGAATCGAGCGCAGCATCGTTTTCGACAATTCTTTGCAGGCCGCTCAATTGCGAGCCTTCATCCAGACCTATCAGCGTCACGCCTTGCGTCGCTCTGCCCATTTCGCGGATTTCACTCACGCGTGTACGCACCAGCACACCTTTGTCGGTGATCAGCATGATTTCATCGTCAGCGTGAACCAGTGTGGCCGCGACAACCTTGCCGTTTCGCTCGCTTTGCTGAATTGCGATCATGCCCTTGGTGCCGCGTCCATGGCGCGTGTACTCGGTGATGGATGTGCGCTTACCGTAGCCGTTCTGGGTGGCTGTCAGCACGCTTTGCTGCTCGTCTTCTGCAACCAGCATGGCGATGACGTTCTGGCTTTCTTCAAGCATCATGCCGCGCACGCCGCGCGCAGTACGACCCATGGGGCGGACATCATTTTCGTCAAATCGCACGGCTTTGCCGCCGTCGGAAAAGAGCATCACATCATGCGTGCCGTCGGTCAGCGCTGCGCCAATCAAAAAGTCGCCGTCATCGAGGTCGACCGCAATAATGCCGGCCTTGCGCGGGTTGTTGAAATCATCCAGCGGGGTCTTTTTGACCGTTCCCATGGAAGTCGACATGAACACGTACTGGTCTGCCGGGAAGGTGCGCTTTTCGCCGGTCAAAGGCAGAACCACTGTGATTTTCTCGCCTTCCTGCAAAGGGAACATGTTGACAATAGGGCGGCCGCGTGAGCCGCGCGATCCTGCCGGTACCTCCCAGACCTTGAGCCAGTAAAGCCGTCCGCGGTTGGAAAAGCACAGGATGTAGTCGTGGGTGTTGGCAATAAACAGCTGATCGACCCAGTCGTCTTCTTTGGTCGCGGTGGCCTGCTTGCCACGGCCGCCGCGTTTTTGGGCGCGGTATTCGGAAAGCGGCTGGCTTTTGATGTAGCCGGTGTGCGATAGCGTGACCACCATGTCAGTTGGCGTGATCAGATCTTCAGTGCTCAGGTCAAATGAGCTGTGCTCTATCAGGCTGCGACGCGCGCCCAGCTTGGTCTGACCGAACTCCTGTTTGATGGCTGTGAGCTCCTCGCCGATGATGGTGGAGACACGCTCCGGCCTGGAAAGAATGTCCAGCAGATCGTCAATTTCTGCCATGACCTCTTTGTACTCGGCCACAATTTTGTCTTGTTCCAGACCCGTCAGGCGTTGCAGACGCATCTGCAGAATTTCCTGCGCCTGGGTTTCCGAGAGACGGTAAAGGCCGTCACTGCCCATGCCATAAGCCGTTTCGAGTCCGTCCGGACGGTAGTCGTCGGCATTGACAATACCGCCATCAGCGCGTGTACGCGTCAGCATTTCGCGAACCACGCTGCTGTCCCAAGCCTTGAGCATCAGCTCGGCCTTGGCGACTGGAGGGGTGGGCGCACTGCGGATGATGGCAATGAACTCATCAATATTGGCCAGTGCCACGGCCAAGCCTTCCAGCACATGACCACGTTCACGGGCCTTGCGCAGGGTGTAAACCGTGCGCCGTGTTACAACTTCGCGGCGGTGCGACAAGAAGACCTGAATCAGGTCTTTAAGGTTACAAAGTTTGGGCTGGCCGTTGATCAGCGCCACCATGTTGATGCCGAATGTGTCCTGCAGCTGGGTTTGCTTGTAGAGATTGTTCAAGACAACTTCTGGTACTTCCCCGCGTTTGAGCTCGATCACCAGGCGCATGCCGGACTTGTCGCTCTCGTCCTGAATATGGCTGATGCCTTCAATTTTCTTCTCGTGGACAAGCTCAGCCATGCGTTCTTGCAGGGTCTTTTTGTTGACCTGGTAGGGCAGCTCATCGACGATGATGGATTGGCGCTGTCCCTTGTCTATGTCTTCAAAATGGCACTTGGCGCGCATCACGACTTTGCCGCGACCGGTCCGGTAGCCGTCCTTGACGCCGTTGATGCCATAAATGATGCCGGCCGTGGGGAAGTCCGGTGCCGGAATGATTTCCATCAATTCGTCAATCGTGGCTTGCGGATTACGTAACAAGTGCAGGCAACCATCCACCACTTCATTAAGGTTGTGAGGGGGGATGTTGGTCGCCATGCCCACTGCAATGCCTGATGAGCCATTCACCAGCAAATTCGGGAATCGGGCTGGCATGACCAAGGGCTCTTGTTCGCTGCCGTCGTAGTTCGGTCCGAAATCCACGGTTTCCTTGTCCAGATCGGCAAGCAACTCGTGCGCAATCTTGGACATGCGGATTTCGGTGTATCGCATGGCTGCGGCGTTGTCACCGTCCACCGATCCGAAGTTGCCCTGGCCGTCCACCAGCATGTGCCGCAGTGAAAAATCCTGCGCCATGCGAACAATCGTTTCATATACCGCGCTGTCGCCATGGGGGTGGTATTTGCCGATAACGTCACCAACGATACGCGCCGACTTCTTATATGGGCGATTCCAGTCGTTATTGAGCTCATGCATGGCGAACAACACGCGTCTGTGCACAGGCTTGAGCCCGTCCCTTGCGTCAGGCAAGGCGCGACCAACGATCACGCTCATGGCGTAATCGAGGTAACTGCGTCGCATTTCCTCCTCAAGACTGATGGGCAGGGTTTCTTTGGCAAACTGGGTCATGGGAGGCCTGAGTTGAATTTGTCACCATCGGTACGATAGTGGCGGTGTCATTTTAAGGCCTGAGTTTACGGTGTTGCCGTTGTGGCTATGCTGCAACAAACTTTAAAACTTTCCCGTGTCTATGTAAGACGAAGGCGATAGCGCACTTGTGGAGCCGATCCGCTGTGGCACAATAACTGTAACGCTTGGGGTGATGGTCATTCACGGCGTGTAACTTATTAATCGCAGCCAGTCTGCGGACTTTCTCTAGAGGAGAACCATGAACAAACTCAACAAAATGGCAATGTTGTTTGCTTCCGCGGCGCTTGCTACGGCTGCTGGTGCACAAACAGTCGACAACTGGAAGAATGCTTCCGGCGAACTGAATTGGAAAAACGGCACCAACGAGCTCTGCTGGCGTGACGCCAACTGGACTCCTGCGACTGCATCTCCAGGCTGCGATGGCGCGATTGTTCCAAAGCCAATGGCTGCTCCTGTAGCTGAGGCTGCAACTCCAGCACCGGCTCCAAAAGCTGCTCCTGCTCCTGCCCCAGTTCCTGCAACCGTGGCTACAAAAGTCACCTATGCAGCTGACGCATTCTTTGACTTCAACAAGTCCGTGATCAAACCAGATGGCAAAGCCAAGCTGGATGACCTCGTTGGCAAGATCAAGGGCATCAACCTGGAAGTCATCATTGCCGTGGGTCACACCGATTCCGTCGGTAGCGATGCTTACAACCAGAAGCTGTCGGTTCGCCGTTCAGAAGCTGTCAAGGCTTATCTCGTTTCCAAAGGTATCGAGAAAAATCGCGTTTACACCGAAGGCAAAGGCGAGAAACAGCCAGTTGCTGACAACAAAACTGCTGAAGGCCGTGCGAAAAACCGTCGCGTGGAAATCGAAGTGGTTGGTACACGCTCAAATAAGTAATCCTCACGGATCGCTCTAAAAAAACCGCGCTACGGCGCGGTTTTTTTTATGCCTCAACGATAATCAAGCTATGCCGATCACCAACAACTTTGACCCCGCCGAACTCGCCAAATTTTCCGACCTCGCCCATCGCTGGTGGGATACCGAAAGCGAATTTCGACCACTTCACCAGATCAACCCTCTTCGACTCGATTGGATTGAGAGTCTGCATCCCCTGAAGGGTCAGCGCGTGCTGGACGTGGGGTGTGGCGGTGGCATTTTGTCGGACTCCATGGCACGCAAGGGCGCACAGGTTCTGGGAATCGACCTTGCCAGCAAGGCGCTCAAAGTGGCTCAGCTCCATGCGTTGGAGGCGCAGACCGAGGGCGTGAGTTATCAGGAAATCAGTGCCGAGGCGCTGGCTGCTGAGCAACCGGGCAGCTTTGACGTGGTCACCTGCATGGAAATGCTGGAGCACGTACCGGACCCAAGCTCGGTTGTCAGAGCCTGTGCAGCACTGGTCAAGCCCGGTGGGCATGTGTTTTTCTCCACCATCAACCGCAACGTCAAGGCCTTTTTACTCGCCATTGTGGGCGCCGAATACGTGCTGCAATTGCTACCGCGCGGCACACACGAATACGCCAAGTTGATCAAACCCAGCGAATTAGCCGGCTTTTGTCGCTCAACTGGCTTGGATTTGCAGCAAACCCGCGGCATGCATTACAACCCATTGAGCCGCCGCTACTGGCTTGATGCGGACACCAGCGTCAACTACATGTTCGCCACAACGAAGTCCTGAAGACTCGGCTGGCTTTTCAGTTTTTACACTTTTATGTTCAAAAATATTGATGCCGTGCTGTTCGATCTCGACGGAACGCTGATTGACAGCGCGCCTGACTTGGGCGCCGCTGCCGACAAAATGCGTACGGACCGCGGATTGGCATCGCTGCCACTGCAGCAGTACCGATCAATGGCCGGTGCCGGCGCGCGTGGCATGATAGGTGTTGCTTTCGGGATCACGCCTTTGCATGCTGATTTTGAAGCGATGAAACTGGAGTTTTTTTCCAACTATGAAGCCTGCATGACTGAGCGCACCTACGCGTTTGACGGCATTGCAGACTTGATTTCACAGATTTGCCGAGTCGGACTCAAATGGGGCGTGATGACAAACAAGTCTGCCCGCTTCACGCTGCCGCTCACCAAAGCCATGCCCCTTTTCAGTACCGCGCAGACCATCATCAGTGGCGATACCACGCCGCACGCCAAGCCGCATCCTGCGCCACTGCTCGAGGCCGCGCGGCAACTGTCGCTCCAGCCTGGTCGATGTATCTACGTGGGTGATGACGAGCGCGACATCGTGGCCGGACGGGCTGCTGGCATGCCGACGGTCGCTGCGGCCTATGGTTACCTGGGTTCCTTGGCCGACGTTAGTGGCTGGAAGGCGGACGCCACCATTGTTTCTCCTGCAGCGCTCTTGAATTTGCTGCGAATGGCTTAAACTACTCCTCTTGGGGCTGCATTGGTTTCGACGTGGGTTCGGACGCGGTGTGGTGCATGTCGAGCTGAGTGTGCTCGTAAAACTGATTCAAAAAAACTAACTGCAAACGACGAACGTTTCGCACTCGCTGCTTAATTGCCAGTGAGCTTT
>CANEXF010000010.1 GCA_947443645.1 Comamonadaceae bacterium | reverse complement strand
TGGGCGAATGCAAAAAAGGCCATGACGTTTGATACGTCGTGGCCTTTGCTATTTGATCTGAACGCGCAGGAAGTTTTGCGCTGGTGCTGAACGCACAGGAAAGCCTGTGCTATTGGGCTAGTGGACTAGCCCTAGCCTGATCAGGCGGCCTTGGCCTGGTCCAGGCACTGACCAAGCTGGGCAAAGTACTTGTAGGAGACTTCCGTCGGCAGCACGTATTTGATGCGGTTGTCGTCTTCGTCCATGACCAGCTCTATCAAGCCTTTTTTGCGCAGTGTCTTGAGTCTTCTGTGGGCTGTGGTGGCCGAAATATCGGTAGCCATGCCCATGGCTTCGACCACGGTGATCTTTCGCTCGTCGTACCAGGCCGCGGCAAACAGGTTGAGTAGCCGCTCTTCAACCGCGTCCATCGTGGGGAAGCTGGGCAGTTGGCGAATGGCTTGAGCCAGGTTGATGAACCTAAGGTACGTAAGTGATCGACGGCTTGACTGTGACATTGATATGAGACGCTATCCAATATGGAGTCGGCCAGTTTGTGTCGTCACTAGCCTGCGTGTGGAAAAACTGGCACCACAATCGATATTTCACTGGGCCAGCGGGACGTTCGTAGCGGCAGTCAAAAAAACTATATTGAAAATTTACAAACTACTTACGAATCCGTAGAAGATACTTGTTTGATGGGCTATTGGCAATGGGACATCTACGTATGGCATGTCCTATGTCAAGCTCATTTTCAGGCGGGCAGCGTAACTGCCGTTAAGTCTTTAAAATAGGGGTTTTCTCCAAAAGCCGCAGTTGCCCGCATTGTTTCAATGCTTTGGCATTTTTCTGCCGGTGTCCAACACTAGATCATGAACGCCCCCGTCGACGTCTCCTTTTTTGCGCGCTCTGCCAAGCCGCTGACCAGTTACCGCAAGTACTGGGCGGCCCGTTTTGGCGTTGCCAAGTTCCTGCCCACCAGCCGGGCCGAGATGGACGCGCTCGGATGGGACAGCTGCGACGTGATCATCGTCACCGGTGACGCTTATGTTGATCACCCCAGCTTTGGCATGGCCGTGATTGGCCGCATGCTCGAGGCCCAGGGCTTTCGGGTGGGCATCATCTCCCAGCCTGACTGGCAAAGCGCCGAGCCCTTCCGTGCGCTGGGCAAGCCGAATCTGTTTTACGGCGTGACGGCCGGCAATATGGATTCCATGATCAACCGCTACACGGCGGACCACAAAATCCGCAGCGATGACGCCTACACCCCTGGCGACATTGGCGGCAAGCGGCCGGATCGCGCGGCATTGGTGTATTCGCAGCGCTGCCGTGAAGCCTACAAGGAAGTCCCCATCATTTTGGGCGGGATCGAGGGCTCGTTGCGCCGCATTGCGCACTATGACTACTGGTCTGACAAGGTGCGCCGCAGCGTGGTGGTTGATGCCAAATGCGATTTACTGCTCTACGGCAACGCCGAGCGCGCGATTGTCGAGATCGCGCACCGCCTGGCTGCCAAGGAGCCAATAGCGAGCATGACCGACATACGCGGCACGGCCTTCATTCGGCGTAGCGGTGACGAAACCGCCCAGGGCTGGTTTGAGATTGATTCGACCAGCGTGGACGCGCCCGGACGTGTCGAGGCGCATGTCAACCCCTACATGATGATTTCGGACGTCGCCAAGGAGCAGGGGGCGACTTGCGCGCGCGAAGACGAGGCCGCCGAGGTCGCCGCGCAGGCCGAGTCTGCAGGTTCACGCACTCCTCCTCTGGGAGAGGGCGCAGATGAGGGCGCGGCGAAGCTGCTGCTGGCCCTTGCTAGCGCGCAGGCTGCTGCCAAGATAAACGCGGTGAGCCCTCACCCTAACCCTCTCCCAATGGGCGAGGGAACAATAAAAGTCAACCCCGCCATCAAGCCGCTGACCTTTGTACAAAATCCGAATCTGTCGTCAACCGTTCAGTCCGCGCAAGGCAAGATCAGGGTGCCGCCACGTGACCGCTCGGTGATTCGCCTGCCGTCTTACGAACAGGTCAAGAGCGACGCCGTCCTCTATGCCCATGCCAACCGCGTACTGCACCTGGAAACCAATCCCGGCAATGCGCGCGCATTGGTGCAGGCGCACGGCCAGGGCGCCACCGCCCGCGACGTCTGGATCACGCCACCACCCATCCCGCTGACCACCGCCGAGATGGACTACGTGTTTGATCTGCCCTACGCGCGCTCGCCACACCCCAGCTACGCTGATGAAAACGGTAGCCACGATCACGCGACCAAGATTCCGGCCTGGGAGATGATTCGCTTTAGTGTGAACATCATGCGCGGCTGCTTTGGCGGTTGCACTTTTTGCTCCATCACCGAGCACGAGGGCCGCATCATCCAGAGCCGCTCTGAAGATTCGGTGATTCGTGAGATTGAGGCGATTCGCGACACGGTCAAAGGCTTTACCGGTGCGATTTCAGACCTGGGTGGCCCGACCGCCAATATGTACCGCATCGGTTGCAAGTCGCCCGAGATTGAAGCGGCCTGCCGCAAGCCGTCCTGCGTTTACCCTGGCATTTGCCAGAACCTGAACACCAACCACAACCCGCTGATCAAGATGTACCGCCGCGCGCGGGCGCTCAAGGGGGTCAAGAAGATTCTGATCAGCTCTGGCGTTCGCTACGACCTGGCGGTGGAAAGCCCAGAGTACGTCAAGGAGCTGGTGTCCCACCATGTGGGCGGCTACCTCAAGATCGCACCCGAGCACACCGAGCAGGGCCCGCTGACCAAGATGATGAAGCCAGGCATTGGCAGTTACGACAAGTTCAAGCAGCTGTTTGAGAAATTCAGCCTTGAAGCCGGCAAAAAACAGTTTTTGATTCCCTACTTCATCGCCGCCCACCCGGGCACCAGCGACGAAGACATGATGAACTTGGCGATCTGGCTGAAGAAAAGCGGCTTTCGCGCCGATCAGGTGCAGACCTTTTACCCCTCGCCCATGGCCACGGCCACGGCGATGTACCACACCGGAAAGAACCCACTGCGCAAGATCACCCGCAGCACCGACAGCAGTGAAACCGTAGACATCGTGCGCGGCGAGCGCCGCCGCCGCTTGCACAAGGCGTTTTTGCGCTACCACGACTCCAACAACTGGCCGCTGCTGCGCGAAGCCCTGAAGGCCATGGGCCGGGCCGACCTGATAGGCAATGGCAAGCACCATTTGATTCCGACCTTCCAGCCCCTGGTGGATGGTAGTTACCAGAGCGCGCGGCGCAAGAATTCGACCACCACCGCAGCTCCAGTGACCAAAGCCTCACAGGTGATCAAGGGTCGCTTGCTGACTCAGCACACCGGCTTGCCACCGCGCGACAACGGCTCGGGCAAGCCGGCCGGCAAGCCTCTGCTGCGCAAGCCGCGTTAGACAACGCGGCGCCGGTCTGAAAGCCTGTTTTTGGTATTCTTCAAGGATAAACAGGCTACAGCGCAATAGGGGCGGGCGCAAGCTGCTATTTAATCAATAGCAATTCTTGCGCCGCTGCCGGCTTCTGCAATCCCTTCAGCGCATGGGCGCGGCCTGTCTAGACCTTGTAGGAGCTCAGCATCTGCTTGGGGAACAGCTCCTCCACATCCAGCAGGCGCTGGCAGACGCCTTGCTCAAAGCCGAATTTCAGGAATGCGCTCAGCGTGGCGCGGTTGATATCGCCGCCGCGGCCAGGGCCTATGCCATAGGGAAACACGTCGTCGCCAAACAGGCCGCGCATGCGTGTGGTGTATTCGGCCATCCAGGCCAGTGGCGCGTGCGAGGCGGTCACGTCGGACAGGCGCTCCAGCGAGCGGTTCTTGGCTTCTGAAAACGCCTTGTAGAAGTTCATGCCCAGCCAGGGATGGGCTTCAAGCACCGGTCCTTTCAACACCAGTCCGTGCATGATGGGGAAGATGTTGGTGTCTTTGAAGTACTGCTCTTCAGCCGCCTGGTAGTCGGGCATCAGGCGCACCACACCGCGGCCCAGCGCGGCGGGCGGCCGGGCCGACATGATGGCGTCGATCTCGCCCTTGAGCAGCATCTCGTTGAGGCTGCTGTCGGCCACGTTTCGGTACTGGATGTTGTCCGGCAGGTTGAGTTTGACTTTTTCCTTGCGGCCAGGCTCGTTGACGCCGGCCTGAATCCACTGGATGTCGGCCAGCTTCAGGCCCACGTAGTCGCTGAGGTAGCCGCGGCCGTAAATGCCGGCGGTCTGAGCCCATTCGGGAATGCCTATGCGTTTGCCCTTGAGGTCTTCCGGGCGCTTGATGGCGCTGCCTTCAAGAACATAGAACATCGAGTGGCGAAAGGCGCGCGAGATGAACACCGGCAGTGCCATGATGCTGGTGTCATTTTGCGATCGCAGCGCGATGTACTTGCCCATGGACATTTCTGAAACGTCCCACTCGCGGTGCAGCGTGAAGCGGTAAAAAATCTCTTCAATCGGCAGATCCAGCGTGCGAAGTTGCACGCCTTCAACGCGTAGCGTGCCGTCGGTCACATCGCGCGTGTGGTCGTAGGGGCCCAGGGCCAGGGTCAGGGAAAGGGGATTCAATTTATTCTGCCTCTATGTGTGCGGTTTTGATGACGCGGCCCCATTTTTCGGACTCGCTTTTGACGTATTGGGCCAGCTCTTCGGGCGTGCTGTAGACCGCTTCCTGGCTTTGCTTGACTAATTGCTCGCGGTGCTCAGGGGTTTTTCCCAGAGCGGTCATTTCTCGGTTCAGGCGCTGGATGATGGCCGCAGGTGTTCCGGAGGGCGCAAACAGGCCGTACCATGAACTCGCCACCACACTGGGATAGCCGAGCTCGACCATGGTCGGCACGTCCGGCAGCGACTCCAGTCTCCTGGGTGAGGTCACGGCCAGGGCGCGCAGTCGCCCGCTCTTGATGAAGGGCAGGCTGGAGACCACCCCACCGAAGACCATTTGCGTCTCGCCTGAAATCACGGCTGCGGCAGCTGGACTGCTGCCCTTGTAGGGGATGTGCATCATGTCTATGCCGGCCGCGATCTTGAACAGCTCGGCCACCAGCTGCAGTGGCGAGCCGTTGCCCCCAGATGCAAAGTTCAGCGTGCCGGGTTTGGCTTTGGCCAGCGCCACCAGCTCGGGAACGGATTTCACGGGCAAGGCCGGGTTCACGACCAGAATCTGATAACCCTGCGCGACCATGCTGATCGGCGCGAAGTCCTTGAGCGGGTCATAGTTGACCTTGCCCATGTGCGGCGTGATCGCCAGGTTGGCGACAAAGCCCAGCGTCAGGGTGTAGCCGTCAGGCTTGGCGTGGGCTACTTGCTCGGTGCCCAGGTTGCCGCCAGCGCCTGGCCGGTTGTCGACAAAAACTTGCTGCCCCAGGGCTGTCGACAGGCGCTGCGCCACGATGCGGCCCAGCGTGTCGTTGCCGCCGCCAGGCGGGTAGGGCACCACCAGTCTTATCGGCTTGTTCGGGTAGTCTTGCGGCAGTGCCGGCTGCGCGTGCAGTGCCGACATCAGACATCCCAGTCCAGCAATGCCGAGCAGTAGTTTCATCATGTCGAAATATCCGTTCAAAGAGCCGACTCACAGCCAGCGCACCAATCTAGTAAGTGTACTTATGATATGGCCTGCGCTGGTCCTGAAGGCTAAGTGATAACCCGCGCGAGCCAGCCGCCACGCGCCTTGCGTTGCCTATGGCAAGGTGTGAAGAGGGATGTCGTTTTCGGCGGCCAGTCGCTCCAGCGCCTTGCGTGTTTTGCCGCTTAGCCAGTCGCCAATGCTTTGCCGGGTAGCCGCGTCATGCATGCGTTCGGCGCTGGCGTTCGGCAGTCCGACCAGCGCACACAAGCGCGCCGCAAAATGCGGCTCCAGTGCGGCCACGACGACGCGGCCGTCCTTGCATTTGTAGACCTGATAACCAGCATGGCCTCCACCAAGCTCGGAGCCTGGCTTGGTCAGACCCCAGTCGTGCGGCAAGGCCAGAAAGGCAGCAGCCTCGGAGAGTGCGACTTCGAGATATGCGCCTTGACCTTGAAGGCGGGTGTGCAGCACCGCCTTGAGCACCGCCTCGCTGGTTGTCAGTGCGCCGCCCATGTCGGCGTAGAGCGTAGCGGGCAAGTCCAGGCCGGTGATGAGTTCGTTTTCAGCCAGATAGGTCAGGTCGTGGCCGGCTTGCTCGGCGCGCTCGCCGGGGCTGCCTATGATGGCGACCTGGCTCAGGGTCGGGTACTGCTGGTGCAGATCCTTCCAGCTCAAACCCAGCTTGAGCAAGGCCGACGGCCGAAATGAGGTCAGCAGCACATCTGCCTTGGCCAGTTCGTGGTGCAGATGTTTCTGGCCTTGGCTGGTCTTGAGGTCGGCCACGGTAATGCGAATGCCCTGGTGCAGCACAGCATAGGCCGATGGGCAGTAGCTGCTCATGGGGTCGCCGGACACCGCGCTCGCTGCGCCCAGCGGTGCGGGGGGCTCGAGTTTGACGCAGGCCGCGCCCATCTTGTGGCAGCGCAACAAGCCTGCCGGGCCTGGCAGGTTGAGTGCCAGGCTGAGGATGCGAACGCCCTTGAGTGGGCGCGGTATGGGCGGTTTTTCTAGGCTCATAAGTGGTTTACTCGCTTGTCGCCCTGCGCAAACCTGGCAATGGGCATGCGCGCAATTTACCTCAATGTGCCGCGCTGCGGCCCTGAAACTGCCTAGAGTGGTAGACCGACGTAGTTTTCAGCCAGCGCGGTGGACGCGGCTTTGGAGCTCACCAAATACTCCAGTTCGGCTTCCTGGATCTTTTGGCCGAAGCCGCCGGCGTCTGGAAAACGGTGCATCAGCGTGGTCAGCGACCATGAAAAACGCTCGGCCTTCCAGACCCGGCGCAGGCTGCGCTCGGAATAGCCGTCAATGCCGGCTTCGGTCTTGTCAATGTAGTAATCGACAAAGGCGTCAGACAGGTATTTCACATCGGATGCCGCCAAGTTCAGGCCTTTGGCGCCAGTGGGCGGCACGATGTGGGCGGCATCGCCGGCCAGGAACAGGCGGCCAAAGCGCATGGGCTCTGCGACAAAGCTGCGCAGCGGGGCAATGCTTTTTTCAATCGACGGGCCGGTGATGATGCGCTCGGCCAGTTTGGGGTCAAGACGCAGGCGCAGCTCGTCCCAGAAGGCCTGGTCGCTCCACTGCTCGACCTTGTCGTCGATGGCGCACTGGATGTAGTAGCGGCTGCGCGTCAGGCTGCGCATGGAGCACAGCGAAAAACCGCGCTCATGGTTGCCATAGACGATGGCATGCGGCGACACCGGCGGCACATCGGCCAGCACGCCCAGCCAGCCGAAGGGGTAGACCCGCTCGAACTCCTGAATCGAGGCTTTGGGCACGCTGGCCCGGCACACGCCGTGAAAGCCGTCGCAACCGGCGATGAAGTCGCACGCGATCTCATGCGTCTGGCCGTCCTTGACGTAGCGCACCTTGGGCTGGGCACTGTCAAAGTAATGGATGCTGACATCGCCGGCCTCATAGACGGTGGGCAGTCCTGCGGCTTGCCTGGCGTCCATCAGGTCGCGCGTGACTTCGGTCTGACCGTAGGCGGTGACCACCTTACCATCAGTCAGGCCGTGCACGTCAATCGCATGGCGCTGGTTTTTGAAGACCAGCTCAATCGAGTGGTGCACCGTGCCTTCGGTCTGCATGCGCTCGCCGGCGCCCACCTGCTTGAGCAGGTCAACCGTGCCTTGCTCCAGGATGCCGGCACGAATGCGGCCCAGCACATAGTCGCCGCTTTGCCGCTCGATGATGATGTTGTCTATGCCTGCTTTGTGGAGCAGTGCTCCGAGCAACAGGCCGGAAGGGCCGGCTCCGATGATGGCGACTTGGGTGCGCATGGGTGTCTCCTGAATTATTCTGAATTGACGGGGCTGGGCTGATAACGTTTGACGCCAGCTTAACGGCGGCGCTGGCTTTTTGCCACCTGGAGGTGTTTTCCTGTGCGATGATTGGTTTGGTTGTGCGATCATCGCGCATTGGTGTTCTTGCGGCTGCGCAGGCCAAACCTCAATGAGAAAAAACGATGGGTATAGAAAAAGTTGACTTCATCGCGGGCATGGCCAAGGGCATGGCGGTGCTCGAAAGTTTTGACACCGAGCGCCAGCGGCTCAATGCAACGCTGGCCGCGCAGCGCGCCGGCATCACCCGTGCAGCAGCTCGCCGCCACTTGCTGACGCTGGCACACCTGGGCTATCTTGAAACCGAAGACGGCTATTACTGGCTGTCGCCCAAGGTGCTGCGGTTTTCCGGCAGCTACCTGGCGTCAGCCCGTTTGCCCCGGGTACTGCAACCCACGCTGAACCGGCTGGCCGCGCAGACGCAGCAATCGTTTTCAGCCGTGGTGCTTGATGCCGACCAGGTGGTGATTGTTGCGCGTAGTGTGGGCTACGGCGGATTTGAGGGCGTGGTACCCGCGCGCGCATCGACGGTGCTGGCCTATGGTTTGCACCTGGGCGCGCGGCTGCCTGCGCATGCAACTTCCACCGGACGAATGCTGCTGGCGAGCCAAAGCCGCGCCGAGTTTTCTGCCTGGATGACCGGCGCCGAGCCTGCAAGCGGCCAGCGTTCGCTGCCGCGACTGACGCCTTTTACGGTGACGGACAGCAAGACTTTCAAGGCACTCGTGGCCCAAGCCAGAGCCCAGGACTACTGCGTGGCCAGCCAGGAGCATGAGCTGGGCGTGTATGCGCTGGCCGTGCCGCTGCGCAATATGCGCGGCGCGACAGTAGCCGCCTTGAATGTGGTGACGACGCCAGAGCGTTTGCAGCCCAAGGTGATGCAGCGCGATCTCTTGCCGCTGCTGCTTGATGCGGCGAGGGAACTGCGGCCGCTGCTTTAAAGCGGACTAAACGCCCAGGTACTGCTGCAACAGTTCGGGTCTGGCATGCAGCTCGTCCGAGCTGCCTTCAAACACCACTTCACCCTTGAGCAGGATCACGTTGCGGTCTGTGATCTGGGTGACATGCTTCCAGTTCTTGTCGACGATGACGCTGCTGATGCCGCTTTCACGAATCAGTGCGCAGATGCGCCAGATGTCGCGCGCGATCAGTGGCGCCAGGCCTTCCGTGGCCTCGTCAAGTATCAAGAGGTCGGGGTTGGTCATCAGCGCGCGGCCTATGGTCAGCATTTGCTGCTCGCCGCCGCTGAGTTGCTGTCCGCCGTGTTTCAGGCGTTCTTGCAGGCGTGGGAAGGTTTCCAGCACGCGTTCGTAAGTCCAGTCGCGTTGGCCCCGCGTGCCGGCGCGTGCGGCCATCTTGAGGTTTTCGACGACGCTGAGGTTGCCAAAAATGCCCCGACCTTCGGGAACGTAGGCGACGCCCAGACGGGCAATCTCAAAAGGCGCGCGCCCCATCATGGCTTTGCCGGCGATGCTGATGCTGCCTGAGCGCGGCTTGACGATACCCATGATGCTTTTGAGTAGCGTGCTTTTGCCCATGCCGTTGCGGCCCATCAGTCCCACGGTCTGACCGCGTGCCACTGAGAAGTCGATGCCGCGCAGCACATGGCTGGCGCCGTAATAGGTGTTGACCGCTTTTGCGTCTATGAGTAAATCGCTCATCAGTGGTTCTCGCCGAGGTAGGCCGCCTGCACATTGGCATCGGCCCGGATGTCTGCCGGTGTGCCGCTGGCAATGACCTGACCGTTGACCATCACGGTGAGCCTGTCTGCAAGGGTGAAGACCGCATCCATGTCGTGCTCGACCAGCAGCATGCCGTGGTCTTTCTTGATGTCTTGCAACAGGCGCACCATGCGTTCGGCTTCGACCGCACCCATGCCGGCGAGCGGCTCGTCAAGCAGCAGTACTTGCGGCTCGGTGGCCAGCGTCATGGCGATCTCGAGCTGGCGCTGCTCGCCGTGGCTGATGGTTCCGGCGATGCTGGTTTTTCGGTGTTGCAAGCCAGAAAGCTCCAGCGCCCTTTCTGCGCGGGCGTTAACAGCTAGCAAATTACTAGCGCGTTGCAGCCAGCGGGTGGCAGATGGCTGGCGCGACTGGGCCGCCAGACGCACGTTTTCCCAGACGCTAAAAGGCAAAAAGATGTTCGTCTTCTGGTAGCTGCGGCCCAGGCCCTGGGCAGAGATCTTTTCGGGCTTCCAGCCCGTGATGTCCTGCGTGCCCAGCGTGACCCGGCCCGATGTCAGGGGCAGGTCACCGGACAGCAGATTGGTCAAGGTCGACTTGCCGGCGCCGTTGGGGCCAATCACCGCGTGTATATGGTTGCGCAGCAGTTCAAGCGAGACGTCATTGACGGCCGCCAGGCCGCCAAAGCGCTTGGTCAGGTGATGCGCGCTGAGCAGGACTTCAGACATCTGCCGCCTCTTTTTTCTGGCTGAATCTGCCTATCAGGCCGAGGATGCCGCGCGGCGCAAAGCACACCAGCAGCACAATGAACAGCCCCATCCACAGCTGCCAGTGCTTGCCGAGATTGACGCTGGCGCCAAATAGGTCGATGGCCGGCAAGTCCTTGAACGCATGCAGCAAATATTCAAACGCAAACGCCCCCACGATAGCGCCGGCAAAGTTTCCCATGCCGCCCATGATCACCATCAGGCAGGCATGCGCGCTCATGTGAAAGCCCATCAACTCGGGGTTGATGTAGCCGCTTTGCGCGCCCCACAAATAGCCGGCCAGACCCGCCAGGCTGCCCGCCAGCGTGAAAGCCGCCAGCTTGTAGCCGAGCACGCCAAACCCCAGCGCTCGCATGCGGTGCTCATTGACGCGTATGCCGGCCAGCGCACGGCCAAACGGACTCCAGAGCAGGCGGCGCAAAAAGGCATAGACCAGCAGCATGACGGCCAGCGTGAAATAGTAAAACGTGCGCTTGTTGTCCAGCTCAAATGGCACCCAGCCCAGCAGGTCGGCGCTGGGCCTGAAGTTGATGTACAGCCCGTCCGAGCCGCCCAGCAGCTTGTTGTCAAAGAACAGGAAGAACACCATCTGCGCAAAGGCCATGGTCACCATGATGAAGTAGATGCCGTGCGTGCGAACCACAAAAATACCGATGATGAGCGCGGCCAGGCCAGAGCCCAGAACGGCCACGGGCAAGGTCCACCAGAGGCTGACGGCCTCGCCTTGCGGCGTCAGAAAGGCCAGCGCGTAACCGGCCAGTCCAAAGTAGGCAGCATGGCCCAGCGAGACCAGGCCGGTCACGCCTTGCAGCAAGTCCAGGCTCATGGCAAAGATCGCCATGATCATCATGCGCGTGACCATCTCGGTGTAGAAATCAGTGCCGGTAAAAGGAAAGGCCAACAGCGCGATCAGCGCCAGACCCAGCGCAAACTGCACGCCGCGCGGCAAAATTTCAAGATTGGATTTTTGAGAACTCATAGAACAAAGCGCGGAGATGGCACGGCAATTTTCCGCCGGGCCGCCCCAAGGAAAATTAGCCCCCTCGGGGGGCAGCGCATTACACGAAGTGAAAAGCGTGGGGGTTGTGAGCTCTTCATTGCTTGAACAAGCCCTCAGGCTTCCACAAAAGAACCGCAGCCATCAACATATAGACCAGCATGCCGGCCATGGAGGGCAACAGCACCTTTCCAAAGGTGTCGACCAGGCCAACCAGCAGGGCCGAGATCAGCGCGCCGCGCACCGAGCCTATGCCGCCAATCACCACCACCACAAAACACATGATGAGTACCTGAGAGCCCATGTTGGGGTAGACGCTGGCAACGGGTGCGGCGATCATGCCGGCAATCGCTGCCAGGCCGACACCGAGTGCAAACACCAGCGCATGAATCAGTTTGATGTTGATGCCCAGAGACTCGGCCATCTCGCGGTTGAAGGCGCCGGCGCGAATCTTCATGCCCAGGCGGGTTTTGGAAATCAGCAGGTACAGCCCCAACGCCAGGGCCATGCAGACAGCGGACATGAAGAGGCGGTAAACCGGATAAGACAGGTTCTCGGTCAGGGGAATCGAGGCGCTCAGTAGGTCGGGTACGTTCACGCCGTGCACATCGTCGCCCCAGATGATGGCGCGCATTTCTTCGAAGATATAGATCAGGCCAAAGGTCAGCAGTACCTGGTCAAGATGGTCGCGTTTGTAGAAGTGGCGAAACAGCAGCCATTCAAGCGCTAGGCCAAACAGCACCGATAAAGCGGTGCCAACGAGGATGGCTATCGTGAGGCTACCGAACTGGGCACTGAGCGACCAGGCTAGATAGGCGCCCAGCATGTAAAAGCTGCCATGCGCGAGGTTGACCACGCCCATGATGCCGAAGATCAGGGTCAGCCCGGCCGCCAGCATGAACAGCAGCAAGCCGTATTGCACGCTGTTGAGCAGCTGGATGAAAAAGTTGGCTAAATCCATGAGAGCGTGCTTACCGGCTGGTTCAAATAAATGGGGAGGGTGACAGGTTCTCCCCGCAACTTTCAGCCAGGGCCGCGGGTCCGGCTCAGCCGGCCCGCAGGCGCAGCGGCCCCCTCGGGGGGCAGGGCGCTACACGCAGTGAGCAACCGTGGGGGCTACATCTTACAGCCCGCGCCAGAATCAGCCAGCGCCTTGGCAGCGATGCCAATGACCTTGTTTTCCTTGTTTTCAACCACGCGCAGGTACATGTCCTGCACTGGGTTGTGTGACTTGCTCATGGTCCACTTGCCGCGTGGGCTGTCTATGGTCGCGCCTTCCATGGCCTTGTAGAGCGCAGGCTTGTTGCTCAGATCGCCCTTGACGGCGTTCGCGCCCTGGATCAGCAGCAGGCCGGTGTCGTAGCCCTGGACCGCATAGACATCAGGCTGCGCCTTGAAGGCCTTGGCGTAGTCCAGGCGGAATTTGTTGTTGCGCGGCGTATTGAGCGAGTCGCTGTAATGCATGGTGGTGATGATGCCGTCGGCCGCCGGGCCGGCCGCGTCGAGCACGCCTTCGGTCAGAAAGCCCGAGCCGTACAGGGGAATCTTGCCCTTGAGGCCTGCTGCCGCGTAGTCCTTGATGAACTTGGCCGCGCCGCCTCCGGCAAAAAAGCAGGCCACTGCGTCGGGTTTGAGCGCCGCGATTTCAGTCAGCAGCGCCTGGAACTCCACTTGCGGAAACGGCAGGCCCAGCTCCTTGATGATCTTGCCGCCAGCGGCGAGGTAGCCTTCCTTGAAACCTTCAAAAGCTTCATCGCCAGCGGCGTATTTCCAGGTGATCCAGACAGCGGTCTTGGCGCCGCGGTCATACATCGCCTTTCCGAGCGCGCGTGTGGGCTGCGAGTTGCTGAAGCTGGTGCGAAACACATTGGGTGCGCACAAGGCGCGGGTGGCGGCATGCACGCCTGCGTTGGGGATCAGGCTCAGCACGCCGGAGTCGCGCGCGACTTTCTGTATGCCCATCTGCACGCCGGAGTGCACCGTGCCGATCAGCACATCGACCTTGTCACGCTGCACCAGCTTGTTGGCGTTTTCTATGCCTTTGGACGGTTCGGACTCGTCGTCAACCTTGAAATATTCAATCTCGCGACCGCCCAGCTTGCCGCCTTGCTCGTTGATGGCCATGCGGAACCCGTTTTCAATCGCAACGCCAAGCTGGGCAAAGGTGCCTGTATAGGGCAGCATGAAACCGACGCGCAGCTTGCCTGATTGCGCTTGCGCTGCAGCTGGAAGAAACAAGCCGGTTGAAGCGGCACCCATGAGGGCGGCGCTACGGGTCAGAATGAGTCGGCGTGAGGTCATCAAAAAAACTCCAGGTTGAAATTCAGAATGACTTGATGTTACGCGTGCAGGTGGCGCCGCGACCTCATGTAAAACCCGTGATTGCGGCCTGAAAGTGCCAGCCTTCAAGTCCGCCACGCGGTCTGGTTTGCGCGTCCTAGCCCAACTGGCGCAACTTGAAGCGCTGGATTTTACCTGTCGCGGTCTTTGGCAGCTCGGCGACAAACTCTATCCAGCGCGGGTATTTGTAGGGCGCCAGCTGCTGCTTGACATGGCTTTGCAGCTCCTCTGTCGTTGCGCTGTGTCCTGACTTGAAGACCACAAAGGCCTTGGGCTTGAGCAACTGATCTGCGTCCAGCACGCCAATCACCGCGACTTCCAGCACGCAGGCGTGTGTCATCAGGCAGGCTTCGACTTCAAACGGCGAGACATAAATACCGCCGACCTTGAGCATGTCGTCGCTGCGCCCGCCATAGGTGTAAAAACCGTCGGCGTCGCGGGTGTATTTGTCGCCGCTGCGGGTCCATTCGCCGGCAAACGTGGCTTTGGTCTTGGCGCGGTTGTTCCAGTACATGATGGCGGCGCTCGGGCCGGAAATCTGCAGTTCGCCGATTTCGCCGACGCCGCATTCGTGGCCATCGTCGGCGATGATGCGCAGCTGGTAGCCCGGCACGGCCTGGCCGGTGGTGCCGTAGCGTACCTGGCCAGGCCGGTTGCTCAAAAAGATATGCAGCATTTCCGTCGAGCCTATGCCGTCCAGGATGTCGCAGCCATAGTGCTGCGCCCATTTCCTGCCGATTTCTGCCGGCAGCGCTTCGCCCGCGCTGGTGCAGACGCGCAGATTCAATTCGGACTTCGCCGGCTTGGCGGGGTCGGCCAGCAGCGCGGCATACAAGGTGGGAACGCCGTAAAAAATGCTGGGCTGGTGTTTCTTGAGTATGGCAAAAACCTGGTCCGGCGTGGGCCGCGCCGGCAGCAGTACGGTGGTCGCGCCAACGCTCAGGGGAAAGGTCAGGGCGTTGCCCAGGCCGTAGGCAAAAAACAGCTTGGCGGCCGAATACACCACGTCAGACTCTTCAATGCCCAGCACGCCGCGGCCATACAGCTCGGCAGTTTGAATCAGGTGGCTGTGCAGGTGCACCGTGCCTTTGGGTGCGCCCGTGGAGCCGCTCGAATAAAGCCAGAAGCAGGCATCGTCAGCACAGGTATTTGCTACTGTTTTTGTAGCTGCTTGCCCCCGCAGCACCTGCGACAGCGCCGGATAAGGCGATGCGTCTGGCGGGCCGTCGACGATCACCGAGCGCAAGTTGTCCAAGCCGGCGAGCAGGGGCTCAAAAACCGGCAGCAGGGCGCTTGAAACTACCAGGCCCTGGGCACGCGCGTCGCGCAGCATGAAGTCAAAATCCTGGCGCGTCAGTAAGGTGTTGACGGCGACCGGCACCACACCGGCCAGAATGCAACCCAGAAAAACCACCGGCCATTGCGGTGTGTCCAGCATGGCGACCAGCACCCGGCTTTCTTGTGCGAAGCCCAGGGCGCGCAGGGCATTGGCAAAACGGTGGGCTTGCTCGTCGAGCTCGCCAAAGCTCAGCTGCTCGCCGCTGATCGCGTCGATAAAGGCGACTTTGTCCGGCCGGTTCCGGTTGCGTGCCAGCAGGTCATGGGCAGCGTTGTAGTTCCGGGGAATTTCCACCATCGGCGGGCTGGCCTTGTGGTCGGCCTTACTCTGCTGCATCAGTTGCATGCTTGTCTCCGTTTGTCGCTTGCGGAATGCTCTTTTTTTTATAGCTGGCTGCGCCCGACTGCAGGGCGTTACAGCTTATTTTTATATACAGACTGCGGCTTTACGCGGTTTCGGGGCTGCCGGCCGTGAGCTGCAGGGCTTGCGTGAGCCATTGCCTGCACCACTCGGTGCCTTCGGTTTCCGGCATGGTGCCGCTGCTGGCGTCGTGGCACCAGACATCGCCCAGGCGCTGGGCGCCCAGATCTTGCAGGCGCTCGTCGAATTTTTGGCCGCCGAAGCAAAAGGTCTGCATATAAGTGCGGTCGCCCAAGGCCAGCACGCCGTAACGCACATGACCGAGAAACTGCGGCTGGGCGCTCATGGACTCATAGAGCGCGCGCGCATTGTCAGGAACGTCGCCAGAGCCATAGGTGGATGTGCAGATGAGATATATCGCATCTTTTGCCTGGTCGGCGCTAAAGACCGACATATCCAGGCCATCCATCAAGGTCACCTCGATGTCGCTGACGAGATCTGTGCAATCCATCTGAATGGCCTGTGCGACATAGTCTGCGGTGCTGGTCATGGTGCCGACCAGGATTTTGAGCTTCATCAAAAGATCTCCAGAAAAAAGATGCAATAAACTGCTTGACATCAAGTTAAGCGGAAGTATACTGCAATTTATGCAAAACACCAAGGCCAAGGGCTTGATATTCAAGGCGTTATTTTGGAAACCATGACGGATCACGAATCAAAAGCCACGCTCAGTGAGTTGGGCGCCCGCGTCCGCGCCTGGCGTGCCCGTCGCGGCATGACGCGCAAGCAGCTGGCGGCCGACTCGGGCTTGAGCGAGCGCTTTCTGGCCGACGTGGAGTCGGGTAAGGGCAATGTCTCGATCAACTCGCTGGAAGCGGCCGCGCGAGCGCTGAATATTTCGATTCTTGAGTTGCTGCAGGATGCGCCGCGACCGGCGCTTGTGCGCGTGCAGGGCCTGCTGGCCCGGCTTGACGACGGTCAGCTCGACCAGGCCTATGGCCTGTTGGGCAATAGTTTTGGTCTGAACGATGCGCTGGGGCGCGATCAGCGCGTGGCGCTGATTGGCCTGCGCGGCGCGGGCAAGTCCACGCTGGGCGCGCAACTGGCCGAGGAGCGCGGCGTTCCCTTCATAGAGCTGGACCGCGAGATCGAACGCGAAGCGGGCACCAGCATGAATGAGATCCTGCTGTTGCACGGTCAGGCCGGTTACCGCCGCTACGAGCGGCGTGCGCTGTTTCGCATTGCCGAGGAATATCCGGACGGCGTGGTGATGACCACCGGCGGCAGCATTGTCAGTGAGCGTGAAACCTTTGACCTGCTGCAAAGCCGTTTTTACTGCGTCTGGCTAAAGGCCAGTCCCGAAGAACACATGGCCCGCGTCGTGGCGCAAGGCGATATGCGGCCCTTTGACTCGACGCGCGGCGCCAGCCAGGAAGCGATGGACGATTTGCGCCGCATTCTGGCCAGCCGCGAGGCGCTCTATGCGCGCGCCGATGCGGTCGTGGACACTGCGGCGCGCAGCTTGAGACAAAGCCTCAAAGACCTGGAGCGCGCTGTTCCGCAGCTGGCCGTTCAGGCGCAGGTCGAACGGGCACAGACGATTCACAAATAGATAAATATCAACGGAGACAAACCCATGAACGCCATGACAGAACCGCTGCTTTTCAAGCAGCTCATAGAGGGCCAGGAGCGCGAGCTGGTCAGCTTTGCCACCCATCCCACCAAATACCAGCACTGGACGCTCAGTGTTGAAGGTGACATCGCGCGCCTCAAGCTCGACATCAATGAAGACGGCGGCATCAAGCCCGGCTACAAGCTCAAGCTCAACAGCTATGACCTTGGCGTGGACATAGAACTGCACGACGCGATCAACCGCGTGCGCTTTGAGCACCCGGCCGTCAAGGTGCTGGTGTTTGAATCGGGCAAGGAAAAGATCTGGTGCTCGGGCGCCAACATTTACATGCTGGGTTTGTCGACCCACGGCTGGAAGGTCAACTTCTGCAAGTTCACCAATGAAACCCGCAATGGCCTGGAAGACTCCTCGCGCCATGACGGCCTCAAAAGCATTGCTTCGGTGACGGGCGCCTGCGCTGGCGGCGGCTACGAACTCGCGCTGGCCTGCGACCGCATCATCATGGTCGATGACCGCTCGTCGACCGTCAGCCTGCCCGAAGTGCCTCTGCTGGGCGTGTTGCCAGGCACCGGCGGCCTGACCCGCGTGACTGACAAGCGCAAGGTGCGCCGCGACCTCGCCGACATTTTCTGCACCACCTCGGAAGGCGTTCGCGCCGACCGCGCCAAGGACTGGAAGCTGATCGACGGGCATGCCAAGCCGCAGCAGTTCAGTCAGCTGATTGCTACAGAAATAGAAGCGCTTCGCGCACAATCCACAAGGGCCGCAGGCTCAAATGCCAACATAAAAGGGATTGAACTGACGGCTTTGAAGCCGCTTATAGATGACGCCGGCTACCACTACAGCACGGTGAACGCGCAGGTTGATCGCGAAAAGCGCGTTGCCACCATCACTGTCAAGGCGCCTGCTGGCGCGATCGAAGCCACGCCTGAGGCGATTGAGGCGGCCGGCGCCAGCTGGTATCCGCTGCGCATGCAGCGCGAGCTCGATGACCTGATATTGAACCTGCGCACCAACGAGCTCGAAGTTGGCACCTGGGTTATCCAGACGCAGGGCGACGCCAATCAGATCATCAAGATGGACGCCGTGCTGGACCACCTCAAGGACCACTGGCTGGTGAAAGAAACCACGGGCGCGCTGCGCCGCACCCTGGCGCGCCTGGATGTGACCAGCCGCTCGCTGATTGCTCTGGTGGATTCGGGCTCTTGTTTCTCGGGCACGTTTTATGAACTGGCTTTGAGCTGTGACCGCATCTACATGCTGGACCTGCCGGATTCGCCCGATGTCGCACCGGTGCTGCAGCTGACCGCCGCCAACTTTGGCTGGTTCCCGGCCGTCAACGGCCTGACGCGTTTGCAGACCCGGTTCTGTGAGGACGAGGCCACGATCAGCCAGCTCAAGGGCTTGGGTGACAGCCCGCTGCGCGCAGACCAGGCGCTGGCACTGGGCCTGGTGACCTTGAGCCCCGACGATATCGACTGGGACGACGAGATCCGCATCATGCTGGAAGAGCGTGCTTCGCTCTCGCCAGACGCCATGACGGGCCTGGAGGCATCGCTGCGCTTTCCCGGCAAAGAGACCATGGAAACCCGCATTTTTGGGCGTCTGT
The DNA here is from genome assembly GCA_947443645.1 of Comamonadaceae bacterium. GTDB lineage: Bacteria > Pseudomonadota > Gammaproteobacteria > Burkholderiales > Burkholderiaceae_C > Polaromonas. Next base: position 124,603 of record CANEXF010000010.1, on the reverse strand, counting down.
CAGCCTGGCAGAACTGGATATTCATCCGTCCGAATGCGGTCGGCGAAGACGGTGCGCTCAAGCTCTTCGGCACCGGCAAAAAAGCCAAGTTCGACTGGAAGAGGGTCTGACTTTCTTATGCCCTCTCCCTTTGGGAGAGGGCAGGGGTGAGGGCTCCCCCTAACCCTCTCCCAAAGGGCGAAGGAACTTCTAGCCCTGTTTTGTAGATTTTCAAGGAAACATCATGAGCAACATAGACCTGCAAGCCCTGATCCCCAACAACGTCCAGCTTGGTGAGAACCGCCAGCTCCAGCGCGCGCTGGAACACTGGCAGCCGGCCTTTTTGAACTGGTGGGAAGATATGGGACCGAGCGACTTCAAGGCCAAAGAGGTTTACCTGCGCACCGCCGTCGGTGTTGATGCCTCCGGCTGGGCCAGCTATGGCTACACGCCCATGCCTGACTACCGCTGGGGCATTTTCCTGGCCGACCAGGAGAAGGGGCGCAAGATCGGCTTTGGAGACCACATGGGCCAGGACGTCTGGCAGGAAGTGCCGGGCGAATACCGCTCGACCTTTCGCCGTCTGATCGTCACGCAGGGCGACACCGAGCCGGCCTCGGTCGAGCAGCAGCGCCTGCTGGGCCACACCGCACCAAGTTTGTACGACCTGCGCAACCTGTTCCAGGTCAATGTTGAAGAAGGCCGCCACCTGTGGGCCATGGTCTATCTGTTGCACGCGCACTTTGGCCGTGACGGCCGCGAAGAAGCCGAAGAGCTCTTGATGCGCCACAGCGGCGACGCGGACAAGCCGCGTATCCTGGGCACCTTCAACGAGCCCATGGACAACTGGCTGAGCTTCTTCATGTTCACCTACTTCACCGACCGTGATGGCAAGTTTCAGCTTAAGAGCTTTGCCGAGTCAGCGTTTGATCCGCTGGCCCGCACCACGCGCTTCATGCTGACCGAAGAAGCCCACCACATGTTTGTCGGCGAGACCGGCATTGGCCGCGTGATCAAGCGCACGCTGGAAGTCATGAAAGAGCTGGACACCACCGATGCCGCCACCTTGCGCAATGCCGGCGTGATTGATCTGCAGACGATTCAGAAGTTCATGAATTTCTGGTTCACGTCGTCGCTGGACCTGTTTGGCTCTGAAGCCTCATCCAACGCCGCCAACTATTTCAGCAATGGCATCAAGGGCAGGCCAGACGAAGCCAAGTTTGCCGACCATCTGGAGCTGGATACCGAAATGAGCATTCAGGTGCCTGACGGGCAGGGCGGGATGAAAACCGAATCAATCTCGACCCGCAACGGTATGAACGAGATCACGCGCATCGAATACGTCAAAGACTGCAATATTGGCGTGACGCGCTGGAACATGGGCATCAAGCGCGCCGGCGTTGATTTTGAGCTGGCGTTGCCGTCCAGCCGTTTCCGGCGCAGCGTGGGCCTGTGGTCTGGCGTGCATACCAACCCTCAAGGCGTGCCGATCAGCGCGGCTGAATTCGACGCCAAAAAAGACCAGTGGCTGCCAACCCCGGCAGATACGGCGTTTGTCAAAAGCCTGATGAACCGGGTGACCGAGCCTGGCAAGATGGCGGCATGGATTGCACCACCTGACCGGGGCATCAACGCCAATCCGGTGGAGTACGAATACGTCAAACTTTGATGGGTGGCGGGCGCAAGATAAAAAAATTGCTGCTTGCTGCTTGAATCTGCAATTCTTGAGGCTATAATTTGAAGCTTGGCGGAGTGTGGCGCAGCCTGGTAGCGCACCTGGTTTGGGACCAGGGGGTCCAAGGTTCGAATCCTTGTACTCCGACCATTAAACATCCTAAAAAAGCTCACTTCGTGGGCTTTTTTTACATCTGCCCGTAGCTCAGTTGGATAGAGCATCAGCCTTCTAAGCTGAGGGTCGGGGGTTCGATCCCCTCCGGGCAGACCAGACCCTCGCTCCATATCGTCTCAGAACTCGCATGTTTATTGGCATGGCGGGTTTTTTGTTGTCCCAAGTCGTATCGCTTGATGCCATGAGTGGGTGACGAGTCCACGGCGCGCAAGTGGCTGCAAAGTGAGAACCTTGGCTTGAATGCCAGGCCCATAGAGCTCATTGGGCATACCGAAGGTTTGGTCCGTGTTGTTCAATACCTTGACGCCAGCCGCAGTCTCGTCTGAGGCTTTTGCCTGGTCTGGACCGGTGTGGCGCATGGTCGAGGCGCAGCACACCGCCTCGACCATGAAAATCGTTGACAACGGCGTCGAGCAAGACCTGCTGGAGACCTTGCTGGAAGGCAGCAAGCCCGCTCAGCCGGACAGCGCTTTGGCGCTCGACTACCTGCTGGCCACGCCATTTCGCTATAACCCGCTGCGCGGCGGCTCCCGCTTTCGGGCCATCACCGACCCGGGCGTGTTTTATGGCGCCGAGTCGGTGCGCACCGCCAGCGCGGAGCTGGGGTATTGGCGCTGGCGATTTCTCAAGGACGCGGTGGATCTGAATAAACTCGAACCAGTGACGCACACGGCTTTCAGTGTCGATGTGAGCACGCAACTGGTCGATTTGCGCCTGCCGCCATTCAGCGCCAATGCCTCTGCCTGGTTGCACCGCACCGACTACAGTGCCACGCAGGCCTTCGCGCAAGTCGCACGCCAAGCCAGCTTGGGCGGCATTCAATACCAATCTGTGCGCGACACCCAGCCGGCGTGGTGTGTGGCACTGCTCACGCCGCAAGCATTTGCCAAGCCCAGGCCGCGTCCCGCGATGCAAACCTGGTGGCTGGCCGTGCATCCGCATGCCGTCACTTGGCGGCGCAACAAGCAGTCCATGATCTTTGCCGCGGCTGGCTGGTAAAGCCGGCGGCAGCAAACATTCATCCTGTCTGCTACTTAATTTATAGCTGCTGGCGCAAGGCAGTCATGCGCTAAAGCCAGATTTAATCGTTATCAGCTAGCAGGGCCAAACCCGTTCGTCCCTGGCCCAAAGCGCCGACCAGCGCGGCGCACTCGGGCCTGAAGCTCTTTGTTGCCTGGATTTTTTGAATTGCAGCAGGGCCAACAGCCAGCGCTGCTTTTTTAATTGCCCGATTGCGCCGAACACATTTTGTTGCTTGTTTTTGGCATTCTTGGTGGTGAATTGCCGTTTAAAAGCCGTCAGAAGTTACCAAAAAACTACTTCAAGCGATTTTTTGAGTTAAATTTGGCATTTCTAAATAATTAATTACAAGTTGTTGCAAATACCGGTTAATAAATTATGATATTTGTCAACATAAGTCACATTTTGAAAAATAGAATTCAAAAAAAGTGGTCCTAAAGGAACGTTTGTCGAAATTTGTTGTGTCGCGACGCTGGAGTCTGTCCTTGTATGTTTTGTTGACGAGGCTGGCGGGCAGGGTGGGTGTAGAGGTCATTTAAGTGATGTAAGTCCAATTCATTAACGAAGGAGTGATCATGAAATCAGGTATATCTGCAACTTTCAAGCGCCGTGCATTGCACGCCGCACTGGTATCGACCCTTGGTCTGGCATGCGCCGGTCTGGGTGTCAATGCTTACGCCGCCTCGACTTCGAACACGGCGACGGCAACGGTGGTCACCCCAATTTCCATTGCTGCGGCCAACACTTTGCGCTTTGGCTCGTTTTCTACCAGCGCAGCTGCGCAGACGGTGACCATCAATGCACAGACCAGTGCCCGCACCAACAGTGGCGTGCTTCTTGTGACCTCGACGACCGGAGCTGCCACTTTTAACGTCACTGGCGATGGTTCGCTGACTTATGCGATCACGCTGCCAAGCAACGGTACCGTGAACATCACGACCGGCACTCAGACCGGTCCCGAGACCATGGCGGTCAGTTCCTTTACCAGTTTCCCTGCAACCACGGGTACCTTGACCGCTGGCGCGCAAACCTTGTCAGTGGGCGCCACCATCACGACCGTGGCCAGCCAGGTAGCAGGCGCTTATACCGGTAGTTTTAACGTTTCGGTGGACTACAACTAAGCAGCCGCTAAGCCTTGTGAGCAGCGCTGAACGCAACGCGCCTGCCGACGACTGGATGCCGTGATGGGTGTGCCGGGCTTTACTCGGCGTAATGGGTCGTAGGCCGGCAGTCGTGGCTCTTGGGGATACTCGACTACGGAACAATCGATCTCGCTCGAAGGCGAGCTTGAAGGGAAGGGCATGCAATGCAAAAGTTCAGCCTGTTCGCGCTGTTGTGTGCAGCAGCCTTTGCATACCCAAGCCAGGCGCAATCCATCTCTGCTGTGCAGTCGCTGGCCTTTGGTAGTTTCGCCGCTGGTGGAAGCGGTACGGTCACCATCAGCGCTGCGGGTGCGCGCACCCAAGGCGGTGGCGTGATTTTGGTGCCGTCTGCAAGTGGCTCTGCCGCCACATTCAACGTCAGCGGAAATGCCAACGCGACCTACGCCATCACCTTGCCTGGCAACGGTGTGGTGTCGCTCACCAGTGGCGCCAACTCCATGGCGGTTAACAGCTTCACGAGCAGCCCGGCAACTGTTGGTCAGCTCAGCGGAGGCGGCTCACAAACACTCTCGGTTGGCGCAACGCTGAGTGTCGGTAGCAACCAGGCAAGTGGCAGCTACGGCGGCAGTTTCGACGTCACCATTAACTACAACTAAGCCCCATTTGCCTATGCCTGCACCAAGCTCTCCGGCTCAATCAGTCGAAAACAAGAACGCAAACCGGCCCGCGCTCTGGCTTGGCTGCGACCAGCTCCTTTGCAACTCAGAAAGCCAAGCCATGTCGCCAATCCCTACTGTTGCTTCCCGTACTGCCCTGCCAGATGCTGCCAGCAGGTTCAAGCCGCATATCGGTTTGGCTCTTCGTTCTATGAGTGTCTGGTTTTTGGCGGCTTTGCTCATGCTGCTCGCCGCGTCTCCAGCCTCGGCAGACCTGATGCTGTTTCCGACGCGCATCGTGTTTGAGAAAAATCAGCGGTCAGCCCAATTGGAGCTGATCAACAACGGCCAGGAAAGCACGACCTATCGCATCAACCTGGTGAACCGGCGTATGACGGAGACCGGGGAATTTTCTCCGGCTGACAAGGCTTTGCCAGGCGAGCTGTTCGCTGATGAGTTGCTGCGCTATTCACCACGGCAGGTGGTGCTGGCGCCTGGCCGCAGTCAGACCATACGAATCTTGTTGCGCAAACCAGCCGATCTGCCGGTTGGTGAGTACCGCTCGCACCTGCAGTTTGACCTGGTTGCCGAATCCAGCGGTGTTAGCAGCATTGACGCGCAAGCCCCCAAACTGGGCGCCGGCGAGGTAGGTGTGCAACTCAAGGCGCTGGTGGGTGTGTCTATCCCGGTGATTGTCAGGCAGGGTGATACGACGGCTAGTGTGGCGGTGTCTGGTGTGGAACTGCTCAAACCTGCGGCTGGCCAAAATTCAGTACTCGCTGCGGTGCTGCAGCGCAGTGGCAATCGCTCTGTTTACGGTGATCTGGTGGCTACATTCACGCCGCAGGGCGGAGCAATGCAGGAGGTCGGTCGGGCCGGTGGTGTCGCGGTCTACACCCCCAACTTGTTGCGCCGTGTCAGGTTGGAGCTCAAGCCGGCCTCTGGCACGGTGCTCGCGCATGGTACCTTGCGCCTGAGCTTCAGGGAGCGACCAGAGTCGGGCGGAAAACTGCTGGCAGAAGCCGCTATCGATTTGCCCTGAGTTCCTGACCGTCGCTGGCCATGACCATGACGCTGCCGCGTATCAGCCTTGGCCAGCTTGGGCCGCAGCTTGCTGGCGGTGCAAGTCTCAGGATATTTCCTTACTGGATACTGCCTGCTTCGGTCTGGGCGCTGGTTTTTATGGCCTTGTTACCCAGCATGGCCTTGGCCGCCGTACCCATCAGCGCGGCGTCGCTGGAGCAGACAGACGGCGCGACCCGCATGGTGCTGGAGTCAAAAGCAGAGTTGCGTTTTAGCCTGTTTATCTTGCGCAATCCCGAGCGGCTGGTGCTTGAGCTTGACGGGGTGGCGCTTAACCCGACGCTGACAGGATTGGCCGGCCAGCTTGCTGAAACACATCCGTCGATAAAGAGTCTGGCCATCAGGCCTTCACGCGCTCACGCCGACGCCGTGGAGCTGGAGTTCGCCTTAAAGCGTGAAGTTGAACCGAAAATCTTTTCGGTCAAACCAGAGGCTGGCAAGGACTATCGGCTGGTGCTGGAGTTCGCGCCCCCCCTCGTGGCATCGACCTCGCCAAGCGCCGCCGTTTCTGCGGCTCCCCAGGTGCCGCGCCTGCCGCCTGCTGCGCTGCTGTCTGGTAATGTGGCTGAATCTGCATTGGCGCCGCTAGTGACTGCACAGTTGCCGCCGCGCAGCGCCGATGAGCGAACGCTCGCCCTGCTGGAAGTGCAGCTCGATAGCTATGTGCTGACAGATGCGATCACAAGCTACCAGTCGGGCCGGGAAACTTTTTTGCCGCTGGGCGAGCTCGCAAGATTGCTGACCTTGGCGATACGGGCGCAGCCTGAGCAGGGCGTGGCCGAGGGCTATATCTTGAATCAGGCCAGGGGCTTCAGTCTTGATGTCGCCCAGTCACGCATCACGCTTGCTGAGCAGACACAGGTCTATGACCCCGCGCTCGTCAGGCTGCAAAGCGACGATATTTATGTTGCGAGTTCACTGTTGACGCGCTGGTTGCCAATTGATCTGGAGGTGGACTTGTCCAGCCTCGTGCTGCGGGTCAAGCCCAGGGAGCGCTTGCCACTGCAAGAGCGGCTGGAGCGTGAGCGTCTGGGTGCCAGAGTCGGCACCCGAACCGGCTATGAAGACCCGGGTTATCCGAAGTACGACATGCCTTACCGCTTGTTCGGTGTGCCGTTCATTGACCAGACCTTTGGCCTCGGACTCAAGGCCGGCAATGGCAGCCGCCAGACCAGTGCCAATTACACCGCTTACCTGACAGGCGATCTACTGGGCACTGAAGCTGCGGTGTTTCTCAGCAGCTCACGGCAGAATCCGACGCCGGATTTTCGTTTCACGCTCGCGCGCCATGACCCTGATACCAATTTGCTTGGGCCGCTGAGCGCGAGCTCTGTGATGTTTGGCAGCGGCGTCACGGTGCCCAGCGTGGCCAATATCGCCAACCGCACTGCGACCGGTACCGGCTACGGCTTGAATCTGAGCAACCGACCCATCACCCAGCCGACCAGCTTTGACCGGCATACCTTGCAGGGCGACCTGCCGCCAGGATGGGACGTGGAGCTCTATTTTAATGAAGCGCTGGTCGGTTTTCAGGCCTCGCGCGCTGATGGCCGCTACAGCTTTGATGACCAGCCGCTGGCCTATGGCCCGAACGATTTTCGGCTGGTGTTTCATGGGCCGCTCGGGCAGCAGCGCGTCGAGAGGCAAAGTTTTTTGCTCGAGCAGTCCAGCACGCCGGCCGGCGCCTTCTATTACAGCTTGGCCCAACACCAGGAGAATTCAGGCCAGTCGCGTTCTGTAGCGCAGTTTGAATGGGGGCTCAGCAAATATTTGACGGGCACCGGTGGTTTTGTGCGTCTGCCGACCTTGCCAGGCGCTACAAGTGCAAGCGGCAGCGCCGCGACCAATGCACAGTATTACGGCAACCTGGGACTGCGAGCTTTTTGGCAGTCCTATATTTTCAGCAGCGATTTTTACCGATCGCCCAATGGCGGTTGGCTCAACGATTCAGGCCTTAAAACCAGGCTTGGTGGTATCGCTGTGAGTTACAACCACATGCAGCTGCGGGACTTCACCAGCGAGATTTTTTTGCCCAGCACTGATCCTTTGCGCAGTCGCGACAAGGTGCGACTCGACGGCGCCATTCCGGCGGGCTGGCTGCCGCGTTTGCCCGTGACGCTGGAGGTTCAGCGCGACCAATTCAAGTCGGGTAGCAGCAATCTTGCCGTGACGGGTCGGGTCGCCGCCTACGTGAACCGTACCTCGGTTTCCAATCAGCTGACCTGGCAACGTTTTGGTGGAACGACCCTGGCCAGTGGTGCGCTGCAGATGAGCTACCGGGTCGGCGTGACCGGCTTGAGCGGCCAGCTCGCTTACAGCCTCAAGCCCCAGGCCAAACTTGACACCGTTTTGCTTGCAGGCGACAGACGCCTGGGTGAAGGTTATCTGCTCAACCTTGGGGTGGCGCGCTCGATCAGCAACAGTGAAACCGTTTACACCGCCGGTCTGAACAAAAGCTTGGGTAGCTACGGACTTGGCCTGAGCGCGAGCTATTCGTCGAGTGGCGTTTACACCATAGGCGTGCAACTCTTCATTGCCATGGGTCGTGAGCCACGCCAGGGTATATGGCGGCTTGACGCGCAACCCAAGGCTGACAGCGGCGCTGCATCGGTGCGGGTGTTTCAGGACAGCAACGGCAACGGTGTGATGGACCCGGGCGAAGAACCCATAGAGAACGCTGCGATGACGGTCAATGGCAGCCGTGCACCGGTGCGAACAGATGCTTCCGGCATCGCCTGGCTGGACCGCTTGCCGACGCGGCAGTACGTCGACCTGGCCGTTGACACGCAGACGCTTGAAGACCCGTACTGGGTGCCGCAGCGCAAAGGCGTGCGCCTGCTGCCTCGCCCCGGCCATGTCGCCGAACTTGATTTTCCCGTGGTGTTGACCAGTGAAATTGACGGCACGGTTTATCTGCTCGAAAACAATAGCAAGCGCGGGATTGGTGACGTAGTAATGGAGTTGCTTGACACAGACCGCAGGCTCGTGTCCACTATTAAAACGAGTTCCGACGGCTACTACATCATTCCAGCCGTTGCTCAGGGCCGCTACTTATTGCGGGTGTCTCCGGAACAATTGAGGCGAGTCAATCTGACGGATCCCGGCGTGCGCATGGTCACCATCCTGCCCGACGGAAAATTCATCAACGGCGTGGATTTTTTACTTGGCAAAATCGCAGCCAATCCAGTACCAAGTCTTCAGCGGGAGGAGCAGGATGAAAAATAACAGGCGCAGCGCCCGCATCCGCATTACTGGGGTCAATTTTTTGTGCGCCTTACTTGCGGGGGTTGGCATCATGGCGAATAGCCAGAGTCTTGCAGCGACGGCGTCGAGTACGGCTAACGCGACCGTCATCGAGTCCGTATCCATTGTCATTGCTGCGCCGGCTTTGGTCGGGACAGTTGTTACGATAGAGGAAATAACAAATGGACTGCCCAACGTCGTACCCTTGCTGCATCTTGGTTCAGGGGTACTTTCAGGCGCTGTAACATTGCCCGTTCCGGTAGCTGGAAGTGTTGTTTTGGCTGGAGCAGTCGTACCACCTGCGGCAGTCAGCGCCATACTACCGGCTCCGGCCGCGACCGTCAGTATCACCAGAAATACGGATGGATCGTTGGTTGTCAGCGGAGGTGTTGCTTTGACATTCGCGGTGTCTCAGCCCGTTCCAGGATTTATCAGCATCGAGTACAACTGACGCTTACCCTAGCGTTTTTGGTACTGGGTGCTGCCAAACAGAATTTCACGCTCTTTCTCGTCCCTGATCGGCTTGCGCAAGTCTGCCAGCACTTGCACGCCGCGTTGCACGGCCGGCCGTGCGGCAATCAGATCAAACCACTTTTTAAGATGCGGGTAATCCGCCCAGTCAATGCCCTGGTTTTCCCAGCTGCGCAACCACGGGAAAATCGCTACATCGGCAATGCTGTACTGGTTGCAGGCGATGAATTTGCTGCTCGCGAGTTGCTTGTCCATCACGCCGTAAAGCCGCTTGGCCTCGTTGGTGTAACGGTTGAATGCGTAGTCAATTTTTTCGGGGGCGTAAATTCTGAAATGATGGGCCTGGCCAAGCATGGGACCGACACCACCCATTTGAAACATCAGCCATTGCAATACCTGGAACTTGAGCCTGTCGGTCTTGGGCAGCAGTTTGCCGGTTTTGGCAGCCAGGTAGAGCAATATCGCACCTGATTCGAACAAGGCTATGGGCTTGCCGTCCGGACCATTCGGGTCCACCATGGCCGGAATCTTGTTGTTGGGGCTGATCGCCAGAAACTCAGGCGTGAACTGGTCGCCGCCGCCTATGTTGACTGGAATCGCTTGCCAGTCGCGGCCCAGCTTCAAACCACATTCCTCGAGCATGATGTGGACTTTGTGGCCGTTGGGCGTGGCCCATGAATAAACGTCAATCACAGGTTCTTCCTTTATAACCAAGCCCTTGCATGGTTTGCTGGACTTTAAGAGAAAACCTGAAATCGTGTTGAGCAGCCCCCAAAAGCGCTGGCTGCGTTTGTCTTTAGTCTCACCTGGTGAGAATATTGTTTGACACGAGTCCTGGTCGAGGCGACAGTCGCGGGGTTGATTTATTACAAGAGCCGTCCCCATGGAACTGCAAGCTGCGCTTCAATGCATTCACCTTTATTCACCGGATCCGCTTCAGGCAGCGCGCTTTTATTGCGCGGCCTATGGCATGGTGATGGCGCCCGCTGGAGACGGCTACCGCTGTAGTGCCCCGGGGCGCGAGGTCCAGCTGTCGCCGGGCGCCGCCAACCAGCTCTGTTACGCCCACTTTGCGCTACAAGGCCCGCAGGCCTGGGAGCGTTTCGCGGCACGTGTGCAGCTGCTGGTGCCTGAACCCTTGCCGCCAGCGTTTGCGGGGCAGAGCCAGGCGCTCAGCCTGCGAGACCCCGACGGCAACCAGCTGGTGTTCACGCTGGCGCCTTCAGCGCAGCTGTCGCAAAGCGACATGACCCAGCTACCGGCGACGCTGCAGCACTTTGCGCTGCGCACCCCTCATCTTGAGGCCATGCTTGCTTTTTACAGTCAGCAATTGGGCTTTGTTCTGTCCGATGCCGTGAAAGACCCCGAAGGCGTTTTACGCGCTTGCTTTTTGCGCACCGATACGCAGCACCATGCGCTGGCGCTGTTTTTCGCGCCTGTATCCTGCTTTGACCACCAGTCATTTGAAGCGCCTGACTGGGACAGCATGAAGCAATGGGGTGACCACATGGCCGCCATCCGGCAGCCTATTGTCTGGGGCCTTGGCCGCCATGGTCCGGGCAATGATGTGTTTTTCATGGTGCGTGACCCGGATGGCAACCTGGCTGAAATTTCCTCGGAAATCGAGCAGTGCGCACCTGACCGTCCCGCAGGTCTTTGGCCGCATGAGGAGCGCACGCTAAATCTCTGGGGCAAAGCCATTTTGCGCAGCTAGGGTTTCATGCTGATGGCTGGCACTAACCGGATGCTTCGCATCCTCAAACTCTTTGACCTGGCGCGTCCGGTCATCACGCCTGAATGGCTGATGACCGAGCTTGGCGTGTCGCGCGCCAGCGTTTACCGGGACCTGAGCCAGCTCACCAGCGTGGGCCTGCTGGAGCGCGTGGCTGAGCGTGGCTATGTGCTTGGGCCCATGGTGGTCGAGCTGGACCGCCAAATCCGGTTGGCGGACCCCTTGCTGGAAGCTGCGCAGGATGTGCTGGGTCGACTTGCGGAAGATACGGGCGGTGCCGTGTTGCTATGCCGATTTCACGCCAACCAGGTCATGTGTATTCACCAGGCGACCCCCGTCAAGGGCCTGATTCCGTCGCTTGCCGTGAGCTACGAGCGCGGTCGCGCCATGCCGCTGTACCGCGGCGCGACCTCCAAGATCATCTTGGCCTGTCTGCCCCAGGCCCAGCTCAAGCAGCTTTTGGCCAGCGATGGCGCGTCCATGGTGGCGGCTGGCCTGCCCGGAAACCTCACGGAACTTGGCCCGTTATTGCGTGAAATGCGCGAAGCGGGCTACTGCATCTCAACTGGCGAGGTTGACCCCGATGCCGTGGGGTTTGCCGTGGCCTTGCGCGATGGCGAACATCTGCTCGGTAGCCTGAGCATCGTGATGCCCGCCGCCAGCATGACGGCTGGCTTGCGCAAGACCACGCTGAGCCGGCTGCAGAGCGCCGCTGGCCGTGTCGAGGGTCGGCTGCAAGATCAGCGCATGAAAGCCCGTGCGACTAAAAAAATGGAAACCTCATGAACACACCGCTTGCGCCAACTTCGGCCGCACCACTTGTCGACGAAACGCATTTTCCGGTGGTGATTGTGGGCGCCGGGCCGACCGGTCTGATTCTCGCCAACCTGCTCGGCATTCAAGGCATCAAAACGCTGGTGCTTGAGCGCAGCAGCAACACCGTCGGCGAGCCGCGTGCGGTCACCATTGACGACGAGAGCCTGCGAACGGTGCAGGCCGCCGGCCTGATTGAGCAGGTGTTGCCGCACGTGGTGCAGGGCTACGGCGTGCATTACTACTCCTGGCGCGGCCAGGAATTTGCACGGATTGAGCCCAGCGTGGTGGAGCATGGTTTCTCCAAGCGCAATGCCTTCAGGCAGCAGTTTCTGGTTGCCCAGTTGCGTGATGGCCTGCAGCGCTTTGAGTCATCTGCAATCTGCTTTGACCACGAGTTGCAGCATTTTCGTGATGAAGGCGAGCAGGGCAATCTGGTGCATCTGGAGGTTGCGCATGCCGGACAGACAAAGCGAATCAGCTGCAACTGGCTGGTCGCCTGCGATGGCGGCCGCAGCCCGGTTCGGGAGCAGCTGGGCATCAAGCTCACCGGGAGCAGTTATGACGAAAAGTGGCTGATTGTTGATCTTCTGGACCGTCAGTCTGCATTTCGTCACACCCGTACCTATTGCGACCCGGCAAGACCGGCGATACGGCTGCCCGGGCCGGACGGCACGCTACGCTATGAGTTCATGCTGCACGAAGGCGAGGACCCCGATCAGATGCTGGACGACACGCTGGTGCGTAGCCTGATTCATGCGCGTGAACCGGCCGATGCGCAGCTGGTCATCGCGCGCAAGGTGGTCTATGCCTTTCATGCGCGTGTTGCCGAGCGCTGGCAGTCTGGTCACGTTTTTCTGGCGGGCGACGCAGCGCACCTGACGCCGCCGTTTGCGGGGCAGGGCATGAACAGCGGGGTGCGCGATGCTGCCAACCTGGCCTGGAAGCTGGCGGCCGTGGTGCAGGGCCGAATGTCGGCCTCGCTGCTGCAAAGCTATGAGCAGGAGCGCAAGCCGCATGCCTGGTCTCTTATCAAAATGGCCGTGAGGATTGGCACATTCATGCAGCCAAAGTCGGTTCTGGCTGCAATGCTGTCGCAGGGTGCGCTCAAGCTCTGCAGCCTCTACCCACCGGTGCGGGACTATGTGCTGCAACTCAAGTTCAAACCCAAACCGCGGTTTTTCCAGGGCTTTTTTGTGGCTAGCCAAGTTCAGTCGGCACTGGTTCCGCCGGGTCAATTGTTGTCGCAGCCCCAGGTCGAGTTGCCTGGCGGCACGCAGGTGAAGCTCGACGAGGTCTTGGGCCACGACTTTGCTCTGCTGGCCATGCATGGCTTTGATGCGACGGACTTGCTCGCAGCGTTTGCGCCGCTGGGCCTGGTTTGCAAAGTCATTGGCGTGGTGGCTAAAAGCGATGACTTCTTGCTGCGCGCTTCGCCAGCGCTCGCGTCAGCCAACAGGTCTGAAGGCCCGCGTGACGCGACGCTGCGGGATGTCGATGGTGTGATCGAAAAAGCTATTCGCAGTGCAGGCGCAGACGCCTTGCTGCTCAGACCCGACCGTTATGTCATGGCTTACCTCAAGGCGAATAATTCTGGCGACAGCCAGGCCGTAGCGCAGCTGCTGCGTGAGTTCTCCTCACCTCAACACCGCATCACTTGAAGCCTGCGGGCCAAAGCGCGGCATACAAGAACACCGATTTAAGAACATCGATTTTCATTTTTAAAAAGAAAGCACCGCATGAAACTGATCAGTTACCTTCACCAAGGCCAGCCTGGCTGGGGCATGAGCACCGACGCCGGCATCACGCCTTTGCACAGCCAGCTGTATCCAACCCTGCTGAGCGCACTGCAGGCCGGCAAGCTGGAAGAAATTGCAGCGGCGGCCGCAGGTCAAGTTCCCAGCTTGCAGCTCGGTGAGATTACGTTTTTACCCGTCATTCCTGAGCCCGGGAAAATCTTTTGCGTAGGCCACAACTACGAGGAGCACCGCATAGAGACCCAGCGCGACAAGACCCAGCACCCGCTGCTGTTCATGCGCGTGGCCGAATCGCAGACGGCGCATCTGCAGCCCATGCTGTTGCCGCCGGAGTCTGTCCAGTTCGACTACGAAGGCGAGATCGCCATCGTGATCGGCAAGGCTGGCCGGCGTATTCGCGAGGCTGACGCATGGGAGCATGTGGCGGGCTACAGCGCCTACAACGAAGGCTCTATCCGCGACTGGCAAAAGCACACGCTGCAGTTCACTGCCGGCAAAAACTTCACCGCTACAGGCGCTTTCGGACCGTGGATGGTCACGCGCGGCGAGATTGCCGACGGCGAAGAGCTGACGCTTGAAACGCGCCTGAACGGTCAGGTCATGCAGCGGACCACCACCGAGTCCATGATTTTCAAGATCCCGGTGCTGATTGAATACATCTCGACCTTCACCTCGCTGCAACCCGGCGACGTGATCGTGACGGGCACGCCGGGTGGCGTAGGCGCCAAGCGCACGCCGCCGGTCTGGATGAAGCCGGGCGACCATGTTGAGGTCGAAGTTGGCAAGGTTGGCGTGCTGTCCAACAGCATTGCCCACGACGTGCCTCAGGCCTGAGTCATGTCGGTTGCTGATGAAGCCTTGTTGCTGGCGGCTGAAGAGGCCAGACGGCTGGCGATGCTGGACGGCGACACGCTCAAGCTGGGCCTGCTGATGTCCGATTCGCTGGTCTACCTGCATTCCACGGGCGTCAGGGACAGCAAGGACAGCTATCTGCTGCAGCTGTCCAGCGGCGCCTTGCGTTATGAGGCCCTGGCTTTTGTAGCGCCCAGCGTCAAGCTGCTGGATTCTGTGGGGCTGGTCAGCGCGGTCATGAAAGCCACGGTGCTGCGCGGCCAGGCGCGCCGGGAAGTCGCCAGTTCCTACCTGGCGGTTTGGGAAAAGACGGCGTCGGGCTGGCTACTACAGGCCGTCCAGGCGACACCGTTGCCGGCTCCGGCAAGCTGAACACGGCGACCGGGCCCCGCACGCAAGACTTTGAATTTTTAAAAAATACAGCGCCATACGAGCGAACTGGCAGGAGACAAGCATGAAATATTTGAGCTCGCCCGCATTGGGCACCTTGTTGGCGCTGGCACTGACAGCGCTGACAACGTTCGCATTTGCAGAGGACGCCTATCCGGCCCATGTGATCCGGCTCATCGTGCCCTATCCGCCAGGCGGTGGCAACGACACGCTGGGTCGCCTGGTGGCCCAGCGGCTGTCATCGTCGCTGGGTCAGCAGGTGATTGTGGACAACCGGGCTGGCGCTGGCGGCAACCTGGGAACCGAGCAGGCGGCCAGGGCCAAACCCGACGGTTACACGCTGATGCTGGGCTTTGTGGCCAATATGGCCATGACGCCTGGCCTGGGCAAGGTCAACTACGACCCGATCAACAGCTTTGCACCCATCAGCATGGTGGCGCAGGGCTACCAGATCTTGGCGGTCCATCCGACATTCGCAGCCAGGTCGGTGGCGGAGTTGATCGCCTTGGCCAAGGCCAAACCGAACGCGCTCAACTACGGCTCGGGCGGCAGTGGCACGCCCCTGCATCTGGTCGGAGAGTTGTTCAAGTTGCGTACCGGCACCGACATCCAGCACGTTGCCTACAAGGGCAGTCCGCAAGCCACGACGGCTGTGCTGGCCGGTGAAACCCAGATGGTGTTTGGCAGCGTTGTGGCGACCTTGCCATTCGTGACATCAGGTCGCCTGCGCGCACTGGCGGTGACCTCGCCCAAACGCATCGATGCGGCGCCCAATGTGCCGACGCTCAATGAATTGGGTTATCCCGGGATAGAGGCCAGTTCCTGGTACGGCCTGTTCGCGCCAGCCGGCACGCCGCCCGCGATCGTGCAGCGCATCAATGGCGAGATGGTGAAGATTGCCGAAGATCCAGAATACCGCCAGCAACTCAACAAGCAGGGCCAGGAGGCGATATCCAGCACGCCGCAGGAACTCAGCCGCTACATGCGCACCGAGCTAGATACCTGGACACGCGTCATCAAGACGGCCCGCATCAAACCGGATTAAACCCGACCAAGCAAGGCCCAAGACCGAGAGCCTTGAAATAGATCAAATTCTGATGGTATTTTCGGTCTCCAGCGCCCGGATGACGGGCGCTGGCAGCTATTTATTTAATAGCATATCGCCTGCCGTCAGGCGCCTCAGCTGCCGCGCGTGATGGGCATCTCGACCTCGCCAGGCAGCAACAGCTGCTTTGCGAGCTCGAGCTTGGCCAAAGACGCACGGTGCACCTCGTCCGGTCCGTCGGCCAGGCGCAGCGTGCGCTGATGGGCATAGGCGTAGGCCAGCGGGAAGTCGTCCGACACGCCGCCGCCGCCGTGGGCCTGAATCGCCCAGTCGATGATCTGGCAGGCCATGTTGGGGGCCACCACCTTGATCATGGCGATTTCGGCCTTCGCGACCTTGTTGCCCACGGTGTCCATCATGAATGCGGCTTTCAGCGTGAGCAGACGCGCCTGCTCAATCATGCAGCGCGACTCGGCAATGCGTTCGTGCCAGACCGAATGGCTGGCAATCGGCTTGCCAAATGCGATGCGGCTGCTCAGGCGCTTGCACATCAGCTCCAGTGCGCGTTCGGCGCTGCCTATGCTGCGCATGCAGTGGTGAATGCGTCCGGGGCCAAGGCGGCCCTGGGCGATTTCAAAGCCCCGGCCTTCGCCCAGCAGCAGGTTGCCGACAGGAACCCGTACATTGTTCAGACGTACTTCCATGTGACCGTGTGGCGCGTCGTCGTAGCCAAACACCGTCAAGGGACGAATCACCGTGATGCCGGGCGTGTTGGCGGGCACCAGAATCATGGATTGCTGCTCATGGCGACCGGCATCGGGATTGGTTTTGCCCATCACGATGTAGATTGCGCAGCGCGGGTCGCCCGCGCCGGACGACCACCATTTCAGGCCATTGAGCACATACTCGTCGCCGTCGCGTTCAATCCGGCACTGGACATTGGTCGCATCCGAAGACGCCACCTCGGGTTCGGTCATCAAAAAGGCAGAACGGATTTCGCCCCTGAGCAGTGGCTCCAGCCATTGGTCCTTGTTGGCTTCCGTGCCGTAGCGGGCAATGGTTTCCATGTTGCCGGTGTCTGGCGCATTGCAGTTGAAGACTTCAGCTGCGAAAGGCACGCGGCCCATGATTTCGCACAGCGGCGCGTATTCCAGGTTGGACAGGCCCTCGGGCGCGCGCGGGGAGTGCGGCAAAAACAGGTTCCACAAACCGGCGGCGCGGGCTTTGGGCTTGAGCTCTTCTATCAGCGCGCTGGGAATCCAGGCATTGCCTTTGGCACGGTTTTCGGCGATTTCCCTGAAAAAGCGCGCCTCATTGGGATAGATGTGCGCATCCATGAATTCCAGCAGGCGTGCCTGAAGCGCTTGTACCTTGGGGGTGAAATTGAAGTCCATTTTGTCTCCTGTCGTTATTGATCGGTGGCGATAAAAATGCGGATGCTCAGGCCTTGAAGGTCTGGCTCTTGAGCGCAAAATCCCAGGCCATTTTGGCCAGCAGCGGCGCGCCGGCGGCCGAACTCACGGCTTGCGCACTCGACGCGGTGCCGGCTTCCACCCGCTTGGCAATGCCTTGCAAAATGGCGGCCAGACGAAACAGGTTGTAGGCCAGGTAAAAGTCCCAGTCGGGCCGTAGCGCCTGCGGGGTGGTGAGGCCGGTGAGTGTGCAATAGGACTGGATGTAGTCAGATTCCAGAGGAATGCCCATGCGCGCCAGGTCCAGCCCGCCAATGCCGCGAAACGCGCCCGGCGGGATGTGCCAGGCCATGCAGTGGTAGCTGAAGTCGGCCATGGGATGGCCCAATGTGGACAGCTCCCAGTCAAGAACTGCGAGCACGCGCGGCTCGGTGGGGTGAAAGATCAGGTTGTCGAGCCGGTAATCGCCATGCACGATGGAAACCATGCGGCTATCGAGTCCGCTGGCCGGGATGTTGGCTGGCAGCCACTGCATTAATTGGTCCATCTCGGGGATGGGCTTCGTGATGGAGGCGCTGTACTGCTTGCTCCAACGGGCGATCTGGCGCTCGAAATAATTGCCCGGCCTGCCATAGTCAGCCAGCCCTCGCTCGGAAAAATTCACTTTGTGCAAGGCCGCGATGACCCGATTCATCTCGTCGTAGATCGCCGCACGCTCGCTGGGCGACATGCCGGGCAGGGACTGGTCCCAGAGCACCCGGCCTTCGACAAACTCCATCACGTAAAACGCCCGGCCTATCACCGACTCGTCCTCGCAAAGGCAGTGCATTTTGGCTACTGGAACATCGGTGTTCTGCAAGCCCTGCATGACCTTGAACTCGCGCTCCACCGCATGGGCCGATGGCAGCAGTTTGGCGACCGGCCCGGGCTTGGCGCGCATGACATAGGACTTGCCCGGGGTGATCAGCTTGTAGGTCGGGTTGGACTGGCCGCCCTTGAAGATCTCTGCGCTGAGCGGTCCTTCAAACCCGGGCAGATTGGCTTCGAGGTAGTGGCTGAGCGCAGCCAGGTCAAATGCATGCTGGCCTGATACGGCCCGGGTACCCAGGAAGTGGTCAAAGTTGCTCATGGTTTGCGTGTGCCGTCGCAGGCTTATTTGTCCAGATCAATTTCTGATATGCGCAGCAAGGCAGGGCGATTGCGCACCACCAGGCCACCTGGCTCTATGCGTATGGCTTCTTCGCGTTCCATCGCCTTGAGCTCCTGGTTGACCCGTTGGCGCGAGGCGCCCAGCAGTTGGGCCAGCTCTTCCTGCGCCAGTTGCAGGCCTATGCGGACTTCGCTGTTGTTCGACAGACTCGCAATACCGTAACTGCGCACCAGGTGCAGCAACTGTTTTGCCAGGCGGGCACGCAGGGGCAGGGTGTTGAGGTCCTCGACCAGGCCATACAACTGCCGGATGCGCCTGGCGTGCAGGCGCAGCATGGCCTCGTAGAGTTCGGTATGCAGGGCCAGAATTTTTCGGAAATCGGCTTTGGCAACGCACAGCACGGTGGTCTCGCCATGTGCATAGGCATCGTGCGTGCGGCGGTCGCCGTCGAAAATCGCCACGTCGCCGAACCAGATGCCGGGCTCCACATAAGTTAGCGTGATCTGTTTGCCGGAAATCGAGGTGGAACTCACCCGCACGGCACCTTTGGCGCAGGCAAGCCATTCTTCTGGCGGATCACCTCGCGCGGCGATGATCTCGCCGTCCTTATAGCGTTTGACATAGGCGCATCGAAGAATGTCGTGCCGGAGGGACGGAGACAGCGATGAAAACCAGCGGCCCGCATTAACGGATTCCCGCTCGTCTACGGTAAGAATTGGATCGTCCATGGCCTGTCTGTTGGGTGACTGTCTAGCGCCCATTGTCGCTTGCGCCAGGGCGCCCGGACCAAGCTGGTGTCACATGGGCGTCGCGCCGGTGGCCTGTCGCCGCGCTGGCGTCAGCGGTAATGCGGCTGGCGTTTTTGCAAGAAGGCGTCTATGCCTTCGCCGCCATTGCTGTGGTGCAGGTTGCGAACAAAGTGGTCGCGCTCGCTGGCCAGCTGCTGGCTCAGGGTGTTGGTCGGCGCGTCATTGATCAGTTCCTTGATGCTGGCCAGCGCATTGGGGGCGCGCGCATTCAGGCGTTCCGCCAGTTGCAAGGCTTCAGCCAGCGCACCGCCTGCCGCCGTGACCTGGTTGACCAGGCCAAAGCCGTGCAGCCGCTGGGCGCTGATGCGCTCGCCGCTCATGAGCAGCTCGCTGGCCAGGGCGCGGGGCAAGGCCCGCGCGATGCTCCAGCTGCCGCCACCGTCTGGTGACAGCGCCACCGTGCTGTAAGACATCACGAATATGGCGTTGTCGGCAGCGACGCAGAAGTCACAGGCCAGTGCCAGCGAAAAGCCGGCGCCTGCCGCTGCGCCTTCGACCGCGGCGATGACCGGCTTGGGGTAGGTGCGTATCGAATCTATCCAGTTGTGCAGGCCCTCAATGCTTTGGGCTTGCACTTCGGGTGCTTCGCGGCGGTTGGCTTGCAGTCGTTGCAGATTGCCGCCTGCGCAAAACATCGCGCCTTCGCCCGTGATCACCACGCTGCGAATATCGGCATTGTTCTCCGCTGCGTTCAGCGCCTCAATGCCGGCGGCGTACATCTCGGGCCCGAGTGCATTCTTGAAGTCCGGGTTGCTCAGCGTGAGTATCAGTGTCTGGCCTTCGCTGGTGCCTTTTATTGCGCCTGCCATGTCAGATCTCCTCGTGCATCAGGCTCAGGCCTATGGCGCCACGGCGGCGCAGCCAGGGAGAGGGCCGATAGCGTTGGTCGCCATAGACGGTCTGCATATTGAAGAGCACTTCCAGCACGTTGGTCGGGCCGTAGTGATCCCCCATGGCGAGTGGTCCGAGCGGATAGCCCAGTCCCAGCGTGACGGCCTTTTCCAGGTCTTTGGGGCTGCAGATGCCTTGCTGGCAGATATCACTGGCAATATTGACGATGCTGGAGACCACGCGTTGCGTGACAAATCCGCCGCTGTCGCGAATCACGCTGACCGCCTTGCCGTCGCGGCTGAACATGGCATGTGCGGCATCACGCATATCGGTTCGGGTGATGGGGTTGGTGGCGAGCACGCGGCGCTTGGTGTTGGCATCGTCAATCAGCATGTCTATGCCAACGGTGCGCGCCGGGTCCAGCCTTTCGACGACCGCAACGGTGGTGATGTCAAAGCCCAGCGGCGCCACCAGTGTCAGGGCTTGCGGCGAGGGCGACTGACCGGTTTCAATTTTTGCACCGAGCTTTTTGAGCAGCTCTAGCAGCTCTGAGCGACGCGACGCGCGTGGTGAGACCCAGAATGGCGGCATTTCAGCGACGTCAGGCACAGCGGCTTCAGGTGGCACTTGCATGACGCCATCTACATAAGGATAAAAGCCCTCGCCCGTTTTGCGGCCCAGCAGGCCGCCCGCCAAGCGCTGGGCTGTGATCACGCTGGGGCGGTAGCGGGCTTCTTCGTAATACTGGTGGTAAACCGATTCCATCACGGGATGCGACACATCCAGTCCAGTCAGGTCCATGAGTTCAAAAGGTCCGAGCTTGAAGCCGGCCTGGTCGCGCAAAATCCTGTCTATGGTGGCGAAATCAGCAATGCCTTCGCTGACGATGCGCAGCGCTTCGGTCCCGTAAGCGCGCCCAGCATGGTTGACGATGAATCCCGGTGTGTCCTGTGCCTGAACCGGCGTGTGGCCCATTTGCCGGGCATAGTCGGCCAGCTGACTGCACAGCTGTGTCTGCGTCTTTAGACCGGAGACGATCTCCACCACCTTCATCAAGGGTGCTGGATTGAAAAAGTGGTAACCCGCAAAACGTCCAGGATGCTTGAGCTGTGCAGCAATCGCCGTCACTGAAAGTGAGGAAGTGTTGGTGGCCAAGGCCGCTTGTGGCGAGACCAGCGCTTCGAGTTCAGCGAACAGCGCTTGTTTGACGTCCAGCCGTTCAACGATGGCTTCCACGATCAGGTCGCAGTCCGCCAGGTCGTTCAGTGTCTGGCTGTTGGAAACGCGTGCCTTGTAATCAGCAGCGGTGGCGGCGTCCAGCCGGTTTTTGGCGGCCAGCTTGTCCCATTGGGCGGCCAGTGCAGCTTTTGCCGTGACACCTGCATCGGCTTGAAGGTCGAATAATTTAACCAGGCTGCCGGCTTGCACCGCAAGTTGGGCAATACCGCGCCCCATGGCACCAGTACCAACAATGCCAACGATTTTATATATGGGTTTCATGGAAAAGTATTATTACGCAGCCTCGAACTGCAAAGGGCTGTGCCAGAATCGAACTAATACAATTATTTACTTCGCTGTGAAAAAGAGTCTTATTGTCCTGTCCAGTCTGATGCTGTTTACTGCCACCAGTTCGGCTATTTCGCTGGGCCGGCATCGCGGCGCCGCTTTGATTGGACGCCCACTGGACCTGTCGGTGCAGGCACTGCTCGACGCACAGGAAGACCCGGCCGGCTTGTGCCTGGAGGCTGATGTTTTCTATGCCGACAACCGGCTTGAAAAATCACGCGTCAGGGTCACGGCAGAAAAAGTCTCTGGCACGAGCCAGGAAAGCCTGATCCGAATTCGGTCGTCGACCCTGGTCGATGAGCCAGTCGTCACCGTTTATTTACGCACCGGTTGCCAGCAAAAGACCGAGAAGCGCTACGTGGTGCTGGCCGAGCTTGTGTCTGATGTCTCCAGCCCGCAGGCCTCAACGCTGCCTGCTCTGACAGACTCCTTGGTAACGCCCGGCGGCAACACGGTCAAGGTTTTAGTTAACGCTGTGGTGCCGCCCATGGGCCTGGCTTTGAGCCGCACCGCAGGTCGTGGCAAGCCCTCTTCAGATGCCGGATCTTTAGCTGTTGGCGATGCGTCAGGTCTTGCAACGGTGGCTCAGTTGGCGGTCCAGCCGGTGATCGGCGAAGTGGCATCTAATGCCAAGCGCAAGATTCTGCCTGGCAAGGCTGGCTCCTCACGCGATAAAAACGCGGCGCGGCTCAGGCTGGAGCCTTTGGACCTCAGCATGGAGCGCGACCCTCAGCTCAAGGCGAGCGCGCAGTTGCTGAGTCTGCCGACTTCCAGCGAGCAGGAAAGAAGCGCTGCTGCAGCGCTCTGGCATGCTCTGACGCTACAGCCTCAGGACATCGTGCGGACCGCCAATACCCTTGACGCTCTGGAGCATTCGGTGCGCGGCCTGCAGCAGCAAACGCAAAAAAATCAGCTGGACATTGAGAGCTTGGGCGAACAGCTTAAAAAAGCCGAATCCGAACGCTACGCCAATGGTTTGGTGTATGCGCTAGGGCTTTTGCTGCTTGGTGCGCTGGTCGCGCTGGGCTACCTGTGGCGCCGGCAGAGCCGGATACAGCATGCCAGCGCCAAGGATTTGCCCTGGTGGCGCAAAAATGAGGCGCAGCAAAAAGGATGGGCCAGCAGCACGCCAGAGTCTGATATTTCGGAGCCGCCAAGCCAGCCCGATACGGCGGAAAAAAGCCGTCGAAAGTCGAAAAAAGCCAAACCGACAGTTCTGGACCTGGATCTGGACTTCATTGGACAGGAGGCCTTGTTGGCCGGTGCCAAGCCCGTTGCCGACTCCCGCGGTGCGGACTCGGTATTGCCTCTGGCGCGCCGGGATCGCGTTGAATTTGCGATGAGCACGACCAGCCCTGCAAGGGCGGTAAAAGCCGAGGAACTGTTTGACGTGCAACAGCAGGCAGACTTTTTTGTCTCGCTGGGGCAGCACGACCAGGCCATTGCGGTGTTGCGCAGCCATATCGGCGACAACGTGCAGACCAGCGCGCTGGTCTATCTGGATCTTTTCAACCTTTACCACCAGCTCAAGCGCCAGCAGGACTACGAAGTGCTGCGTGAAGACTTCAACCAGCGCTTCAACGCGAAAATGCCGCCTTTTGAGCTGTACAACGATGTCAGCCCCGGCCTGGATGCTTATCAGGCGGCACTCACGCGAATCGAGGCCTTGTGGCCGTCGCCCAAGGTGCTTGAAGTCATTGAAGAGTCGCTTTTTCGCCGGCCCGATGCTGATGCCAAGGCCTTCGATCTGGAGGCCTATCGTGAATTGTTGCTGCTCTACGCAGTGGCAAGAGAAATCATCGAACCCGAAGCCATTGCCGTTGCACCTCCCAAGGCGAGGGAGAGCAAGAACTCGAAGTTCAAATCAACAGCGATTCAGCCCTTGTCGGCCAGCGTCTTGCCCGAAAAACCACCTCCATACAAGACCGCCGCGCTTGAAGTGCAGCCTTTGTCGCCGCAGATGGGGCTTGACCTTGATTTGAGCCAGCTGCCCGATGACGGCGCCAGCGCTTGGCTGGCGGAGGAACAGTCGGACTCAAGTTTTTTCGCACAATTTGCGGCTGATATTGCTCAGGGTCCAGCAGGCGCAGACAAGAGTCCTACTGTCCCGACGGATAACCTGATTGACTTTGATTCATCCGACCCGTCATTCAATTACAGCCAGCGACAGAAGTTTCCAAAAGGCTGACGCGAGCCTGGCTGCAGGTCTTGTGGCCATAGCCGGGAGTCGTCAGGCAAAGTCGGTGGTTCATGTCAACGGCTAAAGTCAGCACAGCATTGAAACCGCCGGGCTATCTGATCAGCGCCTGACCTGAAGGGCGCCAGGGTTGACGATGTTTGTGGGCGTGCCTTTGATAAAGTTGATGACGTTGTCGAACGCTGCACCGAAATAGTTCTCGTAGTTGTCCAGTTCAACGTAACCGATGTGCGGCGTGCAAATGCAGTTTTCCAGTCTGAGCAGCGCATGACCTTGCAAAATCGGTTCTGACTCAAACACATCCACCGCGCCCATTCCAGGACGACCTCGGTTCAGCGCGGCGATCAAGGCCTCTGGCTCTATCAACTCAGCCCGCGAAGTGTTGACCAGCAGTGCTGTCGGCTTCATGCTCAGAAGGTCTTCCAGCGTGACCAGGCTGCGGGTGTCATCGTTCAGGCGAAGATGCAGGCTCAGAACGTCGCTTTGTGCAAAAAAATCAGCCTTGCTGGCGGCCACTTCAAAGCCATCTGCAGTCGCGCGTTCCCGCGAGGTTTCGCTGCCCCAAATCAGCACGTTCATGCCGAAGGCGCGGCCATAGCCGGCCACGATTTGCCCAATTTTTCCGTAGCTCCAGATGCCTAGCGTCTTGCCTTTGAGCACGGTACCCAGGCCGAAATTGGCGGGCATGGCGCTGGACTTGAGGCCCGCTTGTTGCCAGGCGCCGTGCTTGAGATGCGAAACGTAGTGTGGAATCCGGCGCATGGCGGCCATGATCAGGGCCCATGTCAGCTCAGCGGGTGCGGTGGAGGAGCCTGTGCCTTCTGCCACCACAACGCCGCGTTCCGTGCAGGCACCTATATCAATATGCGAGCCGACACGCCCGGTTTGGGCAATCATTTTGAGCTTGGGTAATTTTTCTATCAGCTGGCGGTGCAGATGGGTTCTTTCCCGGATCAGCACAATCACATCAGCGTCCTTCAGCCTGACCGAAAGTTGGCCTATGCCCTTGACCGTGTTGGTATAGACCTTGGCAGGATAGGCATCGAGCTTGGCAGCGCAGGCCAGTTTTCGCACCGCGTCCTGGTAGTCGTCGAGGATCACAATATTCATCCGAGTATTGTGCCTGCAAGTTTTTCGATTCGTCAGAGCTGAATTTTTGAATCAGCACTTATTGGCAGCGCTCATCGGGAGCCGTCGCGCACGGTTTCTGACGCTGGATTGCGCTCGGACCTGAGGTAAAACAACCGGGCTTTAGCCCGGTGATCCCACACGCTGAACAATCGATATCAGTTCGAAAGACTGGCTGATTCTCGTTGCGCCATGCGGTCGAGTTCAGCGCAAACATCTGCCATGCGGCCCGAGATAACCATGCGCCCCGCGCAGGTGGGTCCCACACCAGCCTCATATTCCCTGACGATCTTGAGTCGGCTAGGCGCTGTGCGCGCTGCTGGTTGTGTCACGCTGCAGGCCTTGTTTTTGCTGCTGGTTGGCAGTTGCAGGCTTCTGCCGACGTGGCCGGATGCCGATGCGCTGGGGACAAACAAGGCGAGCAGTGACTGAACCGGCGCGAGCAGAACCGACAAGGCGGGCGCACGCAAAGCAAGAGGTGAAAAACTGACTATTCCCATGATGAACTCCTGAAAGAGGTTTACATAGGCAGGATTGAAAATGGCTTGTTAGCCGTGAAAGCCGCGCATCAGGGTGTTGGCCAATGTGATTGCCAAACGCCCGCCACCTGTTGTGCGGCCTCGATTGCTAGTTCAGCATGGTGTTGCGGATCAATCCGACCGCAAGGCCTTCAAGTTCGAAGGGCTCACCGGGGTCAACCACAATGGTTTTGAAGTCTGGGTTTTCCGGCAGCAGCTCTATCAGCTGCTTGGTACGCCGAAAGCGTTTGACCGTCACTTCGTCGCCCAGACGTGCCACCACAATTTGGCCATTTTTGGCTTCCTTGATCTGCTTGACCGCCAGCAGGTCGCCGTCCATGATGCCGACGTCGCGCATACTCATGCCGCGAACCTTGAGCAGATAGTCGGGTTGCTGCTGGAACAGGCTGCTTTCAAAGCAGTAAGTCTGCTCGATATGCTCCTGCGCGAGAATAGGGCTGCCGGCTGCGACCCGGCCGATTAGTGGCAGGACCAGCTGGGACAGGCTTTGCAAGGGCAGGGAGAATTGTTTGATGCGTGACTCATTGAGTGAGCGCAGCGTGTCGCTGCGCAGGCGTATGCCGCGCGACGTACCGCTGACCAGTTCGATAACGCCTTTGCGCGCGAGCGCCTGCAGGTGTTCTTCTGCCGCGTTGGCCGAGCGAAAGCCCAGTTCGGTGGCAATTTCTGCCCGTGTGGGTGGTGCACCTGTACGCGAGATCGCGCTTTGAATCAGTTCGAGAATCTGTTGTTGGCGCGCCGTGAGCTTGGGGTTTTCAGAAGACATATTGGAAAAATGATTCAAAGTGCTCATGGTGAAAACTCCTTGGAGGTCTTTGCAAACACAGGGCCCGACAGCGTTTCAGTTGATGTTGTAGGCGCAAGGCGCGGTCCAAATTCTGATGGCTTCAACAACGCCGACAACTGTTTTAATAACCAGTAGCTGTATTTTCATCCAGT
The DNA here is from genome assembly GCA_947443645.1 of Comamonadaceae bacterium. Taxonomy (GTDB): domain Bacteria; phylum Pseudomonadota; class Gammaproteobacteria; order Burkholderiales; family Burkholderiaceae_C; genus Polaromonas. The sequence goes on along the minus strand of CANEXF010000010.1, from coordinate 98,039 downwards.
TTTTTACCAAGCGCAAGTCAATTTATTTATGCAAAGCAAAAAGATCGTGATTCTTGGCACCGGCGGCACCATTGCTGGTCGGGCCGACAGTGCTTCGGACAACCTTGGCTACAGCGCTGCGCAGATTGGCATCGATCAGCTCGTGCAAGCCATTCCCGCTTTGGCTGCGGCCGGCGATCTGCTGGTCGAGCAAGTCTGTCAGCTTGACAGCAAAGACATGGATTTTGATGTGTGGCTCAGGCTCGCCGAGCGCACGGCCCATTGGCTTGCGCAGGACCAGGTCCAGGCTGTGGTGGTCACGCACGGCACCGACACTTTGGAGGAGACGGCCTATTTTTTGCAGTCTGTTCTGAGCCCTTCCAAGCCAGTGGTGCTGACCTGTGCGATGCGCCCCGCGTCTTCACTGTTGACTGACGGCCCTCAGAACCTGCTGGACGCGCTAGCCGTGGCCGGCCATCCTGGCGCGCAGGGTGTGGTGGCGGTTTGTGCAGGTGTGGTCCACAGCGCTCTGGACGTTCAGAAAGTCCATAGCTACCGTTTGGACGCGTTTGACTCGGGTGACGCTGGCCCCTTGGCATACGTCGAGGAAGGGCAGCTCAGATTAGTCAGGAATTGGCCTGAGACACAAGGTGGACGGGCGCAGGCAGCTATGAATAATATAGCTAGTTGGGCTGTCGGCAAAGCCTGGCCTAGCGTGGAGATCGTGATGAGTCACGCTGGTGCCAGCGCAGCGCCCGTTGAGGCGCTGGTGAGTGCTGGCGTTCAGGGACTGGTCGCAGCAGGTACTGGAAACGGGACGCTGCACCACCGGCTTGAAGCGGCTTTGTTGCAAGCCCAGGCGACTGGCGTGCGTGTGCTTCGTGCAAGCCGTTGCGCCAACGGCCGCGTGTTGCCCAAGGCCACCGATGTCATTGCGGACTCCGAAGGCCTGAGCCCGGTCAAAGCCCGCATCGCGCTGATGCTGGCCTTGATGGCGTCCTCCAAGGCCTAGCTGGACAGGGCCTCAAAGGCCCGTTTGGTGATCTCGTCGACGCTGCCCATGCCGCTGATGGCGCGGTAGGCTGGTGCCAGCGCAGGTTCTGCCTCGGCCCAACGCGAGTAGTAGTCCACCAGTGGCCGGGTTTGCGCGCTGTAGACCTCAAGGCGCTTGCGCACGGTTTCTTCCTTGTCATCTTCGCGCTGTATGAGTGCCTCGCCGGTCACGTCGTCCTTGCCTTCAATTTTGGGCGGGTTGTACTTGACGTGGTAGGTGCGGCCTGAAGCTGTGTGCGAGCGACGACCGCTCATGCGCTCAATGATGGCTTCAAACGGCACATCGATTTCAAGCACGTAGTCGAGCTTGACGCCTGCGGCTTTCATCGCATCTGCCTGCGGGATCGTGCGTGGGAAACCGTCAAACAAAAAGCCCTGATCGCAATCGGGCTGGGCAATACGTTCCTTGACCAGGTTGATGATCAAGTCGTCGCTGACAAGCGCGCCGGAGTCCATTATTTTCTTCGCTTCAAGGCCCAGGGGCGTGCCAGCCTTGACGGCCGCGCGCAGCATGTCGCCAGTGGAAATCTGCGGAATCTTGTATTTTTGGCAGATGAATGTGGCTTGGGTTCCCTTGCCCGCACCAGGCGCGCCCAACAATATCAGTCTCATGGATATCCTCGTATTTTTGTGAATTCTGCAGATTGCCGGTCGGCGCGACCTGACAATGGCCGGTCAGCTCAGTCTTACTGCACTTTCTTGGTCAAGAATGGGCAGCACGCAGCTGCGCCGCAACCGTTTTTCCAAGGATAGCATGCAGCTCTTGGCGTGAAGCTTACATCGGCAAGCTGGCGGTCAAGCAAGGCTAGGAAAACAGTTTTCGCGCTTGTATCAAATCTTCTGGCGTATCGACGCCAAGACCGGGCGCGCGGTCGGTGATGTGAACCGCAATGCGGTGACCGTGCCACAGGGCTCTGAGTTGCTCAAGCGACTCCAGCTGCTCCATGGGAGCCTGCGGCAGGCCTGGAAACTGCCTCAAAAAACCCACGCGGTAAGCGTAAAGGCCCACATGACGCAGCGGCTTGGGCAGGTTTGAAGTTTTCCACCAGGCCTGGCCCGCAAAGTCGCGTGCCGCGGGTATCGGCGAGCGGCTGAAATAAAGCGCGGTCTGGCGCGCATCGAGCACGACCTTGACGACATTCGGGTTCAGCAAGTCTGCGAGTTCCTCAATCGGGTGAGCGGCCGTGCTCATGCTGCAGTCAGCGCGGCTTGACAGCAGCCGTGCGACAGCGTCAATCAGCGCGGGATCTATCAGCGGCTCGTCGCCTTGCACATTGACGACCAGCGCATCATCGGCCAGACCCAGAATGCCGCAGGCTTCGGCGAGCCGGTCGCTGCCGCTTGGGTGATCGGCGCGCGTCAGGACGGATGCGATGCCAAAGTCGGCGCATCGCGCGATGACTTCCGGGCTGTCCGTGGCAACCACGACGTGTTCGGCGCCGCTCATCGCTGCGCGCTGCGCGACCCGCACCACCATGGGTGCGCCGCCAATGTCGGCCAAGGGTTTGTTGGGCAGGCGCGTGGAGGCCAGGCGCGCCGGAATCAGGACAGTAAAGCTCATGCCAGCTGCATCGCCGTGAAAATCACAGGCCGAGTTCTTCGTCGCTCAGGGTTCGCGCTTCGGTCTCCAGCATCACCGGCAAGCCGTCATGAATGGGATAGGCCAGACGGGCGCTGCGGGATATGAGCTCCTGTTTTTCACGGTCATAGACCAGCGGGCCTTTGGTGACGGGGCAGACCAGCAGTTCAAGCAGTTTTGTATCCATGGTGCGATGGTAATTGAGAAAGCAGTGGCGCCAGCAGTTCATCGACAGCAGCCAGAAAGCCTGGCTCGGGTGAAAACTCCAGCGGTACTGCAACTACGCGAAGTCCGGCCATGGACGGCAGACTGAAAAGCTTGAGCGCGTCTTTTTCAGTGCAAAGCACGGTCGTTGCTGGCGCGGCTTGCAGTTCGAAGTCTGCAAAGTCGTCGTGGTCTGGCCGGCTGATGGTCTGGGAAAGTCGCAAGCCGCGTGCGCGCAGCATGCTGAAAAACGCCTCCGGGTTGGCGATGGCCGCGACCGCGACCAGGGCCTGTCCGTGCAGACTGCTCAAAGCCAGTTGCTGGCCCTGTGCGTCTACGGCATGGTCTGCCAGTCGCCGGGTCGATGTGTAGCCGTCAAACGCCGGCGTCTGTCCGGTATGCAGCACGAGCTTGATGCCGCTGTGCAACCGCTCCGGCCAGGGTTCTCTAAGCGGGCCGGCGGGCAGCAGCCAGCCGTTGCCCACGCCTTTGTCGTCAAACACGGCAATTTCGATGTCACGGGCCAGTGCATAGTGCTGTAGCCCGTCGTCGCAGACCAGCACTTGGGTTCCAGGGTGGGCCAGGAGCAAAGCCCGGGCTGCCTCGACGCGTCTGTTTGCTACGAAAACAGGAGCGCCTGTCGCCCGTCTTATAAGCGCTGGCTCGTCACCAGACTGTGAAACCGGGGTGTCGGCAAGGACTTCCTGGCAGGCCTGGCTGGCGCGTCCATAGCCGCGCGAGACCACGCCGACGCGCAGTCCACGACCCTGAAAATGCCGCACCAAGGCCATCACCAAGGGTGTTTTGCCTGCGCCACCGGCGACCACATTGCCCACCACGATCACGGGTACGGACACGGCTTCAGACCGGAGTATCCCGGCTTGAAAGAGCGAACGCCGCGCCCGCACGACATGGCCATGAACCCATGAGACTGGCCACATCAGTCTGGCTGGCCAGCCGCGATCCAGCCAGGCTCGCTGCACGGCGGTTTTCAGACGACTGTTGCCATGCACAGTGTTGGCCAAGATATGCAGTCCGTTGCGCCGTTGCTAGCGGCGAGCGCCAGATTGGGCCGCGCTTTGCGTTGCAAAGGTGATTTGGGTCAGGCCAACGCGCCTGGCCGCCTCCATGACCGTGATCACCGACTGGTGGCTGGCGCTGGCGTCCGCGCTGATCACCACGACGCTGTCCTTGCCCGCCTTGCTGGCCTTGATCAAGGCCTCGCCCACGGCATCAATGCTGCGCCCGTCTACTGCGACCCGGTTGATCACGTAGCGGCCATCGCTGCTGACTGCAACAATGACTTCCTTGGGGTAGTCGCGCTGCTGCTCAGCGTCTGCCAGGGGCAGCTTGATCTGGAGTTCTGTAAATTTGCTGTAGGTGGTCGACAGCATCAAGAAGATCAGCACGACCAGCAAGACATCGATAAACGGAATCAGGTTGATCTCTGGTTCATCGCGCGAACCTTGGCGAAAGTTCATGGCAGGCTCCTCGATGCGTGTGTAGCGGCGAATACGAAAGCCAGCGAACGCAGCGAAGTACGCGAAGCGACGAGCGTGGGGGTCATCGAACGCAGCGAAGGGCCGCCCCGAGCAAGTTCAGCCCCCTTGGGGGGCAGCGAAGTACGCGAAGCGACGAGCGTGGGGGTCATTTCCGCAAAGTGTTCAGATGACGCGCAAAGCGCTCGGAAGCCAGCTCCATGGTCAGCAGATACCAGTCAACGCGGGCACGGAAATAACGCCAGAAAATCAACGAAGGGATGGCCACAATCAAGCCAAAGGCCGTGTTGTAAAGCGCCATGGAAATACCTTGCGCCAGTTGCGCCGGATTGCCGCCCACCGAGCCGCTGCCCGCTTGGGAACCAAAAATATCTATCATGCCAATGACCGTACCGAGCAGTCCCAGCAGCGGGGCGGCCGAAGCGATCGTGGCCAGGGCAGAAAGATAGCGTTCGAGCTTGTGCGCGGCCTGCCTGCCGGCGCCTTCAAGCGTGGAGCGCAAATCGTCTTCGCTCAGGCGCGGATTGGCATTTAGCGCCCGAAAGCCACTCGCCAGAACCTCGCCTAAAACCGAGTTTTGCTCCAGTTGCTCAACGACGTCGGGCGCGGGCGGGGCGTTGCGGGAAACCGTTATGGCCTCGTCAACCAGCTTGGGCGGCGCTACTTTGCGGATTTTCAGGCTGCTAAAACGTTCGATCACCAGCGCTAGCGCAAGGATGGAGCACGCGACCAGAGGCCAGATGGGCCAGCCTGCGGCTTGTATGATGGAAAACAAAAAGCATCTCCCGGCGAGTAAATTGAACCGGATTATGTCCCACCGGCCCGGACGCATTGGCGGTTTAGCCAGCCCGATGGTGGTACCAAGTCGCATAAAGCCAAGCTGCCTGAGTCGCACTCGCCTCGGTTCACAATACCCCACAGAAGCTGTGGATAACTTTGTGGGCAAGTTCCGAGCTATCAGCCGCGAGGCCTATCCTGCGCTGGAACACGACAAAACGATGAAATTTTGAGCAGAAGTTGGAAACCCAAGATCGATGATTTACATGTATGTTCAGTCCCTGCACTCGTTGCCATGCGCTGTGGCTTTTTGGCGGTGTGCCCATGTTTGATGCCGCTGATGGGCAGCTCCGCCCGAGCGCGAGGGTTCGCGATGGCGAGTCGACTGGCGTGCGCGTCTGGCCGGTCGGCTCCTTGCTCAGGGCGATTGCCGACAGCCTGGAAGCGCGTTTTAACCCTGTGGCCGTTCAAGGCGAGATTTCCGGCTTTTCACGCGCGGCCAGCGGACATTGCTATTTTTCGCTGAAAGACGACCAGGGGCAGATTCGCTGCGCGATGTTTCGCCGGGCCGCCTCCCTGCTGGACTTTCCCGTGCGCGATGGTCAGTTGGTGGAACTTCGCGGAAGACTGGGTGTTTATGACCCGCGCGGCGAATTGCAGCTGGTGGTCGAGTCCATGCGACAGGCCGGGCAGGGCAGTTTGTTTGAGCAGTTTCTGCAGTTGAAAGTCAAACTGGAGGCCGAGGGCCTGTTTGCCGTGGGTCGAAAACGGGCTTTGCCTATGCTGCCCAAGGCGATCGGCGTGGTGACTTCCCTGGGCGCTGCCGCGCTGCATGACGTCGTGACGGCTTTGCAACGCCGTGCACCGCATATTCCCGTGGTGATTTACCCCGCCAGTGTGCAAGGCGCGCAGGCTGCTGGTGGGCTGCGAGCGGCCTTGCTCAAGGCCTTTGAGCGCAAGGAAGTCGATGTCTTGCTGCTGGTTCGCGGAGGCGGCGCCATGGAGGACTTGTGGGCCTTCAACGATGAGCAGCTCGCCCGCGCCATCGTGGCCTCGCCCATACCTATCGTCTGTGGTGTCGGGCATGAGACCGATTTCACAATAGCTGATTTCTGTGCCGATGTGCGTGCGCCTACGCCAACGGCCGCGGCAGAACTGTGCGCGCAGCCTCAATCTGTCTGGTTGGATACGCTGGGTTTGATTTTTTCACGCATTCAAAACGGTGTTGACAGGCAGTTGCAGTCCTGCAGTCAGCGACTTGATCTGGCGGCCTCGCGCTTTAGCCGGCCCTCGCACTTTGTGATCCGCCAGCAGGCGCGGCTCGCGTCCCACGCGCAGCAGCTGCAGCACGCGAGACTGACCGCTTTGCAGCGCATGACAAGCCAATTGCAGGCGGTGGAGTCCCGGTTTCCCAAAGCGATCGCCGGGGCAGTTCAAAAACAGACATTACGTTTAGGCCATGCCCAGTTGCGGCTGGAGCTTCTCAATCCCCGTCTGGTCTTGCAGCGGGGTTACGCCTGGTTGACTGACGACCAAGGACGGGCCATCACCAGCGTCAAGCAGACCCGTACCGGGCAGCCTGTTCGAGCTACCCTCGTCGATGGCGAGGTCGATTTGACCGTCTGCGCACCGCGACTTATTTAGTTTTTACAATAACATTCGACAGTTCTCCAATTACAACGTACCCACCAAGGAAAAATCATGGAACACCAATTGCCGCCACTTCCCTACGCCATTGATGCGCTCGTGCCGTATTACAGCCAGGAAACCTTTGAGTATCACCATGGCAAGCACCACAATGCTTATGTCGTCAACCTCAACAACCTGCAAAAAGGCACTGAGTTTGAGGCTATGACCCTGGAAGAAATCGTCAAGAAATCCAGTGGTGGTGTTTACAACAACGCGGCTCAGGTCTGGAACCATACGTTTTTCTGGAGTTGCATGAAGCCTGCTGGCGGCGGTGAGCCTAGCGGCCCCTTGGCTGCAGCCATCAATGCCAAATTTGGCTCTTACGCAGCTTTCAAGGAAGCCTTTGTCAAATCTGCGGTCGGCAATTTTGGCTCTGGTTGGACCTGGCTTGTCAAGAAGGCCGACGGCTCGGTTGACATCGTCAACACCGGCCCAGCAGGCACGCCATTGACCACTGCCGACAAGGCGCTGATGACCGTGGACGTGTGGGAGCACGCTTACTACATTGACTACCGCAACCAGCGTCCAAAGTTCGTCGAAACCTTTTTGTCGAACCTGGTCAACTGGAGCTTTGCTGAAGCCAATTTCGCCTGATTAAACACGGCGCGCCCATGCGCACAAAAAAGCCGACTGTTAAGTCGGCTTTTTTTATGCAAATTGCAACTTGCCTAGAGGGCTAGCGCTGAGCTTGAAATGGCATGCCCTGAAGCTTGCTACCGGCCTTGATGCCTTTTTTAGCGAACCAGCCTTGATTCATTTCCAGCACATAGCGCACCGGCTTGGCCGAGCAGTGTGAATCGGTCGTCTGCGGTTTCATGTCGGCCAGATTGACGATGCTGCCGTCGTCTGCAACAAATGCGGCTGTCAGCGGCAGCACGGTGTTTTTCATCCAGAAGCATTGCACCGCGGCCTGTTCGAATACAAATAACATGCCCTCGTGTTGCGGCATTTCTTTGCGGAACATCAGCCCGATCTGGCGTTGTTCCTGCGTCAACGCGAGCTGCGTGTCAATTTGATGCATGCCAGCCGAGAGTAGGGCGCGTTGCAGGTTCATTTGCGCAGCGTCCTGAGCCTGCGCAGGCAAAATAAATGCCAGCGTGCTCATGACGGATGACAGCAACAGCTGTCGCAGAAGATCGGATGGGTTGACGCTCAAAGCCATGGTTCTTGATTGGGAGGTGCGTGGTTGTGTGATGGCAAAGCATAAACGACAAAATAATGCCATTTAGCCCACAAAAAAAGCCCGCACTAGGCGGGCTTTTGGGCTGAGAGCTCAGGAATTACTTCTTGGCTTCGGCTTTTTTGGCTGCAGCGGCTTCAGCTTTTGCTTTTTTGGCTGCAGCGGCTTTTTCTTTTTTAGCAGCTTTTGCAGCGGCTTTTTCTTCTTTGGTCAGGGTTGGCTTGGCTTCAGCTTTCTTGGCTGTAGCAGCAGGTGCAGGGGCAACCACTGCGGCAGGTGCAGCAGGAGCGACAGGCGCAGCAGGAGCCTGCGCAAATGCACCAGCAGCAAAGAAACCGGCGATCAAGGTAGCAAGGATTTTGTTCATTTGGAGTTTCCTGGAATTGCGTTGTGGGAATTGCACCCCGAAAATCTCGGAGTCGCTATTTCAACGAGGTCGGCTGCTTGTCGGTTGACATGCCGCCGATCTTTTTTCTTGGCCGCTGCATACCTTAGAAAAAATAAGGGTATTTACCCGTAGGACGGCTTGACGTTTGTATGGCTGTTGCTGAGTAAGCTGGCCCAACGATCTGGCTTACCCAAGCTTCCTTTGATACGGCAGGGAAACGCTTGATAGTCCCGACTTGCTGTTCAGAATAAATCTCAGGTCCGAATTGTCAACCTGGCCGTGGTGAGTCCAATTCAGCAACTTGAACGTCGCGTTATTGCCACCAACTCTTACGCATTCCCCTTGCGGGCGCACAGGCCCGCGTCGATGGCTAGAATGAATTCCATGGCTACCAAATCCCCGAAGACTCCCCCAGCACCTCAGGCCCCTGTTTTGAAGCCTGAAGATGGCCGTGGCGGCGAAGCCGTCGTGCTTGAACGCCGGCCCGAGAAAACCAAGCCGCCACAGATGTACCAGGTGGTGCTGCTCAATGATGACTACACCCCCATGGAGTTCGTGGTGGTGGTTATTCAGGAGTTTTTCAACAAGGACAGGGAAACCGCGACTCAGATCATGCTGAAGATTCATCTGGATGGCAAAGGCATTTGCGGTGTTTTTTCAAAAGATGTTGCGGCCACCAAAGTCGATCAGGTCACGGAAGCGGCGCGCAAAAACGGGCATCCGCTGCAGTGTGTCAGCGAACCCATTGAATTGTGAAAAACGCGGCCCATATTTGAACCATGCTTTTTTATGAACCAATTGTTAGCCCGTCAGATATCAACGTAGCAAGCCGAAAGGAAAATCAATGATTGCCCAGGAACTAGAAGTCAGCTTGCACATGGCCTTTGTCGAAGCGCGCCAGCAGCGCCACGAGTTCATCACCGTGGAACACCTGTTGCTCGCCTTGCTGGACAACCCCAGTGCCGCAGAAGTGTTGCGCGCCTGCTCTGCCAATGTCGATGATTTGCGCAAGGCGCTGAGCAACTTCATCAAGGACAACACGCCGCAGGTTGCCGGTGCCGACGATGTCGATACCCAGCCTACGCTGGGTTTTCAGCGCGTGATTCAGCGCGCCATCATGCACGTGCAGTCAACCGGAAATGGCAAGAAGGAAGTCACTGGCGCCAACGTGCTGGTGGCCATATTTGGTGAGAAAGACTCGCATGCCGTGTATTACCTGCACCAGCAGGGTGTGACGCGCCTGGACGTGGTCAATTTCATTGCGCATGGCATCAAAAAGAGCGATCCGCCCGAGCCCGCCAAGGCCGGTGAGAGTGCCGCCGAGAATGAAGAGGCCAGCGGTGGTGAGAAGAATGAAAAAGCCTCGCCGCTTGAGCAATACACCGTCAACCTGAACCAGCTCGCCAAGGACGGCAAGATTGACCCGCTGATCGGCCGCCACTACGAGGTCGAGCGCGTGATCCAGATTCTTTGCCGCCGCCGCAAGAACAACCCGCTGCTGGTCGGTGAGGCCGGTGTGGGTAAAACCGCGATTGCCGAGGGCTTGGCCTGGCGCATCACGCAAAAGGACGTGCCTGAAATCCTCGCCGAAGCCCAGGTTTATTCGCTGGACATGGGCGCACTGCTGGCAGGCACCAAATACCGCGGCGACTTCGAGCAGCGCCTCAAGGGCGTGTTGAAAGCACTCAAGGACAAGCCCAATGGCGTGCTGTTCATTGACGAAATTCACACCCTGATTGGTGCCGGCGCTGCCTCTGGCGGCACGCTGGATGCGTCCAACCTGCTCAAGCCGGCGCTCAGCTCTGGCCAGCTCAAGTGCATTGGCGCGACGACCTTCACTGAATACCGCGGCATTTTCGAAAAAGATGCAGCCTTGTCACGGCGCTTCCAGAAGGTTGATGTGGTTGAGCCGACGGTGCAGGAAACTGTCGAGATTCTCAAAGGGCTCAAGTCGCGCTTTGAAGAGCACCATGGCGTGAAATACGCCGTGGCAGCGCTGCAGGCCGCCGCTGAGTTGAGCGCCAAGTACATCAACGACCGTCATTTGCCCGACAAGGCGATTGACGTGATTGATGAGGCTGGCGCTGCCCAGCGCATCTTGCCGGCGTCCAAGCGCAAGAAAACCATCACCAAGACCGAAGTCGAAGAGATCGTCGCGAAAATCGCGCGTATCCCGCCCGCCAACGTCTCCAACGACGACCGCGGCAAGCTCAAAACCCTGGAACGTGACCTCAAAAGCGTGGTTTTTGGCCAGGACAAGGCGCTTGACGTGCTCGCGTCTGCGGTCAAGATGGCGCGCTCCGGTCTGGGCCGGGATGACAAGCCGATTGGCTCCTTCCTGTTCTCCGGCCCCACGGGCGTCGGCAAGACCGAAGCGGCCAAGCAGCTGGCCTACATCATGGGCATTGAGCTGATCCGCTTTGACATGTCGGAGTACATGGAGCGCCATGCCGTGAGCCGCCTGATTGGTGCGCCTCCCGGCTATGTCGGGTTTGACCAGGGCGGCCTGCTGACCGAGGCGGTGACCAAGAAGCCGCATTGCGTGCTGCTGCTCGACGAGATCGAAAAGGCCCACCCCGACATCTTCAATGTGCTGCTGCAGGTCATGGACCACGGCACCTTGACGGACAACAACGGGCGCAAGGCAGATTTCCGCAATGTCATCATCGTCATGACGACCAATGCCGGCGCCGAGACCATGAACAAGGCGGCGATTGGCTTTACCAATCCGCGTGAAGCGGGCGACGAGATGGCGGACATCAAACGCCTGTTCACGCCCGAGTTCCGCAACCGCCTCGATGCGGTGGTGAGCTTCAAGGCGCTGGACGAAACGGTCATTTTGCGGGTCGTCGACAAATTCTTGCTACAGCTTGAAACGCAGCTGGCCGAGAAAAAAGTGGACGTCACCTTCACCGACACACTGCGCAAGTACCTGGGCAAGAAGGGCTTTGACCCGCTGATGGGCGCCCGGCCTATGCAGCGCCTGATCCAGGACACGATACGCCGTGCGCTGGCTGACGAGTTGCTGTTTGGTCGCCTGATCGACGGTGGCCGCCTGACCGTGGACATGAAGGTCACGACGGACGAAAAAGGTGTAGAGACCGGCGAAGTCGTGCTGGACATCCAGCCCTTGCCGAAAAAAGAAGGCAAGGCCAAGCCCGAGGCAGAGCCTGCGGAAACCAACTAGTCCGTTTTCCCGTCACGCAGAAAAAAGGCCGTTAGCATCACGCTGACGGCCTTTTTTAATGCCGCTATAAATATTGCAGCTGCCCGCGCCCGTCCCTGTTGGGCTGGAGGCCTATTTCTCCATAAATCATTGAACAAAAATGGCTCTACACACCTTTTTATGGCACGACTACGAAACATTTGGCCTGAACACCAGGCGTGACCGGCCCTGCCAGTTCGCCGGGATTCGTACCGATGCCGAGCTCAACGAGGTGGGCGAGCCGGTGATGATTTACTGCCAGCCAGCCAGCGATTACCTGCCCGACCCGCAGTCCTGCCTGATCACCGGCATCACGCCCCAGCAGTGTCTGGAGCGCGGCCTGCCCGAGCATGAGTTCGCCGCACAAATCGAGGCACTGCTGGGCCAGCCCGGCACCATAGGCGTGGGCTACAACACCATCCGCTTTGACGACGAGGTCACGCGCTTCATGTTCTGGCGCAACCTGATAGACCCCTATGGCCGCGAATGGCAAAACGACTGCGGCCGCTGGGACTTGCTCGACGTCGTGCGCATGGCTTACGCCTTGCGGCCTGACGGCATTGTCTGGCCGACCAAGTCCGATGACCGCAAGCCGAACGATCCGGGCGCCAGCCGACCCAGCTTCAAGCTTGAAGACTTGGCGCGCGCCAACGGCCTGCTGCATGAGGCCGCGCACGATGCGCTGTCCGACGTGCGCGCCACGATTGCACTCGCCAGGCTGATCAAGCAGGCCCAGCCCAAGCTTTTTGACTTCTGCCTTGGCCTGCACAAAAAAGACCGCGTGGCCGCTGAACTCGGTCTGCCGACCAGTCCGCAGACCGCCCAGCCGTTTTTGCATGTGTCCGGCATGTTCCCGCCGGAGCGCGGCTGCCTGGCCCTGATGTGGCCGCTGGCCACGCATCCGAGCAACAAGAACGAGCTGCTGGCCTGGGACCTGGCGCAGGATCCGAGCGAGCTGCCGCTGCTGGACGTGGCCACCTTGCGCCAACGCCTGTTCAGCAAGACGGCCGATCTGCCCGAGGGCGTGCAACGCCTGCCGCTCAAGTCTGTGCATCTGAACAAATCGCCCATGGTCGTGCGCAAGCTGCAGACCCTGAGCGCCGAGATGGCCGCGAAATGGGGCGTGGACTTTGAGACCGCGCTGGCCAACGCCGAGAAAGCGCGCGCCTTGCCCGACATGAGCGCGATCTGGCCCGAAGTCTTCCAGCGCCCGCGCGAGGCTACGCCAGACGTGGACGAAGACCTTTATGGCGGATTTATCGGCAACGCAGACCGCAAGCGGCTAAACCAGTTGCGCGCCATGTCGCCGGCCGAGCTGGCGCACAGCCGCATCGGCTTTGATGATGATCGCCTGGGCGAGCTGGTGTTCAGGTACCGGGCCCGCAACTTTATCGAGACGCTGTCGCCGGACGAGCTTGAGCGCTGGGAGGCGCACAGGGCTGCGCGCCTGCTAGAAGGCGAGGGCGGTGCGCGCAATGTCGATGCGCTGTTTGCCGAGATTGACACGCTGGCTGAAACCGCCGACGAGCGGGGCGAAGCCATTCTTGGCGCGCTTTATGAATATGCTGAGTTGATTGCGCCTGAAGTGTCCTGAATTGCAGTAAAGGGCCAGATTCCTTCGCCCATGCATGACCGATAGGCCAGCTGCCTAGCTAGCTCCGCCAGACCGGATGTTTGCCCATCACCCCTGTGTACAGCGCGCTGGCCTCAAACGCTGCAAGCCAGGCCTGCAGGCGCGGCCAAGGCTGCGCGGCAAACCACGCTGCGTCGGTGTGCGCAAATTGCCTTACAAACGGCAAGATGGCCATGTCGGCCAGGCTGGCGGCCTTGCCGAACAGCCAACCCTGTGCGAGTCGGGGTTCAAGTTGCGCCAGCCAGCTTGCGCCCAAATCGCGCTGTGCCATGGCGAAGCCCGCGGCGTCGGCGCCCGATTCCTGAGGGTAGCGCCCGGGGTATTTGTAGCGGTCAAGCGCGCGCTTGAAGGCGCTGTCGTTCAGCGCAACCAGTGCGCGCATGTCGTCAGGCATCTGTCCTGTGCCCAGCCACTGGGCCAGGTCGCTTTGCTGCAGCGCCCACCGCATGATCTCCAGGCTTTCATCGATCACGCGGCCATCGGCCAGCACCAGAACAGGTACCGTGGCTTTGGGCGACGCCGCGAGCAGCTCGGCAGGCTTGTCGCGCAGCACGATTTCCCGCAATTCGTAACTCTGGCCGCTGCAGGCCAGCGCCAGCCGCGCGCGCATGGCGTAGGGGCAGCGGCGAAAGGAATACAGAACCGGTATCACCCGCAGCTCAATGCCCAGACTGGCTGTCCTGGCGCACGCCTATGTGGGCGGCGTGACGCGCTTGGGCAAGTTCGACCTGGCGCTGGCGCTCGCGGTAACCGGCCTTTTGCGCTTCGCTCGTGCGGTCGTGGCAATGTGGGCAGCTCACCCCCAGCTCGTACAGCGGCGATGCCCTGTCCTGGTCAGTCAAGGGGTCGCGGCATGAGCGGCACAGGGTGTGCGCGCCTGGCTTGAGCCCGTGCCCGACCGAGACGCGCTCGTCGAACACGAAACATTCGCCTTGCCAGCGGCTTTGCGCCTCGGGCATGGTTTCCAGATACTTAAGGATGCCGCCTTCAAGGTGGTACACCTCGTCAAAGCCCTTGGCGCGCATGAAGGCGGTGGATTTTTCACAGCGAATGCCGCCAGTGCAGAACATGGCCAATTTGGGTTTTTTGCCATCTTTGTCGGCCAGCTGGCCGCCTTCACGCATTTCGCGCTCGACCCAGGCCGGCAGTTCTGAAAAGCTACTGGTGGCGGGGTTGATCGCGCCTTCAAAGGTTCCGATGTAGACTTCATAGTCATTGCGCGTGTCGACCAGCACCACGCCCGGCTCGCTCAGCAAGGCGTTCCAGTCGGCCGGTTTGACGTATTGGCCGGCCATCAGCGCCGGGTGCACGTCGGGCACGCCCAGCGTGACAATCTCTCGCTTGAGCCGTACCTTCATGCGGTAAAACGTGCTTTTGTCAGCCCAGGCTTCCTTGTGCTCAAGCTGCGCCAGGCGCGGGTCCTGGCGCAGATAGGCCAGCACGGCGCGCACGCCGGCTTCAGGCCCGGCAATCGTGCCGTTGATGCCTTCTTCAGCCAGCAGCAGCGTCCCTTTGACGCCATTGGCCTCACAGCAGGCCAGCAGCGGCGCTTGAAGGGCGGCGTAGTCGGGAAGCTCGACGAATTTGTACAGGGCGGCGGTGAGAAAAGACATGGTTGCCTGGCGTTGGGGTGATCAGGTTGAGCAGCCTGATGAATTTGCTATTAAATAAATAGCTGTTTGCGCTCGCCGTTTGTGGTCTGGAGCCTTATTTTACGAACAATTCTTGACCTTGTTGAGGCTTGCAGCAGCAAGCCTGATGTAGATCAATCCCAGGCCTCAAAGCTATCATGCCCAACAACTGCAACATCCTGCAAACACCTGCGAGCCAGCCCATGAACAAGCCCCCAACTGCCGAACAAGCTAGTGCGCGTCTGAAAGTCGCCGTGATGGGGGCCGGCGCGGTCGGCTGCTATTACGGTGGCATGCTGGCCAGAGCAGGCCACGAGGTCGTGCTGATTGCGCGGCCCCAGCATGTGCAGGCCATCGCGCGCAGCGGCCTGCGACTGCAAACCCAAACCATCGACGAGCATATTGCACTGGCCGCCAGCAGCGAAGCAGAAGCGGTGCAGGGCGCCCAGCTGGTGCTGTTTTGTGTCAAGTCCACCGACACCGAAGCTGCAGGCGTCTTGATGCGGCCGTATTTATCCGACGACTCATTGGTGCTGTGCCTGCAAAACGGCGTGGACAACGCCGAGCGCCTGCGCGACGTGCTGCCAGGGCAGCAAGTCGCGCAGGCCGTGGTTTATGTGGCGACAGAAATGGCCGGACCCGGGCATGTCAAACACCACGGCCGGGGCGAGCTGGTGATAGAGCCTTGCAGCGCGGGTGATGCGGTTGCGCAGGCCTTGATTGCCGCCGGCGTGCCGGTTCAGATTTCAGGCAACGTGCGCGGCGAACTATGGGCCAAGCTCATCCTCAATTGCGCCTACAACGCGGTGTCGGCGATCACCCAGCTGCCCTATGGCAAGACGGTGAAAGGCGCGGGCGTGGAGGAGCTCATGCGCGACGTGGTCGCCGAATGCCTGGCAGTGGCCACGGCCGACGGCGTACAGGTGCCTGGCGACGTGGATGCGGCGGTGCGCAAGATCGCCGAGACCATGCCTGGCCAGTATTCATCGACGGCGCAAGACCTGGCACGCGGCAAACGCAGCGAGATTGATTACCTCAATGGCCTGGTCGTGCGGCGCGGCGAGGCGCTGGGCGTGGCGACGCCGGCCAACCGGGTGTTGTGGGCTTTGGTGAAGTTGCTTGAGTCCAAGCAGACCTAGGGCTGCATGCGGGCTGCTCTATCCTGCCCGCTTCAAACGCCGTGCGCTATCTACTGTCTACTGTTGAGGTGCGCCCAGCAGCTGGCTGATCACCCGCCAGTGCTGCGGCTCAACCGGGGTGATGGACAGCCTGCTGCCCTTGCGCAGCACCACCAGATCAGCCAGGGCTTCATTGGCCCGCAACTCGTGCAGCGTGAGCTTGCGTGTCTTGCGCAACGCCTGCACATCAACGAGCAGCCAGCGCGGCACCTCGGGTTTTGATTTTGCGTCAAAGTAGGGCGACTTCGGGTCAAACTGGGTCGGGTCAGGGTAGGGCGCGGACGCCACCCGCGCCAGGCCGACGATGCCCGGTTCGGCACAACTTGAGTGGTAAAACAAAACGCCATCGCCAAGCTTCATGCCATCACGCATGAAGTTGCGGGCCTGGTAGTTGCGCACACCGACCCAGGGGACGGTGGCATTTGTTGCCGCGAGTGCGTCGTTTATAGAGCACTCTTCTGGTTCGGATTTCATGAGCCAGTAGCTTGTCATGGGTTGGATTTGTCGCGTGGTGATGAAGACGCCGAGCTTAGCGGACTGTGGGACGTCGCTACAGCACCACAACGGCACACTTCGCAACACTTGAGTTCTCGCTTTGTGCGGGTTTGCACAAGCCGTCGATTACGATGGGTTTCACCAGCTGTCGCCTTGGCGACCTGCGTCTTTGCCGCATCTCCCCCCTCAAGTTTTGAAGTTTTATGGTTGTTGACCCCGATAAAGTATTTAAAAAGCGTTGTTTGCTGCTTTTGGCCCTGCCGTGTTCCGTTGTTCCTTGGGGCGGCGCGTGGGCGCTGTGCAATGGCGGCGTGACGGTGACGTCGACGCTGACGGTCAGTGCAAACTGCAATGGCAGCGGCAGCAAGCCCCTGTCAATGGACACCGGTGCCAATGTGACGGTCAATTCAGGCGTGACGGTTTACAACGATGCGGGCAGCGGACGAAATGGCGACGGGATCTCGGTGCTATCGTCGGCGACGGCGTCCAGCCTGGTCAACAACGGCACGATCGCCACCGGTCAGCAAATCGGCGTGATCGTCAACGGCACGCTGACCAGTCTGCTAAACGCCGGAATGATTTCGTCTAACGTCAGGCGCGGTCTGGTCCTCAATGGCAGCACCGCCGTGCTTGGTACGCTGACCAACACCGGTTCCATCATTGGCCCGTTTGCGGGCATTACCAACAACTCCGGCGGTCTGCTCCAGACCTTCAACAACCGGCAAGGCGCGGGCAATGTCAACGGTGCGGTTACCTACACCGGTGACTTGCCCACCAACTACAACATCATCATCAACAGCCCCGGCACCTACGGCAAACTGAGCAGCGCGGGTGTGACGGGAAGCATGACGTTTGGCATTTACGGTACATCAAGCGTGGCCATCGGGTCGTACACGGGCGTGCTCAATGGCTTTACCTCCAGCAACCTGACGGGTTTGACATCGGGTACTTACGGTGGGCTGAACTGGACCTTGAACCTGGCGTCTGGCAGCAGCAGCGTCTGGAATCTGGTTTTTTCTGCGGCCAGCACCAACATGGCGCTCGGCACCTCCTACGCGCTGACCGACCTGGGCGTGTCGGCCAACCGTGTGTTTGACGGCGGTACGCTGGCGCTGCGGTCCGGAGACAGTTCAAGTGGGGCGTTTACGCTCAATGCCGCGGGGGGCCGCATCAGTGCTGCTGCCGGTGGCCCGTCGCAGCTTTCAGGTGTTATTTCCGGTGTCGGCGGCCTGACGGTCGATGGCATGGGTCTGGTGGCGCTGACCGGCAGCAACAGTTATTCGGGCGGCACCACGGTCAACTCGGGAACGCTGTCGGTAGGCGGCGATTCCGCGCTCGGAACGGGTTCTGTTTTTGTCGCCTCTGGCGGCACCTTGATGGGCACGGGTACCATCAATGGCGCGCTGACCGTGGCCGGCACGCTCAAGCCCGGCAACTCGCCAGGCTATCTTGCCGTGAACTCGACCGTCACCATGAACAGCGGCAGCACTTACCAGCAGGACATCGCGGGGACAGTGCAAGCCAGTGCCGCAAGCCCTGCAGGCGCGACCGGCTACTACTCGTTCCTGAACATCACGGGTGGCCAGTTTGTGATTCAGCCCAACGCGACGCTGACACCGCGCTTGTCGGGACTGTTTACCGCATCTGAATCCGGCTTTGGCAGCACACCTTACACCCCGGTCCTGGGTGACAAGTTTCGTATCGTGACCGCGGATGGCGGGATCGCTGGCCGTTTTGCGACGCTGTCGCAGCCAGCGGAGCTGTCGGCGGGCACGCAGTTCATCCAGTTTTACAACCTTGCCGGCAGCCAAAGTCTGGATCTGGCGGTGATCCCCAGCTCCTATGGCGCCAGCCTGGCCGGGCTCAATGGCAACGGCCGCGCTGTGGCCAGCGCGCTTGACAAGATTGTGCTGGCCAACCAGGCCGGCACGGCCAGCGCGCAGCAGGACCAACTGCTGTATGCGGCATCGGCGCGTAACGTATCGAGCCTGCCATCATTCACGCGCGCTTTGGCGGGCGAAGTCTATGGCGCGAGCCTCGCCGTGGTGCCGCAGGCCACGTTGCACACGCAGCAGGCTGCCATCGCACACCTGGGCGACGCTGGCGGCATGCCGCCGGATGGCGCATGGGGTGAGGTCACTTACCAGCGCGGACAGCGCTCTGGCGACGCGCATGCCAGCGGTTTTGCCAGCAATCTCTACCAGCTTGTCCTTGGCATGGACGCTTACACAGCGCAGGGCGCCAAGGCTGGCGCCGGTCTGGCGCTGTCGAACACCCATGTCACCGCCGAGCAGGCAACCGGCCGGGTTCAACAAGGCGAAGTTTTTGTGTATGCCGGGCTGCCTCTGGGCGCATCGTGGATGGTGGACGCCATGGCCAGTTATGGCGAGCACTCTGCAGACCATGCGCGCGACGATGTGACGGGCTACACCGCTGGCCTGGGTGCCAAGGCGCGCGGCAGGGATGCCTTGGTCAGCGCCGGCCTGAGCCAGCCCGTGGAGTTGGAAGACATGCGGGTTTCACTCTATGCCCGAATTTCCTGGCAGCAGCTTCACCGTGCTTCGCTCGATGAAGGGGCCTCGGCCGCTGCGCTGAAAGTCAGCAGCTTTGATGCACAAGGCCTGCGCGCATTGCTTGGTTTCACGTTCGGCTCTCTCAGTGCCGACCCGATGAAGGCGGCCCAGACCTATCGCTTCAATGCTGCGCTGGGCGCTGACACCGCGAAGCTGCGCAGCCCGACCTTGGATGCCTCGCTGGCCGGCGTATCGACGGCCATGGAAACGCCCAACACAGGCGCCGCCTTTGTGCAGCTGGGGCTCTCGGCTACCAAGCGGTTTGCAAGCCATTCTTTTGCTTACGTGCGGGCTTCTGCGGAGGCCCGTAATGGTGCGATTCTGGGCAGTGTCAATGCCGGTGTGCAAGTCCAGTTTTGAGCTGCATCAGCCGTATCGGGTCGACTGGCCGACGTCTGCTATTGATATAAGAGCTGGTAGCGCCCGTCAATAGGGCGCTGCAGCCTTATTTTGTCCCAAAAATTCGGTCGCCAGCATCACCCAGGCCGGGCAGGATGTAGCCATGGCTGTTGAGTTCGCGGTCAATCGCTGCGGTGTAGATGGCCACATCGGGATGGGCTTTTTGCAGCGCGGCTATGCCTTCGGGGCAGGTCAGCAGACAGACGAACTTGATGGACTTGGGTTTGAGTTTTTTCAGCCGGTCCACGGCTGCGATGGCGGAGTTGCCGGTTGCCAGCATGGGGTCAACAATCACGATGTCGCGCTCTTCCATCTCCTGCGGCATCTTGAAGTAATACTCGACCGGCTGCAGCGTGGCCGGGTCGCGATAGAGGCCGACGTGGCCCACGCGGGCACCGGGAACGACGCTGAGCATGCCCTCCAGAATGCCGTTGCCGGCGCGCAGTATGGAGACAAAAACCAGCTTCTTGCCGTCTATCATTTTGCCGGTCATGGTTTCCAGCGGCGTCTGAACCTCGACGTCCTGCAGTGGCATGTCGCGCGTGACCTCGTAGGCCATCAGGCTGCTCAGTTCATTGAGCAGGGTGCGAAAGGTACTGGTCGAGGCGTCCTTGCGGCGCATCAGGGTCAGCTTGTGCTGCACCAGGGGATGGTTGATGAGGTGGACGTTGTTCATGTGCTTGCGCTTTCCTGGTGGGGCCTCAGGCTGCTTGCCTGGCCGGCTTTTTGTCTTGATGGTTCTGACCGCCGGCGGCCTTTGCGCGGGCTGGCGCTGGCCGGAGGTGAAAAAGTAAAATACTCGAAGTAGATTAAATCAATTACCAAGGATTTCCGTGGCTGGTCATAGTAAATGGGCAAATATTCAGCACCGCAAGGGTCGCCAGGACGAAAAACGTCAACGCGTCTGGACCCGCGTGATGCGCGAGATCATGGTGGCGGCCCGCATGGGCGGCGGTGATCTGGGCACCAATCCGCGCCTGCGGCTGGCGGTGGAAAAAGCCAAGGCGGCCAACATGCCGTCCGAAAACGTCAAGTACGGCATTGCCAAGGCAACCGGCAGTCTGGAAGGCGTTCACTATGAAGAGGTGCGCTACGAGGGTTACGGCATTGGCGGCGCAGCCATCATCGTCGACTGCATGACGGACAACAAGGTTCGCACTGTGGCCGAGGTACGCCATGCGTTTTCCAAGCATGGCGGCAATATGGGTACCGAAGGTTCGGTGGCGTTTCAGTTCAAACACTGCGGCCAGTTGATTTTTGCGCCTGGCACCAGTGAAGACAAGGTGATGGAAGTCGCGCTTGAGGCCGGTGCGAATGATGTAATCACGCACGACGACGGCGCCATCGAGGTGCTCACGCCCTACACCGCGCTGGAAGCCGTCAAGCACGCGCTGGAGGCCGCTGGCCTGAAGGCCGAGCTCGCCGAAGTCACCATGCGGGCCGACAACGTGATCGAGATGTCGGGCGACGAGGCGCACAAAATGCAGAAATTGCTGGATGTGCTGGAAGACCTCGATGACACGCAGGAAGTGTTTCACAATGCCGCGCTGTCCGAATAACGGCCAATCAATAGCAAGAACAATGAAAGTACGAGCATGAAAGTTTTGGTGGTAGGCGGCGGCGGCCGTGAGCATGCGCTGGCATGGAAGCTGGCGCAGTCGCCCAAGGTGCAGGCGGTTTACGTCGCTCCGGGCAACGGCGGAACGGCGCTGGACGCCCGACTCGAGAATATAAATATCACTGACATACACGCGTTGCGGGTGTGGGTAGCTACTGAAAAGATAGCACTGACAGTGGTCGGGCCGGAGCAACCACTGGCCGCCGGCATCGTCGATGAATTCCGCGCGCACGGGCTGCGGGTGTTTGGTCCGACCAAGGCTGCGGCCCAGCTGGAGAGCTCCAAGGCTTTTTCCAAGGCTTTCATGAAGCGCCACGGCATTCCTACGGCGGCCTACGAAACCTTTACCGATGTGGTGGCGGCGCATGCCTACGTCGATGAAAAGGGCGCGCCTATCGTCGTCAAGGCCGATGGTCTGGCCGCCGGCAAGGGCGTGGTGGTGGCGATGACGCTGCATGAGGCGCACGAAGCCATCGAGTTCATGCTGGCCGCCGGCCCGGATCAGAACGTGCTGGGCGTCACGCACAACGAAGGCGGCGCGCGGGTTGTGATCGAGGAGTTTTTGCAGGGCGAAGAAGCCAGCTTCATCGTCATGTGTGATGGCAAGAACGTCACGGCCATGGCTACCAGTCAGGACCACAAGCGCCTGCTTGATGCGGACCAGGGACCCAACACCGGCGGCATGGGCGCCTACTCGCCAGCCCCAGTGGTGACGCCGGAAGTTCACGCCAGGGCCATGCGCGAGATCATCTTGCCGACCATCAAGGGCATGGAAAAAGACGGCATTCCGTTTACTGGATTTCTCTACGCCGGTCTGATGATTGACGCGCAGGGCAAGCCCAAGACGCTGGAATTCAACTGCCGCATGGGCGACCCCGAGACCCAGCCCATCATGATGCGGCTGAAAACCGACCTGTTCGACGTCATGATGGCGGCGACTTCCGGTGCGCTTGACCAGGTCGAGCTCGAGTGGGACCGCCGGCCAGCGCTGGGCGTGGTGATGGCCGCGCACGGTTATCCGCTGCACCCGCGCAAGGGTGATGTGGTTCATGGCTTGCCAGCTGCCAGTGAAGACGCCATGGTGTTCCATGCCGGAACCGCCCGGCAGAACGGCGAAACCGTGACCTCAGGCGGTCGCGTCCTGTGCGTCACTGCGCTTGGCAGCACTGTGAAGGCAGCGCAGCAGCGTGCTTACGAAGTCGCCCAGGGCATCGCCTTTGATGGCGCGCAGTACCGCAAGGATATTGGTTACCGGGCTATCAAGTCGTGACGGCGGCGATGGATATTGCCAGCGTCAAGGCATTTTTGCTGGGCTTGCAAAACCGCATCACCAGTGCAGTTGCCGAGCTTGACGGGCATTCCTTTTTGTCCGATGCGTGGGAAAAAGCCCCTGGCGAGCAGCTTCAGGGCAGCGGCGTGACGCAGATCCTTGAGCAGGGCCGACTGTTTGAACGCGCGGGGTGCGGTTTTTCGCATGTGCGCGGCCCCAAACTGCCGCCCTCAGCGACCCAGCATCGGCCTGAACTCGCCGGCGCACCTTTCGAAGCCATGGGTGTCTCGCTGGTGTTTCACCCGCGCAACCCCTACGTGCCCACAGTTCACATGAATGTGCGCATGCTGGCGGCCACGCCCACCGATGGCGGCGTTCCGGTCTGCTGGTTTGGCGGCGGCATGGACTTGACGCCTTACTACGGCTTTGAAGAAGATGCAGTGCATTTTCACCAGACCTGCAGTGATGCGCTGCAGGCATTTGGCGGCGACAAATACCCGCGCTTCAAGCAATGGTGCGACGAGTATTTTTTCCTTAAGCACCGTCAGGAGCAGCGCGGCATAGGCGGCGTGTTCTTTGACGATTTCCAGGAGCTCGGGCCCGATCAAAGCTTTGCCATGCTGCAAAGTGTTGGGGATTCGTTTCTCCAGGCCTACCTGCCAATTGTGCAAAAGCGCCAGGACACGCCTTATGGCGAACGTGAGCGCGAGTTTCAGCTGTATCGGCGCGGCCGCTACGTGGAGTTCAACCTGGTTTGGGACCGCGGTACGCACTTTGGCCTGCAGTCTGGTGGCCGCACCGAATCCATCCTGATGTCCATGCCGCCGCTGGCCAGCTGGTCTTATCAAAGGCCGGTCGAAGCAGGCTCGCCGGAAGAGCGCTTGTACAAAGCGTTTCTGGTCAGGCGGGACTGGCTTTGAACGCAGCCTCGGCACCAGCGGAAATAACGGCGGGCGCAGTGGCGAAAAAGCGCATAGGTGTTCTGGGCGGCGCGTTTGATCCGCCGCACAAGGCGCACCTTGCGCTGGCGCAGGTCGCGCTTGATACCCTGGCGCTTGACGAGCTGCGCATCGTTCCCACCGGTCAGGCCTGGCACAAGGCCGGAACGCTGAGCCCTGCGACCGACCGGCTGGCCATGGCCAGACTGGCGTTCGGTACGCAGCCGCATATGGTTGTCGATGAGCGGGAGTTGCAGCGCGCGGGGCCGAGTTACTCGATAGACACACTGCAGGCCTTGCAGGCGGAAAATCCCCAGGCGCAGCTCTTCCTCATCATGGGGGCGGACCAGTTTGCAGCCTTCCAGAACTGGCACCGTTGGCAGGACATTCTTGATATCGCTATAATTTGTGTAGCTCAGCGCGCAATATCCACGGAGGCCTTGCCCCGATTTGACGCGTACAAAGAGCGCAGCGACCGTTTTTTACTGCTGCCGCTGCCGCTGATACAAGTGAGTGCCACGCAAATTCGCCAGCTCATGGCCTCAGACACGGGCAAGCCTATGGAGCTCGGCGACTTGGTCCCCGGGCCGGTTGCGCGTTATATTTCAGCCCATAGGCTTTACGTCCCCCGTTAATTTTTACTTCACCGAACAAAGCACTGCATGACCTCATCTTCTGTCAACCCCACCAGCACCACCGGCAAGAAAGACGTGCAGAAACTGCAGCGCGCGATCATTGACGGTCTGGAAGACGTCAAGGCGCAGGATATTGTGGTGTTCGATACCGAGCACATCACGTCTTTGTTCGAGCGCGTGATCATCGCCTCGGGAACCTCCAACCGTCAGACCAAGGCGCTTGCCGCCAGCGTGCGTGACGCGGTGCGCGATGCCGGCTTTGCCAAACCCCGCATCGAGGGTGAAGACAATGGTGAGTGGATCATTGTGGATTGCGGCGCAGCTGTTGCGCACATCATGCAGCCCACCATTCGCCAGTATTACCATCTCGAAGAGCTCTGGGGTGACAAGCCAGTCAAGCTGAAACTTGGCGCGCCAGCGCCATTGGTCAAGGCCTCCAAGCCCGAGCCCAAGCTTGAGGAAAAGGCGCCTGCCAAAAAGGTCGCCAAACCCAGGTTGGGCGCAAAGTTCCCGAGCCGCGCTGCCGCGAAGCCGGTCGTCAAGGCGCCTGTCAGGGACCATGAGCCGGGTTACATCGGCAAGCTCGGTAAAACCAGCGACTGGACTGCCAAGCGCAATGAAGCCGCGCCGGCTGAAGAGCCTGTTGCCAAGCCAGCCAGAGCCGCCAGAGCGCCGGCCAAAACCAGCGTAGCCAAACCGGCTGTAAAAACGGCGGCAAAGACAGCGGCCAAGCCGGCGGCGAAATCGCCTATCGTGAAGATTCCTGTAGCGAAAAAAGTGGCCGCCAAGAAAGCGCCGGCCAAGTCAGCAGCTAAACCGGCAGCCAAGCCTGCGGCCAAGAAAATCGCCCCCCGGAGCCGATGAGGCTGACGATAGTCGCCGTCGGCCAGAAAGTGCCCGACTGGGCGCAAACTGCTTACGACGACTACGCCAAGCGTTTTCCGCCTGAGATCAAGGTGGAACTCAAGGCCGTCAAGACCGAGCCGCGCGGCTCCAAAACGTTGGACACCTTGCTGCTGGCAGAAAAGTCACGCATAGAGGCCGCCATTCCAAGAGGTACGCGCATCGTTGCCCTGGATGAACGCGGAACTGCTGTCACGACCATGGCTTTGGCCGAAAGGCTCAAAGCCTGGCAGTTGTCGGGTGACGATGTGGCCATCGTGATCGGCGGCCCTGACGGCCTGGAAGGCGAATTCAAAAAGGCTGCGCATGAGCGTTTGCGCCTGTCGGACCTGACCCTGCCGCATGCCATGGTTAGGGTCTTGCTGATCGAGCAGCTCTACCGGGCCTGGAGCATCACGATCAACCATCCGTATCACAGAGAATGATGCCCCCACGGTTGCTCACTGCGTGTAGCGCCCTGCCCCCCGAGGGGGCCGCTGCGCCTGCGGACTGGCAGAGCCAGATCCGCGGCTCCTGCTTGAATGAACAAGAGCCCCCACGCTTGCCCACTGCGTGTGGCTCGCTGACCGCAAGGGGGGCCGCTGCGCCTGCGGACTGGCAGAGCCAGATCCGCGGCTCCTGCTTGAATGAACAAGAGCCCCCACGCTTGCTCACTGCGAGTGGCTCGCTGCCCCTAAGGCGGTCCGCTGCGCCTGCGGTCCGGCAAAGCCGGTTCCGCGGCTCCCGCTTGAAGAGGACGGCCTGCGCAGGCAGCGCGTTCGTGGCGGGCCTTGCCTCAACCTTTTTATGCTTTGCGCAATGACCAACTTCGTTTACCTGGCGTCTCAAAGTCCGCGTCGTCGCCAGTTGCTAGAGCAGCTTGGTGTCCGATATGAATTGCTCTTGCCCGATGCTGCTGAAGATGCCGAGGCGCTGGAAGTGGTGCTCAAAAATGAAGCGCCCGCGACTTACGTCAAACGTGTGACTGGCCTCAAGCTCGATGCTGCGCTTGCCCGCCTGAAGGACCGCAAGCTCAAGCCCGCACCCATTCTGTGCTCCGACACCACGGTGGCTCTCGGGCGTACGATTTACGGCAAGCCTGAAGATGAGAAGGACGCGCGGCGCATGTTGGCCGAGCTGTCCGGCGCCACCCACCGCGTTCTGACGGCCGTGGCTGTGCAGTCGGGACGGCGGCGTTTCGAGGCCCTGAGCACTTCCCGGGTCAGTTTTGAGGCCATGACTGCTGCCCAGATCCGGGCTTATGTTGCGACCGGCGAACCCATGGGCAAGGCCGGAGCCTATGCAGTACAGGGCAAGGTGGCCATGCACATGACCGCCATCAACGGCAGCTACAGTGGCATCATGGGGCTTCCGCTGCACGAAACAGCCTGCTTGCTGCGTGCAGCAGGCCTCAAAATCTAAACCATCTTTTTCAAGGCAACATGCAACAAGACATCCTGATCAACTGGTCGCCGCAGGAAACCCGCGTGGCCGTGGTGGAGCAGGGCGCCGTGCAGGAGTTGCAGGTCGAGCGTACGCTTGAGCGTGGGCTTGTCGGCAATGTCTACCTTGGAAAGGTTGCCCGGGTCCTGCCCGGTATGCAGTCTGCATTTATAGACATTGGCCTGGACCGCGCCGCTTTCTTGCATGTTGCGGACTTGATGAGCAGCATCAACAGCCGTCACGCGGAAAGCGATGCCCAAGCTGCAGGTGCCTTGACGTCTGCGGCCGCCGCAGGCCTTCAGCCGATTGAAAAGCAGCTGTTCGAAGGTCAGGCAGTGATGGTTCAGGTGCTCAAAGACCCGATAGGAACCAAGGGCGCGCGCTTGACGGCCCAGATCAGCATTGCAGGACGTCTGCTGGTTTTTTTGCCGCAGGACAACCACATCGGCGTGTCGCAAAAAATTCCGCCGCGTCAGCGCGAAGACTTGCGTCAGCGCATGCAGGTGCTCTCGGGTGAGCTCGGTGGTGGATTCATACTCAGGACCAATGGCGAGGACGCCAGCGACGCCGAGTTGGCAGAAGACATCAGCTATCTGCGCAAGACCTGGGCGCGCATCAAGGATGCATCTGTCCGTCTGCCGCCGGCCTCGGTGCTGCATCAGGATCTGAACCTGCTGCAGCGCGTGCTGCGTGACATGGTGGTGGAGAGCACGCAGACCATACGCATTGATTCACGCGAGCAGTTCGACAAGCTCACAGTCTTTGCGCAAACGTTCATGCCGGCAACGCTGCCAAAACTGCAGCTCTACGCAGGAGAGCGCCCGATATTCGACCTGTTCAATATTGACGATGACATCGCCAAGGCGCTGGGCCGACGAGTCGACCTGAAGTCCGGCGGCTACCTGGTGGTTGACCAGACCGAAGCCCTGACCACCATTGACGTGAACACCGGCGGCTTTGTGGGTGCGCGTAATTTTGACGACACCATCTTCAAGACCAACCTGGAGGCCTCGCAGGCGATTGCGCGGCAGCTTCGTTTGCGCAACCTTGGCGGCATCGTGATTGTGGACTTCATAGACATGGTCAAGGACAGTCACCGCGATAACGTGTTGGCAGAGTTCCAGAAGCAGCTCTCGCGTGACCGCATCAAGACCACAGTCAATGGATTTTCTGCACTGGGTCTGCTGGAGATGACACGAAAGCGCACCCGTGAATCGCTGGCGCACCAGCTGTGTGAGCCCTGCAGCGCCTGCATGGGTAAAGGCGTTGTCAAGACCGCGCGCAGCGTGACCTATGACATCCTGCGCGAAATCCTGCGCGAGGCGCGCCAGTTCAATCCACGCGAGTTTCGCGTGGTGGCATCGCCCAAGGTCATAGAGCTTTTCCTGGATGAGGAAAGCCAGCACCTGGCCGGTTTGAGTGATTTCATCGGCAAGCCGATCTCGCTGCAGGCAGAGGCGGCCATGGCGCAAGAGCAATACGACATTGTGCTGATGTAATTCTTTCCGCATCGTTTTACCGAACCCGACACCATGGCGCATTCCACGACCGGCACGACAACTGGCAATCTCCGGCCGATTCCCATCCTCGTTTACCACCAGATTGACGAAGCCCCGCCCAAAGGTAGTCCTTTTCGCAGCCTCTATGTGCATCCCGACGCTTTTGCCCGCCAGATGGCCTGGCTCAACTGGCTCGGTTATACGGGCCTGAGCATGAGTGCCCTGCAACCCTATTTGAGCGGAGAGCGGCAGGGCAAGGTAGTGGGCATCACCTTCGATGACGGCTACCTCAACAATCTCACCCATGCCTTGCCTGTGCTGATGCGCCATGGTTTCTCAGCTACCTGCTATGCGGTCAGCGGCCTGGCCGGCAAAACAAACAGTTGGGATGCACAAAACGGTATTGCCCAGACGCCATTGATGAGCGAGGCCCAGATGCTGCAGTGGGTTAGCGGGGGACAGGAGATAGGCTCTCACACCCGGCATCACGTGAACCTGTTGGACAAGGACGACGTGACTTGCCAGGTTGAAATTGCTGGCGGCAAGGTCGATCTGGAGGTCGCTATTGACAGCCCCGTCAGTCACTTTTGCTATCCCTACGGACGCTATGAGGCCAGACATGTCGCCATGGTCCGCGCTCAGGGCTTTGTCACTGCGACAAGCACGCAACGCAGCCGTTGTCATGCGGGCGTGAACCTGTTGGAGCTGCCACGCGTGCCTGTGCTTCGCTCGACCAGTTTGCCCATGTTCTGGCTCAAGATTGCGACCGCTTACGAGGACAGACGCAAGAAATGACCTTACCTATCGCGCAGCTACGTGTCGCGGTGTTGAGCCGGAATTTTTCGCCCACGGCCGGCGGCGCCGAGCGTTACTCGATTGCCTTGGTTGAGCAGCTCGCAGCGCGCCACGAGATTCATGTTTTCGCGCAGTCCGTGGAACACCAGTGGCCAGGTGTGCGCTACCACCTTGTCAGCATGCCGCTACGCCGGCCCCGCTGGTTTAATCAACTCTGGTTTGCAAGCGCGAGCTGGTGGGCGACCCGCAAGGGTTTTGATGTCGTGCATTCGCACGAAAATACTTGGCATGGCAATGTGCAGACGGTTCACGTATTGCCCGTCAAGCACAATCTTTTTCATGGACTGACGGGCTGGAGGCGCCTGCTCAGGTGGTGCAAAGTACTGAGCAGTCCCAGGCTGGTGGTTTACCTGCTGCTCGAGCGCATGCGTTACGCATTGCAAGCGGGGCGTTGCGTGATCCTGACGTCACAGAGCCTGCTGTCCATTTTTTCTACGAGCTATCCAGACGCCCTACCCATGACCCGCGTCCTGACCCCTGGAATTGATTTGCCGACGCTGCCGTCGCAATCAGAGCGCGCCTTGGCCAGGCAATCACTGGGCTTGCCTCTGGACAAAGACTGCATATTGTTTGTGGGCAATGATTTTCGAAAAAAAGGGCTGCAAACATTGATTGATGCGATGTCGAGTTTGGCGGGCGATTCTATTTTGGCCGTGGTTGGCAGTTCCAGGCAGCTTGCAGCGTTCCGCCAGCAGGTTGAGCGGGCTGGCTTGACGTCGCGGGTATTTTTTCTCGGTGCCATGAAGACGGTCAGTCCGGCCTACCTTGCTGCAGATTGCCTCGCGCATCCCACGCTTGAGGACACTTTTGCCATGGTGGTACTTGAAGCCATGGCCCACGGCTTGCCTGTGGTGGTGAGCAGCGAGCGGTATTGCGGCATTTCCGGCTTGCTAAAGCATGAAAAAAATGCCTTGATTCTGGACGATCCGCGTGATGTGCGAGCCCTTGCACAATCACTCAAACGTATTTTTGCTGATAGCGCCCTCAAAGCGTCGCTGAGCCTTGCGGCACGCGATTTTTCCAGCCATTTCGAGTGGGAAAAAATCGCTGACCAGCAGGAAGAGATTTACCGTCAAGTCAGTCAGGGCGGCCTTCAGCTGCCCTGAAAACCGAGTCGGTAGAGATGGGCGTAGGCGCCATTTTGAGCCAGCAGGTTTGCGTGCGTGCCGGACTCTACGATGCGTCCGGCGTTCATCATGATGATGCGGTCTGCATGTTGCACAGTAGACAAGCGATGGGCGATCACCAGTGAGGTGCGGCCTGAGGTCAGCCTCCGGATGGCTTCCTGAACAGCTTGTTCGGACTCGGTATCAAGGGCGGAAGTCGCTTCGTCCAGAATCAGAATTGGCGCATCCTTGTAAAGCGCGCGTGCGATGGCCAGGCGCTGACGTTGTCCGCCTGACAACTGCATGGCGTTATGCCCAAGCACGGTATCAATGCCCTCAGGCATGCCGTCCAGCAAGCCGCCCAGATTGGCAGCCTTCAGACACTGCGTGACTTTGTCCCGGTCAAACGACTGGCCGAGCGCCACGTTGAATGCCAGGCTGCCGTTGAGCATCACAACGTGCTGGCTGACCACTGCAAACTGTGATCGCAGCGAGGCCAGGCTCCACTTCCTCAGTTCAGTACCATCGAGGAAAACAGCGCCCGAGCTCAGTTCCACGAACCTGGGCAAGAGATTGACCAGCGTGGTTTTGCCTGAACCCGAGCTTCCCACGAGCGCCACGGTTTCGCCTGCCTTGATAGAAAGGCTCAACTCATCCAGCGCAGGTGGCGCGTCGGCTCTATAGCGGACGCTGACATTTGCAAACTCGATATCACCAGAAGCCCGCGGTTTGGAAACAGAGCCGCCAGACTCATCGTCAGTCAGATTGATCAGATCAAGACCGCGCTCCAGCGCCGCCAATCCCCGGGTGATCGGTGTCGCGCCGTCTGACAGGCCTTTGATGGGCGCTATCAGCAGCAGCATGGCCGTGACAAAGGCCACGAAGCCTCCCACGGTCGTGGTGTTTTCCGAGCCCTGCAGCAGGGCGATTGAAATCACCGCAGACAAAGCGACAGCCGCCAACACCTGCGTTATCGCGCTCATGCTCGCGTAAGCGGCTGTTGACTTCATGGACAGCCGCCGCAGCGACCGGCTCAAGGCATCGAAACGGCTGGCCTGGCTTGACTGTGCGCCATGCAGGCGAACGTCGCGGTGCGCCAGAACGTTCTCCTCGACCACGTAGGCCAGGTTGTCCGTGGCAGTCTGGCTTTCCTTTGTGAGTCTGTAAAGGCGCCTGGTTAACAGCTGAATCACCAGCGCTACGGCGGGGAAAAGCAGCGACACCACCAGCATCAGCTTCCAGTTCAGGAAAATCAGATAACCGACCAATGCGACCAGTGTGAGCACATCCCGCGCCAGCTTCATCAGCGCGTTGTTCAAAATCATGGAGCCGTTGTAGACCTCGTAGACCACAGTATTTGAAATGGCGCTCGAGGTCTGGTCGGCAAACAGTGAAAGACGCGCGCTCAGCAGCTTTGCGAACATCGCTTTGCGCAGGGCCTGGAGCCCTTCGTTGGTGACCTGGGCCAAGGCGTACTGCGCGACAAAGCCCGACAGGCCTCTTATCGTGAACAGCAGCATCAGCGACAAGGGCACCATCCAAAGATCGAGCGCGCCCTTTTGGAAGCCGCGGTCCAACAGGGGTTTCAGCAATGCCGGTACAAAGGGTTCAGTAGCCGACGCCACCACGGTTGCGGCGATCGCAACTGTCCAGCCCTTTTTTGCAGTACCGAAGTAGGGCCAAACACGTTTGATTCTCTGCAAGACAGAAAGCTTGATAGCCACAGGTATCGGTTCTATTTGTTCTGTCATTGCGAGCTGGCTGCCTGCTTGAATTTGAGACTGGAGGGCGGTGATGGACGCAAGCAACCCAGCGCCAGCAACAGGCCCAGCACGACACAGAAAAAGTCGCCTATCAGTGCGTCATAAATGGAAGCGTTAAAAAGGCAGGCGATAGCCAGTGCGAAGATGGCAGACTGTGCCGCGCGGGATGGCATTTTTTCCATGTGTTTTGTGTCGCGCAGCATGGCCCCCAAAAGCCCCGCGATGAGCGCGATACCGGGGATGCCGAGTTGAACGCCCCACAGCAGGTACTCCTGATGCGGATTGCCCAGGGGGCCAATCTCCTGGTGCGCCGGATTCTGGGCTTTGTCTAGTCGGTTGTATTCGTGGCTCCAGCTGCCCACGCCTGAGCCCAGAACCGGATTCTCAGCCATCAGCTGCGCTGCACGATGCCAGAAATGCAGGCGTATGCCGGAGGAGCTGCCGGTCGTTGTGCTTGCGCCCTTTTCAAGTGAGAAGGCCTGAATTTCCTGCTTGGCCTGGATAAGCCGGTTTTGCACTCGCGGCGAGACCAGCGACACAGCAAGCGTCAGCACAAAAGGCAGCAAGATGATGCCCGCACGGTAGCGCGCCGGTAGCTCCCACATGATGGCGAGCGACAAAAGTACGACGGCGACGATGTGGCCACTTCGCCCCTCCAGTACAAACAGCACGTTGAGCAAAGCCAGCACGGCTACTGCGGGCGCGCCGATCGTGGCCAGGCGCCCCGGCAGCAGCGCGCGCAGATGCCAGCACAGCGACGCAAACAATGCGGTCATGATGCCTTCATCGAGGTAACTTGAAAACGGGGTGTAGTGGCTGAGCGCCGTTTCGGACGTAGCCCATGGCACCGGAAGGTGCAGGAAAAGCATCCAGGAACTCAGGACTAAAAACAATTGCGTGAGGGTAAAGGCTGCCAGCGCGTAGCGCGCCTCTTCACGGCTTCGCAGCAGGGCAACGATCAGCGGGATCATCAATAATTTGCCGTATTTTCCAAGCGAGTTCAAGGCCTCGACCTGCGAGCCGCTTGTCCACAAGAGGCTCAGTGCGAAGGCACAAATAATGACCAGTACAGCGACAGGCGTCAGGTGGGCTGTTTGTTGTGCAGGGCCGGCCTGCACAGGACGCTGGCTAAAAAGCAAAATGGCGGCACCACCGAGCAGTAGCAACATCTTCGCAAGGCTGATAAGCGCAACAGGTAAGCCGACGGATGCTGCAGCCAGGCAAACCAGCAGCAGCCGGAAGTTGAGCGATTTTTTTTGCAAAATTGTTGGCAGGTGGCGGCTGAAGAATGGGTGTCATTATCAGTGATTCCACACGGCCGATGGCCATGTGTCTGTCAAGCACGCTCTGCTATGCTCTGCAGGTTCTTAACGAGCTGACCGCAGCCGGGGTTTTCTGGACGCGAATTATGAAAGGCGACCATTGGCAAGCTTGTCTGTCATAGTGATAACAAAAAACGAAGCCCACAACATCGAGGCATGTCTGCAGTCGCTGTCGTTTGCAGAGCAAGTCGTGGTGCTGGACTCCGGCAGTACGGATGGTACGGTTGAAATAGCCAAAAAGCTGGGAGCTGAGGTCAGCGTAAATTCTGACTGGCGAGGTTTTGGCGTGCAAAAAAATCGCGCTTTGGCTTTGGCCAATGGTGATTGGATTCTTTCAATTGATGCAGATGAAAGAGTCACGCCTGCTTTACAGGCCGAAATCAAAAATGCCATCCAGCAGGCCAGCCATCAAGTCTATGACTTCCCAAGGCTGTCCAGCTATTGTGGGCAGTACATGCTTCACTCTGGCTGGTATCCAGACCGAATTACACGTCTGTTCAAGCGCGGCAGCGCTTCATTCTCGGAAGATCTGGTCCACGAAAGAGTGTTGACCACTGCTGCCGTTGCGCAGCTCCATTCACCTTTGCTGCATCAGAGCTTCGTCAGCTTTGAGGCGGTTCTTGATAAAGTCGACCGTTACTCGACGGCTGGAGCGCAGGTCCTTTTTGCAAGGGGAAGAAAAGCATCCCTCGGCACGGCGCTTGGTCGCGCGTTCTGGGCGTTTTTTCGCACCTACGTTCTTCGCCTTGGGTTTCTCGATGGACGCATGGGCTTGGTTCTGGCGATTTCCAATGCCGAGGGTACTTATTACCGCTATTTGAAGCTTTGGTTCCTGAGTCAAGCGCAATCGCAGCCGCACGATTTGAAAAACGGCATTTCCGCTCCTTCCGGAAGATCGCAATCCAATTGATAACGATCAGCTTTATCGTTCTCAGCTACAACCGAGTTGACGCCTTGCTGGTGGTGCTCGAGGCGTTGGCCCGGCAATGCGGCAGCAACCATGAGGTTGTTATCGCTGATGATGGCTCAAATCCATCGCAGCTCGAGTTGCTATTTCAAAAATGTCCTGCGTTCAAATGTCCGGTGCGACATGTTTGGCATCCTGACACGGGCTTCACGGCGGCGGCGGCGCGAAATCTTGGCGCGCACTTTGCCACCGGTGAATATCTGGTTTTTCTCGACGGCGACTGCCTGCCTGGCAAGTCCTTCGTCAACGCTCACACACAGCTTGCTGAACAGGGCTGTTTTGTCAATGGAAGTCGGGTTCTGTTGAGTGAGCGCCTGACTGCGCAAGCCCTGCGTCGTGAGCTTGATTTAAGCGATCAGTCCGCGGCATTTTGGTTCAAAGCCAGATGGCTTGGCGACAGCAACAAACTGTTGCACATGCTTTTTTGGCCCTGGTCTTTATTCAGGGTAAAACCATCTTTCAAGTGGCGCGGCATTCGCAGCTGTAACTTGGCTGTCTGGCGCTCTGATTTTGTTGCCGTCAATGGTTTTGATGAGACCTTCGAAGGCTGGGGGCACGAGGATGCCGACTTGGTGCTGCGCCTCAGTCATCTTGGCGTGAAGCGCAAGAATGGGTTTCTGGCCACCGAAGTTTTACATTTGTGGCATCGCGAAAGCACAAGGGATCAGGCGTCAGTCAACAAACAAAGGGTTTTTGACCGAATGAACACGCGTTTGGTGCGCTCGGAGAAAGGTCTGCGTGAAATTGCCGTCGACAATACAGTTAGAGTCACCAAACTGCATTGAGCTTGAAACTATTTTTCAGAATTCTTTTCTTATTCGTATGACTTTCCAATTTCACCGCCGAATACTGATCGCTCTATTGGCTTTCCTGGCCATCGCATCCGTTGCACCTGCGCGGGCGCAATTCAGAGTGGAGGTCTCAGGTGTCGGTTTGACACAGATGCCTATTGCAATCGCCACTTTTCGTGGCGAGGCGCAGGCGCCTCAAAAAATGGGGGCCATCGTCAGGGCCGATCTTGAGCGCAGCGGTGCGTTTCGAGCTGTCGATACTGCTGGCCTGGTTGCCGATGAAAGCGCTCGCCCTGACTTGACGCTGTGGCGACAAAAGGGCGCTGACGCCATGGTCACGGGCAGCATCAGCCCGCTTGCAGATGGCCGTTTTGACGTCCGTCTGAGGCTGTGGGATCTGGTGCGCGGCCAGGATCTTGGTGGTCAGAGTTATGCGGTGAGCTCGGCAGACCTGCGATTGTCTGCGCACCGGATTTCAGACTTTGTATATGAGAAATTAACCGGCGAGAAGGGGGTTTTTTCAACCCGCATCGCCTACGTAACCAAGGCCAGTCAGCGTTTTACGCTTTGGGTCGCTGACTCGGATGGCGAAAACGCGCAGTCCGCGCTGGCCAGTTCAGAGCCCATCATTTCCCCGGCATGGTCGCCCAACGGCTCGCAACTGGCCTATGTGTCGTTTGAGTCCCGCAAGCCCGTCATCTACGCGCATGACGTCGCAACTGGTAAACGCCGCCTGTTAGCCAATTTCCGCGGCTCCAACAGTGCTCCGGCCTGGTCACCCGATGGCCGACAGATTGTCGCCACACTCAGCCGCGATGGCGGCTCGCAGTTGTATGCGATCGATTCCAACGGTGGCGAGCCACGTCGTTTGACCCAATCTTCAAGCATAGACACCGAGCCTGCGTTCTCGCCAGATGGCAAATACATTTACTTTGTCAGTGACAGAGGGGGGTCGCCGCAGATTTATCGGATGCTTGCATCTGGAGGCAATGTCGAGCGCGTCACTTTCAATGGAAGTTACAACATATCGCCCGCCATCAGTCCAGATGGACGCTGGCTGGCGTATATCTCAAGGGTAAGCGGCGCTTTCAAGTTGCAGGTGATGGAACTCGCAGGTGGAGCGGTGTCCCAGATCACGGATACTGGTGCTGACGAAAGTCCGAGTTTTGCGCCTAACAGTCGCCTTATTGTTTATGCTACCCAGCAGCAAGGGCGCGAAGCGCTGATGACCACGACACTCGACGGCAGGATCAAGGCGCGTCTGTCAGGCGCCAGCGGCGACATACGTGAGCCTGATTGGGGCCCTTTCCCACGATGACTGTCCCCGTCGCCCTACAGCACTTGCGGCTGCGTGGTGACATTGTTAATTTCTGATTTCTTTCTTTTTTTGTAGCTGAGGTTTTTCATGAAACGCGTTTCTTATTCCCTTCTGTCCATCATCACCTTGTCGGCCGCTCTGGTGGCTTGCGGTTCCAATGTCAAGCTTGACGACGTACCCGTAGAAAACAGAACCGGAACTGGCGTGACGAACCCTTCCGGTACCGGAGACGTTTCAACCCGTGGCGTTGCGCCGGTAGAAGTCGCAGGCGCCAATTCGGCTGTCGCAGGTCCCGTGGGCATCGCCAAAATCATTTACTTTGACTACGACAGCTACGTGATCAAGCCAGACTTCCAAAATGCGATTGAAGCGCATGCCAAATATCTGTCTGCCAACAAATCGCGTAAGCTGGCTATTGAAGGCCACACCGATGAACGCGGTGGTCGCGAATACAACTTGGCACTCGGACAAAAACGCGCAGAGTCGGTGCGCCGGGCCCTCGGTCTGTTGGGCGTTGCAGATGCGCAGGTCGAGGCTGTGAGCTTCGGCAAGGAAAAGCCCGCAGCAGTCGGCTCGGACGAGGAATCGATGGCTAAAAACCGTCGCGCAGAACTGAACTACCACTAAGCCGCGTGTTGCCGCTGAATGTTTGAAGTTCAATGACTGGAGCAAGTGTGATGCGCATGGCACGATTAGGTCTTTTTCGCACCTTGCTGGGCTTGGCCACGGCCTGCTTTTTGACGTTCAATGCCCAGGCGGGTTTGCTCGAAGATGACGAGGCACGCCGCGCCATCCTTGATTTGCGGCAAAAGGTCGACGCCTCACAACAGCGTCTGACGGATGAGCTGCAAAAATCCAGCGACGAAAATGCCCAGTTGCGCCGCAGTATTCTGGATCTGTCCAACCAGATCGAAGTGCTGCGCGGCGACCTGGCCAAACTCCGTGGTCAGGACGAGCAGCTGGCGCGTGACGTGGCGGAGGTTCAACGACGGCAAAAGGATTTGACGCAAGGCATGGACGACAGGCTTAAAAAATTTGAGCCTGCAAAAATCAGCGCCGATGGCCGGGAGTTTGTAGCATCGCCCCAGGAAGTGCGTGATTTCGAGTCAGCCTTGGCCGTTCTGCGTAAAGGCGAATTTGCCGCGGCCCAAGGCGCTTTTGTTGACTTCATCAAGCGCAACCCCGACAGTGGCTACAGGCCTTCTGCGCTGTTCTGGTTGGGTAACGCCCAATATGCGTTGCGCAGCTACAAGGAGGCCATTGTCAATTTCAAGGCTTTGCTGTCGCTTGCGTCCGACCATTTGCGGGCACCAGAAGCCGCGCTGTCGATAGCCAACTGCCAGCTCGAATTGAAAGAAGTCAAGGCTGCGCGTAAAACCCTTGAAGACCTCATCAAGGTCTATCCAAAGTCCGAAGCTGCGTCAGTGGCCAAAGACAGACTTATCAAGCTCAAGTAAATCCTTGTCCCCTGACTGGGGCATGGCTCTGTGAATCGACTGCGGCGCTCGCGCTTGTTGGTGGAATTCCCACCTAAAATCGGGACATGGATACTTCTGCTCTCAACACTCTGACGCTTCAGGTTTTGTGGTCCGCGTTTGGACTGTCAGTGCTGTTTGGCGTGATCGCCCAACGCACGCACTTCTGCACAATGGGTGCTGTCAGTGACATTGTCAACATGGGTGACTGGACCCGTATGCGCTCCTGGGGCATGGCTGTAGGCGTCGCCATGATCGGCTTTTACGCCATGGCGGCTGCGGGCCTGATCGATCCGAACAAAACACTTTATGCGGCAAGCCGATTCATCTGGTTATCCGCGCTGTTTGGTGGTTTTCTGTTTGGCTTTGGCATGGTGCTGGCGTCAGGCTGTGGCAGCAAGACCCTGGTGCGCATAGGCGGCGGTAATCTCAAATCAGTCGTGGTTTTTGTGGTCATGGGTATTGCTGCATTCGCCACGCTCAAGGGCATTACGGCTGTGGTGCGCGTTGCCACCTTGGACCGCGTGGCAATTGATTTTGCAGGCAACGCGGCCCTGCCCAATTGGTTGGCAAACGCCGTAGGTCTTTCCCCTTCCATGAGCGGGCTTTTGCTGGCGCTGGTGATGGGCCTCGCGCTGATTGTCTGGGCCTTGATGGGACGTGACTTTCTCCGTTTTGACAACCTCTTGGCCGGCTTCGGCATCGGTGCGGTGATTGTGGCGATGTGGTGGGTTAGCGGACATCTGGCTTTTGTTGAAGAGCATCCGGAAACCTTGCAGGAAGCATTTCTGGCTACAAACTCCGGTCGTGCCGAGGCTTTGAGCTTCGTATCCCCAGTGGCCTACACGCTGGATTGGTTGATGTTTTTCAGCGACAAAAGCAAGGTTCTGACCATCGGCATAGTGTCGGTATTTGGCGTGGTCGCTGGTTCGGCCATCTATTCGCTGCTGACTCGCAATTTCCGCTGGGAAGGTTTTCGTGACGCTGAAGACACGGCCAACCATTTGATTGGGGCCGTGTTGATGGGCATAGGCGGCGTGTGCGCTATGGGCTGCACAGTTGGCCAGGGCCTGTCGGGCATCTCAACCCTGAGTGCGACCAGCATTGTTGCGCTTGCCTCAATCCTCGCCGGCGCCGTCGCTGCATTGAAATACCAGGTTTGGCGCATGGAGCGCAGTCTTTAGTGTCAGCCGGCACTGCAACAGAGTTGTTGCCCGCAGACCTTGACAGGCGCTTCGGCGGACTGGCGCGTCTGTATGGCGCGCAAGGCGCAATGAGAGTTCGCTCAGCGCACGTGGTGGTGGTCGGCCTGGGTGGCGTAGGCTCCTGGGCTGCCGAGGCGCTCGCACGCAGTGGCGTGGCCAGACTCACCTTGATTGACCTGGACCACATTGCAGAGTCCAACATCAACCGGCAGATTCACGCACTGGACAACACGCTGGGTCAGTCCAAAGTGCAAGCCATGCGTGAGCGCATTGCCCATATCAATCCTTATTGCGACGTACGCTGCGTTGAAGAGTTTGTTGACAGCAGCAACTGGCCTGGCATTGCCGGACTCGGTTCAGCGCCGGATTCATCGGTTTCTATCATTGATGCCTGCGATCAGGTCAGGGCAAAGACCGCCATGGCAGCCTGGGCGCTCAACCACAATGCAAGGCGCGCAAGCGACGCAAAGGTCAACCTCATCAGTGTGGGTGCCGCTGGTGGAAAGCGTCATGCGCACAAGGTCGAGATAGAGGACTTGTCTCTGACCACGCATGACCCTTTGCTGGCCCAGTTACGCTATCGCCTGCGCAAGGAGCATGGCGCGGCCCGCGTCGGAAAAATCGGCTTGAGCTGTGTATTCAGCCGCGAGGCCGTGATGCAGGCCGTGACGAATACCGATCAAATCGGCGAGAAAATTGAAGGCTCTGACGATACGCAAATGCCTGCACAAAACGATAGCAGCCTCAATTGCCATGGCTATGGATCGGTCGTGAGCGTGACGTCGACGTTTGGAATTTGTGCTGCGGGTTGGCTGATTGGTAAAATTGCTGAGTGAGATTTGCAAACAGCTCAAAATTGACGCTATAATTTGAGGCTGGACTGCAAACAATGCAGAACAGACAAGAAGCAATTCTTGGGGCCTTAGCTCAGTTGGTAGAGCAGCGGACTTTTAATCCGTTTGTCGTGGGTTCGACCCCCGCAGGCCCCACCAGTATTTATAAGGGTCTAGCAGCAATGCTAGACCCTTTTTTGTTCTGGCGTAGCCAAAGCGTAACTCTGAAGCACATTATCTAGCCGACTTGCAGCCAATTGCAAGCCCTCTGGCGCGACGTGTGCATACCTCTCCACCATTGACAGTGTTTTCCAGCCTCCGAGTCGCTGTAGCTCATGGGTTGGGGTTCCTGCTTGCCGGTGCCATGTAGCGAAAGTGTGCCTCAGGTCATGCCACCGGAAATCTTCAATTTTGGCTCGAGCTAGTGCGTTAGTCCACGCCTTAGTCGAGACACTCACGACTGGTTGACCGCGATAAGTGAAGGCGTAAACAGAGTGCTTTCCAACTTGTCGAAGCAGAACCTCGACAGCCATCTCGTTAAGCGGCACGGCGTGCGCACGGCCATTTTTGTGTTGCTCAGGAGTAATCCAAGCGTGCCGTCGTTCTAGATCAATCTGCGACCATTCAAGCAGTCGCACATTGCCTTGTCGAAGCCCTGTAGCGACTGAGAATAGCGCCATATCCGCAAGGTGAGGGGGTAGCTCTGCAAGAAGACGCCTGAATTCATCCTGCGTGAGTGACCGGATACGTCCATCTTTCTCCTTGTAAAGCGAGACTTTTGGTGCCTTCTCAATCCATTCCCATTCGTTGGCTGCTTTGAGGAGAATTGTTCGAATGACAGCCAGGTAGCGATTGGCTGTGCTTTGGGTGGCAATCTTGGCTCTCAATGCTTTGACATGGTCAATCAATGAACGGTCGATTTCATCAAGGTACTTTCCCC
Organism: Comamonadaceae bacterium; assembly: GCA_947443645.1. Classification (GTDB taxonomy): domain Bacteria; phylum Pseudomonadota; class Gammaproteobacteria; order Burkholderiales; family Burkholderiaceae_C; genus Polaromonas. Next base: position 57,717 of record CANEXF010000010.1, on the reverse strand, counting down.
CAAACGAGGAGTCCAGCCAACGAAGGATTGATTTATCTCGTTCGTGGGTGCGTTTGTGCGAAGTCTCGTCTAAAAACTTCAACACTGCCTCTTCCCACGTGTGGCGTGGTTTTGCGCCGAGCTTGGATTGCTCCCAGCGTTCGACTTTCAGTCGGTCATGGAATTCCTGCGCCTTGCGCTTTTCGGTAGTCCCAGTGCTGACCTGTAGCGGTCCAGATTCGCCACGGATGGCCGGAAATTTTGCCCATCAATAGGGCGAGTCTTTTCGTCTATAGAGCGACATTCAGATTTCTCCTGAGCATCGGCCACAGACACACGCATTTGTGATTGTGCCACCAGATACTCGACCAGCAAAGATTCAAGAAAGACCCATGCCTTACCCACCCTGCAGCCAGGAATGATTCCCGCCCGTGCGCGGGCCATGAGGGTTTGAGGATGGATCCGCAGCAGGCTTGCCGCCTCGGCAGCACCAAGGGTGCGGGTTGTCATACCGCAGACCCAGAAGTGAAGCGGTCTATGGACGAATAGGGTCCGTCTGCCCAGCGCTCAGGTATCTCACAATTGGGATACAGGCGCATTCCGGAAGGGTGGAAAACGCGCTGGTACATGGCTGGCAGAATTTCGCCCGTCGCGCGCACCACACGTCGACCTTTGATTGTTTGTAGGTCTCCGACTCCGTAGAGTTGCTTGCACCAAGAGGGTAGATTGAGCCAGGAGCAAATGCTGCGGGCTTGTTGGGTGAGTCCGCCGAATCCATGGATACGTACCCCTTTAGGAAATTTGTGGAATGGAGAAATTTTGGAGAGGTACTTCATCAGGTACCCGACAGCGTTTTTCGCGATGACGCGCTGGGTCATGCCATGCGGCCACCAACCTTGTTTATCAAACTTGGGGAGCTGGATCCGCTTAGGGAGCCAAACGGCTACGTGATAGTGCAGGGCACCGCGTTTTTGAAGTTCAGCGACCCAAACGTAGCGAAAGGGAATGTCTCGCTTTTTGCACCACTTGCGGACGGCTTTGAAGCATTTGGAGATGTGGCCCGGTTTCCAGTCATCCACACCTCGATAGGTGAGGGTGACAAACCAAACGTTTTCACGGTGACCTCTTGGACACGCGAAGCGATGGAGATGACCGGCTGCCCAGACTTGTCGTCTTAGTCGTCTGACCCGACGTTCTTGGACGATATCAGGTTCAAAACTGACTTCAAGGCAATCAGGGCCACTTGTTTTATATGGGACAAGCCCAGCGGCTTCGCCGCCAGGAGCAAGCCCGCACGCGGGCAAGCATCCCGGCTGCGAAACCACAGCGGATGGTGGAAATGAAAACGAAAAAGGATGACGTGCAGACGGCCGCATGCGAACTCCAAAAGTTGGGGAATTCGCGACAGATGCGGTGCGTCTGTATGTTTGTTTGTTGCTCGTCGAGTCTTCACCTGCTGAGAGGCTCGATGCCTGGCTGCTTCATTCCAGCTGGGCTGGAGAACTGCTATTTGGCTAAATATGTATTGGCTGTCGCTGAGAAGAAATGTAGCCAAATCACAATTAAGTTGTCAACATGTGAACTTTTTCGTGTTGCGGAAACGCCAACAAGTAACAATGGTGCATGCCCTCTACGGCTTTCATTCAAAAGCACAGGCGGCGTAAATGCGGGATGAAACTAATCCGTTTAAGGTATTCTTTTGTATTCATAGCCCCGTGTTACCTGAACGGAGGGATGAACTCAGGGTCAATGACAGACGAAAGCCCTTTAGGAGCAATATGCGTATCAGTGTTCTTTTCTTAGTAGCTATCCTCGCGGGTTGTGGTTCAGCTATTCAAACCCGCGAGTCTCTCTTGCAAGAGACAGGCCGTTCACTATCAACTCATGTTGGAGGCCAAGTTTTAAAGGTGCAGAGGGAATCTGATCTGCCAAATGCCTTTGGTAAGGCTGACGTTTTCGGTGGCAAAGTAAATCGCGGGTTCATCGAACTCCGCTATCAAGGGCTTGCCCAGGACGGAAGGCTGGCTTTCCGCGTTACCGAAATTGAAACTGAATCTAACGAAACGACTATGAGCCGATATGGCGCTAGCACTTCAACATTGAATGCTCAAAGAGTTGGCAACAACGTTTATGGCACGGTTAGCACGTACAGCGCTCCACGCGGCATTACCGACACGCTGCCACCAAACACGACGCAGTTCTTCGTCGATCCTGCTAAAACAAAGGAATTCACAGTAGGTGCCGTGAAAATTCAAATCTTGTCTGCTGATGAAACTTCGCTTTCTTATCGGCTCACGAAATAGCCTAATAGGGCGGCAATTGCCATTAAATGTCATTCCGTTTTAAATAGTGAGCGAGTTTATGCGTGAACATTGGCTAGAAACCTACAAATCCCTTATCACGCTCTCCATTGAGGGGTTTAAGTTTTCGGCGCTTGGGAATGGTGGTGCAGCAGTTGCACTTTTGGCGTATCTTGGCAACGTGGCCGGTAAGAGCATTCCCGTGCCCGACATGCGTGTCCCCATGTTTGCGTTCATGTGTGGCATAGCGGCCTGCGGCTTCGCAATGGTCTTTGCTTACCTTACACAATTGAAATTGCTCAACGAAATTGGCCGCTCTGAAACCTCAATTGTCAAACATAGCATTCTTCTCTGGAGTTCCGTTATTTTATTCATTTGCAGTCTTATCGCCTTTGGTTTCGGCTCGTGGCAGGCAGTACTACGGTTTCACTAGACTGAACAAAGCTATTACCTAGGTCTAAATTTCCATGTTTTCTGATCTGAACAATTTCAAACAGCCATGGAAACAATCAACTGCCAGTTCTCAGCTTCGTTCAAACTGTGGAGGGCGCGCAGCAAGGTCACCCCGCTTGCTCACGGCCTTAATGCTTCGTAGTACAAAAAGCAGAGTATCTAGCTTCGTCCAAATCATTCGGCCCAAAGTAGTTTGAACCTGCGTACATTTGCATCATGTCCGGAATTTGTAGAAGTAACGCTGGTGTAGATTTGATGGGCCGGATCTCCTTAAACTCAAAAACACGAAGTCGGCAATCGACTTGAATAAGCCACAAATGACCAATGCCGATCCCCGGCACCTCCTTGTCGAACTCCTGTTTTTCCCAGCCCCTCACGATATTGGGAGCGACTTTCACGAGGCTTGATGTATCAATGGAAAAACGCACTCCACCTTTATTTTCAAAGTAGGGCTTCCAATCGGCTCCAATCGCTTGGGTTGAAATAGCCATCGTGAAAACGACCAAGAGAGCGACCAAAGCACTACGCGACCTGAATATAGCCATGATTTACTCACCACATGTTCTTGAATGTGGGGGAGTCTAACAAGCGGCCAGCTCGACCACAAGCCTCCACCGGTACCACTGGTCCCACTCCCTGAGTGTGAAGCTCCTTGGGGGCGCCGAGCCTTCTTGCTGTGGTTCTTTTGGACAAGCTAACGTCTCTGGCTATAGCCTCGTTAAAAACTCTAATTCCCAGTTTTCAGAATCGATGCTGCCGGGGAGCCAATCTATACCCGCTTGACCACAAGCCTCCACAGGTTCCCCGGCTCCCACCCCTCCTGCGTATGAACGCAGGGGGGTCGCCGAGCCTGCGGCCTGTGGATTTTGTGGACAAGCTACGTTGCTAATTTAGGCAAGAGGCTAATCTTGCGAAGAACAAAACAAATAGTTTTTAAGGTGATTTCATAACGTAGCTCCTTCGTAGCTTTTGACAGCGGTTTAGAGCTACGCATGGCACCCTTCGACATGTTGCGTGTGTCTGAAAGCCTTGGGTTTGGGGAGGTTAAAAAAAGGTCTCTTGACCTCTTTTAATCCGTTTGTCGTGGGTTCGACCCCCGCAGGCCCCACCAGTATTTATAAGCGTCTAGCAGAAATGCTAGACGCTTTTTTGTTTTTGGACGTGACAAAAACGTGAGCCGCGCAATTGCGTATCTCCTTCAGACCCGCCCAGTTTTTCTGGCCTGCGCGGCCAGATGTTCAATGGTTCAGGTGGCTTCACGAGCTAGCTCAGCGTCAGGCTTGCCGCCACACCTGGCCTGATTGCTTTTTGAATCTAGATATTTGAAACAAGCAGCGCCGCAAACAGGCTCAAGATGAAAATCAAAGCAACGATGAAGCCGCCTTTGTCAGCTTTTTGATGACGCTTCTCATTTTTAGGCATTGGCAATGTGGCGCGAGTCGCCCGCATTGTTTTCATGAGCGACTGGAGAACTGCGTGAAACATGGACTGGTGCTTTGTGATGTCTTGAAGTGTTTGTATTCTGACCTCGCCTGCATTGGCCGTCTACCGCCGAACCCTGTCTAAGCGCCGATGTGGGCCTGACTGCAGATGTTTGTATGAACTGCTTGCGCTAGGTAACTTGTTGCTCGGTGAATCGATGTGCGCAACTGATGTGCAGACCGCCGAGTGATGTCAACTAGTGACCGACTGGCTCTGAAGAGAGAAAGCCGGGCAGTAGGTGCAGGGCAAGAAAGCAAAAAGCCCGGACAAGTCCGGGCTTTTACTGTTCTCTATGGGCATCTGCTTTGACGTTCTGACACAGGCCAAAAACGTGGGTAGGTTCTGGAAAACCTTTTAAACCCGCATGAATACTCACTATTGGCGGAAGAGGCGGGATTCGAACCCGCGGTGGGTATAACCCCACGCACGCTTTCCAGGCGTGTGACTTAAACCGCTCATCCACCCTTCCGCTAAGCTCACTATTGTAGCAGTGCCAGGACACGGTTTGTCTCAATCAGCCCGGACCTGGACGATCAAATATCGATGGCCTCAGGGCAGGGCGTCTTGAAAGCGGTGGGCTTCGAGTTGTTCAATGCCCACAAACGTCAGCGCACCCAGGTGGGTCGACTCCAGCACCACGGGCGGCGCTACGCCGGCTTCAAGCGCTTCGCGCCAACGCATGGCGCACAGGCACCAGCGGTCACCTGGCTTGAGGCCGGCAAAGCGATGCGCTGGCCTGGGCGTTACGAGGTCGTTGCCGCGTGCCAATGAAAAAGCCAGAAATTCCTTGGTGACTCTGGCGCAGATCAGGTGTGAGCCGCCGTCAGATTCGTCGGTGTTGCAGCAGCCATCGCGAAAATAACCTGTGAGTGGGTCATAAGAGCAGGGCACCAGTGCCGTGCCCAGAACATTTTTTGCATCCATTTCAATTTGCCTTGTTGGCCTGCACCATCTTCATTGCGGAGCTGATCAGCGCAGATACCTCCGTCATGTTGCTGGGCACAATCAGTGTGGTTTTCGCCTCGCTGGCGACTTTTGAGTAGGCTTCGACGGCTTTTTCGGCAACCTTGAGCTGGACTGCCTGCTCGCCGCCGGGTTGGCGTATCGCTGTTGCCACGAGCTCAATGGCCTTGGCGTTGGCGTCAGCCACGGCAAGGATGGCGGCGGCTTCGCCTTGCGCGTTGTTGATCGCCGCCAGTTTTGCGCCTTCCGAGCGTGCGATGAAGGCCTCGCGTTCGCCGGTGGCAATGTTGATCTGTTCCTGGCGACGGCCTTCCGATGCGGCGATCAGGGCCCGTTTTTCCCGCTCGGCGGTGATTTGTGATTGCATGGCGTGCAGGATTTCCTTGGGCGGCGTCAGGTCCTTGATTTCGTAGCGCAAGACCTTCACGCCCCAATTGAGCGCAGCCTCATCAATTGCGGCGACCACCTGGGCATTGATGATGTCGCGTTCCTCAAAGGTTTTGTCGAGTTCGAGCTTGCCTATGACTGAGCGCAGCGAGGTCTGCGCCAGCTGCGTTACGGCCACAATGTAGTTGGACGAACCGTAGCTCGCGCGCATGGGATCCGTCACCTGAAAATACAAAATTCCGTCTACCTGCAGCTGGGTGTTGTCGCGCGTGATGCACACCTGGCTGGGCACGTCGAGCGGGATTTCCTTGAGGCTGTGCTTATAGGCCACCTTGTCCACAAAGGGCACCAGAAAGTTGAGCCCCGGTGTCAGTGCTCCGTGGTATTTGCCCAGACGTTCAACCACCCAGGCGTTTTGCTGAGGCACGACGTTGATGCTGCGCACCACGAAGATGATGGCGATGACAAGAATAATGAGCGCGATTTCCATAGTTTCTCCTGTTGTAAGTGTGTCGCGGGCAAGGCTTTGGCTCGCCGCTTTTCTGGAATTCCGGCAGTGCTATGACCCGACCTGTTGGGGCCCTGACGGTCAGCGCTTTTCAAGCACCAGCCGGTTGCCAAGCATTTCCTTGATGCGGAACTGGCCATTCGTCTGCGCTGCCGTCAGGGGGGTGTCAAGCACCGCAGTCCAGTTGGCACCGCGGTATTTCACCGTTGCCGTGCCATCGGCATGCCACTGCTCGACCTGTACAGACTCACCAATGTCAATGTGGGCGTCCGGATTGGACTGGACTGGCAAGGCCTGAGGGCGTTTGAGGTTTTGCCAGTGCCAGAGCGCCACCGCACCGCCACCTATGAGGGCAGCAGCGATGATTTGCGCGTTGACGGGTAAACCGAGGTACGCCGAAATGGCCGCTGCAAGCATGCCCAGGCTCAGCATGAGCAGGTAAAAGGTGCCAGTGGCGAGTTCTATCGCTACGGTTGCGCCCATCAGCAGCCACCAGATCGTTGATTCCGCCATGCATAGTTCCTTTTAGGTCTGAAATTTGTAGGTCGTCAACTACATTTTGAGGCAAATAGCTCGAGCGGCGCGGCGCTGGCGCTTTATTTCCGTACACTTTGCAGGTTCGCGCGGCACAAAGATGCCTGCTGCTTTTCACCCCACCACGATTTAGCACCCCTATGAAATTTCGCTTTCCCATTGTCATCATTGACGAAGATTTCCGCTCAGAAAACACCTCGGGCTTGGGTATTCGGGCACTGGCGCAGGCTATTGAGACCGAAGGCTTTGAAGTTCTGGGCGTGACCAGCTACGGTGACCTCTCGCAGTTCGCACAGCAGCAAAGCCGGGCCAGCGCTTTCATCCTGTCGATTGATGACGAGGAGTTCACGCCCGGCCCGGATCTGGACCCTGCCGTTTTGAACCTGCGCAACTTCATTGAAGAAGTGCGGCGCAAGAACCTGGATGTCCCGATTTATGTCTACGGCGAGACCAAGACCTCGCGCCATATTCCCAATGACATCCTGCGCGAGTTGCACGGCTTCATCCACATGTTTGAAGACACGCCGGAGTTCGTGGCGCGCCACATACTGCGTGAAGCCAAAAGCTATCTTGAAGGTGTGCAGCCGCCATTTTTCAAGGCGCTGCTGGACTACGCCGAAGACGGTTCCTACTCCTGGCATTGCCCGGGCCACTCGGGCGGTGTTGCGTTTTTGAAGAGCCCGGTCGGTCAGATGTACCACCAGTTCTACGGCGAAAACATGTTGCGTGCCGACGTCTGCAACGCGGTTGAGGAGCTCGGCCAGTTGCTGGACCACAACGGCGCCATTGGCGCCAGCGAGCGCAACGCGGCGCGCATTTTTAACGCCGACCACTGCTTTTTCGTCACCAACGGCACGTCCACCAGCAACAAGATGGTCTGGCACCACACGGTGGCGCCGGGCGACGTGGTGGTGGTGGACCGCAACTGCCACAAATCCATACTGCACGCCATCATCATGACCGGTGCAGTGCCAGTGTTTTTGAAGCCTACGCGCAACCATTTCGGCATCATCGGCCCGATTCCCCAAAGTGAATTCGAGCCGGATGCGATTCGCGCCAAGATCGCGGCCAACCCGCTGCTCAAAGGTGTTGACGCCGATGCCGTCAAGCCGCGCGTGCTGACGCTGACCCAGTCGACCTATGACGGCGTGCTGTACAACACCGAAACCATCAAGGGCATGCTGGACGGCTACGTTGACAACCTGCACTTTGACGAAGCCTGGCTGCCGCACGCGGCCTTTCATCCTTTTTACGGCACTTACCATTCCATGGGCAAGAACCGTATCCGGCCGAAAAATGCGGTGGTTTACGCCACCCAGTCGATTCACAAGCTGCTGGCCGGTATCAGCCAGGCCAGCCATGTGCTGGTGCAGGACTCGCAAAACGTCAAGCTCGACAGGCACCTCTTTAACGAGGCTTACCTGATGCACACCTCAACCTCGCCGCAGTACAGCATCATTGCCAGCTGCGACGTGGCCGCCGCCATGATGGAGCCGCCGGGTGGCACAGCGCTGGTCGAGGAAAGCATTGCCGAAGCACTCGACTTTCGCCGCGCCATGCGCAAGATTGACGATGAATACGGCGCCGACTGGTGGTTCAAGGTCTGGGGACCGGACAAGCTCGTCGATGAGGGCATTGGCGAGGCCAAGGACTGGATCATCAAGGGCGAGTCGCGCAGCGCCAAGACCGCCAAAAACGGCGCCAGCAACTGGCACGGCTTTGGGCAGATGGCGACTGGTTTCAACATGCTGGACCCTATCAAGTCCACCATCGTCACGCCCGGCCTGGACCTGAATGGCAAGTTCGCCAAGACTGGCATTCCTGCCAGCATAGTGACCAAGTTTCTGGCCGAGCACGGTGTGATTGTTGAGAAAACCGGGCTTTATAGTTTTTTCATCATGTTCACCATAGGCATCACCAAGGGCCGCTGGAACACCTTGCTGACCGCCTTGCAGCAGTTCAAGGACGACTACGACAAGAACGCCGCCATGTGGCGCATTCTTCCCGAGTTTTGTCAAAAACACCCCAAATATGAAAAGATGGGCCTGGCCGATTTGTGCCAGCACATCCATGCCATGTACGCCAAGTACGACATTGCGCGGCTGACCACAGAGGTCTACCAAAGCGACTTGGAGCCGGCCATGAAGCCGAGCGACGCCTACGCCAACATCGCGCACCGCACCACCGAGCGGGTGGAGATCGACCACCTCGAAGGTCGTATCACGGTCGGCTTGGTGACGCCTTACCCGCCGGGCATTCCGCTGCTGATTCCGGGCGAGGTCTTCAACAAGAAAATTGTCGATTACCTGAAGTTTGCGCGTGAGTTCAATTCCCAGTGCCCGGGTTTCGAGACCGACATCCACGGCCTGGTCGAGCAGGTCGACGCCAAGGGCAAGGTCCGTTATTACGCGGACTGCGTGCGGCGCTAATTCGGCCCGTCTTCACGCAGCCGCATGAAGCTCGCAAAACGCGGAATGCCGCTGTCGTTGAGCCCGCGAAACCGATAGGTCACCAGCGCGCCGATAGCCGGCGGGTTTTGCCGCTGTGCATCGCTAAAACCCGTGCCGAGCTTGAAGCGCAGCGCAGGCTTGCCGCTTGCTGCCGGAATTTCAACCAGCAGCGCGCCCAGCTTGCCCGCGTATTTGCCTTTGCCGGCGACATGCGCGATCACGCGGGCTTCCGCGTCTTCATGGGTTTTGACCTTGAGCAGGTCGTCGCTGCGCAGGCCTTTGTAAAGTGAATCGCCGCGGTGCAGCATCAGGCCTTCGCCGCCTAGCTTGACGGTTTTTTTGAGCTGCGCCTGCAGCGCGGCGTGGTCTGCCACCTTGTACTGCAGCACCGCCTGCACCCAGGGCTGGGCTATGCTTGATACCAGCTGGTTGAGCGGCGCGATGCGCTGCGTGAACGGTCCGGCCTGCGCTGGCAGATCAAACACCATGAATCGCATGCCGCGCCAGGCCGCATCGTCAGGCGTCTGCTGGCGCACGCTGGCCACGGCTTTTGGGAACTGCCCGCGCCCAGCCCAGAGTTCACCATCCATGGGCGTGCTCGGCCAGCCGGCCGTGAACCAGGCCGGAGCCATGACCTGCTGGCCGCCGCGCGTCAACAGCTTCTCGCCGTCCCAGAAGCCGCGCACACCATCGTATTTTTCGCTGACCCAGTAGTCTGCCAGGACCACGCCGGGGTGGTAGACATTGGCCAGCATGAGCGCCGGGCCCGCCTTGCTGGCGTCGGCCGCCAGCGCGGGTGTCATGGCGCAGGCCGCGCTCAGCGCCAGCAGAAGGGTCAGTGCGCTTGCGCGCAGTCGGGGCCAGGCAGTCAATACGGTTTGGCTCATGGACGCTCCTGATGCCAGCCTGGCCGCATGTCGCTGGCCGCAAGGCTGTTTGATAGGCTGGATTGCTACCTTATTTATAGCTTTTAGCGCCCGCCAGCATTGCCTGAAGCCCCGATTTGGCAGCTGAAAAACGGGACTTTTTGGCACTTTCAGGGCTTTTCCAGGCGGCAGGCGCAAAAAAGGCCTGTCTAGAGACTCCGGACAGGCCTTTTTGATACTTTTTTGATGCCTTTTAAGGCTTTAGCGCAAGAGGGACGGGCGCTAGCCGCTATATTTTATGTAGCAACTTGCAGGCTTTTCAACCTGCCAGTCTGTCAGTCTGCGGTTTAGGACGCGGCGTCAGCAGGCTCGGAGATACCGCCCACCACATTGCTGAAGCCGCCGTCCACGTAGGTGATTTCGGCCGTCACACCGCTGGCCAGATCGCTCATCAGGAAGGCGGCGACGTTGCCGACTTCATCAATCGTCACATTGCGCCGAATCGGTGAGGCCGATGCCACCGCACCCAGAATCTTGCTGAAGCCGGCAATGCCGCTGGCCGCCAGGGTCTTGATGGGTCCTGCGCTGATGCCGTTGACGCGCATGCCCTTGGGGCCCATGGATTCGGCCATGTAGCGCACCGAGGCTTCCAGGCTGGCTTTGGCCAGGCCCATGGTGTTGTAGTTCGGCAGCACCCGCAGCGCGCCCAGATAGGTCAGCGTGAGCAGCGCTGATTTTTTGTTCAGGTAGGGCAGGGCAGCCTTGGCCATGGCCGGGAAGCTGTAGGCGCTGATGTCGTGCGCCACCTTGAAGCCCTCGCGCGAGAGGCCTTCCAGGAAATCACCGGCGATCGCCTCGCGCGGGGCATAGCCAATGCTGTGCACAAAGCCGTCAAACGTTGGCCAGGTGGTGGACAGGTCGGCAAACAGCTTGGTGATCTGCTCGTCGTTGCCAACGTCGCAGTCAAAAATCAGCTTGGAGCCAAAGTCGGCTGCAAACTCGGTGGTGCGGTCCTTGAAGCGTTCGCCAACATAGCTGAACGCCAGCTCGGCGCCCTGTGCGTGGCAGGCCCTGGCGATCCCATAGGCGATCGAGCGGTTGGACAGAACGCCCGTGATCAGCAGTTTTTTGCCAGCGAGAAAACCCATATCGTTGCTCCAGTGTTTGATGTCAGTCAGCGCTTGGCCCGGTGCCGGCGGCCCGGCTCTTGAGGCCAGCGCAAGTAGTGCAGAATTGTCGCATGCGGGATTTTCCTTTTTTACATGCCCTGATGATGGTGCTGGCGGCATGTTGTGCACCCGTCGCGCATTCGGCGCACGCCTACGCCCAGTTTGGCGACATCAAATACCCGCCCGGCTTTACCAACTTCAGCTACGTCAACCCCGACGCACCCAAAGGCGGCGAGATCCGCATGGTGCCGCCCACGAGGCCGACCAATTTCGACAAGTTCAATCCCTTCACGCTGCGCGGCACCGCGCCCTACAACCTGGGCGGTCTGCTGATCGAAAGCCTGCTGGTGGGCAATTCAGAAGAGCCAACTACCGCTTATGGGCTGCTGGCAGACGACGTGACGGTTGCGCCCGACAGGCTGTCCGCCACATTTCACCTCAATGAGAAGGCCAGGTTTCACGACGGCAAGCCGGTGCTGGCGGCCGACGTGCTGCATTCCTGGACCCAGCTGACGGGCAAACTTGCGGCGCCGCAGTACCGCAGCATTTACGCCGAGGTCAGGGCCGTCACCGTGCTGTCAGAGCGCGTGGTGCGCTTTGACTTTTCAACGCCCAATCCCGAGCTGCCCCTGGTCGTAGGCGGCATGCCGGTCTTCAGCCGCGACTGGGGCCGCGTGGGGGGCGTCAGCAAACCGTTTGACCAGATCGTGTCGGACGTTCCAATAGGTTCAGCCCCCTACAAGCTGGCATCGACCGCCATGGGCCGCGACGTGACTTATGTGCGCGACCCCAAGTACTGGGCCATTGATTTGCCCACGCGCAAGGGCCAGTACAACTTCGACCGCGTCAGCTACAAGATCTATCTCGATGAAACCTCCAAGTTCGAGGGCCTGAAGGCCGGTGAATACGACTTTTTGCGCGAGTTCATTTCGCGCAACTGGGCGCGCCAGTACAGCGGCAAACAGTTCCGCTCGGGCGAGTTGGTCAAGCGCGCTTTTCCAAACCGCAACCCCGGCGACTTCCAGGGTTATGTGTTCAACCTGCGCAATCCCAAGTTTCAGGATGTCCGGGTGCGTCAGGCGATTGGTCTGGCGATGGACTTTGAGTGGATGAACCGCCAGCTTTTCTACGGCATCTACAAACGCGTGAATGGCTATTTTCCGAACAGCGAGTTTCATGCCGACGGCTTGCCCAAGCCCGATGAACTGGCGCTGCTAGCACCCCTGCGGAGCCAGCTCAGGCCTGAGGTGTTCGGCCCGGTGCCGGTGTCGCCCAGCACAGCGCCGCCAGGCAGCCTGCGCGAGAACTTGAGACAGGCCCAGGCGTTGCTCAAGCAGGCCGGCTGGACCTACCGCGACGGCGCGCTCAGGAATGCGAAAGGCGAGGCCTTCACGATGGAGTTCCTCAACGACCAGCCCTCGCTGATACGCATCGTCGGGCCATTCCAGAAGGCGCTGGAAAAACTCGGCATCACGCTGGTGTACCGGGTGGTCGATTTTTCACTGGCCAAGCAGAAGATGGATGCCTTCGATTTTGAAGTCACCACCACACGCTTGCCGGGCAGCACCGCGCCGGGTGGCGAGCTGCTGGACCGCTTCGGCTCAGTGGCCGCCAAAACGCCGGGGTCATCCAACGCCTGGGGCATCGCAGACCCGGCCGTGGACGCGCTGCTGCAAAAAGTGGTGAGCGCCAAAACCCGGCCCGAGCTGGGCGCTGCCATGCGTGCGCTGGACCGCGTGCTGACCAACGCTTACTACTCCGTGCCGCAGTACTATGGCGACGCTTTCCTGATTGGCTACCGGCCCGGCGCCTTCGTGCTTCCGGCCACCATTCCGCCTTATTACGAGGCTGACACATGGGCCATGAGTACCTGGTGGGCCTCGGAAAGCAATAAATAAAACATGGCCAGCTATATCCTCAAGCGCTTGCTGTTGATGGTTCCTACGCTGTTTGGCGTGCTGCTGCTGACTTTTGCCATGGTGCAGTTTGTGCCGGGCGGTCCGGTCGAGCAGATGGTGGCGCAATTGCAGGGCCGGGACTCCGGTGGCGAGCGCGCGGCCAGCAGTGGCGCGGGCTACCGTGGGCGGCAGGGCGTCGATGCCAAGCGGATTGAAGAAATCAAGGTGCTTTACGGCTTTGACAAGCCCGTGCATGAGCGCTTTTTCCAGATGCTGGGGCAGTTTGCCCGCTTTGACCTGGGGCAAAGCTTTTACCAGCACAAGGATGTCTGGCAACTGGTGAAAGAAAAAATGCCGGTCTCCGTGAGTCTGGGCTTGTGGACTTTTTTCATCAGTTACCTGATTGCCGTGCCGCTGGGCGTTGCCAAGGCTGTTAGGGCGGGCAGCCGCTTTGACTTTGTAACCACGCTGGTCGTGCTGGTCGGCTATGCGATTCCTGGTTTTGTGCTCGGTGTGGCGCTGCTGGTGGTGTTTGGCGGGCAGTTGCAGTGGTTCCCGCTGCGCGGCCTGACATCTGCCAACTTTGCGAGCCTGAGTGTGGGCGCCAAAATTGCCGACTACCTGTGGCACATCACCTTGCCTGTGATCGCCATGGTGCTGGGCAGCTTTGCGGTCACGGCGGTACTGACCAAGAACTCATTCCTGGAAGAAATCCGCAAGCAATACGTGCTGACGGCGCGCGCCAAGGGCCTGAGTGAGCGCCAGGTGCTCTGGAAGCATGTTTTTCGCAATGCGCTGATTCCCATCATCACCGGCTTTCCGGCGGCTTTCATAGGCGCGTTTTTCACCGGTTCGCTGCTGATAGAAACGCTGTTTTCGCTCGATGGCCTGGGATTGCTGAGCTATGAAAGCGTGATACGGCGCGACTACCCGGTGGTGCTGGGCACGCTTTATTTCTTCACACTGATTGGCCTGGTGACCAAGCTGATCAGCGACCTCTGCTATGTATGGGTGGATCCGCGTGTCAAGTTTGACTAAGCCTCTTGATGCCGCCGCTGCCGGCCGCCCCTCCGAGGTAGCGCCTCCTGTGGACGGGCAAAGCGCCATCCGCGGCGGCACTGGTGAAAACACGCCTGTTTTGGGTTTGAGCCCAAGTCGGCGCGCGTGGCAGCGCTTTCGCCGCAACAAGCTTGGCTTTTACAGTCTGGTGCTGTTTTCGCTGCTGGTCGTGCTGAGCCTGTTTGCCGAGGTTTTGTCCAATGACAAACCGTTGCTGCTGTGGTACCAGGGCCAGCTTTATGTGCCTCTGCTCAAGGACTACTCAGAAAAAACCTTTGACGGCGACTTTGATACGCCGGCGGATTACCTGGACCCTTTCATCAAGGACAAGTTCAGCCAGGCCGGCAACTGGGCGATTTATCCGCCCAACCCCTATGGCGCCAAAACCATCAACTACTTCGCCAGGGATCCCAACCCTTCGGCGCCGTCGCGTGACAACCTGCTGGGCACCGACGACCGTGGCCGCGACTTGCTGGCGCAGCTGGTCTATGGCTTTAGATTGAGCGTGCTGTTCGGTCTGGCGCTGACCGCAGTCGGCGTGGTGATGGGCGTGGTATTTGGCGCGATTCAGGGCTATCTGGGGGGCAAAACCGACCTCGTGTTCCAGCGTTTCATGGAAATCTGGGGCTCCATGCCCGAACTCTACCTCCTGATCATTTTCAGCGCCGTGTTTGCGCCCAGCGTGGCGCTGCTGCTGTTTTTGCTCAGTCTGTTTGGCTGGATGGGCCTGTCTGACTATGTGCGGGCCGAGTTTTTGCGCAACCGCCAGCTCGACTATGTGCGCGCTGCCCGCGCCTTGGGCGTGAGCAACCTGCAAATTATGTGGCGCCACATCCTGCCCAACAGCATGACGCCGGTTGTGACCTTTTTGCCTTTTCGCATGAGCGCGGCCATCCTGGCGTTGACCTCGCTGGACTTTTTGGGTCTGGGCGTTCCGCCAGGCACACCTTCGCTGGGCGAGTTGCTCAACCAGGGCAAGGCCAATGTCGACGCCTGGTGGATTTCACTGTCGACTTTTGCGGTGCTGGTCATCACCTTGCTGCTGCTGACCTTTATGGGTGACGCCTTGCGCGACGCGCTCGATCCGCGAAAGGTGGACAAATGAGTAAGCATGACGGGCATTTTTCCGATGGGCAGCCCCTAGGAAAAATAGCCCCCTCGGGGGGCAGCGCAGTACGCGAAGCGACAAGCGTGGGGGCCAATCTGCTGGATGTGAAAGACTTGCGCATCTCGTTTGCCGGCCAGGAAGTCGTGCGCGGCATTGACTTTTCAATTGCACGCGGTGAAAAGCTCGCGCTGGTCGGTGAGTCTGGCTCCGGAAAAACCGTCACCGCCCTGAGTCTGTTGCGGCTGTTGCAAAACGCCAGCATCAGCGGTTCGGCGCAGTTTTGCGCCAAGTCCAGCGCGCTTGACCTGCTGGCATTGCCTGAGCGCCAGTTGCGCGAAATCCGTGGGCAAGACATTGCCATGATTTTTCAGGAACCCATGACGGCGCTGAACCCGCTGTTCAGCGTGGGCGATCAGATCGCCGAAGTTCTGCAGCTGAAAATGGGTTTGACGACCGCGCAGTCAGCGCTGCAAGCTATCAAATTACTAGCAGATACTGGTATTGCCGAGCCGCAACGGCGGGCCCGCGCCTTTCCGCACCAGCTCTCGGGCGGGCAACGCCAGCGCGCCATGATTGCGATGGCGCTGGCCTGCAGCCCGCAACTGCTGCTGGCCGACGAGCCGACCACCGCGCTGGATGTCACGGTGCGTGGCCAGATTCTGGACTTGCTGGCAGGGCTGCAAAAGCGCACCGGCATGGCCGTGCTGATGATCACCCATGACCTGAACCTGGTACGGCGTTTTGCTGACCGCGTGGCGGTCATGGAAAACGGGCGCATTGTGGAGCAGGGCAGCGTGGCCCAGGTGTTTGCCGATCCGCAGCATGCTTACACCCGAAAACTGATGGACAGCCGTCCGCAGCGCGATAGCGCCGAGCTGCCCATGGCGCCTGGCAAGGCGCCTGTCATGCGGGCCAGGCAACTGCGCGTGAGCTATCCGGTTGCGCTGCCGGGTTTTCGTGGCTGGTTCAAAGCCGGAGAGTTCGTCGCAGTGCATGGCGCAAGCTTTGAAATCCCGGTTGGCCAGACGCTGGGCGTGATTGGCGAATCCGGCTCCGGCAAATCCAGTCTGGCGCTGGCGGCGCTGGGCTTGCATCCGCATCAGGGCGATCTGCAGCTTGCCGGTAGAGCCTGGAGCCCAAACCCCATCAGCAGCAATGCCAACAACCAAGCCATACGCAAAGCGGTGCAGGTGGTGTTTCAGGACCCGTTTTCATCGCTTTCGCCGCGCATGACGGTGCAGGAAATCGTCGGCGAAGGCCTGCTCGTGCACCAGCCAGAGCTCACGGCGGCGCAAAGGCGGCAGCGCGTGCGCGAGGCGCTGGACGATGTCGGCCTGCTCGAAAGCCAGTTCCCCCAGCTGCTGGAGCGCTATCCGCACGAGTTTTCAGGCGGCCAGCGCCAGCGCATCGCCATATCCCGCGCGCTGATGGTTCAGCCGCAGCTGCTGGTGCTGGACGAGCCGACCAGCGCACTCGATGTAACGATACAAAAGCAGGTGCTGGAGCTGCTGCAAAGGCTGCAAAGGCAGCGCGGCCTGAGTTATTTGCTGATCACCCATGATGTCGACGTGATCCGGGCCATGGCGCATCAGGTCATGGTCATGAAAGACGGCGAGGTCCTGGAAGCCGGGGCGTTGGACCAGATACTGCTCACGCCGCGCCACCCCTATACCAAGGCGCTGGTAGCCGCACATTGTTGAAATATTTACCTGGCAATTTGTAAAAACAAGGTCCTGGCAGGGCTCCACTTACAAAACCGGCTTGCCGGGAAGTGTTTCAGGGCTTACAATACTGGCTTCACGACCAAATGGGCGGGTTTTCACCGCCCATTTTTTTTGGGCGTTTGATTTTAATTTCCTTTTTTGTCACCTCTTAACAGGGCGGCTCTTGCAGCTGCCTTTTAGACTTTTAGAAACTGAATGGCTTTACACGACACGATTGAGCAAACTGTCACGGGACTCGGTTACGACCTGGTCGAGATCGAGCGCACGGCGGGTGGTTTGCTGCGCGTCACGATAGACATGCCTTATGTGGCTGAAGCCGAGCAGTTTGTGAATGCCGAGGATTGCGAAAAGGTCACTCGCCAGCTGCAGTTTGTGCTGGAAGTCGAGGGTGCAGAATATTCCAGGCTCGAGGTGAGCTCGCCGGGAATTGACCGGCCGCTGCGCACCGAAAAAGATTTCGCACGTTTTGTCGGTGAGCTGGTAGACCTCACGCTCAAGGAACCTATTGGGGTGCTGGCAACTGCTGGATCGACGATTTCGGCAAATCAGAAAAAATTCCGCGGCACGCTGGAGCGGGCAGAGTCGCAGGCTGCAGCCAAAGAAGGTGCGGCGATCTGGCAGATTGTGTGGAGCGACGAGCCCCCGGTCAAGCCAGGTCACAAGATTAGTAAAAAGCGGCTTCCGGCGCCACACCAGGCGCTTGGGTTCACGTTGGATGAAATTCACCAGGCGCGGCTCGCGCCTGTGGTTGACTTCAAAGGGCGAAAGTCAAAAATCGCCAAGGACGCTCCGGCTCTTGAAGAGCCGTCGCAGAGCGAACAAATAACAGATCAGTCAGAAAAATCAGAGTGAAAGGCTTGTGAAATGAACCGCGAAATGTTGATGTTGGTCGATGCCATATCGCGCGAGAAGAATGTCGAGCGCGACGTCGTATTCGGTGCGGTCGAGCTCGCCCTTGCGCAAGCCACTAAAAAGATTTACCCGGGCGAAGTAGACATACGGGTCGCGGTTGACCGTGACACCGGTAATTACGAGACTTTCCGTCGCTGGCTTGTTGTGCCGGACGAAGCTGGTCTGCAAAATCCTGAAGCTGAAGAGCTGGTCACCGATGCGCGTGACGAAATCCCTGATATCGAAGAGGGTGACTACATCGAGAAGCCCGTGGAAAGCATGCCGATTGGCCGCATTGGCGCCATGGCTGCCAAGCAGGTCATTCTGCAGAAAATCCGTGATGCCGAGCGCGAGATGCTGCTCAACGAGTTCATGTCGCGCGGCGACAAGATTTTTGTTGGTACGGTCAAGCGTATGGACAAGGGCGACATCATTGTCGAATCCGGCCGGGTTGAAGGCCGGCTGCGTCGCAGCGACATGATCCCGAAAGAAAACCTGCGCTCCGGCGACCGCGTTCGCGCCATGATCATGGAAGTCGACACCACCTTGCGTGGCGCGCCCATCATTTTGTCGCGTTCGGCGCCAGAGTTCATGATCGAGCTGTTTCGTCAGGAAGTCCCCGAAATCGAGCAGGGTCTGCTGGAGATCAAATCCTGCGCCCGTGACCCGGGCTCACGCGCCAAGATCGCTGTGCTGTCGCATGACAAGCGTGTCGACCCTATAGGCACCTGCGTTGGTGTGCGTGGCACCCGCGTCAATGGCGTGACCAATGAACTCGCCGGTGAGCGCGTTGACATTGTGCTGTGGAGCGAAGATCCGGCCCAGTTCGTGATCGGTGCGCTGGCTCCTGCCAATGTGTCCTCCATCGTGGTCGACGAAGAGCGTCACGCAATGGATGTGGTGGTTGACGAGGAAAACCTGGCGATCTCGATTGGCCGCGGTGGCCAGAACGTGCGTCTGGCAGCCGAGCTGACGGGCTGGAAGATCAACATCATGACGGCCGATGAGTCCGCTGAAAAGCAGGCCACAGAGACCGATAGCAGCCGCAAGCTGTTCATGGAAAAGCTCGATGTCGACGAAGAAATTGCCGACATCCTGATCGCCGAGGGCTTTACCAGCCTGGAAGAAGTCGCCTACGTGCCGATTCAGGAGATGCTGGAGATTGAGTCCTTTGACGAAGATACCGTCAATGAGCTGCGCACGCGCGCCAAGGATGCACTCCTGACCATGGAAATCGCAAAGGAAGAAAGCGCCGAAGGCGTTTCGCAGAACCTGCGTGACGTGGAAGGCCTGTCTGCCGAGTTGGCGGCCAAACTTATTGAGGCGGGCATCAACACCCGCGACGACCTGGCCGATCTGGCCGTCGATGAACTTACCGATATCACCGGCCAGTCTGCGGACGAAGCCAAGGCTCTGATCATGACTGCACGCGCCCATTGGTTTACCGATGACGCTGCCGCCGCGGACAGCGCTGCCCAAGCTGAAAAGCCGGCAGCGGCCGAAGAGCAATGATCATGGAGGCCAGTCAGGAAAACCAAATATGTCCAGTACCACAACCGTCGCTGAATTCGCAGCTGAACTGAATAAATCCACTGCCACGCTGATCGAGCAATTGACCAGCGCGGGCGTCGTCAAGGCGCAGGCCAGTGATCACCTGTCAGAGGCTGACAAGCAAAAGCTGCTTGGGTTTTTGCAGGCCAGCCATGGCACCGTCGCGGCTGAGCGCAAGAAAATCACGCTGGTGAAGAAATCTACCAGCGAAATCAAGCAGGCCGACGCTACCGGCAAGGCACGCACCATCCAGGTGGAAGTGCGTAAAAAGCGCACCTTCGTCAAACGCGAGGATGGCTCCGACATGTCCGCCGATGACCAGCCGTCAGAGCTGCAGTCTGCGCCCCAGGCGCCGGTTGTCGATGATGCCGAGCTGCTTCGCCGCGAAGAAGAGGCCAACCGTCACGCCGAACTGCTGCGTCGCCAGGAAGAAGAGCTGCTAGAAAAGCGTCGTCTGCGTGAAGCGCAGGATCTCAAGGAAGCTGCTGCTGAGCAAGAGCGACTAGCCGCTGCCGCGCAATCAGCGCAACTCGAGCAGGATGCCGCAAAAGCCGCAGCCGACGCCGCACAAGCGGCGATTACGGCTCAAAAAGCCAAGCCGGTGATTGGCAGAAACATCAACGCTGAGGCGCAAGCCGCAAGCGCAGAGGCGTCCAAAGCCGCCTCTGCCGCAGCCGCTGAAAAAGTCAGCAAGGCCGCCGAAGCAGTTGCTGCGCAAGCGTCTGCCCAGGCCAATGCCCTGGCTGCAGCCAAAGCCAAGGCGACTGCAGAATTCCAGGCCGACGCTGCCAAAACACTGGACTTGCAGGACCGCCGTAAAAAGGCTGAAGCCGAGGCCGCTGGCATTCGCGCGATGATGAACGCGCCCAAGCGTGTGCTGGTTCCTCACGTAGATCCCAAAGCCGTGATCAAGGGTACGCTGCACAAGCCCGTTGGTGCGCCTGGCGCGGCCAAACCGGCTGTTGCTGGTGCGCCCGGCGCTGCTGGCGCCGCAGGCAAGAAAGAAGTCAAGTCGGAAAACCTGTCTTCGACCTGGAAAGACGACGCTGCCAAGAAGAAAGCGCTGCCAACCCGTGGCGCGCCTAGCGCCCCAGGACGCGGCAATTTCCGTGGTGGCCCACGTGGCCGTCGCAGCAATGACCGTGACGCACGTCCAGAGTCGAACTTTGTTGCTCCTACCGAATTCAAGGTGCTTGAAGTGCACGTGCCTGAAACCATCACGGTGGCAGAGCTGGCGCACAAGATGAGCGTGAAGTCGTCCGAGGTCATCAAGCATTTGATGAAGCTTGGCCAGATGGTCACCATCAATCAGATGCTGGACCAGGACACTGCCATGATTTTGGTGGAAGAGATGGGTCACAAGGCGGTGACTGCCGCCCTCGATGATCCGGAAGCCTTTACTGACGACGATGTCCAGGGCCAGGAAGCCGAGTCGCTGCCGCGCGCACCAGTCGTTACCGTCATGGGTCACGTCGACCATGGCAAGACCTCGCTGCTCGATTACATTCGCCGTGCCAAAGTGGCTTCTGGCGAAGCCGGTGGCATTACGCAGCACATTGGCGCCTACCACGTGGAAACGCCACGCGGCATGGTGTCCTTTCTGGATACCCCGGGTCACGAGGCGTTCACCGCCATGCGTGCCCGAGGTGCGCAGGCAACCGACATCGTGATTCTCGTGGTCGCAGCCGATGACGGCGTGATGCCGCAGACCAAAGAGGCCATCAAGCATGCCAAGGCTGCTGGTGTTCCCATCGTTGTGGCGATCAACAAGATCGACAAGCCCGATGCCAACATGGATCGCGTCAAGGGTGAACTGGTCACCGAAGAAGTGATTCCTGAAGAGTTCGGTGGCGAGTCACCTTTTGTGCCGGTTTCTGCCCGCACTGGCGCTGGTATTGACCAGTTGCTTGAGCAGGTGCTGCTGCAGGCCGAGATTCTGGAGCTGCGTGCTCCGGTAAACGCCCTGGCCAAGGGTCTGGTGATCGAGGCCCGCCTCGACAAGGGCCGCGGTCCTGTGGCCACCGTGCTGGTCCAGTCCGGCACGCTCAAGGCTGGCGACGTGGTTCTGGCCGGTTCCACCTTCGGCAAGGTTCGCGCCATGCTGGACGAAAACGGCAAGACCATCAAGACCGCAGGTCCATCGATTCCAGTCGAGATTCAAGGTCTGACCGAAGTGCCGCAAGCTGGTGATGACTTCATCGTCATGCTGGACGAGCGCCGCGCCCGGGAAATTGCAACTTACCGTGCCGGCAAGTTCCGCAATACCAAGCTGGCCAAGCAGCAGGCAGCCAAGCTGGAGAACATGTTTACCGACATCTCTGCCGGCGCTGTCAAGATGTTGCCCATCATCATCAAGGCCGACGTGCAGGGTTCGCAGGAAGCACTGGCCCAGTCACTGCTCAAGCTGTCGACCGACGAGGTCAAGGTTCAGCTGGTGTACTCCGGTGTCGGCGGTATTTCCGAATCCGACGTCAACCTGGCCATTGCGTCCAAGGCTGTGCTGATCGGCTTCAACACCCGCGCTGATGCCCAGGCCCGCAAGCAGGCTGAGAACAACGGCGTTGATATTCGCTACTACAACATCATTTATGACGCTGTGGACGAGCTCAGGGCCGCGATGTCGGGCATGTTGACGCCGGACAAGAAAGAAGAAGTCATCGGTACTGCCGAGATTCGTCAGGTCTTCAAGGTCAGCAAGATCGGCTCGATTGCCGGCTGTATGGTCACCGCAGGTGTGGTTCGCCGCGCCGCCAGGTTGCGCCTCTTGCGTCAGAACATCGTCATCTACACAGGTGAACTCGAGTCGCTCAAGCGCTTCAAGGACGATGCGCGCGAGGTCAAGGAAAGCTTTGAGTGCGGCTTGAACATCAAGAACTACAACGACATCGAAGTCGGTGACGTGCTTGAGTTCTTTGAAATCAGGGAAGTGGCCAGAACACTGGAAGCCTGATAACGCGAAGGGCGGGTGGTTTTCAATAAACCGTCCGCCACCAGCGCCAACCGGCTTGTTCCTTTATTTTTATGCGCAAAAAGTCATCCACCCCCAACCGCGGCTTTCGTGTTGCCGATCAGATCCAGCGCGATCTGACGGACCTGATCGCGCGCGAGCTCAAAGACCCGCGGGTAGGCATGGTCACGGTGCAGGCCGTCGAGGTCACGCCCGACTATGCACACGCCAAGGTGTTTTTCAGCGTCCTGGTCGGCGACCCGAAAGAGTGCGAAGAAGCGCTCAATCAGGCCGCTGGCTTCCTGCGCAATGGCCTGTTCAAGCGTCTGATGACGCACACCGTGCCGACCCTGCATTTTCACTTTGACCGCACCACTGAGCGTGCTGCGGACATGAACGCCTTGATTGCGAAGGCGGTTTCCTCCCGCGCTCAGGACGACTAAAGCTTACCGTTCCCCTTTGACAGGCTCGGGGTGAACGGTACTCACACCGCGCACGGGTGCTCCGTTCGCGTCGAGCTTGTCGAAATCAATATGTCCCAACCCACTGTTCAACGCCAGAAAATTCAGCGACGTCCCGTTCACGGCGTGCTGCTGCTCGACAAGCCGCTGGGTTTGTCGAGTAATCAGGCCTTGCAGAAAGCCAAATGGTTGCTGCGCGCCGACAAGGCCGGTCACACTGGCACGCTGGACCCCTTGGCCACCGGCGTGTTGCCGCTGTGCTTTGGCGCTGCGACGAAATTCAGCCAGATCCAGCTTGAGGCCGACAAGACCTACGAAGCCGTGCTTTTGCTGGGTCAGAAAACCAGCACCGCGGACGCAGAAGGCGAAGTCATTGAGACCCGGCCTGTGCCTGAAATCACGCCTGCGCTGCTCGAAGCCATGACGCAGCGCTTTACCGGACCGCTCGCGCAGATACCGCCCATGTACTCGGCGCTCAAGAAGGACGGTAAAGCGCTCTACGAATATGCGCGCAAAGGCCAGGAAGTCGAGCGCGAGCCGCGCCATATCGTGATTCACAAGCTCAGCATGGCTGTGGCGCATGATCCACGGGCGCAAGCAGCTATCAAAATAGTAGTGAGCTGCAGCAAGGGCACCTACATTCGAACACTTGGTGAAGACATTGGCGAGGCCATAGGCTGCGGCGCCCACCTGGGATCGCTCAGGCGGCTGGAAACCGGTGGCTTTGTCGCCAGCCAGTGCATCAGCCTGCAGGCGCTTGAAGCCATGACCGAAGCTGAACGTGATGCCCAGCTCTTGCCCGCGCAGTCACTGGTCGCGGCGTTTCCTGTTGTCACACTTGATGCCGACAATGCGGGACGGTTCCTGAGCGGCCTGCGCCGCCGCGGCACGCCGGGACAGTGGGGCGCAGACAAGCCTCTGGTTCAGGTTTACGGCAGCGAGATGGGTGCCGTGTCTGCCGCCTTCCTCGGTTCGGCCCATATCACGGCCGATGAACTGATTCCGCAGCGTTTGCTCAGCCCGATTGAAATCAAGGATATCTTGCTTGCCAGCCAGCAGCATGCAGCCCCCGGGCTTGCATTGACTGCCGTGCACCACTGATCACTGTTGATCGCCGACTATTCACCACCACTTTAAAAGTTTCCAAGTCTCCAGAAAGCCAACCATGACTACAAAGCAAATCCGCAATATCGCCATCATCGCCCACGTTGACCACGGTAAAACCACCATGGTCGATCAGCTGCTGCGCCAGTCCGGCACCTTCGCCGAGCACGAAAAAGTCGTCGACACCGTGATGGACAACAACGCCATTGAAAAAGAGCGTGGCATCACCATCCTGGCCAAGAACTGCGCTGTGACCTGGGAAGGCACGCACATCAACATCGTCGACACCCCTGGTCACGCCGACTTCGGCGGTGAAGTCGAACGTGCGCTGTCCATGGTTGACGGCGTGGTGCTGCTGATCGATGCGCAAGAAGGCCCCATGCCGCAAACCCGCTTTGTGACCAAAAAGGCGCTGGCCCTGGGTCTGAAGCCGATTCTGGTTGTGAACAAGGTTGACAAGCCGGGCGCCCGCCCAGACTTCGTCGTGAATGCCGCTTTTGACCTGTTCGACAAGCTTGGCGCCACCGACGAGCAACTGGATTTCCCAGTGGTTTACGCTTCCGGCATCAATGGTTGGTCGTCCATGGAAGAAGGCGCGCCAGGCGAGCAGTGGGGTCCGGACATGTCTGCCCTTTTCAACACCGTGCTCAAGCATGTGCCGCCACAAAAGGGCGATCCTGCTGCACCACTGCAGTTGCAGATTTCTGCACTTGATTTCTCGACCTTTGTCGGCCGGATTGGCGTTGGCCGTATCAGCCAGGGCACGATCAAGCCCATGATGGACGTGGTCGTGATGGAAGGCCCGGACGGCAAAGCTGTCAAGGGTCGCATCAACCAGGTTTTGACCTTCCAGGGTTTGGAGCGTGTGCAGGCAACAGAAGCCGGCCCAGGCGAAATCGTGCTGATCAACGGCCTGACCGACATCGGTATCGGCGTGACCATCACCGACCCAATCAACCCCATGCCACTGCCCATGCTCAAGGTCGATGAGCCGACCCTGACCATGAACTTCTGCGTCAACACCAGCCCGCTGGCTGGTCGCGAAGGCAAGTACGTCACCAGCCGCCAGATCTGGGACCGCCTGCAAAAAGAGCTGCAACACAACGTGGCGCTGCGCGTCAAGGAAACCGACGAAGAAGGTATCTTCGAAGTCATGGGTCGCGGCGAGCTGCACCTGACCATCTTGCTGGAAAACATGCGCCGCGAAGGCTTTGAGCTGGCCGTTTCCAAGCCACGCGTGGTCATGAAAGAGATCAACGGCGAAAAGTGCGAGCCTATCGAGCTGGTCACAGCCGACATCGAAGAAATCCATCAGGGCGGCGTGATGCAGGCCCTGGGCGAGCGCAAGGGCGATCTGGTCAACATGGAGTCCGACGGCCGTGGCCGCGTGCGTCTTGAGTACCGCATTCCTGCGCGTGGTCTGATCGGTTTCACCAACGAGTTCCTGAACTTGACACGTGGATCCGGCCTGATCGCCAACATCTTCGACAGCTACGAGCCGCACAAGGGTGAAATCGGTGGCCGCAAACAGGGCGTGCTGATCTCCATGGACGCTGGTGAAATCTTCACCTACGCACTGGGCAAGCTGGACGACCGCGGCCGCATGTTCGTCAAGGCCAATGATCCGGTATATGAAGGCATGATTGTCGGCATCCACAGCCGTGACAACGATCTGGTGGTCAACGCCACGCGTACCAAGCAGCTGACCAACTTCCGTGTATCCGGCAAGGAAGACGCGATCAAGATCACGCCTCCGATCGAGTGCACGCTGGAATACGGCGTTGAGTTCATTGAGGACGACGAGCTGGTCGAGATCACGCCCAAGTCCATCCGTCTGCGCAAGCGCCACTTGACCGAAAGCGAGCGCAAGCGCGCTGGACGCTGATATTGCCCCCACGCTGGTTTTTGGGGTCAGAGTCCAAATTCGCCAAACCTACGGCTTGCCGGAGGGTCCAGTGCTTCGCACTGGAGCGAAATTGGCGTCTGACCCCAATAACCGGCTGCCCCCCGGGGGGGCGGCTGCGCCTGCGGTCTGGCGAAGCCAGTCCCGCGGCCCCGACTTGGTTTCAAGACCACGGAGCGTGTGATTTGCTTGACCTATAAAAAAAAGGCCGCTGCGCGCAAGCTCCAGCGGCCTTTTTTGTTTCGTGCACTGCCAGCCCTTGAATCTGCTCCTTTCGACTCATGAAACTCACGCATTCCAGAGCCGTTGTACTGATGATCCTCGTGACCCTGATGTGGTCAATCGCGGGTGTTGTCACGCGACAGCTGGAGTCGGCGCGCAGCTTTGAAGTGACTTTCTGGCGCAGTTTTTTTACGGTGCTGTCGCTGCTGGTGATCCTGCCGCTACTACAGGGGCGGGCCGTGTTTGCGCAGATTCGTCATGGCCGCCTGCCACTCTGGCTGTCTGGCCTGTGCTGGAGCGTGATGTTCACGGCGTTCATGCTGGCCTTGACGCTGACGACGGTGGCGAATGTTCTGGTCACGATGGCCGTGGGGCCGTTCATCACGGCTTTGGTGTCGCGACTCTTTATTGTTCAACGCATTCCGCGCCGCACCTGGTGGGCGATTGCCACGGCCGCTGCCGGTATGGTCTGGATGTATGGTGGGCAGACGCAGATGTCTGGCAACCTGTCAGGCACAGCGGTGGCCCTGCTGGTGCCGGTGGCTGCGGCGTGCAACTGGACCGTGCTGCAGCACAGCCGCATGCATGGTCAGGACATTGATCTGCTACCCGCCGTGCTGATAGGCGCTGCGCTGTCCGCACTGCTGACCTTGCCCCTGGCCCTGCCGTTTGCGGCGACCGGCCATGATCTGGCGCTGTTGGCCTTGCTGGGCTTGTTTCAGCTGGCTATTCCATGCGCATTGTTGGTACGCTGTGCAGGTGTGCTGAAGGCGCCAGAGGTGGCGCTGCTGGCCTTGCTTGAAGTTATTTTTGGCATCTTGCTGGCCTGGATCGGTGCCGGCGAAGTGCCTGCCCCGAGTGTGATGGGTGGTGGCGCGGTGGTGATTGCTGCGCTGCTGGCCAACGAATTAATTGGATGGAGACAAAAATCATGAATGCAAGCAGCCCTGGAACTGAGGCCACAGTCAGCGACAAAAACGACGGCAGAAGCGACATCTTGCTGGAGCGCCGCGGCAGCGCTGGCTTGATCACACTGAACCGTCCCAAGGCGCTCAATGCGCTCAGCCTGCAAATGGTGCGTGAGTTGACCGCCGCCTTGCTGGCCTGGCGCGATGATCCCGAGGTCTTGCTGGTGGCCATACGAGGTACCAACAAGAAAGGCCAGCCCGGCACCAAGGAAAGCCTTTTTGGCGGCTTCTGCGCCGGCGGCGACATTCGTTATTTCCACCAGGCGGCGCTGGCTGGCGACGCCTCACTGGAAGATTTTTTCACCGAGGAATACACGCTCAACCATTTGATCCAGACCTACCCCAAGCCTTTCATCGCCTTCATGGACGGCATCGTGATGGGCGGTGGCATGGGGCTTTGCCAAGGCGAAGCCTTGGGCGTCCCCAGTGACAAAAACGAAGTCACAGACGGTGCAAGCCCGTCTGCACGCAGCCAGGGCGGAAAAGTCCGCATCGTCACCGAGCACACCAAGATGGCCATGCCCGAGACCAACATCGGCTTGTTCCCGGACGTAGGCGGCGGTTATTTTCTGAGCCGCTGCCCGGGGCACGCTGGCGAATACCTGGCGCTGACCGGTGAAGTCATAGGCGCGGACGACGCCATCGGCTTTGGCCTGGCCGACGTCAAACGTGAGGCCGCGCAGTTGCCGGCGATCTGGGCATCACTGGGCCAGCAGACTTTTGATTCGGCCGCTGCGGCCACGCAATGGATTGCTACAGAATTTGTAGCCGATGCCGGCCGTGGAAAGGGCGCTACAGCCCATATTGATGCCTATTTTTCGCTGCTGAGGGTCAAGCACATCGTCGATGCGCTGGAAAAAGCGAAAGATGACAAATGGGCGCTCAGGCTAGCGGCGATCTTGCGCAAGCGTTCGCCGCTCATGCTGCATGTGACGCTGGAGCAGATTCGCCGGGCCCGTGGCATGCGCCTGGAAGATGATTTGCGCATGGAGCGGGACATGATCTACCAATGTTTTCACCTGCGAGCTGGCAGCAGCAGTGAAACCGTTGAAGGCATACGTGCGCTGGCCGTCGACAAGGACTACACGCCGAAGTGGCAGCCTGCGCGCATAGACGAGGTCAAGCCGGCCATGATTGATGCGTTTTTTGTCAGTCCCTGGTCGGCTGATACGCATCCTCTGCGCGGACTTTGAAGCAGGGCCGCTAACGCCTTTGCGGCTTGCCTCAAAGCTGCTGATAGACCAGCTGCGCCAGTTGCATCAACTCCTGGCGCGGTAGCGGGCCGCTAAGCGCATAGCCAAAACCCCTGTCGACCCAGTAAAAAGACGGCACGGGGCCGGCTGCCGTGTAACTGAAAGCGGTTTCCTGGCTGGCTGTATCGCTACTGCTAATACTGCTGCTGCTGGCTTTGCTGGCTGAGGGCAGATCCAGCGCGCCCAGGTACAGCGTCACACGCAGGCCGGCCTGGTTCTGGAACATGAACTGGGCGCGTACGCCGCTCAGACCATGAGTGCCGCCTTCAGCGGGCAGCAGCCTGCCGCCTACCAGCTCATAGCCCTGAGCCGTCAGCAGCGGCACTTTCAACGGCTTGCCAAGGCGTTTTGACAGCCACTGCACCAGGTGATCCTGCTGCGCCGCCGCCACCTCGACGGGGTGCCGGACTTCCGGGGAAAACACCACGTGCGCGGCGGCCGCCTGCAGCGCAAACGTCTGGGCGGGAGCAGGGCGCAGGTAGGCCATGCGCGATGCCGGCTCGCCAAACTGACGGTGGGCCAGCCAACCCACAGCAAAGACCAGCATCACGCTGGCCGCCATGCCACCCCAGCGCCACCACTGAGCGAATTGTTGGCTGTGCCGGCCAGGGCGCGCCGCCGCCACCAGGTTAGCCGGAATGGTTTCAACAAGCAGTTCACGCTGCAGCTCGCGCAGGGCCGCGCGCTGCAATTGCCAGGCGCGCAGCGTTTCTTGCGCTTCGTGTTTGCCTGAAATCTGTGCCAGCAGCGCGCTGCGCTGCGCCGCTGGCAGGCGCCCGTCCACCAGCGCGTGCAGCTTGTCGTCACTGATGCTTTGATCGGTCTTTTGCATGGTGCGATGAAGAGCTTACTTGAGTCGACGAAGCAGGGCGGGGGTGGTGGGCAGCGCGGCGCAAACCACTGGCGGCATGCTCTCGGAGGCCGGCGCGGCATCCATCAGCTCGCGCAAGCGCTTGCGGGCCCGCGACAGGCGCGACATCACTGTGCCCAGGGGCGTGCCGGTGATGCTGGCAACTTCATCGTAAGACAGGTCTTCAAGTGCGACCAGCAGCAAGACCACACGCTGGTCTTCTGGCAATTGCATCAGGCATTTCTGCAGATCAAGCGCCAGCGATGCACTTGCGTCGGCCGCCATCAGCTCGTGTTCAACGTCCTCCAGCGCTACGCTGAATCCGCTGAGCGACTGGCGCGCGGAGCGGCGTATCTGGTTGATAAAAAGGTTGTGCATCAGCGTGAAGAGCCAGGCGCGCAGATCCGTGCCGAGCAGCCATAAACGCCATTTGAAGCAGGCCCGCTCCAGCGTGTCCTGAACCAGGTCATCGGCCGTCCAGGCGTCACCGGTCAGCACCCGCGCATAACGGCGCAGGCTGGGAATATGGTCGATTAATGCGATCTCGCCCATGCGCAGGCCGGCAAGACATTGAACGAGCTATTCATGGGTTTTCTCCGGTTCTAGGCTGAACATCAGCTTGTCCGTCCAGCATAAGTCAGCTGCCACCCGGGCCGGCATTGGACGCGCACACATGGCCGCTGGTTTAGTCCCTAAACCGTGAAATTCTTGTCTATCTTGCGATCTATCGGTTTCTGGATTTCATTGCGCGCTCGACTTCGCGCTTGCCTTCGCGGTCCTTGATGGTGTCGCGCTTGTCGTGCTCACCCTTGCCCTTGGCCAGTCCAATTTCGCATTTGACCTTGCCGGCCTTCCAGTGCATGTTCAATGGCACCAGCGTAAAACCCTTTTGCTCGACCTTGCCGACCAGGCGCCGGATCTCGTCCTTGTGCATCAGCAGCTTTTTGGTCCTGACCGAATCTGGCCGCACGTGGGTGGAGGCCGTTCCAAGCGGGTTGATCTGGCAGCCGATGATGAAGAGCTCGCCGCCGCGTATCACCACATAGCCGTCAGTGAGCTGAACTTTGCCTTCGCGGACGGACTTCACCTCCCAGCCTTCGAGAACCATGCCGGCCTCAAAGCGTTCCTCGATGTGGTAATTGAAAGTGGCTTTTTTGTTGTCGGCAATGCGCACCGCAGCAGCGGCGGCCTTTGCAGACAACTTGGAGTCGCTTTTACCCGAGGATGTCGCGTCGGGCTTTTTGGAGTGAGATGCTTCTTTGGTTGCCATAAAACGTAATTGAGGGCGTCCCCGACCAATACAATCGTGCGCAACCGTCCATTGTATGAAAACCGTTCACAAGTCCGTTCTGATCTGGTACAGCGCCGCCGAAATGTTTGCATTGGTGAGCGATGTTGCCAGCTACCCGCAATTTCTTCCCTGGTGCGATCTGGCCTCTGTGATTGCGCAAGATGCGCATGGCATGACCGCCAAAGTCGGCCTGTCCATGGCAGGTATCAAGCAAAGCTTCACCACACGCAACATCCATGAAAAAGACCGCAAGATAGATCTCGAGCTGGTGGACGGGCCGTTTTCCAAGCTTGATGGCCATTGGGAGTTCACACCGGTGGGCAATGCTGGCGAACGTGCCTGCAAAATCGACTTTCGTTTGCGCTACGATTTTGACAATGCGGCTTTGGCTGCGCTGGTGGGGCCTGTGTTCGACAAGATTGCAGGCAGTCTGGTCGACGCATTTGTCAAGCGGGCTGGCCAGGTTTATGGTGAGCGTTGAGCCCCGGCTACCCAGCATGAATATCCTGCTCGTTTACTCACCCGCGCCCAGGCAGCTGCGTGAATGGACGATTCAGCTGCCGGCTGGCGCGAGCGTAGCGCTGGCACTCAAAAGCTGCTCCGTATTGCAGGAGTTTCCAGAACTCATGCAGCAGCCGCTGCTGCTCGGTGTCTGGGGCAAACGCGTGACGTCCAGCCAATTGTTGCGTGACCAGGACAGGCTGGAGATTTACCGTGCGCTCAGGGTTGATCCGAAAATCGCGCGTCGTGAACGCTTTAGTCGTCAAGGGGTCAAGCGTGCTGGTTTGTTTGCCACGACACGGGCTGGCGCGAAAGCCGGTTACTGAGGCTCAAGGCGGCGCAAGTTCAAGGCCGAGCCGCCTTATTTGCAACTTGAATCGATCACGTCCTGTGTGCGTTTGATTTCACTCGCACGCCTGTCGTCATCAAATACTTCCCGCTCGCCCTGCGCGTTGATTGATGACATGCGCACGCCCGATTGCAAAGTCGCCATGGCTGTTCTGGCGCGCTCGCAGTTCTCGGCCCTGGACTTGGCCAATTTGTCATCTTCGGTTTTTTTCCTGGCAGCGACTTCATCGTCAGCCTTCTTTTTCCTGGCCTCCAGGTCAGCGTCCTTGCCTGAAAGCTTGGGCAAGCCAGGTTTTGCGCCAACGGGCTTGTCTGGCGTAGCGGCAGAGGCGTCGTCAGTGGCTGGGGGAAGCGGGATGGGCTTCAAGCTTCCGGGCGGCCGCTTGAGGATGTCTTTATCCTGGACCTCGGCTGGCGGTGAGCGGTCGCTGAATACGCGGTGACCGTCTTTGTCTACCCATTGCCACTGGGCAAAGGAGGTCAGTGCAAAGCCTGCACTGGCAACGGCCAGCAGCAGGCGCTTTGAAGCAGCTTTGGAGTCCATCGAACCAGTGTATAGCGCCAACTTGCAAATTCACACAGCTGCTTCATTAAAGTGTGAATTTTGCCACTCTGACTGGTAACAAAAGCTTGCAGCGCGCCAGATCACTGTGCACTGGCCGGACACCGCTTGTTGCCCGGGTACAATCCATCTTTTGGAGTTTACCCTATGCGCCTACTCGGCAAAGCGCTCACCTTCGACGACGTATTGTTGGTGCCAGCGTTCTCCCAGGTCCTGCCCAAGGACACTTCCCTTTCAACCCAGTTCTCACGAAACATCCGCCTTAATCTGCCGCTGGTTTCGGCGGCCATGGACACGGTGACTGAAGCCCGGCTGGCGATTGCCATCGCCCAGGAGGGCGGCATTGGCATCGTGCACAAAAACCTCACGCCACAAGAGCAGGCCGCACATGTGGCCAAGGTCAAGCGTTACGAGTCCGGCGTGGTGCGTGACCCGGTGGTGATCACACCAGAGCACACCGTGCTGCAGGTGCTTGAACTGTCCGAGCAGCTTGGCATCTCGGGCTTTCCGGTGTGCGACGGCGGCAAGGTGGTTGGTATCGTGACCAGCCGCGATCTGCGCTTTGAAACCCGCTACGACGTCAAGGCGCATCAGATCATGACGCCGCGCGAGAAGCTGATCACGGTCAAGGAAGGCACTTCGCCTGCCGAAGCCAAGGCCTTGCTCAACAAATACAAGCTTGAGCGCCTGTTGGTCGTCAACGATGATTTTGAGCTCAAGGGCTTGATCACCGTCAAGGACATCACCAAGCAGACCAATTTCCCCAATGCAGCGCGTGACGCTTCTGGCCGCCTGCGCGTGGGCGCAGCGGTGGGCGTTGGTGCTGGTACCGAAGAGCGTGTCGAGGCACTGGTGCGCGCCGGTGTTGATGCGATTGTTGTCGACACCGCGCACGGTCATAGCCATGGCGTGATCGAGCGCGTGCGCTGGGTCAAGAAGAACTATCCGCATATCGATGTGATTGGCGGCAACATTGCCACCGGTGCTGCTGCGCTGGCGCTAGTTGAGGCAGGCGCTGACGCGGTCAAGGTCGGCATCGGTCCCGGCAGCATCTGCACCACCCGCATCGTGGCTGGCGTCGGTGTACCGCAAATCATGGCCATAGACAGCGTTGCAACGGCTTTGCGCGGCACGGGCGTTCCCTTGATTGGCGACGGCGGCATTCGCTACAGCGGCGACATCGCCAAGGCGATCGCCGCAGGTGCGGGTACGGTGATGATGGGCGGCATGTTTGCCGGTACTGAAGAAGCCCCCGGAGAAGTTATTTTGTTTCAGGGCCGCAGCTACAAGAGCTACCGCGGCATGGGCAGCATAGGCGCCATGCAGCAGGGCAGCGCTGACCGCTATTTCCAGGAGTCCAGCACCGGCAACCCGAACGCTGACAAATTGGTGCCTGAAGGCATTGAAGGTCGGGTGCCTTACAAAGGCTCCATGGTCTCCATCGTGTACCAGATGGCTGGCGGTTTGCGTGCCAGCATGGGTTATTGCGGTTGCGCGACGATTGAAGAGATGCAGAACAAGGCCGAATTTGTCGAGATCACCTCCGCAGGCATTCGCGAAAGCCATGTCCACGATGTGCAGATCACCAAAGAAGCGCCCAATTACCGGGCCGAGTGATTGGCCCCCACGCTTGTCACTTCGTGTACTGCGCGGCCCCCCGAAAAGGCTGGCCTTGCTTGGGTCGGCCTTGCGCGGCGGCCGCTGTGGCCTAAACGTTCGCTAACAACGCGCAAGCTCTCTGCCCCACTAGGGGGCGTATTTTTCCTAGGGGCGGCCCGTCGGAAAATTGTCTTCAAACTTTCGACAGTCCGCAGCGATTGATCAAACCCTATGCAGCACCAAAAAATCCTTATCCTCGACTTCGGCTCGCAAGTCACCCAGCTGATCGCCCGCCGTGTGCGTGAGGCGCATGTCTTTTGCGAGGTCCATCCCTGCGACGTGACCGACGACTGGATTCGCGAGTACGCCAAGGACGGCCAGCTCAAGGGCGTGATCCTGTCTGGCAGTCATGCCAGCATTTATGAAGACACAACAGACAAGGCGCCAGCCGCAGTGTTTGAGCTGGGCGTGCCGGTGCTGGGCATTTGCTACGGCATGCAGGCCATGGCCTGGCAGCTTGGCGGCAAGGTTGAGAGTGGACACAAACGTGAGTTCGGGCAGGCCGATGTGCGTGCACGCGGACACACCAAGCTGTTTGACGGCATTCAGGACTACGCCACGCCAGAAGGGCACGGCATGCTTTCGGTCTGGATGAGCCATGGCGACAAGGTCACCGAGCTGCCACCGGGCTTCAAGCTCATGGCCAGTACCGACAGCTGTCCGATTGCCGGCATGGCCGACGAAGCGCGGCGCTTTTATGCTGTGCAGTTTCACCCTGAAGTGACCCATACGAAACAGGGACCGGCCATTCTCAACCGTTTTGTGCTCGACATCTGCGGCACGCGTGCGGACTGGGTCATGGGCGACTACATCAGCGAGGCGGTAGCGAAAATCCGCGCCCAAGTAGGCGATGAAGAAGTCATCCTGGGACTGTCCGGCGGCGTCGATTCATCGGTTGCGGCCGCCCTGATTCACCGCGCCATTGGCGACCAGCTGACCTGCGTGTTTGTCGACCATGGCCTGTTGCGCCTGAACGAAGGCGACATGGTGATGGACATGTTCGTCGGCAAGCTGCACGCCAAGGTGATCCGTGTCGATGCCGCAGACCAGTTCCTCGGTCACCTCGCCGGTGTCAGCGAACCTGAAGCCAAGCGCAAGATCATAGGCCGCGAGTTTGTGGAAGTCTTCAAGGCCGAAGCCGCCAAGCTGAAGGCTGCCAACGCCTCGTCCAAGGGTGCCAAGTGGCTGGCCCAGGGTACGATTTACCCCGACGTGATCGAGTCGGGGGGCGGCAAGAACAAGAAGGCCGTCACCATCAAAAGCCACCACAACGTCGGCGGCCTGCCTGAGCAATTGGGCTTGAAGCTGCTGGAGCCGCTGCGTGAGCTGTTCAAGGACGAAGTCCGCGAGCTTGGCGAAGCCCTGGGCTTGCCGCACGACATGGTCTACCGCCATCCTTTCCCCGGTCCTGGCCTGGGCGTGCGGATTTTGGGTGAAGTCAAAAAAGAATATGCCGACCTGCTGCGCCGCGCTGACGCCATATTCATCGAAGAGTTGCACAACTTCAAGGATGAAGCCACTGGCAAGTCCTGGTACGAGTTGACCAGCCAGGCCTTCGCGGTGTTTTTGCCCGTCAAAAGCGTGGGCGTGATGGGTGATGGCCGGACTTACGACTACGTGGTGGCACTGCGCGCGGTGCAGACCAGTGACTTCATGACCGCCGATTGGGCCGAACTGCCTTACGCGTTGCTCAAGAAGGTTTCCGGCCGCATCATCAACGAAGTGCGCGGCATCAACCGCGTGACCTACGACGTGAGCAGCAAGCCGCCGGCGACTATTGAGTGGGAATAATCCCTGGTCGACTCGCGCTGCTCAAGCGCTAGTCGACAGGATTGAAGCCTGGCAAGAATGAAACGCCGGTACGCCTGACCAGTTCGGCGTAGCTGATGGGCGCCGATGCCAGGCTTGCATTGGCGTTTTCCTGCCAGTAGGCCCAGGCCTGGTTTTTTTGTTCGTCATAAACCAGCTTGAACAGGTACTTGGGTACACGCACATGTCCCGGGCCTATGCCTGGGCTCAGCGCAATGCTGGGCACATAGACCGGCCCGGTGATGACATAAACATCGCCCGCGGCGCGTGAGACATAACGGCGCGTTGCCATCTCAACGGATTTTGCCCAGACCCCGCGGTTGTGCGCAGGCGCCTGCGGCACCATGTTGGCCATAGAGAAGCTTTGCGCCATGGCTTGGGCCGTCGGCATGTCGCCGGCGGGCGCCATGTGGCCCCGGTCAAAGCCGCTGCCCTTGTAGTCGGCCGGGCTGGCCCGCTCGGCCGCGCGCAGACGCGCATCGGCAAAAAACCGGTTGCTACGCTTTTCGTCGGCGTCCGCAACTGATGCCCGGTTGAGTTTTTCTGCCACAAACACCGGCGTTTTGCTTTCGCCCGAATGCAGGAGGGCAAAGGCGTCGTAGCAAAGTGCGCGCTGGGTCGGGCGAGGGGCGACCAGCGGGGCCTGGGCGTGGGCAAAAAACTGCGGGCAGGCCGCAAAGTCCTGGGCCGCCTGACTGTGACGGATTGGCGAGCATGCAAGTAAGAGTGCAAGTAGCGGGGTAAATAAGTTGTGGAACAGGGGGTAACTTGCGCGGGGAAAAAGAGGCATTCAGGACAGACGAACGGAGACAAAAAGAAGCTGAGCCGCAGCCCCAACCGATCAGCTGCAAGCAGCAGCAAAAGCTTGATTGTCGCGTCCTATCGCACTTGCGCTGGTTGTGTGGCTACCATGCGCGGTATGCGAGCATCACAAGCGCTGCAGTTTTTGACCTATGCTTGCGACCATGTATTTGCCGAAACAGTTTGAAGGTGATCGCACGCAAGCCGCCCAGCTGATGCGCGAGCAGGCGCTGGCCAGCCTGGTCAGTGTCGATGCCGAGGGCTTGCCCTTTGTCACGCACCTGCCACTACACCTTGAAGAGCGGCCCTCGCCTGAGTCGGCGTCCACGGAGTTCGTGTTGCTCGGCCATGTGGCCAGGGCTAATCCGCATTGGACTTATCTGGCCGCGCGGCCACAGGCGGTGGTGACGTTTTTGGGGCCACACGCCTACATGTCACCCAAGGTCTACCCGGACCTGGCACGCGTGCCGACCTGGAACTACCTGGCGGTGCACTGCACGGTGCAGGCCACGCTGGTCGAGGACCCATTGGCCAAAGACCGTTTGCTGAAAAAGCTCATAGGCGATCACGAACCGCCCTATGCCGAGCAGTGGCGCGGGCTGGGTGAGGATTTCGCGCACAAGATGCTGGCCGGCATCGTCGCGTTTGAGCTGCATGTGACCAGGCTGCAATGCAAGATCAAGCTCAACCAGCACAGGCCCGAAGCCAGCGCCGCAATGAAAGCCTTGTACGCCGGAGGCGGCGAAAACGAGCAAGCCTTGGCCAGCTGGATGGCGCAGTTGGAATGCCGTGAATAAGGTGAACACCGTGAATATCTGCCTGGTGTCTGGGGAGCCCTGAGATGCGTGTCAGTTTTAGCCTGATCAGTCTGCTGATCGTGTTGGCCGTGCTTGGCGTACTGGCCAAAAAGCAGCTGACTGCCAGCCGTCAAAACCTCCCCGCGCCGGCCGCCAGCCCGGGCGAGCAGGCTCAGCTGTTGCAGCAGCAGTACAAGCAGGCGCTTGACGCAGCCATGCAGGCACCCAGGCCCGAGCCTGACGACAAATAACAAGCCAGCTTTCCAAGCCAAACATCCAAGCCAATTATTCAAGCTAAAAAAGCCGTTTGCGCAATACCCACGGGCGCAAGCAGCTACTAAATCTATAGTCTTCATGAGTCACCAAGCGTCCAGAATTTTCATGCAGCTTGCCTTGAAGGAGGCCGGCGAGGCCGCTGCCGCGGGAGAGGTGCCCGTGGGCGCCGTAGTCGTCAGGCACGGCCAGGTGATTGCCACTGGCCGCAACGCGCCTGTCGATGGCTGTGACCCGACGGCCCACGCAGAAATCATCGCCTTGCGCGCGGCCGCCAAGGCGCTGGGCAACTACCGGCTGGACGACTGCGAGCTTTATGTGACGCTCGAGCCCTGCGCCATGTGCAGCGGCGCCATGCTGCATGCCAGGCTCAAGCGCGTGGTGTTCGGCGCGCCCGAGCCCAAGACCGGCGCGGCAGGCTCGGTGCTCAACCTGTTCAGTCTGGCCCAGCTCAACCACCAGACCACGCTGCAGGGCGGCGTAATGGCAGAGGAAAGCACGGCGCTGCTGCAAACCTTTTTTCGCCAGCGTCGGGACGCGCAGCGTGAAGAGGCCAGGCTGAGCCACCCCTTGCGCGACGATGCGTTGCGCACGCCCGATGCGGCGTTTGCCGACTTGCCCGATTACCCGTGGCAGCCGCATTACATCAGCGACTTGCCGGCGCTCGCTGGTTTGCGCATGCATTACCTGGACCAGCCTGGTGAGGCGGGTGCCGGCCCCGACGTCGGCCTGACCTATCTGTGTCTGCATGGCCAGGCGAGCTGGAGTCATGCCTTTCGAAGCATGATCCCCGCCTTGCTGCTAGCGGGGCACCGCGTGGTTGCGCCCGATCTGATCGGTTTTGGCAAAAGCGACAAGCCCAAAAAAGAGGGTTTTCACAGCTTTGACCGGCAGCTTGAATCGCTGCTGGAGTTGACCGCGCGGCTGGACCTGAGCCGGGTGGTGCTGGTGGGGCAGGACTGGGGCGCTGCCTTGGGCTTGAGTCTGGTCATGGCCGAGCCGCAGCGCTACAAAGGCTTGCTGGTCTGCGCCAGTCTTGCCATGGGCGCGCAAGAGTGCACGGCTGACAACGCGCCCTTTCCGGACAAGGGCCACCAGGCGGCGCTGCGGGCTTTTGCGGCCATGACGCGGGTCTTTGACGACTCGCAGGCTGTCACCATCGTGGAGGCCGCGCGTGAATTCTGGCGGCAGGACTGGAACGGCCAGACCCTGATCGCCGCTGGACCAAATGACCCGGTTTTTGCGCTGCCCGTGGTGCGTGAATTGGCGCGCAGCATGGCTGGCGGGCGCAAGTCACTGGGGCAGGAAATTGCTGCGCCAGCAGAGCCCAGCGAGGCCTTGGCCCGCGCGGCGCTTGGCTTCTTCCAGCCTTGAAGCGCTGGGGTCATGCCGCCAGCACGCCATACAGCCGAGAGCTTGGGCCGGCCGATGCGTGATTTGGGCTTACGTCACGCAGTGGGATACTTGGAACCGTGAAAAAACATATCTACATCTATTCACCCTCAAGCGCAGTACGCGACAAGGCCAGTTTCAAGCGCGGCATCAAGCGGCTGCAGGCCATGGGCCACGAAGTCGAAATCGACTCAGCCGCTCTTGACGGACACCAGCGCTTTGCCGGGGACGACGACACCCGTCTTGCGGCCATACACCGGGCAGCGGCCAGCGGCGCCGATGTCGCGTTGATTTCGCGCGGCGGCTACGGGCTCACGCGGATTTTGCCGGGCATCAACTACAAAGCGGTTGCCAAGGCGATAGGCAAGGGCACGCAGTTCGTGGGGCTCAGTGATTTCACTGCATTTCAATCTGCCGTGCTGGCTAAAACAGGTGCGGTGACCTGGGCCGGCCCCGCCTTGGGCGAGGACTTTGGCATCGAGGCCGAGCCAGACGACATCATGCAAGCCTGTTTTGAAGATCTTCTTAGCGGGCAGGGCGAAGGTACGGGCTGGCAACTGCCCAAGACCGGGTTAGCTTTTGCTACTGATTCAATAGCTGCTGGCGACCGCCAGTCAGACGTTAAAGCCGATTTCTCTATAAAAAATGCAACGCTTTGGGGTGGCAATCTGTCTATGCTGTCATCTCTCGTGGGCACGCCCTATCTGCCGGCGATCAAAGGCGGGATTTTGTTTCTGGAAGATGTTTCAGAGCATCCCTACCGCCTGGAACGCATGTTGACGCAACTGCTGCATGCGGGCGTCTTGGCGCAACAAAAAGCCATCATTTTTGGGCAATTCACCAACTACAAGTTGGTGCCGCATGACAAGGGCTTCAAATTGCCTACGGTGGTGGCTTGGCTGCAAAAACAGGTCAAGGCGCGTGTTTTAACGGGCTTGCCGTTTGGCCATGTGCCGACAAAGGTGCTGCTTCCTGTAGGAGCCAAAACCACGCTGGCGGTGGAGGGCAGGGATGCTTTTGTGCTGTGGGGTCACGAGCACTGAGCTCGCTGTATCCGCTTCAGGTGAGGCGTGGGTGCTTCAACGGGCGCGCAGGCCGGCCCGGCTGGTCAGACTTTTAGGTAGCAGTCCCTTGAATCGGCCGCTGATGCTGGCAACTTTTTCTCGCGCGACTGTTTCGCCGTAGGTATTGGCCAGTATCGCCATCACATCGCTGCGGGCGTACCAAAGACCTTGAATATCAGGCGCATAGCGCACCCGGCGCGCCACAGCCGGGAATTTCCTCTCGCAATATTCTCCCAGCTCGCTCAGCATCAGTTGCCGGATGGCTTCCGTGCGTTCATTGCGTGCGATGGGCGTGGAATCAATCATGCCAAGCATGGCCATGCAACTGCTTTTAAGCTGAGGAATGAAGGAGGATGTGAGTGAGCGCATAGATCGTGAGGATAAATAATGGGTCACCGGAGGTTTCGATTCTCTGGTAGATTAAGACATGATGCTTTCTGCTGCAAGTGGATTTCCGTGAAAAGTTAACGCTTAACAACATATAAATCAACGGGTTAGTAACCAAATGTCAAGTTGATTCTTTGTTTGGGTGACTTTTAACTATTTGTAACTTCGGCGTTTTCCTCTGGCGTTAAATGTCGAG
The DNA here is from genome assembly GCA_947443645.1 of Comamonadaceae bacterium. Lineage (GTDB taxonomy): Bacteria > Pseudomonadota > Gammaproteobacteria > Burkholderiales > Burkholderiaceae_C > Polaromonas. The sequence continues at coordinate 17,607 of CANEXF010000010.1, read as the reverse complement.
GAATCCAGTTTCTGCTTGGTTTAACGCCAACGCACTCAAAATTCCATCTCACAACATAAAAAAATCAGTATGACAAGCGCCACGACACACTACCCATCGCACTACATCAACGGCCAATGGATCAAGGCCGAATCGCAGCAGACGCTGCCGGTCCATGACTGCAGCACCGAAGCCTTGATGGCTACTGTTCCCGCCGGAACGGCTGCAGAAGCCGAGGCCGCAGTGCTCTCAGCCCGAGCTGCGTTTGAGGGCTGGGCCGCGTTGCCGGTGGAGACTCGCGCCGCCTATCTTGACAAGGTGGCTGCGGGCGTGAAAGCCAGAACCGATGAGCTGGCGCTGGCGATTGCGCGCGAGGTTGGCATGCCGCTCAAAATGGCGCGCGCGGTTCAGGTCGGTGGCCCGGCCTGGCATTGGTCCAACTTTGCAAAGGTCGCCCGCAACTTCGAATGGCAGAAAACGGTGACCAACTCGCTGGTCGTGCGCGAGGCAATTGGCGTCGTGGGCTGCATCACGCCATGGAACTTCCCCCTCAGCCAGATCACGCTCAAGATCGCCCCGGCGCTGGTCGCCGGGTGCACGGTGGTGCTCAAACCCAGTGAAATCGCGCCTGTTAATGCCATGATCCTGGCTGAAATCATCCATGCAGCCGGCTTGCCGCCCGGCGTGTTCAATCTGGTCAACGGTATCGGCCCGGTGGTAGGCGAGGTCCTAGCCACACACCCGGAAGTCGACATGGTGAGCTTTACCGGTTCGACCCGGGCCGGCAAGCGCGTCGGCGAGCTGGCCAGCCAGTCCATCAAAAGGGTCGCCCTCGAGCTTGGCGGCAAATCAGCCAGCGTGATTCTGGACGATGCCAACTTTGAAGCCGCAGTCAAAGCGACTGTTGCCGCCTGCATGCTCAACAGCGGCCAAACCTGTTCTGCCCACACCCGCATGCTGGTGCCCGCCAGCCGTTACGAAGAAGTCAAATCACTGGCCCAGGCGGCGATTGCCAAGTTCAACGTGGGCCCAAGCCTGGATGAAAGCAGCAGGCTGGGCCCCTTGGTCAGCGCCGCACAGCGTGATCGTGTGCTGGGCTTTATCAAAACAGGCATAGACGAAGGGGCTGACGTGATTGCCGGCGGTGCCACTGCGCCGCCATTTGCCCAAGGCTATTTTGTCCAGCCCACTATTTTGGGCATCAAACCGACGGATACGCTGGCGCAAGAGGAGATCTTCGGGCCGGTGCTTGTCGTCATTTGCTACCAGGATGAAGACGAGGCCGTGGCCATCGCCAACAGCACCATTTACGGACTGGGTGGCGCGGTCTGGGGCGGCACCGATGAGCGCGCCATTGCGGTGGCCAGAAGACTGCGCACCGGACAGGTGGATATCAACGGTGGGCTGTTCAACGCCAACGCGCCATTCGGCGGTTACAAACAGTCAGGCAACGGACGTGAAAACGGCATTTATGGCTTTGAGGAGTTTCTCGAATACAAGTCGCTTCAACTCCGGCCTGCAGTTGCATGAGCTTTAGTCTTGCGCAGTAAGCCGGTTTTCATGCTGACGGGAAATTTCACAAATTCATGGCTGTAGTCACCGTCGTTTTTGCAGACCTCACCGGAAGCACCGGCGTTTTCGAGTCTTTGGGTAACGTCAAGGCGACCCAGGCCATCACGCGCCTGACCCAATGGATAGGCAAGGTCTGCAAGGCGCAAAACGGGCAGGTGGTCAAAAGCCTGGGCGATGGCGTATTGATGGTGTTTATGAAAAACATGGATGCGATTGAAGCTGTGACCGAAATGCAGCGGATTCACACCGAACGCATCAAAAACTGGCCGGGCATACTCAAAATGCGCCTGCAGGTAGGAATGGCGCGCGGCGAAGTCGTTCAGCAGGATGGCGATTATTTTGGCGATGCGGTGAACGTGGCTTCGCGGTTGAGCGACCTTTCCGGAGCGGATCAAATTTTGGGCAACGACGCCGTCATCAATGAATTGCCTGCGGAAAGCCTCGTGCGCTTTCGCAGCTTGGGCGCGATTGATATTCGAGGTCGGGTTGAGGCTTGCATGGTTTACCGCGTCGAATGGCAAAGCGAAGTGTTGACTGATTTCTTTACCGTGCCTGCCAGTCTGAGCGCCACGCCAGCGCCTGATCAGGCGCCCAAGCTAGGCGCAATCGCGCTGTCTTGGCTTGACGTCCAGGCGTCCTTTCCCTCGACCGATTCGCCGATTCGCCTGGGCAGAGACGCCGATTCGCAGTTTTTTATCAACGATCCGCGTGTATCGCGATTACATGCGCGCATCGTCTGGCGCGCGGGCAAGTTCTACCTTGAAGACGTCAGCAGCTATGGCAGCTGGGTCCGCTTTACCGGTGGTGATGCCATCATCGCCTTGCGCCGCCAGGAGTGTGTGCTGCTCTCCGAAGGTGAGATTGCCCTTGGTGCGCCATTTGACGACTTCACCGTACCCACTGTCAGTTTCAGGTTTCCCTTGATCGGATCAGGCCGGAGCGCTTTGCGTAAGCGAACGCCTGGCTAAGTAGACTGCTAGCTAAGCCGGGACCGCCTCGACATTCGCCCGGTCCCAATGCCTGTGCAGCGAGATGGCTGCGATAAAGTCTTGTGATATCTGCCCCTCAGGCGCCTTGCGTGTATCCGCAAGGATGATCCCGGCCTCGGGTGTCTTGACCGATTCCTTGCTCATCGCCGGCTTCAAGCCTATCGAGCCCAGCAATTGGGCGCCCTCGTTCAAGGCACAAATGCTTTTGCAGTGTTTGTAGGCCTCAAGCACAAAGTGCACCGCTTCGCCCATGCCAAGCAAGGCCGCAATGCATTGGGGGCCGCCTGGAATCAGCACTGCGTCGAACATGATGGACGGCATGTTCGCAAAGGTGTGGTCAACATTGATCTGCCTGGCATTGGCGGTAACCACATTGCCCAGTTGCGGGCCAACCAGCTTGCAGATGGCGCCGGCCTCCGTGAGATCCAGTTGTATTCGTTTTATCGTGGCGGCCTCGATGCCATCGGCCACCAGAATTGCTACCTTGCGGGTCTTGATGCTACCGCCGGGCTTGCTCGCCATGCGCAGGCTGGGATCCTCATCCACCTTGTTCGTGATGCGGTACGCCCGGTAACCCAGCCGTCCTGCTGCCGCTTTGGGGTCCGGGCTGTTGATGCCAAGCGGCGCCGCGACGCGCGTGGCAAGTTTCATGTCCACATGGGCCAGGTTATCGACCATCCTCTGGCGAATATCGGTGGACTCGACCTTGGACAGTTCAAATCGGAATGCCGCAACGATATGGTCTTTTTCGGCGCTGCTCTGGCTGTTCCAGAACAGCGTGGCCTGCGAGAAATGGTCGTCAAATGAGGGGCTTCTGCCGCGTACCTTGGGCGACTCAAGCGACTCCCGATACGACTGAAAGCCTTGTGTCGCACCGTCAACCCGAAACTCCGCGCCGTTGCCCAAGGTGTTGGGCTCATAGGCCGTACGGCCCTTGGGAATGGTCTGTCTGTGCATGCCGTCGCGCTGAAAATTATGCATGGGGCATACCGCACGGTTGATGGGGAGTTCATGAAAATTCGGGCCACCCAGCCGGGACAGCTGGGTGTCTGTGTATGAAAACAGACGACCCTGCAGCAAAGGGTCGTTTGAAAAGTCTATGCCCGGGACCAAGTGTCCGGGGTGAAATGCCACCTGTTCTGTTTCTGCAAAGAAATTTTCCGGGTTGCGGTTGAGCACCAGCTTGCCAATGATCTGAACCGGCACTTGCGCTTCCGGAATCAGCTTTGTCGGGTCCAGGATGTCAAAGCCGAGCTCGCCTTCCTTGCCGGCATCGACGATTTGAACGCCCAACTCCCACTCAGGGAAATTGCCGCTATCAATCGCCTCCCACAAGTCTCGCCTGTGGAAGTCGGCATCTTTTCCGGCTATTTTTTGGGCTTCATCCCAGGTCAGGCCGTGTACACCAAGTTTGGGTTTCCAGTGAAATTTCACGAAGTGGGCATCGCCCTGTGCATTGATAAATCGAAATGCGTGAACGCCAAACCCTTCCATCATTCGCAAACTGCGCGGCAGTGCGCGATCGGACATCACCCACATCAGCATGTGGGTCGACTCGGGCATCAGGGATGCAAAATCCCAAAAAGTGTCGTGTGCGCTCGCGGCCTGCGGCATGCCGTGATGAGGTTCGGGTTTGACCGCATGAATCAGATCCGGAAACTTGATGGCGTCCTGTATAAAGAAGACCGGCATGTTGTTGCCGACCAGGTCGTAGTTGCCTTCTGCGGTGTAAAACTTGACCGCAAAGCCCCGCGCGTCGCGCGCGGTATCTGCCGAGCCCTTGGAGCCGGCCACCGTCGAAAAGCGCACGAAGACCGGTGTTTCAATATCTGGATCCTGCAAAAACCCCGCGCTGGTGAACTGCACCATGGACATATAGGGTTTGAAATAGCCATGCGCACCGGACCCCCGCGCGTGAACGGCGCGCTCGGGAATGCGCTCATGGTCAAAGTGCGTGATTTTTTCACGAAGAATGAAGTCTTCCAACAAGCTTGGCCCGCGCGTACCTGCTTTCAAGGAGTTGTGGTTGTCAGGTATCTGCAGACCTTGATTGGTGGTCAATATATGGGCAAAGGTGCTGGTGGACGCTTCAAGTTGTTTGGCCTTGGCGTTGTCTGAGGCTTTGCTTGAGCCCACGGTTTTGTGCCTGGGTGCTGACATCTGGATTCCTGACTTGAACAAAGGCTATGGATTTCGAGAAGCTGCGCTGACATCAAGCTCGTCATGGTGACGAGATGTCAGCGCGTACCCGGGCGTTGTTCAGACGTTAACCAGTGCCAGTCCAACAAAAGGTAGCCTTAAAGCGGCGTCGTATGTAAGGACCGTCATGCAGCGGCTGTAAGACATCGCTTACCCCAAGCGCCAGGCGTGTGTTGGCTACGGGCAGCTTGGCGGGCGCAGTTATTTAACCGGCTTGCTGGCGCAAATACTCGGCTTTTTTCATATTCAGATAGCTCTTTTTGTCGGTGTCATGGAGTTGCTCCGGGTACTGCTCGTTGGCGTCATACCATTGCTCAAGACGGGCATTGAGCTGCTGCGCCGGAGGCTGGTTCAGACATGCCAAATAAGCATCGATGGCCAGGTAGTAACGCATGGTGTTGCGTTCGACTGCACCCCGCATCCCTCCCACATAACGATGCTTGGCGCCGTCTTTGATTTGCGTGAATCCTACTTTGTCACGTCCCAAGGTCGCCAGATAGGCCTGCATGGCGAGCCGACCTGCCAAGCCGTAGCCATAGGAATAGTGCAAGTGCAAAAACGTTTTTTCGTCTGGCAAGGGCAGGGCTCTCAGCTCAATCCGGTAATCACTGGTTCCCAGCGGGCCTTTGTCGGCGTTAAGCAGGACCATGAGAAAACCCGGCGTTGCTGAGGCCACGTTGAAGGTGAATTCCAGAGGAAAGGTGTCGTCGAGGGCTTGCGGTATTTTTTTTCCGATGTACACATTGAGCAAACTCGGGCTGTTGTCAGTGCTTGCGCGGCAATACTTTGTGTTGATATGCAGAATCATGACATCACACCATCGACTCGGCCGCTTGAGTGTCGAGCTGACGACATTGAATGGTGCGTTCAAGACGGCGTAGGCATCTCCGCTGACCATCTTGGCGCTTTCAAAAGACTCCAGAACGAGTGGTCGCCCGTAAGGGTTGTGCGCGAGGCTCTCGGACAGGGCCGTGTACTTGTCGAGTAGCGCTAAAGCATTTGGATTGGCCGACGTCGTTTGTGCCAGAGCGCTTCCCGCCATGTCAATTGACAACACAAACAGCATGGCCAGTGTCAGGCCTGTGGTTTTCAACAAAGCATTTTTCAATAAGTGGCATTTGAATTGCATGGGGCCTAGTTTGCCAGCACGAGCAGGCGTCAGACGCTGGCGCCAGCCTTGTCCTACACACCTTATTGCAAGTGGATCTCAGGCCATGTAACGCCCGCCGTTGATCGACAAGGTAATTCCGGTGATGAATCCTGCATCCTCCGCAGCCAGAAAAACCACGCCACGGGCAATCTCAACTGCTGTCGCCAGCCGACCTGCCGGCACTGACTTCAATATTTGTTCGAGGATGTCAGGCCGGATATCGCCCACCATGGCTGTGTCCGTGTAGCCCGGTGCGATGGCATTGACCGTGATGTTGCGTGATGCACCCTCCAGCGCCAGCGACTTGGTAAAGCCAATGATGGCTGCCTTGGTAGCGGCGTAGTTGGTTTGTCCGGCCTGACCCGAAAGTCCGTTGACAGAACTCATATTGATGATTCGGCCAAAGCGGCGTTCTCGCATGCCATTTATAACCGCCGAGCACATATTGAAACAGCCGCTCAGGTTGACATCGAGTACTTCTCGCCATTGCGCTATCGTCATGCGATGCAACATGGCGTCACGTGTGATGCCTGCATTATTGACGAGCACCTCGACTGGCCCCAAAGCCGCTTCCACCTTCGCCACGCCCGCCTTGCATGCGACGGGGTCAGATACATTCCAAGCGAAGGTGGGTATTTGGGTTCGTTCGGTAAAGGCCTCTGCCGCTTGCCGATTGCCTGCGTAAGTGGCCGCCACGCGAAACCCTGCGGCAAGCAGTGCCTCTGCGCTTGCGGCCCCAATACCGGCCGTGCCACCGGTGACGAGCGCGACGCGTTGCATCAGTCTTCTCCGTCCGAGAGGTTCTTGTTGTCATCCAAGCGCCAGGCGGATTGTTCAGAACAATCTCCCCATTTCATGCGAGCTCCTTCTTCAGTCAACTACAGCAGTTTCACTATAAAGCGGGTGGTCGATACAGGTTTGACATGTATCAAGACGGCTTCGTTTGCCATGGGGTGTGTCCACATGTTGCGGATGTCGGATTTCGGATGGCAGATGAAATATGTTTCGCAATTGGCGAATTTTCCTGACAGTCAAGCTAGACGGTTCTTCGCTACGCTTGGGCGGCCGGGCTGTGTGTAGGGCTTGTCGTACAGAAAGTTCAATCTGCGCTGACATCGCAGTTGAAAAATTGCAAGGAAAGATACAGGCGCACCTGGAAACGTCCTGCCAGGTGCGGCCATTGACCCGCCGTCAGTGCTCGAAGCTAGTTGTTGCCGGCGCAGGCTGAGGGACATGACGAATTGCCACACGGGCGGAAGGCCTGCTTATGGCGTTCTGATCTGACGAGAAGTGAAATTCGAGGTTTTCGCATGCTTGGGATGAATTCATCAATAACACCAAGGAGAGTCATTTATGCAAACGAATGCGCGCCAGATTTCCGAAAATGTTGACAATTTATTGCGTCCCGAGTTAAGTCGACGACCTGCCGCACCGACTGCCGTTCTACCTTTGAAGACACTGTGCTCGAGTTGCCATCTGCGAGACTTTTGTCTGCCGTGCGAGATGTCCGGAAACGATGTGGAATATCTGGACAACCTCCCCTTTGTCAGAAGCCGCGTCAAGGCGGGGCAAATACTTTTTCACGAAGGGGACCGTTTCCAGTTTATTTATGCCGTGCGTAGCGGCACTTTCAAGTCATGCGTCACGCTCGCTGATGGCCGCGAGCAGGTCGTTGGCTTTCATATGAATGGTGAGTTGATGGGGCTGGACGGTCTGGCCCAAGGCAAGCATGCAAGCAGCGCGACCGCACTGGAGGAAACCCAAGTCTGCGCGATACCCTACACCCATCTGCTGACGCTGGTCGCCGGTAAGTCGAGCATGCAGCAGGTGATAGGCAAGCTGATGAGCCGGGAGATTGTGCGAGAACACAGTCTCATGATGCTGCTTGGAAGCATGAACGCGGAGGAAAGATTGGCTGCTTTTTTGCTCAATCTGTCACAAAGATTGAAGGCGCGCGGTTACTCTGCAAGTGAGTTTCACCTGAGAATGTCGCGCGCGGAAATAGGCAGTTATCTGGGCATGACGCTGGAGACTGTGAGCCGGACTTTTTCAGCCTTCCAGCAGCAAAGCCTTCTTGAGGTTGACAAGCGGCATATTCGCATAACGGACATGAACGGCCTGACCTGCGCGCTGGAAAAGCACCTGCATTGAGGGCTTGGATGGGGCTCTAGGCATGCGTCGTCATATACCCCATCCATGGCCAGTAGGTGACGGAGAAGATCACCAACAACACGACGGCCGCCAGCGTGATGACCAAGCCTGTACGGATGAAGTCGCGGGCGTCAAAGGTATCGGTGCCGTAGGCGATCATGTTCTGTGGCGCGTTCACCGGCAGAATAAAACCAAAACTCACCACGAACTGCAGTAGCATGGTCATGCCGACAACGTTGATTCCGGGCGTTTTTACAGCAAGGAGCACGCTGATAATAATGGGGATCATGGTGGACGCAAGCGCCGTTGCACTCGCGAAACCGAGGTGAATCACGATCAAGAACATGGACAGCAGCATCAGTATGGCGAATGCACTGGCCTGTTGAAGACCGAGATTTTGCACGATCAGATTGGCAAGCCAAGCCGCCGCCTGGGTTCGTAGCAAAGCCGTTCCGACGCTGATGCCTATGGCAAAAAGTATGACTGTTCCCCATGGAAAAGCACGTTGTGATTCCTTCCAGTCCATCACGCCCAAGCGGGGGAGCAGCATCAGCGCGACGGCGGCAATGGTCGTTGAGGAGGTGTCAAAGTCATGCAGTATCTTTTCGGTGGACCAGAAGCCGAGCAGAATCAACACGATTCCCAGCAGCTTCCATTGCTTGACTGTCATGGGTCCAATCGCCCGTAGCTGCTCCTGGATGGTCGCCTGCCCACCTGCTATTTCCTTCATCTCAGGCTTCATCATGCGGGTCATGATGAAATAAAGCGCTACCGTTAGCAGTGCTGAAAATGGCGCCGCGGCGATGAACCACTCAGCCCACGTGATGGTGGTTTGAAACTGTTTTTCGATGAAACCGAGCGCCACCATGTTCTGTGCCGCTGCGGTCTTGATACCTACGTTCCATATGCTTGCAGTCTGCGCCGCAGTAATGACAAGCAAACCGGCGAAGCGGCTGCGCTTGTCCACCTTGAACGCCAGGATAAAGCCCATCATGATGGGCACCAGGCATGCAACGCGTGCTGTGGTGCTCGGGACAATGAAAGAAAGCAGGAAGCCCACCACTATTGCGCCTATCAGTATGTGGTTGGTGCCGGCGTCCACCTTGGACAGAACAAATAGCGCGATACGCCGGTCAAGTCCCGTAGCGGTCATGGCCGCTGCAATAAAGCAGGCCGCAGCGACCAGCGCGACCGCACTGTTGGAAAAGCCGGATAAGGCGAGGTTGAGCGCGGCAACCGTTCCCATATCAGGCCCCGCTGGTTTGGCTGCGTCTGGCGTCCACGCGAGCAGGAAAATCATCAACGCGCCAATCACGACCGAACTTGCTGCGTAGTCAAGCGACTCGGTCATCCAGACAATCACCGCAAAAGCCAGGATGCCCAGCATGACCTGCCCTGATTGGGGCAGACCTTGCGCGGAGGGCATCCATATGATGGCCAGCAAGGCCAGCAGCGCGATGCCCAGCCCAAGCCGTTTCACAATGTCGCCACTGACATGCGTAGTGGTTGATGGCGAAGTGAGGTCATGGCTGGATACAGTGGTCATACATAGTCCATTTTTTTGAGGTGATTATTTGGGTAAATGACGCGTCTTCATCGCTTACTGAACGACTCGACGGGCACAAATAGCCACATCAGCAGATACCGCACCAGTCCTGTACCGCCAAAAAAGAACAGCAAGGTGAAAAGTAAACGCCAGATCCAGGCGCCAGTGCCGACTGCATGGGCAATGCCTCCGCAAACGCCTGCTATCCAGCGCTCACTGGTGCTGCGTCTAAGCCTATCAACGGCGGCCAGTGGTGTCGTGCTTACGCAGTTGCCCAGTAGTTGGGCTTTGGCGCGTGAAAACTCCTCGCTTGACAACACGCCGCTTTGACGTAGTTCGTCCAGGCGCTGCAGTTCTTCGCTCAGTTTCATGGCGGTCTCCTCATCCATGGCGCCGATATTAGGGACGTGCCAGCTCAATGTGTTTGATGCAGCGCAAGGCCAAAGCCTGTTTTATGCCGCGTTGCGGGCCGGGTTTTCGTCTTCAAGCTCAAAGGCATATGTCGATTCGAGCCCTGAAAGGGGTTCCGCGCTGCCTTGCAGCTTGTCAAGTACCGTGACATCGGCCTCGGATGCGTCGCCATGACGGGTAGTCAGCCTTGATCGCAAGACTTCAATCGGGGCTTCGCAAACAACGATAGAAAAGTCGACCCCAAGCGTGTTCGCCAGCGCCAGTGCTTCGGCCCTTTCAGCCCGACGCAAAAAGGCAGCATCAAGAATCACAGGGAAGCCTGCCATCAAGACAAGATGCGCGATGCGAAAAAGTCTCGCATAGACTTTGCCTGTCGTGTCTGCACCGTAGATGTCAAGGCCCTTGAGTCGGGAATCCTCGCGCATGCCCAGGCCGAAAAGTCGTTTGCGCTCGACGTCTGATCGCAGGCGTATGGCCCCTTCACGTTCAAGCAGGCGCTGCGAAGAAAATGTTTTGCCAGACCCCGGCAGGCCGTGCATGATGAAAAGCCGTGGCTGAGCTGGCTGAATAAATGCAGTTGCATTTTCTATATAGCTTCTGGCTGTGCTCATGCCCTGAGCGCCCCGCAGAGAATGAACCTGGGCACGCACGAGCGCCCGATAGACCATTGCGTAAGCTAAAGTCGGCAAGCCTGCATGATCGCCGGTCCGGTCCAGCCAGGCATTGATGAAACGGAAGGCAAAGTCGCGCCGGCCTTTCACCAACAGGTCCATCACGACAAACGCCACGTCGTCAATCACGTCTATCCAACGCAGCGCCGGATCAAACTCTATGCCGTCAAAGGCTGCCACGCCGGCGTTCAATCGCACCAGATTCGCCAAGTGCAGGTCGCCATGACATTCACGGACCCGGCTGGTCGCCAGCCGAAAGTTCCATAGTGGCATCAACGCATGGGCCTTTGTGTCCAGCCAGTCGCGAAGTTCACGCTGTTCGTTTTTACCTGCAATTTCACCAAGGCCGTCAAGCGCAGCCAGCGCTGTTGCGCGTCGAGTGCTGCCAGTTGCAAAACCGCTGCTCGCGCTGGCAACAGGCGCTTGCTGGTGAAAGTCCGCGAGTAAAGCTGCAAGCTGGTCTATGTCTTCAGCGCATAAACCACCGGATGCAAGCCGCTCACTGAACAGCGCACCTGTTGCAAAGCGGTGCATGCGCACTGCATATTCCAGCACAGGTCCGTCACCACCGAGCACAGGTGACTCAGGCGTGCCGGTGAAACAGACAACGTCGATGTAAAGCGAGGGCGCCAGTCGCCGGTTAAGCCTGGGCTCTTCCTCACAAAAATGTTGCCGTGCTTTAAGTGTCGAATAGTCGACGAAGGGCAGCCGTAAGTTTTTTTTGACCTTATATGCCTAAGTTTCTGTCAGCAAAATCCACGAGATAGAGGTCTCTATGAGTTCTGCGCCCAAAGAAACTGCCATCGCGGCGACAAGTTGGTTGGTGGTATCAGGTGACATACGGGTTTCAAAATTGGGCAAATTGCAAACAGCGATGGAGCAACAGTTGCGCCTCTATGTGAAAACCAGCATTCAGCCCATCGATAACGAAAAAATACGCGGGCGCAAGATTGTTCATCAAGCCCGATCCTAGAGACTTGGGCTTAGCACACCTTGACCGTTCTCAATATGCGCTTTGCGCAAGTGGTGTCTGGCTTGATAGAGATCAATTCAGTAGTCCTGTGGCCGTAGTACCTTGAAAACCTGTTGAATTGAACAAGGGGTGATCAATGGAGCCGATTCTCGCTATTTTTTATTCCTACTCGGGTACGTCGCGCCGCGTGGCGCACTTGCTTTGCAGTCAGCTTGATTGTCCAAGCGGAGAAATCATGGAGTTGGAAATAAGATCTGGCGCAAGCGGCACACTCCGATACGTGCTTGACTCCGTCCTGCGCAGGCGACCACCCATCCGCTATGTTGGACCAGACCCCAAAAATTTCTCGAGTGTGGTGCTGATTTCGCCGATCTGGGTCTATCGACTGGCCGGACCCATGCGCAGCTTCATCGTCAATCGCGGTGCCGATTTGGCGCGGCTTGGCTTGATATCGGTGATGGGAAGCAGGGGCGCTGCCAATGCTGTGGCAGAGGTTGATCACCTGATGGGACGTGCCCCGATTCTTACCGCAGCGTTCACTACGCGCGAAGTCGATGATGGCAGTTATGCCGCACGACTTGAGGCCTTTGGCAAGGCTGTGAGAAGCGCTGGTGTAGACGCAGAAGCCGTACGACCCAAAACCTGGTCTTCGCAAGAAGGATGATCGAAACGGTCTCGCCAAGCGTTTCCATCAGTCGTTTGGGCAGGGCGGGGTGGCACCGGTTTTCACCGCCACCACAGCCTTGCCCCTGATTCCCAAGCAGAGACTATTGCACTGTCAGCTGCTTTGACGCTGTCGATGTCTTCTTGGGTAGTTCCAGTGTCAGCACGCCATCGCTGTATTTGGCCAGCGACTTTGCATCGTCAACGTCCTGGTTCAGACTGAAGGTGCGTGAAATATTGCCGTAATAGCGCTCGCTTCTAAGAACCTTGTCGCCATTGCCCTTGGTTTCTTTTTCACGCTTGACCTCGGCATCTATCTGCACAATATTGCCGTCAACGCGGACGTTGATGTCCTCTTTCTTGACGCCAGGGATATCTGCTTTGACGACGTAGGAATCGCCTTTTTCAGATACATCGATGCGCATATTCAGCGCTGGCGTCTCGGTTTCCATCGCCATTGGCGTGAACATGCGACGCAAAGCTGACTCGAATGAATCGCTGAAAGCAGGATCCAGAAGACGAAGTGTGCTCATGATTGACCTCCATGGGTGGGTTAAAGAATCTGAAAAATCCAATAAATATGGAAACTGAACTAATAAAAAAAACGAAAACGGACCTCGCTCAGACGCTGATCTCAAGCTTGTCAATGACTCTTGTGACGCCTCGAGCTGCAAACGCTGCGCCAATCGCTGCGTCATGCTCTGACATCGAATGCACTTTCCCCTTTAATGTGACCACGCCCCCTTCGACCTCAATGTCCAGGTGCTTGGCTTCTCTTTCTGCCTGCCTTTGAAGCGCGGCAGATATTTCTTCGCCAATGAGTTTGCTGCTGGCACGTGATTTGATCGTGATGCGATTGGTCAGACCTCGTACGCCGACAAGTGGGCGAATAGACTGTTCAGCGCTTGCAAGCTGGTAGCCCCAATCGACCTCGCCAGTCAGCGTGACCCAGCCATCTTCGACTTCGACCTTGATGTGTTCATCTGGAACAAGCGAGCTCCACCGCAGGGCCGAGCTTGCCGCCTGGGCGATCTCGGAATCGCTACGTTTGTGCGCAGCAGAGAGCTTGACGTCAAGCTCAAGGGCGATACCGCGCACGCCAGCAACCCGGCGAACGGCCCTTTCCACAGCATGTTTCTCAGCGAAGGTGTCCAAGTGTCCGGTCAAGGTGACGACGCCATTTTTCACGATGACACCAATGCCAATCGGATTGATTGCCGCATCCCAAGCGAGCTCTGCCATGACGTCGGCCTTGATCTGGTTGTCTGTTTTCATTTTTTGCATTTCCTTGGTGGACTAAAAATGGAACCATTGAGGGTTGTGCATGTGAACTTTATGCAGGTCGTGCGATCAGTCCTTTGACATTTCGCAAATCTATGTATTGCGAGGCGGATCAGTTTGCATGAGCTGCGGACACCTCAAGCTTGATCTAGCGCATTGAAATAGTCGAGCAGGATGAAACAATACGCCGGTGCTAGATTCAAGCGAGGAGTTACATATGTCGGTTGCGCGTTGTCCGATCGCTAGTGCCTTGGTGGGCCAAATGGTTGCGGGCATCTTTTGCATGCTGTTTGTTCTGACGGCGAATGCTGTGGACATGTCCGTGCAATACAGCGCCGAGGTAGATATGAAGTTGTCCGTACCCGCTGCTGATTTGATGCCCTATGCGTTGCTTGCGCAACAGGCGCTTGCGGCGGCAGACATCGTGCCTGTTGATCCGCAATATATTGCCGTGGTTGACCGCGACCCAAAGGTTCAGGCTTTATTTCTGTTTTGGCGTTCGGCGCAGGGTGAGTTCCAGGCGATCGGAGCCTCGCCGGTTTCGACCGGTTTGCCTGGTGCTTTTGATCATTTTGAAACACCTCTGGGTGTGTTTGAGCACAGCATGCGCAACCCTGATTTCCGAGCCGAAGGAACGCTCAACAGCAACGGCATACGTGGCTATGGTGCCAAGGGAATGCGAGTCTTCGATTTTGGCTGGCAACGCGTAGCCAAGGGCTGGGGCGACGGTGCCGTGTCTGACATGCGCCTGCAAATGCATGCGACTGATCCGGACTTGCTGGAACGGCGTTTGGGCAGTGCGCAATCCAAAGGCTGTATCCGCATTCCGGCGACGCTCAACCGGCTGTTGGACCGATATGGCTTGCTTGACGCTGACTATGAACAGGCGCTGCGTAACGGTCAAAAACTGTGGGTTCTCAACCCAGGTCGCGAACCGGTGCCGGATCCCGGTCGCTACCTGATCGTCGTGGACACCGAACGCGTTGACAGGCCTGACTGGTCGCCAGCGCCATTTCAGCCGCATGCGAAGCCTGCGTCAAAGGCTGGCAATTGAATACAACCGGATTTCTAATGCCTATTGAAAACCTGCCCCCGGATCAGCACGAGCCAAACCCGCTGGATCTTCCAATAAAGCTCTGGCTTGCCCGCCTGGCGCACGGCATATCACCGTCGTCGGTCACGCAGGCCTATGCGGACTGGTTCAGTCATCTGTTGACTTCGCCATCAAAGCAGAGTGAACTCGCGGCCAGCGCTTTTCGCAAATACCTGATGTGGCTCCAGTACGCTCAGCATGCCTGGCACGGCGATTGCCAGCAATGCGTGGAGCCCACGCCGCAAGACAAACGGTTTTCACCACGCGATTGGAACCGGCCGCCATTCACGGCCCTGGCACAGGCCTTCTTGCTGAGTGAGCAATGGTGGGCCGAATCCATGACAGGCGTTCGGGGCGTTTCCAGCCATCATGAGGACGTCGCCGCCTTCACGATGCGTCAATGGCTGGACATCTGGTCACCATCGAATTTTTTCCTCAGCAATCCCGAGGTTCTGCACAAGACGATGAATACTGGCGGCGTTAATCTTGCCAGTGGTTTTGTCAACTGGTCGCGCGACGCCTTGGCAGTCCTCACGGACGGAAGACCGCGAGGGGTAGAAAAATTTCTGCCCGGAAAGGCCGTAGCCATAACCCCGGGCAAGGTCGTGTTCAGAAACCATTTGATGGAGCTGATTCAATATGACGCGACCAGTGCTGAGCTTGCTCTGGAGCCCGTGCTCATTGTCCCGTCATGGATTATGAAGTATTACATCCTCGATCTGACACCCGACGACTCGCTGGTCAAATACCTGGTGGGGCAGGGACATACGGTTTTCATGGTTTCCTGGAAAAATCCCGGTAGCGAAGACCGTGATTTGGGTATGGACGATTACCTCGAACTTGGGGTGATGGCTGCCTTGAAAGCGGTTCAAGCCATACAGCCACGCGCAGCTATTCATGCCATGGGCTATTGCCTTGGCGGAACCCTGCTGGCCGTCGCTGCAGCGGCGTTGGGCGACGGCACCCACAATCCGCTCAAGACGCTGACGCTGCTGGCAGCGCAAACTGATTTCCATGAGCCAGGCGAGCTTGGGCTGTTCATTGACGAGAGCCAGATCGCGTTTATTGAAGACCTGATGGCCGCTCGTGGTTACCTGGACGGCCGCCAGATGGCTGGCGCCTTTCAGCTGATCAACTCAAAGGATCTGGTCTGGTCCAAGCTGGTACATGAATACCTGATGGGCGCAGGTACCCCCATGACGGCTTTGCGTGCCTGGAATGCAGATGCGACGCGCATGCCGGCCCGAATGCACAGTGAATACCTGCGCCGCTTCTATCTTCATAATGATCTTGCGGAGGGGCGCTACCGTGTCGCAGGAAAAACGGTGAGTCTGTCGGAGATCAAGGTGCCAATTTTCGTGCTGGCAACAGAACACGACCATGTGTCGCCCTGGACGTCAGTGTTCAAGATCAACCGCCAGACATCTGGCCCAGTGTGTTTTGTGTTGAGCTCTGGCGGTCACAACGTGGGCATTGTCAACCCGCCTGCAGGGCCGATGGCGCACCCACAGGCCAGCTACCGCGTCAATGCCAAGTCATCGCAAAAAGCACCTCTCGATCCGCAGGAGTGGTTCGATTCAGCGACCGAGCATGCGGGTTCGTGGTGGCCATACCTGCACGACTGGTTAAAAAAGCATTCCTCAGGCAAATTGAAACCTCAGCCCGTGCGAGGCCTGCTCGTTGACAACGCGCCCTTGGCAGCGCCTGGCAGCTACGTTCACATGCAATAAGGCTTGAAAAATAGCCTTCGTCTCAGACTCGCTAGCTAGTGGGTGGTCGCGTGCTTCCCCGGGCCATTCAAGGAGCCGGCAATAACGGCCTGCCACGTTTCGAGAACCGGCTGTAACACCGCCGGAACCTGGCTGACTGGCGCTACCAGAGCGGCTTGCCAGGTTTCAATGACTGGCTTGAGTCCTGCGATTGAGGTGGGCTCAATCAGTTTGCCCGTCGTGCTCGTCATTTCAACTTGCGCTTCCAGTGCCGCAGCTGCGAGTTGCTGCCAGTAGCGCGTCGCTTCCTGCATGTCAAAGCGCATCAACTCCGAGGCGATGGTCAAGAAGTCAGCTGAGGCGCTTGCGTTGCGTATTTTTTGCGCCGCCAATTCATATTGCTGCGATGCCTGGTGCGCGGCCTCCTGTTGTATTTTTCGCATCGCTTCAACGCCCTTAAACATGGCACACGCACTGTCGGCAACCAATGAAAACTGCTGTCGGCTAAGGTCGCTCAACAAGGTTTTTGAAGGGGTCGACTCTGCATGGGCACTTTCTGGTGTTTTTGCAACACGGGAATTTTGGGTACTCATGACAATTCCTTTCACGGTGGAGTTAAGGATTTTTGGCGCGTCATCAGAGGACGGCCATGCTCCTGGATGGATTGACAAGCGGTACACAAAGGCGCGGTGGGTAGCGCCTGAAGTCGCCTGAGGTCAATGGCCTCGCCGCAGTCCAGGCAATAGCCAAAGCTTGCGTCGTCGAGGCGGGCGCGTGCAGCCAGCAGCAACTCAAGTTCTTTCGCCGCGTGTTCTGCTTTTGCATCGTCTATGGTTGCGCGGCTGAGTTCTGTTGCCACATCCTTGAAGTCCGTCACCTCGCGCGGCTCGGCTTGTCCCGACGCATCGACCGGGGCATTCGCCGCGTGCAGGGTTGCGCGTAGTTCAGTTTCTCGCTGGGCTAGTAGTTGGCGAAAGCCGGCCGCCATGCTGTTGTCATAAGTGTCCATAAAGAACCTTTCTACGCAATTGAATTTTATTATTCTGCGTGTCGAAAGTCTCTACGTTCTTGATCTGGCGCAAGTGCACGAGCGAGGTCGACGCTAATCTCGGCTTGTAAGTCTGCTGGCCTACTTTTGTGTGAGGATCTCAATGAGCGTACGCAATCTCGAAGCCCTGTTTCAGCCACGGTCTGTCGTGCTCATAGGCGCATCCGACCGT
>CANEXF010000009.1 GCA_947443645.1 Comamonadaceae bacterium | reverse complement strand
TACGGCAGCATTGGCTCGGGCAGCCTGGGCCATGTGGCCATGACGCTGCTGGGCAAAAGCGGCGGCATCGAGTGGACGCACATCCCTTACAAGGGCGGCGGCCCGCTGATGAACGACGCTGTTGCCGGCCATGTGCCGCTGTCCATTGGTTCGGTGTTTGTGACCAAGCCGCACATAGACAGTGGCCGCATGCGTCCACTGGCGGTCACCAGCAGCAAGCGTAGCCCCGATTTGCCCAACGTGCCCACGGTGGCAGAAAGCGGCTACCCCGGGTTTGAAGCACCCGCCTGGTGGGCGGTCCTGGCCCCAGCCAAAACCCCGCCTGAAATCCTCAAGCGCATGAACGAGGCGCTCAACACGGTGTTGAAAATGCCGGATATTGCCAAAAAGCTCGACGCTCAAGGCATTGATGTGGTCGGCGGCACACCCGAAGCAGCGCGCGTCTTCATTGAAAAGCAGATGGACATCTGGGCCAAGGTGGTCAAGGACAACGGCATCAAGGCCGACTGAGGCGGCGCTGCAAATCAAAAAGGGCCTGCGGGCCCTTTTTTTATGTCTTCTTGCGCCAACCGCGTCCGCCATTGCGTGTTCTCAAATCGTCATTTTCAAAAAGCTGAATTAATCATTCACCAGTAAATGCTCTTTTCGCCAGCTGTGGAAGGTCCGAAGACTTTCAGACAGCGTTCAGCCGCTGCATTTTTTCAGCGGCTATGGTGAGGGTGCATTGGCTGCGAGGCCGGCACGACCGTGCCTGGCATTCATTTTTAAATTGATGTGGAGGTTTCAAATGAAGAACGCTTTGCCATTTGGCCGCCGGGGTTCAATTGCCTACGCCCTGCTTGCGTTGACACCTCTTGCCATGACCGCAAGTTCCCATGCAGTTGCCGACACAAGATATAACTACACCTACGAGTGCACTGAATACTATCCAAACGGAACAGACTGCAAGAAAACAAAAAAGGTTGCGACCAGCACCATCTATCACTGCCATCCTGCAAAAGAAATAAAAAAGAAGGTTTGTACCAAGGTCGGGGTAGGCGCCAACGGCGTTCCCATCGTCGAATGCACGACGGAAGTTGAGACCGTGCAGGATTGTCACGAGTAATTTTTCGGCTGACAGTCGGCCCACCAGACCAACTGGGCCGCATAAATCCGCACATGCATGCGGCCCTGGTCGGCCGCTGACCGCCAGAGCATATTTCCGACGTCAAAATTTCGGAACGCGGCCCATTGCGGCGGGTGCAATCGCTGGATTGCAGACACCCAAGATGGACTCATGGACAGGCGGGTTCACCGAACCCGTCCGACCTGTGCTTTTTATTCTTCCGGCGACACGCCCAGCGCCACCAGAAAGCGCGCGACCATGTTGTAGGTGGCAATCGCGCTGGTGAGCTCGACAATCTGCGTGGTGTCAAAGTGCTTGCGCAGTGCTGCAAACACCTCATCGCTGACCTTGACGTCCAGCGTCATTTGCGCGGCGTATTGAATCACCAGGGATTCCACAGCGCCGAGCACTGTCGACAGCGCTGGTGCGCGCGGGTTGTCCGTCAGGGCGGCTTTGAGCGCGTCGAGTTCGGCCTGTGTGCCGCCTGCGGCCAAAAAGTCGGGCGCGTGGTGGTGGTATTCGTAGTCCGCGCCGGTCAGCAGGGCGACGGTGCAGATGCCGAGCTCGCGCAGCTTGCGGCTGGTCGGCAGTTCGGTGCGTACGGCCTTGAGGTAGACATTCCAGCCGCGTGCCAGCGGTTCGCTCCAGAGCAGGGCGAGGTCCAGATTGATCAGTTTGCCGCCGCGGCGTTGGGTGATGGCCTGCACCAGTTCTTCGGGTTGGGCTTTGAGTGTGGGTGTCCAGTCAGGAATGCGCATGGGTCTGAAGCTTGTGGGTTGATGAAGCTTCGAGCGTAACTTGGATTGTCGGGGCTGGTGTGGCGCCTGATAAAAGCATAATTGGCGCATGCGAATCCGATTTACAAAAATGCAGGGCGCGGGCAACGACTTTGTGGTGCTCGACGAAACCCGCGCGCCACTGGGGCTGAGCACGGCCCAATACCGATTCCTGGCGGATCGCCACTTTGGCGTTGGCGCCGACCAGATCCTGTCGGTGCGGCCTTCGCCAGCGCCCGGCATCGATTTTGAATATGTCATCCACAACGCCGATGGCGGCGAGGTCGAGCAGTGCGGCAATGGCTCGCGTTGCTTTTTGCGCTTTGTGCGCGAGCGTGGCCTGACCACCAAGGACGCCGTCAAGGTCAAGACCCTGGGCGGCGTGATTGAGCCGCGCATGCAGCCCGATGGCCGTATCCGGGTCGACATGGGGCCGCCTGTGTTTGAGCTGGAGCGGGTGCCGTTTGACGCCGCCGGTTTGACGCCTGTGGCCGTAAATTCATGGCAAAAATGGCCGCTAGCGCTTGATGGACGTGCGCAGTTAGCTCCGGTTTTGGTAGCGGTTGTATCGATGGGCAACCCGCACGCGGTGCAGCTGGTGGACGATGTGGAGGCCGCGCCAGTGACGCAGACCGGCCCGCTGATTGAAAACCATGCGCGCTTTGCGCGCCGCGTGAACGCCGGTTTCATGCAGGTGGTGTCGCGCAGCCAGATCAGGCTGCGGGTCTATGAACGCGGCGCCGGCGAGACGCTGGCCTGTGGCACCGGCGCTTGCGCTGCTGTGGTGGCGGGCATACGCCTGGGCCTGCTGGACACCGCTGTGGATGTGCAGACACACGGCGGGCAGCTGACGATTGAATGGTCGGGCGCGCTGGATGCGCCTGTCTACATGACCGGGCCGGCAACAACCGTGTTCGAGTCCGAGATTGAAGTTCCAGACAGCCTTTAAGACACGGCTGCCCGATTTAGATCAAGCCGGGGCCGCTGGTTTTTGGGGTCAGAGTCCAAATTCGCCAAGCCGCAGGCTTGCCCTGATGGTGTGGTGCCTTGCACCACAGCGAAATTGGCGTCTGACCCCAATAACCAGCGTGGGCCTAAAATGTTTTTATGAATCCATCTGACCACTCCATCACCGAAGACGACATCGCCAATTTTCTGGCCAACACGCCCGACTTTTTCGAACGCCACGCCGAGTTGCTGGCCACGGTCCAGCTGTCCAGCGGCCACGGCACGCGCGCCGTCAGCCTGCAGGAGCGTCAGGCCGGTTTGCTGCGCGACAAGATCAAGGGACTGGAAGCCAAGGTGGTCGAGATGATTCGCCATGGTCAGGAAAACGTGGGCATCGCTGACAAGCTGCAACGCTGCACGCGCAATTTGCTGCTGACGGCCCATGCGCGCGACCTGCCTGTGACCATCGTCAACGAGCTCAAGGCGCAGTTCGCGGTGCCGCAGGCGGCCATCAAGGTCTGGAAAGTCAACGGCATATTTTCTGACGAAGGTTTTTCGTTGGGTGTCAGTCAGGATGCGCAAACCTTTGCCTCGTCCCTGTCTGCGCCTTACTGCGGCGTGAACTCTGGTTTTGAGGCCGCCAGCTGGTTGCCTGAACCGGCGCAGGCCATGTCGCTGGCGCTGATCCCCATGCGCGTGTCGCCAGAGCAGGACGCCTTTGGCATGCTGGTGCTGGCTTCGCCTGATGTTCAGCGCTTTCAGAGCGACATGGGCACCGAGTTCCTGACGCAGATCGGCGATCTGGCCGGCGCGGCGCTGACGCGCTTGCTGCCGCAGGTCCTCAACGCCTAGGGGCATTCATGGGGCCAGACGCAGCGCCCTTGGCCGATCCGCTGGTCGAGCGCTACCTCACGCATGTGCGGGTAGAAAAGCGCCTGGCCCAGCGCACCTGCGAGCTCTACGCGCTGGACTTGCAAAAACTTCAGACCCATGCGCGCGAGGCGCAGCTCACGCTGCTGGGCGTGCACAACACGCATGTGCGGCGCTGGGTCGCGCAAATGCACAGCGGCGGGCGCAGCGCCCGTGGCATCGCGCTCATCCTATCGGGCTGGCGCGGCTTTTACAGCTGGCTCGGCCGTGAAGGCCTGGTCGCCAGCAATCCGGTGCAGGATGTGCGCTCGCCCAAGGCGGCCAAACCGTTACCCAAGGCCCTGAGCGTGGACGAGGCGGTGCAGCTGGCCAGTTACCAGGACGATGAGGCCGCGCATGACCCGCAGCTGGAAGCGCGTGACCGCTGCATCACGGAATTGCTTTATGGCTGCGGCCTGCGGATTGCCGAGCTGGTCGGGCTCGATGTGTTTGCCAGCGCGCGGGCGCGCGGCTGGATAGACAGCGCGGCAGCCGAGGCGCATGTGCTGGGCAAGGGACAGAAGCGGCGCAGCGTGCCGGTCGGCAGCAAGGCGCTGCAGGCGCTGGACGAATGGCTTGCGGTGCGCAGCCTCTGGGCCAGCGACGAGGCCGCGCTTTTTATTGGCCAGCGGGGCACCCGCTTGAGCCCGCAGCACATTCGTCTGCGTTTGAAGCAGCGTTCGCTCAAGGCCGGACTGGCCACACCGGTGCACCCGCACATGCTGAGGCACTCGTTTGCCAGCCACGTGCTGCAGTCCAGCGGCGACTTGCGCGCGGTGCAGGAACTGCTGGGCCACGCCAACATCAGCACCACGCAGGTCTACACCCGGCTGGACTACCAGCATCTGGCCAAGGTCTACGACGCGGCCCATCCACGCGCCACGCGCGCCGCCGCCAAAGCGCCGGGCAAGCCAAAAACCTGACGCGATCGGGCCAGCGGCCTTGCCCGACAATGGCGGCATGAAATCAATACGACTGAAAGAGGGCAAGGAACGCTCCTTGCTGCGCCGCCATCCCTGGGTTTTTGACGGCGCCATTGCCAAAGGCGTTGCCGATGCCGGTGAAACCGTGCGCGTGGAAAGCCATGACGAGAAGTTTCTCGGCTGGGCCGCGTTCAGCCCCAGCTCGAAAATCCGCGCCCGGGTCTGGAGCTTTGACGAAGCTGAGCGCATAGACGCGGCTTTCTTTGAAGCGCGCATCGCCGCGGCCATCCAGGCCAGGAATCTGTTTGACATCCAGAGCGATGGCTGGCGCCTGATTCACGGCGAGTCCGATGGCCTGCCCGGTCTGGTGGTCGACCGTTACTGCGACACGTTGGTGGCGCAGTTCTCCAGCTGCGGCACCGAACGCTGGAAAAGCGTGATCGTTGATGCCTTGCTGGCGCAAACCGGTTTGAAGCGGCTTTACGAGCGTTCCGACGCAAGCGTGCGCTCACTCGAAGGTCTGCCTGAAGTCACCGGCTGGATTGCCGGCGCAGGCGACACCGGCATCACGATTTCCGAGCATGACTGGAAGCTCAGCCTGGACGTGGCTGAAGGCCATAAAACCGGGTTTTATCTGGACCAGCGCGACAGCCGGCGCAAGTTCGCCGAGTACGCGCGCCGCCTGCAGTTCCAGCGCGTGCTCAACTGCTACAGCTACACCGGCGGCTTTACCGTGGCGGCCCTCAGTGGCGGCGCGGCGCATGTGACCTCGATTGACTCGTCCGGCCCGGCCATAGAACGCGCCAAGGCCAATGTGGCGCTCAATGGTTTTGATGCCAGCCGAAGCACCATGCTGGACGCCGATGTCAACGCCAGCTTGCGCCAATTCATCAAGGACGGCGTCAGCTTTGACGCCATCGTGCTGGACCCGCCCAAGTTCGCGCCCACCGTCGCGCACGCCGAGCGCGCCGCGCGCGCCTACAAGGACATCAACCGGCTGGCGCTCAGCATTCTGGAGCCGGGCGGCGTGCTGTTTACCTACTCCTGCTCTGGCGGCATCAGTGCGGACCTGTTCCACAAGATCGTGGCGTCTGCCGGACTGGACGCTGGCGTTGATGCCTTCATCACCGAGCGCATGGGTGGCGCGCCAGATCATCCGATGACCGTGACTTTCCCTGAGGGCGAGTACCTCAAGGGCCTGGTGCTGATCAAAAAGCCGCCAGTTGGCGCGGTTTTCAAGCGATGAATCGGGCTTTTGAGCAACGGGGACGGGCGCAGGCCGCTATTAAATTTATAGTGGCCTAAAGTGGATGCGGCAAAGCTGGTATTGCGCTTGGCCGGCCAGCGCCTCTTGCGTTGACCGCTAAACTCCCCACCTCATGGATTCGGGCCGGCGGGCAGTGCCGCGGCAAGTTTGATTTTTATTTGATTTTTAGGCAGACAACATGAGTTTGATTCCCGTCACCATCCTCACCGGCTTTTTGGGCTCTGGCAAAACCACCTTGCTCAAGCGCATCCTGACCGAAGCCCATGGCCAGAAAATCGCCGTGATCGAAAACGAGTTCGGTGAGGAAAACATCGACAACGAGATCCTGGTCAATGACACCCAGGAAAACATCATTCAGATGAACAACGGCTGCATTTGCTGCTCCATTCGCGAAGACTTGCGCGAGACGCTGCAGCTGCTGGCCGCCAAAAAACGCAAGGGCCTGCTGGACTTTGACCGCGTGGTGATTGAAACCACCGGCTTGGCCGATCCTGGCCCAGTGGCGCAGACCTTCTTCATGGACGAGGAAATCGCCGAGCAGTATCTGCTGGACTCCATCTTGACGCTGGTGGACGCCAAACACGCGGCAAGCCAGCTCAACGATCGCCAGGAAGCGCGCCGCCAAGTGGGTTTTGCCGACCAGATCTTCATCAGCAAGACCGATCTGGTGGCCAAGGATGAAGTCGATGCGCTGATGCACCGCCTCAAGCACATGAACCCGCGCGCGCCGCAAAAAGCGGTTCACTTTGGCGAAGTCGCGATCAAGGACGTGTTTGACCTGCGCGGCTTTAACCTCAACGCCAAGCTGGACATAGACCCGGACTTTCTGAAGGAAGACGAGCATGCAGGCCACGACCACGGTGATCACGACCATGTGCACGGCGAGCATTGCGACCATCCTTCGCACGCCACCGACGGTGCGCACCACCATGTGCACGACGATGACGTGAAAAGCTTTGTTTTCCGTTCCGACAAGCCTTTCAGTCCCGCCAAGCTGGAAGACTTTCTGGGTGCCATCGTGAATATCTACGGCCCGCGCATGCTGCGCTACAAGGGCGTGCTGAACATGGAAGGCACGGACCGCAAGGTGATCTTCCAGGGCGTGCACCAGTTGATGGGCAGCGATCTTGGGCCGGCCTGGGCGCCGGACGAGAGCAAAACCAGCAAAATGGTTTTCATAGGCATCGACTTGCCCAAAGATATTTTCCTGCAAGGCCTGGAGCAGTGCCTGGTTTGAGGTAGGCTGTCCGCACATTGTGCAAAAGTGCTAGAAAGCGCGGGGGAGCCTTATGTTTGTATCGATTCTCCAACGGTCCGGTTTGACGGCATCACAGCATCGCGCTGAGCCGCTACAATCGCGCGCCGACCGAAATACCCGGCCAGGCGCTTTACGCGCCCGGTCAGGAACGAAATTTTGGGCCAAGCCTCGCGCTTGCTCAATGGCGGCGTGCCAAAGTGGAGATTCAGTGACAGGGCGGCTTCCTAGAGGAGACATTCAGTGAAAGCACCAGCGAAAAAACCAAAAACCGCAGCCAAGGCCGCCGTTAAACCCGTAGCAAAGCCTGCTGTGAAGGCCAAAGCTGCATTAAAAACAGCGGCCAAAGCGTCCAAACCGGTGGTCAAGGCCAAAGCGGTGGCAGCCAAGCCCGTGGCGAAAAGCAAGCCCGGCGTTAAGGTAGTCGCAAAAGCGGTGACGAAAGTCAGCGCGAAAACGGCGCCTAATGCAGCCAAGGCCGCCAAGACGCCGGCCTCCAAAGTCGTTGTCAAATCCGTGGCCGCCAAAGCCAAGTTTTCTTCCAAAGTAAGCGCGCCACCTGCCAAAGCCCTGGCTAAAACCGATGCCAGGAAAATGATCAAAACACCTGCAAAATCCGCCTCCAAAGCGGTCGTGGCAAGCTCCAAGCCTGTCAAGGCCGAGAAAACGCCCGCGCCGACCAAGCTGGTTAAGCCGGCCAAAGCTGCCGCTGTGCCGGCTGCTGGCAAGAAAACTATCCCGCCCGTGACGGCGGCCGCTCCCCTAACCGAACCCCGTTCTGCCGAAAGCAAAATGCCCAACACCGCTACTCCGGCCCTCAAACCTGGTCGTAAAAGCTCGGCCCGCGCGCTTGCGCACATGCCTCCGCCCGCACCCATGGTGCCAACCCATGCGCCAGACGCGGCAAAGGCCAGCTACTCGGCCATGACCGACCGCTTTATTCCGCAGCCGCCGCATGTGGCAGCCAAAAAAGACCCCAAACTGGCCAACAACTGGAAGACCAAGTCGGCAGAAGAATTGACCGATGAAGAAGTCAAATCCATGCCGGACACCGAGTACATGAACGACAAGCAGCTGGCCTTTTTTCGCCACAAGTTGTCGATACTCAAGCAGGAGATCCACAACAGTGCCGGAGAAACCACCGAGCATTTGCGTGAAGATACCGTGGTGGTGCCTGATCCGGCTGACCGTGCCACGATTGAAGAAGAACACGCCCTGGAGTTGCGCACGCGCGACCGGGAGCGCAAACTGCTCAAGAAGATCGAGCAGTCCATTGCCCGCATTGATTCAGGCGACTATGGTTACTGCGACGAGACCGGTGAAGCCATCGGTGTCGGGCGCTTGATCGCCAGGCCCACGGCCAATCTGTCGCTGGAAGCGCAGCAGCGTCGTGAACTCAAGCAAAAGATGTTTGGCGACTGAAGTCACCTTTCTCATACAGCTTGAAAAACGCGTCTCATGTCTAAAGAAGACAGTTCATCGGGTTTACTCTCCAAAGTCGTGAAGTTCGTCCGCAATCCTGCGACGAACTGGTCTGACCTTGACAACAAGGAAACTGACCGCGACGAAGCCTTGAGCAAGCAATTGCTCAAGGAAATGATCGAGCGCAAGCGGCGTAATGATTTCGTGCGCAAGCGCGAGTTCGACATGCTGCGCAAGATGCGCATGCGCGAGGCGCTGGTCGGCCAGGACATGACGGCCCGGCCTTCGTTTTTCCAGAGCAGCATGCCGTCCAAGCCGGACGACCGCGCGCAAACGCTCAAGAAAATCGATGAAATTGAAGCGCAGATGTCCATGCAATGGTGGAAAACTAAGCATGGCAACTCGACCATAGGCGCGGTCGGCATGCCGCCCGCCCCGGTCGGCCGCGCACATGAAGTTCGTGAGCGACAGCCTGACAGTCTGCCTTTTGCCGCCAATGCCATGCCTGTCGGCTATGCCGCGACCGAGCCCTCTGGTCTGCGCCTGCCTGCGGAAAAGGCCAGCGGTGGCGTCCCCTTGTTTTCGCCTGCCGGTGCCGTGGCTTCCGGCGCGGCTCAGGAAGCGCCGGCCAGTACGATGCCGGTGCGTATGATGGCGCTGGAGATAGAAGAAGTCGCGCACGACGCCGAGCTTGAGGAGGCTTCGATTCGCTTTGCAAACGGCGACGATGCCGGCGCTGAGGCGGGCTTGCTGGAGATGCTGGCGCCTGGCGGGTCGCGCGTGGGTCATCCCGACACCTGGATGGCGCTGTTTGACCTCTACCGTGCAACGGGCCAGCAAGACAAATTTGAAGCAGCCGCCATTGAGTTCGTTCAGCGCTTTGACCGCTCAGCGCCGCAGTGGTATTCGCTGCCGGAAATCGTCAAAAAGCTGGCTGCGCCTGAGGGCAAGCCGGCAAGCAGCAATCCGGGCGCCGACTGGATCTGTCCTTCGGTGCTGGGTATCCAGACCGTGGCCGCGCTCAAGGCTGCGATTGCAAAAGCGCCCATGCCGTGGCGGCTGGACTGGAGCAACCTCAAAAGTATTGAGGCCGCTGCAGTTGAGCCTTTGTACCGCGTTTTCAACAGCTGGTCTGCGCAGCCGGTGCAGCTGCGCTTCATGGGTGACGCGCAGCTGCGGCAGGTGCTGCAAAAGGCCACGCCTTCGGGGCAGCGCGAGACGCCCCAGGTGTGGTGGCAGCTGCGTATGGAAGCCCTGCGCGCGACACACCGGCCCGACGAGTTCGAGCTTGCTGCGCTTGATTTTTGCGTGACCTACGAGGTTTCTCCGCCGGCTTGGGAAAGTGCGCGCTGTGACTACAAGCCGCTGGCCGCAGATGGTGGCTCGATTGCCGGGCGCACCATCATCGGCGATGTCTACCGGGACTCGGTGCACTCGAGCATCAGCGTGATGGACGGTGACACCCACATAGATGCGATGAGTTCATTGATGGGCAATGTGTACTCGGTCGAGTTGTCCGGGCAGATCCAGGGTGATGCGATTGAGGTGCTGGACCAGCTCGAAGCCAAGCTCATGGGCGGCGACATCATGGTCATTTCCTGCGCCAAATTGATTAGGGTTGATTTTTCGGCTGCCGGGACGCTGCTGAACTGGGTGTCGGCACGGCAGGCCGAAAACCGGGCGGTGCAGTTCTCCGAGGTCAATCGTCTGGTAGCGGCATT
Source organism: Comamonadaceae bacterium (assembly GCA_947443645.1). GTDB lineage: Bacteria > Pseudomonadota > Gammaproteobacteria > Burkholderiales > Burkholderiaceae_C > Polaromonas. Next base: position 149,374 of record CANEXF010000009.1, on the reverse strand, counting down.
TTTCAATGTGATTGGCATCACGGAGCACGCACGGGTCACCTGCCGCATTGACTAGGCACTTTGCCTGTCTACGGTTTCACTAAAAGCCCTCGTGCCAAGAAGTTCGCGTCGCTGGCGCTTGACGGCTGTTCAATAGCGTCTTTGCCAGCCATTTCTTCGCCTTTGCATGTGTCATTCCGCACACGGACGCACCCTTTTGGGGGTTAATCGCGCCCAATCAGCCGGCTTTTAAGCTCGCAACCTTCAAAAATTTGTTCGCGACGCAAATATATTTGAAGGCTGTTTTGGCTTAAGGCAACACTTTCACTGCCCGTGCTAAGTGCTTAATTTAGAACATCTTTTGTCTGGTCTGTAGCTGCAGATTCGTCGCTAAGTCATTGATTTCATTGGGAAAAACCGTTTTAAATGACTTGCGTAGAAAAAGTTTCCTGATAAAGTGGGAGGAAGTGCAATTTAGTGGTGAAAAGTGCTTTCTAAAGGTCTTTAGCAGTGTTCCAAGGTGCGTCTTTCGTAGCTCTCGATACCAAGGGTCGGCTTTCAGTGCCAACCCGGCATCGTGACGTGCTCAGCGCCACTGCGTCCAGTCAGCTCACCATGACCAAGCATCCGCATGGCTGCCTGATGATTTTCCCTCGCAGCGAGTGGGAGAAATTCCGCGACCGGATTGCTTCTCTGCCCATGCAGGCGCAGTGGTGGAAGCGTATTTTCCTTGGCAATGCCATGGACGTCGAGATGGATGCTACCGGCCGCGTGCTGGTGTCGCCAGAGTTGCGCAAGGCTGCGGGCATCAGCAAAGACACGGTGCTGCTCGGCATGGGCGGCTATTTCGAGTTGTGGGATGCAGCGACTTATGCGGCTCAAGAAGCCGAGCAGATGAAGGGCGAGATGCCCGATGTCTTCAGAGACTTTTCATTCTGAAAGAAGACGGTGCAAGATACATGGACTCATCGCACCGTCTTGTTGAATGAAGCTGTTGAAGCGCTTCAGATCAAGCCGGACGGACATTACATAGACGCAACCTTTGGTCGCGGCGGCCACTCACGCTTGATCCTTTCCAAGCTATCTGCTGGCGGCTCGCTGACTGCGTTTGACAAGGATGCAGAAGCGATTGCCGAAGCGCAAAGCATCACTGATCCGCGTTTTTCGATTCGCCACGAAGGCTTCAATCAGCTGGGTGCGCTGGCGCCTTCCAGTGCCACGGGCATCTTGATGGACCTGGGCATCAGTTCGCCACAAATTGACAATCCTGCACGTGGCTTTTCCTTTCGGAACGACGGTCCGCTCGATATGCGCATGGATACCTCGCGCGGTCAAAGCGTTGCCGAGTGGCTGGCTGACGCGTCCATTGAAAGCATGACGGAGGTGATTCGTGACTATGGGGAAGAACGGTTTGCTGGGCAGGTTGCAAAGGCGATTGATCGTCGCCGACAGGAGCTTGGCCCGCTCCGCACCACCGCCGAGCTGGCTGAAGTCGTGGCTAGTGCGGTCAAAACCCGTGAGCCGGGCAAAGACCCCGCGACACGTACATTTCAGGCTTTTCGGATTTTCATCAATGCCGAACTCGAAGAGTTGCAGCAGGCGCTAGAAGCTTCGCTCAAGGTCTTGCAGCCGGGTGGTCGTCTGGTTGTGATCAGCTTTCATTCGCTGGAGGACCGCATCGTCAAGCAGTTCATCGCAGAGCATTCGCGTGATGTGTTTGATCGTCGGGCACCGTTTGCCGAGCCTAAACCCATGCGGCTCAAGGCCCTGGGCCGCGTCAAACCGAGCGAAGCAGAAGTCGCTGGAAATCCACGCTCTCGCAGTGCCATGATGCGGATTGCCGAGCGCACTGGAGTTGCGGCATGACGCGCCTTAACTTCGTGCTGCTGATCGCGGTGCTCGCCAGCGCGCTTTATCTGGTTCATAACCAGTACGAGTCGCGCCGCCTGTATGTCGAGCTTGAAATGGCGAATGCGCAGATCCGGAAATCAGAGGCTGAAAACGAACGCCTGCAAGTGGAAAAGCGCGCTCAGGCAACACCTCTGAGGGTGGAAAAGCTGGCCAAAGACAGGCTGAACATGCGCACGGCAACGCCGGCCATTACGCAGTATGTCAGCGGTGGTCAGGCCGGCAAGGACGCGCCTGTCGGGGCGATGCCATGAGCAAAGGCCTGCGTTACACCTCCAGCCCACTGCTGGCCAGCAAAACGCCGGTCTGGCGCAGCAAATTCATTGTGGCCGGCATTGCGCTGGCCTTTGCCGGGCTGGCCGTGCGTGCCGCTTATGTGCAGGTCTTCGGCAATGATTTTTTTCAGCACCAGGGTGAGGTGCGCTTTGCGCGAACACTGGAACTGCCTGCCAATCGCGGCCGCATTCTGGATCGCAACGGGCTGATTCTGGCTTCCAGCGTGCCTGCGCCCAGTCTGTGGGCGATTCCCGAAGACGTCGATGCCACACCGGCCCAGCTGTCCGAGCTCGCCAGTCTGCTCGAGATGCCTTTGGCCGAGCTGAATAAAAAGCTCGCTGACGACGATAAAAACTTTGTCTGGATCAAGCGCCAGGTCGACGACCCGGTGGTCCAGAAAATCCTGGCCATGGGGATCAAGGGCATCTACCAGCGCAAGGCCTACAAGCGCCAGTATCCCGAGGGTGAGACCGCCGCGCACGTGGTGGGTTTCACCAATGTTGAAGACAATGGACAGGAAGGCATAGAGCTCACCTTCAACAAGGAGCTCGCTGGTCGCGCGGGTTCGCGTCGTGTGATCAAGGACCGTCTGGGCCGGGTGGTGGAAGACGTTGGTGAGCAGGTCCCGCCTATCGAGGGCAAGGACATCCAGCTCAGCCTGGACAGCAAGGTGCAGTTCGTCGCGTATCAGAAGTTGCGCGACGCGGTGACCTCGCATCGGGCCAAGGCTGGCAGTGTGGTCGTGCTGGACGCGGTGACTGGCGAAGTGCTGGCGTTGGCCAACTATCCAAGCTACGTTCCGGACAAGCGCAAAAACCTGACAGGCGAGCAACTGCGCAACCGTGCGCTGACCGATACCTTCGAGCCGGGCTCGACCATGAAACCGATCACGGTAGGAATGGCGCTGGAAGCTGGTCGTGTGACGCCGCACACCATCATAGAAACGGCGCCTGGCCGATACAGCATAGGCGGCTTCAACATCAGCGACACGCACAACTACGGCACGTTGACGGTCGAAGGCGTGATCCAGAAGTCCAGCAACGTGGGTGCGCTCAAGATTGCGCAAAAAATGAGCCCGCATGAAATGTGGGATACCTACACCGCTTTGGGCTATGGCCAGAAGCCCCAGATCCAGTTCCCTGGTGCGGTGACGGGCCGCTTGCGTCCCTGGAAAACATGGCGGCCAGTCGAGCAGGCCACTATGTCTTACGGTTATGGACTCTCGGCGTCGCTGTTTCAGATGGCCCATTCCTACACCTCTTTTGCGCACGACGGCCAGATCATTCCCGTGACCATGCTCAAAAGCAGCGAACCGGCGGTTGGCGTGCGGGTGTTTTCCGCCGAGAACGCGCACGCCGTTCGCCGCATGCTGCAGATGGCTGCCGCCCCGGGTGGTACGGGTCCGCTGGCTCAGACCGTCGGCTACTCGGTCGGAGGCAAGTCGGGCACGGCACACAAGCAGGTTGGCAAGGGCTACGCCAGCAACAAATACCGCGCCTGGTTTACCGGCATGGCACCGATTGATACGCCGCGCATCATTGTGGCGGTGATGATTGACGAGCCCAGCGACGGTCAATATTACGGTGGTATTGTTGCCGCGCCGGTGTTCAGCGAAGTGGTGCAGCAGACGCTGCGCATGATGGGCGTGCAGCCCGACATGTCGGTCAAGCCGCAAATCGTCACGCAATCGGTGGAGGAATCGTTTTGATGACCCGCCTGCATACGCCCCAGCAGGCCGCCCTTTGGCTGGCCGAGCGGGTGACGGGCAGTCTGTGGACGGACAGCCGCAAAGTCACCGCGGGTGATGGCTTCATCGCCTGGCCAGGTGCGGCCACCGACGGACGCGCTTATGTGGACGAGGTCTTGGCCGCAGGTGCGCAGGCTTGCCTGGTGGAAGAGCAGGGCGTCGCTGACTATTCGTTTTCTGACCCCAGGATCGCTACTTATGCGGGACTCAAGGCGGCTGCAGCACCGATTGCCGCAGCCTATTTTGAAGAGCCAAGTGCCGACCTGGCTGTGATCGCGGTGACTGGAACCAACGGGAAAACCTCGACCGCCTGGTGGCTCGCGCAGGCACTTGACAGGCTCGGACAGCGCTGCAGCCTGGTCGGAACCCTGGGCATGGGCGCGCCGCAAGCGCTGGAATTCAATGGCATGACCACGCCTGATCCGGTCATGCTGCAGCAGCAGTTCAGACGCTTTGTCGAGCAAGGCTTCACGGCTTGCGCGCTTGAAGCGTCGTCCATAGGCATTGCCGAGCGGCGCCTTGACGCGACCCGCATACAAGTGGCGATCTTCACCAACTTCACCCAGGACCATCTCGACTACCACGGCTCCATGCAGGCTTACTGGGCGGCCAAAGAAGCGCTGTTCTCGTGGCCCGGACTTGCCGCCGCAGTGCTCAATGTGGATGATGCCAAGGGCGAAGCCTTGGCTTCGACGCTCAAGGGTTCGACGCTGGATGTCTGGACTTTTTCCATCGCCGGCCCCGCGCGCCTGCAGGCGCAGGCAATCGAGCAAGGCGCGCAAACGATAGCCTTCGAGGTGGTCGAGGGCGCTGAGCGCGTCAGTGTCCGTGCTGCTACCGTCGGCTTGTACAACGTCTCGAACTTGCTGGGCGTGATTGCGGCCATGCGCGCTTTGGGCATAGCGCTCAAAGACGCAGCCAGCGCTTGCAGCGGCCTGCCCTCGGTGCCGGGCCGCTTTGAAACCCTGGTACTGGCTGGTCAGCCACTGGTCGTGATCGACTATGCGCATACGCCTGACGCACTAGAGAACGTTCTCAAGGCGCTGCGGCCTTCGGTGCAAAGCCGCGCTGGGCAACTCTGGTGTGTGTTCGGCTGTGGCGGCGATCGCGATGCCAGCAAGCGCCCGCTGATGGGCGCAGTGGCGCAAAAAAATGCCGATCAAATCGTGGTCACCAGTGACAACCCGCGCAGCGAAAGTGCCGCGTCCATCATCAGCCAGATTTTGCTGGGGATGACGCACTCGGACACGGTTCAGGTACAGGCCGATAGAGCCCAGGCGATAGCGCAGACTTTGGCGCAGGCCAAGCCTGGCGATGTGGTTTTGCTGGCGGGCAAGGGACATGAAGCCTGTCAGGAGATTCTTGGCGTCAAGCACGCGTTTTCAGACCGCGAACACGCATTGGCCGCCTTGCGCGCGCGCCAACCCGCAGGGGCGGGCACAGACCAGGCAGGAGGCCTCGCGTCATGATGCGCTTGCAGCAAGCTCTGGACTGGATAGCGTGCGCGCAATCGCCTGTCACCTTGGTCGGTGATGCGAACGTGCAAATCACCAGAGTGCATACCGACACCCGAACGCTTCAGGCGGGTGACCTGTTTGTGGCGCTCAAGGGCGAGCGTTTTGATGCCAACGACTTTTTGCTGCAGGCCCGCAAGCAAGGCGCTGTCGCAGCGATTGCGCATGGTGGTCTGGCCGCCGCCGGCCTGCCTGGCCTTGAGCTTGGCGATTCGAAGCTGGCTTTGGGCCAGCTTGCAGCCGGATGGCGCGCCCAGTTTGATTTGCCGCTGATTGCTGTGACCGGCAGCAACGGTAAAACCACCGTCACCCAGATGATCGCCGCGATACTGCGCGCCTGGAAGGCTGAGGCCGCGTTTGCGACTGAAGGCAACCTCAACAACGATATCGGTGTGCCTTTGACGCTTTTGCGTCTGAGAAAAAACCATCAGGCTGGTGTTGTCGAACTGGGCATGAACCATCCTGGCGAGATTGCCTATCTGGCTGGCCTGACCCGACCTACGGTGGCACTGGTCAACAACGCGCAGCGCGAGCATCTGGAATTCATGGCCACCGTGCAGGCTGTTGCCCTGGAAAATGGCGCGGTGATTGAGTCGCTGGCGGCTGATGGCGTGGCGGTGTTTCCGGCTGATGACGAGTTCACGCCGGTCTGGCGTGAACTGGCCGGATCGCGCAAGGTCTTGACCTTTGCCGCGCCTGGCGCGCCAGCTCAGAGTGCGGATGTCACGGCGCTTGCGCATTGGGCCGGAAACAGCTGGCATGTGCAGGCAAGCACGCCATCAGGCCCGTTTGAGTTTGATCTGCAGGTGGCGGGTCGGCACAACGTCAAAAATGCGCTCGCGGCAACGGCTTGCGCTCTGGCGGCCGGCGTGCCGCTCAATTGCATTGCTGCTGGTCTCTCAGGCTTTGAACCTGTCAAGGGTCGATCGCGCGCTCTGGTGCTTGACGTGGCTGGACATGCGCTGAACCTGATTGACGACAGCTACAACGCCAACCCCGATTCCATGCGCGCCGCCATTGATTTGCTCGCGGAGCTGCCCGGCCCGCGCCTGCTGGTGATCGGCGACATGGGAGAGGTAGGCGATCAGGGGCCGGAGTTTCACCAGGAAGCCGGGCGACTGGCGCGCGAGCTTGGCGTGGAAAAACTGTTCGCACTGGGCCCGCAGTCTGAAGGGGCAGCCCTGAGCTTTGCGCAAGGCCGTCATTTCGATGACATCGAAAGCCTGAACGCAGCTGTGCTGTGCGAGCTGCCCCTGGTGGGCAGCGTGCTTGTCAAGGGATCGCGCTTCATGAAGATGGAACGCGTCGTGCAGGCCATCACCGAGCACACCCAACAACCAATGAGGAATAAGCCCCATGCTGCTTAGCCTAGCCCAATGGCTTCAGTCCGTATCACCGGAATTCGGTTATTTCAGGGTGTTCCAGTACCTGACCTTCCGCGCTGTGATGGCCGCTATGACGGCCTTGCTGATTGGTCTGGTGGCCGGCCCGTTTGTGATTCGCCGCCTGATTTCTCTGAAGATCGGGCAGCCGATTCGAGAGTACGCGATGCAGACACATCTGAGCAAGAGTGGCACACCGACCATGGGCGGGGTGTTGATTTTGTTAGCCATCGCTGTTGCCACGCTGCTCTGGGCGGACCTGTCCAATCGCTTCGTCTGGATTGTGCTGCTCGTGACGCTGGGCTTTGGCGCAATTGGCTGGGCCGATGACTGGCGCAAAGTGGTGCGCAAAGACCCTGAAGGCATGCGCTCGCGTGAAAAATATTTCTGGCAGTCCCTTATAGGCCTGGTGGCTGCGCTCTACCTGGTGTTCAGTATTTCGGAGAGCTCCAATCTGAGAGTCGTGGGGCTGTTTATCAGCTGGGTGCAGTCTGGCTTTGACGTGAATCTGCCGCCCAAAGCCGGCTTGCTGCTGCCCTTTGTCAAGGAAGTCAGCTACCCATTGGGCGTGTTCGGCTTTGTGATCCTGACCTATCTGGTGATCGTCGGCTCCAGTAATGCGGTCAATCTGACCGACGGGCTCGATGGACTGGCCATCATGCCGGTTGTGATGGTGGGTTCTGCGCTCGGTGTTTTCGCCTATGTGACGGGCAGCTCGGTGTATTCGAAATACCTGTTTTTTCCGCATATCCCCGGCTCGGGTGAGTTACTGATATTTTGCTCGGCCATGGCTGGTGCGGGGCTGGCATTTTTGTGGTTCAACACCCACCCGGCTCAGGTTTTTATGGGTGACGTCGGAGCACTGGCCCTGGGCGCCGCTTTGGGCACCATTGCAGTCATCGTGCGCCAGGAAATCGTGCTCGCCATCATGGGCGGCATTTTCGTGATCGAGGCGCTGTCCGTGATGCTGCAAGTGCTGTATTTCAAGTACACCAAAAAACGTTATGGCGCGGGTCGCCGGATTCTGAAAATGGCGCCGCTTCACCACCACTTCGAGAAAAGCGGCTGGAAAGAAACACAAGTGGTTGTGCGTTTCTGGATCATCACCATGCTGCTGTGCCTGGTTGGTCTTTCAACCCTCAAGCTGAGATGAAAAACCTGGCGCAAAAGAACATTCTTGTGCTCGGGCTGGGCTGGTCCGGCCTGGCCTTGGCGCGCTGGTGCCTGCGCTTTGGCGCGGCAGTCACTGTCGCGGACACACGGCCGGCGCCGCCACAGTTGCAGGCGCTCTCTGAAATGCCTGACGCCCGGTTTGTTCACGCCGAGATGAATGAAGCGCTACTGGAGACTGCCTCGTTTGACCTGGTGCTCAAAAGCCCTGGCTTGTCTCCGGCTGCCGTCGCAAGCTTGATCGCAGGCGCACAGCGCCGAGGTATTGCTTGCGGCAATGAACTCAGCCTGTTTGCGCAGGCGCTGCAGGACTTGCAGCAGGACACAGGCTATACCCCGCAACTGATTGCGATCACAGGAACCAACGGCAAGACCACCGTGACCTCGCTGACAGGCCAGTTGGTGCAGCGCGCCGGCAAGTCGGTTGCCGTGGCTGGCAACATCGGCCCCACGCTGCTGGACACCTTGTCGCAAAAACTCGACCAGGCGCAGGACGGCCAGGACATGCCCGAGGTATGGGTGCTGGAATTGTCCAGCTTTCAGCTCGACGGCGTGAGTGCTTTTGAGCCCACAGTCGCAACAGTTCTGAACGTCACGCAAGACCATCTGGACTGGCACGAAACCATGCAGGCCTACGCGGCCGCCAAAGCCGCTGTGTACGGCAGCCGTGGACTCATGCTGCTCAATCGTGATGACCCCCTGGTCATGGCCGCATTGCCGCCTCTGGTCAAGGGCAAGCAGTTGCGCGACTACCTGACTTTCGGCAGCGACGAGCCACAGCGCCCCGGCGACTACGGCGTGGAGACTGTCAATGGCATGGCCTGGCTGGTACGCGCAGCGGTTGCCGATGAAACCATCAAACGCCGCAAGGATGAAGAAGTCGTGCTGTACATCCAGCGCCTGATGCCGCTTGATGCGCTGCGCATCAGGGGCAGGCATAACGCCAGCAATGCGCTGGCGGCGCTGGCTCTTGCCGTGGCTGCGGGCTGCAATCTTGCGCCCATGCTGCATGGCTTGCGCGAATACCAGGGCGAGCCGCATCGCGTGCAGTCGGTTGCCGTGCTCGACGATGTCGAGTACTTCGACGACAGCAAGGGCACCAATGTGGGCGCCACGGTTGCGGCACTGGCTGGCTTGGGCGCAGATCGCCGGCTGGTGGTGATTCTGGGTGGCGAGGGCAAGGGGCAGGACTTCTCGCCGTTGGCTGAACCGGTATCGCGTTATGCGCGTGCCGTGGTGCTCATGGGCCGCGATGCCGCGCTGATCCGCTCTGCCTTGCAGAACACCGGCGTGCCCTTGCTCGAGGCCGAGACCATGCAGCAGGCCGTGCAGCTGGCGGCCCAGCAGGCTCAAACCGGTGACGCCGTTTTGCTGTCGCCCGCATGCGCCAGTTTTGACATGTTTGATGACTACGCGCACAGAGCCCTGGTATTTTGCGACGCTGTGCAAGCGCTTGCGCAAGAGCGGGGAGCCGTGCTGTGACGGTCATGACGCGTTTTTCTGGCTGGCTGGGCGCTATGGGCGGCGCACGTCGCAGCAGTCCGGATGCGTTGCCGGTTCGCCTTGGCCGGCAAAGTCTGTCAGGCACGCCTGTTGCGTCCGCGGGTCTTGCCGGTTTTGACCAGGCGCTGGTATGGGTCACCGTGGCCTTGTTGATGCTGGGCCTGGTGATGGTCTATTCGGCCTCAATTGCCATGCCGGACAACCCAAAGTTCGCACATTACGCGCACACCCATTTTCTGATGCGCCACGTGTTGTCGCTGGCCGTGGCCTTGATCGTCGCCATACTGGCGTTTCAGGTGCCAATGTCGATCTGGGAAAAGGTCGCGCCCTGGCTGTTTGTGCTGTCGCTGGTGCTGTTGATGCTGGTGCTGATTCCGTTCATTGGCAAAGGTGTGAACGGCGCACGCCGCTGGATCACGCTGGGCTTCATGAACTTTCAGCCATCCGAGCTGGCCAAGTTTGCCGTGCTGATTTACGCCGCCGACTACATGGTCAGAAAAATGGAAGTCAAGGAGCGCTTTTTCCGCGCCGTACTGCCGATGGCGTTTGCCATCGGCATCGTCGGCCTGCTGCTGCTGGCCGAGCCGGACATGGGCGCCTTCATGGTGATCTCGGTGATCGCCATGGGCATCTTGTTTCTCGGCGGCGTGAACGCGCGCATGTTTTTCGTGATCGCTGCCGTGGTCGTGGTCGCCTTTGGATTGATGGTGATGCTCAGCGACTGGCGTCGTGAGCGGATTTTTGCCTACCTGGATCCCTGGGGCGAAAAATACGCCATGGGCAAGGGCTATCAGCTCTCGCATTCACTGATTGCCTTTGGTCGTGGCGAGATTTTCGGTGTCGGTCTGGGCGGCAGCATTGAAAAGCTGCATTGGCTGCCCGAAGCGCATACCGACTTTTTGATGGCCGTGATAGGTGAAGAATTTGGCCTGGTGGGCGTGCTGGTGGTGATTGCCCTGTTCATGTGGATGACCCGTCGCATCATGCACATAGGCCGACAGTCGATTGCGCTGGACCGTCTGTTTGCCGGTCTGGTGGCGCAAGGCGTGGGTATCTGGATAGGCTTTCAGACCTTTATCAACATTGGCGTGAACCTCGGCGCCTTGCCAACCAAGGGCCTGACCCTGCCGCTGATGAGCTATGGTGGCTCGGCAATTTTGATGAACCTGATTTCACTGGCGGTGGTGCTCAGGATCGACTACGAGAATCGACTTTTGATGCGTGGAGGCCGCGCATGAGCGAGAGCGCCGCATCACGCGAAGCGACAAGCGTGGGGGCTCATGTTGCGCTGGTCATGGCCGGCGGAACGGGTGGTCATATCTTCCCAGGCCTTGCCGTGGCCGAGGCCCTGCGCGACAAGGGCTGGCGCGTGCACTGGCTGGGCAGCAAAGGCATGTCCGGGCATCCGAGCATGGAAAGCCAGCTGGTGCCGCCGCGTGGCTTTGCCTTCGAGGCTGTCGAGTTCTCTGGCGTGCGCGGCAAAGGCCTTGCTACCCTGGCCTTGCTGCCACTGCGTCTGCTCAAGGCCTGCTGGCAGAGCGTTCGCATAGTGCGCCGGGTCAAGCCTGACGTGGTCGTCGGCCTGGGGGGCTACATGGCTTTTCCGGCCGGGCTGATGAGTGTTTTGCTTGGCAAGCCTTTGGTTCTGCATGAGCAAAATTCTGTTGCGGGCTGGGTCAACCGGATATTGGCCCGTGTCGCCGATCGCGTTTTCACGGCCTTTCCTGATGTGCTTAAAAACGCGCAGTGGGTAGGCAATCCCCTGCGTCCGGCGTTCACGCAGCAAGCCGATCCTGCGACTAGGTTTGCGCAACGCAGCGGTCCCTTGAAGTTGCTGGTTGTTGGTGGCAGCCTAGGTGCCCAGGCGCTGAACCGCATCGTGCCGCAGGCACTGGCCTTGATTCCACAGGCGCAGCGCCCGCTGGTGACGCATCAAAGCGGCGCCAGACAGATAGACGAGCTGCGCGAGAACTACCGCGTGGCCGGTGTGGAGGCGGAGCTCACGCCCTTCATCAACGACACGGCTGCTGCGTTTGCAGATGCCGACCTGATCGTCTGCCGCGCAGGCGCCAGCACCGTCACCGAGATCGCCGCCATAGGCGCTGCCGCGCTGTTCGTACCCTTCCCATCCGCAGTCGATGACCACCAAAGCAGCAATGCGCGCTTCCTGGTCGAGCATGGTGGCGGCTGGCTGGTGCAGCAAAAAGACCTGACACCCGACAGTCTTGCTGTTATGCTACAAAAAACAGAGCGTTCTACGCTCGAAAACAGGGCGCTGAAGGCCAAAACAATGCAAAAAACAGATGCCACAGCGCGTGTTGTGGCCGCCTGTGAGGAACTGGTCTCGTGAAACACGCCGTCAAACACATTCATTTCATCGGCTTGGGCGGCTCCGGAATGTCCGGCATCGCCGAAGTTTTGCACAACCTGGGCTATGTGATTTCCGGCTCTGACTTGTCTGACAGCGCAACGCTGCGTCGCCTGGCCGGCCTGGGCATCAAGACTTTTGTTGGCCACGCCGCAGAAAACCTTGCAAGTGTTGATGCCGTCGTGACCTCCACCGCGGTTCAGTCTGACAACCCGGAGGTGCTGGCCGCACGCGAAAAACATATTCCTGTGGTGCCTCGCGCGCTGATGCTGGCCGAGCTGATGCGCCTCAAGCAGGGCATTGCGATTGCCGGCACACACGGAAAAACAACCACCACCAGCCTGGTCGCGAGTATTTTGGCCGAGGGCGGCCTGGATCCCACCTTTGTGATTGGCGGCCGGCTCAACAGCGCGGGTGCCAATGCCAAGCTGGGCTCGGGCGACTACATCGTGGTCGAGGCCGATGAGTCCGACGCTTCGTTCTTGAACCTGCTGCCCGTGATGGCGGTCGTGACCAATATTGATGCCGACCATATGGAAACCTATGGCCATGATTTTGGTAATCTGAAAAAAGCCTTTGTCGATTTTCTGCACCGCATGCCCTTTTACGGCACGGCCATCCTGTGCACCGATGACCCTGCGGTGAGAGAGATCGTGCCGCAAGTTTCCTGCCCCATCACCAGCTATGGCTTTGGCGCGGACGCGCAAGTGCGGGCCGTGAATGTGCGGCCTGTGGGCGCGCAAATGCACTTCACGGCGCAAAGGCGCAATGGCGTGACCTTGCCTGACATGGATGTCGTGCTCAATCTCGCCGGTGAGCACAACGTGCTCAATGCCCTGTCGGCCATTGCCGTTGCAGTTGAACTCAATGTGCCTGATTCCGCGGTGCAAAAGGCCTTGGCCGAGTTCAAGGGCGTGGGCCGACGCTTTCAGAGCTATGGCGATCTTCCCGCCAAAGATGGTGGGAAATTCACATTGATTGAAGACTACGGCCATCACCCTGTGGAGATGGCCGCAACCCTGGCGGCTGCGCGCGGCGCCTTCCCGGGCCGGCGTTTGGTGCTTGCATTTCAGCCGCACCGCTACACCCGAACCCGCGACTGCTTTGAGGACTTCGTCAAGGTCATTGGCCATGCAGACGCAGTCTGGCTGTCTGAGGTCTATGCTGCAGGCGAAGCGCCGATTGTTGCTGCCGACGGTCGCGCGCTGACGCGTGCATTGCGCGTGGCCGGCAAGCTGGAGCCCATGTTTGTCGACGCGATTGAGGCCATGCCGCAAGCCATCGTGGACAACGCTCGGGGCGCCGACGTGGTGCTGTGCATGGGCGCAGGCTCGATTGGCCATGTGCCTGCAAAAGTCGTTGAATTGCTGGCTGCAGCCAATTTTGAAGGGCAGGGCGCATGAGCCAGACCGCAACACAACCTGACTTTGGCAAGGTCGCCGTGCTGATGGGCGGAATGTCGGCCGAGCGAGAAATTTCCCTGATGTCGGGCAATGGCGTGTTGCAGGCATTGCGCTCGCGTGGCGTCGATGCACACGCTTTTAATCCGGCCGAACGCGACCTTGGCGAGCTTAAAAAGCTTGGATTTACGCGCTGCTTCATTGCGCTGCATGGCCGCTTCGGCGAGGACGGCACGGTGCAGGGCGCGCTTGAGTTGCTTGGTATTCCGTACACAGGCTCTGGCGTCATGGCCTCCAGCATGGCGATTGACAAGGTCATGACCAAACGCGTGCTGCTGTCCGAAGGCTTGCCCACGCCCAAGTATGTGCTGCTGCGCCGCGGCGCCTACACCAGCGCCGATGTCAATGCCGTGCCCGATGCGCTGGGCTTGCCCCTGATTGTCAAGCCCGCACGGGAAGGCTCATCGATAGGCCTGAGCAAGGTCACAGCTGTCGCCGACATGGCCAGCGCAGTGGCGCAGGCCGCCCAGCTCGACGCCGACATCCTGTGCGAGCAGTTCATCAGCGGCGACGAAGTCACCTGCCCGGTCCTGGGCACCGGCAGTGGCGCACAGGCCTTGCCTGTGATCCGCATCGTCGCGCCCGATGGCAACTACGACTACCAGAACAAATATTTCACCGACAGCACGCAATACCTGGTGCCATGCGGCCTGCCCGAGGGCGAGGAAGCGGCGATACAGCAGCTGGTTCTGCAGGCCTATGTAACCCTTAATTGCCGCGGCTGGGCCCGCGCCGACGTCATGATTGACAGGCGCACACGCCAGCCTTTCCTGCTTGAAATCAACACCTCGCCCGGCATGACAGGCCACTCGCTGGTGCCGATGTCGGCACGGGCCGCCGGCCTGTCTTACGAGGATCTTTGCCTGGCGATATTGAAAACTGCGACGCTGGATTTTGAAAAGTCCGCGCATGACCGCCAGGAGGTTGCCGCTTGAGCGCTACGCTGCCACTGTCAAAGCCATTGCCGCCAGACGTCAGGCTCATGAACGCGCTGGCCTTGCTGTTTGCACTGGCTTTTTCTGCCATGGCACTGGCACTTGGTGCATCTTGGCTGATGCGCCAGTCGCTGTTCAAGCTCAGCGCCATCACAGTTCAGGGTGATGTGAATCACAACAACGCGGTGACCTTGCGGGCCAATGTGGCTCCGCGTCTGAGCGGCAATTTCTTCACGGTGGATCTGGCCCGTACGCGCGCTGTTTTCGAGTCTGTGCCCTGGGTACGCAAAGCTGTGGTTCAGCGTCAGTTCCCTAACCGCCTCAAAGTCGTATTGCAGGAGCATCAAGCCATTGCCTACTGGGGCCCTGAGGGTGATTCGCGCCTGGTCAACAGTTTTGGCGAAGTGTTTGAAGCCAATCAGGGTGAAGTCGAGTCCGAGGAACTGCCGCAGTTCAATGGACCGCAGGGCCAGGCCGGTCTGGTGCTGCAAGCCTACCGCGTGCTGTCGCCGCTGTTTGAAAAGCTCGACACGGTACTGGAGCGGCTTGAGCTGACGGTGCACGGCAGCTGGCGTGTGCGGCTCGATAGCGGCGCGGTGGTCGAACTCGGTCATGGCTCCCTGGCCGAAATTCAGGCCCGCGCCCAGCGTTTCATCAGCACGCTGACCCAGGTTTCCTCGCGCTACGGCCGGGATCTGGAGTCAGCCGATCTGCGCTATAGCAATGGCTATGCGCTCAAGTTAAGAGGTGTCACCACGGTCAGTCCGGGGGACAAAGTGGACACGAAAGCAAAAAGGTAAAGCGATGGCCAAAGAATACAAAGATCTCGTTGTTGGACTGGACATAGGAACCAGCAAGGTCATGGTTGTGGTCGCCGAGGTCATGCCCGGTGGTGAACTCAAGCTGGCCGGCCTGGGCATTGCCGTGAGCCACGGACTCAAGCGTGGTGTGGTGGTCAATATTGATGCCACCGTACAAAGCATTCAGCAGGCCCTCAAAGAGGCTGAGTTGATGGCCGACTGCAAGATTTCCCGTGTCTACACCGGCATCACAGGCAGCCACATTCGCGGCATCAATTCCAGCGGAATGGTGGCCATCAAGGACAAGGAAGTCACACAGGCCGACGTTGCCCGCGTGATTGAGACCGCCAAGGCCATCAACATTTCCACCGATCAGCGCTTGCTGCTGGTGGAGCCGCAGGAGTTTGTGATTGACGGGCAGGACGTGCGCGAACCGATTGGCATGAGCGGCATTCGCCTTGAGGCCAAGGTGCACATCGTCACAGGCGCCCAGAGCGCTGCAGAAAACATCATCAAGTGCGTGCGCCGCTGCGGTCTGGAAGTCGACCAGCTGATGCTCAACCCGCTGGCCTCCAGCCTGGCAGTGCTGACGCAGGACGAGCAGGAGCTTGGCGTGGCGCTGGTCGATATCGGCGCCGGCACGACCGATGTCGCGATCTTCACGGGTGGCGCCATTCGGCATACCGCCGTGATTCCGATCGCCGGCGATCTGATCACCAGCGACATCGCCATGGCCTTGCGCACACCCACCAAGGACGCTGAAGACATCAAGGTTGAAAGCGGCTTTGCCAAGCAGCTGCTGGCCGACCCGGACACCCAGGTTGAAGTGCCCGGCCTGGGCGACCGCGCACCACGCATGCTGAGCAAGCAGGCGCTCGCCGGCGTGATCGAGCCGCGCATTGAAGAAATTTATTCGTTGGTGCAGCAGGTCATCCGCGAGTCGGGTTACGAGGAAGTGCTGTCGTCCGGCATTGTGATTACCGGTGGCAGCGCCGTGATGCCAGGCATGGTCGAGCTGGGCGAGGATATTTTCCTCAAGCCCGTCAGGCGCGGCATACCGCGTTACTCGAGCGCGCTCTCCGACATGGTGGCGCAGGCGCGGGCCGCGACCGTGATGGGCTTGCTTGAAGAGGCCCGCCTCGGACGCATGCGGGGCTACAAGGTGGCACAAAAGGCTGGCAGCGTGCACAACGCCTTTGGCCGGGTCAAGGACTGGTTTGTGGGGAACTTCTGATGAAACACTTCTACAGCTTTGTTAAGGCGGCTCCACGGTGTACTCGATCAGGCGGTGCGGATCCGCCTTCATGAAGACCTGATCCCAAGCAATCTCACAAAAAAATTCTGGCAACTGCAAATTACTGACTTAGGAGGCTCCCAATGAGCATCGAAATGATTGAAATCGAGGAATTCAACCAGGGCACACAGATCAAGGTGATCGGTGTCGGTGGCGGCGGCGGCAACGCTGTCGGTCACATGATTGAATGCGGCGTGCAAGGCGTTGAATTCATCTGCGCCAACACCGACGCGCAGGCCTTGGGCCGCGGCGCTGCCCACAAGACAATTCAGCTCGGTGGCAGTGGACTGGGCGCTGGCAGCAAGCCTGAAAAGGGCCGTGCAGCAGCCGAGCTGGCTGAAGACGACATCCGCAGCGCCATCGACGGCGCGCACATGCTGTTCATCACTGCCGGCATGGGTGGCGGCACCGGTACCGGTGCAGCGCCTGTGATTGCGCGCATCGCCAAGGAGATGGGCATTTTGACGGTGGGCGTGGTGACCAAGCCTTTCGAATTTGAAGGCGGCCGCCGCATGACCAACGCCGACCTCGGCCTGGCTGAGCTCGAAGCCAACGTCGACTCGCTGATCGTGGTGCTCAACGAGAAACTGCTCGAAGTGCTGGGCGATGACGTCACGCAGGATGAGGCCTTTGCCCATGCCAACGATGTGCTGAAAAACGCCGTCGGCGGCATTGCCGAGATCATCAATGTGCCTGGCCATGTGAACGTCGACTTCGAAGACGTGCGCACCGTGATGGGTGAGCCAGGCAAAGCCATGATGGGCACGGCCAAGGCCAATGGTCCGGATCGGGCGCGCATCGCCGCCGAGCAGGCTGTGGCCTGCCCGCTGCTCGAAGGCATTGACCTGTCGGGTGCCAAGGGCGTGCTGGTGTTGATCACTGCTGCCAAAGGTTCACTCAAATTGAGCGAATCCAAGCTGGCGATGAACACCATTCGTGCTTATGCCTCGCCTGATGCGCATGTGATTTACGGCACAGCTTATGACGACGAGCTGGGTGAGGACATTCGCGTGACGGTTGTGGCCACCGGCCTGAGCCGTCAGGGTGTACGCCGCCATGCGCCGCCGCTGCAGGTGCTGCGCACAGGAACGGACAACGTGCCGTTCAATGTACCAACACTCAATTCCGTGACCGGTATGTCCGCCTCCGGCAATTCTGCACAAACGTCCATGGGTTCGGCCCAGCCCGACTACGGCAACATGTCGGTGCCAAGCGTCTGGCGTACCAACCGTACCCAAGCCGCGGCCAAGGTCGATGCACTGGCGTCCGGCGGCATGGATGATTTCGAGATTCCTGCTTTTTTGCGGAAACAGGCAGACTGAAGCTGACAGGCTTCACAAGAGGACGGAGCGCCGTACTTTACCTGCGGTTTATCCGTCCTCTTTAAAATCTGCGCATGCTCGCTCAAAGAACTCTTAAATCGCTGACCAAAGCCGTTGGCGTTGGTCTGCACAGTGGTCAGCGGGTTGAGTTGACCCTGCGACCTGCAGCGCCTGACACGGGGATTGTGTTTCGCCGGGTCGATCTGCCGCAACCCGTGGACATCGTGATTTCCGCGCTGGCCGTGACCGATACGCGGCTGGCATCGACCATTTCATCGGGGCAGGCCAAGGTCCACACGGTGGAGCATCTGATGTCGGCCTGCGCGGGTCTCGGCATTGACAATCTTTACGTCGACATCACCGCCGAAGAAGTTCCCATTCTTGATGGTTCGGCGTCTTCCTTTGTGTTTTTGCTGCAATCGGCTGGCATAGAGTTGCAGCAGGCGCCCAAACGTTTTGTGCGGGTGCTCAGGACCGTCGAGGTACGCCAGGGCGAGGGCGCAGCCACCAAGTGGGCGCGTTTGAGCCCCTTCGAGGGCTACAAGCTAAGCTTTGAAATCGACTTCGACCATCCGGCTGTGGACTCCACCGGTCAGCGCGTCGAGTTTGACCTCGGCTCGGGTTCCTACACGCGCGACATCGCCAGAGCCCGAACCTTTGGCTTTACCAAGGACGTCGAGATGATGCGGGCCAACGGCCTGGCACTGGGCGGTGGGCTGGACAACGCTATCGTGATGGACGACTACAAGGTGCTCAACAGCGAGGGCCTGCGCTACAACGACGAGTTCGTCAAACACAAGATTCTCGACGCCATGGGCGACCTGTATTTGCTGGGCAAGCCCTTGCTGGCGGCCTACAGCGCGTTTCGGTCCGGCCACGCCATGAACAATCTGCTGCTGCGTGAACTGCTGGCGCACGAGGATGCTTATGAAATCGTCAGCTTCGATGATGAAAAGCGTGCGCCCCAGGGCTTTGCGACTCTGGCACGCGCCTGGTAGCGGCCGCAGGCAGCGGCGCAAGTCTCTGGACTCAGGCCCGGCTGAGGGCTGCGGCCAGAATCGCTGAAGAGCGACCCGCATGGGCATGCGTGATGGCCAGTCCCAGGGCATCGGCTGCATCCTTGCCGGGCAGCGATGGCAGCTTGAGCAGGCGCATGACCATTTGCTGCACTTCTGCCTTGCCGGCCTTGCCATAACCGGCGACGGCTTTTTTCAGCTGCAATGCCGTGTATTCGGCCACTGGCAGGTCGCAGGAGACCAGTGCGGTCAGGCAGGCGCCGCGCGCCTGGCCCAGCAACAGCGTGGCCTGCGGGTTCACGTTGACAAAGACAATCTCGACCGATGAGCTGTCTGGCTGGTAACGCTCGACAACTTCGCGCACGCCATCGAACAACACTTTCAGGCGCGCCGGCAAATTGCCCTTGTCCATGTGCGTGGTCTTGATGGTGCCACTGGCTACATAGCGCAGCTGCTGGCCATCCACATCGATGACGCCAAAACCGGCGATCTGCAAACCCGGGTCTATGCCTAGTATGCGCATAGTCTCACCGGACCGCTGCGAACATCGTCATGGCAGCTCCACGCCACCCATGCGGGCGGCAATGGTGGCGGCGCGCGCGGCGAGATAAGGCGAATTGGGACGGGTCTCGAAGTATTTTGGCCGCGGCAGCATCACGGCCAGCCGCGCAGCCTCCTGCGCGCTCAAAGCCGAAGCGGGCTTGCGGTAGTAGTGCCGTGCAGCGGCTTCGGCGCCAAACACGCCTTCGCCCCATTCAACGCTGTTGAGGTAAATCTCCAGAATCCGTTCCTTGGACAGCAGGGCTTCGAGCACGAGCGTCAAGACCAGCTCCTGGCCCTTGCGCAAAAGGGTGCGCTCGCCAGATAAAAAAAGATTTTTCGCCAGTTGCTGGGTGATGGTCGAGCCGCCCACAATTTTGGCCGGTTTGGCGATGGCTTTGTCGCTGGCACTGCCTGATTTGCCGGGCTGAAGCCGACTGGCGGACTGCTGCACGCGCAACTCAGCCTTGGCGTTTTTGTCCCAGGCCTTTTCAAGCGCCTCGATGTCTACGCCGTCGTGTTCGACAAAGCTCGCATCTTCCGAGGCGATCACCGCGCTCTTGAGCTTGTCGGAAATATCGTCGTAGGCGACCCACTGCTGGCGCCACTTGAGGCGGCCCGTGGTGCTGGCAATGCGCCAGGTCTCGGAGCGCTCAAAAGCCGTCGATTCCGGGTCCACCACCACCATCAGCGCAATGCGCGCGACAAAATAAAGCTGCAGCACCAAAGCCGCCATCACTATCAAGCCCAGCAGGCGCAGCACGGCCTTCATGCCAGCCCTTTGATCGTGTATTGAGCCTGCATCACGGGTCAGTGGCTGGTCAGCCGGGTTTCAAGCGTTTCATCGCGGGTGAACTTGAAGCGCGACACCACCACGATCTGGTCTGCCTTGCGGCGCATCGCGTCGGTGAATTTTTCAAACGGCCCGGTTCCCATGACTATGCTTTGCGCCCTGCGGTCCAGCGTCAGGTTGCCCGAGGTTTCGACCACTTCGGTTGCCAGGATGCGGCCATTGAAATTAACGGTCACGATCATGGTCAGCTCACCGTAGAGCTTGCGGCCGGCCTGCTCGGGAAAGTTCACTGTGCCTTTGTCTTCGATTTTTCTGCGCAGCCTGTCGTAATAGACCGCATAGACTTCCTCGCGGGTGGCCGGCGAGATATAACGCTTTTTGGGCCTGGCGTTTTCTTCGTTGATACGCTTTTCGATCTCGGCCAGTATCTTGATCAGTTGCCGGCGCTTTTGCTCGCGCTCGGTCTGCACCGGGTCATTCGAGGCGGTCTTGGGATCAGGCGGCGGCAGTGTGGCGAGCTGTTTCTTGAGCTGGGCCAGCAATTGCGTTTGCTGCTCCTGCATGGATTCGACCTTGCGCTGGGCCTCTTCGGCTGCGTCACCCAGGTCGGTCAATGCCGACGGTGGCAGCGGCGAAGTGGCCCGGCCGGTTTCACCCTCGCCACCGCCGGCCAGCGAGGCTTGCGCAATGGCTTTGGCGAACTCGGGCTTTTCGCTGGACTTCGCGTTGACCAGAATCACTTCCAGGGGTGTGTCGTGAAAAACCCGGTCAAAGCTTTGTGGGTCCACGAAGCGCGTTGTCAGGACCACTGCGTGCACAAGCAGTGAAGTGCCCAGGGCGATTTGTAGCGTGCTGAATGATTTCACAGGCGCAGAATATCAGGCTTGAGGTCGGGCTTGGCTGGCTGGCCTCAACTGGCCACAGGCGCGGTGTCTGCTGCTGGCTCGTTGACGTCGACCGCAATCGATATCGGGCCGGCAGCGAGGTCTTCGCCCTCATCTTCTTCGTCCATCGCCTGCGCCCCGGCTTCAGCGACCAGATCGAGCCGCTCAATCACGGTGCCGCTGATGTCCAGCGTGATCTCGTCAATCTCACCGAGGCGCACCCGCACCTTGGCGCCGCGCGGCAGGCCTTGCGCACCCATGGCGGGCAAGACCAGCGGCAAATCATCGGCCCTGAGCAGGTTGTCCTTAAAGGCGCTGGCGGTCAATTCAGTGATGCCGTTTTGCTGCAGGTATTTGAGCGTCCAGTAGCGTTCAATGCCGGCCTGAAAGCCGTTGTAGGCGCTGTAGGCCGCGTCAAAGCCCGAGATGATGGAGAACAGTTCGGCATCTTTGGGTTTGAAGGGCGCGACCAGCGCAGCCGTGCGGCCATGTCTGGCGCAGGCGATCAGCTGCCACTGGTTGACCAGGTCGGTGTAGCGGCGCAGCGGCGATGTGCTCCAGGCGTAGCTGGGAACACCCAGGCCGGCGTGCGGCAAGGCCTTGGTGCCCATGCGTACTTTCACGCCCGGCGCCAGGCTGGCCTGGCTGCGGTAAATGCCGGGAACGCCATGCTCTGCGAGCCACTGGCCCCAGGTGCTGTTGGCCAGAATCATGGCCTCGGCCACGATCAGATCCAGTGGCGCGCCGCGCTGCCGAATGCTGATGCTGACGGTCTCATGGCCTTCAGGTTCGTGGCCGCTGGCATTGTCCAGCTTGAAGTTGTAGTCTGGGCGGTTGAAGTTTTCGGGTTTGCCACGCTGCACTTCGCGCAACCCTTTGAGGTGCTTGGCCAGACGGTGCAGGAAAGTCAATTCCGTGGCCCAGGCGATGTCTGCCGCTGGTCCGGCTGGGCCGGCCGGCGCGCCTGCTGGGGCATTTGCAGCGTGTGCGGCTTCAAAAAAGGCTTCGGTGAAGGTGCTGTCCAGCACGTCGTGGCGCAGATTGCTGGCAATGCTGACCTGCTCGATCCGCGTCACGGTCTCGCGGATGGCCAGCGTGGCCTCGTCGAGCGTCACATACAGCGAGATCGCGGGGCAGTTGCGCCCGGCTTGCAAGGTGTAGTTTTGTACGACCTCGTCGGGCAGCATGGTGAGTTTGTGGCCAGGCATGTAGACCGTGGACAGGCGCGCACGCCCCAGCTTGTCTATGGCGCTGCCGGGCAGCACGGCCAGACCAGGCGCGGCAATGTGAATGCCCAGCGTGACCGTGCCGGTGCCCAGACCCTGCACCGACAACGCATCGTCAATTTCAGTCGTGCTGGAGTCGTCTATCGAAAAGGCCTGCACTGTGGCCAGCGGCAATTCTTCCGCATGCACGGGGGCCGTGAGGGCCGGAAAACCCGTGCCCTTGGGGAAGTTTTCGAACAAAAAGCGTTTCCAGTGAAACTGGTAGGCAGAAGCAATGGCGCCCGAGCGCTGCAGCAGATCTAGCGGTGCGCTGTGGGTGTTGCGTGAGGCTTCTACAACGGCCTTGTATTCGGCGCTGTTCTTGTCGGGCTTGAACAGGATTTTGTAGAGCTGATCGGCAATCGGTGCGGGACACTGGCCCTGCGCCAATGCTTCGGCCCAGGCTGTGATCTGCAATGCAAGCTGTTTTTTCTTTTCGATCGCTGCCAGCGCCAGCTGCAAGATGTCGGCCGGCGCCTTCTTGAAGCGGCCTTTTCCGGCGCGCCTGAAGTAGTGCGGTGCATCAAACAGCCGGAACAGCGCGGCGGCCTGCTGCTCGAGCGAGGCCGGCTTGGACGGGTCGGCGCTGAAATAGTCGCGCGCCAGCTCGGCAAAGCCAAACTCTTCTTCGCTGGCAAACTCCCAGGCCAGCTCCAGCTCGATGTCCTGGCTCAGCTTTTGAGCCGCAGCCACGAGTTCCGCAGGCGATGGTTTTTCAAACTTCAGCAGCGCATTGACCGCCTTGACCTTGACGCGCTTGCCCGAGTCGAGCTCTACCTGCAGCGAACTGTCTGCCTCAGACAAAATACGACCGGCCAGAAACTTACCGGCTTCTTCAAACAGTACAAACAAAACTTGAATCCTTAAATGGCTTGGGATGAGTGTAATCAGGCGGCCAAATCCAGAAAATCAAGGATCGCCGGCAGATGCTCGTCAAAGTCGCTCAGGCCATGGTCGCTACCGTCTATCAGACGCAGTTGCGCGCCCGCGTAGCGCGTGCGCATCTCACGCCAATCGAGCACCTCGTCGCCTTTGGCCACCACGGCCAGATAGTTGCTGGCCTCAATACTGGTGCAGCTCAATTCACGCAGTTGCTGTACATATTCGGGCAGAAAGAAAAATTTCTCGTCCGGGTTTTGCCAGCTGGTCTGCTCGCCGATGTGGCGACTGAGGTCGCGTGCCGGGTCCACTGCCGGATTGAGCAGCACGGCCTTGCAGTGCATTTGTTCAGCCACCCAGGTGGCATAAAAGCCGCCCAAAGAGGAACCGACGACGGCCATGGACTGAAACCCCGGGCTGGCCGGCCAGCTTGCTACGGTGGCCATCACCTCGGCCATGGCCTGCCGGGGCGAAGCCGGCAACTGCGGACAGAACCAGCGCACCTTCGGGTAGTCACTGGCCAGCAGCGCGGCCATTTTGCGGGCCTTGATGGACTGTGGCGATGATCGAAAGCCGTGCAGATAAAGCAAATGGGTGGTGCGCATGCGCCTTATCGTACGAGCCTGAGCCGAAGCAGGCTGCCAGCGCTGTTGTCCAAAATGTAGTCCCAGGCAAAATTTCAGGCGCGAATTACGGCTTAAGCGCAATCTGGACGGGCGCTGGCAGCTATCAAATAAATAGTGCATGGCGCTCTGCTGTCGCCGGTCGCTGCACGGCCTGGCTTGGCCTTGCGGGCACGGCTTGCGCCCAAGCTGGTCGATAATCCTCGCCATGGCCGCAGTTTTTGACAAACCCTCTCTTTTCAAGCGCACCGCACCGCTGTTTGAAGGCCTGGACGGTCCGCTGGCTTTTGCCGTTTTCCTGCTGGCCTGCGCCGGCCTGTTGATCATGTATTCGTCGGGCTATGACCATGGCACCCGTTTTGTCGACCATGGGCGCAACATGGCGATTGCGGGCGTCATCATGTTCGTGGTGGCCCAGATCCCGCCGCAGCGGCTGATGGCTTTTGCCGTGCCGCTTTACACCGTCGGTTTGGCGCTGCTGGTCGCGGTGGCGATTTTTGGTGTCACCAAAAAGGGCGCGCGGCGCTGGCTCAACGTCGGCGTGGTCATTCAACCCAGTGAAATTCTCAAGATCGCCATGCCCTTGATGCTGGCCTGGTGGTTTCAAAAGCGCGAAGGGCAGATGCGCCCGCTCGATTTCATGGTCGCCGGCGTCTTGCTCTTTGTGCCGGTCGGACTGATCATGCGGCAGCCCGACCTGGGTACCTCGCTGCTGGTGCTGGCTGCCGGCATGGCGGTGATTTTCTTTGCCGGCCTGAGCTGGAAGTTGATCGCGCCGCCGGTGCTGCTGGGCCTGCTGGGTGTTTTTCTGGTGGTCTGGTTTGAGCCGCAGCTGTGCGCCGATGGCATGCGCTGGCCAGTGCTTCATGACTACCAGCAGCAGCGCATCTGCACCTTGCTGGACCCGTCGCGTGACCCGCTGGGCAAGGGCTTTCACATCATTCAGGGCATGATCGCGATTGGCTCTGGCGGCGTCTTTGGCAAGGGCTTCATGGCCGGCACCCAGACGCACCTGGAGTTCATTCCAGAGCGCACCACAGACTTCATCTTTGCGGCTTTTTCCGAGGAATTCGGTCTGCTTGGTAATTTGCTGCTGATTGCCGGCTTCATTTTTCTGATCCTGCGCGGCCTGACCATTGCGATGGAGGCGCCGACTTTGTTTTCACGCCTGCTGGCAGGGGCCTTGACGATGATCTTTTTCACTTATGCCTTCGTCAATATGGGCATGGTGAGCGGCATCTTGCCAGTGGTGGGCGTACCCCTGCCTTTCATCAGCTACGGCGGAACCGCCATGGTGACCCTGGGCCTGGCAGTGGGCATACTGATGGCGATTGCCAAGGGCAAACGGCTGGTGCAGTCCTAGCTGCCTGGCCCATTGGGGGCCGGCTGGCCGCCCTGTACCAGCCATAACCCCGCGCAGCCAGGGCCGCAGCGCTCTGCCTACAATGCCAGCATGACCTCACTCCGATCTTCCCCTGCCTCAGCGTTGAACACGTCTACCGCATCATCCAAAGCCCGACCGACGGCTGCTTCCACTGCCGGGCGACTTGAGATTGCCAAGGCGCTGCTGCTTGCGCCTTTTGGCCTGACGGAAGCGCACCTGAGCCGTGCCTTGGGTGAAATCACCTCACACGGTGCGGACGACGCGGATTTGTATTTCCAATACACCCGCAGCGAAGGCTGGAGCCTGGAAGAAGGCATTGTCAAAACCGGCTCTTTCAGCATTGACCAGGGCGTGGGCGTGCGCGCTGTGAGCGGCGAAAAAACCGCTTTTGCCTACTCGGACGATATTTCCGATGCTTCGCTGCTCGACGCTGCGCGCACCGTGCGCAGTATTTCGGCGGCCAGCCAATCGGGACGCGTGAAAACACCTGCGCGAAAAATCGCCAGCAGCCGCTCGCTTTACAGCGGCCTGGACCCAATTGCCACGCTGGACAGCACGGCCAAGGTCAAGCTGCTGGAGAAGGTTGAAAAATTCGCCAAGGCCAAGGACCCGCGCATTGTGCAGGTGATGGCCGGACTGGCCAGTGAATACGACGTGGTGATGGTGGCGCGCGCTGACGGCACGCTGGCCGCCGACGTGCGGCCGCTGGTGCGCCTGAGCGTCACCGTGATTGCAGAGAAAAAAGAAGGCGGCAAGGTGCGCCGTGAAGTGGGCTCGGGTGGTGGCGGTGGCCGCTTTGGCCTGGCTTATTTTGACGACGCGCAGATTGCGCAGTACGTGGCCGATGCCGTCAAGGCGGCGCTGACGAATCTCGAAGCGCGGCCGGCACCGGCCGGTGAGATGACCGTGGTGCTGGGCTCGGGCTGGCCCGGAATTCTGCTGCACGAGGCGATTGGTCACGGCCTGGAAGGCGACTTCAACCGCAAGGGGTCAAGTGCGTTTTCGGGCAAGATCGGTCAGCGCGTGGCGGCCAAGGGCGTCACCGTGCTGGACGATGGCACGATTGCCGACCGCCGCGGCTCGCTCAATGTGGACGACGAAGGCAACGCCAGCCAGCGCAATGTGCTGATTGAAGACGGCATTTTGAAGGGCTACATCCAGGACTCGCTCAATGCGCGCCTGATGAAGGTCAAGCCCACAGGCAATGGCCGGCGCGAGAGCTATGCCCATGTGCCGATGCCGCGCATGACTAACACCTATATGCTGGGCGGCGACAAGGCGCCTGAAGAGATTGTGGCCAGCATCAAGAAGGGCTTGTACGCCACCAACTTTGGCGGCGGCCAGGTCGACATCACCTCGGGCAAGTTTGTGTTTTCTGCCAGCGAAGCCTTCTGGGTGGAAAACGGCAAGATTCTTTACCCGGTCAAGGGCGCGACGATTGTCGGCAACGGCCCTGACGCGCTGACACGCGTGACCATGATGGGCAACGACATGCAGCTCGACAGCGGTGTGGGCACCTGCGGCAAGGAAGGCCAGAGCGTTCCTGTCGGCGTCGGCCAGCCGACCTTGCGCATTGACGGGCTGACCGTGGGCGGAACCGCCTGAGAAGGCTGTTTTCGACCTGTGCTACATTCGAATCCATGCAAACTGCAAGGTTTTATTTTGCTTACTTTTGGTTCTCAAGCGCCTTCGGCGGTAGAGAGATCTTTCTGTAAGCTGAAACAGCACAAGAAATTTTTCAAAAACCGCCGGACACCCGGCGGTTTTTTTTTGCCATATTTAGTTTCTTTTTCCTGAATTTTTGAAATCTTAAAAGGACGTCTGTGATGAATACACCTGCCCAGTCTGAATCCCAGCCGAAACCCGCCAGCGACAGCTGGTATGCGAGCGTCGATAAAACCAGCCAGACCGACGACGAACGCATCAAGGACATCACCGTGTTACCTCCGCCAGAGCATTTGATACGCTTTTTCCCGATACGCGGCACCGCCGTCGAATCGCTGATCACGCAGACCCGCCACAACATTCACAACATCATCGCTGGCACGGACGACCGCCTGCTGGTGGTGATTGGTCCGTGCTCGATTCACGACCCGGCCGCTGCGCTCGAGTACGCGCGCAAGCTGGCGGTTCAGCGTAAAAAATACGCTGGCACGCTGGAGATCGTGATGCGGGTGTACTTTGAAAAGCCGCGCACCACCGTGGGCTGGAAAGGCTTGATCAATGACCCTTACCTCGATGAAAGCTACCGCATTGATGAAGGTCTGCGCATCGCGCGCCAGCTGTTGATTGAAATCAACCGCCTGGACCTGCCCGCAGGCAGCGAATTTCTGGATGTGATCTCCCCGCAATACATTGGCGACCTGATCGCCTGGGGCGCGATTGGTGCGCGCACCACCGAAAGTCAGGTGCACCGCGAGCTGGCCTCTGGTCTGTCTGCGCCCATAGGCTTCAAAAATGGCACGGATGGCAATATTCGCATTGCCACCGATGCGATCCAGGCCGCCGCACGCGGACATCACTTTTTGTCGGTGCACAAAAATGGCCAGGTGGCGATTGTGCAAACCAACGGCAATCCGGATTGCCACGTGATTCTGCGCGGCGGCAAGGCGCCCAATTACGATGTGGCCAGTGTCACCGCTGCCTGCAAAGAGTTGGCTGCGGCCAAGCTGCCCGCGACACTGATGGTCGATTGCAGCCACGCCAACAGTTCCAAGCAGCACGAAAAGCAGATCGAGGTCGCGCGCGACATCGCCGGCCAGGTAGCCAGCGGCTCGCGTCAGGTGTTTGGCCTGATGGTTGAAAGCCACTTGCAGGCCGGTGCGCAAAAATTCACGCCCGGCAAGGATGACGCCCGCGCACTCGAATACGGCAAGAGCATCACCGATGCCTGCCTGGCCTGGGACGACTCGCTGGCCGTGCTGCAAACCTTGTCGGATGCCGTGCTGGCACGCCGCGCGCTGGCCTAAGCCTCTAGCCGCTGCGGGTTTCTGCGAATTGCGCCTGAGGGGCTCATTCGCAGACTATTGGCTTGTGGCGATCCAGCTTGCCACTATCAGGAGTCAAACCATGCGCAGCGAAGTCAGTGTGACCTTCAAGGGCAGCGCGCCGCTGCGCTTGGACCTCAATGAAGTGCAGCCCATGCCGCACGAGGCCGCCCGGGCCTGGCTTGATGAGCAGTTCACACGCATGGCTTGCGAGCCACTGCGACCTACCGGCAAGCTACTGACGGCCGACAAGGTCGTGGTGGTGGCCGAGGCCGCAGGCGCTGAAAAATTTCTTGAACCCCAATGGGCGCAGGCGTTTGCTCGCGCCGCCAGCGCTGCACTGGGCAAGCCGGTGGTGCACATTGATGTGGCCTCCCTGAGCATCAGCTACTAGGCAAGCCCACGCTTTTCACGGCCGGCTGGAAAACTGCCGCGCCCGTTTTAGGGCTTTCAGGCTTTCAGCGCGTCCAGCAGCTTGACGTGTATGCCGCCAAAGCCGCCATTGCTCATGCACAGCAAATGGTCGCCGGGTCTGGCCAAGGCTTTGACCTGCGCCACCAGCTGCTCGATGTTGTCTGCGACGTGCGCTCGGTCAACCATGGGCGCCAGCGCCGCGCGGGCGTCCCAGTCCAGGCCAGCCGCATGGCAAAAGGCCAGGTCGGCGACTTCCAGCGCATGGGGCAGTTGCGCGGTCATACTGCCCAGCTTCATGGTGTTGCTGCGCGGCTCAAAGATGGCCAGGATACGGTCCGCGCTTTTGCCGCTGCTGTTGAGCTGGCGGCGCAGGCCGTCCACCGTGGTGTGTATGGCGGTGGGGTGATGCGCAAAGTCGTCATACACCGTGATCTCGCCGCCATCCCGCGCAAGCACGCCGCGCACCTCCATGCGGCGCTTGACGTTCTGAAAGCTCGCCAGTGCCGCTGCCGCGACCTCGGGCGGGACACCCACATGCTCGGCTGCAGCAATCGCTGCCAGCGCATTGAGCTGGTTGTGCACGCCGGACACGGCCCACTGCACATGGGCGACGATCTGCCCGGCCTTGAGCACCTTGAAGTCTTGCGGCTCACCTTCTGCAGTAAAGCCATCCAGGTTTGACGGATCACTTCCGAAGAGTACACGCTCACTCCAGCAGCCCTGGGCCAGCACGCGCTGCAGGCTGGCTTCATGTGCATTGACGACCACGCGACCTTGCGAGGGCACGGTGCGCAGCAAATGGTGAAACTGGCGCTCAATGGCTGCGAGGTTGTCAAAAATATCGGCGTGGTCGAATTCCAGGTTGTTCAATATCGCCGTGCGCGGCCGGTAATGGACAAACTTGCTGCGTTTGTCGAAAAAGGCGGTGTCGTACTCATCAGCCTCTATAACAAATGGAGCCATCGGAGCGCGTGATGGCGTTTTCGTCGAAGTGGAAAATCCGCTGTCCGTATCTTCCTGCAAGCCGGGGCCGCGGGGCCGGCTTTGCAGGACCGCAGGCGCAGCGGCCCCTTCGGGGGGCAGCGCGGTACGCGAAGCGACAAGCGTGGGGGCACCTATCCGGGCAGAGACGCCGAAATTGAGCGGCACGCCGCCGATCAGAAAGCCTGGCTGCAGGCCGGCGTGTTCGAGTATCCACGCCAGCATCGCCGTGGTGGTGGTCTTGCCGTGCGTGCCCGCCACCGCCAGCACATGGCGGCCTTGCAAGACATGCTCAGCCAGCCATTGCGGGCCGCTGGTGTAAGGCAGGCCGCCGTTGAGGATGGCCTCCATCAAGGGGTATTTTGGGCTGGCGTCGGCCAGCCGGGCACGCGAGACCACATTGCCGACCACATACATGTCTGGCTTGAGCGCGAGCTGGTCTGCGCCGTAGCCTTCAATCAGCTCAATGCCCAGGGCGCGCAGCTGGTCACTCATGGGCGGATAGACGCCTGTGTCGCAGCCCGTGACTTTGTGGCCAGCTTCGCGGGCCAATGCGGCCAGGCCGCCCATAAAGGTGCCGCAGATTCCAAGAATATGTATGTGCATGGCAGGTATTTTAGGAGCAGCGCGAAGCGGCCAAAAACCGGCTGTGAGCTCTGACTTGACCGATATTTCAGATACAAAGTGCCGGTGGCGCAATATGGACCGGCGCTGGCAGCTACTTAATTAATAGCATTTTGGCGCTCGTTCGACCTGACGCTAAATCCCGCCGCCTGGCATGGCCAGTCGCGCTGGCCTAAACTGAAGCTCTATATTGTTAAACGTTGGTTT
The DNA here is from genome assembly GCA_947443645.1 of Comamonadaceae bacterium. Lineage (GTDB taxonomy): Bacteria > Pseudomonadota > Gammaproteobacteria > Burkholderiales > Burkholderiaceae_C > Polaromonas. Next base: position 119,119 of record CANEXF010000009.1, on the reverse strand, counting down.
CAAACCGGTCTTCGCTCACCTGGCCCAAGCACCTTGCACACCCTTAAATCTGAAATTGCGGCGACCGCTGCCGCGCTGGTCGTTGAAGAGGGGCTGGAATACGGTCCGGCCAAACGCCGCGCGCTCAAGCAGATGGGGCTGCCTGCGCGCAGCGAGCTGCCGGACAATGGTGAGCTGGAAGACGCGGTGCGCGAGTACATCGAGCTGTTCTGCGCCGACACCCAGCCGGCCGAGTTGGCCGCCCTCAGGGGCCTGGCGGTGGTCTGGATGGAGCGCATGCAGGCCTTTCGCCCCTACCTGGCGGGCGCGGTTTGGCACGGCACGGCAACGCGGCTGTCTGATATTTATATCCAGCTGTTTTGTGACGATCCAAAATCTGCCGAAATTGCCTTGATTGAACACAATGTCGACTACGAACCGCGCACCGTGACAGGCTTTACCGGCGGCAGCGTTGAGGCGCTCAGCTTGAGCAGCCTGTGCAAGCCGCTGGGCGAAATGGTTGGCGTGCACCTGATGGTCTACGACCATGATGATTTACGCGGCGCTTTGCGGCCCGATGCCAAGGGCCGCACACCGCGCGGTGATCTGGCGGCCGTGCAGAAATTGCTTATGCTTGATGCGGAACTCGAAAAATGAAGCGCAGAAACCTTCTTTACGGCAGTGTTGCCGCAGCGGCCGGCCTTGCGGGCGCTGGCGTGGCCTGGTGGAAAAACCGGCCGCAGGACGGCTTGGCAGCGCCGATCTCGTCGGCCGATGCGGCGATGGATGTAGCCTTCTGGGCCTTGAGCTTTGACACGCCCGACGGCAAGGCCTTGCCCATGAGCAGCTTTCGCGGCAAGCCGCTGCTGGTGAATTTCTGGGCGACCTGGTGCCCGCCCTGCGTCGAGGAGTTGCCCTTGCTGGACAGCTTCCACAAAAACAAGCAGAGCAAAAACTGGCAGGTGCTGGGCCTGGCTGTGGACCAGCCCAGCGCGGTGCGCAAATGGCTGCAGGCCAGGCCGCTGAGTTTCCCGGTTGCCATGGCCGGCCTGGGTGGCACCGAGCTGAGCAAGTCGCTGGGTAATTCGGCCGGCAGTTTGCCTTTTTCTGCGGTGTTTGGCGCGTCAGGCCAGTTGCTGCATCGCAAAGCCGGCAAGGTTTCAAGCGAAGACCTGGCGCTATGGGCGCAGGTCTAATAAAAATAGCCATGCGGTGCGGTCCGTGCTCTTTAATAAGCTACTGTTTTTAAAATGAGTCAATTGGTGACCAACTAAGTCTTATTTCCTCCTTTTTTCAGTTCCTGTGCATGGCTTTTTCGCCGCTTGGAAGCTTCGGGCTTGAGGTACACTCTGCGCTTTCCCCGACTGATCGTCAGCCTTGCGTGCGTGGAAATCGGCATTAAGTGACTGATGAGCGCTTTAAAGCGCAAAAGCTGAGCGTAAGTGAAATAAAGCAAGGAAGACCGCGTTGGCTTGATGCTCCTGGAGCATGCAGGCCCGCTTCCAGACCATTAAAAGCTGTGTGCTGCAATCCTCGCGCCAGCATCTACCGTCATTGGAGAGACCCCATGGATTTAAGAAAACTCAAGACACTGATTGACCTCGTTTCGGACTCCAATGTGTCCGAACTGGAGATTACCGAAGCCGAAGGCAAGGTACGCATTGTCAAATCCAGTGGAGCTCCCCTTGTGATGCAGCAGCCTGCAGTCGCCATGGTGGCCGCGCCAGTTGCCGTTGCCGCACCCGTCGTCGAGGCGCCGGTTGTGCCCGCTGGACACGCCGTGAAGTCACCCATGGTTGGGACTTTTTACCGCTCGGCCAGTCCAGGTGCCAAGCCTTTTGCCGAAGTTGGCAACGTAGTCAAGGAAGGCGAAACCATCTGCATCATCGAGGCGATGAAGATCCTCAATGAAATCGAGGCCGACAAGTCCGGCACGATCACCAAGATACTTTGCGAAAACGGCCAGGCCGTTGAATACGGACAGCCGTTGTTCATGATCGAGTGAGGACCGCGCCACGCCGGCCCATCCGCAGACTTCCCAAAAGACTGAGTTACCAGACGCATGTTTAAAAAAATACTGATTGCCAACCGCGGAGAGATCGCCCTGCGAATCCAGCGCGCCTGCCGTGAACTCGGCATCAAGGCTGTGATGGTGTACTCGGAGGCTGATCGCGAGGCGAAATACATCAAGCTGGCGGATGAGTCAGTTTGCATCGGGCCCGCAGCGTCGGCTCACAGCTACCTGAACATGCCGGCCATCATTTCGGCCGCTGAAGTGACCGACGCCGAGGCGATTCACCCGGGCTATGGTTTTTTGAGCGAAAACGCCGATTTTGCAGAACGGGTTGAAAAAAGCGGGTTCAAGTTCATTGGTCCGAGCCCGGACTCCATACGCACCATGGGCGACAAGGTGTCTGCCAAGCAGACCATGATCAAGGCGGGTGTGCCCTGCGTGCCTGGCTCCGAAGGCGCGTTGCCTGATGATCCGGCTTTCATCAAGCGCACTGCCAAGCAGGTGGGTTACCCGGTCATCATCAAGGCTGCAGGTGGCGGCGGTGGTCGCGGCATGCGCGTGGTGCACACCGAGGCGGCGCTGCTGCATGCGGTGCAGACGACCAAGGCCGAGGCCGGTGCGGCTTTCGGCAATCCCGAGGTCTACATGGAGAAATTCCTGCAGAACCCCCGGCATATTGAAATCCAGATCATGGCCGACCAGCATAAAAATGCGGTCTGGCTCGGTGAGCGCGATTGCTCCATGCAGCGCCGCCATCAAAAAGTCATTGAAGAGGCGCCAGCGCCTGGCATCCCGCGCAAGCTTATAGAGCGCATCGGTGAGCGCTGTGTCGCTGCTGTCAAGAAAATTGGCTACCGTGGCGCTGGAACCTTTGAGTTTCTGTATGAAAACGGCGAGTTCTACTTCATAGAGATGAACACCCGCGTGCAGGTCGAGCATCCGGTGACCGAGTGGATCACGGGCATTGACATCGTGAGGACGCAAATCATGGTGGCAGCCGGCGAAAAGCTGCCCTTTGCACAGCGTGACATCGAGCTCAAGGGCCATTCGATTGAATGCCGCATCAACGCCGAAGACCCGTACAAATTCACGCCTTCTCCGGGGCGCATCACGACCTGGCACACGCCGGGTGGACCGGGCGTGCGGGTGGATTCGCACATTTACGCCAACTACTTTGTGCCGCCGAATTACGACTCCATGATTGGCAAGATCATTGTGCATGGCGACACGCGCGAACAGGCGCTGGCCCGTATGCGCACGGCGCTGGCCGAGACCGTGGTCGAAGGCATCAACACCAATATCGCCCTGCACCGCGAGTTGATGGTCGACGCCAAATTCATGGACGGTGGCACCAATATCCACTACCTTGAAGAATGGTTGTCCAAACGTGTGCGCTAGTTCGAACTCCGGTGCGCTGCAGGGCATGACCGAGCGCTGCGCTGCGCCGTTCCAAGCACGCATCGCCCACTCTGGGTGCCGCCTCAGGCAGGCTCAGGACGACAGGATTAACAAGGCGAGCACAGGGAGCCAGGTTTTATGAGCATGTTTGAGTTGATTTTGCTGGTGCCTGCCGATGGCGTTGAAACGCTTAGCGAGGCACTGGACGCGCTCGACGCGCTCAGCGTTTCGGTCGAGGACGCCGACGCCGAGACGCCTGCCGAGCAGGCGCTTTTTGGCGAACCCGGCATGCCGCCGCCCAAGGCTGGCTGGGAGCGCTCACGGGTGGTTTCCCTGTTTGCCACCGAGGCTTTGGCGCGCGAGGCGCTGGCCTTGCTGCAGGCGCAGGATTTCTTTGATGACTGCGCGCTGATCGCGGTTCAGCCCGTGCCCGAGCAGGATTGGGTTCGACTGACGCAGTCGCAGTTCACGCCGGTCGAGATCACACCTGAGTTCTGGATTGTGCCGACCTGGCATGAGCCGCCAGCGCAAGCCAGGCAGCTGATTCGTCTTGACCCGGGTCTGGCTTTCGGCACCGGTACCCACCCGACCACGCGCATGTGCTTGCGTTGGATTGCTGGTGCGCCCACGCTTGGCAGGACTTTGGATTACGGCTGTGGGTCGGGCATTCTTGCAATAGGTGCGGCCAAGTTCGGCGCTTTGGATATTGATGCGGTCGATATCGATGAGGCTGCAGTCGAGTCCACGCGGGCCAATGCTGAAGCCAACCATGTGCGGCTCAATGCGGGACTGCCGGACAAAGCCAGCGGTCAATACCATACTGTGCTGGCAAATATTCTGGCCACACCTTTGAAGGTGCTGGCGCCACTGCTCTGCGCGCACGTTGAAAAAGGCGGTCATCTGGTGCTGGCCGGCATTCTGGCGCGTCAGGCCGACGAGCTCAAGGCGGCTTATCTGCCTTATTGCCAGCTGCAGGTGCAGGATGAAGAAGACGGCTGGATTCTGATGGTCGCCAAGCTTTAAACCTGCTGACGGCCTGGCGTGCATCAAGCCGCTTGCCGGGCTCGGGCTGCCGCGGCCCGCCCTCAGGCACAACCTACAATACAGCGCTAGATGAGCCTGATTACGCGCTGCCCCGCATGCGGCACGATGTTCAAAGTCGTGACCGACCAACTCAAAGTCTCCCAAGGCTGGGTGCGATGTGGGCATTGTGCTGATGTTTTTGATGCGTCCCAGCATCTGCAGATCCCGCAGACCCCTAGTGCTCTTTACTCCGCGCCCCCTTCTCCTCAAGCCGAGTCGGCTTGGCAGAGCCCGCCCGATCCCGCGCACAGCGTTTTTGATCCGGGCCAATGGCAGCAGGACCAGCGTGCAGTTCTGCTCGACGAATCCGGCACCTTGCGCCTGGATGCGCACGGTCAGGCCGTGCGTGTGGCGCCGGTGAATAGTCAGGTAGCGAGCGAGCCGCTACAAGCGCCTATGCCGGTTGCAGAGCTGCCTGCGTCCGAGCCCTTGGAGCGCTTGCGCCCTCCAGACAACTTCGACAGCTCCAGCATGCCTGTCGCGCCCGAGCTGCCAGGTGCACGCCTTGCGGGCATTTCTGAGGCGCCGGATATTCCTGCCTTGACGGACCTGCCCCTGGTGTCCGACGAGGTCTCCTTTGTCAAAGACGCGCGGCGGCAAGCGCGCTGGCGTCAACCGGCCGTGCGAATCGGGCTGGGCTTTCTCAGTCTGCTGCTGGCGCTCTTGCTGCTGCTACAGGTGGTGGTCCAGCAAAGAGACGATGTCGCAGCACGCGAGCCCAGCCTCAAGCCCTGGCTGCAGATGTTGTGCGTGCAACTGCAGTGCAGGGTAGACGCGCCGCGCAGTATTGAAGCTGTCGTGATAGAGAGCTCCGCATTCAACAAGGTCAATGCTGACACCTATCGCCTGAGTTTTACGATCAAAAATACAAGCGCAGTCGCGGTCGCCATGCCATCGCTTGAGGTAACGCTCACAGACACCCGGGATCAAGCCCTGGTGCGGCGCGTGCTCAGTCCGGCGCAGCTTGGCGAGACGCGCAGCGCGCTCCTTGCGGGCGCTGAGTCCAGCGGCCTGGTATTCATGCAGGTGTTGGCGGTAACCGTGCCTGCTGCGGCCCCAGCGTCCGGTGCTTCAATCGCTCCCGGCAACTTTTCGCCCACGGCAGTGGCGGGCTACCGCTTGCTGGCGTTTTATCCTTGAATCCCTGACTTTTGTGAATTGAGAAAAAATTAATGTCTGCTGTAATTTGTGGTTCCCTGGCCTTTGACACCATCATGAGCTTTGAGGGCCGGTTTTCCGAGCAAATCCTGCCCGACCAGCTGCACATCCTGAATGTGTCGTTTCTCGTGCCCGCATTGCGCCGCGAGTTCGGCGGCTGCGCCGGCAACATTGCCTACGCGCTCAAGCAACTTGGCGGCAACCCGCTACCGATGGCGACTGTCGGCAGCGACGGCGCGGAGTATGCCGCGCGCATGCAGACCATGGGCATCAGCACCGAGTTTGTGCGCGAGGTCGGCGACAGCTACACCGCGCAAGCCATGATCATGACGGACCGCGACAACAACCAGATCACGGCCTTTCACCCAGGCGCGATGGCCCAGGCGCACATCACCGAAGTCGCGGCGCGCAGCGACATCACGCTGGGCATTATTTCCCCGGACGGGCGTGATGCCATGCTGCAGCATGCCCAACAGTTCAAGGACGCGGCGATTCCCTTTGTGTTCGATCCGGGTCAGGGTCTGCCCATGTTTGACGGCCAGGAACTCAGCCATTTCGTTGACCTGGCCAGCTGGGTGACTGTCAACGACTACGAAGCGAAGTTGCTCAGTGATCGCACCGGTTTGTCCAGCGCAGAGTTGTCACTGCGCGTGCAGGGGCTGATCGTCACACTGGGCGCTCAGGGTTGCGAAGTCTGGGTGGCTGGTGAAAAAACACTGGTACCGCCGGTCCTGGCCAAGGAAGTGGTGGATCCGACCGGCTGCGGCGATGCGTTTCGCGGCGCATTGCTGTTTGGCCTGGAAAAAGGCTGGCCTCTGGTTCGCTGCGCGGAGCTTGGCAACCGGGTAGGCGCGCACAAGATTGCCTTTCGCGGCGGACAGAACTACACCTTGGAATCCCTGGGTTTGAGCAACTAAAGTCGTGGATACGCCCATTCGGCGGGCGTAATTAGCTACTTATTTGGTAGCAGATTCCGTTTTTCAGAGAACGCTGGGCCCATAAAAAAAGCCCAGCGTCTGTGACGCCGGGCTTTCAAGCAACAAGGACTGTCTGCTTAAGGCTTGCTGGCAGTTGGAAACGGCCAAGCAGCTTGCGGGTTCAGAGTTGTCTGAGCCGCAGGGGCAGCCGGTGTGGCAGGTGCCTTCGCAGCGGGTTTTTTCGCGGCTTTCTTGGCAGCGGGCTTTTTCGCTACTTTCTTTGCGGCAGCTTTTTTTGCTGGCGCTTTTTTTGCAGCGGCTTTCTTGGCGGCTACTTTTTTGGCCGGTGCTTTTTTAGCGACGGCTTTCTTGGCAGCAACTTTCTTGGCGGCTACTTTTTTAGCCGGTGCTTTTTTAGCAACGACTTTTTTCGCGACAACTTTCTTGGCCGCGACTTTTTTAGCAGCTACTTTTTTGGCCGGTGCTTTTTTAGCGACGACTTTTTTAGCAGCGACTTTCTTTGCAGCTACTTTTTTGGCCGGTGCTTTTTTAGCAACGACTTTCTTCGCAGCGACTTTCTTAACGGCTACTTTTTTAGCCGGTGCTTTCTTTGGTGCAGCTTTTTTAGCTACGGTTTTTTTCGCAGTTGCCATAGTTTTCTCCTTGATCACGTTGCAAAGAGCACTTCACGTTTGGAGTACGCAAAGCGATTCACGGCGTTGGGCCAACGGATAACCGGGCCCAGCGCCGCGAACACAGGAGCAAAGCCCAATGCGTACTCTTTGGTAAGCGTCACTGGTCATTGCAAGTCTAGAAATCATGTTGTGGATAAATCAATCAATCCCAGGACAGAGCGCCGCCTGATTGGTACTCGATCACACGGGTTTCAAAGAAGTTGCGTTCCTTCTTCAAGTCAATCATTTCGCTCATCCACGGAAACGGGTTCTCCTCATTGGGGAACAGGGCTTCCAGACCAATCTGCGTAGCGCGGCGATTGGCGATATAGCGCAAATAGCCTTTGAACATGGACGCGTTCAGCCCAAGCACGCCACGTGGCATGGTGTCTTCGGCATAACGGTACTCGAGCTCGACGGCCTGCATGAACAACGCAATGATCTCAGCCTTGAACTCTGCTGTCCACAAATGCGGATTTTCCAGCTTGAGCTGGTTGATCAGGTCGATGCCGAAGTTGCAGTGCATGGACTCGTCCCGCAGGATGTACTGGTACTGCTCGGCCGCACCGGTCATCTTGTTTTGCCGACCCAGGGCAAGAATCTGCGTGAAGCCAACGTAGAAAAACAGACCTTCCATGAGGCAGGCAAAAACGATCAGTGACTTGAGCAGGGTCTGGTCCGCTTCGGGTGTGCCGGTCTTGAAGTTGGGGTCTGAGATGACGGCAATGAAGGGAATCAGGAACTGGTCCTTGTCGCGGATCGACTGCACTTCGTTGTAGGCGTTGAAGATCTCGGCCTCGTCCAGACCGAGTGACTCGGTGATGTACTGGTAGGCGTGGGTGTGAATCGCTTCTTCAAACGCCTGACGAAGCAGGAACTGGCGGCATTCTGGCGCGGTGATATGGCGGTAGGTACCAAGAACGATGTTGTTGGCCGCGAGTGAATCTGCGGTCACAAAAAAGCCCAGGTTGCGCTTGACCAGACGGCGCTCGTCTTCTGTCAGGCCATTGGGGTCCTTCCAGAGTGCAATGTCGCGGGTCATGTTGACTTCCTGCGGCATCCAGTGGTTGGCGCAGGTGGCCAGGTATTTTTCCCAAGCCCATTTGTATTTGAACGGAACCAGCTGGTTCACGTCGGTCTGGCCGTTGATGATGCGTTTGTCGGACGCCTTGACGCGCCTGGCGCCAGGTGTCGCGATTGCATTGTCAATTTTTGCAGCGGCTGGCGCAGCAGGGCTGTTTGGCGCGGTAGCCGACGGAGCGAAGGCACCGTCATTGAGCATGCGCATTTGCGCTTGGGGCTGCACAGAAGATGGCAGCGGAAGTTCCATCGAGCGGCTATCGAGCATGCCGCTGTTGAGTGATTGTTGCGATGATGGTTTGACTTCTTCGTCCCAGGTCAGCATAAAGATTTCCAATATTTCGTGATTATGAAAGCAGCGATACAAAATGAAAAGTGTTCATTCATATCGCTTCAAATTAGTGTTGCTCAATTGCATCGAATCGTGTGCGAAGCTTCACGACACGATGCAATTTTTTTACTGGCAGGCCTCGCAACCAGGATCATCAATAGCGCAGAATTTGATGTCGGTTGCAGGCACGGCATTCATTTGCGCTTGTGCCGCAGCGGCGGCTGCGTCCAGTGCGCTCATGCCGCTGGAGGCTGTTGCCGTGCTTGACGAGACCGAGTTCATCTTGCCTGCGGTAACGGTTGATTTTTCTGCGTGCGTAGCGCTTTGTGTGCGCAGATAGTAAGTCGTTTTCAGGCCGCGCAACCAGGCCAGTTTGTAGGTCTCGTCGAGCTTTTTGCCAGATGCGCCTGCCATGTAGATATTCAGCGATTGCGCCTGGTCAATCCATTTCTGGCGCCGTGCTGCAGCTTCCACAATCCACGAAGTCTCGACTTCAAAAGCGGTGGCATACAGCGACTTGATTTCCTGCGGTACGCGGTCAATCGGACGCAGCGAGCCGTCGAAGTGCTTGAGGTCCACAACCATCACTTCGTCCCACAAACCCAGCTGTTTGAGGTCACGCACCAGGTAATGATTGATGACGGTGAATTCGCCGGACAGGTTGGACTTCACCGACAGATTGCCAAAGCATGGCTCAATGCAGGCATCCACGCCAATGATGTTGGAGATGGTGGCGGTGGGCGCAATCGCCACGCAATTGGAGTTGCGCATGCCGTCCTGTGCAATTTTCTTGCGCAGCACTTCCCAGTCCAGCGTGATGGAACGGTCGACTTCAACGTAGCCGCCGCGCTCCTTTTCCAGCATGTCCAGGGTGTCCAGCGGCAAGATGCCCTGGTCCCAAAGCGAGCCCTTGTAGCTGGCGTATTTGCCGCGCTCTTTGGCCAGTTCGGTGGACGCCCAGTAGGCGTGGTAGCAGACCGCTTCCATGGATTTGTCGGCGAACTCGACAGCTTCCTGGGAAGCGTAGGGTACGCGCAGCTCGTACAGGCAGTCCTGAAAGCCCATGATGCCCAGGCCCACAGGGCGGTGGCGCATGTTGGAGTCACGCGCTTTCTTGACGGCGTAGTAGTTGATGTCGATCACGTTGTCCAGCATGCGCATGGCCGTGGTGATGGTCTTTTGCAGCTTCGCGTGGTCGAGCACCATGACGCCCTCAGGCGTTTTCTTCAAATGCTGGACCAGATTGACCGAGCCCAGATTGCAGACAGCCGTTTCGGTCTCGCTGGTGTTGAGCGTGATCTCGGTGCACAGGTTGGAGGAGTGAACGACGCCCACATGCTGCTGTGGCGAGCGGATGTTGCAGACATCCTTGAAGGTGATCCAGGGGTGGCCGGTCTCAAACAGCATGGACAGCATCTTGCGCCACATGTCGGTCGCCTGCAGGGTGCGCGAGGGCTTGATCTCGCCACGCGCCGCTCTGGCTTCATAAGCGGTGTAAATGGCTTCGAATTCCTTGCCGAACTTGTCATGCAGATCCGGCGTGTCGTTGGGCGAGAACAGCGTCCAGGTACCTTTTTCCATCACGCGGCGCATGAACAGGTCAGGGATCCAGTTGGCGGTGTTCATGTCGTGCGTACGGCGGCGGTCGTCGCCGGTGTTCTTGCGCAACTCCAGGAACTCTTCGATGTCGAGGTGCCAGGTTTCCAGGTAGGCGCAAACCGCGCCCTTGCGTTTGCCGCCCTGGTTGACCGCCACGGCGGTGTCATTGACCACTTTCAGGAAAGGCACGACGCCCTGGGATTCGCCATTGGTGCCCTTGATGTGTGCGCCCAGTGCACGCACAGGTGTCCAGTCATTGCCCAAGCCGCCGGCAAATTTCGACAGCAGCGCGTTTTCCTTGATGGCGTCATAGATGCCGCCCAGATCGTCAGCCACCGTGGTCAGGTAGCACGAAGACAGCTGTGAACGCAGTGTTCCGGCATTGAACAGCGTGGGCGTGCTGGACATGAAGTCAAACGAGGACAGGATTTCGTAGAACTCTATGGCCCGCTCTTCGCGGTTGATCTCGTTGAGCGACAGGCCCATGGCCACGCGCATGAAGAAAGCCTGCGGCAGTTCGATGCGCTGCTTGCGCACGTGCAGAAAGTAGCGGTCAAACAGGGTCTGCAAACCGAGGTAGTCAAACTGCAGGTCGCGTTCCGGCTTGAGCGCAGCGCCCAGACGGGCCAGGTCGAACTGCTGGAGTTTCTCGTCGAGCAAGTCGTTTTGAACGCCCTTGGCGATGAATTTCGGGAAGTATTCGGCGTAGCGGGTCGCCATTTCTTCCTGTGCGACTTCTTCGCCCAGCACTTCGCGGCGTATGGTGTGCATCAGCAGGCGCGCGGTGGCGTAGGTGTAGTCCGGATCTTTTTCGATCAGGGTACGAGCCGCCAGAATGGACGCCTTGTAAACCTCGTCAATCGGTACGCCGTCGTACAGGTTGCGCATGGTTTCCGCCACGATAGGGTCGGCTTTGACATCAGCGCCCAGATTGGCGCAGGAAGCCTCGATCAGTGCTTGCAGATTGCGGATATCGAGCGCAACTTTTTTGCCACCGTCCATCACGTGAATCAGCACCGGCGCCGGTGTTTGGGCTTGCGGCTGGCGCGCGCGCTCCTGGGTGCGCTTTTCGCGGTAGAGCACGTAGGCCCGGGCAATTTCGTGGTGACCGCCGCGCATCAGGCCGAGCTCAACCTGGTCCTGCACATCTTCAATATGAAAGGTGCCGCCGCCTGGTCGCGAGCGCATCAGGGCGCGCATGACGGCCTGGGTCAGCTCGTCCACGGTCTCGCGAACACTGGCTGAAGCCGCACCCTGCGTGCCATGCACGGCAAGGAATGCCTTCATCATGGCAACCGCAATTTTGTTGGGTTCGAAAGGCACCACCGAGCCATTGCGGCGGATGATCTGGTAGTTGCTGAAGGGGTTTGTCTGGCCAGCGCTGTCGCTGCTGTGCAGGTTGACGGCTACCGCGCCGGTGCCGGCGAGGGCGGTGTTTTGAGCTGTTTGCATGGGCTTCCTCTTGACTTTTTCTATTCGTTGTTCTGCTGATCGGTGACGCGTGTATTCGGCTGGTTTGACGTGGTACGCAAGACTTTCAAAGGCACTTGGAACACCGGCTCATTTGCTGTTGATCGTTGAAGCCAGGGGCTCAACGTTGACCAGAAGAGCACTTTTTGAGCGTCTGATTGACACCAAACCTGAGCGGGTCTGCACACTATACCTAGGGTCTGATGTGAATTCAAGCACTACAGGTAGTGTTTTGACCCTGTATTTTTACCTAGAACTTTTAGTTACGCCGAGGTCCAAATAGGTGCATTTGAGCGCCGGACCAAGCGGCCTTCCGCTGACAGCCCTGCGGGCCTTGCTGGGCTTGGATCTTGTAGGCGATATGCAGTGTTTATGCGCCTTGGCGCAGGCTTTGGTTTGTCAATGCCCGCCAATCCTGGATTAGCCGGCAAAACTTGCGCAAAAGTCCTGTTTCCGCGCGCGTGAGCAGGCCGCTTTTTGTAGGAGCTTGTTACGTTGACGGCGGAAAAAAAGGCTCGGGTGCCGCCAGCGCCTGCTTCAGCAAAGGCCAGTCAAAACCTGGGCCCGGGTCCTGCTTTCGACCCGCTGCGATGTGCTCGTGTCCCGCAATGTGCGCAATTGGATAGTGCGCCATGACGGCTGCGCACAGCGCCGTCAGGGTTTCATACTGCGGCGCTTCGAAAAGACCGCCTTCTAGTCCCTCCAGCTCAATGCCAATCGAGTCGTCGTTGCATTTGCTCCGGCCCCGGTAGCTTGACTGCCCGGCATGCCAGGCCCGGTCCTGGCAGCTGACAAACTGCCAAAGCTCGCCAGTGCGGGTGATGAAAAAGTGGGCAGAGACCTGCAAGCCGCGTATGCCCTGAAAGTAGGGATGGGCGTCCCAGTCCAGCTGGTTGGTGAACAGGCGCTGCACCTGGCCGTTGCCGAATTCTCCAGGCGGCAGGCTGATCGAGTGGAGCACCAGCAGGTCAATACTGGCCTGATCGGGTCGCGCGCCGAAGTTGGGCGAGGCCATGGCCCTGGCATAGCGGTACCAGCCCTGCTGCCAGAGCGCGGCGGCGCCAGTTTCAGCCATGGTCTTCCGCGCCATCGGGCATGGTGATGTTCAATCGTGCAATCCGGTAGCGGATCTGGCGCAGGCTCAAGCCCAATTTGGCTGCGGCTGCAGTGCGGTTAAAGCGCGTCTCACGCAGCACCTGGCAGAGGATGTCCCGTTCCTGCGCGTCAAGGTAGTCCTGCAGATTGTCAGGCACGCCTGCTGGCGTAGGCGCAAGCGCAGTTTCCTGGCCTTTGGACAATGGCGCTTGCGCTGCGTCCAGCACCAGCTCGCCGTGTTCGCTCAGGGCAACCGAGCGGTGCAGAATGTTTTCCAGCTCCCGCACGTTGCCGCTGAACGGGTGGTCGCCAAGCTGCTCCAGCACGGCTGGCGTGAGCACCGGAAGCTTAAAACCCGACTCCTGGCAGATTCTGGCCAGCAGCGCCGCGCAGAGCTCGGGCAAATCTTCCCGGCGCTCGCGCAGCGGGGGGACTTCGATCACGATGACATTGAGCCGGTAGTACAGGTCCTGGCGAAACCGTCCGGCCTCAACCTCCGCGCCAAGCTCCTTGTGGGAGGCGCTCAGAATCCTGACATCAACTGTCTCCTCCTGCGATGACCCCAGGGGCCTGACCACACGCTCCTGGATGGCCCTTAGCAGCTTGGACTGCATGGCCAGCGGCAGGTCGCCAATCTCGTCGAGAAACAAGGTCCCGCCTTTGGCCGCCTGGAAATAACCGAGCCGGTCTTGTGCCGAACCGGTGTAAGCGCCTTTGCGTGCGCCGAAAAACTCGGCTTCCAGCAGATTTTCCGGTATGGCGCTGCAATTGACAGCGATAAACGGTCCGTTGGCGCGGTGGCTGCATGCATGCACCGCCCGTGCGACGAGTTCCTTGCCTGTGCCGGACTCGCCCTGTATCAACACCGGCGCCATGCTGCCGGCCACTTTGGCAATGCGCGACTTGACGGCCTGCATGACCGCAGAATGTCCGACCAGGCGCTGCAGTACGCTGGCAGCCAGACTCGATTTGCCGCTGCGTGGCTGGTTTTCAGACGTTCCCGGGCTGCCTTGCTCGCCCGGGGTGGCCGCCAGTCCGGTGCCTTCGGCTTCTGCGGCAGCTGCAGCTACCTTGGAGCCTTGTATGGCCGAAGCGACCACGTTTCTGAACTGTTTCAGATCAACCGGTTTGGTCAGATAGTCGAATGCGCCGGCCTTCAGTGCCTCGACGGCATTTTCGGCCGAACCATGCGCCGTGATGACCACGCAGCGCTCAGGCCTTTGCTGCGCCAGCAACTCGCGCAGCAGCTCCAGGCCCAGGCCGTCGGGCAAGCGCATGTCGGTAATCACCGCGTCAAAGCGGTTTTCCTGCAGCTGCTGGCGCGCTTGCGCCAAATCCTCCGCGGCTTCCACCCGATAGCCTTCGCGGAGCAAAGTCAGCTCATAGAGGGTGCGCAAATCCGGCTCATCGTCAATTACGAGGATGCGTGGCGGCTGTGGGTGCGTACTGGGCGTTTGTAGAGACATTTTTTCAGCGCGGCAGGGCATCAAAATAAGATGGGCTGACGCCGGCGGACGGCGCCATGGGTTTGAAAATCACAAAAAATTCATTGCCTTGCCGGCCTCGGCGTGTGGTGCGCTGGTAGCCAATCAGCGCCCCATGACGCTCGCAAAGCTCCCTGCAAATATACAGACCCAGTCCGCTGGAGCGACTTTCGGATGAAAAGAAGGGCTCAAACAAATGGGCCTGAACAGATTTTTCAAGTGGTTGACCGTCACTCCAGACGCAAAGCCTGGCCTGCTCGCTGGCTGTGATCTCTGTTGCCACTTCAATGGCGCCGAAGGACTTGCTGGCATAACGCAAGGCGTTGTCCAGCAGATTGATCAGCAGACGGCGCAAGTGCTCAAGCTCAAAGACCACGGCCGCATTGGCAGCGCCAGTCGCGATCCGCGTCAGCTGCGTCGACGCGGTCTGCCGGCTCCAGTCCGAGGTGATGCGCGAGACGGTGTCGTCCAGACGCAAAAACGATTCCTGCTGCTCTGGGCCCAGCGCCTGGGCGCGCGAAATATTCAGGATTTCATCGACAATTTTCGCCAGGCGCTGCGCGTTTTGCCTGACCATTCCGGTGAGTTGCCGGTGGCCGGCTTCCTGCAAATCTTCTTCAAGCAAGGCATTGGCCTGGGAAATGGCGGCCAACGGGTTTCTGATTTCATGCGCCACAGCGGCCGACATGCGGCCCATGGCGGCCATTTTTTCGGTGCGCACGCGCGCTTCCATCTCACGCAGGTCTTCCAGAAACATCACGCACATGCTTTCATGCGTGTTGTCATGCGAGTTGGCCAGCCGGGTGCGCACATGCAGTCGTCGCGCGTTGCCCGACGGGTAGTCCAGGCTCACATCGGCTTCTTGCGGCTCGCCCAGCATGAAGGTGCCGTGCATGATCTCGACCAGCGATTGCCAGGCTTTCTCGCCCGCCAGAAAAAAGGGCGCCATGCTTGCGCTGACGCGCATTTCCAGCATGCGTCTGGCCGCCGGGTTGGCCGAACGCACAATGCCATTGGCATCAATCACCAGGACGCCGTCGGTCAGTGTTTCTATCACCAGCTCATTGACCTGGGTCTGCATGCGCGCGACCGACTGGCTGCTTTTGGCGCGTTGCTCCTCGCGCACCAGCCGCAAAGCCAGCTGGTTGGCCAGCAGGGCTACGGCAAAAAAACCCGAGCCACTAAGGCCAGCCTGCAGATACCTGGAGGTCAGCTCCCCCATGGACTGCAGCGATATCCACCAGGCGTCAAACAGCAGCAGCAGCGTCACCGTTGCGGCTGTGCCCAGGGCCAGTAGCAGCGGCCCAAGGACCGAGGCCAGCAACACTGGCAGGGCAAACAGCGGCGTGTAGTTGATGCCGCTGGAGAGTAAAAAGTTGAGCGCCGAAAACGCCACCACATCGACGCCTATGGTGGACAACCACTGCGCGTCAAATGTGCTGCCTGGCGGTTTGGGTCTGGCCCACAAACGCACGGCCAGCGTGGCCCCCAGGTAGGCGATGCATACGGCGATTGACCAGCCATTGCTGGCGGTGCCAAGTGCAAAGATGAAGCCCTGCAAAACCAGCAGAACGCTGGCAATGACGAGCCGTGCCGTCATGAATGCGCGCCAAAGTCGGTCAAAAGAGCCCAGCTTGCGTTCGCCGTCTGGCGGACCCCAGACGCTAGAGTAGTTGTCCAGAGATCCAAACCAGGAACTGGAAACGTCGCTCATTTATCGGTCAGCTTGTTGCCGGTGCGCGGCGGAGCAGTACACGCCGTCCGGGCCCATCAAGGCTTCAGTGCGCGGCAGATGCACATGACACACATCGCAGGCCACGATTTCAGTGGCTGCAAGCGTCGGCTGGCGCTTGGACGCCGAATTTCTTGCGTTCTCGCTGAACTCGTCTCGCCGTTTGTTGCGCCACAACCAGAAAACGACCAGCGCCAGGCTGATGATGAGCAGGTATTTCATATGCGCTTGAGAACCACTTCCAGTACAAAGCGCGAGCCCGCATAGCTCAGCAGCAGCAGCCCCGACCCCAGATACAAGACCCGCACGGCCTGGCGCCCGCGCCAGCCCAGCTTGGCCCGGCCTATCAGCAAGCCGGCAAAGGTCAGCCAGGCCAGCACTGAGAAAACCGTCTTGTGGTTCCAGGTCCAGGCCAGCCCGGGCCCATAGAGTTGCTCTGCAAACAGCCAGCCGACCAGCAAGGTGGCAGACAGCAGCACAAAGCCGGCCTCCACCAGGCGAAAGGTCAGGCGCTCAAGTGTCAACAGCGGAACCCCGGCGTCGTTGGGTGCAGCCAGCCGGATGGCGCGTTCTGATCGCGTCATCAACCAGCCATGCACCACGGCAGCGGCAAACAGGCCGTAGGATGCAATCCCCAGCGCCCAGTGCAGGGGCAGCCAAGGCGAGGCCATCATGTGGTAGCTCGTGCCCGGGAAAAACACGGCCAGCACCACGGCCGCGCTGCCTACGCCAGCCAGCGCCCAATGCGCTTGCAGCTGCGGAAAAAAACGGCTTTCAACCGCGTACACCGTCACCACCAGCCAGACTGTCATGGACAGTGCGGGCGCAAAACCAAAGCGCGGCGGCTCGCCGAGCAGGCCTTCGGCCAGCATCAAGCCATGCAGCAGCCAGGCGGCAAACAACACGGCGCGCATTGTTTTCTGGCTCAGGCGCTGCGTTGTGAGCGCCAGCACGCCATAGCTTGCAGCCGCGCCCATTGCCATCGCCAGACCCCACCAAGCACTCAAAGCTAAAATCATGCTCACAGTTTAGCTTGAGCACCTGGTTTTGCTCGGGCATCGCAAGTCTTCTTTTCTACCCCCGGGTGCATCTGGAAATGAATTCCAGGCGCGTCCACTAATTGCTCCATGTTCGTGGAGCCTGCCCATGGCCTCAGCACTTACCGACAAACTCTCCCGCCTCGTCAAGGAAATGCGTGGCCAGGCCCGCATCACCGAGGCCAATGTGCAGGACATGCTGCGCGAAGTTCGCATGGCCTTGCTGGAGGCCGACGTGGCTCTGCCGGTGGTGCGCGACTTCATTGCCCGCGTCAAGGACAAGGCTCTGGGCCAGGAAGTGCTGGGCTCGCTGTCACCCGGCCAGGCGCTGGTGGGCATTGTCAGTCGCGAGCTCGCCGCCACCATGGGCGAGGGCGTCAGCGATATCAATCTGGCAGCGCAGCCGCCGGCGGTGATCCTGATGGCCGGCCTGCAGGGCGCGGGCAAAACCACCACCACCGCCAAGCTGGCCAAGCACCTGATTGAAAAGCGCAAGAAAAAAGTGCTGACCGTCTCGGGTGACGTTTACCGGCCAGCCGCCATCGAACAGCTCAAGACCGTGACCGCGCAGGCCGGCGCCGAGTGGTTCCCGAGTACGCCAGACCAGAAGCCTGTTGACATTGCGCGGGCCGCCATTGATTACGCGCGCCGGCATTTCTTTGACGTGCTGCTGGTCGACACCGCCGGCCGGCTGGCAATTGACGAAGCCCTGATGGCCGAGATCAAGGAGCTGCATGCCGTGCTCAACCCGGTGGAGACGCTGTTTGTGGTGGACGCCATGCAGGGTCAGGATGCGATCAACACCGCCAAGGCCTTCAAGGACGCGTTGCCGCTGACCGGCATCATCCTGACCAAGACCGACGGCGACTCGCGCGGCGGGGCCGCTTTAAGCGTGCGACAAATCACAGGCGCACCCATCAAGTTCTCGGGCACCAGCGAAAAGCTCGACGGCCTGGAAGTCTTTGACGCCGAACGCCACGCCGGCCGCATTCTGGGCATGGGCGACATCGTTGCGCTGGTCGAGCAGGTCACGGCCGGCGTCGACGTGGCCGCCGCCCAGAAGCTGGCCGCCAAACTCAAGTCAGGCAGCGGCTTTGATCTGGAAGACTTTTTGAGCCAGCTGCAACAGATGAAAAACATGGGTGGCCTGTCCAGCCTGCTCGACAAGATGCCCGCGCAGATGGCGGCCAAGGCGGGCCAGGTCGACATGGACAAGGCTGAAAAAGACATCAAGCGCAAGGAAGGCATCATCCAGAGCATGACGCCACTCGAGCGCCGCAAGCCCGAACTCATCAAGGCCACCCGCAAGCGCCGCATCGCCGCAGGCTCGGGTGTTCACGTGCAGGAGGTGAACCGCCTTCTCAATGAGTTCGAGCAGATGCAGGGCATGATGAAAAAGCTCAAGGGCAGCGGCATGATGAAGATGATGAAGCGCATGGGCGGCATGAAGGGCATGCCCAAGTTCTAGGCGCGGTTTTGCGTGCTTGGGTGTGAGTTAGGTTTCACCGACTCGGCCGGGGGTAGCCCGGCGGCTACTTACTTTTCTTTTGCTTCGCCAAAAGCAAAGTAAGCAAAAGAAAAGGCGACCCGCAGTCTGGGAAGTTTTTGGGGTCTGGCCCCAATAACTTTGCCTTGCGCGGCTCGCAGCAGGTGGGGTCAGGCTCGAACTCGGCTAAAGCCTCAGACAATCGCCTGCCCTTGTCCACCTGCTGCTGCGCTGCTCAGCCCAGCCAGGACGGGTTTGGGAGAAATACCGATTTGTGGACTTCGCCTTGGGTCTTGGCTATTCAAACCCTTGGAGATGAGCTGAGGAGCACAGGGCAAAGCGGATCAGGGCTCGCGATTGTCTGAGCCGCAGGCGAGTTCGAGCGAGACCCCGCTTTGACCGAGCACCGCAAGATGCCCGTAGCGTAGCGAAGGGACGAAGAACAGGGTCGCCTTCTCTTTGCTTACTTTCTCTTGGCGAAGCAAGAGAAAGTGAGTCGCCACCGGGGCGAAATCCGGCATGGTGATGAAGGGCGCTCCGCTACAAAATAAGTAGCTGCCAGCGCTCGTCCGCAAAGCGCTACAGGCCTATTTGATTAAGTCTCATCAAGCCGCGGGCAGTGCTTCCAGCTGATCCCGCATCAGCACCTCACCGCGCAGTGAGCGCATCGGTGCTTCGGTGATCTTGATGTCGACCAGCTGGCCTATCAGGCGCTCCGGGCCTTCGAAGACCACGGCGCGGTTGCATTCGGTGCGGCCAAACAGGGCGTTGGGCGTCTTGCGGGCCGGGCCTTCGACCAGCACGCGCTGCACCGTGCCAAGGCGGCTGGCGCTGATGGCGCTCACGCTCTCGTCAATCCTGGCTTGCAGCTGCTGCAGGCGCTTGAGTTTGACGTCGTGCGGTGTGTCGTCATGCAGTGCGGCCGCGGGTGTGCCCGGCCGCGGGCTGTAGATGAAGCTAAAGGAGGTGTCGTAGCCGACGTCGTCAATGAGCTTCATCATCTTGTCGAAGTCGTCCTGGGTTTCGCCCGGAAAGCCGACGATGAAGTCGCTGCTCATGGCCAGATCGGGGCGGATCGCGCGCAGCTTGCGAATCGTGCTCTTGTATTCCATGGCTGTGTAGCCGCGCTTCATGGCCATCAGAATGCGGTCCGAGCCGTGCTGCACTGGCAGGTGCAGATGGTTGACCAGCTTGGGCAGCTTGGCATAGGCGTCGATCAGGCTTTGCGTGAATTCATTGGGGTGGCTGGTCACGTAGCGGATGCGTTCTATGCCGGGAATGTCGTGCACGTATTCAAGCAGCGTGGCGAAGTCGGCAATGTCTGCCGTGTCACCCATCTTGCCGCGGTAGGCATTGACGTTCTGGCCCAGCAGCGTGATTTCTTTCACGCCCTGGTCGGCCAGCCCGGCGACTTCGACCAGCACGTCTTCAAACGGCCGTGAGACTTCCTCGCCGCGCGTGTAGGGCACGACGCAGTAGCTGCAGTATTTGGAGCAGCCTTCCATGATGCTGACAAAGGCGCTTGCGCCTTCGACGCGGGCTGGCGGCAGGTGGTCGAACTTCTCGATTTCCGGAAAGCTGATGTCGACCTGGGGCTTGCCCAGGCGCGCGCGCTTTTCCAGCAGATCGGGCAGACGGTGCAGGGTTTGTGGGCCAAACACCACGTCGACGTAGGGCGCGCGCGCGATGATGGCCGCGCCTTCCTGGCTGGCGACGCAGCCGCCCACGCCTATCAGTACGCCTTTTTCTTTCAGGTGTTTGACGCGGCCCAGGTCGCTGAAGACTTTTTCCTGGGCTTTTTCACGCACCGAGCAGGTGTTGAACAAAATCAGGTCGGCCTCTTCCATGTTTTGCGTCGCTTCGTAGCCCTGCGCGGCGTGCAGCACATCTGACATCTTGTCCGAGTCGTACTCGTTCATCTGGCAGCCAAAGGTCTTGATAAATACTTTTTTGCTCATGATTTGCTATTGAATCAGTAGCTGCTTACGCCCGATTCTATTGGGTTGCAGCTACTTTTTGATTGAAATCCCCGGCTGTTGGCGGGGCTTGGTGCGCCTCAGCGCTGGTAGCGCGGCAGCTGGTCGTAGGGCGTCTTGCCGTCGTCTGCAGGCGTACTGGCCGTGTCAGAACCGAAGAAAAAACTGTTGCGCTTCTGGCCAGGGCGTTTTAGCCGGGCTTCTTCGCTGCTGAGTAGCCAGACCTGCTGGACCTGGCCGGTGTTGTCGCGCAGGTAGTTGACCAGCAGCGGCTGCTGGGTCAGCGTGGCTGACAGCACCAGCTGGTTCTGCGGATCGAGAATGCGCACGCCTGGCGCGAGGCGCTCGGGCTTGCCGTCCAGCGTGATCTCGGGCGTCATCAACACCATGAGTTCGCCTCGGAGCGCGGCTTTGGGAAATTCCCGGACTGCTGGTTTGCTGTCTTCGGTCTGGGCCAGGACAGGCAGACCAAGCAGGCCTGTCGATGCGGCCAGCAAGAGTAGCGTGGGCAGTGTGGCCATCAGACGACGTGTGCAGCGGTTCATGGTATTTGTCCAGAGGCTGTAACGGGGCAGAAGAGGGGGGTTGTCTGAGCCCCGCTTCAAAAATGTGGTGGTGATAGGTGGATTTGAACCACCGACATCAGCATTATGAATGCTGCGCTCTAACCAACTGAGCTATATCACCGTTAGGCACGCATTATAGCGACTCGGCGCGGCGTTTTCGGCAAAGACCTCAACGATGTGTGAATACAGCTTTGCGTTTGTTCACAAAAGCGTCCATGCCTTCCTTCTGATCGTCAGTGGCAAACAGCGCGTGGAACAGGCGCCGCTCGAACATCACGCCGTCGCTCAGGCCGCTTTCAAACGCCCGGTTCACGGCTTCCTTGGCCGCCATCACGCTGGGCTGGCCGTAGCTGCAAATCATCAGTGCTGCACCCAGCGCTTCGTCCATTAGCTTGTCCAGTGGCACCACGCGGCTCACCAGACCTGCGCGTTCTGCTTCAAGCGCATCCATCATGCGGCCGGTCAGCGCCAGGTCCATGGCCTTGGCCTTGCCAACGGCGCGCGGCAGGCGCTGCGTGCCACCGGCGCCGGGAATGATGCCCAGCTTGATTTCAGGCTGGCCAAACTTGGCGTTGTCGGCTGCGATGATGAAGTCGCACATCATGGCGAGCTCGCAACCGCCGCCCAACGCGAATCCGCTGACCGCTGCAATCACGGGTTTGCGTATGCCGCGAATCTGTTCCCAGTTGCGCGTGATGTAGTCCTTGTTGTAGACGTCGGCAAAGCTGTAGCCGGCCATGGCGCCAATGTCGGCACCGGCGGCAAAGGCTTTCTCGCTGCCGGTCAGGATCACGCAGCCAATGCTGTCGTCGGCATCAAAAGCCTTGAGCGCGCTGGCCAGCTCGTCCATCAGCTGGTCATTCAGCGCATTGAGCTGCTTGGGCCGGTTCAGCGTGATGATACCGACCTGACGTGTGTCAGGGCCCTGGGTGCTGGTCAAGATCATGTTGTAGCTCATGGGAAGTCCTCGTGAGGTGGTTGATGTCAATTTGCAGGCGAAACAGATGCAAGCGGGGCAACAGGGGCTAGCCACTGCTGAACCTTGTCCGCATCCTGCACCGTCAGGCGCCAGGTGGTGGCGGGCGTCGGTATGGCTAGCTCCAGCCGCAGCAGGCGTTTGTCTCGGGCAACCAGAGCGATGACTTTTTTCGCCTTGCCGGCATACAGCAGCAGGTCGTCGAGCCGGCTCATGCGCCAGCTACCGGCAGCGGCCTTGCCGGCCGGCTCCAAGCCCAGCCATTCATCGCCAGCGGCAAAGCCGGCTTTCTCGGCCGGGCCACCGCGCAGCACGGTCTTGATCTGCAGGCTCTGGCTTTCGCTGACCCGCAGGCCAAGAGACTGCGCCAGTTGCGCCGGGTCTTCATGCACGGCCACGCCTTGCTGCTGCAGCAAGGCCTTGAGCGGCAGCTCGTCCCGGCCGTGCACCCAGCGCGCCAGCTCGGGCGCAAACGAGCGTTTGCCCAGCCGCTGCAGCACAGCGGCCAAATCGGCTTCTTGCATCGGGCCGGCCTTGCAGCGCAGCCAGAGCGCGCGCATCACCTGGTCCAGACTGGTGGTCTCACCAGCCTGGCGCTCAGCGCGCAGCGTCAGGTCCAGACACAGTGCCACCAGCGCGCCCTTGGTGTAGTAGCTCACCGTGGCGTTGGGTGTGTTTTCGTCCTGTCGGTAATACTTGACCCAGGCGTCAAAACTCGCCTCGGCCACCGACTGCACCAGCCGTCCCGGCGCCTGCATGACCTGGTTGATGGTTTTGTTCAGCAGCTTGAGGTAGCCGGCGTTGTCCAGCAGGCCTGCGCGGCGCAGCAGCAAGTCGTCGTAGTAGCTGGTGAAGCCCTCAAAAAACCACAGCAGTTGGGTGTGGTTTTCCTGCGCGTAGTTGTAGCGCTCGAACTCTGCCGGGCGCAGCCGCTTGACGTTCCAGCTGTGAAAGTATTCGTGGCTGATCAAGCCGCGCAGCGTGATGTAACCCTCGGTCGGCTTGAAGGGTTTGGCCGGGCTTTCGGCCAGGCGCGGCAGGTCCTGGCGCTTGCAGATCAGCGCGGTGGAGTTGCGGTGTTCCAGTCCGCCATAACCATCGTCCACCGCGTTGAGCATGAACAGGTAGCTGGCAAACGGTGGTTTTTTTGCGCCACGCGGGCTCTCGTGCCAAAAGCGGATCTGGGTCTCGCAGATTTTTTTAACGTCGGCCAGCAGCAGCTCGCCATCAAAGCTGGGTGGCGCGCCGCTCACCACAAAACGGTGGGCTACGCCGCAGGCGCTGAAGCTGCCACTCCAGAACAGGCCCATCTCGACGGGGCAGTCCACCAGTTCGTCGTAATTGGCGGCCAGATAGCTGCCGAAGCCCTGCTTGTTTATTTTTTGCGGCGGCAGTCCTGTGGCCACCGACCAGCCGGCGCTGGCTTTGGCCGCTGGCAGCTCAAGCTCGTGTGGTGACTGGTCCTGGCCTTCAACCCGTAGACAGACGCTGGTGCTGTTGAAAAAGCCGCGCGTGCTGTCCAGCCAGGCGCTGCGCACCGAGTTGTCCCAGGCATAGACCTGGTAGCGCAAGACCAGCGGCTTGTCCGGCGCGCAAGCGATCTGCCAGCTGCATTTGTCCAGCTGCTCAACGCTCAGCAGGCGGCGGCTTTGGCGCGCCTGCAGGCCAGACAGGTTTTTGGCAAACTCGCGCACCAGATAGCTGCCTGGAATCCACACCGGCAACGACACACGCTGCTGCGCCGAGGGCTGGGCAATCGTCAGCGTGACGCTGAACAGGTGGGCGTTGGCGTCGGCGATTTCCACGCAGTAGTGGATGGGGGCAATGTGGGTCATGCGTTCGCTCTCAAACGGGGGGTATCAGATGGCAGCGGCGCCCAGCATGCAGCTCAGCGTCGCCACAACCGTCAGTTGCAGTCGCATGGGCAGGACTTGCGCCAGACCGGCGGTCGGGTAAACCTTTCTGTCGACCGCATAGCAGGCCAGCAGCAGCAGTCCGATCAGCGGCAAACCCGCATGCGGCGGCATCAGCAGGCTGAGCCAGGCCAGCAGCGAAGGCACGACGCCCCAGACGAAATGCAGGCGCGCGCTGTCGTCGCCGCGCACAAAGCCCAGACCCCAGTGGATGCCGCCCAGAAAAGACACGATTACCGCGCCGTAGCCGGCCAGTGCCACGGCGACAAAAGGCAAAAGGTCCTCGTCAACCAGCCACATCAGCAGCGCCAGCAATGCAAAGGGAATCAAACCAGCGTAGCCCAGTTTTTGTATGGTTTTTTCAATCGAAGGCGTCATGCGGGTTTTGTGTTTTTGTTTTGGTCTGAAGTGGACAGGCTTGCGCTGGGCGCGGCCTTGGTGTCTGCAAATCGATGTGTCGAAAGTCAAGCGTCAAGCGCTGTTGCGCTGCCGATCAGCGCGCGTCGGCCAGGAATTTTTCGACCTGCTGCGCGCTGATGGCGCCGGGAACCCGGGAGCCGTCAACAAAAAAGACCGTCGGTGTGCCGGTGATCTTGTGCTTGCGGCCGAATTCCAGGTTGCGCTCCAGCGTGCTGGCGTCGCAGCTGGCTTTGGCCACTGGCTGGTCTTTGACCATCAGGTCAAGCCAGGCTTTGGCGCGGTCCTTTGAGCACCAGATGTTCCTGGCCTTGTCGCCTGAATCGGGGCTCAGGATGGGAAACAAAAACATGTACACGGTGACGTCCGTGACTTTTTGCAGGTCGCGCTCAAAGCGCTTGCAGTAGCCGCAGTTGGGGTCTTCGAACACCGCCATCTTGCGTTTGCCATTGCCGCGCACCACGGCGAAGGCGTCTTTCAGGGGCAGGGCGCTAAAGTCAATCGCATTGAGCTTGTCCATGCGTTCTTCAGTCAAATTGCGCTTGGCCCGGGTATCAATCAGGTTGCCTTGCAGCAGGAAGTTGCCTTCTGCATCGGTGTAGAAAATATCGCTGTCATTGACCCTGACCTCGTACAGCCCGTTCATGGGGGTTTTGCTGACCTCATCAATTTTTGAAAACGCGGGCAGCCTGTCGGCCAGGTTTTTGCGTATCGCTGATTCCTGCGCCCAGGCGCTTGCAGGACTCAATGTGGCCAGGCCCAGCAGCAGCAGGCCCAGGGTCCAGCTTGATTTCAGTGGTGACATGCTCAGTTCCCGTCGTGTAAAAAAATTTATAAACCTGCAGCCCGGCGTGTCAGCCAGGCCTTGAGCGGGCCGCTGTGCGCAAAACTCTTCATGCCCCAGTGGCGCAAGGCTTGCCAGCGCGCGTCCGTTTGCGAAAACAAACCATGCAAGCCATCCGTGACCCGGCTCATGGCAG
This sequence comes from Comamonadaceae bacterium, assembly GCA_947443645.1. Classification (GTDB taxonomy): domain Bacteria; phylum Pseudomonadota; class Gammaproteobacteria; order Burkholderiales; family Burkholderiaceae_C; genus Polaromonas. The sequence continues at coordinate 93,754 of CANEXF010000009.1, read as the reverse complement.
CAACATCCGCGCGGCGCGCCCGTTCATAGCGGCGCAGCAAGCGCTCGTCACCCAAGCTGCGCCAGTATTCACGCTGCTTGATGACTTCGCTCAGTGCCAGCACATCTGCCAGGCCGAGGTTGAGACCCTGACCGGCCAGCGGATGCACCGCGTGGGCGGCGTCGCCTGCCAGTGCCCAGCCGGGACCGACCCAATGGTTGGCGCTGGCCAGCGTCAAGGGCCAGCTCGAGCGTTCGCTGATCAGCGTCAGGCGCCCGGGCTGGTCGCCGCAGGCCGCTTGCAGGGCGGCGCAAAAATCATCTGGCGAAAGCTTTTCAAGCGCTTCAGCGCGCGCAGTAGAGACTGACCAGACCAGCGCAAGGGCGTTCCCGCTGGCGCCCGATATGGGCAAAAGCGCGAGTATTTCGCCGCTATCAAACCACTGCCTGGCCACGCCTTGATGGGGCCGGTCAGAGTGCAGCCGCGCCGCAATGGCTTTTTGACCATAGGGCTTGCTGGTCCAGCTGACGCCAAAGGCCTGGCGACTGCTGCTGTGCTTGCCTTCGCAAACCACCTGCAATGCAGCCTTGACGGGTGCTTGCACGACCTCGATCAGGCCCTGGTAGCGCATGGCCTGGCCCAGCTGCTGCTCAAGCGCGGGGACATCGACAATCCAGGCCAGCGCTGGCTGCGCGAGGCTTTGCGCCTTGAAGGTCAGCGGCTCGCTGCCTGCGCCATCGGCGTCCCAGACCTGCATTTCAAGCACCGGTGTTGCGGCCGCCTCATCTGGCCAGGTTCTGAGGCTCTCAAGCAGATTTTTCGATGCGCTGTTCAGCGCGTAGGCCCGGACATCGCTTGTGCTGGCAGCGGCCGTTGGCGCGGTCTCAAGGGACGAAGGCTTGGCCACCAGGGCCACGCGCAGACGTTCGCGCGCCAGCAACAATGCCAAGGTGCGACCGACCACGCCGTCGCCGCGAATACACACATCAAAATGCTGGGACATGTCGCATTTTAGGAGGCGGCGCAAAATTGCCGCAGTTTGTGAATTTTCAGACCCCAGCAACCCAACAGGATAGCCATCAAGTGAGCCAATTATTCAGCGCCGACTCGGCCCATGTCCAGCTTGCGATTTCCAGACTTTTTGTCTACCCGATCAAGTCTTGTGCCGGAGTGGAGGTCCAGGAGGCCTTGCTGACCGAGACTGGCCTGGAGTTTGACCGCGCCTGGATGGTCGTGAACGCGCAGGGAGAATTCCTGAACCAGCGCGAACTGCCGCGCATGGCCTTGATACGGCCCCAGCTCAAGCATTACGAGATGGTCTTGCGCGCGCCCGGCATGCTGGCCCTGCACATCAAGCTTGATGAAGTGGAGGCGCCGCTGCGGGTGAGGGTTTGGGGCGATGAGGTGCCGGCCTTCGACATGGGCGCGATCGCGGCGCAGTGGTTCAGCGATTTTCTGGGCATGCAGGCGCGCCTAGTGCGCTTTGATCCGGAGCACAAACGCGTCAGCAGCCGGCAATGGACCGGTGAGCTCGAGGCCCTGAACCAGTTCAGCGACGGCTATCCGCTGCTGTTGGTCAGCCAGGCCTCGCTAGACCAGCTCAACGAAAAACTGCAGGCCAACGGGCAAGCCGCGGTTGGCATGGAGCGCTTTCGCCCGAACATTGTGCTCGGCGCTCTTGCCGGCAGCGATTGGGCGGCCCACGATGAAGACCGGCTGGGGCCGCTGGACATTGCAACCGGGCAAGGTGAGGTGCGCCTGCAGCCCGTCAAACCCTGCCCGCGTTGCCCGATTCCGAACATTGACCCGCTCACCGCCATCAGCAGCAGCGCGGTCGGCGACATGCTGCAGACCTACAGGCAGGACGCGCGGCTCAATGGCGCGATCAGCTTTGGCATGAACGCCGTGGTGCTGGCGGGCACTGACCAGCTCCTGAAAGTGGGTCAGGCGGTGGCCGCCAGCTATTGCTTTGACTGATACCGCTGCCGATGCTGGGGCAGGTATTTCTCGATGAGATCTGTGCGTTCACGGATACTTGAGCGCATGCCCACGAATTCCTCATCCCGCTCCAGCACCCCGTCCTTTTTTGACGCCGAGTCCGTAGCTTACAGAAAGGTTGCGTTGGCAGCCTGTTTTGGTACCTTCATCGAGTGGTACGACTTTCTGACTTTCGCGACCCTTGCGGTTCATTTCGCGGTGTTGTTTTTTCCAACGGACGACCCGGTCGCTGGACTGCTCTATAGCCTGGCCACCTTTGGCTTGGGGCTTGTGGTGCGGCCCCTGGGCGCGGCTTTGTTTGGCTCTTTTGGTGACCGCTATGGACGGCGCAAGGTGTTCATCGCCACGATTGGCATCATGGGCCTGGCCACTTTTGCGGTTGGCTTGCTGCCCACGCATGCCCAGTGGGGATGGGCCGCCACCGGCATGCTGCTGGCGCTCAGGCTGATCCAGGGCTTGGCCATGGGCGGCGAGATAGGCGGTGCCAATGTCTATCTGGCCGAGCACGCACCGGTCGAGCGGCGCGGCGCCATGACCAGCGTGCTGCAGTGGATGGGCGGTCTCGGCATTCTGGCCTCGACCTTGCAGCTTGTGCTCTTGCAGACCTGGCTTAGCGAGGCCGATTTCAAAAGCTGGGGCTGGCGCATTCCTTTTCTGCTGTCAGCCCTGTTGTTGCTGGCGAGTGTGAAGGCGCGTCTTGCGCTTCAAGAGTCCCCGGTGTTTGAGCAGCTGAGCCAGCAACACCACACGAGCAGCACCCCGCTGCGTGACTGCCTGACGGACAGGCAAACGCGGGCACGCATGGCCTTGCTGTTTTTTTGCATCTCGGCTGGCGGTGGTTTGTTGTTCTTTTGCTCGCAGGTATACGCGCCGGTCTTTTTGAAAACCGTGGTGAAAATGAACCCGGTGCTGGTCGGCTGGCTCACCTTGGCCGCCACGCTTTGCCTTTTCCCGCTCACCTATGCTTGTGGCGCGCTGTCGGACCGCATAGGTCGGCGCCCTGTGGTGCTGGCCGGCTTGTTGCTGGGCACGCTGTCCATCTTGCCGGTGTATGCCGGACTGCAGCAGTTTTCGCATGAGCCGTGGCTGATCTTTTTGCTGCTGCTGATCCCGGTGCTGGCCGTTGCGCTGGTGACCGGGCCGCAAACCGCCTTGCTGTCCGAGCTGTTCACTGCGCGTACCCGCTACACCGCAGTGGGGTTGCCACACAACCTGGCTGCGGGCTGGATAGGGGGCCTCTCGCCCTATATGGTGACGCTGGTGGCAGAAAAGTCCGGCAGCGCCTTGGTGGGCCTGTGCTATCCGGCAGCGCTGCTGCTCGTCGCGCTGGTCACAGGCTATTTTTCCCTGCCTGAAACCCGGGGCGCAGACCTCCATATCTGAGGCCGGGCCGGACCTTCACTGCGGCGCGGTTTGGGCTGGACATGCGTTGGAGTGGGATACAGCGCATCAAGGTCTTGGGCAGCGATGGCATTACGGCCGAAAACCATCCCGCAGGCTGGACAAAATAGAAAGTCCTTTAGCCTCAAGGACTTCGGATAATACGTAAACGATTTTTGGCAAAGCCAAAACAAAGAGCGCCCCTGAAAGACGCTTCACCAGCTAAGGGCCATCTTGGTATGGCCTTTGTTCTTAGTCGCAGTAGATATCATGATTCAAGGTTGACGAAAAGTGCCGTCACCGTTTGAAAACCCACTAACTCAGACTTAAAAAAGTTGCTATGAATTTCACAAATATTTTTGAACAATATTGGCCATTCTTGGTCCTGGTTTTGTGGTTCTCGTACAAGCGCTTGAACTCACAAAGAGTCATCGCGATGCTGCCGCAACTTAAGAAAAATGGGGCAATGCTTGTCGACGTCAGGTCGGCAAGCGAGTTTGCAAGCGGGAGCGCTCCGGGAACTGTAAATATTCCACTTACAGAGTTGAGCCGCAGACTAAGTGAAATACCAAAGTCTTCGCCGGTGGTTCTTTGCTGTGCAAGCGGAACACGCAGTGGAATGGCCAGACTTTTGCTCAAGAAGAATGGCTACAAGAAAGTTCACAACATCGGAACATGGGACAAGTTTTTGGACAAATCCTGAACCATATCCTGAAATTACCAAATTAATTATTTTGAACTTGTGCCACCCAGGCACAGCATCGAGCCAGTAGCAAACTTGGAAAAGTACATGTTCAAATTTGTGGTCATCTCTTTCATTCTTTCCGTATTCGCTGGTCTTACACCGGCTCAAGACAACGCTTCGAAGTTGATGGACCACTCGACAATGGACCATGCCGCGCACATGGCAATGATGGCTGATCAGCAGCGGCAAGCCCAAGTGTCCCAGCGAGGCAAAGACGTGATGCCATTCACGCTGGCTTCGACGACACACATCTTCACCAAAGATGCCGAGGGTGGCGTTCAACTGGTGGTGGCCAAAAAGTCTTCGGATACAGCTCAGATCAAACTGGTACGACAGCACCTCAAGGAAATTTGTGAGCAGTTTCTGAAAGGTGATTTTTCAGGACCAAGCCACATTCATGGTCAAGACATGCCCGGCCTAGCCGACTTGAAACTCGCTAAACCGGGGCAAATTGACATCGCCTACAAAGAAGTCAAGGGCGGAGCCAAGTTGAGCTACAAAACATCAGACATTGCCCTTGTGTCGGCCTTGCACAAGTGGTTTGATGCCCAGCTTCACGACCACGGAAAAGATGCGGTGCAAGGCCATGCGCATTTTGAAGGCATGATGAAATAAGGACTTACCCACCGCCGCCGAGTTGACCAGATACGAATGTTGGTTTTATACCCAACCCTGAAGCCAAATAGCCGAGTCTTTCAGATCACGCCAAGCGATACGGTAACGCGATTTGGAAAAAACAGACTCCAGCTCGACCCATTCCAACGGCGCTTCAGGAGGGTCTGGTTCGATGACCTTGGCGACCAAGAAATGTTTTTCTTTGCTTAAGGGCTGAACGGCCGTCCATTTGGTTAGCAACAGTTTTTTGGGGCTTAGCTTGTTCATGCGTGATTGTCAGGGCAGTGCGTGCTGGAAACCCAATCCCTCAGGATGCGCCTATCGAAAACCCTGCTGGGAAGCTGCAGGGCTTCGCTGATAAGTACAATCACCACCAGTTCACACCAGGCAAAACGAGGACCAAATCCTCGCAAAACCTGCGGTTTCCCACCCGCTTTACGGGTTTGCTTGCTGGTCGCGCCATAGGCTGATTGGGCGTACCCGGCACCTCAACGATGCCGACATTCGGCGCGATGATGCAATTGGGCTATTGATTTCTAAGGATATTTTCATGAGTTTGAAGTGCGGCATCGTGGGCTTGCCCAACGTCGGTAAATCGACCCTGTTCAACGCGTTGACCAAAGCTGGCATTGCGGCCGAGAACTACCCGTTTTGCACCATAGAGCCCAACGTCGGCATCGTCGAAGTGCCGGATCCGCGGCTGGACGCGCTGTCGGCGATCGTCAGTCCGCAAAAGGTCCAGCGCGCGATTGTCGAGTTCGTCGACATCGCCGGCCTGGTCGCCGGCGCCAGCACAGGTGAGGGCCTGGGCAACAAGTTTCTGGCGCATATCCGCGAAACCGACGCCACGGTGAACGTGGTGCGCTGCTTTGAAGACGACAACGTGATTCACGTCGCCGGCAAGGTCGATCCGATCTCCGACATTGAGGTGATTCAGACCGAACTCTGCCTGGCCGATCTGGCCGCAGTTGAAAAGGCCTTGCACCGCGTGACCAAGCTGGCGCGCTCGGGCGACAAGGATTCGGCCAAACTGGTGGCGATTCTTGAAAAATGCCAGCTGGCGCTCAACGAAGCCAAGCCTGTGCGCAGCATAGACTTCAGCAAGGAAGAGCAGCCGCTGCTGGCGCAGTTCTTTCTGATCACTGCAAAGCCTGCCATGTTCGTGGCCAACGTGGCTGAAGATGGTTTTGAGAACAACCCCTTTCTGGACCGCCTCAAGGTCTATGCGGCTGCGCAAAATGCGCCTGTGGTGGCCATTTGCGCCAAGATGGAGGCCGAGATGGCCGACATGGAGGAAGATGACAAGAGGATGTTCCTGGCCGAGATTGGCCAGGACGAGCCCGGCCTGAACCGGCTGATCGTCGCGGCCTACAAGCTGCTTGGCTTGCAGACCTACTTCACGGCCGGCGTCAAGGAAGTGCGCGCCTGGACCATTCACGTCGGCGACACCGGCCCGCAGGCCGCAGGCGTGATCCACACCGACTTCGAAAAGGGCTACATCCGCGCCCAGACCATTGCCTTTGACGACTTCATCACTTACAAAGGTGAGCAGGGCGCCAAGGATGCCGGCAAGATGCGCAGCGAAGGCAAGGACTATGTCGTCAAGGATGGCGACGTGATGAACTTTCTGTTCAGCTCCTGATGGCCCCGGGCCTGATGTGTTTTTGTGCTGTGAGCCCATAAAGACGGGCGCTGGCAGCTACTTGTTTTGTAGCAATGAGCTGGCATTCCAGTTGACTTTTGAAGATGCACACCGATATGACCGAACCCGTACGCCTGGCCAAACGCCTGGCCGAGATGCTCAACTGCTCACGCCGTGAGGCCGAGCAGTACATTGAAGGTGGCTGGGTCACTGTTGATGGCGTGGTGGTGGAAGAGCCGCAATTTCGGGTGCAGGACCAGCGCATTGTGCTTGAAGAGGATGCCAGCCTGCTGGGCCTGACGCCGGTCACGTTGCTGCTGCACAAACCCGCAGGCTACCTGGCCGATTTTTCCGCTGCGCCAGACCCGCGTGCACCCCCCGCCAGGTCTGGCGAGGCTGGCATGGCGGTGGCTCAGTTGCTGTCGCTCGCCACGCAGTCGCCAGATGACCGCTCCGGCATCCGGCCACTTAAAAAGCATTTCTCTGCGTCCGAGCTGGTGACACCGCTGGCCACGCCGGCCAGCGGCCTGGTGGTCTTCACCGGTGACTGGCGCGTGGCGCGCAAGCTGCGCGAAGACGCTGCGGTGCTGGAGCACGAGGTGGTGGTTGAGGTCGCAGGCGAGATCAAGCCCGGCGGGCTGGAGCGCCTGAACCGCATCGACCACGGCTTTACCTTCAATGGCGCGCTGCTGCCGCCAGCCAAGGTCAGCTGGCAAAGTGAGAACCGCCTGCGCTTTGCGCTCAAAGGCGAGCGGCCCGGTCAGATTGCCTATTTCTGTGAGTGCGTTGGACTCAGCGTTCAGGCCATGAAACGCATAAGAATTGGCCGCCTGCCCCTGAGCAACTTGCAGCCTGGCCAGTGGCGCTACCTGCTGCCGCACGAGCGCTTTTAATTCAAACGCCGCCCAGCACGCCCGGGAAGGCCCAGATCAGGCTGCCCGTCATCATGAAGTAGCGCAAGAATTTGCCTATGGCCATATAGAACAGACAGGGCCAAAACGGCAGCTTGAGCCAGCCGGCCACGGCGCAGAGCGGGTCTCCGACCATTGGCAGCCAGGCCAGCAGACAGGCTTTGGGGCCGAGCTTTTCAAGCCAGATTGCCGCGCGGCTGTGGTGCGGCGAGCGATGGCGTTTTTCAGCAATTTTTTCTGTCACTTTGTGTGCGCTCATGCCCATCCACCAGTCGAGCGCGCCGCCCAGTGTGTTGCCGGCCGTGGCCACCAGCACGGCGGGCCAGAACATCGCGGGGTTGAGCTTGACCAGGCCAAACACCACCGGCTCCGAGCCCATGGGCAGCAAGGTGGCCGAGATGAAGGACACCAAAAATACCGTGCTCAGGCCGTATTCGGGCAGGGCCAGCAGTTTTAGCAGGGGGTTGATCCACTCGTCCATGACAGCCCGAGTATAGGCAGCGGCATGTGTCGGCCCGATTGCAATGGACGCTTACAAATCAGCGGGTAAGTACCGTGGGCGCTTTTCAATTGCTGAAATTTTAGGCAGCTACAATCGCATTCCTTTCGCGTTCTCATTTCCGGCAGCCAGACCCTCCCCAACTCCATGAATATCGGCCCTTACGCCTTGGCGAACAATCTGTTTGTCGCGCCCATGGCTGGTGTGACGGACCGGCCGTTTCGCATGCTTTGCAAAAAGCTGGGCGCCGGTTACGCCGTCAGCGAGATGGTGACGTCCAGGCGCGATCTGTGGGACAGCCTGAAAACCTCGCGCCGCGCCAACCACGAAGGTGAGGCCGCACCGATTGCGGTGCAGATCGCCGGCACCGACGCGCAGATGATGGCCGATGCCGCCGCCTACAACATAGACCGGGGCGCTCAGATCATTGACATCAACATGGGCTGCCCGGCCAAGAAGGTCTGCAACAAATGGGCCGGCTCGGCGCTGATGCAGGACGAAACGCTGGCGCTGCAGATTGTCGAGGCCGTGGTCGCCGCCTGCGCGCCGCGCCAGGTGCCTGTCACGCTCAAGATGCGCACCGGCTGGTGCCAGAGTCACAAGAACGCGCTGGTGCTGGCGCGTGCCTTTGAATCGGCCGGCGTGCAGATGATCACAGTGCATGGCCGCACGCGCGAGCAGGGCTACAAGGGATGGGCAGAGTACGACACGGTCGCCGAAGTGAAGGCCGCCCTGCGTATTCCGGTGGTCGCCAATGGGGATATCGACAGTCCGGAAAAAGCCTGTGCAGTGCTTGCCTACACCGGCGCAGACGCGCTGATGATTGGCCGGGCGGCGCAGGGCCGGCCCTGGATTTTTCGCGAGATCGCGCATTTCATGGCCACCGGTACGCATCTTGCGCCGCCTTTGCTGGCCGAAGTCAAACGCCTGCTGCTGGATCACCTGCTGGACCATTACACGCTGTATGGCGAGTTCACGGGTGTGCGCAGCGCGCGCAAACACATTGGCTGGTATCTCAAGTCTTTGCCGGGGGGCGAGGCGTTTCGCGCGCAAATGAATCTGCTGCAGGACTGCCAGGCGCAGCTTGCGGCTGTGGCTGATTTTTTTGACGCTTTGGGCGAACAGATGGACCGGATTCCGGCAGTCGCCAGCAACAAGCATGGGCCAGAGGCGGCGCAAGCCGGGCTCAACAAAGATAAGAAACAAGAGGAAGCTGCTGCATGAGCAAAAAACACATAGAAGAGTGCATACGCACCAGCCTGGAAGGTTATTTCAAGGACTTGCGCGGCACCGAGCCCGACGGCATGTACGACATGATGGTGAACGCTGTTGAAAGGCCCTTGCTGGAAGTGGTGATGCAGCACGCCGAGCAAAACCAGTCGCGCGCCGCCGAATGGCTGGGCCTGAACCGCAACACCCTGCGCAAGAAGCTGGTCGAGCACAAGCTCATCAAGTAAGGCCACTGGCTGGCGTCTGGAACGCGCCTTCAGTAGCCCTCAAACTGAATTGCAAAAATTCAAATTCAAAATCAAAAGAGAACCATGAACGCATTGATATCCGTATCCGACAAAACCGGCATTCTTGAATTTGCGCAAGCCCTGCATGCGCTGGGCATCAAGCTGCTGTCCACCGGCGGCACGGCCAAACTACTGGCTGACGCCGGCCTGCCCGTGACCGAAGTGGCCGAGCTCACCGGCTTTCCTGAAATGCTGGACGGCCGGGTCAAAACCCTGCACCCCAAGGTCCACGGCGGCCTGCTGGCCAGGCGTGACCTGCCCGAGCACATGGCGGCCCTGAAGGCGCACCAGATCGACACCATTGACCTGCTGGTGGTCAATCTCTACCCGTTTGAAGCGACCGTGGCCAAGCCCGGCTGCACGCTGGAAGACGCGATTGAGAACATAGACATAGGCGGGCCGGCCATGGTGCGCTCTGCCGCCAAGAACTGGAAAGACGTCGGCGTGCTGACCGACGCGTCGCAATACGCTGGCGTTCTGGCAGAGTTGACGGCCGACGGCAAGCTCACAGACAAGACCAAATTCGCGCTGTCGGTCGCGGCATTCAACCGCATCAGCCAGTACGACGGCGCCATCAGTGATTACCTGTCCAGCATCGAGCCCGATGGCAGCCATGCGCTGTTTTCGGGCCAGGCCAATGGCCGCTTCATCAAGGTTCAGGATTTGCGCTATGGCGAGAACTCGCACCAGCAAGCGGCGCTGTACCGCGATCTGAACCCCGCGCCTGGCTCGCTGGTCACAGCCAAGCAGTTGCAGGGCAAGGAACTGTCGTACAACAACATCGCCGATGCTGACGCCGCCTGGGAATGCGTCAAGAGCTTTTCTGAAGCCGCCTGCGTGATCGTCAAGCACGCCAACCCTTGCGGCGTGGCGGTAGGCACTGATGCGCTGGAGGCATACAGCAAGGCCTTCAAGACCGATCCAACCTCTGCTTTTGGCGGCATTATTGCGCTGAACTGCCCGCTGGACGAGCGCGCTGCGCTACAAATTTCCAAGCAGTTTGTGGAAGTCCTGATGGCGCCTGCGTTCACGCCAGAAGCGCTTGAAGTGTTCAAGTCCAAGGTCAATGTGCGGATTTTGCAGATTGATCTTCCGCCAGGCGGCGATACCGCCTGGAAGCAGGGTCGCAACGCGGTGGACCTCAAGCGCGTGGGCTCAGGCCTGCTGATGCAGACCGCCGACAACCATGAACTGGCGCTGGCCGATCTGAAAATCGTCAGCAAGCTGCGGCCTACGCCCGAGCAGTTGCAAGATCTGCTCTTTGCCTGGAAAGTCGCCAAATACGTCAAGTCCAATGCCATCGTCTTCTGCTCGGGCGGCATGACGCTGGGCGTGGGCGCAGGCCAGATGAGCCGCATCGATTCGGCCCGCATTGCCTCCATCAAGGCCGCAAATGCCGGTTTGACGCTGGATGGCTCAGCCGTGGCAAGCGACGCTTTCTTTCCCTTCCGCGATGGCCTGGACGTCGTGGTCGATGCCGGCGCGAGCTGCGTGATTCAGCCGGGTGGCAGCATGCGCGACGAGGAAGTGATCGCTGCGGCCAACGAGCGCGGTGTCGTGATGGTGTTGTCTGGCGTCAGGCACTTCAGGCATTGAAAGTGATTTTTGGCTAATGGTGGCGGGCGCGGGCAGCTATTTATTTTGTAGCGGATTGCCCTTTGCTGCCAAGCCGGGGTAGCCCGGCGGCTAGTCACTTTCTTTTGCTTCGCCAAAAGAAAGTAACCAAAGAAAAGGCGACCCTGTTCGTCGTCCCCTTCGGGGCACCCTGCGATGCTCGGTCCAGCCGGGGTCTGGAACAACTCGCTGCGCTCAGACAAGTTCCAGCCCCGATCCGTCTGGCCCTGTGCTTCTCGGCTCCTCTCCAAGGGTTTAAAAACCCAAGGCGAAGCCCGGCCTGGCAGCAAAGGGCAATCAGCTACAAAATAAATAGCTGCCCGCGCCCGTATCCAGAGCGCTAAAGGCTTAAAAGACTACAGAAATATGGCTCAGCGCTGCGCGAAGAACCGGCTTGCAGCCGCTACCGTGGCTTCAATGTCTGCCGCGCTGTGCGCTGCGCTGACAAAGCCGGCTTCGTACAAGGCGGGCGCGTAGTAGATGCCCTGGTCCAGCATGGCGTGGAAAAAGCGGTTGAACGCCGGGCTGTCCGTCGTCATGACCTTGGCGTAGTTTTGCGGCAACTCGGGCATCAGGAAAAAACCAAACATGCCGCCTTCGCTATCACCACAAAACGGCACGCCGGCCTGGGTCGCTGCGGCGGTCAGGCCTGAGACCAGGCTGCGGGTACGCTCGCCAAGGGCTTCGTAAAAGCCGGGCTTTTGAACCTCGCGCAGGGTTGCCAGGCCACAGGCGGTAGCCACCGGGTTGCCGGACAGCGTGCCGGCCTGGTAGACCGGCCCCATCGGGGCCAGCTGCTCCATCACCTCGCGTGTACCGCCAAAAGCCGCCAGCGGCATGCCGCCGCCAATCACCTTGCCGAGCACGGTCATGTCTGGCTTGAAGCCTGGAATGCTTTTGGCGTAGACGCTTTGCGCGCCGCCCAGCGCGACCCGAAAGCCGGTCATGACTTCGTCAAATATCAGCAGTACGCCGTATTGCGTGCAGAGTTCGCGGCAGCGCTTCATGAAAGGCACGCTGGCGCGCACAAAATTCATATTTCCACAAATAGGCTCCATCATCAGGCAGGCAGTGCTGCTGCCGTGAAGTGAAAAAGCCTCTTCAAGCTGTAATAAATTGTTGTATTCAATTACCAGGGTGTGCTGCACCACCTCGGGCGGCACGCCTGCGCTGGTCGGGTTGCCGAAGGTTGCCAGGCCAGAGCCGGCCTTGACCAGCAGCGCGTCGGCATGGCCGTGGTAGCAGCCTTCGAACTTGATGATCTTGCTGCGCCCGGTTGCGCCGCGGGCCAGGCGCAGGGCGCTCATGGCGGCTTCCGTGCCTGAGCTCACCAGCCGCACCATTTCAATCGATGGCACCAGCCGCACGATTTCCTCGGCCAGCTCAACCTCGCGTTCGGTCGGCGCACCGAAGGAAAAGCCTTCCTGCATGGCCTGCTGGACGGACTCCAGAACGGCCGGGTGACCATGACCGAGGATCATGGGGCCCCAGGAGCCTATGTAATCGATGTAGCGCTGGCCGTCGGCATCCCAGAAGTACGCGCCTTTGGCGCGCTGCACGAAACGCGGTGTACCGCCCACCGCCTTGAAGGCGCGAACCGGGGAATTCACCCCGCCAGGGATCAGCTTTTTGGCGCGTTCAAACAGTGCCTGGTTGCGTGACTGATCGTTGGTGATGGGCTTAGTGTTTTGTTGTTCCATTGGGGGGCGGCAAATCAAAAAAAGGCAAGGGAGTCAATGCGGCGTCGTCGCCTGGTGCATTGTCTTCAATATCGGTATCTTCATCGTCGACATCGGCCTGCGCCCAGAACAGGCGATCCGGCACGATATGGCCCATGCCGGGGTGAAAGCCGGCGTCAAGGCTGTGGTCCAGATAAGTCAGGGCTTCTGCCGTGGCGGCCTGCAGGTCGTGCCCATTGGCAAGCAATGCTGCGAGCGCGGCCGTCAGGGTGTCACCTGCGCCTGCGAAAATGGCTTCGAAGCGTTCGAATTTTTCACTGTACAACACAGCTTGCGGCGTGGCCAGTACGTTGTCAATGAACTGATCAGGCAAAGGGATGCCGGTGACCAGCGTGTAGGGCACGCCCAGTTCAGCGGCCGCTTTGGCTATGTCCTTGGCGGAAGGGTTGCGCTCACCTGACCAGTCCGGTAGCAGCCAGCGCCACAGGCTGCTGTGGTTGCCAACGAGCAGTGTGGTCTGCGGCAGCATCAGTTCGCGAAAAGCGTCAAGGTAGCTGTCGATTTCGCTGTCCTGCCACCACGACAGATTGGGCATGTAGGCAACCAGCGGAACGTCCGCGTAGTCTGATGCGATCTCGGCAATTGCGCTGATGTTTTCAGGGCTGCCGACAAACCCTACCTTAATTGCGCCGGCTGGTACGTCCTCAAGTGCAGTTCTGGCTTGTTCCGTGACGGATTCCTCATCCATCGAAAAATGATTGAAAATTTCCGTGGTGTCCCTGACGTAGGCGCCTGTGACGATGGCCAGTGCATGAGCACCCGCTGATGCGATGGCTGTGACGTCGGCCGTGAGACCGCCCGCACCACTGGGATCATTGGCGTTAAAGGTCATCACGCAAGCTGGAGAGCTGTCGCTCGGATCGGCTAATATTTGGCGACTGTCTATTACAGGAGAGGTGGTGTTTGCCATAAGGTTGCAATTTTGCCTTGTAAGCGAATAAGCAACGCTGCCTCGATACAACTGTTGCATTCTATTTGAAGGCGACTTAAGCTGAGACCGAAACAATGACCTGGATGTGTTTGATTTGTGGGTGGATTTATGACGAGACAACCGGTGCGCCAGAGCATGGCATAGCAGCCGGCACGCCTTGGGCGCAGGTTCCGATGAACTGGACCTGCCCTGAATGTGGGGCTCGAAAGGAAGACTTCGAGATGGTTCAAATTTAAACAATTTGATACATTTAGGTCATCGAAATAACGGAAAGTTAGTGTGCAAATACTAACTTTCCTATAGGGAGTGAAGTCAGTGAGTATTACCTCTTCGGGACTTAAGGTCCTGGTTATCGATGACAGCAACACTATTCGGCGCAGCGCCGAGATTTTTTTAAAGCAGGGCGGCCACGATGTGCTTCTGGCCGACGACGGGTTTGATGCTTTGGCCAAGGTCAATGACTACCAGCCCGACCTGATTTTTTGCGACATCCTGATGCCCAGGCTCGATGGCTACCAGACCTGCGCCATCATCAAACGCAACCCCCGTTTTTCAAACGTTCCCATCGTGATGCTGTCCTCCAAGGATGGCGTCTTCGACAAGGCCAGGGGGCGTATGGTGGGCTCTCAAGACTACCTGACCAAGCCTTTTACCAAAGACCAGCTGCTTCAAACTGTTCAGGCGCTGGGCAACACAAATCAAGGAGTAGCGTAATGGCGATTAAAAAAGTTCTGGTGGTCGATGATTCGAAAACCGAGTTGATGCATCTGACCGACCTGATGGTCAAGCTTGGCTTCACCGTGAAGACCGCTGAGAACGCGGAGGATGCCTTTCGTCGATTGGCAGAGGAAAAACCCGAGCTTATTTTGATGGACGTGGTGATGCCCGGTCAAAATGGCTTTCAGCTGACACGCGCGATTACGCGTGATCCGCTTTACTCCGACATCCCCATCATCATGTGCACTAGCAAGAATCAGGAAACAGACCGTGTTTGGGGTATGCGGCAGGGCGCGCGTGACTACATCACCAAGCCGGTGGATTCAGATGAATTGATGGCGAAGATCAAAGCTCTCGGCTAAAGCGGGCTCTCGAACCAACATATGGCGAATAGACAAGCCCTCAGAGATTTGCAGAGCCGTTTGGCCGACAGGTTGCAGCTTGCACGAACCCAGGGGGTGGCGCCCTCATGGCTGGCCGTTGAGGCTGGTGGCAAGAACTACCTGTTTCCCATGGCCCAAGCTGGTGAGATTTTCCCCTGGGGCGCAATGCAAGCCGTCCCCTATACACAGAGCTGGTTTTTGGGTGTGGCCAATTTGCGAGGTGGACTGTATGGCGTGGTTGACCTCGCCAGTTATGTCACCGGGCAAGCGATAACACCCAAGACCGAGTTGGCCCGCAAGGAGTCCAGCCTGGTCGCGCTCAACAGCGCGCTGGACGTCAACTGTGCTTTGCTGATTGACCGGCTGGCTGGTCTGCGCAATCAGCAGGCCTTCAGTGATTTTTCTGAAAGGCCCTCCGACGCGCCGGTGTTTTTTGGTCATCGCTACATAGACCAAAACGGCCAAGCCTGGCAGGAAATCAACCTGCAGTTGTTGGCTCAGCAAGCCCATTTTTTGACTATCGGCGCCTAGCGCGTAACGTTTTCTCCGGAAGGCTCACCATGTCTGTTACAAAAAGAATCCAGAACCTGTTCAACTCGAAGTCCCCCCAGCCGGAGGACAGCATGGACATGGCTTCGGTAGGCTCTCCTGCCGATCCATTTTCGGGCCTGGATCGCGCAGCGAATCATCCCGACCTTGGTGCGCCATCTGAGTCTGATGAGGGCGGCTTTGAAGCGAGTCGTTTGGTGGCCTCGGAAGAGGCCATGGTGATTGAGACCCAAGACCAGTTGACCTTGCCGATTTTGGGCAAGGGCACAATTGCCAAGCACCAGCGGACGTTGTTGATCTTGCTCGGTATGTCGGTGCTGGTTTTGGCGGTAGTGGCCTACCGCGCCCTGACCCAAGCCGATACAGTGGCCCAGCAGGTGGCTGCAACCGGTCAGTCCTTGATGCAGTCGCAGCGTTTGGCCAAGTCTGTATCGCAGGCGCTGGTGGGCAGCGCCAAGGCCTTTCCCGATGTGCGTGAAAGTTCCGATGTGCTGGCTAAAACCATACGCGGCCTGAAATCAGGCGAACCCAGCTTGCGCCTTGCTGCGGTAAACCAGGAGCTTCTGCCTGACGTGGAAAAAGTCACCCCCTTGATGGAGCGCGCCGAGAAAAACGCCGCGACCGTGATGGGGCAGCAGAACATTCTGACCCAGGTGGGCAACGCGCTGCGAACCATTAACCGCCAGTCTTCTGACCTGCTGGAAATCGCCGAAACGGTGTCTTCACTGAAGCTTCAGCAAAATGCTGCGGCGGCCGAGATTTCTGCCGCTGGTCAACTGGTGATGTTGACGCAGCGGATTGGTAAATCAGCCAATGAATTCCTGACCATGGAAGGCGTGAGCCCAGAGGCCGTATTTTTGCTCGGTAAGGATTTGAATTCGTTCAAGGAAATTGCACAGGGCCTTCAGGACGGCAGCTCGGAGTTGCGGCTTGCGAGTTCCAAAGACCCGCAGACCCGCGAGCGGCTTGAAGCGCTGATGGCGCTTTATGAGCAAACCCGGGTTCAGGCGGGTGCCATTTTGGGCAATCTGCAGGGTCTGGTGTCAGCCCGCGAAGCACAAGCCTCCATCATTGCCGACAGCGAGCCACTGCGCCGCGGGCTGGAGGACTTGCAAGGCAAGCTGTCGTCCCGGTCGGGTTTGAGTGCCGGGTCCGTCGCGGCGCTGATTATTGCTGCATTGTTTGGTTTGACCTGCGCCGTGGGCATTGCCCGAATTCAGTTGCAGGACAGCCGCCAGCGGCAAAGCCTTGCAGAAAAGCAGCAGCTTGAGGCCCGCGGCCAGGAGCGGGATGCCAAACGCGTCAATGACGCCAATCAGGCCGCTATTTTGCGTTTGATGAACGAGTTGCAGACGGTAGCTGAGGGTGATTTGACCCAGGAAGCCACGGTGACCGAAGACATTACCGGCGCCATTGCCGACTCGGTGAATTACACGGTTGAAGAACTGCGTCAGCTGGTGGGCAACGTGCAGAACACGGCGACCAGGGTTGCCCAGACGACAGCTCAAGTTGAAAGTACGTCGACCGAATTGCTTGCGGCATCAACGGAACAATTGCGCGAAATTCGTGAAACCGGTCAGTCGGTGCTGGATATGGCGTCACGAATCAATGCGGTGTCGGCGCAGGCGCAGGAATCTTCCCAAGTGGCGCGGCAATCGCTAACGGCCGCCGAGTCTGGCCTGCAAGCTGTGCAGAACGCCATTGGCGGTATGAACTCGATTCGCGATCAAATTCAGGAAACTTCCAAGCGGATCAAACGCCTGGGCGAGTCTTCGCAGGAAATTGGCGAGATCACTGAGCTGATTTCCGACATTACCGAGCAGACCAACGTGCTGGCGCTCAACGCCGCCATTCAGGCCGCTTCTGCCGGTGAGGCCGGCCGAGGGTTCTCTGTGGTGGCTGAAGAGGTGCAGCGACTGGCTGAGCGCTCGGCTGATGCGACGCGTCAGATTTCGGCGCTCGTGAAGGCCATTCAGACCGATACCCAGGACGCTGTTGCCGCTATGGAGCGCTCCACGCAGGGTGTGGTGGAAGGTGCCAAGCTGTCAGACAACGCCGGTACGGCACTGTCGGAAATTGACCTTGTGTCGCGCCGCCTGGCGGATCTGATTGAGCAGATTTCCAATTCTGCATCCAGGGAAGCCGAGTCTGCCAACGTTGTTGCGGGCAATATCCAACACATTTTCGCAGTGACAGAGCAGACCGGAGAGGGAACGCGCTCCACCGCTCAGCAGGTGCGTGATCTTTCGCGTATGGCTGAAGAGCTTCGCCAGTCGGTGTCTCGATTCAAGATCGCCTGACAAGCCCTGTTTTCGCGCCTGATTGTGAATTCCGTTATTTGAACCGGTCTGTTACCTATGCAATTCAACGCTCAGAACACAACAGCCGCCGACCCCGATATCGCTGTCAACGATCTTGGACCCCTAGCCTGGGTTCTGGACGAACTCCGTAAATCGCTGGAAGGTGCGGCCAAAGCGCTCAAACGCTTTGTCCGTGACGCCGAAGCAGCCAGAGGCTCCGATCTTGCGGCGCTGGACGCAAGTCAACTGCGCATTGCCCGGCAGCAGCTACACCAGGCAGTGGGCGCGCTCGAGATGGTTGGACTGACCGCTCCGGCGCTGGTATTGCGTGCCATGGAGGCTGCGGTACAAAAGTTTGTGCAGCAACCCGAGCAGTGCAGCCAGGACGCTGCGGCCAAGATTGAAAGCGCCAGCTTTGCGCTGACAGAATATCTTGAAGGTGTGTTGGCTGGCAAGCCTGTTTCTGCAGTTTCCTTGTTTCCACAATATCGTGAAGTGCAGGAACTGGTGCGTGCCGATCGCATACATCCAGCTGACCTCTGGATCTCCGAGTGGCGCTGGCTTGATCCGGAGCTGGCGTTGACGGTCGCACCACAAAATTACGGTGACAGCGCTCGTACTGCGCTCGACCACTCGGTGCTTCAGATCATGAAGGGCAAGGCCCAGCCTGCTGCGCAGACGCTGCGGGATTTAACGCTCGGTTTTGCAGCCAGGCAGACGGACCGACAGCCGCGCATCTTCTGGAAAATTGTGGCGGCCTACTTTGAGGCGCTGGCACACGATTTGATCGCGTCCGATCTCTACGTGCGACGCGCGGCTTCCCGCATTCTTTTGCAATATGCGACGCTGAGCAAAGGCGACACCAGTATTTCCGAGAGATTGGCGCAGGACCTGCTTTTCTTTTGCTCTCAGGCCGCTTCAGCGAGTCCGGTTGATACACCGGTGCTGTTTGCTGTGCGCGCCGCTTATGGCCTTGCGCGCTACAAGCCGGTCGATTACCACGCGGCGCAGTTTGGCCGGTTTGACCCTGCTTTGCTGGCGCAGGCGCGTAAGCGGATTGTTTCGGCCAAGGAAACCTGGTCCTCCTTGTCAGCCGGTGATGCGAACAAGTTCAAGCTGGTTGTGGACCAATTCAGTCTGGTCTCCGATTCCCTTGTGAAGCTGCACCCGCAAAGTGAGCCGCTGGCCCTGGCGCTTTCCCGGGCAATTGACATGACGGTGCGCTCAGGCCAGCCACCTGCGATAGAGCTGGCGATGGAAGTCGCCACCTCGGTGCTGTATCTGGAAGCCGTGTTTGACGACCTTGACCCCAATGACCCGCAATTGGCAGCGCGTACAAAGCGCCTCGCCGACCGTCTCGAAGGTGTGAGGATTGGCGGACAGCCGCAGCCGCTGGAGCCGTGGATGGAAGAGCTCTACCGGCGTGTCAGCGACAAGCAAACCATGGGCAGTGTTGTCGGTGAACTAAGGCTGTCACTTGGCGAGCTTGAAAAGTCTCTGGATCTGTTTTTCCGTAACCCTCAAGACAAGTCAGCTTTGGGCGACGTGCCGAGCCAGCTGTCGCAGATGCGCGGTGTGTTGTCGGTATTGGGCCTCGATCAAGCATCTCAAGCGGTATTGCGCATGCGCGATACGGTCGAACAAATGCTGGTGACCGAGGTTGATGAGCAACTGGCCCGGGCTGCAGGAACATTTGACCAGCTCGGAAATAATTTGGGCGCCCTGAGCTTCCTGATTGACATGCTCAATTACCAGCCGGTGCTGGCGAAGAAGCTTTTCGTCTACGACGATGTCAAGGGCGAGCTCAGGCCGCTGATGGGTCGCACGCAAAAGCCAAGTCATGCCGTGGCAGGAGCAAGCACCAGCGGCGGTATTGTGGCTGAAGAACTAATTTCATTGGCGCAGGACGCAAGCGCCGGCAGTTCACAGCAAGACCTGACGGGCAAGCTCGATGCCTTGGCCGCGCAAGCTGCGCTTGCAGGGCAATCTGAACTCGCCAAGACTGTCCATGATGCTTCAGTCGCCGTGTCTCATAACCCGGAGGCGTCTGCCAGCACCTTGAGCATCCTGGTCTCTGCTGTCGTGCCCGTTGTAGCTGCTGCCAGCGCGACTGAAATGCTGGAATTTGAAGAAGACGACCTGCGTGATATTTTTCTGGAGGAGGCACGAGAAGTTGCCGGTAATGGCCAGGAAGCGATCTTGGCTCTTGCAAGTGATCCAGCTGACATCAGTCAGCTGACAATTCTGCGCCGCGTGTTCCATACGCTCAAGGGCAGTTCGCGCATGGTCGGACTCAATGAATTTGGCGAGGCCGCCTGGTCGGTGGAGCAGCTGTTCAACAGCTGGCTGGCTGACCAGAAACCGGCGAGCGAGGAACTGATGACCTTGTCGGCTGACGCCTTGCGGGGATTTGCGGCCTGGATTGAAGATATTGCATCTAATCAGGACGGCGCGTGGAGCGCTTCGGCTTTTCGCATCAGTGCCGACGCCATGCGCACCGATGGGCGTTTGATTCCTCTGATTTTGCCTGTGCCCGTTGGTGAAGCCGTATTGGACGCGGTCAGGTTTGAGCCGGCTGCGACCGACCTGGATGCGCTTGTGGTGCTTGCCGAGACGGGCGAGTCAGTACAGGCGGTCGTTGAACTGTCGCTGGATCTGAATGAATTTTTCGCCGTCGATACGCTTGCTGCACCGGCACCAGCAGCGGAACCGATGGAAATACGCGGTATAGATTTTGAAAGCGTTGCAGCCTTGTCCGGCTTATCCGCTGCGCCATCGCTTGAACCGACGCTCCCAGCTTTTGAAAGCATGGACGCTCCAGAGCCGTCCGTTGAACTTGATGAAGTCGATGTTCCTGATCCTGCCATGCTGGCGGATGCCGTCCCTGACAGCGTTGAAATGACAACCATGTCGGCGGCTGACTTCGAGGCCCAGTTTTTGGAGGAGCCCGAGATTGCCTCACCAACCGATGTCACCAGTTTGTCCGCCAATCCAGAGCTTGGTACTTCTTCTGGGGCCGGCATAGACGATCAGGTCAAAGTGATTGGCGGTTTGCGCATAGGCATTCCGCTTTACAACGTGTATCTCAATGAAGCTGATGAATGGTCTCGCCGTCTTGTGACTGAAGTTTCCGAGTGGGCCATTGAGCTTCACGAACCGATTGGCGACTCCACGATCGCACTGGCCCATTCGCTGGCCGGCAGTTCTGCGACCGTCGGCTTTGACGCCTTGTCCGAGGTTGCCCGCGCGTTCGAGTACGCTTTGCAGCAGTCTCATGCGCATTACAGCCAGAGCGCGGCAACTGCCTACGCTGGACTATTTGTTGAAACTGCTGACGATATACGGCGCCTCCTGCATCAGTTTGCTGCGGGCTTTCTGAAGTCGCCTGCTGATGGGCTGCTCGAACGGCTCAGGGATCTTGAATTTTTCGAGGCGATGTCTGTGTTGCCGGTCGAAGACGCGGACAGGAATGTCACACCACCGTTAGCGGCTGCGCCGAATGGCATTGCTAAAGGCGTACCGGTGGCGCCCGTTGCCCCGGTGTTTGCGGCTCCTGCCTATCGGGCTGCTGAAATATTTTCCAGCGACGCCGATGACGAGATAGATGCACAGGATGCGATTGATCCGGACCTATTTCCCATCTTTGACGAAGAAGCGTCAGAGCTTATGCCCCAGCTGGGAGGGGCCTTGCGGCAATGGTCGGCAAGACCTGAAAATCAGGGCGCACGCATGGAGGTTCTGCGTGCCTTGCATACCCTCAAAGGCAGCGCGCGTCTGGCCGGTGCTTTGCGCCTTGGAGAGATGGCGCACAGGATTGAATCCGAAATTGAGTTTCTTGGATCTGAAGGGGCGACGGCGCAGGATTTTGACCCCCTGTTGACCCGCTTTGACGCGATGCAGCACACGCTGGAGCATTTGCGTCAAGGGGGTGCTGCAACGGTGGACGAGGCCCTGGCAACCGGCTCTGTGGCCAGCCAGATGCCGTCGTTGCCGGTTGCCCAGGATGTCGTCAAGCCGGTCATTTCCGCGACTACCGATGCCGCAACGCCAGTGGCTGCAAGCACGCCTGCAGTCGGAAAAATAATGGTTCCTGCGCCTCAGGCCATGGCCATGCAGCCCTTGCGGCAAGCTGCATCGGCATCCATCCGGGTGCGTTCACAGCTGCTCGATCGCATGGTCAACCAGGCCGGCGAGGTCATGATCACCCGTTCACGTCTGGAAGTGGAGCTTGGCCAGTTGCGCGGCTCACTCCTCGACATGAACGGCAACTTGAACCGACTTCGCCTGCAACTGCGCGACATCGAGCTGCAGGCTGAAACCCAGATGCAATCGCGTCTGGCGCAGGCCAAGGAGCTTCAGGCTGGCTTTGACCCACTTGAGTTTGACCGTTTTACCCGCGTGCAGGAACTGACCCGCATGATGGCGGAGTCGGTCAATGACGTGGCGACCGTGCAGCGCACCTTGCAGCGTACAGTCGAGGCGACCGAGGACGATTTGATTGCCCAGGCCCGCCAGACACGCGAGTTGCAACGCGACTTGCTGCGTACGCGCATGGTGGAGTTCGAGGGCATTTCTGACCGTCTCTACCGGGTTGTCAGGCAGGCCTCCAAGGAAACAGGAAATCAGGTGCGGCTTGATCTGCTGGGCGGCACCATAGAGATGGACCGCGGCATGTTGGACCGCATGACGCCGGCATTCGAGCATTTGCTGCGTAACTGTGTGGCGCACGGCATCGAAAGCCCCGAGGCACGGACCCTTGCCGGCAAGGACCCGATTGGGCTGATCACCGTGCACCTGCGCCAGGAAGGCAACGACGTCTCTGTGGAGTTCAGCGATGACGGCGCCGGGCTTGATCTCAAGCGCATTCGTGAAAAAGCCATGGCGCTTGGGGTATTGGCCGTCGATCAGCCCATGGACGACCAGGAAGCCGCCAATCTGATTTTCATGCCCGGTTTTTCTACTGCATCTCAGGTAACCGAGCTGGCTGGTCGAGGCATCGGCATGGATGTAGTGCGCTCAGAAGTCAACGGCGTTGGCGGCAGGATTGAGACCACTACAGTCGCAGGCAAGGGAACCCGCTTCAAACTCGTGTTGCCCCTGACAACTGCAGTTACGCAGGTGGTGATGGTGCGGGCGGGTAATTTGACGGTGGGTGTTCCTGCCAACGTGGTGGAAACCGTGCGTCGTGCCTCGGCGAAAGAATTGCAGCAAGCCTACAACACAGGTGTTCTTGATGTCGCAGGGGAAGGCATTCCTTTCTTCTGGTCAGGTGCCTTGCTTCAGGCATCCCGCCGCTCCAGCGAGACACAAACCAAGACAACGCCTATCGTTATTTTCCGCAGCGCGGCGCAGCGTATCGCCCTGCATGTGGACGAGGTCTTGGGCAACCAGGAGGTTGTGGTTAAAAATCTCGGTCCGCAGTTGTCCCGTTTGGCCGGTCTGGCCGGCATGTCGGTTCTTGCGTCCGGTGCCGTCGTGCTGATTTACAACCCCGTTGCCCTGGCATCGATTTATGGCGAACAGGCGCGTGCTCTGAGCGCAGACAGTGCCGAGCCGCACATGCTCGGGGCGCAAGTCAGTGAAGTACCCCAACAGGCTGCGTTGACGCCATCGGCGCCAATAATTCCACTGATATTGGTAGTCGACGACTCCATTACTGTGCGGCGCGTTACCCAGCGTCTGCTGCAACGCGAGGGTTACCGTGTGTCCATGGCAGCAGATGGCCTGCAGGCTCTGGAGCGCTTGCAGGAAGAGCGGCCAGCAGTTGTGCTTTCTGACATCGAGATGCCGCGTATGGATGGCTTTGACCTGGCGCGCAACATCAGGGCGGACGCCCGGCTGAAGGATTTGCCAATTGTCATGATCACCTCGCGTATTGCCGAGAAGCACCGTGAGCATGCCAAGGAGCTTGGCGTAGACCATTACCTAGGCAAGCCGTATTCAGAAGACGAATTGATGAACCTGGTTCGTCATTATTGCAACGCAGAAGTGCTGGTCTGAGTCAGGCGTAACGAGATAAAAAAAGGGGCCTAGGCCCCTTTTTTTATGCTGAATACGTGGTTTTTAGTCCATCGCATCCCGGTTTTCGCGCTGGTAGTCAGGCCGTTTTTTTGACCACCGCATAGCGCGTCAGCGTTAGAGCTCTGGCCTCATCGTGCTTGACGATGGGTCTTGGATAGGTTTTTCCCAGCTCCACACCTGCGGCAGCGAGCTCTATCGGTGTCGCCAGCCACGGGCTGTGCAAGGCTTTAGCGCTCATTTTTTCAAGTGCCGGCAGGTATTTGCGGATGAATTTCCCCTGGGCATCAAACTTTTCACTTTGACTGACTGGGTTGAATATCCTGAAATAGGGCTGTGCGTCGCAGCCGCTGCTGGCTGCCCATTGCCAGCCGCCATTGTTCGACGCCAGCTCGAAATCGTTGAGCTTTTCAGCGAAATAGGCTTCGCCCCAGCGCCAGTCCAGACCCAGATCCTTGACCAGAAAACTCGCGACCACCATGCGCAGCCGGTTATGCATATAGCCCGTCTGGTTGATTTGCGCCATTGCCGCATCGACCAGCGGATAACCGGTACGTCCTTCACACCATGCCTCGAACAAGGCCTTGGCATTCTGGCCCTTCTCCCAGTCGATCAAGTCATAGTCCGGCTTGAAAGCCTTTTGGGTGACATGCGGAAAATTGCTAAGAATCTGCGCATAAAAATCGCGCCAGATCAATTCACTGAGCCAGATGGCCGCGCCGTCGTCGCCGATTTTTTGCTGCTCCCAGGCCGCCGCCGCAAGCCTGCGGATTGAAACTGTTCCAAAACGCAGGTGTACGCCCAGGTAGCTCGGACCTTTGACGGCCGGGAAATCTCGCGTTTTTTGGTAGTCCTGGATACGTTCCAGAAAGTCCTCAAAAAGCCGTTTACCGCCAGAAGCGCCGGTTGGTATTTTCAGCGCGTGCAGATTGGTTTTCGTGAAGCCTATGGCTTCAAGTTCGGGAACACCTGCTTTGTGCGCCACGGGACGTTCTGCGAGCGCGCCCGCGTAAGGGTCCACGGCATAAGGCTTGAGGTAGAAGTCGTCAACCTTTTTTAGCCAGGCATTCTTGTAAGGTGTAAATACGCTGTAGGGCTTGCCGACCAGAGTCAGCAGCTCCGAACGCTCAAAAATGACCTGGTCCTTGAAGCTGTGAAATCCTATGCCGGCCATCTCAAGACCTGCCTGGATCTCGGCGTCACGGGCGGCTGCCTGTGGCTCATAGTCGTGGTTGGAGAAAACGGCGTTCGCATTGAGCTGGCCGGCCAGCCGGGGCAGCGCATCTCTGGCTTTGGCGTGCACAACGATCAGTCCGGCGTCGCTGATCCGGTGCAACTGGCCCATAGCGCGCAACTCGGCGTCAAGCTCAATCAGCGACTCGCGAATGAACTCGACCCGTCTGTCCGCGGTCGGTAGCACATCGAGAATTTCGCTGTCAAAGACAAAAACACAAAA
The DNA here is from genome assembly GCA_947443645.1 of Comamonadaceae bacterium. GTDB lineage: Bacteria > Pseudomonadota > Gammaproteobacteria > Burkholderiales > Burkholderiaceae_C > Polaromonas. Next base: position 68,761 of record CANEXF010000009.1, on the reverse strand, counting down.
TACCTGGCGACAGGATTTCAGTGCGTGGTGGAGCGCGGCGTTGTCCTGGAGCCTTAAATCGCGCCTGAACCACATCAGGCCGGTCTGGTATTTCTTTTGCATGGGCCTGATGGTACCTAAGGGTACCTAAGCACGCCAAAGCAAAAACTGCGTTGGGAGCTGATGATGTGCCGCGACCTGCAGCCCCGAAAGGTTTCAATCCATAGGAAGGCATGCGCGTGCAGCGCCAGTGCGCGTAAAATTCAAACATGCCTCTGGATTCCTCACCGATCAACTTTACGCACCACTTTCTGATCGCCATGCCCGGTCTGAATGACGAGACTTTCGCGAAAAGTGTGGTTTACTTGTGCGAGCACAGCGAGCGCGGCGCACTGGGCTTGGTCATCAACAAACCCAGCGACATCAAGCTCAAGCATTTGTTTGACAAGGTGGAGCTGCCCCTGCACCGCACAGATCTGACGCAGGCGCCGGTTTTTCAGGGCGGTCCGGTGCAGACCGAAAGAGGCTTTGTGCTGCACGAATCCATGATGCCAGGCAGCGAGTCGGTCTATGCCTCAACCATGTCGATTCCTGGCGGTCTGGAGATGACCACGTCCAAGGACGTGCTGGAGGCACTGTCAACGGGTGCCGGGCCGCGCAGGATTTTTGTCTCGCTGGGCTATTCGTCCTGGGGCGAAGGTCAGCTGGAGTCTGAAATTTCTGACAACAGCTGGCTTACAGTTGCCGCTGATCCTGCACTTATTTTTGATACGCCCTTCGAGCAACGTTACGACAAAGCGCTGCTGCTGCTTGGCCTGCAAAGCTGGATGTTGTCTCCCGAGGCTGGGCACGCATGAGCCTCGCGGCCATGCCATCTTCGGCCCAGGGCCTGCAAACATTTCTGGCTTTCGACTTCGGTCTCAAACGCACCGGGGTGGCGACGGGCAACAGCCTGACACGCACAGCAACGCCGCAGGCCAGCATTGCAGCTGTGGGCGACGCGCGCTTTGCCGCAGTCGAAAGCAGGCTCAAGGAATGGCAGCCTGACGCGCTGGTGGTCGGTATTCCGTTTCATCCAGATGGCGCAAGCCATGAAAATACTGCGCGGGCCTTGAAGTTCGCGCGGCAGTTGCGCGGCCGCTTTGGCCTGCAGGTGTTCGAGGTTGACGAGCGCTACAGCACCACGGAAGCGCTGGCCGCTGGCGCCCGGGATGCGGACGCTGCTTCAGCCTGCATAATTCTGGAGCAGTTTTTAAGGAGTCTTCCATGAGCAGCCTAACCCTGAACGCCGAGGCGCTTTACAGTGAGCTGCTGACAAGCATGCAGCAGCTGATCGCGAGCTACGACAGCCTTTACAGACAAGCGCCTTTTTTGGTCGGTGTAGCCTCGGGCGGCGCCTGGCTGGCGCAGCGCCTGCAGACTGATCTGGGTCTGCCCGGCGAGGCCGGAACGTTGTCTTCATCCATGCACCGCGATGATTTTTCCAGGCGTGGGCTGGCTTCCAGCGGCCAGACCCGGCTGCCTTTTGACGTCAATGGCGCGCATCTGGTGGTCGTTGACGATGTGCTCTACACCGGGCGGACCCTGCGTGCCGTGCTCAATGAGTTGTTTGACTATGGCCGGCCAGCCAGCGTCAAGCTCGTGGTGCTGGTCGACCGTGGTGGACGCGAGCTGCCGGTGCAGGCCGATCTGGCAATGGCGCGCGTGGCTTTGCCGGCCTCGCAGAGTCTGGAGCTGGCTCGTCTTGAGAACGGGCAGTTCAGTTTTCAGGTCCAGGACAGGTAGCGCAAGGGCGATGATGCAAAAAAATACACCTAACGGGTCAGGAGCTTAAAGCGTGTTGTACCGACGAAATCCACAACTCAATAAAAACGGCGAGCTGATTCATCTGCTGTCCATCGAGGGTCTGCCAAAGGCCACGCTGACGCAGATTCTGGACACCGCTGCCAACTTTGTGAGCGTGAGCGACCGCGAAGTCAAGAAGGTGCCCCTGCTACGCGGCAAAAGCGTTTTCAACCTGTTTTTTGAAAACTCCACGCGTACCCGTACGACCTTCGAGATCGCGGCAACACGGCTGTCAGCCGATGTGATCAACCTTGATATTGCGCGTTCATCGGCGTCCAAGGGCGAGTCGCTGCTCGACACGATCTCCAATTTGAGCGCCATGGCAGCTGACCTGTTTGTGGTGCGTCACAGCGAGTCCGGCGCGCCCCACCTGATTGCGCAGCATGTTGCACCCCACGTACACGTGATCAATGCGGGCGACGGTCGCCATGCCCACCCGACCCAGGGTTTGCTGGACATGTACACCATAAGGCATTACAAGAAAGACTTCAGCAATCTGACAGTCGCCATCGTTGGCGACGTGCTGCACTCGCGCGTGGCGCGCTCCGACATCAACGCGCTGACCACCTTGGGCTGCGCTGAAGTGCGCGTGGTCGGCCCCAAGACCCTGGTGCCCGCCGACATGGCGCAAATGGGCGTACGCGTTTGTCACACGCTGGAAGAGGGCATCAAAGGCGCGGACGTGATCATCATGCTGCGTTTGCAGAATGAACGCATGTCGGGCGCGCTGCTGCCCAGTAGTCAGGAATTTTTCAAGAGCTTCGGTCTCACCAATGAAAAGCTCCAGTTCGCCAAGTCGGACGCGATTGTGATGCACCCCGGCCCCATCAACCGCGGTGTGGAAATCGATTCAGCGGTGGTCGATGGCGCGCAAAGCGTCATCTTGCCGCAAGTCACTTTTGGCATCGCCGTGCGCATGGCGGTGATGAGCATCGTTGCCGGGAATGAAGCATGAACAATAGCCCCCACGCTTGTCGCTTCGCGTACTGCGCTGCCCCCCGAGGGGGTGCATTTTTCCTTGGGACGGCCCGGCGGAAAAACACTCTCTTCCGGCCAATTTGAGCTAGCGGTGGAAACAACATGAAGATATTGATTAAAAACGGCAGGGTCATGGATCCTGCTTCTGGGCTGGACGCGGTTTGTGACGTGGCCATCGCGGGCGGACGTATTGTTTCGCTGGGGTCATCGCCAGCTGACTTTTCGCCCAACAAGGTCATAGACGCTGCAGGCTGCCTGGTATTGCCGGGACTGATTGACCTGTCCGCCCGGCTGCGCGAACCGGGCCATGAACATGAAGGCATGCTTGAAAGCGAACTGGCCGCTGCTGTTGCCGGCGGCGTCACCAGCCTGGTGTGCCCACCCGATACCGATCCGGTGCTGGACGAGCCTGGCTTGGTGGAGATGCTCAAGTTCCGCGCCGAGAAACTGCATCAAACCCGCGTCTTCCCGCTGGGTGCGCTGACGCGCGCCTTGAAGGGCGAAGCGCTGACCGAGATGGTCGAGTTGACCGAGGCAGGTTGCGTGGGTTTCAGTCAGGCTGAAGTGCCCTTGGCCAACACTTTGGTGTTGATGCGGGCAATGCAGTACGCGGCCAGCTTTGGTTACAGCGTCTGGCTCAGGCCGCAGGAAATACATCTGGGCAAGGGCGTGGCCGCCAGCGGCGCTTTGGCGACCCGGCTGGGTTTGAGCGGCGTGCCGGTGGCCGCGGAAACGATTGCGCTGCATGTGATTTTTGAGTTGGTTCGCTCGACCGGTGCGCGCGTGCATTTGTGCCGCATCAGCAGCGCGGCCGGTGTGGCGCTGGTCGCCCAGGCTAAGGCCGAAGGCTTGAATGTGACTTGCGATGTCAGTATCAACAGCCTGCATTTGACCGATACGGACATTGGCTACTTTGACAGTCGTATGCGACTTCAGCCGCCGCTGCGCCAGCAGCGCGACCGCGACGCGATTCGCCTGGGGCTGGCCAACGGCACCATTGACGCCTTGGTGTCTGACCATACCCCGGTCGATGAAGACGCCAAGACACTGCCTTTTGCCGAGGCAGAGCCCGGTGCGACGGGTCTGGAGCTGTTGCTGTCACTGGCTTACAAGTGGAGCCTTGACGGCGGTGAAGGCGGTGCCGATCTGATGCGCGCACTGGCTGTGCTGACCAGTGCGCCAGCGCGTGTTCTGGGTGCTTCGCTGGGTACGCTTGAGGCCAGCGTTGGCCGGCTCGTTGCTGGTGGGGTTGCCGATATCTGTGTGTTTGATCCAGCCGCTGAGTGGACGGTGCAAGCCGACGCATTGCGCAGCCAGGGCAAGCACACACCGTTTTCGGGCTACCAGTTGCCGGGCCGGGTGCGCTGCACGCTGGTTGGCGGGCAGCTGGCTTACCAGTCCAAGGCTGAAGCCTGAGTGTCGATTGCCGGCGCGAGCCTGAACGGACGGCCATGAACATGCTCAAGGCCTTGGGCAAGCTTGCGCGCGCCCTGGTCCACATTCTGTCGGGTCTGCTCACGATACTGCTGGTTTTTCCGCGCCTGACCCAAGCCCAAAGAGAAATCAGAGTTCAGGTCTGGTCGCTCCAGATGCTTGAATGTATTGCTATTAAATTGGTAGTACACGGGACGCCGGTGTTGATCGGACCAGTGTTGTTGGTGGCCAACCATGTATCCTGGCTGGACATCACTTCGCTGCATGCTGCGCGTTTTTGCCGCTTTGTGTCCAAGGCCGACATCAAGCGCTGGCCGGTGATTGGTGCCTTGGCTGCGGGAATCGGCACACTTTTCATTGAACGCGAATCACGGCGGGACGCCATGCGCGTGGTGCACCACATGGCTGAAAGCCTGCGGGCTGGTGATGTACTGGCCGTGTTTCCCGAGGGCACGACCAGCAACGGCGTGAGTCTGCTGCCTTTTCACGCCAACCTGTTTGAAGCGGCGATCGCTGCCAATGCGCTGGTGCAGCCTGTGGCGCTGCAGTTTGTTGACCGCGCTAGCGGCTTGGCCAGCCCAGCGCCGATTTACGTCGGCGACGATTCGCTCGCAGGCTCGGTTTGGCGAACCTTGTGCACGCCGGGGATAGCGGTTCACATCACTTTTGGGCAAGCGCAATGGACCGATGGCCGGTCCCGGCGCGAGCTGGCGCTGGTCTTCCGGCAGGAAATTGAAGACTTGCGTCAAGAACAGGCCGGCAAACGCCAGGCGCATTCAAGCTGAAACCCAGCTGTCTTGCTTCAGGCGGGCACCAGTTCCGCGGATGGTGCGGCTTCCCGAGGAAAGGTCACCACATGGTCAACTTCGGCGCGCAGGCCTATCCACTCACCGATCGCATGGTCGTGGTGCGAGGGCACGTGCGCCATCAAGGTTTCACCACTGGCAAGCTTCAGGGTGTAGAGAAATTCCGAGCCACGAAACGCCTTGCGCGTGATTTGCGCTTTGACCGTTGCTTGGTCGTCATGCACGATGTCGTCTGCGCGTAGCAGCAGGTCGCACAGGCCGCCTGGATAGGCATTGGGCAGCGGGCATTCCTGCAGATCCGTCAGCTCACCCAGCGCGGTATGCACCACCACGTTGCCACTGCCCAGCTCCAGCCGGGCCGGGATGAACACGCCGTGACCAATGAAGTCGGCCACAAAGCGGGTGGCCGGGCGGTGGTAGAGCGCGTAGGCGTCATCCCACTGCTGCAGCTGGCCCTGATGCATCACGCCAATCCGGTCGCCAATGGCAAATGCCTCCAGTTGGTCGTGCGTCACAAACAGGGCGGTTGCGCCGGCAGCCTTCAGGATGGCGCGCACTTCGTGGGCCAGACGCTCGCGCAAATCCACATCCAGGTTTGAAAACGGCTCGTCCAGCAGCAGCAGGCGCGGCGACGGCGCCAGCGCACGGGCCAGGGCCACGCGTTGCTGTTGTCCGCCCGACAGCTCGTGGGGAAAACGCCGGTCTGCGTCCGGCATGCCGACCAGCGCAAGCACCTCAGCCACGCGCAGCGCGCGCTGCCTGGCCGTCAGGTGTTGAAGGCCAAAGCCGACATTGCGTGCGACATCAAGGTGCGGGAAAAGCGCGTAGTCCTGAAACACCATGCCGATGCGGCGCGACTCGGCGGGAACGTGCACGTCGGCGCTGCTGACGATGTCCCCAGCCAGCCGTATGCTGCCTGCATGCGCCTGCTCCAGCCCTGCAACTGCGCGCAGCAATGTGGTTTTTCCGCAGCCGGAGGGCCCAATCAAGACGCCGATTTCTCCCGTTTGCAGGCTCAGGCAAACGCCATTGACGGCCGGTTTTGAGCGCCCTGGGTAGTGCACACCGAGCTGTGAGACTTCAAGAAACATGGGGACGATTGTAGATGCTTACAATTCTCATTTGCGATTGATCTGGATGCACGGTCGTTCGCCAACAGCTCCAGTTTCGCTTTCTAAACACTCCTTCGTGGCCTCCAAACTCCGCCTTGCTGCAAGACATGCCTAGCCACCCCCTTCGTCGCCTTTTTGGCTCAGCTTTCTTGCTGCTGCTCGTCTTGCTGTTGACCTTGCCGGTGCTGGCTGTGACGCTGTCCTGGCTGGATTTCAATCAGCAAGCCTTTGCGATCCTGAGCCAGATGCTGCAGACGGTCCTGCCCGACTATGCGCTGACGTCCTTGCTGCTGTGCCTGAGCGTGGCCGTGGGTGTGTCTGCGCTTGGCATGGGTACAGCCTGTGCGGTGACATTGTTTGAATTTCCCGGACGGCGGGTATTTGAGTGGGCCTTGCTGCTGCCGCTGGCGATGCCTGCCTACGTGGTGGCCTACGCCTACACCGACTTTCTGCAATACGCCGGGCCATTGCAAGTCTGGTTGCGGGCCAGCTTTGGCCTGCAGGGTCGGCTGCTGCCGGAGGTGCGCAGTCTGAGCGGTGCGGTGCTGGTATTCACCGTCGCGCTTTACCCCTATGTCTATTTGCTGGCGCGCACGGCCTTGTCCGAGCGTGCCACGCACTTGATGGAGGCCGCGCGTTTGTTGGGCGCGCCGCTGTCCCGGCGTATCCGCGAAGTCGCATTGCCGCTGGCGCGTCCGGCAGTGGCTGCCGGCGTGGCGCTGGCACTGATGGAAACACTGGCCGACTTTGGCGTGTCCAGCTACTTCGGCATTCAGACCTTCACAGCGGGCATCTACAAAGCCTGGCTGTCCATGGATAACCGCATCGCGGCGGCGCAATTGGCCACCGTGCTGCTGCTGGTAGTGGCGCTACTGCTGCGCATGGAGCACCTGGCGCAAAAGCGCCTGCGTTTTGTAAGCAGCCGGGGCGGGCGGGCGTCAAGCGCCGATGCCGCGCCTGTGCCTTTGCGCGGTGGTCTGGCCCTGCTCGCCTGGCTGGTGTGCGCGCTGCCAATTGCGCTGGGCTTTGTACTGCCCGTACTTTTCATGCTGCGTCCCCTGCTGCGCGGCTGGGACCAGTTGCTGTGGTCTCAGTTTGCCGGCTGGGCCATCAGCAGCATCTGGCTGGCGGGCTTGAGCGCGGCGCTGGCCACGGCGCTGGCCCTGGGCCTGGCATTTGCCAGCCGCAGTCGGCCTTCGCGCCTGACGCGCTGGTCGGTGCAGCTGGTCAGCCTGGGTTATGCCGTGCCGGGCGCGGTGATCGTGGTCGGTTTGCTGCTGCCCGTTGGCTGGCTGCAAGCCGCCGCACCTGGCCTGGGCGTGGGCTACTGGGTCACCGCCACGGTGCTGGGCATTGTCTGGGCCTACCTGGTGCGCTTTAGCGCGGTGGCCTTGCAGTCCATACAAAGCGGCTACACGCGCATACCGGTCAGCCTGGACGACAGTGCGCGCATGCTGGGCAGCACCGGTGGCGGACTGCTGGCACGCGTGCATTGGCCGCTGCTTAAGCGGTCGGTCGCCACCGCCGGGCTGCTGGTGTTTGTCGATGTGATGAAAGAGCTGCCCGCCACGCTGGTGCTGCGGCCTTTCAACAGCGACACCCTGGCCGTGGTTGCCTACCAGCTGGCACGCGACGAGCGTCTGGGTGAAGCCGCCTTGCCGGCGCTTGCGCTGGTGCTCGTTGGGCTTGTGCCGGTGGCGCTTTTGAGCCGTACCCTGCGCTCCAAGTAAGACCCTTTTGGCAGGCTGTAGGCACCAGCCTACGGTGCCCGACTGCTGCGGACTACCACCTGCTGATGGCCTTAAACGTAAGGTCTCGTTAGCTCACAACTTGTCGATATGCCCCTGTCGGGGCGTGGCAAATTGAGCGAGACCATCCATCACTGCAGGAGTTAATCGTGAATCAAGACCGTGTTGAGGGGAACTGGCTTCAGTTCAAGGGCAAAGTCAAAGAGCAATGGGGCAAGCTCACCGATGACGACCTCGATGTGATTGCCGGCAAGCGCGACCAATTGCTGGGCAAGATCCAGGCGCGTCATGGCATCACGCTGGAGGAGGCTGAAAAGCAGTTCACTTCCTGGCATGAGAAAAACCCGACCAATTTTTTCGAGCGTTACTGAGGCCTTTCGCCCTTTTTCGCACGGCGACCAGACGCCAATAAACCTAGCAAAAACATCCAGGAGTCATCATGAAAAACAAATTACTTATGCTCAGCTTCGCCTTGTCCTGTGCTTTTGCGGGCAACGCGATGGCCATGACCAAAGTCGAATACAAGGCCGCCAAGGAGCGTATTTCTGCTGACTACAAAGTCAGCCGTGAAAAATGCGCGAGCTTGAAAGCCAACGCCAAAGACATCTGCGTTTCCGAAGCCAAAGGAATCGAGAAAGTCGCCAAGGCCGAGCTGGAAGCCCAGTACGAGCCCAGCGCAAAACATGACGAGAAAGTCAGTCTTGCAAAGGCTGAAGCCGCCTACGACACCGCCAAGGAAAAATGCGACGACCTGGCAGGCAACGCCAAGGACGTTTGCGTGAAGGACGCCAAGGTACTACTGGTCAAAGCGCGGGCCGATGCCAAAGTCGCCCGGGCCGCTGCCGAAACCACCCAAGTCAAGTCCGAAAAAATGGGCGAGGTGAAGAAAAGCGCCAGCGACGACAAGCGTGAAGCGGAATACAAGGCCGCCAAGGAACGTTGCGACAGCCTGGCAGGCGCGGTCAAGGACAGCTGCCTGAATGATGCCAAGGCCAAATACGGCATGAAGTAAGCGACCGGCGTTCGCGCTGACCCCACATCCCGACGCTGCGTCTGCAGGTCGGGATTTTTGACGTTTGCCGGCGGTTCCCAGGCCTTTTTAAGCCTTTAAAGCCCGCTGAACGGGCGCGAGCAGCTACATAATTCATAGCAATTTGTGCTTTTCGCCTGCCTCAAAGCTCTTCGGGCAAACGAGGATGGTCAGGCCCAGGCCGCGAGCTTAGAGTGGGCCAGCAGTTGCATGCGTTGATTCGACTTGGCAAGGATTCCCATGAGTGCCGCCGCGCGCGTGAAACCCGAAGATTTTTTCAGCCCCCAGGAGTGGCAATTGCTTAGCGCGCGCTCTTCCCTCAAGGGCATCGCGCTGGTGCTGCATTGCTGGCTGGTGATAGGCGCGGCCATGACCCTGGGTGTGGTCTGGCCGTTGTGCATCCCGCTGATGGTCATGGTGATAGGCAACCGCCAGTTGGGCTTGTTCATCCTGATGCACGACGCGGCCCACGGTCTGCTGCACGCCAGGCGCGAGGTCAATGACAGGCTGGCGCTGTGGTTTTGTGGCGCTGAGCTTCACAGCTATCGGCCTTATCACTTGCAACACCACCGTTTTGTGCAGCAATCCGAAGACCCTGACCTGATGCTGTCTGCGCCTTTTCCGGTTACACGCGACGCCTTGGGACGCAAGATTTTTCGTGACTTGACTGGTCAGACCTTTGTCAAGCAGCGTTTCGGCGCGCTGGCAGCACGGCTCAGGGCGCGGCAGCCCGGTCAGTCCGTTTGGACGCTGCTTGCCGCCGAGCTGAAAAGGCAACAGGTGTTTTTCATCTGCAACGGCCTGGGGCTGGCGGCGTTCAGTCTGGCCGGTCTCTGGTGGGCCTGGGTTTTGCTTTGGCTGCTGCCCATGGTCACCTGGTTGCCGCTGGTCAGCCGCTTGCGCAATATTGCCGAGCACGCCCTGATAGTGCAAAACAGCACCGACCCATTGCGCCACGCCCGCACCACGCATGCCAGTGCGCTGGAGCGGCTGCTGATCGCGCCCTACTGGGTCAACTACCACTGCGAGCACCACATGTTCACGCAGATACCGTGCTGGAACCTGCCACTGGCGCACCGCATGCTTGCGCGCAAGGGCGTGACGCAACGCATGGAAAACCAGCCCGGCTACCTGACGGTATTGCGGCTGGCGTCTTCGGCCTGAACCGTCAGTGCCGCACCAGGCTACCGCTGCTCAAGGGCTTGGCTATGCGGCTTACTCCGATGGCGCCATTGCCAGCACCGAAGCGAGCTGCTCCAGCATGCCCACCCGCGACAGTGGCTTGTTCAGGCAGGCCGTCATGCCCGCTTCCAGGCAGCGCTGCACTTCCGCTTCCATGGCGTGTGCGCTGATGCCAATGATGGGGATATTCGTCACATGGCGGTTGCTGCCCAGGCCCAAGGCCTCCTGCTGCCTGATTTGACGCGTGGCCGACAGGCCGTCCAGCACCGGCATGGAGACATCCATCAGCACGGCATCAACATATTCACCGCTTGTCAGATAGTCAATCGCTTCCTGGCCGTTGGAGCGGCAGACCACCACCACGGCGCATTGTTTGAGCCAGACCTCCAGCAGGATCTGGCTGGTCAGGTCGTCGTCCACCACGAGCACGCGGGCGCCGACCAGGCTTTCGAGTTTCTCCGGCGGGGCGGTGTCCATGAACACCGAGCTTGAGTAGCTCGGTTGCAGCTCGACCCAGAATTCGAAGCTTGACCCCTGGCCGGCCTGGCTGGCGACAGAGATTTTTCCGCCCATCAGCTCGACCAGTTGCTTGCAGATGAACAGTCCCAGGCCAGAGCCGCCATATTTGCGGCTGACCGATGTGCTGCCCTGTTGGAACGAGGCAAAAAGCCGCCCTTGCTGCTCCGGCTGCATGCCTATGCCGGTATCAGTCACTGAAAGCGTGAGCTTGCAGATGTCTTGCGCGACCATCAGCATTTCTTCGGTGACACTTATGGTCACTGTGCCCTCGCGCGTGAACTTCAGGGCGTTGCTGACCAGATTGGTCACTACCTGTGACAGGCGGTGCGGATCGCCCTCGTAAAGCCTGTGGTTCAAATTGTGCCGAAACTGCAGTTGAATACCTTTTGCAGCGGCAGCCGGCAAAAAGGCGTCAACCACAGCCTGCAGCGTGTCCTGTATGTCAAACGGCACCGTCTCGATTTCAATCAGACCGGCTTCTATCTTGGAGAAGTCCAGTACGTCGTTGAGCAGTGCGCGCAGATTTCTTGAGCTCTTTTTAAGGCTGGCAAGGTAATTGCTCTGCTGCTCGTCCAGTGTTGACGACGCAAGCAGATCCACCATGCCCAGCACGCCGTTCAAGGTGGTTCTAATCTCGTGGCTCATATTGGACAGGAAGCGGCTCTTGTTTTCGCTGGCTTCCTTGAACTCGACAATCTGCTCTCTCGCAATGCGCAGCTCTATGTCCGAGATCGAGGCCACCCGCATACTCAGACAAGAGCAGTATTCGCCGTCCAGCACCAGTTGCCGCCACGACAGTTTGGTCTGTTTGGATTTCTGGTCTTTGCGCAGCAGCCAAACGTCAATTTCCTGGGCTGACTGATCCCGCTCGGGCAAGATATCGTGGCTGGCGATCAGCTCCTGCACCTTTTTGTATTCGGCCTCGGGGATCACGCAGCCTATGTCTTTGCCCGCCAGATCGCTGGCGGCCCAGCCCAGCAGCCTGCTGACCGCCAGATTGGCATAAATAATCTGACCGCCAGAGTTGGTGACCAGGGTCAACATTGGCAATTGGTCCAGTACGCGCAAGCCCAGCTCAGCCGCGTGAACCGCCGCAGCCCGGCCCGATTCTGGTGGTTTTGAAAACAAGGAATTGAATAATTGCTTCATAAAAATGTATTGCTTCTGTCAGCGCCAGGTACATCTAGGCCAGGTCAAACTAACGCGGCATCAATTGCATGTTCAGCGCTTTTTAAGCGGGTGAGCAGGGTAATTCTCCAGCTTCGCAAACTTCGATGCTATTCTCAAAAATCGTTGCAGCAAGCCTTTAATTACTTACTAAACCCGAGGTGTGCAGCAATTGGCGATTTTGTGGATTTTCCACAAAATTTACTTATGAATGCCGCCAATCAGGGTAAATTACTGCTGCAGCGAGCGGCATGTGTTGGTTGCGCGCACTTACGGGCCTGGACTTGAAGTCCGGCCACCAAGCCCCAGACCCTGATCTGAAGAAGGTTTTAAGACAATGAGCGTCGACTTTGTTGGTATCGGAGAGGCTTCCGAAATTCTCGGCCTTTCCAGAACCTCCATCCAAAAACTGGTTGACTCGGGGCAGCTTGCAGCCGTCAAGACCACTGGCGGCCATCGCCGGATTCTTCTGAGCGCGGTGGAAGAAATCAACCAGAGAATGGGCCCCAAGGCCATGCTGCGCCTGGCGGCGTCGGCGGCTCTTGACGCGCACAACAGTAGTGCCAGCCAGACTGAAATTCAGGTTTTACTGGTCGAAGACGATGGCCCCACCGCCGCCGTCATCACCGGGGTTTTTGAGCGGTTTTATCCTGAGGTGAAGTGTCTTGTCGCCACCGATGGCTTGGATGCCGTGCTGCAGCTGGAACGCACCCGTCCCAAAATCCTGATCACCGATCTGAGCATGCAGCCGTTTGACGGCTTCAGGCTGCTGCAGATGGTTTCGGGGCGGCCCGAATACCAGGGCGTTGCCCTGGTCGTGATTTCCGGCATGAGCGACAGCCAGATCGCCGAGCGTGGCGGCTTGCCTTCAAGCGCGGTGTTTCTGCGCAAGCCGATCAGCATTGACCGGCTGCGCGGATTTATCGATGCGCATGTCCAGCTGCTCAAGCAGAAAACCACCGCGTGACGACGGCGCCGCGGCCTGTCAACCATCCAATTATTCATTTCCCGGTGTAATTCTCATGAGCGGCAAAATTGATATTCCAAGATTCAAGCAGTCGACTGGCGAACTCAGCTTGCTGGCCCTTGTAGGCGCGGCTTTTATCCGCCAGTTGCCCCAGTGGCGCGCAGACTTTTGCGTTCAGGCCGAGGCGCATAACTCCGGGACCGTGGCGTCGCTGCTGCATAAAATGAAGGGCTCCTGCTATGCCGTTGCGGCCTATGGCGCAGCTGACGCATTCGAGCAGGCCGAGCACACGCTGCAGCGCAGCGAGCGGGACGGCTGGCAACTTGAAACTTCCGGGCTGCTTGACTTGCTCGATCAGATTGAAAAAGAGCTGCAGCTCATCGTCGCAGGTCCAGCTGTTTAGGCTGCAACCAGTTTCCCCTCAGGCTTGGCCACCCCCAGCAGCCAAGGCTTTGTTGGGGCGATTTCGGACTGTGTAGCCGGCGGCTGCCTGTGCTCTTGCATAAGCTGCGCCCCCCGGTCAGACAATAAGTCAACTGGGTGCTTTGTTGCGCTACGCAAGCGCTGTTGCGACCAGTGGATACACTGCAGTCGGAAACAATTCAGATACAAATAACACACAAAAAAACATTTGATTGCCAATTTGTGGTCAATAGCTGACGATTTGAATCGCATCTTGAAACATTTAATTCGGTTATTTCGTTTTTAACGCTAAACTGAGTTTTACTTTTCACGAAAGCTGCGATATGAATTCTTTTCCCTCATCTGAAGTGAAGTTTTTCATCGGACAAGGTGCGACCTTGCACGGAAGTGTCACGGTCGATGGCTTGGCCGTGATCGAAGGCCGCTTGAAAGGACATCTTTCGGCAAAGACTGTACTGATTCAGAGCACCGGCGTGGTCGAGGGTTCTGTCGCCGCCGGCTCGCTGGTGGTGCTCGGAAAGATCACGAATTACCTTGATGCGCTTGAGCAAGAGTTGGCTGAGCCAGATTTTGGGTCAATTGAGTTGCGCGATCCTGGTTTGCTTTATGCGCCGCCAGTGGCCGATGGTGCCAGCGACGGCTTTGATTCAGCCGCGTCCCCCGCAACCATCAGCTACATCTGAAATCGTCACGCATTCGCCTGATGTCCCCTGAGTGTGAAAAGGCCGGCGTAGTCGGCATGTCTATTCGCATGCGTAAGTCTTGTAGCTCGAACAACACGCGCTCTGTTTCCTGAAAGTTTCCGCACCCATGAATTCGTCGATACAAAATTACGCGACTGGCTCTGCGGTTCAGTTGCCGAGAATGCTGAACATCTTTGGGCCTGCGCTTTCAGCGTTGCTGCGTCAGCTCAAGCGTGCCGGGGTTGTTCGTATTTCTTGGTGGATATACGGACTGTCTCAGCTGGTATTTTGGGCTGTCGCCCTACTGGCCTGTGTGGCGGATCATGCGCAGGTTGAGAGAGCGCTCGATGAAAAGGTCTTGCTCAAGAGCAAGGGCTACTCGGAATACGTCAGGCTCAGCGTCGCGGGTGTTGACCGACTGTTGATTAGTTCCCGCGAGTCCTATTTGCATGGTCAGCGTTTGCTGCCGCAGTCCGCGCTTGACTCGAATTTGGCGGGTCTCAAAGGACTGGTTTTCCAGGTTTCCATCGCAAACGAGAACGGCGTGATCGTTGACAGCACACTTGGCGTGCAAACACCTCCGGCCAATATTGCCGACAGAAAGCATTTCCAGGAGTTCAAGGGCGCGGCGCAGGACTATATTTACATCAGTGAGCCGGTCATAGGACGCGTGTCCAAAAGGCCATCGATTCAATTGGTGCGGCCTATCGCTAGTCCAGACGGCGCGTTCAAGGGGGTGATCGTCGCAAGCATTGATCCCGAGCAGTTGAGACATTACTTCACCGGGCTGGACGCTTTGCAAGATGATGGCGTCGTTGCGATTGAGGGCAGCGACGGCATCATGCGTTTTCGTTTGAGTGCAAGTGGCTTCAGCGCCGGCGATCGGGCCTCAACAACTCGAAATGTCGACGTTCATGACAGCCTGAGCGGCATCTACACCCATCGCAGCAGCATTGATGACGTGAACCGTCGCATTGCCTATTACCGGGTCAGCGACTATCCGCTGACGGTTCGTGTCGGCGTGGGCACAGAGGCGTATTTTTCCGCTTTTGCCAAGCGCTGGACCGTGCTTTTCGGACTGCTGCTGGTGCTGAGCACAGTATTGCTTGGCGTGGCCTGGCTGGTTGCGCGCCTCGGCAAAGAGCAGCAGAACCTGATCAGCCAGCTCGGTGAAAGCCAGGCCGCAGCTATGGAGGCCAACAAGCTCAAGTCGAATTTTCTAGCTTCCGTTTCGCACGAGTTGAGAACACCGCTCAACAGCATTCTCGGATTTTCAGAACTCATACGCTTTGCCAGCGCGGATGTGGAGATCTATAAATACGCCAATCTGATACATACCAGCGGCACGCACCTGCATGCACTCGTCAACACCATTTTGGATCTCGCCAAAATAGAGGCCGGGAAGATGGATACCAATGCCGAGCAGATCAACCTCAGGGACCTGCTGGGTGCGCTGACCGATATTCACAGAGTCAGCGCGGACAAGAAGAAAATCGTGTTGTCGCTGTCCATGGCCACCGATTTCAAGGGACTGATGGAGTCCGATCGAACCAAGCTGGTCCAGGTATTCAACAACGTGTTGCATAACGCGATCAAGTTCACCAACTCGGGCGCCATCTTTGTGGTCGCCGGAACTGAAAGTGACGGCAGCATTCTGGTCTCTGTCATAGACACCGGCATAGGCATCCCCGCCAACAAGATAGGCCGGGTGTTTGAGCGCTTCAACACGGTGCAGGATTCGGGTTTTCAGCCGGCTGAAAAAGGGACAGGTCTGGGCCTGGCGCTTTGCAAGGAGCTGCTCACCCTGATAGGTGGGAGGATAGAAATCAGTTCGGAATTTGGCTCTGGAACCAAAGTCGACATCTTTTTGCCCGTAAAAATTACTTCTAGATAGACCGACCGATGATCACTACCAAGCCTACTGTCCTCGTTGTCGATGACGAAAAAATCAACTGCATCCTGGCGCGTGCCTATCTTGAACGACTGGGCTGGGACGTTGAGGAGTGCGATAGCGCCGACGGTGCTCTAAGGCTGTTGAGCAAAGGCTTGCCACAAGCCATGCTTCTGGACATTCGCATGCCTGGGATGTCCGGGGACGAGCTGGCCCGGCATATCCGGTCCACCTATCCGGACAATCCGATCACGCTGGTTGCCTACACCGCGCATTGCCAGACCGATGAGCTCATCGAGATACGCAAGGCCGGTTTCAACGAAGTCCTGGTCAAGCCGGTGTCTTTTCTGCAAATGACGGATGCGCTGCCTCTGCCTTGAGGCGCGTCTCCTCGGCAATAAAAGGCCGGGATCAGGCAGTACGCTTGCGCGTGACAACAGCCTGTCTGTGGCGAGGGACTATTCAGCGATGGCCTGCGCCCTTGTGCTTCGCTTGACGCCCTTGGTCTTTCGCAAAGAACTTCCTTGAGCGTTGCTGACGATTTTTGTGAAGGCCTCGGAGAACACGCCTACGCTTTCAATATTGCCTCGTCCTGACTTGGTGATGCAATAGAACGAGAGCTCTACAATTGGCCTGATCACGCTTAGACGAACGCGAAATCTCTGGCAAATGGCCTCGGATAAAGAAGGCACGATGGCAACACCAAATCCGGCCTCGGCCATCGCGATTGCGGTTTCCAGATGTCCGACTTCAGTGCGCTTGCCTGTCTGGACCATCTCCCGTGCCAGGTTCTCTTCAATCAGGCGCTGAATCGGGTTGTCCTTGGGCAGCGCGATCAGCGGGACATCCTGCAGACAATGCCAGGTGACGCCAGATTTTTCAAAGTCTGACCACGCGGCCACCTCATCCAGAGGTGACACGACCACCAGACAGGTCGGGAAAATGGGCACCCTGTCTATGCCTGAAGCCTTTACGAAAAACGCACCATAAGCAACGTCGAGATCGCCCGCCTCAACCATGTGCAACAGATCGCCGGGGGCGCTGTCTGTGACTTGCACGTTGACCGACGGAGCCAGCAAGGCGTATTGCCTCAACACCGCCGGCATCAGACTCACCGCAATATGTGGCGTCACGCCTACGCGCAAGACGCGCTGCTCTTCGCGACCTATCTTGCCCAACTCCAATGCCGAGCATTCAATGGCATTGATGACTTGCGTGGCAACTGGTAGGAATGACTTGCCCGCTTCAGTCAGGCTGACCGTACGCGTGGTCCGATTGAGCAATCGGCACTGCAACTGGGATTCGAGCTCGCGAATGATGGCTGATAGCGCTGCTTGGCTCAGGTGCAGACGCTCTGCTGTTTTGGTGAAACTGCAAGAACTGGCCACGCCAAGAAAAGCAGTGAGCTGTCTGAGTGAAATATTCATTTCGAATCAACTCGCCAGAACCGGCAGGGCTGAAATTCAGTCATGGATGTGGCTTTCAAAAAACGGCCCTTTGCTGGCTTGCATGCGGTGTTGCCGAGGCCTGAATTTTAAATCAGTGGTCGCCGGCACTCCTGGTGGACAAAAGCGCCATGCAAGAGGAGGCGGTGCAGCGCCTGAAATGATGTTTGAGCAGATCGTCAAACAAGGCGATTGAGTAGTTTTTTCTATCAATCGATAGATTATTAGAGCTTCTATTTCTGCGGCCTATTCATTACATTTACCTGCACTCCATTTGGTCACAAGCAGGCATTGAACCCTCATGAAACATAGCTCCAATTTTTCTTACCGCATCGGATTCGTGGTTGCGGCATTTTGCTTTCTGTCCACAGCGGGCGCCCAGACTTTTCCCACGCATGCCATCACCATCGTTGTGCCCTTTCCTCCGGGTGGGCCCACCGACAGCAGCGCGCGTCTGGTTGGAAAGTCCTTGGGCGGCATACTCAAACAGGCGGTGGTCATTGAAAACAGACCGGGCGCTGGTGGCACCACGGGGTCTACTTATGTTGCGCGCTCTGTAGCCGACGGCTACACGCTTTTGTGGGGCAGTACCAGCAGCCTAGGTGTCGCGCCGACCTTGTATCCGAAACTCGCTTATGCGCCCCTGACCTCGTTTGCCCCACTGGGCATGGTTGCGCGAAGCCCCATCATCCTGGCCGGCCGTGGTGACATGAAAGCCAACACGCTCAAGGAATTCATCGCTTCCGGACGTGAGAAAAAACTTTCTTACGGTTCCGCCGGTAGCGGCTCCATCAACCATCTGGTGGGCGAGTGGTTCAAGAACGAAGCGAACATAGACATGCTGCACGTGCCCTACAAGGGCGGCATGCCTGCGCTCAATGATCTGCTGGGCGGCCAGATCGACATGGTGTTCGAAACCATACCGACGGTCAGTCCCTTCCTCAAAACTGAACGACTCAAGGTGCTTGCCACCGCAGGTCGAGCGCGCTCCCCGCAGCTGCCCAACGTGCCTACTGTCAGGGAGGTCATAGGCGGTGACTTTGAGGCCTATTCCTGGGTCGGCCTGGTGGCACCGGCCAACACGCCGCCAGAGACCTTGAAGATACTGTCCGATGCGATGCGGACCGCTGAAAACGATGTGACCTTGCAGGCTGAAATTGCAGCGACCGGTCTTGAGCCGGTGAAAAGCTCGCCTGAAAAATTCAGACAGGACATTGAGTCCGAGCTTGCCAAATGGACGCGGCTGGTTAACAAAGTCAAACCTACGGTCGATTGAAGCCCTGAGCCCCAAAAAAAGAACAACTCTGATGAACAGCAGTAACAAATGAAAATAACAATTATTGGCGCCGGTCTGGGTGGTTTGACGGCTGGCCTGGCACTTCTCAAAAAAGGCTTCGACGTCACTATTTTGGAGCAGGCGGCTGAGCTCAAGGAGATTGGTGCCGGCGTACAACTGGGTCCGAATGCAACAGGTGTTCTGTTTCGGCTCGGGCTTGGTGATGCGCTTGAAAGTATTGCCTCGGAGCCGGCGGGCAAGCGTGTCCGGCTATGGAATACCGGGCAGATATGGCCTTTGTTTGATCTGGGAACCGTCTCACGAGAGGCCTATGGCTACCCGTATTTAACGGTGCATCGCGCAGATCTTCTCCAGGTTCTTGCCGATGGCGTTCGCCGTTTGAAGGGCGATGCGATCCGCTTGAGCGTCAAGGTCGGTGGCCTGACGCAACACGCGGGCGGCGTCAGCGTCCAGACCGGGAGCGGGGAAAGCATTGAATCGGATCTGGTCATAGGCGCCGACGGCGTTCACTCGAGAATCAGGGAGGCGCTGTTCGGACCGGATGCGCCGCGTTATTCCGGCGTGATGGCCTGGCGCGGTGTCGTTGAGGCGTCTTCGTTGCCAGAACACATGCGCGAGCCCTATGGCTCGAATTGGGTAGGCCCTGGCGCTCACGTCGTTCAGTACCCTTTGCGCAATGGTGAGCTCGTTAATTTTGTCGGTGCTGTGGAAGGCAATCGCTGGGATGTCGAGTCGTGGTCGGAGAAAGGCTCTCATGAAGAGTGCCTGAACGATTTCAAAGGTTGGCACGACGATGTGCACACGCTGATCAAGGCCATCAAGACGCCTTTCAAATGGGTGCTGAAGGTGCGAGACCCCATGCCCAAGTGGAGTCGTGACCGCGTGACGCTGCTTGGTGACGCCTGCCATCCGACCTTGCCCTTTCTTGCACAAGGTGCCGCGATGGCGATTGAGGACGGCTACATGCTGGCGCGTGCCCTGGAGAAGTATTCAGATACGCCGACGCTGGCCTTTGAACGTTATGAAGAGGCGCGCAAGGAGCGGACCGCGCGCGTTGTGCTGGGCTCTGCTGCCAACACCAAGAGATTTCACAACCCGGCGTTGGCGAATGCGGAAGGCGCGGCCGATTACGTGAGCCGCGAGTGGAATGAAGCGCGTGTCAAGGAGCGCTATGAATGGCTGTTCAAATATGACATCGATGCGGTTGAGCTCTGACTTTGACTACCCAGGTTGCTACCGCTAAAAATGAAGCTGGTAAGTCACCGGCACCGACAGTATTGGGTTTGCACCATTTTGCGTGGCGTTGCCGCGATGCTGAAGAAACGCGCGCTTTCTACGAAGACCTTTTGGGGCTCCCCCTGGTTCACCTGATACGGCTTGACCATGTGCCCAGCACCGGTGAATATTGCCCTTATGTACATCTGTTTTTTGAGATGGCCGATGGTTCATGCATCGCCTTTTTTGATTTGGGCGACGGCGCTATTGCCCAACCTTCTGCGAATACGCCGGCCTGGGTAAACCATATCGCGCTACGCCTTGAATCGCTCGAGGCGCTTGCGGCCATGAAGTTGCGCCTGGAGGCCGCGGGCATAGACGTCGTGGGCATCACTGACCACCATTTTGTGAAATCAATTTATTTTTTTGACCCCAACGGATTTCGTCTTGAGTTCACAGTGCCTACGGGAACAAGCGAGCAGCATCAAGGCTTCAAGGCGCGCGCTCGTCAGGCACTTGATCAATGGAGCCGCGAAAAGTCAGTACCGATCAGCGGGTTCAAGTCTTCAAAATGAAAAAATTAAATGCCACACATGATCCCTTGCGACGTTCGTGGGTCGTATCTGCAAACCAGCCGTGCTGTGATTTCCCGATTCAGAATCTGCCGCTGGGCGTCTTCAGTATTGATGGAGAAAAACGCGCCGGGGTAGCCATAGGCGACAAGGTCGTCGATCTGCAGCAAGCACTGCATGCCGGGCTCCTTGATGGCGATGCCGCTGTCGCAGTGCGCGCAAGCGAAGGGGGCAAGCTTAACGGGCTGATGGCCTTGGGTAATCACTACGCGTCTGCATTGCGCGCGCAATTGTCAGACCTGTTGCGCAGTGACAGCCCACGGCTTTTGCTCGCCCGCGAATCTGAGCACTTGATTTTGCGTGCGATGGATGATGTTGTCATGGAGCTGCCCTGCGATATTGGCGACTACACCGACTTTCTGACTTCGCTGCACCACACGGAGCGGCATGGCCGATTCAAAGGGCTGAAAGACCCGCTTCCGCCGGCTTTCAAGTCCTTGCCAGTGGCTTACCATGGGCGAGCGTCGTCGATACGTGCCAGTGGCGCAAAGGTGATTCGTCCAAACGGGCAGTACAAAAATAGTCAGGGTGAGGTTTGCTTTGGTCCTGCGCCCATGCTTGATTTTGAACTCGAGCTTGCCGCATTCGTGGCTCGCGGCAATCCTTTGAGCGAGCCCGTGGCGATCCGAGAGGTGCAGGACTATATTTTCGGATACTGCTTGCTCAATGACTGGTCTGCCAAAAGCATACAGTGGTGGGAGCAGGTGCTTGGCCCCTTTCTGGGCAAGAACTTTGTCTCTTCGATTTCACCCTGGATCGTCACCACGGAAGCCTTGTTGCCATTTCGTTTGCCTGCACCGCCGCGCGCGGCTGCCGATCCGGCTTTGCTGCCGTATCTCAGCGGCGATGAAGATCAGGCCGAAGGCGGAATCGATATTGGTCTTGAAGCCTGGATTTCAACCTCGGCTCAACGCAGTGAGCAGCGGCCTGCGGTGCGCATCACCCAGACGCATTTGAAAAATCTTTACTGGACCTTCGGCCAGATGCTGACCCACCACGCCAGCAATGGCTGCAATCTGCGCGCCGGTGATCTGATCGGTAGCGGTACTATTTCTGGCGAGAGCAACCTGACGCGCGCTTGCATCACCGAGTTGACCAATGCCGGCGCTGACCCATTGCCATTGGGTGGCGGCGAGTTTCGCCTTGCGCTCGAAGACGGCGACGAAATCATCCTCATGGCCCGAGCAGCGCATGCGGGCGCCGTATCCATCGGGTTTGGCGAATGCCGTGGTCGAATTTTTCCCGCCAGGGATTGGCCCGTCTAGACGCGTAACAATAGCCAGATTGAAACAAGCGACCATCTGTCATGACCCAAGCGTCTCAGTTACTCAATCAACAAACGTCTTTGGTGTTCAGCCACATGGGCTTTTACGTTTGTGACCTGGAGCGTATGGCGCGTTTTTATACCGAGGTGATGTGCTTTACCGAAACCGACAGAGGTGACCTGGGTGCGGTACAACTGGTTTTTCTAAGCCGTGACCCGACAGAACATCATCAGGTGGTGCTGGCCAGCGGCAGGCCCGCAGACCTGAGCTTTAGCGTGATCAACCAGATATCCTTTCGTGTGCCTGATCTTGCAAGCTTGCGCGCCATGCGAGACAAGGTTGCAGCAGAACCCGATGTGTCCGAGTTGCTGTGTGCGACCCACGGCAACGCCGTATCCATTTATTTTCGGGACCCCGAGGGCAACCGCATCGAGGTCTTCATGGACACCCCGTGGTATTGCGAGCAGCCTTTGCGCGAGTCAATTGACCTTGACCAGCCAGACAGCACTGTCATGGCGCGTGCTGAAGCAATCGCGCGCAGCAGGCCAAACTTTCAGAGCCGTGAACAATGGCGCGCTCAAATGGCCGTTCGCATGGCTTATGCCAGCCCGCCCTGACGGCCCTCATTTCCTAGTTGCTCAATTTTCTTTTTGGAGTGAATCCATGCCCGCTTTGCCAACCCTCAACTCTTCACGCCTGCGACTGAGCTTTTTACGCATGTTCTTGGCCCTGGGGCTAGCCGGCCTGAGCGTTTCTGCAATCGCCGCGTCTGGCGATGACGTGTGGCCCAACAAGCCGGTTCGATTGCTGCTGGGCTTTCCCGCTGGCGGCGGCTCCGATCTGGTGGCCAGGCTTATCGCGAAGTCCCTGGGAGATAGACTGGGACAAAGCGTGGTGGTCGACAACAAGGCTGGTGCGGGTGGCAATATCGCCGCAGAAATGCTGACCCGTTCTGCCCCAGATGGCTACACCCTGATCTTGCTGCCTAGTGGTCACGCCAGCAGCGCAGCCATCAAAAAGAAGTTGCCGTTTCATCCCGTCAATGATTTTCTCTGGGTGAGCACCATCACCACTTACCCACTGGCGCTGACGGTTGCACCGGGCTCGCCCATCAAATCGTTTCCCGATTTTCTGCAGCGCGCCAAGTCCGAGCCTGGAAAGTACAGTTATTCGTCTGTGGGTGTTGGCACGGCCATGCACCTGGTGGCGGAATGGATTGTTTCCGAGGCCGGCATAGATGTTATCCATGTACCGTTCAAGGGCGGCACTGGCCCATTGACGGAGTTGCTGGCTGGCCGCGTGGATGTCATGGTGGACACCATGACCCTCACAGCGTCCTTGCTGAAGGACCAGCGCGTGCGTGCAATCGCCGTGACCTCACCGCGCGGCGCAAGTACTTTGCCCGGGGTGCCCGCTGTGGCGGACTTTTTCCCATCGGTGGTGTTCGAGTCCTGGCTTGGAATCGCCGCACCTGTAGGAACGCCGGCAGTGATTGTTGAGCGTCTGAACAGGGAGTTGAGGGCAGTGCTGGAGCAGCCTGAGGTGCGCCAGAAACTCATTGACTTTGGCGGCAGCCCCGCCGCGTCTTCACCTGGTGAGTTCCGTGCCCGTGTCGAGCGAGACATCAGTAATCTGCGCAAAGTGGTCAGCGACAGGCGTATTGAAATGGAGTGAGGCACCCTGCCAGTAGACGGTTTTTTGGCTTAACTGCTTGACCAACAGGGATGAAATTGTTCCTATTAAACCTTGTGGACTATTGATTGATCTGACTTCCATCAAAGAAGCGCCAGCATCAAACAATGCTGAGAAAAATAAATTTCTCTGCATCGTTGCAGTTTTGATGCTGCAACTGATTAGCTAAGGGTTCCAAACCACAAGCGGCCCCTTCTTGATCAACTACGTCGAACCGGTCGAGAGATGCGTTCCAAGATGGCAAGCTCAGACACTCGTTTTTTCAATTCTGTGTCTAGTTTTGCGAGATCTTTCTTCGAAATCAAGCGCAGCACGAACCTCTTGGCTTAGTTATTGCTTTCATCAATTCATGTTTGCAACTTGTCTTAGTTGACCAAGAAAGAAATAAATGAATATTTTTAGTCGCCAGGCATTCGGGCTTTTGCTCTTGTCTGTCTCCTTAGCCGCGAGCGCACAGTCGTATCCTTCTAAACCAATCAAGATAATCGTGCCGTTTCCAGCAGGGGGAACTGTTGATTTTTTTGCAAGAGTGCTCAGCTCCAAATTAGCAGAATCCATGGGGCAACCCGTGCTGGTTGAAAACCGTGCAGGAGCCGGTGGGAACATCGCAGCAGAAGTTGTTGCGAAGGCAGCGCCTGATGGGTACACCCTTTTGATGGGTTCAGAAATTATCGCCATCAACACTTCGCTTTACAGCAAGCTCGGCTACGACCCGATCAAAGACTTGGCCCCCATCACTTTGGTTGGGACTGTTCCAAACATCTTGATCGTCAATCCGTCGATACAGGCCAACTCTGTCAAGGAGTTAATTGCTCTGGCGGGTAAAACACCGGGGAAACTATCTTTTGCGTCCACGGGGCAGGGCACCTCAAGCCATCTTTCTTCTGAACTTTTCAAGCTGATGGCGAATGTGGATCTCCTGCATGTCCCTTACAAGGGCGGTCCACCTGCGGTTGCTGATCTGATAGGGGGACAAGTCGACATGATGTTCATCAATATGCCTACAGGTCTTGCACATGTGAAGAGTGGTAAGGCTCGAATTCTTGCAGTCAGCAGCATTCGTCGTGTGCCTCAACTACCGGATGTTCCTACTGTTGATCAAGCCGGATTGAAGGGCTACGAAACCAGCGCCTGGTCAGGACTTTATGCACCAACTGGGACTTCGCCCGAAGTCATTGAGCGGCTGTATGCTGAGGTTGTCAAAATACTCAAAATGCCTAGCGTACGCGAACAGTTGGCCGGTCAGGGCGCTGAGCCCGTTGGAGATACCCCTGAAGAATTCGGACGTTTTACGCGTACTGAAATTGCTAAATGGGCAAAGATAATTAAAGTTTCCGGTGCCAAAATTGAATAATCCTAGTTTGCAAGTTGCCGTCGGTGACTATGACAGAACCCGCCCGCTCATTGATGGCTCCGTTGTTTTTCCCGGATTTGATGCCAATGTAATCACCGGCGATTTGGAAGAAATCTTCGCCCGAGCTTTTCACGAAGCAACATTCGATGTGACGGAGCTCTCATTTAGCAACTATTTGATAGCGACGTCCCGCGACGAATGTCCTTACGTGGCATTGCCCATATTCCCCTCCAGATCCTTTCGTCACTCGGCTATTTATGTTCGATCGGATCGCAGCATTCAATGCCCTGGGGACCTTCGCCGGAAACGAATCGGATGTCGAGAATACTCAAACACTGCGTCTCTGGTTGTGCGAGGGTTCTTGCTTGACGAGTACGGGCTTGAGCCAGAAGCGAGCGAATGGGTGGTCGGCGATGTTGATCATGTTGAACGGGAATCCATTGATGACCGAAACTGGCCTAAAGACCGCGTGAAGATCAAGGGTGTGGTCGGGCGAACATTGACGTCCTTGCTGTTGGACGGCGAGATTGATGCACTCATAGCCTACAAGCCGCCTATCGAATTTATTCAAGATAAAAAAATTGCGCGTCTTTTCCCGGACTGGCGTGTGGCTGAAAAAGATTACTTCCAGCGGACTAAACGGTTTCCAATCATGCACCTGATGGCTGTCCGAAAGGACGTGCTTGCAAGCCATCAGGGCGTGGTTGCATCGCTCATGGACGGATTCAAAAAAGCGAAGGATATTGCTCAGTCGCGCTTGTCAACGCATCAAGCGCATCCTGTGATGTTGCCTTGGCTTACTGCAGAACACGAAGAAACCCAGGCGTTGATGGGTACTGATTTCTGGCCTTACGGTTTTGATGAAAATAGGGAGATTCTCAAGACACAAATTCGATGGTCGTATCAGCAAGGCCTGATACCGCGGCAGTACGAGGTGAGTGAGTTGTTTCATCCCCTTTGCCGTTGATAAGCCGCTCGAGTAAGAAGTTATGAATGTTACGACTTGAAAATTGCCATCATTGGATTTGGCGCGATGTCGCAATCACTGTGCATAGTGCTCGCTGTGCATGTGCCGCTCGTTTAGATTGGAAAATTTCTGACGCGCCGCAATAGCGCCACTGCTTCACTTCAAATGCCTACAGTTGCATCGGTAGGTGCTTTAGCGACTGCATTTTGTGAAGAGAAAATTCTCGTTTTGGACTTCATCCGGTTCACGGGAACCTGATGAGGGCGAAACCGAAAAGGAGCGCAACTGAGGAAAAAGTTCGGCTGCGCAGGCGAATTCAATGCTTCAGTATTAAAAAGCTCACCGGAGCCAAAAGCCAAGCCGGCTTTGAGGGTTTCTGACGCGAACTGACCAGAGCTGATCAATTGGTACCACCAACAGGAATCGAACCTGTATCTAGCGCTTAGGAGGCACTCGTTCTATCCATTGAACTATGGCGGCATATCCTGAATTTCATGCATTCGCGCTCAAGCATGAGGGATGGGCGATTGTATGCGCTGTTGCTGAAAGCCAGCCCGCTGCCCGCTCAGTCGTAGGGCAAGGTGAAGATCAGATCCACGGCGCTTTGCTGGCCTGCCTGTGCACGCACCGTGAAGCGTTGAGACAAGTCGTAGAACACATAAAGCGTGCCCAATGCGCCCGAGATGCTGCGCTCGTAGGCTGCATAAAAATTACGGGAAAAGCGCTTGCCCAGCGTGACAGCGCCTTCGGTGGTGGTTCCGTCGGCTTTGCTCGATGCGCTGCGAAACGACAGCTCATCAAGCCCTAGCGATGTGGCCAGTCCGCCCGAAAAGCCGCGTTGGCTGCCAAGCAGCGCGATCGCGGCCTGTTGCAGCAGGGCGGCTTCTGCGCCGCCGCTGGCCGAAGATCGACCCAGCACCAGCCAGGACAGCTTTTCCGCATCCGGCAAATCAGGCATCGCATACAGCCTGACGGTGGGCAGCTGCGCGGTGCCTGTGATCTGCACGCCAACACGCTGGGTGAGGTTGGGTCGAATCGCCAGAATGTCCAGTGCCGGGTTGTCGATGGCACCCGTAAAGCGCAGAACGCCTTGCTCCACGTCCAGCCGCTGGCCATAGGCACGGTATTGACCACCAAAGGTGGTGACAGTCCCCAGCAGGCGTGGCTCGGTGAGCGCGTCACCGCTGAGCGACAAGGTGCCGCGCACCAGCGTGTTCAGGCCTTTGCCCTGAATCCGGAAATCCTGACCGAGGTCAAGCTGCACGCCTAGCTTGACGCTCGGTGTATTTCGCTGCGTGCTGGTTAGTGCCGGGGCCTGTTTTCCCATGGCTGCACTGCCAGCCTGGCGCAGCAATACGTCACTGCCCAGCTGCGGCGCATCCGCTTCGGGCAGCACAATACGGGCGCTATCAACGCTCAGGGCGCCGCTGAACTGGGTGGTTTTCCCCTCGAGCCGCGCCTGCAGCTCACCCGACAAGGTGATCTGCCGGTCGCTGCGCACGCTGGCCCGCAGATGGTCCAGTTTGGCGTTGAGCGCGACCCGCGCCCTACCGTTTTGCCAGGCGGCCTCGCCGGATGCGGTGATGGTGCCGTCAGCGCCATGCAAGCTGAATTCCTTGATCAGCATGCGCGTGCCGTCCAGACTGGCGCGCAAGCGACCTTGACCCAGCTCGATGCCGTCGACCACCGAGCGCAGCGCCAGGTCATTGGCCTGCAGCTCTCCAGTCACCTGGGGCGTCGAGCGTGTGCCGCTGATGGCCAGATCGGCAGCCAGCGAGCCACGCAGACGCCAGCCTGGCGGCGCCAGCGCGAACCAGACGCCAAGGCGCGGCAGTTGGGCATGCAATTGGCCGCTCAGCGGTGCCTGTGCCGCCCATTGCCAGCCGCCTGAACCGGTCTCGCCGGCCATGCGCGACAGCCGGGTCTTGAGTTGTCCTTCGACATGGCCTGCACGCTCGCTGTCCCACAGCAGCGCCAGCGTCACGGCTTCGCCCGTGGCGGACAGCGCCACGCTTGCCTGTCGCACGCCCGCTGCAACGCGTGTCGAGCTGCCGCTTTCAGGTTGCACCATGATGTCGCCGCTGCTGCGCGTCAGGCTGGCCTTGAGGGACAGGCTGTCAGCCAGTCTGGCATCCCAAGCCCCGTCAAACAGCAGGTTGCCCGAGACGCCCAGCGCTGCGAATTGCGGACCAGCCAGCAGTTCCAGCCAGGCCATGGGCAGGCCGGTGATATTTCCGGCACTCGTGAGTTCGCCGCCGCGCCAGCGCAGCGCTTGCAAACTGATGGTGGCGGTCGAGTCGCTTGTGGGAGCGGTGAGCCAGGC
This sequence comes from Comamonadaceae bacterium, assembly GCA_947443645.1. GTDB lineage: Bacteria > Pseudomonadota > Gammaproteobacteria > Burkholderiales > Burkholderiaceae_C > Polaromonas. The sequence continues at coordinate 40,807 of CANEXF010000009.1, read as the reverse complement.
CTGACCGGCTGCGCTCTCAAACTGGCCGCCTGCGCTGGAATTGCGCTTGCTGGCGCCGGCAGGCGTCCACTTGAGCGCCATTGGAGCGCGCGTTGTCAGTCGCCAGTTTCCAGGGCCCAAGGCCGGGTCTTGCATGTTCACGCTGAACTGCTTGAGAAGGCCTTGCCATATGCCGGCAACAAGGCCCGCGTCGGCGCCGAGTTGCAGGGTGTAGCGCCGCTCGCCAGCTTCAAGGCTGCCCTGGGTGCTGAATGTCGCCTGCTTCAGGCGACCGGCGAGGCTTGCCTGAACGGCGCGGAATTTCAGTACACCAGGCCTGGCTGCATCGACTGGTCCCGGGCTTGGACTCCAATCCAGCAGGGGAATGTCCAGTTGCGCCTGCAGCGCCGGGTCCAGCCAGCCCCCTTGCCAGTTGACAGCGAAGTCAGCGCGACCGCTGGCCATCCCGAGCGGGATGCCTCGCAGACCGGGTATCTTTTGCAGCCAGCCCATGGCCTGCGCTGCGTCGCTGACGCGCGTGTTCAAACTGCCCTTGCCGTGCTTTTCTGCCAGCTCGCCTTGCAGACTGGCATTGAGTCCGGGTGCAGCCAGTCGCAGATTGGCTGTGCCGCTGCGTGCCGCTGGCTGCGCCTGGAGCTGGCCGCTGAGCTCTGCATCATCGCTGCGCACCCGCAATGCTGACAGCAGCAAGGTGCCGCCTGCCTGCGTTGCGTTCCAGCTGCCTGCGGCGCTTGCATCACGCAAGTGAAGTGGATGGACGGCAGACCGCTGGCCAGTGGGCTTGGCCAAGCTTGAGCTGCCCTTGGTCTGCGCGCTGGCTTCAAATTCCAGAGTCGCGCCCCGGCCGCGCACACTGGCCTGACCATACAGCGGCAAGGCCGCTAGGCGCGTGTCCAGGGCGGCGAGGTTGACATTCTGCAAGCTCGCTTGCAACTTCCACGGTCGTGCTGCGCTAGCGGCAGCGTCGCCTGGCGGTGTTGACCATTCACCGCTGGCGAGCAACTCCCCACCGCCTAGTTTGGCTTTCAAGGACTTGAGCATGCTGCTGCCGCCTTGCCATTGCAGCAGCGCTTCAAGACGGGCTATGGGCAGCATGTTTTGGTCCCATGCACCGGGTAATCGATTGGCCATATCCAGTTGCACGAGCCAGGCTTGTTTTCTTTGGCTGTCCTGGCCCGCGGCCATTTTTTGCGCTTGCACGCTGGCCTTGCCCGTGAGCCGGGTTTGCGGAGCGGTGGGCCAGAGCGCCGCAAGGTCTATGTCCTGCAGCCTTGCATCGGCTTGCGCGACAGGTTGGGCAGCCCAGGCGAGAAGACGCGCGGTGAGGTGTGCCTGTGGCGCGGCCTGCTGGTTTTGAGTCTTGCTTGCTGTTTGTAGTTGAGCCTCAAGCGCCAGATCAGGCAGGGGGCCACGGGCTGTGGCTTCAAAGGCCAGCGCCAGCGGTGTATCGCTTTTGGGCATGCGTGCGCTGACATCGCCAGACAGGTGGGCATCAAGCATCAGCGGTTGGCTAGCCGACAAGACCGCATGTCCGCGGTAGCTGCCACTGGCGACCTGCAGGTCTGCCAGGTCGAGCACATGTTCCTGGCCGTTGAACGCATAGCGTCCGGAAATGCCCGAAGCAGAAAACGCGGCCCTTCCGGTCCAGTTCAACTGGGCTACTGAAAACGCATCCAGCGCGATGCGCAGCGGCAGTTTCAGCTTGTCCGGTGGCGCAGCAGCCGTGGCGTCGGGCGGGCGCTGGTCATCGACCAGCACGCGCGCCGCAGCAAGACGTTCGACCTTGAGCGTGCCACCTGTGCCGCCCAGCAGCGACCAGGCTCGCCATGCCAGATCAATCTCTTGGGCTTCGATGCGCAGGCCACCCTGCTGCCAGACCAAGTTGTCAATATGGCCGCCGGAGCGCAGCGAGCCTGACGCATGGTTCACGCTCAGGGGCGCAAACAGCACGCTTGCATAGCGTTGCGCCCAGCTAATCGAGCTTGCCAGCGAGCCGTCCGTGCCCGCCCACCACCATAGAGCGCTCAGTGCCACCGTGAGCATGGCGGCCAGGCTGATGCAAACCAGCGCCAGCCAGCGCAAGCTGCGCCGCACCAGCTTTGCAGCCGCCGGCTCTTTCGGCGGGCGCTGCGCGTGCTCAGTTGTCTTTGATACTGCCATCAGAAAACAAAGCCCACGCTCATGTGCAGCCTGAACTGCTTGACCTGTACGCCATAGGCCAGGTCAATCTGGAGCGGACCAATCGGGCTTTTCCAGCGCACGCCCGTTCCGACACCAACAGACGCCCGCAGCTCCCGTGCCTTGTCTGCCACCGCCCCAGCATCCATGAACAAGGTGCTTTCCCAGTCGGTGGGCAAACCGTTGCTCAGCAGGGGACGCTGCCATTCGACGCTGCCCGCCGACATATAGCGCCCGGGGGCGATGATGCCGCTGGGCAATTTGATGCCGATATCGCGCAAGCCATAGCCGCGCACCGTGCTGTCGCCACCGGTGCGAAACAGCGCGGTTGCCGGGACACGCGCAGTGTCGCTTGCCAGCACTGCGCCGGCTTCTGCGCGCATCGCTATCCGGCCCAGCGCCAACGCGTGAATGCCCAGCCAGCGCCCGACTGCACGCGCATAGGGCTCGCGCTTTTCGTTGAGATCGGTACGCAAGGTCACGCCGCCACCGAGCTCAAAGCCCAGCCCATAGCCCTTGCCGGGGAAGGGAAGGCTGTCGAAATAGCGGCCAGTCCAGACGTAGTTGCCACTGAGTGATGCGCCGTCGCCGGTTTGGGCTGCGGAGTTACCCCGCAGGCCGTCGCCATAAACGCGGGCTCTGTCGTACTGCAGATAAATGTTGCGGTCCAGGTTGTTGCTGGACTGGCTGCGGCCAAAGCGCAGGCGTTCGGCCCTGGTCATCAGCAGCTTGTCGTCAACCCGCTCAGTTCGGGCCAGCGCGACCCAGCGCCAGTTTGCCTCGTCAGGCAGCGAAGTCCATTCGGTTTGCGCAAACGGTGATTTTTTCTCGAGCTGCAGCTTGGTCACGGCGCGCCAGTCGCTTCCAGGCACGCGGTTATGGCTGTGCTCCATCGAGATGCGCGGGCCGCTGTCTGTGCTGGCGCCGATACCAAACACCATTTTTTGCAACTTCGCTTCCCGCACCTGAACCTGTACTGGCGCTGCCAGGGGATCGTCTTGTGGATCTATGAAAACGTAGGCTGAGTCAAAGTAGGCACTGGAGGTGAGCCGCTGTTGGGCTTGAGTGAGCTGCTGCTGATCGTAGATAGCCCCCACCTTGAGTTGGGCCAGACGCGGCACCAGCACCGGGTTGTAGCGCTCCATCCCCTTGACCTGCATCTCGCCCAGCCGGTACAGCGGGCCCGAATCGAGCGTGACCGAGAGCTGCGCGCTGTAGTTTGTCGCATCAATGTCGGCCAGGCTTTCTGCCAGTCTGGCCGACGGATAGCGCCTGATTACCAGCGCCTTCAGCGCTTGTGCCTTGGCTTCATCCCAGGCGTTTTGTGTAAAGCGCAGACCGCTTGGCAGACGCCAGCCGCGCTGTATGCCGGTGCGCTGTGTTTGGGCGTCCGTGTCCTCTGACTCGGCAATATCACCCGTGAAGCTGATGCTGACAGCCCCTATCAGTGTGGCTTGCCCTGGCTCCACCGTAATCACGATCACGCTGCGTGCCCGAGCTGCCGCCTCAGTTGCCAACCCGGGCCGCAGATTCCGCGTGACGCGGATGTCGGGGCTGAAGTAGCCCAGTGTGCCCGCAAGATTGCGCACGTCGCGTTCGGCCAGAACGATCAAGCGCGCCAGCTCGGTGTCGTCAAGATCGGTCACCGCGCGGTAGCGTTGCAGCTCGATGTGTTTTTCAATCAGCTCGCGCAAGGCAGAAAACGCCGGCGGCATACGAACTTCAATGTCGAAGGCGGCGGCTTCAGGCTGCTCACTGCTGCTGGATGTCGCACCGCTTGCCGGTGCGCTGACCTGTGCGTTTGCCTTGGTCACAAACAAGCTGGCAAGAAAAATAACAAGGGCCAGTACGGTGGCCGAATCAATGGAGCCAGGACGGTGGCCTGTCTTCATGCCGCGCGTACTCGGGTGGATCACTGGTCCCAATTTACTTTGACAAAAGGCGCATGGCCTCTTCCAGTCCCTTGAGGGTGAGCGGGTACATGCGCTGGTTGACCAGTTGCTGGATGATGCTGATGCTCTGGCGGTATTGCCAGATGCCCTGAGGCTCGGGATTGATCCAGGCAAACTTCGGGAAGGCATTGGTCAGCCGCTGCATCCATTCAACACCGGCCTCTTCGTTGTTGTATTCCACGCTGCCGCCGGGTTGCAATATTTCATAAGGACTCATGGTCGCGTCACCGACAAAGATCAGTTTGTAATCCTTGTTGTACTTGCGGATGATGTCCCAGGTTGAAAATTTCTCGCTGAAGCGTCTGCGGTTGTGCTTCCACATGAAGTCATAAACGCAATTGTGGAAGTAATAGAACTCCAGGTGCTTGAACTCGGCCTTGACCGCAGAGAACATTTCTTCAACGCGGTGAATGTGCTCGTCCATGGTGCCGCCCACGTCCATCAGCAGCAAGACTTTCACGTTGTTGTGACGCTCAGGCACCATCTTGATGTCCAGCCAGCCAGCGTTGGCGGCGGTGGAGTGTATGGTGTCAGCCAGATCCAGCTCTTCCACATTGCCCAGGCGGGCAAACTTGCGCAGCCGGCGCAGCGCGACCTTGATGTTGCGCGTGCCCAGCTCCTGTGTATCGTCGTAGTCCTTGTAGGCGCGCTGGTCCCAAACCTTGACCGCGCTCTTGTTGCGGCTTTTTTCCTGGCCTATGCGAATCCCCTGCGGGTTAAAACCGTTGGCGCCAAACGGCGAGGTGCCGCCAGTGCCTATCCACTTGCTGCCGCCTTCATGGCGCTCTTTTTGTTCTTCAAAACGTTTTTTAAGCGTTTCCATGAGCTCGTCCCAGCCCATTTTTTCGATTTTTACTTTTTCTTCGGGGCTGAGTTCAAGCTCCAGGTTTTTACGCAGCCACTCGAGCGGGACTTCTTTGGTGAAGTCAGCCAGCATCTCCACGCCCTTGAAGTAACTGGCAAAGGCACGGTCAAACTTGTCGTAATGCTTTTCGTCCTTGACCAAAATCGTACGGCTCAAATAGTAAAAGTCGTCGATCTTGTAGGTGCCTTCGCTGGCCTGGCCATCTGCCTTGCCGCTGTTTGGCCCAACCACGCCGGCTTCGAGCGCTTCCAGCAGCATCAAGAATTCCTTGACGGAAACCGGCAGCTTGGCCGAACGCAGGGTGTAGAAAAAATCGATCAGCATGGTGCGTCCTTGGCCAGCCGGCTTGCAAGCATTGCGGGCACGACAAATGCCATGTTCAGTCTTCCGTTTTTTCCGGACCGGGCCTGGCGCGGTTTCTCCAGCGCCTGGCCGCCTGAAGGCCCAGGCCGCCACCCAGCCCGACCAGCACAATCCCGAAGATGCTGCTGTTGTTATAACCGGCGTCAAAAATGTTCAGGTCAAAAAGCCGGCCTATCCAGAAGCCCAGCAGCGCCCCGGCAACAAAGCCTATGGCATCCGACAGACCTTCAAGCAACAGTGATTTTTGGTTCATGGTGGCCTGTTAACGGTTGTTGCGCTGCATGAAGACCAGCTTCTCAAACAGCGTGACGTCCTGCTCGTTTTTCAGCAAGGCACCCACCAGCGGCGGCACGGCGACCTTGTCATCCTTGCTTTGCAGTGCTTCAAGGGGAATGTCTTCGGCCACCAGCAGCTTGAGCCAGTCCAGCAGTTCGCTGGTTGAGGGTTTCTTTTTCAAGCCGGGCAGGTTGCGCACATCATAAAAAGTCTTGAGCGCAGCGGCCAGCAGTTCTTTTTTCAGGCTGGGGAAATGCACGTCGACGATTTGCCGCATGGTGTCTGCGTCGGGAAACTTGATGTAGTGGAAAAAGCAGCGGCGCAAAAAAGCGTCTGGCAGTTCCTTTTCATTGTTCGAGGTGATGAAGACCAGCGGACGGTGTTTGGCTTTGATGAGCTCGCGGGTTTCGTAAACGTAAAACTCCATGCGGTCGATCTCGCGCAGCAAGTCGTTTGGGAACTCGATGTCGGCCTTGTCGATTTCATCAATCAGGAGCGCCACCGGCGTTTCCGATGTGAAGGCTTGCCACAGCACGCCCTTGAGGATGTAGTTGTGGATGTCCTTGACTTTTTCGCCGCCGTCCACGCTGCTGAGCTGTGAGTCGCGCAGGCGGGACACCGCATCGTATTCATACAGACCTTGCTGCGCCTTGGTGGTGGACTTGATGTGCCACTGCAGCAGCGGCAGGCCCAGCGCTTCGGCTACTTCTTCGGCCAGCATGGTTTTGCCGGTTCCCGGCTCACCCTTGACCAGCAGGGGCTTCTTCAATGTGGCGGACGCATTCACGGCCAGCATCAGATCCTGCGTGGCGACGTAGTTTTTAGAGCCTTGAAATTTCATGTTTTGAAGCCTGTTCTGGAGTCAATTGTCGGGTCGGCGCAAATGAAATGAAGGGCAGGCGCAAGTTCACAAAAGCGGCTCGCGGTTTGGAGCTAACAGTCGCAGATATAATCCAACGCTGTTTGTATAAACACTCCCCTTCCGAATTCTCACTCGATTGTGCGCGCAAAATGAATAAGCTTTTCACCACGATATTCGCCGTCGCTGTCTCTTTTGCGACGGTTTCAAGCCAAGCCCAGGAGCTCAAGGGTGATGCCAAGGCTGGCGAGACAAAAAATGCCATGTGCATTGGCTGCCATGGCATCAAAGGCTACCAAGCAGCTTTCCCCGAGGTTTACAAGGTTCCCATGATCTCCGGTCAGGGTGCCAAGTACATCAGCTCGGCGCTCAACGCCTACCGTAAAGGTGAGCGCAAGCACCCCACGATGCGCGGCGTTGCCGAAAGCCTGTCCGACCAGGACATTGCTGATCTGGCCGCCTACTACAGCGCCAGCGGCGTCGTGTCGGGTGCCGAGTTGCCTGCCAAGCCTGTCAATGAGCCTAGCGCTGAAGTGCAGGCACTGCTTGGAAAAGCCAATTGCGCCTCATGCCACGGCGCTAATTTCAGCAAGCCAATTGATCCTTCCTACCCCAAGCTGGCCGGTCAACATTCGGACTACCTGTTTGTCGCCCTCAAGGCCTACAAGACCGAGAACAACCCCAAGGTGGGTCGCGGCAACGCCATCATGGGCGGCATGGCCAAGCAGTACACCAATGCAGAGCTCAAGATGCTGGCGGGCTACATATCTTCGGTCGAGGGCGAGTTGAAAACGGTTCCCCAGTCAAGGTTCCGCTGAAGTCTGGACTACCCAATGAAAAAGCCGCTGATCCAGCGGCTTTTTTCATGTCTGACACCTGTCCAGAAATCAGTTGTAGTTTCGGGCCGGCGGCCATCCCTGGCCGTCGAGCTGTTTCAGGATTTTCGAAATCCGGCGACCAGCAAAACTGCACCGAGTGCCACGGCGCCCAGACTCAGCCACTGCGGAATATTGACCGACTCCTTGTCTGTCACGGTCAACTCCAGGGTACCTATCTTGGCTGCTGTTCTTTCCTTGTTGAAACTGAAGCCGCCAGTAAAGAAGCCGGCCAGACCTATGACAATCAAGATAATTCCGACGATTTTTATGCTGCTCATTGAACTCTCCTCGCCGGGCTTATCAGGGCAGGCAGCACCGCCCGGAACAGTCCACCTTCTGGCGTAATCTAGCTCGGCCGCCAGCAACTGTCTGTAGGACACTGCCAGTAGCCTGTCAATCGAGCCGCAGGCAGGCGGGGCGCGCCAGCTCCAGGGGCCAACAGAGGCCGTGATACGCTTGCAAAATGTTTACCCCCTCGCAAGCCGATGTTCGCCGTTTTTTTTGCTCTGTTTATGCCAAAGCCAAGGCGGGTCAACCGCTAGAGGCTATTGAAACCATAGCAAGCCAGTGGATCGCCGAACACCCTGAATACCATGCCGAGTTCGCCGATGCAGAAGCTGCGCTTGAAAAAATGTATGAGGTTGAAGGCGGCAAGACCAATCCCTTTTTGCACCTTTCCATGCACCTGTCCATCAGCGAACAGTGCTCCATCGATCAGCCACGTGGCATTCGGCAGGCGGTAGAGCTTCTTACCGCCAAGCATGATTCGCTGCATCAGGCCCACCACCAGACCATGGACTGTCTGGGCCAGATGGTGTGGGAAAGCCAGCGGGCAGGGCGGCCGCCTGACGGTGCGGCCTACATCGATTGCGTGCAAAGGCATGCCACGCGCGACTAGCGGCGCGCTCGGCGGACGCTGACTTCAGGCGCGCTGAACGCTGAGCGTGCGTGAGATGGTTTGCGCCGCTGCAAGCAGTTGCGGCAGCATGGCTTCCTGCATCACTTTGGGGCTGGTCCGGTTGGCCTGGCCGCTGATGTTCAGCGCGGCAACGGTTTGTCCGGCCCGATTGGTGATGGGGGCCGCCATGGACACCAGGCCTTCCTCAAGTTCCTGGTTGACCATGGACCAGCCCTGTTTTCTGACCTGCGCAATCTTTGCCAGCAGGTCCTTGATGTCTGTCACGGTATGCCTTGTGCGCGCGGTCCGGTCTGACTTTTCCAGGCTTTGCCGGAGTTCTGCTTCCGGCAGGGCTGACAGCAGCACCCGCCCCATAGAGGTGCAATAGGCGGGCAGCCGTGAACCAACGCCCAGGCCTATGCTCATGATCTTGTGGGTGGGCACGCGCAGCACATAGACGATGTCCGTACCGTCTAGCACCGCTGCCGAGCACGATTCCTTGACCTCGGCCACCAGCGCCTCCATGACGGGCTCGGCCAGGTTCCAGATCGGCATGGATGACAGGTAGGCAAAGCCCAGATCAAGTATGCGCGGCGTCAAGCTGAACAGCTTGCCGTCGCTATGCACATAACCGAGGGCTTCCAGTGTGAGCAGAATGCGGCGCGCGCCAGCCCGGCTCAAACCACTGCCTTCGGCAACTTCGCTCAGTGTCTGCCTGGGCGTCAAAGCGCTGAAGGAGCGTATCACTTCGAGTCCGCGGGCGAACGACTGCACATAGCCGTCTCCGGGCTTGAGGCCTGCAATGAGCGAGGACGCAGCATTTGCCATATGAAATGAAATCTCCTAGAATTCATTATACGAACTATTGTTCTTATGTCGAACAACATTCGTGAACGTCAATGCGCATAACTATCGCGCGAAAGCGTCGGGCCGGTGTCCTTGAACGGGCTGGCCTTTCGTCAATGGAGACCATGGAATGATCAACAAAATAGCCCGCTCGGTGGCCGATGCACTGGCGGATGTCAAGGACGGCGCGACCGTTTTGATTGGCGGATTTGGCACGGCCGGCATACCCAATGAATTGATAGATGGGCTGATTGCGCAAGGCGCCAAAGACCTGACTGTCGTCAACAACAATGCCGGCAATGGCGAAACCGGTCTGGCCGCATTGCTCAAGGCTGGCCGTGTTCGCAAGATCATCTGCAGCTATCCGCGCCAGGCCGACAGCCAGATTTTTGACGGCTTGTACCGCAGCGGCAAGCTGGAGCTCGAACTCGTGCCGCAGGGCAACCTCGCGGAGCGCATCCGTGCCGCTGGCGCTGGCATAGGCGCCTTCTTTTCACCCACAGGCTATGGCACTGAACTGGCCAGGAACGCCGATGGCAGCGCCAAGGAAACGCGTGAAATCAATGGCAAGCACTATGTACTTGAAATGCCGATTTATGGCGATGTGGCCATCATCAAGGCCGAGCAGGGCGACCGCTGGGGCAATCTGACCTACCGCAGGGCGGCGCGCAACTTTGGCCCGGTGATGGCGACCGCCGCCAAAAAAACCGTCGCCACGGTGCACGAAATTGTCGAACTCGGCGAGCTCAACCCCGAGCACATCGTCACGCCAGGCATCTTTGTAAGCCAGATCGTTCTGGTTGAGCGCGTGGCCACGCAAGCTGGTGGAGCGAAGTGAGGCCCCCACGCTGTTCACTTCGTGTAACGCGCTGCCCCCCGAGGGGGCTGGCCTTGCTTGGGAGCGGCCCGGCGCTGCGGCCCTTGCGCCCACGCTGCTTGCGGCGCGGTCCGACCTATTTCGTTGATATTGATATGCAGGAGTCATGAAATGACCTACCAAAAACGCAGCAAAGACCAACTCGCAGCCCGGGTGGCACAAGACATTCCCGAGGGCGCAACCGTCAACCTCGGCATTGGCATGCCGACACTGGTCGCCAACCACATTCCGGCCAGCCGCGAAGTCTTGCTCCACAGCGAAAACGGCATTCTGGGCATGGGCCCGGCACCGGCCGCAGGCGAGGAGGACTACGACCTCATCAACGCCGGCAAACAACCCGTGAGCCTGCTCAAGGGCGGTGCGTTTTTCCACCATGCCGACAGCTTTGCCATGATGCGCGGCGGCCATCTGGATATTTGCGTGCTGGGCGCCTTTCAGGTCTCAAGCACCGGCGACCTGGCCAACTGGAGCACCGGCGAGCCCGGCTCCATCCCGGCCGTGGGCGGCGCGATGGACCTGGCCATAGGTGCCAAGCAAACCTGGGTGATGATGGATTTGCTGACCAAAAAAGGCGAGAGCAAGCTGGTTGAAAAATGCAGCTACCCGCTCACCGGCATTGGCTGCGTCAAACGTATCTATTCCGAGCTCGCCACACTGGCCTGCACGCCGCAAGGCCTGCAACTCATAGACAAGGTCGATGGGCTGGAGCACGCCGAGCTTGAAAAACTCATTGGCTTGACCATAGCCATCTAACCGTCTGTTCAACAAAAAAACACCGTTGATGCAGAGCTTGTCCAAGCCGCGCCAAAAACGGTAACTCTGGAGATTCACATGACAAACCAAGCCTTTATCTGCGACGCCATCCGTACCCCCTTCGGTCGCTACGGCGGCGCGCTGAGCAGCGTGCGCACCGACGACCTGGGTGCGATTCCCCTCAAGGCGCTGATGGCGCGCAACCCCAACGTTGACTGGCTTGCTTTGACCGACGTGATCTACGGCTGCGTGAACCAGGCCGGCGAAGACAACCGCAACGTGGCGCACATGGCCAGCTTGCTCGCCGGCTTGCCGCTCGAAACCCCTGGCGCCACCATCAACCGCCTGTGCGGATCAGGGCTTGACGCGATTGGCACGGCTGCCAGAGCCATCAAGTCAGGCGAGGCCAGCTTCATGATTGCCGGCGGCGTCGAGAGCATGAGCCGCGCGCCGTTTGTGATGGCCAAGGCAGAAAGCGCCTTCAGCCGCGCCGCGCAGATCTATGACACCACGATTGGCTGGCGTTTCGTGAACAGGCTCATGAAAGAAAAGTACGGCGTTGACGCCATGCCCGAGACGGCAGAAAACGTCGCGCTTGAGTACAAGATCAGCCGCGAAGACCAGGACAAAATGGCCCTGGCCAGCCAGCTCAAGGCAGTGGCCGCGCAAAAAGCCGGTTACTTCGATTCAGAAATCACGCCCGTCACCATCGCGCAGAAAAAGGGCGACGCCGTGGTGGTCAGCAAGGACGAACACCCACGTGAAACTTCGATGGAGGCGCTGGCCAAGCTCAAGGGCGCGGTCCGGCCTGATGGCAGCGTGACCGCAGGCAACGCTTCTGGCGTGAACGACGGCGCTTGCGCCATGCTGATCGCCACCGAAGACGCGGCAAAAAAGAACGGACTCACACCGCGGGCCCGCATTGTCGGCATGGCCACGGCTGGCGTGCCACCGCGCATCATGGGCATAGGCCCGGCACCGGCCACGCAAAAAGTGCTGGCCCTGACCGGACTGAGCCTGGCGCAAATGGACGTGATCGAGCTCAACGAAGCCTTCGCCGCGCAGGGCTTGGCCGTGCTGCGCTTACTCGGACTGCAAGACAACGACCCACGCGTCAACCCCAACGGTGGCGCCATTGCGCTTGGACATCCCCTGGGCGCCTCAGGCGGCCGCCTAGCCATGACGGCGGTCAACCAGCTGCACCGGACCGGCGGACGCTACGCGCTGTGCACCATGTGCATTGGCGTGGGGCAGGGCATTGCGCTGATTCTTGAGCGGGTCTAAGCGCTTACCTTTTCCTTGCTGGGGACAGTTCCCCCAATAAAAAAGGCAGCCTGAGCTGCCTTTTTTTCTTTGACGCAGCTGATTATTCGTCGCGTATGCCGTTGCGCAGGATACCGATGGCGTCGATCTCGATTTCCGCGATGTCACCTGGTTTCATGAAAACTTGCGGGGTGCGCTTGTTGCCCACGCCGCCTGGCGTGCCCGTGACGATCACGTCGCCGGCTTCCAGCGGGATGAAGGTCGAGATGTAGGCGATCTGGCGCGGGATGCTGTGGATCATCATCTCGGTGGTGGCGCGTTGCAGCTCGACGCCGTTCAGGCGCGTGACCAGCGTCATTTTCTGGTTGGGTGCGATCTCGTCGGCCGTCACCATCCAAGGGCCAAAGCCGCCGGTGCGGTAGAAGTTCTTGCCGGCCGTCCACTGCGAGGTGTTGACCTGCCAGTCGCGCACGCTGCCGTCGTTGTAGCAGCTGTAGCCAGCGATGTGGCTCCACGAATCGGCTTCGCTGATGCGCCTGCCGCCCTTGCCGATGATGACGGCGATCTCGCCTTCGTAGTCGAGCTTGAAGGACTCGGGTGGACGAACGATGTCCTGGCCGTGCGCGACCTGGGATTCGGACACGCGCAAAAACAGCGCCGGGCTTTCGGTGATTTCACGGCCGGTCTCGCGCACATGTTCGCCATAGTTCAGGCCTACGCAGACGATTTTGTTCGGGTTGGGAATGACCGGCAGCAAGGTCAGCGCGGCAAACTTGAGCGTTGGCTTGTGCGACTTGGCCGCATCGGCCGCAGCGCCAACCAGGTTCTTGGCAATCAGTGTCTTGAGGTCTGGTGCTTGCGCGCCCAGGATGGGCAGCAGGTCCAGCACGTCGTCGCCAAGCACGACGCCGTAGCTGGGCGTGTTGTTGTTCAGAAAGCTGATGAGTTTCATGGATGTCTCCTTTGTGGTTAATAAAAAATTAAAAAATTAAAAAAATCAAAAATTCAGGGAATGCGGCTGGTGATCTCTTGCGCTGTGCGCATCAGGAGTTGTGTCAGCTTGGGCATGTCTATGACCGCCATGCGCTGCACGGTGGTGACCAGCGAGATGGCGCCCAGTATCGTGCCATCGGATTTTTGCATGGGCGCAGCCACGGCGGCCAGGTCGGCTTCAAGTTCGCCGTTGGAGAAATAGTGGCCGGCTTTGCGTATGCCGCTGTAGTACTTGCGAAAGCTGGGCCAGTCGCTGGGCAAGCCGGCGCGGGCGATGTCTTCGCCGTGCTGGTCAAACACCTTGTGCAATTGCGCCGGAGAAAAGCACGACAGTATGACTTTGGGCGCTGCGCCCTGAAACAGCGGTCGCGGTCGGCCTCGGCCGTAGCTCAGGGTGGTCGGGGACTTGCCAAATTCACGATGGGTGTCCAGCACCTGCTGTCCGTAGAGCGCGGAGATCACGCAGTCAAAGCCGGTTTTTTCAACCAGCTCGGCCATGAATGGCGTGGCATGCTGCAGCACCGGGTCGGCCATGCGGATGTAGTGGTCCAGCACAACGATGCGCGCGCCTAGCGTGTAGTGCGAATCGGCGGCGCGTTGCAGCAGTCCGGCGTCGACCAGCATCTTCACATAGCGGTAGCCCGTGGGTAGCGAGACCTGCAGTGCTTCAGTGATAGCTTCCGCCGTCCAGGTGAGCTGCTTGTCTGAAAACAGGTCCAGCACACTGAGCATGCGGCCCAGACTGGACAGGGATTTTTCGGTCATTGGTTAGAGGCAAGGCATGCGGGCTGTGATTGTTTCCAGCTCTTTCGGCGAAGTAGCCATGCCCATAATGTAGCGGTCCGGCCTGAGCACCACCGCGTCGACATGCTGCTCGTCGAGCCAGGCCGACAAGCTGGGGTCGGCGGCTGGCAGCTGCACCACATCAGCCTGCTGCCAGAGCTGTCGCGTGGCCGCTGTCACGCTAGACAGCAGCGCTTGGCGCCCAATGACCGCAAAGCGTTCGCCCAGCAAGGTGTCCAGCAGCTGGCCGTCTGCCAGTATGGGCTGGGGAAAGGGCTGGCCTACTGGTGCGGTATCGCCAAGGAGCAGGCCAGGGCCCAGCCGCGGCGAGGGGAACTCGAAAATCTCGGGCTGCCCGGCCTTGAAGCGCTGGTCACGTTCGCGCGCCAACTCCGGGTCTGTGGTCTGGATGATGTCGCCCAGCCGCACTGCCAGTTCGATAAATTCATTGACATGGGGCGAACGCTCTGACTCATAGCTGTCCAGCAAGCTGTCGGGCGCACGGCCGGCCAGGACCGCCTGAAGCTTCCAGCTCAGGTTGGCGGCATCGCGTAGCGCGGCGCACATGCCCTGGCCGAGAAATGGCGGCGTCTGGTGCGCCGCATCACCGGCCAGCAGCAGGCGGCCCTGACGCCAGCCTTCGGCGATCACCGAATGAAAGGTGTAGATCACCGCGCGTTCAATGTCGGCCTGTGCTGGCGTGAGCCAGCGGCTGACCATTTTCCACAGGGTCTCGGGCTGCACCAGTGTGGCCGGGTCATCGCCGGGCATCAGCATGATTTCCCAGCGGCGCCGGTTTCCGGTCACGTTGCAATACGTCATCGGTCGGGCCGGGTCGCAGTGCTGCACGGTGTGGTCGGGCAGGGCCGGCGCGCCCTTTTTGAGGATCACGTCAAACACCAGCCAGGGTTGATGCAGACCCAGGTCTTTCATGGGGCTGCCAATTTCCTTGCGTACCAGTGAACGTGCGCCGTCGCAGCCGACCACATAGCGTGCGCGTACCTGACCGCTGCTGCCGGCCTGCAGATCGCGCACTTCCAGTTGCACCTGCTCGGGTGTTTGCGTGATCTGGGTGACCTCGTGCTCCAGACAAACCCGGACCTGTGCAAACCGCTTCACGCCATCACGCAGCACCTGCTCCAGCTCAGGCTGGTGAAAGTAGTAATTGTTGGCGCAGCCGTGTGGGCCATGGGCGTTGGTTCCGCCGCGAATCAAGAGGGTTTCGCCGCTGGCATTGAGAAAGTGCATGCCCTTGAGGCCTGGCCGCGAGATGGCTTCGATCTGCGGTCGCAGTCCGGCCGACTGGAAAATCCGCATCACCTCACCGTCAAAGTGAATCGCGCGCGGCAGCGGGTAGATGGCCGCTTCTTTTTCAAGCACGCAGACCGACAGGCCCGCCTGACCCAGCAGGTTGGCCAAGGTGACGCCGGCCGGGCCGTAGCCGATGATGGCAACGTCAAACAGCTGGGCGCTCATGTCAGCCGTGGTGCTCATGCCTTGGTCCCCGGGTTTGTCACGCCCATCAGGCGCGCCATCCTGGCCTGCCATTCGGCACGCGACTGAAAGCGCGGCCGACTGCGCGCGATCGCCTCGGCTCTGGCCATGATGGCTTCGTCCGGCTGGTCCAGGCTGATCGGTTCGCGCAGCGGTTGCTCGCAGTACCAGGGCGTGTCCAGAAACACTTCCAGGCGATTGCCTTCGGGGTCGCGGAAGTAAATCGACACAGCATTGCCATGTGTGGCGCACAGCAGATCGGTCACGTCGGGATCGGCGGCGACGCGGTCGCGCACCAGCCGAAGCGTGGCCAGGTCTGGCACGCGAAAAGAGATCTGGTTGATCACGCTAAAGCCCAGCGCCTCGGGCCTGCCGGTCGCCAGCACCACCTGGTGGTGTTCCGTCGGGTCCCGGCTTAAAAACACCAGTTGCACCGTGCCCAGGTCACCCCGGTCGGTTTCAGTAAAGCACATCACTTCCTTGTAAAAGCGTGCCATGCGCTCCAGGTCGCGCACGTAAAAGCCCATGTGGCTAAATACCAGCGAGCCCAAGCCCTGCAAGGCTGAGACCGAAGCTGAAGTCGATTGAGTCATGTTGTCCCCGTTGTTTCAGGCTTAAAAACCAGCTGCCGATTCTGCATCAAAAAACAAATAAAAGCATTGAATTCTTATAATTTGACAATTAGTTTAATTTAATAAAGAATCCACGCCACAGCCAGACTGGTTGTTCTCAGATTCAATTTTTATAAGCCTTCGCACTGGAGACAAGATGCAAACCCTGACCCGCCGCACCGTCCTGACGACCTTGAGCACCCTCACGCTGGCCTTGACGGCCGCCTTCGGCGTGCATGCCCAGGACTACCCGAACAAGCCGATTCGCCTGATCGCGCCTTTCCCGGCCGGCTCCGGTCCCGATGCCAATGCGCGGGAAATTGCTGGCGAGCTGACGAAAATCCTGGGTCAGACCGTGTTTGTTGAAAACCGGCCTGGCGCCTCCGGCATCATTGGTACTGACGCTGCGGCCAAGGCCGCGCCTGACGGCTACACCTTGCTGGTCGGCACGACCAGCACCTTGTCGGTCCTGCCGCACCTCTACAACAAGCTGCCTTTCAATGCTGAAAAAGACTTCGTGCCAGTCAGCCTTTTGGGCGTGCTCAATACCGGGCTGATCGCCACGCCTTCGGCTCCGTTCAACAACGTAGGCGAGCTGGTGGCGCAGGCCAAAGCCAAGCCCGCCAGCATCACCTCGGCCACGCTGGGCGCGGGTAGCTACTACCATCTGGCGGGTGAGTGGTTTGGCTTCAATGCCGGCGTGAAGCTGCAGTTCATCCCTTACAGCAGCACCAGTCCCTACAGCGACTTGCTGGCCGGCCAGGTGCAGGTAATGTTTGACGCCCTGCCGGCAGCGGCGGGCAACATCCGGGCAGGCAAACTCAAGCTGCTGGCGCTTACCGGCAAGACGCGTCACCCGGCCTTTCCTGACGTTCCCACATTTGCAGAAGCCGGCATAGCCGACTACACGCCAGTCGCCTGGCAAGGTATTTTGGCGCCGGCCGGCACACCCAAGGCGATGGTGGACAAAATCAGCGCGGCCATGCAAAAGGCCACGCAAAACCAGCAACTGGCGGAAAAATGGCGCTCCTATGGTGGTGAGCTCAAGGCCACCACACCGGCTGAATTTGCCGCTTTCATCAAGACCGATTCCGCCAAGTGGGGCCAGGTCGTTCGCCAGGCCGGAGTCAAGCTTGACTGATCGCCTGGGCGTCTGAACGTCAGCCGGCGCTGTTTGCAGCGCCAGGCTGGCGGCCCCGAGTCGGCCTTCAAGGGCCGCAGCATCAAGCGTTTTTTAAGTGTCAAATCAGTCTTTTGCGCAATAAGGGCGAGCGCAGCGCGCTATTTATTCAGTAGCAACTCAATGACCGCGGCCAGCGCATTGCGGCAGAGATTGCGGTCACACTAGGGCCCCGGGCAGGCTATTCGGACTGGCCACGCGCCAAATCCGGGAAAATCGGCCGTTTAGCCTTAATTGAAAAAATCACACCCATGAACGAAACCACGACCAGCCCAGCCCTGCCTGACCATCTGTCTATTGATCCGCGCAGCCCCCATCACGTCGCTGCCGTGTTTGAGCGCGATATTGGCATTCGACTCAATGACAAGGAGCGCCTGGATGTCGCCGAGTACTGCATCAGCGAAGGCTGGATCAAGGTGCCCGCAGGCAAGACGCTGGATCGCAAGGGCCATCCCTTGCTGATCAAGCTCAAGGGCAAGGTTGAAGCGTTTTATAAATAATCTTCAGAGCGTCGTGCAGCCCGACTTGACGGGCTGCGCCGCCCCATCTAGCCGGCCAGACCCGCGAACACGTTTTGCACGTCGTCATTCGCGTCGATCGCGGCCAGAAAAGCTTCGACTTCTTCCAGATCAGCGGCACTCAATGAAGCCGGATCTATGGGGTTTTTCGCCTTGTAGCCGAGCTTGGCGGACAGCACGGTGAAACCCTGGGCGGGCAGCGCGCGGCTCACCAGATCGAGATCGGCGGGGTCGGTCAAAAAGGTGGTCGTGCCTTCTTCCTCGCCCGGCTCAAAGTCCTGGGCGCCGGCTTCGATCGCTGCCAGCTCGGCATCGGCATCAGCGCCTTTGACCGTCGGCTCGGCTTCAATCATGCCCACATGGTCAAAATCCCAGGCGACCGATCCGGAGGTGCCGAGTTGCCCCTTGCGGAACAGCACGCGCATTTCAGGCGCGGTGCGGTTGACGTTGTCGGTCAGGCATTCGACCATCAAGGGCACGCGGTGCGGCGCATAACCTTCATAAATCACGTGCTCGAAATTGACCGACTCGCCAGTGAGCCCGGCGCCTTTCTTGATGGCGCGCTCCAGGGTTTCCTTGGGCATGGAGACCTTGCGGGCCTGCTCGACGACCAGGCGCAGGCGCGCGTTTGAAGCCGGATCGGCGCCGCTGCGCGCTGCAATCATGATGTCCTTGGCCAGTCGGCCAAACAGTTTGCCTCTGGCATTTGCAGCCAGTTCCTTGCCTTTTGCTTTCCACTGCGCGCCCATGTCTGGTTTTCCTTGTTGTTAAAGCGCTTGCGTGCGCTTGACCGTGTGCTATGTGATGCTGGCATGCGCGGGCCGAAAAGACCAGGCGCATGACGCAAGAAGGACTAGCTTATACACCCAGCGCGCCCCCCGGCAGCGCGGCTGGAGGCCAAGGCGTCCGATCAGGCATTTAAAGAGCCATTTTGCGAGCTTCAGGCGGGGGCATTTTGGGTCGGCTCTGGCGCCATGCTTGAGGGATTACGCTAATCGATTTTTGGCTGATTGTTTATTTTTATCGATTAAACTTTATTGATACAAGATCTTCAATCGGAGGGTTTAGCCATGAAACGTCGTTTGCTTTTGGGGGCTGCTGGTCTGGCTCTGACCATGGGCCTGGCCCACGCCGCCTATCCGGACAAGCCGATCAAGATCATCGTGGCGTTTCCACCGGGCAGCTCGACCGACATCGTGGCGCGAACCCTGTCGCTGCCCTTGGCCGAAGCGCTGGGGCAGCCGGTCGTGATTGAAAACCGTCCTGGTGCGGGCGGCAATATCGGCACGCTGGCAGTCGCGCGCGCTGCGCCTGACGGCTACACCTTCTTGATGCACAGCGTGGCTTACTCGGTCAACCCGTCGCTCTACAGCAAGGCCGGCTACGAGGTCGGCAAAGACCTGACAGGCGTTGCCATGGCCGCCGTGTCACCCAACATCATTTATGTACACCCCTCGGTCAAGGCCAACGACCTCAAGGAACTGCTGGAGCTGGCCAGGACTGAAAAGCTCAGTTACGCCTCGTCGGGCAACGGCACCACCACGCATCTTGGCGCCGAGTTGCTGTTCAAGAACCTGGCCAAGGTGGACATCCTGCATGCGCCTTATTCGCCAGCCGCTGCAGCCAATGCGGTTGTCAGCGGCCAGGTGCCTGTGGGCTCGACCTCCATCCCGCCCGTGGTGCAACTCGCCAAAGCAGGCAAGGTCAGGCCGCTGGCCGTGACCAGCGCCAGGCGCAGCGGCGCGCTGCCCGATGTGCCGACGGTTGCCGAGCTCGGTTACCCGGGTTTCGAGGCCAACACCTGGTTTGCGATGCTGGCGCCTGCCGGCACGCCGCGCGAACTGCTGGACCGGCTCAACACCGAGATCAACAAGATATTGCAAAACCGCAGCATCAATGAAGGCTTTGCTGCCCAGTCGCTGGAGGCTGTTCGCATGGACCGTCCGACGCTGGATAGCTACATCGCGCTGGAGGCCAAAAAATGGAGCGCCGTGGTGCAGCAGACCGGCGCCAAGGTTGATTGAGCCGCACGCGCGCTCAAGCGCATGGCTTTGAATTTTTTAACGCAACCCGAAAGTAGTCAACGTGAAATTAATCAGTTACAGAATCGACCAGCACACCCGCTACGGCGTCTTGCTGGACGCTGGCGTGGTCGATATGCGTGCGTGCATGGATAGTGCGCCCGAGAGCATCAACGATTTTGTAGCTGTGGCCAGCAGCCAGCCCGGCCTGATGGCCGCCATCGCCAAGCGCGCAGCTAGCGCGCAAGCGATACCGCTAGCCAAGGTCGAGCTCTTGCCCTGCATTCCGCGCCCCAGCAAGATCATCTGCCTGGGCGTTAACTACCACGACCACGCGGCCGAGGGCGGCAACACGGTGGCCGATTACCCGACTATCTTTTTCCGTGGCCCGTCCTCGCTGGCCGCGCACGGGGCGACGATTCCCATCCCGCCTATCTCGTCAGCGCTGGACTATGAGGCCGAGCTGGCTCTGGTGATTGGCAAGACCACGCGCAACGTTTCTGAAGCCGACGCGCTGGACGCGGTGTTTGGTTACGCCTGCTTTAACGACGCCACCTTTCGCGACTACCAGCGCAAGACCACGCAGTGGACGGTGGGCAAGAACTTTGACCAGACCGGCGGCTTTGGCCCATATCTGGTCACGGCCGACGAGCTTCCGCGTGGCTGCATGGGCCTGCACATCGAGTCGCGTCTGAACGGCCGGGTGATGCAAAGCGCATCCACCACAGACATGGTGTTTCATATCGCTCCAACGATTGCCATGATGTCGGCCTGCATGACGCTGGAGCCCGGTGACGTGATCGTGATGGGCACGCCCGCCGGCGTTGGCTACGCGCGCAAGCCGCCGGTCTGGATGGTTGACGGCGACACCATAGAAATCGAGATTGAAGGCATTGGCGTGCTCAGCAACAAGGTTGGAAAGCTGCCGGCCTGAAGGGCGGCGCTCAGTCGATCTGCAGTTGCCTGGCGTTCTCTGAGACCGAGGTGGTGGTGCGCATGTAGTGCTCGGCCAGCAACTGCACGGCATCATCTGCGCGACCCTCTATCGCTGCATGGAACAGTGCCTCATGCTCGGAGAATTCATTGCGTTTGCTGAAGTTGCGGCTCGCCGCGAGTTGGCGGTAACGGTAGGCCTCGCTGGAAAGCGTGGCGCAAAAATCCCTGAGCCAGCGCGACGGGCAGTTTGCCAGCAGGCGCGTATGAAATTCGCTGTGCAGCGCCTCCCATTCAGGGTTGGGCACGTAGTGGCTGCTGGCCAGCGATCTGGGTGTGCGCGACAGCTTGTGCACCAGCAGCACCAGGGCGTCTTCCCAGGCCTGATGGCGCGCATGGATGGATTCGCGCAGGGCGATGGTTTCAACCTTGCAGCGCGTATCGGTGAGTACTGCAAGGTCTTCCCAGAGCAGCGCCGCGGCGCTGAAGCCGCGCTGGTCGTTGCGTGTCACCAAGCCTTCCGCCGACAGGCGGTTCAGTGCCTCGCGCACAGGGCTGGCGCCCACACCATAGCGTGTGCCAACAGCTTCGACCTTGAGTTTTTCACCGGGCTTGAAGCCGCCATGAAGAATGTCTGTTCGCAAGGCGTCATAAACCGCGCTGGCGCGGGTGGTGCCGGTGGCATGGGCCGATTGACTGGCGAGGGCAGGTTTGCGGGACATCAGTCGCTTGAAGGGTTGTCGAGGGAGCAATTTTAAAGCCAGCGTCTTCACGCCTGTTGCCTCGCGCGCTGTGAACGCCACGACCGTGAGCAGAAGCTGGGCACTGGTTGTTTCAGTCAACGGAAAACTGAATTGCGCCACGCTGCTTGCCAAGCCCGGTTGGGACGGACAAACTGCGCAGTTACAACAAAACCCCTGCTGAGTACGCCTCGGCAGCAGCGAAAGAAAAGCATGACAAACAAGATTGGATGGATTGGTCTGGGTCGCATGGGCGAGGCCATGGTTAAACGCCTGCTCAAGGCCGGCCACCCTGTAAGCGTCTGGAACCGCACGGCGGCCAAGGCCGAGCCGCTGGTGGAATATGGCGCCACGATTGCAGCCAGCAAGCAGGACTTGGCCGGCTGCGACGTAGTCTTCACCATGGTCTCCACCACCGACGACCTCAAGCAGGTACTGTTTGGCGAGGGCGGTCTGGTGGCGGGCAAGCTGCTGCCCAAGGTGGTGGTGGACAGCTCATCGATTTCGCAGGAAGGTTCGGCCGAGATTCGCGAAGGCCTTGAAGCGCTGGGTGTGGCTTACCTTTGCACGCCGGTCTCAGGCAATGCCAAAGTCGCCAAGGCCGGCAAACTGTTGATGGTGTCTTCAGGCCCGCGCGCATTGTACGACAAGGCCGAGCCCTACCTGCAAGCCATGGCACGCAAGGTGATGTGGGTCGGAGAGGGCGAGCTGGCCCGGGTCTGGAAGATCGCCCACAACACCATGTTTGGCGTGGTCATCCAGAACCTGTGCGAGATCACGGTGCTGGCCGAAAAAGCCGGCATCCCGCGCCATGTGTTTCTTGAAAGCATCAACGACTCGGTGCTGGGCTCCATGTACACCCGTTACAAGACGCCCATGCTGAGCAATCTGACGTTTGACCAGGTCACGTTCACGCCCAAGCTGCTGCTCAAGGACATGGACCTGGGCATGGCGGCGGCCAAGACTTATGGCGTGGCCATGCCGGCCGCAGCGGCGACGCGTGAATCAGTCTCGCGCATGGTGGGCCGTGGCCATGACAACATTGACTTTGCCGTCTTGCTGTCTGAAACCGCCAAGGACGCTGGGCTGGAGCTGAAGTCCGAAAACGTGAAGATAAGTGACGGCCTGGAAAGCTAGAACATGACGCGTACGCTTATCAAGGGCGCGACCATCATCACGATGGATGCGCAGGGTGACCTGCCCCAGGGGGATATTCTGGTGACTGGCGACAGCCTGACCGAAATCGCGCCTGTGATTCATGCAGGCGACGCCCAGGTCGTGGATGCGACCGGCTTCATCATTATTCCGGGCCTGGTCAATGCCCACATGCACACCTGGCAGACCGCCTTGCGCGGCCTAGCCTCCAACTGGACCTTGCTCGAGTACTTCAAGAACATGCATGCCGGACTGGCAACAGTGTTTGAGCCGCAGGACCTGCACGTTGCCACGCTGGTGGGCGCTCTGAACCAGCTCAATTGCGGCACCACCACACTGGCCGACTGGTGCCACAACAACCCGACGCCCGAGCACAACGATGCGGCGATCGCGGCCTTGCTTGAGTCTGGCATACGCGCGGCTTTCTTTCATGGCACCGCCAAGCCCGACCCCAAGCCGGGGCAAAAGCCGTTCTGGGAAGTCGCGCATCCGCGTGCCGAGATAGAGCGCCTGCTCAAGGCACAGCAGGGCCAGCCGCTGCTGAATGTACACGCTGCCGTGCTGGGGCCGCACTATTCAACACTTGAGGTCGCGCTGCACGACTTCGCCATGGCCAGGGAGCTGGGCCTGATTGCTTCGCTGCATCAAGGTGGTGGCCCGGCACGCACGCCGGACGGCTGGGAGCAGCTGGAGGCGGCTGGTCTGCTCGGCGACCATATCAATATTGTTCATGGCCACGCGCTCAGCGATGCGCAGCTCCAGCGTTTTTGCGCGCTGGGCATGAGTTTTTCTGCCGCTGCAGAGAGCGAAATGACCCAGGGCCACGGCTACCCTATCACCGGACGCTTGCGGGCGGTCGGTCGCGCCCCGTCGCTGGGGGTTGATCTGGAAAGCGCCGTCAGCGGCGACATGCTGACCCAGGCGCGCGTGGCGCTGGGCATGCAGCGCGCGCTGGACAACGCGGCTTTTCGGGAAGCGCACGGCGGCATTCCGCCGACGTCAACCGTCACGACGCGCGAAGCGCTGTCCTGGGTGACGGTGGAGGGCGCTCGCATGCTCAAGCAGTCGCACCGCATAGGCTCGCTGGCCGCCGGCAAGCAGGCCGATCTGGTGATGATTCGCGCGACGGACTTGAACATGCAGCCTGTGCATGACCCGGTCAGCAGCGTGGTGACGCAGACCTCGCTGGCCAACATCGACAGTGTGATGGTGGCCGGACGCTGGAAGAAGCGCCATGGTCAGCTCCTGGGGGTGGACTTGAAGCCCCATCTGGAAGCGCTAAGGGCTTCCGGCGAAAAGATTACGAAGGCCTTGATGCTATAGAAGTAATAGCTGCCAGCGCTCGTATTTAAACGGCGAAGACCGGTTCAATACTAAATTCAGGAGACAAATCATGAAACGCTTTTTGATACTCGCCGCGACCGCTTTGACGGTCGCCACGTCCTGGGCCCAGGCGCCGGCAGTCGACTATCCGAACAAGATCATCAAGATCATTGTTCCCTTCACGGCGGGTAGCGCGACCGACATCATGGCCCGCATCGTGGGCGAGCGGCTCAGTGCCAGCCTGGGCCAGGCGGTGGTGGTTGAAAACCGGTCCGGCGCTGGTGGCACGCTGGGCGCGGCCCAGGTAGCCAAGAGCGATCCAGACGGCTACACGCTGCTGGTGGTGTCTACCGGGCACGTGGTCAACCCTGCGCTGTATGGAAATTTGTCCTATGACACGGTGGGCGACTTTGCAGGCATTTCGCCGCTGGCTGCATTGCCCAACGTGCTGGTGGTCGCGGCTGACAGTCCGATCAAGTCGGTGCGCGATTTGATCGCTGCCGCAAAAGCCAAGCCTGGCCAGTTGAACTACGCCTCTGCAGGCGTGGGCAGCGCGACGCACGTGAACGCAGAGAAGTTTCGCGCGGTCTCGGCCATTCAGGTCACCCACATTCCTTTCAAGGGAACACCGGAGACAATTGTCGAGGTCAGCTCTGGCCGGGTTGACTTCATGTTCACCCCGGTTCTGGCGTCTATTCCCTCGATTCGCGACAACCGCATGCGTGCTCTTGCGGTCAGCACGACCAAGCGCTCAAGCGCCTTGCCCGACGTGCCTACAGTGGCCGAAGCGGGTGTGCCTGGCTTTGTGTTCGATTTCTGGGTTGGCTTGCTGGCGCCTGCCAAGACGCCGCGCAACATTGTCAACAAGCTCAATCAGGAAGTGCGCAAAATTATGCTTCAGCCCGAGGTGGTGGAGCGCCTGGCCAAACTGGGCGCAGAGCCCATGCCCATGACACCAGAACGCTTTGATGCCTACATCAAGGAAGAATTTGCGACCCTGGGTGCTGTCATGAAAGCGGCGCCGAAGTAATGTTGCCCCCACGCTTGTCGCTTCGCGTACTGCGCTGCCCCCCGAGGGGGCGCTGCGCCTGCGGGCCGGCAAAGCCGGACCCGCGGCCCCGGCTGGCGAAGAAGGTGCCTACGTTTGTCGCTTCGCGTACTGTGCGGCTCCCCGAGCGGGCTTCCGTTCGTCCTGAGGTATTGAAGGATGCGCCTGCGGTCTGGCTACGCCAGTTCCGTGGCCCTTGCTTGAAGGGAAGATCGCATCCATGTTTGTTCACTTCGTGTAGTACCCTGCCCCCCGAGGGGGCCGCTGCGCCTGACGCCTGGCTAAGCCAGTTCCGTGGCCCCCGTTTGAAAAGGATACTGGTGAATTGATGGCTACTCGTGTGATAAATCTGAATGTCAATGATCGTGCATGCACGGTGCAAGCCGACGAAAACACGCCGCTGATATATGTCTTGCGTCAGGACGATGCGCTCAAGGGTACGCGCTTTGGTTGCGGTGCCAGCCAGTGCGGCTCCTGCCACGTGTTGATCGATGGCGTATCGCTGCCGTCTTGCGACACGCCGGTTTGGGCGGCTGAAGGCAAGGCCATCGTCACGGTGGAGGGGCTCGCGCAAGGCGGCAAGCTGCACCCGCTGCAGCAGGCCTTTATTGATGAGCAGGCCGCGCAGTGCGGCTACTGCCTGTCGGGCATCTTGATCAGCGCGGCCGCGCTGCTTGCCGAGCAAGCCCAACCTACCGAGGCCCAGGTCAGGCAGGCGCTGGACAAACACCTATGCCGCTGCGGCAGCCACAACCGCATCGTGCGCGCCGTGTTGCGCGCAGCCGATGTGATGCACCGTCAGGGAGCTGCCGCATGAACCCGCAAGCTGATTTTCCGGTCTTGCCCGGCAGCCTGAACCTCAACCGGCATCTGTCGCAATGGCTGGCCATTCACAGCGACGGCAGCATCACCGTGCGTACCGGCAAGGTCGAGCTTGGGCAGGGCATTGCCACCGCGCTGGCGCAAATCGTTTCAGAAGAACTCGATGTTTCTGCGTCGCGCATCCGCATGGTCGCGGCCAGCACGAGCGCCGGCCCCAACGAGGGCATGACGGCGGGCAGCATGTCGGTGCATGACTCTGGCGGTGCATTGCGTCAGGTCTGCGCCCAGGCGCGCAGCATTTATCTTGAGGCTGCAGCCAGGCAGTTGCAGCTAACGCCAGACCAGCAGCTCGCGCTGCAAGTGCGCGACGGCACTATCTTTTTCGGTGATGGTGCCGCTGGCCCTGTTACCAGCTACTGGGCGCTGGCCGACGACGCGCGGCTTGATGTTCAGGCCAGTGGTCTGGCCGCGGGCAAGCAAGCGGTCACCCCTACGCAGCGTGGGCTGCAGCGCCTGGATATTCCTGACAAAGTCAGCGGAAGGCCACGGTTTATCCACGACATGTCTTTGCCAGGCATGTTGTACGGGCGGGTGGCGCATCCACCTTCCGCAGGCGCCGTGCTGACCGACGTTGATCTGGCGGCGGTGCAGGCACTGCCCGGCGTGGTCGCGATCGTGCGCGACGGAAGTTTTTTGGGCGTGATTGCCAGCGACGAATATTCGGCCGTGCGGGCTTTGGCCAAACTCTCGGCCCTCGCGCATTGGCATGAAACATCGGCACTGCCTGACATGCACGCCATGCCCGCCTTCCTGCGCGCGCAGCCCGCCGACACCAGCTTGGTGGCTGAAAAAACAGCGCCGCCGCTTGCTGTGCCGCGCCTAGCCGCGCGCAGTTTCAAGTCTGCCTATTCACGGCCGTTTCTGGCGCATGCGTCGATCGCGCCGTCTTGCGCGGTGGCCTGCTTTGCACCGCACGGTCTGGACGTCTGGACGCACAGCCAGGGCGTGTACAACCTGCGCGCCGACCTGGCCCTGGTGCTCGGCATGCCGGCCGACAGCATCACCTTGCAGCACGTCGAAGGCGCTGGCTGCTACGGCCACAATGGCGCAGATGACGTCGCCTGCGATGCCGCGCTGCTGGCGCGTGCCGTACCGGGCCGGCCAGTGCAACTGCAGTGGACGCGTGAAGACGAACTGGCTTGCCCGCCCTTTGGAGCGGCCATGGCGGTGGAGCTCACGGCTGAAGTCGACGCCGACGGCCTGATTGCCAACTGGCAGCACGAGGTCTGGTCTAGCGGCCACAGCATGCGGCCCGGTCGCAGCAAAATTCCTGTGCTGCTCGCTGCCACCATGCTGGAAAATCCATTCCCGCAACAAGTGGCCATCAACATGCCGCTGGCCAATGGCGGCGGCGCCGAGCGCAATGCCGTGCCGCTTTATGACTTCGAACAGTGGCGGGCGGTCTGCCATCGAACGCTCACCATGCCGATACGCACCTCGTCGCTGCGTTCGCTGGGTGCGCATTGCAATGTGTTCGCCATCGAGTCCTTTCTCGACGAAATCGCGCTTGATCTGGATGTTGACCCGCTGGCGTTCCGCTTGCGTCACCTGAGCGATCCACGTGCACGTGCCGTGCTTGAATCGGCCGCAAGCATGGCTGACTGGACCCATCGCAAGGACTATTGCGCCAAGGTCGAGGGCCGGGGCATGGGCCTGGCTTTCGCCAAGTACAAAAATACCGGTGCTTATTGCGC
This sequence comes from Comamonadaceae bacterium, assembly GCA_947443645.1. Lineage (GTDB taxonomy): Bacteria > Pseudomonadota > Gammaproteobacteria > Burkholderiales > Burkholderiaceae_C > Polaromonas. The sequence goes on along the minus strand of CANEXF010000009.1, from coordinate 13,424 downwards.
CGTGGTGGCCTCGATTGACGCGGGCCATGAGGTGCGCGTCAACAAGCTCTGGATTGCGGTTGACCTGGGCCGGGTGGTGAGCCCGGACGGCGTGGTCAACCAGATCGAGGGCGGCGCGATCCAGACCGTCAGCTGGGTGCTCAAGGAGGCGGTGCAGTTTGACCGCAACCGAATTCTCAGCAACAGCTGGGAAAGCTACCCCATCTTGCGGTTTTCAGAGGTGCCCGAAGTCGAAGTCAACATCATTGACCGACCTGAAGTGAAGTCAGTGGGAGCCGGCGAGGCCACCCATGGCCCGGTTGCCGCAGCGATTGCCAATGCGGTGGCCGATGCGCTGGGTGTACGCGTGCGCGACATGCCGCTGACAACCGAAAGCATCACGCGCGCCGCGATGGCTGACGAGGCCTGAAGCGGTTCAAAAGCAGGATTTCCCAGCCCTTTAACCTTTTAGCCGCCCACTTCAAGCGAACCACTGTCTGAGGCTTATTCATGCTTTTGCGCGTCAACATCTTCAACACCTCCAGCAATCTGCCCTTGCTGGCGGCCGTGGCCAATGGCTACTTTGAGAAGCGTGGTCTGCGCATAGAAATTCAAAACACGCCCAACTCTGACGAGCAGCGTGCGGGCCTGGCTGAAGGCGCGTTTGAAATTGCGCATGCGGCAGTCGACAACGCGGTGGCCATGATAGAGGCTGGCAAAGACGCGGTGATTGTCTGTGGTGGTGACGCTGGCATGAACGATTTCATGGTGCGCGCCGAGATCGACAGCATCTCCGACCTGCGCGGCAAGCTGCTGGCAGTCGACGCCCCGAATACCGCCTATGCCTTGGCCGCCAAAAAAATCCTCCAGCTCCACGGCTTGCTGGAAGACCGTGACTATGGTGTGCGTCTGGCCGGGGGCACCGGTCCGCGCGCCGCTGCCATGGTCGCCGACAGCCAGCTTGCCGCCGGCATGATCAACCCGCCTTTTTCATTTATGGTGCGTGAAAAAGGCCTGAAAAGTCTGGGCAGCCAGTTTGAGTTGCTGGGCCCTTACCAGGCCACGGGTGCATTTGTGATGCGCCAGTGGGCGGCTGAGCATGCCGAGGTGTTGACGCACTACCTGGCCGCTTACATCGAAGGGCAGCGCCATGTGATGAAGCCCGCGCATCACGAGCAGATGCTGGCCCTGCTGGTGGACCGCTTCAAGCTCACGGCGACTGTTGCGGCCGGCACATACGAGGCCCTGGTCAAGCCGGGCTCAGGCCTGGCACCGGATGCGCGTTTTGACAACGATGGCTTTCGGGCCGTGCTGGCTATTCGCGCCGAGATGGAAGGCATGTGGGGCGGCACGCCGCCAGCGACTGACCAGTACATCGACCTTTCCTGTTTTGAGCGCGCTATTGCGCTACTGCAAGCACCACGGAGCAAGCCATGAACCAGCCGCAACGCCTTCCCTACATAGACCCCGCGTTAATCACCGATCCGGCCATGATGGCCGAGTTTGAGCGTGCCGCACGAGACGGCGCGCCGCGACCCGAGAGCCACGCCATGCGCGCCAACGTGCCGGACGTGTTCTGGGCGTTTACAAATGCCTGGAATACCACTTTTGTCAACGGCGTTTGCGACCATGCCATCAAGGAGCTTTGCCGCCTGTATGTGTCACAGGCTGTCAACTGCAACTACTGCGGTAATCAGCGCTCGGTCAAAGCACAGGCGCAGGGTCTGCTTGAAGATGACGTCAAAGACCTGCTCGAATTTGACAAGTCGCAGCGCTTCACGCCGCGCCAGAAGGCCGCGCTTCGCCTGGCAGAAGCCATCACCTGGGGGCTGGACTCAAGCGACGAGCTGTGGCAGGGGCTTTACGACAATTTTGAAACAGGCCCGATCGTTGAGCTTGGTTTTTTCATAGGCCTGACCATGGGCCAGCAGCGCTGGAATCGGCTCATCAACATGCAGCACAGCCAGTTCATGCCCGGCACCCAGGGCGGGCTGGCACCAGCAGCAAGCGTGCAAGAAGCCGCGCCATGACACTGCGCATACATGCGATGGGCGTCGGCAAAATGGGTCTGCCTATGGCGCTGCATTTTCTCGCGGCCGGGCATTCGCTCAGCGTCAGCGACCCTAGCCCCGAGCGTTTGCAACTGGCCAGCGCTCAAGGCCTGCTGGTAGCGCCAGACGCAGCAGTTGCGATCGCTATGGCCGACGTGGTTTGGTCATCGCTGCCGCATGACGCCGCCTTGTGCGCGGTGGCCGAACAGGTGGCCCAGAATGCACGCAAGGGCGCGATCTTTGTAGACACCAGCACGGTGTCGCAAGCAGCATCCGGTGCGGCTGCGCAGCAATGCGCAGCCGCTAGCCTGCGGTACCTGCGCACCACGGTGTCGGGTAACAACAAGATGGCAGAGGCGGCGCAACTGACCGTCATGGCCTCCGGCCCGCGCGCGGCTTACGACGCGATGCTGCCGCTGCTAAAGTTGTTGGGTCCGAGCCAGTTTTACCTTGGTGATGCCGAGCAGGCACGGCTCATGAAGCTGGTCGTGAACCTGTTGATTGCCCAGACCAGCGCCATGCTGGCCGAGGGGCTGGCGCTGGGCCGCAAGGGCGGGCTCGACTGGCAGGACATGTGGCAGGTGCTCAGCGCCAGCGCAGTCGCCTCGCCGATTCTCAAGGCCAAGGCGGTGCAACTGAGCCAGCGCGACTTCACGCCAACCTTCACCGTCGAGCAGATGAGCAAAGACCTGAACCTGATTCTCGATGCCGGCCAGGCGAGCCATGTGCCGCTGGCCCAGACCGCCATGACGCTGCAGCTCATGCACGCGGCCATGGCGCAGGGCGACGCGCGGGACGATTACGCCAGCATCATCAAGACCGTTGAAAAAAGCGCTGGTTTGACGACTGATGTAGCCACGCACAGAAAGTGACGTCATGAAAAGTTTTGTCTACAACGCTCAGCCCGCACGCGTGGTGTTTGGCGCGGGCAGTCTCCAGCACCTGGGCCGCGAGATCGATGCGCTCGGTGCGCACAAGGCGCTGGTGCTCTCCACCCCCGAGCAGCGCGCTTCGGCAGAAATGATCGCCGACCTGCTGGGCGCGCGTGCGGTGGGCGTTTTTGACCGCGCCGTGATGCATGTGCCGATAGAGACCGCGCGCGAGGCCCGCGAGATCGCGCGCAAGCTCGGCGCGGACTGCGCTGTGGCGATTGGCGGCGGCTCCACCACCGGCCTGGGCAAGGCGATTGCGCTGGACTCCGGCTTGCCGATACTGGCGATTCCGACCACCTATGCCGGCTCGGAGATGACGCCCATCTATGGCATCACCGAAGGCGGGATGAAGAAAACCGGGCGCGATCTGAGGGTGCTGCCGCGCAGCGTGATTTACGACCCCGAGCTGACGCTGAGCCTGCCCCTGGGCATGAGCGTGACCAGCGGCATCAATGCGATTGCGCATGCGGCTGAAGGCCTGTATGCCGTGGACCGCAATCCCATCATGGACTTGATGGCAAAAGAAGGTATAGCGGCCATGGGGCGGGCGCTACCAGCTATTAAAAAAGTAGCAAATGACATGGCTGCCAGAAGCGATGCGCTTTATGGTGCCTGGTTGTGCGGCACGGTGCTTGGCAATGTCGGCATGGCCTTGCATCACAAGCTGTGTCACACGCTGGGCGGCAGCTTCAATTTGCCGCATGCCGAGACCCACACCATCGTCTTGCCGCACGCGCTGGCCTATAACGCCGCTGCCGCGCCTGAGGCCATGCAGTCGATTGCTGCCGCACTGCAAGGCACCAACGCGGCGCAGGCGGTGTTTGATCTGGCCCGCAACAACGGCGCCCCGGTGGCGCTGCGCGATATTGGCATGAAGGAGGCCGATCTGGATGTCGCGTGCGACATCGCGATGCAAAACCAGTATCCGAATCCACGGGCCCTGGAGCGGCTGGCCATACGCCAGCTGCTGCAGGACGCGTTTGATGGGCGGCGTCCCTGACATGGGAGTCTGCGCTTGGGTGAGCGTACTTTATTAAAAGATAAAAGGAGACAACGATGAACGCATTGAAAACATCTCTGGCGCAAGAAACGGCACTGCCCGGCGCTGCATCTTCGGCCCGAATGAGCGCGGTTTGCGGCTGTGCAGCACCGCGTCGCGGCTTTCTGGGCGGCTTGCTGGCCCTGGGCGCAACGGCCGTCCTGCCGGGCTGCAGCGCCCCGCTGGGCGCCAGCGCCGCAGACACGGTGCGTGACCGTATCGATACCCACCACCATCTGTTCTCGCCGGCTTATGTGGCTGAGCTGGCCAAAGTCAATCAGGCGCCGCCCATCGTGCGTGGCTGGTCGGTGGCACGCACGCTGGACGACATGGAAAAGGCCGGCGTGGCCACCTCCATACTGTCCGTGACGACGCCCCAGGTGAGCTTTACCGATGGCGCCAACGCGCGCCGCATCGCTCGCGAGAGCAATGAATGGACGGCCAGACTTGCACAGGACAACCCTGGACGCTTTGGCCAGTTCGCGATGCTGCCCATGCAGGATACAGATGGTGCCCTGCGCGAGATCGAATACGCGCTGGATGTGCTCAAGGCCGACGGCATTGGCCTGCTCACCAGCTACGGAGACAAGTGGCTGGGCCATCCGTCGTTTGCACCGGTGATGGACGAGCTGAACCGGCGCAAGGCGATTCTCTATACCCACCCGACGGCGGCCAACTGCTGCCGCAACTTGCAGTCGGACATTCCGCCTACAGTGATCGAGTACGGCACCGACACCACGCGCACCATCACTGACATTGTGTTTTCCGGCACAGCCGCGCGTTGCCCTGATCTGCGCTTCATCTTCTCGCACGCCGGCGGCACACTGCCTTTTCTGACCGAGCGCCTGATCAAGATGCCGGTGCTGGACCCCAAGCTGGCGTCCCGCGTTCCCAATGGCGTGCTGCACGAGCTCAAGCGCTTTTATTACGACACCGCCTGGTCTGCGCACCCGATGGCGCTGGCGTCGCTCACGCGTCTGGTGGACGTCTCGCAAATCCTGTTTGGCTCCGACTATCCCTACCGCACCGGCGCCGACCATGTCAAAGGGCTGCGCGAATACGGCTTTTCAGCGGCCGAGCTGCGCGCGATAGAGCGCGGCAACGCGCTGCGTCTGCTGCCGCGCTGGAAGGTCTGAGCGGCTGAGCGCATAGAGCCAGCAGCTGTTTCCCCATCCCTTTTCGCGGAGCTTTATTCATGAAATCACTCAAAATCTGGCTGGTGTGTCTGGCCGCTGGTTTGCAGTTTGGCAGCGCTTGGTCACAGGTCGCCGAGCGCAACGTAGACGAGGTCAAGCAGGAGTCGCTGGCCAGGGCGCAGCGCGGTGCCTATCCGCTGGGCGGGCTGGACCCTGCCGATGTGGCGCAGGCGCTTGAGCGCATCAAGACCAGCGACCGCGACGAGTGGGCCAGTGGCTGGAGCCATGTGGCCGAGCGCTACATGGCGCAAGGGCGCCAGGCCGGCACGCCTGCCGAGGCGGCTGCAGCCTATAAAAAGGCTTGGCGTCTGTACTATTTTGCGCAGTGGCCCGTGCCCAACTCTGCAGGCAAACGCCTGGCCTACGAGCGTGCGACTCAGGCCTACCTCAAGTACGCCGAGACCATGGACCCGCCGCTGGAGGTCGTGAAGATTCCCTTTGAAGGTCAAACCATTACCGGCTATCTGCGTTTCCCCAAGCAGGCCAAAGAGCCGGTGCCCATGATCCTGGCGATCAGCGGGCTCGACAGCCGAAAGGAAACCGTGGCCGACAGCTATGAGCAAATCCTGTCGCAAGGCGTCGGCTTTCTGGCCGTCGATGGGCCGGGCACCGGCCAGGCGCCCATCAAGGTCAGTGCCACGGCAGAGCGCATGTTTTCTGCCGTGCTGGACTACCTGCACCAGCATCCGCGGGTCGATCACGCACGCATCATCGTCTCCGGCGTGAGCTTTGGCGGCTACTGGGCCAGCAAGCTGGCCATCACCGAAAAGGCGCGGCTGCTGGGGGCTGTGGCGCAGTCACCACCAGTAGACGAGTTCTTTTCCGAACGTTTTTTGCGTGAAGGAACCATGGGGAACCGCGAGTACCTGTTTGACCTGGCGCCCGCATTCATCAACGTCTTTGAAGGCGCGCGCACGGTGGACGACCTGGCCCGCCTGATGCCGGCGATGTCCTTGAAGGCGCAAAACCTGCTGACTAAACCCACGACGCCCATGCTGGTCGTGACCGGCGCCAAGGACACCCAGGTGCCGATCTCTGACATTGAGCTGCTGATGCGCTCGGGCGATGTGCCCAAGGAGGCCTGGATCAATCCGAGCGGAGGCCATCTTGGCCGCGAGGCCAGGGGCTGGACCGACCCCGTCATTTTCTCGAAAGTCATCATCCCCTGGGAACTGCGCCTGATTGCCCAGTCGCGTCAGCGCTAGCGCTGTTTTAAACATGGCAGGGTGCTGAACCACAGCGCCTGGCAGCGCATTGCCAGTCAATCAACCAACCACCATCAACTCAACAGGAAACAGCCATGGAGCTACCGAAAGTACGCCGCGTCGTGACGGGTCACGACGCATCAGGCAAAGCCATTGTCAAGATCGACGAGCTCTGCGCCAATTACCGCGAGGGGCGGCCCGGCGCGTTCGTCTCCAACGTGTGGACTACCGACACGATGCCAGCAGACAACTCCGGCCAGGACGACAAGGGCCAGCGCGAGGGCAAGTTCACGATGCTGGAAAACGGCAGCGTGTTTCGCATCATCGACTTCAGGCCTGGCGTGCAGCAGCGCGTGCACCGCACCGACACCATTGACTACATCGTGGTGATGTCGGGCGAGATCGACATGGAGCTGGAGACCGGCGAGGAAGTCCACCTGAAGTCTGGCGATGTGATGGTGCAGCGCGGCACCGTGCACAACTGGATCAACCGCGGCACGCAAAGCTGCGTGCTGGCCGTGATCCTGATTCATGCCAACTCTGTCGTCGCTGGCGACAAAACGCTCACACCTTTCGGTTAAGGAAAAAGTATGCCCATTTTGAATATTCGCGGCGTAGACATCAACTACGAAGTCATTGGCGACGCCGGCCCCTGGCTGGCCCTGACCACTGGCGGGCGACGCGGTTATGCCGAGTTCGTTTCGTTTGCACGCAAGATTGCCGCCGAGGGCTTTCGTGTGGTGCTGCATGACAGGCGCAACACCGGCTCGTCCGATGTCGTGATTGCCGGTGACGAGGGCGAGGAAGTCCTGTGTACCGACGACCTGGTGCTGCTGCTTGAGCATCTTGACGCGCTGCCGGCTTTCATAGGCGGCACCTCTTCGGGTGCCCGCATGTCCATGCTGGTCTACCAGCGTCACCCCGAGGCCGTGCGTGGCTTGCTGCTGATGCGCATCACCGGCGGCGACTTTGCGGCCGGCCGTCTTCCTGAAATGTATTACGGGCAGTTCATACGCGCGGCCAAAGAAGGCGGCATGAAAGCGGTTTGCGCCACGGAGCAATACCAGGAGCGCATCAAGGCCAACCCGGCCAACCAGGCGCGGCTGATGGCCATGGATCCCGAGGACTACATCCGCGTGATGAGCCACTGGCTGGAGATTTTTCTGCAGGGCCCGCGCAAGCCTGTGCTGGGCATGACGGAGCAGGACCTGCGCTCGATTGCCGTGCCGACCATGGTCGTGCCCGGCAATGACAAGACGCATGCATCGTCCAACGGACGGGCTGCGGCCGAGCTGATTCCTGACAGCGAGCTGTATTGCCTGCCCATGGAAGACCAGGACGTGGCGCTGCTGCCCTTTTCCGATTGGGCGCCGCACGAGGCGACGCTGGCCAGGGTGTTTGGCGAATTCATGCACAAGATCGCAGCGCGCTGAAAAGTCGCCCGGGCATGGCAGTCTGGGCGCACGACGACATTAAAAACAAGGAGACAACATGCACAAGATCACCCTGGCATTTTTAGGACTGCTTTTCAGCGCGTTCGCGCTGCAGGCCAATGCGCAGCCCTTTCCCGGCAAGACCATACGCATCATCGAGCCGGCGGGTCCGGGCAGTGCGGTCGATGTGTTTGCGCGCAAACTCACGCCGGGACTGGCCGAGCGGCTGGGCCAGTCGGTGGTGGTGGAAAACCGCCCAGGCGGCAACAGCTCGATAGGCGCCCGCGAAGCGGCACGCTCTGCGCCCGATGGCCACACGCTGTTTCACGCCAATATCAACAATTCGCTGAACGACATCCTGACCAACGATGCCTGCTGCCGCCTCAACGATGCCTTGCTGCCGGTCACGCTGCTGACCAGCACGCCGCTGGTCATGGTGGTCAACCCGGCGCTCGGTGTCAAGAGCTGGAAGGAATACCTGGCGCTGGCCAAAGCCCAGCCGCAAAAGCTGAACTTTGCATCCGGCGGCTCGGGCTCCATCACCCAGCTGCTGGGCGTGAAGATCAACATGACTGCGGGCCTGGCCGTTCAGGAAATCCCCTACAAGGCGATTGGCGCCGAGCTGCCCGACCTGATTGCCGGACATGTGATGACCGCCTATCTGGCGCCGGTGGTGGTGGCGCAGCACATCCGCTCAGGAAAGCTGATTGCGCTGGGTGTGGCTGGTGCGCGCCGGATTCCGATACTGCCGGAGGTGCTGACCCTGGCTGAGGCCGGCTTGCCGGATGTTGAAGCTTCGGGCTGGAACGGCTTGTTCGTGCCGGCCGGCACGCCCAAGGCGGTCATCCAGAAACTGCAGCTCGAGACCGCCGCCATCATGGCCGCGCCCGCGTTTCGGGCCGAGGCCTTGAGTCTGGGCTATGAGCTCGGTGGCGATGGCCCAGATGAATTTGCCGCTTACATCAAGTCCGAAGTCGCGAAGTGGGGCAAGGTCATCAAGGACGGCAAGATCAAGGCTGATTGACGTTTTGTGTCTGCAGAGCTTTATGGACGGGCGCTTTGAGCTACTAATAATGTAGCAAATGACGGCTTCTCAAGCCCGGGCTGGCGCCACGACGGCACCCTGGATGCCGTGCCGCTGCATTGACTGCGCGACAAAGCCAGAGGCCTTCATCTGCTCTACAAAATCGCGCAGGCTATTGGCGGCCATTTCGCCGCGTCCTTTGGGCGTACCCATGGCCTGCTCAATGACCATGAAGCGTCCGGGCAGCAGGCGCAGTCCCGGCAGGCGGCTGGCATCGGCCTGCAGTTGCTGCTTTACGCCGGCCGCGACATCGAGGTTTTGCGCCAGGAAGGTGTCGACAACAGCCGGCGAGCTGGCCGCGCGCACGATGCGCGCATGCTTGAGCGAGCGGCTCAGATACAGGTCATAGGCGCTGCCCGTGCCGACGGTGACGCTTAGTCCGGTCTGGTCGACGTCTTCGTTGCGCTGTAGCGCCGAATCATTCCTGACCAGGTAAGCGCCTTCAATCAGTACATAGGGCGCAGTGAACGAAATCTCCTGTCCGCGCAGCGGATCAATCGCGAAAAAGCCGATGTCTGCCTGCTCGGTTTTCACCGCATCGACAGACTTGCCGGCGGTGTCGAAAACCACCAGTTCCAGCTCAACGCCGAGTCGCTCGGCAAATGCGCGGGCCAGGTCCACAGAAACGCCCACGGGCTCACCGCCGGCCGGGTTCTTGTTGGCAAGAATCGGGTTGCCGAGATTGATGGACGCGCGCAAGCGACCGGTCGGTGTGAAACTGCTTGCCAGAGAACTGTTCATGGTGTGGGTCCGTCAGGTCGGCTTGCCGGGCTGGACCAAGCCGTCCCGGGGCCGTACAGGGCACGCGGCCCGGAGTTCAGGGCTTGTCGCTGACCGGGTACATGCCGGTGCTGCGAACGATGGGCGCGGCTGCGGGCGATGCCAGGAAGCGGATGAAGTGCTTGGCCGCCTCGGTTTGCGTGGCGCCAGCGGCGATGCCAGCGGAAAAGAAGATGGTCTGCTGAACTTCAGCTGGCAGCGGTCCGACCAGGTCGAGTTCCGTGAAGGGCAGCAGTTCGCTGACCTGCTGGAAACCGATCTCGGCATCGCCGCGCGCGACCACCGTGCCTACGCGTTCGCTGTAGATCTTTTTGGCCTTGTCCTTGATCTGCTCTGCCACCCCCAGGCGCTGGAACAGCTCTGTCGACAAATAGGTGCCGCTGGCGCTGGCCGAGTAAGCAATCGATTTGGCATTTAGCAGTGTCTGCTTGAGGGCCGCTACGGTGCTGATGTCGGGCTTGGGCGTGCCTTTTTTGACCGACATGCCAATGATGGAGCGCGCCAGGTCAACGCGGCTGCCGGGCAGGACCTTGCCCTGCTTGATCAGGTCTTCCAGTGCCGAGTCGGCCAGGATCACGATGTCAAAGTTTTCGCCGCGCGCCAGCCGGCTCGGAATCGAGTCGGGCGCATTGCCTATGGATGCACCATAGGAGGTGACAACGGTGTTCTGGCTGGCTTGCTCGTACAGCAGCACGAGCTGCTTGTAAGCGGCCGTGAAGCCGCCTGAGCTGACAACCTTGATCTCCGCAGCGTTTGCTGCCTGGCTGGCGCAGAGCAGCAAGCCCAGACCGGTCAATGCCATGCGGCGGGAAATGCGGTGGATGTAGTTCATGATTTCTTAAAGGGTTAAGTCAGTCCGTTGCGCTGTAAGCGCTCAGTCTTCCTTCATGTCCGCAGCCTTGGCGATGGGGCCCAGACGGGCTTTTTCGCTGGCCAGGAACTTGATGAAATCGGCGCGTGTGCCGCCTACCGGGTCTATGCCCTGAGGAATCAGGCGGGCCCGCAGCTCGGTCGACTTGAGTGCCATGTCCACTGCACGGTTCATTTTTTCCAGGATGTCATCCGGTGTGCCGCGCGGCGCGAAAACGCCAGACCAGTGGCCAATGAATACATTCGGATAGCCTTGCTCCTGAGCGGTAGGCAGGTCGGGCAGCGCGGCGATGCGGCGGTTCCAGGTTGAAGCCACGGCGCGCAGCTTGCCGCCCTTGATCTGCGGCAGCACGACGACGCTGGCCTCGGAGGTCGCGTCGACCTGCTTGCCAATCACGGCAACCATGCCCTCGGAGCCACTTTTGTAGGGAATCACCTGGATCTTTGCGCCGGAACGCAGCTTGAGCATTTCGGCGACGAAGTGCGGCGTGCTGCCGGTGCCGGCGGTCGAGAAGTTCAGGCCAGGACCAGCTTTGGACGCGGCGATCAGGCCCTTGAGGTCCTTGATCGGCGAGTCAAAGGGCACGACGATGATGGACGGGCTGACCGCCATCATGGCCACAGGCACCAGGTCTTCTTCCTTGTAGGGCATCCGGGTCTTGATCATCGCGTTGGTGACCACACCGCCGGCGGGCGTCAAAAAGGTGTAGCCATCAGGCGCCGACTTGGCGACGATGTCTGCACCCAGCACCGAGCCTGCGCCGGGCTTGTTTTCGACAATGATGGCTTGCCCCAGCTGTTTGGAGGCTACTTCAGCGACTGCGCGCGCAACCAGGTCATTGGCGCCGCCCGGGCCGAAAGGGACTACAAATCGTATGGTTTTGGATGGCCAGGTATCTGCTGCGGCCGACAGCGCCAGCGTGCCTAGCAGCAAGGCTGCACCAAGACGTGAAAAGAGGTGTTTCATTTGTAGGCCCGTGAAGAAAGGGGTGAATCTTAACAAGCGCACTTGTCTGCGGACAGTATTATTTGATTCATCCACCCCGCGCCTTGACCTGGGCTCAAACGGCGGGCTGTTGCCCGGCCTTGGCCAGCACACTGATTAGTTATTTGGTCACTGCGCATGTACCGCAGCATGGCCATTTGCCTGCGCCAGCACTTGCATGGCTTCGCGGGCATGGCCCCCGCGCCAGGCCACAATCTGGTCCGGACGGATCAAGACCAAGGGCGCTTCGTACAGTGGTTCCAGCGCTTCAAGTGGCAGCGCCAGGACCGTCAGGTCCATCCCCAGTTCTGCCGCAGCATCGCTGAAAGCCTGCGTATCAGGCGTGGCCTGGCCCAGCGCCAGCAGCGTCCATTCAAAATTCAAATGGTCATAGAGTGATGAGCCATCAGCCAGCCACGCATGCGGCGCCCGTCCCCCGGGACTGGCGCTTGGCACATAGGTGCCCGCAGCATCTGGCGGCGCTGTGCTGCCATCCTTGACGATCAGTGGAGACGCGTCATAACGCCCGCCAAAGGTCACGCCGGGGATATTGAATTCCAGCCTGACATGGGCGTTGAGGTAGCTCGATGCGCTCGCACGCGCGGCTTCGCCACTTGCATCGTTCTGTTCCAGCTCAGGCAGAGCCTTGAAATGACCGACCGAGTCGGCAAAACGTTGCGCATAGGCGGTATTGCGCTCAGCCAGCGGCTTGCGCTCCTGCTCGTAGCTGTCCAGCAGGGTGGCTGGCGCATTGGCGCGGATCACGGCTGCGAGTTTCCAGCCGAGGTTGACCGCGTCTTCGACTGCCGTGTTGTAGCCCAGACCACCTGTGGGTGTGAAAAGATGGGCTGCGTCGCCGCCAAGAAAAATGCGTCCGCGCTGAAAATTCTGCGCCACCAGTGAATGGCCTGCCGTCCAGGTGCAGACCGACAGAACCTCGACGGGCACAGGCGTGCCCATGGCTTCGCTGAAAATCCGCTGCGCATCAAGCGCTGTCCAGCTGTCGGCATCCTCGCCGTCGTGCACGGCGGCATGAAACGCGAATTCTGACGCGCCATCGACCGAGGCCATGAAGGCGCGGCGCTGCGCGTTGACGGATACATACATCCATGCGGGCGCATGGGCCAGGGTCTTGTAAAAATCGGGTGCGCGCAGATAAACCGCAAACATCTTGCCGCCCATGAAGTCGCGTTTGACGCCAGACGCGCCAGCCCAGCTGATGCCCAGCGCGTTGCGTATCGGGCTGCGCGGCCCGTCGGCGCCGACCAGGTAATTGGCCCTGACCGTGACCGTCTCGCCAGTGCCGCTGGACTGCACCTCGGCCTCTACATGTGTGCCCAGGTCTTCGAATTTGTTCAGCGCCCAGCCGTAGCGCAGATCCACGCCCGGCAACAGCGCGGCATGCTTGCGCAGGGTGGCCTCAACGTATTTTTGGGAAACCCTGTGCGGCAGCTCGGCTGCGCTCCAGGACCCACTCATGGACTTGATGTTCTGCACGGCTTGCGCTGCAGTGGGCAACTTCAGCCGCGCCAGCTCATGGCCGTTGTAGCGGGTGAAATAGGCAATATCGGTTGGATGGTCGGCGGGCAGGCCCTGGGCGCGGATTTCTTCGGCAAAACCGAGCCGGCGAAAGTGTTCCATGGTGCGTGCCTGCGTGGCATTGGCCTGCGGGTTGAAGGCCGTGGTGGGTTTGGGGTCAACCATCAGGCAGCGCACACCGCGCCGTCCCAGTTCGTTGGCCAGCATCAGACCGCAGGGCCCGCCGCCAGCGATCAGTACGTCGGTTTGAATCACTGGGTTCATTTCAGTACACCTTGAAGGGGCTGGTCCACTTGCGCTCATAGTCCATCTTTAAAAAGTGCTCCGCCAT
>CANEXF010000008.1 GCA_947443645.1 Comamonadaceae bacterium | reverse complement strand
GAAGAGGTCTTGCCACCCATCCTTGTCCTGTTGGGACGGAACGGAGGAAATGGCACTGCGCTCAACGGAGAGATTCAAGTTCAAGCCGTGGAACCGGCTTCGCCGGGCCACAGGGAGGGCCGCTGCGCCTGCGGTCTGGCAAAGCCAGTCCCGCGGCCCCTGCTTGCGAAGAGGTCTTGCCACCCATCCTTGTCCTGTTGGGACGGAACGGAGGAAATGGCACTGCGCTCAACGGAGAGATTCAAGTTCAAGCCGTGGAACCGGCTTTGCCGGGCCACCGGCGGGCGGCCCCCTCGGGGGGCAGGGCTCTACACGCAGTGAGCAACCGTGGGGGCGTTGTATAATCATGGGCTTCGCTTGCAACATCCGCAGACTCCTCCCAGGATTAAAGGAAACTATATATGGCTACCGCCAAACCAAAGAAAAAAAACCCGCGCCTTGCATCAGGCCGTAAACGCGTTCGTCAAGACGCAAAACTCAACGCTGCGAACACCTCGCTGCGCTCCAAATACCGCACCGCTGTGAAAAACGTCGAAAAAGCCGTTATCGCTGGTGACAAAGACAAAGCCCAGGACCTGTTCGCCAAGGCCCAGAGCATCGTGGACATGATTGCTGACAAAGGCATATTCCACAAAAACAAGGCCGCACGCGACAAGAGCCGCTTGTCCACCAAGGTCAAGGCCCTGGCACTCGCTGCCCCAAAGGCCGCCTAAGCAATTAGGCAAACCGCCCGGACTGTTCTTTAAATAAACAGTCCGCCGTTTTGCAGGGTGCGCTGCAAGTGAAGCAAAAAAGCCGTCTTTCGACGGCTTTTTTGTTTTGGCGCAGCCAGAAATGCACACAGTGCGTGCTTCACTTGCACCGGAATACTTTGAGGGACGGACCGACGGACAGGCGAAGCCCTCGTCGCTCGGTCCCCAACTGATTAATCTCCCGACCTCGCTGACGAACCCGAATCAGCCTTTGGCAGCGTCCGGAATCAGGCAGGCCTCGACCAGTTGCAGGTCGTTGTCTTTGGCAAAGTTGATCGCGAAGTCCCAGGCCATGGGTTCAGCCTCGCGCAGGTCGGCATTGACCACCACGCACTTGACGCCGTTGATCACGGTGGGCACGCACCAGGGCGAGTAAGTCAGGTGACTGCCGGGCTGGGGACCGCCGGGACGAAACTGGCTCATCACACCGCACAACCTGTCAGCCCAATCACTGGGCCTGAAGGTTTTGCCGTTGCTGGTAATGCCCTGAATGAAGACTTCTTTTGCGGAATTTGAGACCATCGGATGGAAGGTTTTTGTGTGTGCCACGGGGTCGGGTGTGAACCCATGTTGCACCGCACAACGATTCTATCTTATATAAGACTACTGACCTGGCGACAAAGCCTGACAGGTTGATATTGCGACGACACCGCACCATCAGGAACAGCCGCAGTCTCTGCGCCTAAAATCACACAACAGTCGCCTTTTCCGGGCGACCTTTTGTTTCCAAGCCCCCAGTCCGGAGTTTCCCCATGACCGCTGCTCTGCCCCAATACACCGAGGCCACTTCCCCCCACGTGATGAACACCTATGGCCGCCTGCCTATAGCGCTGTCGCATGGCCAGGGCTGCAGGGTCTGGGACGTCAATGGCAAGTGCTACCTTGACGCGCTGGGCGGCATTGCCGTCAACACCCTGGGGCACAACCACCCCAAGCTGGTGCCGGCCCTGCAGGACCAGATCGCCAAGCTGATTCACTGCTCCAACTACTACCACGTGCCTTTGCAGGAAACGCTCGCCGCCAAGCTGGTGGAGTTGTCAGGCCTGGAGAACGTGTTTTTCTGCTCCACCGGTCTGGAAGCCAATGAAGCCGCCCTGAAACTGGCGCGCAAGTTCGGTCACGACAAGGGCATAGACAAGCCGGAAATTGTGGTCTATGAGAAAGCCTTTCATGGCCGCAGCATTGCCACGCTAAGCGCCACCGGCAACCCCAAGGTGCAAGCCGGTTTTGGTCCCCTGGTGGAGGGCTTTATCCGCGTGCCCATGAACGACATCGACGCCATCAAGGCCGCCACAGCCAACAACCCGAATGTTGTCGCGGTGTTTTTTGAAGCCATTCAGGGCGAAGGCGGCGTCAACCCCATGAGCAACGACTACATGCGGCAGATACGCACGCTCTGCGACGAGCGCGACTGGCTACTGATGATTGACGAAGTGCAATGCGGCATGGGCCGCACCGGCAAATGGTTTGCGCACCAGTGGTCTGGCATCAAGCCGGACGTGATGCCACTGGCCAAAGGCCTGGGCTCAGGCGTGCCAATTGGCGCGGTCGTCGCAGGCCCGAAAGCCGCGCATATCTTTCAGCCTGGAAACCACGGTACGACTTTCGGTGGCAATCCGCTGGCCATGCGCGCCGGTGTTGAAACCATACGCATCATGGAAGAAGACGGCCTGCTTGCCAATGCCGTCAAAGTTGGCGAACACCTGCGCGCAGCGCTGGTGCGCGAACTGGCTGATGAGGCGGGCGTCAAGGAAATTCGCGGCCGCGGCCTGATGCTAGGCATAGAGCTGACCCAACCCTGCAGCGAACTACTCAAACGCGCGGCCGACCAGGGCCTGCTGATCAGCGTGACCGCTGACACCGTGATTCGCATGGTGCCCTCACTCATCATGACGACGGATGAAGCCGACGAAGTCGTGGCCATTTTGACGCCGCTGATCAAGCAATTGCTGAAAGAGAAAAACGCATGACCGATCCAAAGCAGTTTTCCGCCGGGCAGCCCCAAGGAAAATTAGCCCCCGCGGGTGGCAGCGCAGCAACTGCAGTGGCAGGCTTGACGGCCATTCCCGTCAAACACTATTTGCAGTTCAGCGACCTGAACGCGGACGAGTACGCCTATCTCTTCGAGCGCGCCGCACTCATCAAGAAAAAATTCAAGGCCTACGAGAAACACCAGCCGCTGGTGGACCGCACCATGGTCATGATCTTTGAAAAGGCCTCGACCCGCACGCGCGTGAGCTTTGAAGCCGGCATGTACCAGCTGGGCGGCACCGTGGTCAACCTCACCACGGAAGGCAGCCAGCTCGGTCGCGCCGAGCCGATTGAAGACAGCGCCAAGGTGATCAGCCGCATGGTGGATCTGGTGATGATCCGCACTTACGAGCAAAGCAAGATCGACCGCTTTGCCGAGCACTCACGCGTACCCGTCATCAACGGCCTGACCAATGAGTTTCACCCTTGCCAGATCCTTGCCGACATCTTCACCTACATCGAGCACCGCGGTTCCATCAAAGGGAAAACCGTGGCCTGGGTAGGCGACGGCAACAACATGGCCAACACCTGGCTGCAGGCCAGCGAGATTCTGGGCTTCAAGGTCCACTTGAGCACACCAGGCGGCTACGAGGTAGACCAGTCGATTGCTGGCATTCGGTCAGCCGAGAGCTACAAGGTGTTCAAGGACCCGATGCAGGCCTGCGCCGGCGCTGACCTGGTCACCACCGATGTCTGGACCAGCATGGGCTACGAGGCCGAGAACGAAGCGCGAAAAATGGCCTTTGCGGACTGGTGCGTGGACACAGAAATGATGCGCGCGGCCAAGCCCGACGCGCTCTTCATGCACTGCCTGCCCGCGCATCGCGGTGAAGAAGTCGAAGCCGATGTGATCGATGGCTCACAGTCCGTAGTCTGGGATGAGGCTGAAAACAGGATGCATGTGCAAAAGGCACTCATGGAGTACCTTTTGCTCGGTCGGCTCGCATGACATGCGGGGCGACGGCGCGTTAGCGCCGGCATCAAGCTTCGGTGCAGGCTCGTGTGCGCAACGCGCACGTGAAGCAGCCAGCGGCTGCATGCCGGAACCAAAACAGGATGCATGTGCAAAAGGCACTCATGGCGTACCTTTTGCTCGGGCGGCTGGCCTGAGCCGTATGCTGGAACACCGGCACTGGCGAACCACTGCACCCTTGCGCCAGAGCCACTAGCAACAAGGTCCATGCCGCAGTCGCAGCGGCAAACGGGAGCTTGCCCGGCTTGGAGACTGACCAGCCCTGCCGAACGTGCCTGAACTGCGCGGCGGCTTTCATGTTCAAGCCACCGTTTTTACCGGCCTGTCCCAGCATATGAGAATCGCCGATTAAGAAGTTCGTCGCCGGGCACTGTCGGTGATCAAATCAGTCGGCGAAGAAAGCCTGCTCGAGCAGGTCAACCGTATAGCCTAAGCCCTGACTGCGACCCTATTGACGAAAAATCTTGCCTCGGTGCATTGCACGACCTCAAGCGTGCAGTCGGGCATAGGCCGCGAAGAATCCATCGAAGAACTGCTGTCATTCACGCAAGGCAAAAACATCCACATCACATTGTAGGAATCCGGCAGCTGATGCATAGTCAAACCTTTTTATCAGCCGTCGTTCAAAAACTAAAACCAGGAGACAAATCATGAAAAGCGTTTTAAATCTGCTTGCCTGCGCCGTCGTGGCGCTGTCACCGGCTCTGGGCCAGGCTCAGACCTGGAGCCCGACCAAGGCCATCACCTTTGTGGTGCCGGTCGCGCCAGGCTCCAGCAATGATTTGATTGCCCGCATGCTGTCAGAAAAATTGCCAGCAAAGCTGGGACAGCCCGTGATTGTGGACAACCGCCCAGGCGCCAGCGGTCTGGTAGGCGCATCCAGCGTGGCCCGCTCGGCACCAGACGGTCACACCATCGTGATTGTGCCCAGCGACGTCTACATGGCACCGATACTGACGCCCAAGGCAGGCGGCGCCAACTTTGATGTCATCAAGGACTTCACGCCCATCCTCACGGCAGGCAACGCACCCGTGCTGATCGTCGTCAACCCGGCCATCAACGTCAAGACACCGCAGGAACTGGTCGCCTACCTGAAGAAAAACGGTCCCACCAGCTACGGAAGCCCGGGCACCGGCTCGCCCATGAACATCGCCGGCGAAATGTTCAAGCGCTCGACCGCGACCCAGTTAAACCACGTGCCCTACCGCGGCGTGCTGCCAGCCGTCAATGCGGTGCTGGCCGGCGAACTACCGATGTCCATCGTTGCGCTGGCAGGTGCAGCGCCGCACATTGCCGCCGGCAAGCTGGTGCCAATTGCGCTGGTTGAAAAACAGCGCTCTGAACTGATTCCCAATCTGCCCACCCTGACCGAGTCGGGCATCCCGGGTGTGGAGACTTCGGTGTTCTTTCAGATTCTTGCGCCCGCCGGCACGCCTGCACCGGTCGTCCAGCGCCTGAACACCGAAATAAACGCCATCCTTGTCACACCCGACTTCAAGGAGCGCCTGCGCAACATGGGTGTGCAAATCACTGGCGGCAGTTCGGCCGATGCCGCCAAACTGGCGCGTGACACCTATGCACGCAACCAGCAATTGGTCAAGGAACTTCAAATCGTTGTTGAGTAAAAAGACATGACCGACATCACAACACTGAACGACGCCAGGCAGGACCTGGCCGATGCCAACCGCATCTTGTTCAAGCAGGATGTGGTCGATGCGTTCGGCCACGTCAGCATGCGTGACCCGACCAATCCGAATCAATTTCTGCTGTCAAGAAACAAGGCACCAGCAACCGTGACGCCTGCCGATGTTCTGACGTTTGACCTTCAGGGCAATCTGCTCGGTGGCGGCGCCCACAAGGTTTACCTGGAGCGTTTTATCCACGCAGCCATCTATGCCGCGCGGCCCGACGTTCATGGCGTTGTGCACAGCCACGCCAAGGCGGTGGTGCCCTTCACCATCGTCAAGACTGCGCGCCTGCGGCCGGTCTGTCACATGGGTGGATTTTTGAGCGGCATCATTCCCAACTTTGAAATCCGTGACCATGCGGGCATGGGCAGTGACCTGCTGATTCGCGATTTGCGACTCGGACGCGACCTGGCACAGAAGATGGGCTCCAGCGCAGTTGTGCTGATGCGCGGACATGGCTCGACCGTCGTTGGCATGAGCTTGAAGCAAGCCGTTTTCCGGGCCGTCTATACGCAGAACAATGCGCAGATCCAGGCCGCAGCCATGGCGCTTGGCGAAGTCACCTACCTCACGGACGAAGAAGCCCTCGCCGCAGACGAAGCCAACACCGGCCAGATCTCACGCGCCTGGGACTTCTGGAGTTCACAGACACAGGAATAAGGCCCACCGGCCGGGAGTCGCCCCAAGCCAAAGGCTTGGCGAATTTGGACTCTGACCCCAAAACCGGAGAGCTACGCGCAGCGAGCGAACGCGGGGGCCAGTTTTTTCCCGCAGGGCCGCCCCAAGGAAAAATGCGCCCCCTCGGGGGGCCACCGGTTATTGGGGTCAGACGCCAATTTCGCTACGGTGCGACGCACCGACCCTTTGGGCAAGCCAAAGGCTTGGCGAATTTGGACTCTGACCCCAAAAACCGGCGCGGGGGCCATATTCAACCCCGTCCCACAAACGGCATCTTGGTCGCCATGATGGTCATGAACTGCACGTTGGTCGACAGCGGCAGCGCGGCCATGTGCACCACCGCATCGGCGACTTCATTGGCATCCATCATGGGTTCAATCGCGATCTCGCCATTGGCTTGCGGCACGCCGGTGGCCATGCGCGCTGCCAGCTCAGTCATGGCATTGCCGATATCGATTTGTCCACAGGCAATGTCGTACTTGCGGCCATCGAGCGAGATGGATTTGGTCAGGCCGGTGATGGCGTGCTTGGTCGAGGTGTAAGGCGCCGAATTGGGCCGGGGTGCGTGCGCGGAAATCGAGCCGTTGTTAATGATGCGCCCGCCCTGTGGCAGTTGATCTTTCATCATTCTGAAAGCGCCCTGGGCGCAAAGAAACGAGCCATTGAGATTGATGTTGACAACGTTTTGCCATTGCTCGAAGCTCAGGTCTTCGAAATTGACGCGCGGTGAATTCACGCCGGCATTGTTGAACAGCAAATCAAGCCGGCCGTGCACCTGCTTGATTTTGGCGAACAGTGCCAGCACCGACTCGGGCTGGCTCACATCGGTGCTCACTGCCAGGGCACGCCCGGAGCCAGCTGCTTTCACAACCTCCTGCAACGGTTCTGCGCGACGGCCGGCCAGCACCACGCTGTAGCCTGCACGCAGCAGCGCCAGCGCCACGGCCTTGCCAATGCCGGTGCCGGCGCCGGTCACCAGCGCGACCTTGTTGTTGCTGTTCATAGCCTGCCCTTGTCTTGTTGATTGGATGTGTAGCAGTTGTATTTTAAATAGCGCATCAAAAGCGCGCCGGGCCGGCGCCATACAACCATGGCATGTCCAGCAACTTTTCGCCCAGCAGTTTGAGCGACGCATCGCGCCCCCAGCGCAGCAGGCCCTGGGCATGAAAAATCTGCCCATTGCGCAGCGCCCTGGCCTGTACGCGCGCATTGCGTCGCCAGCGCCGCTCGGCGTAACGCGCAAGCACTGCCGGTACGTCCTGGGCCACATCAGGCGCAAGGGCCAGCAGCTGGCCCAATTCGGCGGCATCCTCAATCGCCATGCCCGCGCCCTGCGCAAGGTAGGGCCGCATCGGATGCGCGGCATCGCCAAGCAAGGCCACCCGGCCCTGCGCGTGCTCAAAAGCGCCCCGCATGGGCGCACGGTCGCACAACGGCCAGAGTCGCCAGCCCTGAACCGCCGCCAGCAAGTCACGCAGCGCCGTGCAACTGCCTACGGTAGCTGCCGCCAGATCAGCGCCATTGGCGCTGTGGTCCCAGCTTTCCAGCGCATCGATCTGACCATGCACGATGGCCACCACATTGAGCGACTCACCGCAACGCACCGGGTACTGCACGATATGCATGCGCGGACCCAGCCAGACCGTGACATCCTGGCTTCGCAGGCCTTCGGACAAACTGGCTTGCGGCATCAAGGCCCGGTAAGCCAGGTGGCCGGTGCGCCGGGGTGGGCCGTCAGCCAGCAGCTGCTGGCGCACGCGGCTCCACAAACCATCGGCACCTATGAGCAGCGCGCCCTCGTACGCCTGGCCACCGGCGGTCTGAACGCTCACCGCAGCATCGGTCTGAGTGAAGCCTTGCAAGGGGCAATCCAGAAAAAGCGCAGCATGGCTGTGCTGCCGCAGCGCATCGAGCAGCAGGCCATGCAGATCGGCACGGTGCACAGCCGCATAAGGCGCGCCATAGCGCTCGACCATCGCAGCACCCAGACCAAGCTGCCCCAGCAGCTCGCCCGATACCGCGCTGCGCACTTGCAGCCGCTCAGGAAAAGCTGCCACCGCCTTGAGCGACGCAGCCAGTCCCCATTGCTGCAATACCTTGACGACATTGGGCCCCAGCTGAATGCCTGCGCCCACCTCGCTGAACTCGGCTGCTTTTTCAAACAGCCGCACACCGCAGCCGGCCCTCGAAGCGGCCAGCGCCGCCGCCAGCCCGCCAATGCCACCACCGCATATCAGAACCTGGGTCATGCGGCAAGCAGCTGTCTGAGCACATAGGGCAGGATGCCGCCGTTGCGGTAGTAGTCAACCTCTATGGGCGTGTCCACACGCAGCGTCACCACCACCTCCTGAGACGAGCCGTCGGCGCGGGTAATCAATAGCCTGGCATCGGACTGCGGTTTGAGTTCTGGATGCGGAATCACGTCAATCACTTCTGTGCCTGTGAGCTTCAGGCTTTGCCACGACTGGCCGGGCTTGAACTGCAAGGGCAGCACGCCCATGCCGACAAGGTTGCTGCGGTGAATGCGCTCAAAGCTGCGCGCCACCACGGCCTTGATGCCCAGCAGCTGCGTGCCTTTGGCGGCCCAGTCACGCGATGAACCCGTGCCGTATTCCTCGCCAGCAAAAATCACGGTCGAGGTGCCTTGGGCCATATAGGCCATCGCGGCGACGTAGATGAACATTTTTTCCTGGCTGGGCTGGAACAGCGTCACGCCGCCCTCCTCGCGCGAGCCCTCCGCGTCTGCCGGAATCATCAGGTTCTTGATGCGTACATTGGCAAAGGTGCCGCGCATCATCACGTCGTGGTTGCCGCGTCGCGCGCCGTAGCTGTTGAAGTCGGCTTTCAGGACGCCATGCGCCTGCAGCCACAGACCCGCAGGCGACGACGCCTTGATAGAGCCGGCAGGCGAGATGTGGTCGGTGGTAATGGAGTCACCAAACAGCGCGATGATGCGGGCCGATTTGACAGAAAAATCAGCAGCATCAGACTCATTTTTACCTGCAGCACTTGTAGAACGGGCGCTATCAGCTACGTTTTCAATAGCAAAATCCTTGAAAAAAGGTGGCTCGGCAATATAGCTGCTGCTCGGCCAGGTGTAGGCCGTGCCGCTGACGCCGGTGATCTTCTCCCAGAGCTTGCCAGGTTCGGTTTTGACTTTCGCATAGTTCTCCCGGAAGGCCTTGCCATTCATGGCGTATTTCATGAGCCTGGCAATTTCATCGCTGCTCGGCCAGATGTCACCCAGGTAAACCGGCTTGCCGCCCTTGCCTTTGCCCACCGGCTCGGTCATCAGGTCGCGCAACACCGTGCCGGCAATCGCATAAGCGACCACCAGCGGCGGGCTGGCCAGAAAATTAGCCTTCAGGTTGGGGTGAATACGCGCTTCGAAATTACGGTTACCCGACAGCACGGCCGCGCACACCAGGTCACCCTTGGTGATGGTCTCATTGATCTCTGGCGTCAGGTCGCCGGCATTGCCAATGCAGGTGGTGCAGCCGTAACCCACCAGCGCAAAGCCGAGTTTTTCAAGGTAGGGCAGCAAGCCCGTGGCGCTCAGGTAGTCGGTCACGATGCGCGAGCCGGGCGCCAGCGAGGTCTTGATGTGCGGCGCGACGCGCAAGCCCGCCTCCACGGCTTTTTTCGCAAGCAGGCCGGCGGCGATCAGCACACTGGGATTGGAGGTGTTGGTGCAACTGGTGATGGCCGCAATCAGCACGTCGCCATTGCCAATGCTGATATCGATTGACCTGGCGCTGGACGCCTCGGTGTGTGCCTGCACAGCCGATGCCATGGTCGGACGGCTACCCTCCATCTCGACCAGCATGCGCGGCGCGCCCAGCGCTGTCGCCGGCACGCCTGGTACGGTCGCCGCGATGTCTGCGCCATCAAGCGGAGCGTGAGGCAACAAGTGCCGCGTGGCGAGCATGGCCGCCGGCTGGTTGAAACCGTTTTCTGCGATCGACCGGCTGAACAGCGACGTGAACTGCGCAGCGACATTGCCAAGCTCGATACGGTCCTGCGGCCGCTTGGGGCCGGCCAGGCTGGGCGTGACATCGCCTAGGTCCAGCTTGACCACCTGGGAGTAATCAATCTCCCCAGCCCTGGCAACGCCAAACAGACCCTGGGCCTTGAAGTAGGCCTCGAAGGCTTCAATCTCGGCTTTGGTACGGCCCGTGCCCTTGAAGTATTCAATGGTCTTTTCATCCACCGGAAAAAAGCCCATGGTCGCGCCATATTCAGGCGCCATATTGCCTATGGTGGCGCGGTCCGGCAAGGCCAGCGTGCGCGTGCCCTCGCCAAAGAATTCGACAAACTTGCCAACCACTTTTTCCTTACGCAACTGCTCGGTCACGCGCAGCACCAGGTCGGTCGCGGTCACGCCTTCACGCAGCCGGCCGGTGAGCTCGAAGCCGACAACGTCCGGCGTCAGAAAATACACCGGCTGGCCTAGCATGGCGGCTTCGGCCTCAATGCCGCCCACGCCCCAGGCCACCACGCCAATGCCGTTGATCATGGTGGTGTGGCTGTCGGTGCCAACCAGTGAGTCGGGGTAGTACACATCGCCCTGAGTCTTGTGGACGCCGCGGGCCAGGTATTCCAGATTGACCTGGTGCACGATGCCAAAGCCGGGCGGCACCACACGGAAGGTGTCAAACGCCTGCATGCCCCACTTCATGAACTCGTAGCGTTCACGGTTGCGCTGGAACTCCAGCCTCATGTTCAGGTCCAGTGAATTTTTCTTGCCGTAATGGTCGACCATGATGGAGTGGTCCACCACCAGATCGACAGGCACCAGCGGCTCGATCAGTTTGGGGTTCTTTCCGAGTTTGAGCGCCACGCTGCGCATGGCCGCCAAGTCGGCCAGCAGTGGCACACCCGTGAAGTCCTGCAGCACCACGCGCGAGACAACAAACGGAATCTCTGCAGTGCGCTCGGCATTCGGGCGCCAGTTGGCAAGCTCGGCAATGTGCTCGGCCGTGACGCGTTTGCCGTCGCAGTTGCGCAGCACCGACTCCAGCACGATGCGCAGGGACACCGGCAGGCGCGCCACATTCGGAAACTGCCTGGCCAGCGCGGGCAGCGAGTAGTACTGGCCCGTCTTGCCAGACGCGGTCTTGAAGGTTTTCAGGGTGGACGCGAACGCGTGCTTGCCAGCCCTTGCAGATTTGATCGATACAGCCATGGCAGACTCCTTTTGATTGGACAGACAGCGCGACTTGCCGCAGTAGCACTGTGCGCAAGACAGCGGCAGTGCCCAACTGTCATTGTGGCCTGCGTGACGGCTGTCAGACAGGTCATTTAAGGCTTGAATTTAACGCTTGAGCGGTTTGCTGGCAATGTATCGGCTCCGACTGACATGCGGCCTGCGCCTGGGATGACGCAGTCGCAAGACCGGCCGAGCGCAAAGTCTGCTGGCTGGACTTGCGACGCCCGTTCAAGTGCAGCCCCTTGACCTCATCACCGGACTCAGCCATGGCTTTCATCTCATTGAACAAAAGCTCGGATCCCACCACTCAGGACCACCTGCGCATCAACCGCTCGGCAGTGCTGTATGTCGAGGCCTCGCGCCCGGGACTGGTTGGCCAGACGACGATTCACCTGCTGGGTCAGGACGCCGTGGTCAGCGCGGTCACTGACCCGGTCGCCACGGTGGTCAGCGTACTGGGCGGCCTGGTCGCGGCCGATCGGCACTATCTGGCGCCACCGCCCGAGGACGGCATCAGCACGGTCTATATCGCACCGGCCAACGTCAGCTACCTGCGCCCCAACCTGCCGGCCTCACCCGACTTCTGGTACGTGAGGTTTGTAGACGGCTCGGAGTTGCGCATTGTGGCGCCGTTGCCCGCCGGCCTGTGAATGTCTGTTGTGACCCAGCGCAAAAAAATCAAGCCTCACTGCTTGCGCAGTGAGGCTTGATGTTCAGCCATGGCTGGCCTTGTGATTCACACCGGCCAGGGCAAATCAGATCTACCCAGGCACAGCGCTTGCAAAGCTGGCGCGACTCAGGCGGCTACGCCGTCCTTGACACTGTCGGCCATGTCGGTGTAGTCCTTGACCTGGTCAAAGTTCAGGTACTGGTAAACCGTGTCGCTGGCAGCCGTCAGCACACCCATGTCGGCCATGTACTCGGCCTTGGTCGGGATGCGACCGAGCTTGGAGCAGATCGCTGCGAGTTCGGCAGAACCCAGGTACACATTGGAGTTTTTACCCAGGCGGTTCGGGAAGTTGCGGGTGGAGGTGGAGAACACCGTCGCGCCCTCTTTGACCTGCGCCTGGTTGCCCATGCACAAGCTGCAGCCTGGCATTTCCATGCGCGCGCCAGCTGAACCCAGTACGCCGTAATGCCCTTCTTCGGTCAGTTGCTTGGCATCCATCTTGGTCGGCGGCGCCATCCAGAGTTTGACCGGAATGTCGCGCTTGCCTTCAAGCAGCTTGGAGGCTGCGCGGAAGTGACCAATGTTGGTCATGCAGCTACCGATGAAGACTTCGTCGATCTTGGTGCCGGCAACCTCGGCCAGGGTTTTCACATCATCCGGATCATTCGGGCAGGCCAGGATGGGCTCATGGATGTCCGCCAGGTCAATCTCAATGACGGCTGCGTACTCAGCGTCGGCATCGCCCTTGAGCAGCTGTGGGTCAGCCAGCCAGGCCTGCATCGCAGCAATGCGGCGATTGATGGTGCGCACATCCGAGTAGCCCGTCGCAATCATCCACTTGAGCATGGTGATGTTGCTGTTGATGTACTCGATGATGGGCTCTTTGTTCAAGTGCACCGTGCAACCGCCAGCCGAGCGTTCGGCGGAAGAGTCGCTGAGCTCGAAAGCTTGCTCGACCTTGAGGTCTGGCAGGCCTTCAATTTCAAGAATGCGGCCAGAGAAAATGTTTTTCTTGCCCTGCTTGGCCACGGTCAGCAAACCGGCCTTGATCGCATACAGGGGAATCGCATTGACCAGGTCACGCAAGGTGATGCCGGGCTGCATCTCGCCCTTGAAGCGCACCAGCACGGACTCAGGCATGTCCAGCGGCATCACGCCGGTGGCAGCGCCGAAAGCCACCAGGCCGGAACCTGCAGGAAAGCTGATGCCGATCGGAAAGCGCGTGTGGCTGTCGCCGCCGGTGCCGACAGTGTCAGGCAGCAGCATGCGGTTGAGCCAGCTGTGAATGATGCCGTCGCCCGGGCGCAGTGGAATACCACCGCGGTTGCTCATGAACTCAGGCAGTTCGTGGTGCATCTTGACGTCAACCGGCTTGGGATAAGCGGCCGTGTGGCAAAAGGACTGCATCACGAGGTCGGCGCTAAAGCCCAGGCAAGCCAGGTCTTTGAGCTCGTCGCGTGTCATCGGGCCGGTGGTGTCCTGTGATCCCACGGACGTCATTTTGGGTTCGCAGTAAGTACCGGGGCGCACGCCCTGGCCTTCTGGCAGGCCAACAGCGCGGCCAACCATTTTTTGCGCCAGCGTAAAACCGCGGCCATTGTCGGCCGGGTTTTGCGGCAGACGGAACTGGGTTGCGGCAGGCAGGCCCAGCGCAAAGCGTGCCTTGGCTGTCAGGCCACGGCCAACAATCAGCGGAATCCGGCCACCGGCGCGAACTTCGTCAAACAGCACGTCGCTCTTGAGCTTGAACTCGGCGATCACCTTGCCGTCTTTCAGGGCCTTGCCGTCGTAAGGACGCAGTTCAATCACGTCGCCCATGGCCATCTGGCTCACGTCGAGCTCGATAGGCAGCGCGCCCGAGTCTTCCATGGTGTTGTAGAAAATCGGTGCGATTTTCGAGCCCAGGCAGACGCCGCCAAAACGCTTGTTCGGCACGAAAGGAATGTCCTGACCCGTAAACCACAGCACGGAATTGGTGGCCGACTTGCGCGAGGAACCGGTGCCCACCACATCGCCCACATAGGCCACCAGATGGCCTTTGGCTTTGAGCGTGTCAATGAACTTGACCGGGCCGCGTTTGCCGTCTTCTTCAGGCGTGACGCCAGGACGTGCATTCTTGTGCATAGCCAGCGCGTGCAGCGGAATATCAGGGCGACTCCAGGCGTCAGGCGCGGGTGACAGATCGTCGGTGTTGATCTCGCCAGCGACCTTGAAAACCGTCAGCATGATGGACTCAGGCACTTCGGGGCGGCTGGTGAACCACTCGGCGTTGGCCCAGCTTTGCAGCACGGCTTTGGCGTATTTGTTGCCCTTCTCGGCTTTTTCCTGCACGTCATGGAACTGGTCGAACATCAGCAAGGTGTTCTTCAAGCCATTGGCCGCTTGCGTGGCAACGCTGTCTTCAGCGTCGTCCAGCAGGGCAATCATGGGGCTGATGTTGTAGCCGCCCAGCATGGTGCCCAGCAACTGCGTGGCTTTTTCACGCGAGATCAGCGCGCATTGCTCGGTACCGTGCGCCACCGCAGCGAGGTAGCTGGCCTTGACCTTGGCCGCATCATCCACACCGGCCGGAACGCGGTGGGTGATCAGATCGACCAACATCGCCTCTTCACCTTTGGGCGGATTTTTCAGCAGCTCAATCACCTCGCCTGTCTGCTTGGCAGAAAGCGGTAGCGGCGGAATGCCGAGTACCGAACGCTCGGCGACATGGTTGCGGTAAGTCTGCAAAAAATCTGATGACATGCGGTCTTCTCCTGTGGTCTGAATCGTGGGTTGTAAAAATGAAATTATTTGGCTGCGGGCAACAGTATGGGCATGGGCGGTGTCGTGGTCGCGGCTTCAGCTGAGGCCCTGACCAGGACTTCGGGACGCGGCACATCGAGCACGCTGACAGCCGGGTTCAGCTTCAGCGACTCGGCCACCAGCTGCTGGGCCGGGCTCATGCACTCGTCAGCAAGACGCGTGCCCAATTTTTGATTCATCAGCATGGACTTGTTGCCCATCTGCAGCCAGACCGCGCCGGCCTTGCGGTCTTCCAGGCGCACCGTGCCGGTGGTGGTCGGCACCGGAAACATGCGGTATTTGAAGTTCTTGCCCTGGATCTCGAAATAACCAGGCGTTTTGGCATCAGCAGTCAGCGTGACCGTCGCACCCAGCTCGCAAGGCAGTCGACCGACCTGCACGCGCTCGGCCACCAGCAGCTCTTCAGGCGTCAGGGCGTCGTCGGCCGCTTCAATGCCCGCTGCCATGTTTTTGGCCTGACTCTTGAGCTCGACCCGGCTTGCGCTGGCAGCTTTCTTTTTGACGGCTGGTTTGCTTGCAGCCTTGGCTTCGGCGGCAGGCAGCGCTTGCGCCCGCACCAGACCAGGCAAGGCGGTGATCGCCAGGCAAAGGGCGGCTACCAGACTGGCAACACGACTAAAAGTGAAAATGGTTTTCATGGGGGACATCCATCATGGTTTGGAATTCAGGACCTCATTGAAGGCCAGGCGTGAAATAGCCTTGCGCTTCTAGAGGAAGGACTCGGCCGGTCTGGTGCGCGCGTTCGAGTACCTGCCAAAAATAGCGGTAGCTCGCGCGGTCGTGCAGTTTTCCATCAAAACTGACGGGCGCCCAATCAGCATGGGCGCCAGCAGCTATTATTTTTGTAGCGTCTTCAATCTCGTCTTCGGTCGGCGAGAAAGCCTCCAGAATCGGCCGGATCTGGTCCGGATGGATACTCCACATGCGGGTGTAACCTAGCTCGCGCGCGGCCCGGCTGGCCGCCAGCTTCATGACCGCCGCGTCCTTGAACTCGGTGACCACGCAATGCGAGGGCACCTTGCCATGCGCGTGGCAGGCCGAGGCAATCTCCAGCTTGGCGCGCAGCACCAAGGGGTGGCTGAACTGGCCCTGGCCACTCATGCCGTGGGCCGGGATCGCGCCGCCATGGGCCGAGACGAAATCCATCAGGCCAAAGCTGATCGACTGCACCCGCGGGTGCGCAGCGATCTCAAAAGCGCGGTGCACCGCAGCCGGCGACTCGATCAGCACATGCAGGGGCAAATGGCCGGCCGAAGCCGCCACCAGGGCCAGTTCGGCCTTGATCACGTCATCGACCGATTCAACCTTGGGCACCATGATGTGGCAAAGCCTGTGCGCCAGCTTGCCGGCGATGGTCGCCATATCGGCTTCAAAAGCCGGATGGGCCACGTCATGCACGCGCACCGCAATGCGCGCCTTGTCACTGGCCAGGGTGGCGAGTGCCACCACCATGGCCGCGTGATCTGACTCACCGCCCACCGGGGCACCGTCTTCACAGTCGAGCGTCACGTCAAATACGCAGGCGCCGAACTCCTCGCACATCTCGGCCTGCAGCTGCAGGCTTTTGCGCATACGTGCCTCGACACCGCTGTAATGGTCGCAAACAGGCAGAAAAGCTGTTGCGGCCTGGGCGCCCAGGAGAACGTCGCGCGGATGCGGATGCGCACCCACGCTTGTTACTTCGTGAACTGCGCGGTGCACGATGCTCATTTAATCAGAGCAGGTGCGCTACGCCGGCTTGCTCGTCTTGCAACTCTTTGAGCGTCTTGTTGATGCGTTCCTGGCTGAACTCGTCAATCGCCAGGCCCTCGACCAGCTTGTACTCGCCGCCCTCGCAGGTGACGGGAAAGCCGAACATCGTGTCTTTTGGAATGCCGTACTGGCCGTCCGACGGGACGCCCATGGTGACCCACTTGCCATTGGTGCCCAGCGCCCAGTCGCGCATGTGGTCAATGGCAGCGTTGGCAGCCGAGGCAGCCGAAGACAGGCCACGCGCTTCAATGATGGCGGCGCCGCGCTTGCCAACGGTAGGCAGGAACACGTTGGCGTTCCATTCCTGGTCGTTGATCATCTTGGCAACGCTCTCGCCCTTGATGGTCGCGAAGCGGTAGTCGGCGTACATGGTAGGCGAATGGTTGCCCCAGACCGTGAGCTTTTCGATGTCAGCCACGGCCTTGCCGGTCTTGGCGGCGAGCTGGCTGGCAGCGCGGTTGTGGTCCAGGCGCAGCATGGCGGTGAAGTTCTTGCGTGGCAGGTCTGGCGCGCTCTTCATGGCGATGTAGGCATTGGTGTTGGCCGGATTGCCAACCACCAGCACGCGCACGTCGCGGCTGGCGACGGCATTGAGGGCCTTGCCCTGCGCAGTGAAGATGGCGCCGTTGACGGCCAGCAGTTCGGCACGCTCCATGCCGGGGCCGCGTGGACGCGAGCCGACCAGCAAGGCGTAATCCGCATCCTTGAATGCCGTCATCGGGTCGCTGTGCGCTTCCATGCCCACCAGCAGCGGGAAGGCGCAGTCTTCAAGTTCCATCATCACGCCCTTGAGCGCCTTTTGCGGGCCGTCCACCGGCACTTCAAGCAATTGCAGGATGACCGGCTGGTCTTTGCCCAGCATCTCGCCAGAAGCGATACGGAACAACAGTGCGTAACCGATTTGGCCTGCTGCACCAGTGACTGCAACACGGACGGGTTTCTTGCTCATGATTGACAACTTTCAGGATGGTTAAAAATCGGTTTGATGAAGGCGTGAACTGCGAGATGAAGTGTGGTGCCCGAAATCTGGCGTAGGCCAGCGCAAGCGCCCATTCTGCGCGAGATTCTACGCCGGAAAGCAGCCCAAGGTCAATTTGTCTTATGTCTTATATAAGATATGATTGCCCCACTCAAATCCGCAAGCCATGGCTGTAACTCCACCCTCTTCATCGACATCTTCCTCGGCCGCTTTACTGCCTGCCGATGACTTTGCAGTGGCCACGCCAGCCTTCAGTCCGCTTTACCAGCAGATCAAGGGGTTGACCCTGCAAAGCCTGCAGTCGGGCGAATGGAAGCCCGGCGAAGCCATCCCTTCGGAGATGGAGCTGGCCGCGCGCTACCGCGTGAGCCAGGGCACGGTGCGCAAAGCCATTGACGAGCTCGCCAGCGAGAACCTGGTGGTGCGGCGTCAGGGCAAGGGCACGTTTGTGGCCACCCATGCCGAGCAGCATGTGCAGTTTCGCTTTCTCAAACTCGTGCCCGACAGCGGCACGCCAGGCAGTGAAGGCCCGGCCCAGCGCGAGATCATTGAATGCCGGCGCCTGCGCGCCAGCGCCGACATCGCCCGCGCTCTGGCGCTGCGTACCGGCGAGGCCGTGCTGCTGGCGCGCCGGGTGCTGAGCTTCGCCGGCACGCCCACCATTCTCGAAGACATCTGGTTGCCCGCCGCCCCCTTCAAGGGCCTGACGGCCGAGCGGCTGGCCGATTACCACGGCCCCATGTATGCGCTGTTTGAAACCGAATTCAATGTTCGCATGCTCCGCGCTGAAGAGAAAATTCGAGCGGAAGCGGCGATTGACGGGCGTGAGCTGCTACTGAAAGTGAAGCATGGAACGCCGCTCCTGAGTGTCGAGCGGACGGCTTACACCTACCAGGACGTGCCCATGGAGCTGCGCCGCGGCTACTACCGCACCGACACGCATCACTACCACAACACGCTGAACTGAGCAGCATGGGCTTCAAAGGCAACAAGGCATCGCTGCCAAGCAAACCCTGCCTCAGCTGCGGCCGGGAAATGAGCTGGCGCAAAAGCTGGGCCAAAAACTGGCCAGAGGTCAAATACTGCTCTGACGCCTGCAGAGCCAACAAGCCCAGGGCCGCTGAAGCGGTCAACGCCAACAAAAAATAGCCCCTGGCGCCGCCAGCAGGCTTGGGGCCTCCGATGGGCCAGGGTCAAATTACCGATCAGTCACTAAGTAGAATGACCGGTATGAAAATTGAAACCTGCCGTCACCTTGTTTTTATTCTGGGTGACCAGCTCGACGAGGCGTCGTCAGCGCTTGAAGACCTGGATCCGGCGCAAGATGTGGTGCTGATGGTCGAGGCGCTGGAAGAATCCACCCATGTCTGGTCGCACAAGGCGCGCACCACCTTGTTCCTGTCTGCCATGCGGCACTTTGCCCAAAGCCTGCGCCAGCGCAACCCGCCACTCCGCGTGGACTACCGTGCGCTCGACACGGCAGGCGACAAAACACTGGGCGCAGGGCTGTCTGCAGCGATAGAAAAATACCAGCCGCTGCGGGTGATCGCGGTCGAGCCCGGTGATTTACGGGTTCGCCAGCAGATCGAAGACACCATGGCTTGCGCTATGGTTTCAATAGCTGGTTACGCAGGCAGCGCGGGCACCGAGACCAGAAAACCTATATTGGAATGGCGCGAAGACAAGCATTTTTTGTGCAGCCTGCCGCAGTTTCGCAATTGGGCTGGCCAGTCCGCCAGTCTGCGCATGGAGTATTTCTACCGTCACATGCGCCGGCAATACAAGGTGTTGATGGACGGCGACCAGCCGCTTGGCGGGCAATGGAACTATGACGCGGAAAACCGCAAGGGCTTTGGCAAGGCCGGCCCCAAGGCGCTACCCCAGACTTTGAAGTTTGAGCAGGACACGATCACCCAAAACGTGATAGCACTGGTCGCAAAAACATTTGCCGACCATCCGGGCGAGATCGCCAGCTTCAACTGGCCCGTCACGCGCGAGCAGGCTTTGTTGGCGCTGAACGATTTCATCACTCACCGCTTGCCACAATTTGGTGCGCACCAGGATGCGATGTGGACCACGCTAGACTTTGGCTGGCACGCGCTGCTGTCGAGCTCGCTGAATCTGAAGTTGCTCCATCCGCTGGAAGTCGTGCTCGCAGCCGAGCAAGCCTATCGCGCGCGGGGACTGGACCTGGCCAGCGTTGAAGGCTTTATCCGCCAGGTGCTGGGCTGGCGCGAGTTCATACGCGGCGTCTATTTTCTGGACATGCCAGGCCTGAAAACAGCCAACCACTACGACCATCAAAACGCGCTGCCCAAGTGGTACTGGAGCGGCGACACCGGCATGAACTGCATGCGCCAGTCCATAGGCCAGACGCTGAAAAATGGCTATTCACACCACATTCAGCGCCTGATGGTGACCGGCATGTTTGGCGTGACGGCGCAGATCAGGCCGCAAGCGCTGTGCGACTGGTATCTCGCGGTTTATGTCGACGCGGTGGAATGGGTGGAGCTGCCCAACACCGCCGGAATGGCGCTGTTTGCCAATGGCGGACGCTTCACATCCAAGCCCTATATCGCCAGCGGCGCCTACGTCAAACGCATGAGCAACTACTGCAGCGGCTGCAGCTACGAGCCCGAAACACGGTCAGGCCCCAAAGCCTGCCCCATGACCACCTTGTACTGGAATTTTCTGGATCAGCACGAAAGCAGCTTTGGCAGCAATCCGCGCACGGCACTGATGGTCAAGAACCTGCAACGCATGACGCCCGAAGAGCGTGCGCAAATGCGCCAGCGCGCCGGCGAGATGCTGGCCGACCTGGACAGCCTGTAAAGCTCGGGTCAGCCTGAACATGCATAGTCTGGCGCCAGCTTGGAAAAGTTCGGGTTTGTACGTGTTTTTACGCAACCCAAACGCGTTCTGCGCAGCTCAAATTGATGCTTCCGGGCGGGAAACTGATAATTCCGACAAAAAATTTAGACCATCACCCGCCCAAGACAAGAGTCATGCTGCATTGCAATAGAATCCGCCATCAAGAGAATTTTGCCGCCTGCGAGGCATTAACTCCAAAAACATAGAAAGCCAAGTATGTCCGAATCAGCGACAAGCGTAGCCAAAAAGCGGCCCGAATTCCGCAACATCAACGCCTTCACCGACCTGCCGACTTACCGATTGCCCGCAGCCGGGATCGTCTCCATCCTGCACCGCGTCAGTGGGGCCATCATGTTTTTGCTGATGCCCTTCATCATCTGGATGTTCGACACATCAGTGTCATCCGAGATTTCCTTTGCAAAATTCACCTCGGCTTTCAACGTCGGCATGCTGGCCTTGCCCGGCTTCTTTTGGAAGCTGGTGGCACTGGCACTGATCTGGGCTTATCTGCACCATTTCATAGCCGGCCTGCGCCACTTGTGGATGGACACCCACCACGATGCAGTCAGCAAGGAATTTGGCAAGACTTCAGCCGTTGTCACACTGACAGCCAGCGTAGGCCTGACGCTGGTTTTGGGCGCCAAGCTCTTCGGCCTTTATTAATTTGCTGGCCCGCTTTTCAGCGCTGACCATCCAAGAACACAACCGACCAGGAAACCTAGCATGTCTGTAAATTTCGGCTCCAAACGCATCGCTGTCGGTGCTCACTACGGTCTGCGCGACTGGCTGGCCCAGCGCGTCACCGCGGCCCTGATGGCTTTATTCACCTTGGCAGTACTGGCCCAGGTCATCTTCAGCAAAGGTCCGGTCGGTTACGACCAATGGGCCGGCATTTTTTCATCGCAGCTGATGAAGACCCTGACCTTTACCGTGATCCTCGCCCTGCTGTTTCACGTCTGGGTCGGCATGCGCGACATCTGGATGGACTACATCAAGCCCGTCGGCTTGCGTCTGAGCCTGCAGGTCTTCACGCTGGTGTGGCTGATCGCCTGCGCCGGCTGGGGCATCCAGGTTATCTGGCGCCTGTAAGCGACCCTAAGCTTCTCGCCAGACCACAAGCATCCTACAAAGCACTTTCCAGGCGCGTTTCAAGCCATCTTGCCGCAACCGCCCTTTGAGATCTTAAAAAAAACCATGACCGCTACATCCAAACTCCCCAAGCGTAAATTTGACGTTGTGATCGTCGGTGCCGGTGGCTCCGGTATGCGCGCCTCGCTGCAACTTGCCCGTGCCGGACTGAACGTTGCCGTGCTGTCAAAAGTGTTTCCGACACGCTCCCATACCGTTGCAGCACAGGGCGGCATTGGCGCCTCGCTGGGCAACATGTCCGAAGACAACTGGCACTACCATTTCTACGACACCGTCAAAGGCTCAGACTGGCTGGGCGACCAGGACGCGATCGAGTACATGTGCCGCGAAGCACCCAAGGTAGTGTATGACCTGGAGCACATGGGCATGCCTTTTGACCGCAACCCGGACGGCACGATTTACCAGCGTCCCTTTGGCGGTCACACCGCCAACTACGGCGAGAAATCCGTGCAGCGCGCCTGCGCTGCGGCTGACCGGACCGGTCACGCCATGCTGCACACGCTGTACCAGCAAAACGTCAAGGAAAAAACCAGCTTCTTCGTCGAATGGTTGGCCATGGACCTGATCCGTGATGCCGCCGGCGACGTCGTGGGCGTGACCGCCATCGAGATGGAAACCGGTGACGTGCACATTTTCGAAGCCAAGACCACGCTGCTCGCCACCGGCGGTGCAGGCCGTATCTTTGCCGCCTCGACCAACGCCTTCATCAATACAGGCGACGGCCTGGGCATGGCCGCACGCGCGGGCATTCCGCTCGAAGACATGGAGTTCTGGCAGTTTCACCCGACCGGTGTCCATGGCGCTGGCGTGCTGCTGACCGAAGGCTGCCGCGGCGAAGGCGCGATTCTGCGCAACAGCAATGGCGAGCGCTTCATGGAGCGCTACGCACCGGCCTACAAGGATCTGGCGCCACGCGACTATGTCTCGCGCTGCATGGACCAGGAAATCAAGGAAGGCCGTGGCTGCGGTCCCAACAAGGACTACATCAACCTCGACATGACCCATCTGGGTGCCGACACCATCATGAAGCGCCTGCCTTCGGTGTTCGAGATTGGCCACAACTTTGCCAACGTCGACATCACCAAGGAACCGATTCCTGTGGTGCCCACCATCCACTACCAGATGGGCGGCATCCCGACCAATATCCACGGCCAGGTCGTTACGCAAAACGCCGACAACAAGAGTGAGGTCGTCAACGGCCTGTATGCCGTCGGCGAATGCTCATGCGTCAGCGTGCACGGCGCCAACCGCCTGGGTACCAATTCATTGCTCGATTTGCTGGTGTTTGGCCGCGCTGCCGGCAACCACATCGTTGAATTCAACAAGACCACGACGCACAAAGAACTGCCAGCGGACGCTGCCGATGCAACCCTGGCCCGCATTGCGCGCCTGGACAACGCGACCGGCGGCGAATACGCGCAGACTGTCGCCAATGACATCCGTACCGCCATGCAGACCCATGCCGGCGTGTTCCGCACCCAGGCCATGATGGATGAGGGCGTCACCAAGATCGCCGAGCTGCGCGAACGCGTGAAAAACATTGGCCTGAAAGACAAGTCCAAGATCTTCAACACCGCGCGCATCGAGGCACTGGAAGTCGAGAACCTGATCGAGGCGGCGCAAGCCACCATCGTCTCAGCAGCCGCCCGCCATGAAAGCCGTGGCGCGCACTCGGTCGATGATTACGGCGATACACCGGCGAATCCAAACGGCCGCAACGACACCGACTGGCACAAGCACACACTGTGGCACAGCGAAGGCAACCGCCTGAGCTACAAGCCGGTGCAGATGACGCCACTGACGGTGGACTCCGTGCCCCTCACCGTGCGCAGCTTCTGAGCCCCCAGCGTCGTCCAATTTGCCGATACAAGACCAGCGAGAACACTCCATGTCACTACGTAAGTTCCAGATCTACCGCTACGACCCTGATACCGACGCCAAGCCTTACATGCAAACCATTGAGGTGGAGCTGGACGGCAGCGAACGCATGCTGCTGGACGCGCTGATGAAGCTCAAGGAGCAGGTTCCGAGCATCAGCTTCAGGCGTTCATGCCGTGAAGGCGTTTGCGGCTCGGATGCCATGAACATCAACGGCAAAAACGGCCTGGCCTGCCTGACGAACATGCGTACCCTGCCGGGCACCATCGTCTTGAAGCCACTGCCGGGTCTGCCAGTCGTGCGCGATTTGATTGTCGACATGACCCAGTTCTTCAAGCAGTACAACTCGATCAAGCCCTACCTGATCAACGACAACGTGCCGCCTGAAAAAGAGCGCCTGCAAAGCCCGGAAGAGCGCGACGAGCTCAACGGCTTGTATGAATGCATCTTGTGCGCGAGCTGCTCGACCTCCTGCCCAAGCTTCTGGTGGAATCCGGACAAGTTTGTCGGCCCTGCCGGTTTGCTGCAAGCCTACCGCTTCATCGCCGACAGCCGTGACGAAGCCACCGCCGAACGCCTGGACAACCTGGAAGATCCTTACCGCTTGTTCCGTTGCCACACCATCATGAACTGCGTTGATGTCTGCCCCAAAGGTCTGAACCCAACCAAAGCGATTGGCAAGATCAAGGAAATGATGGTCCTGCGGACTGTCTAAGAATATGGCCCCCACGCTTGTCGCTTCGCGTACTGCGCTGCCCCCCGAGGGGGTGCGCTTCGCCTTGGGGCGGCCCGGCGGCGAAACCATGGCCCCCACGCTTGTCGCTTCGCGTACTGCGCTGCCCCCCGAGGGGGCGCGCTTAGCTTTGGGGCGGCCCGGCAGCGAAGCCATGGCCCCCACGCTTGTCGCTTCGCGTACTGCGCTGGCCCTCGGGCAGGCGAGCTTGGCCTTGATCTGATGAATATGCACGCAAGCGACACACTGCTGGACGAACGCTCCTTGAGCAAGCTGCGCTGGCGCTGCCGTCGGGGTCTGCTTGAAAACGATTTGCTGATTGAAAAGTTCTTCGCACGTCACGAGTCAAGCTTGACCGTCAGGCAAGCCAAAGGCTTGAGTGATTTAATGGATTTATCCGACAACGACTTGCTGGATCTCTTGCTCCGACGCAAAGAGCCCGGCCAGTTGCCTGAAGCCGATTCACAAGCCAGCGCTTCAACCGCTGAGGCGCTTGTGGTACTGAACTTGCTGCGTCCTGCACTGACCAGCACCGTTACCGTTTAATTTGAATAGAAAGACGAATGATATGAAGCTAGCCGACAACAAAGCCACCCTGTCCTTCAGCAATGGCAGCCCCAGCATAGATCTGCCGGTTTACCAGGGCAATGTGGGCCCCGACGTGGTCGACATTCGCAAGCTGTATGCCCAGACCGGCATGTTCACCTATGACCCGGGCTTTTTGTCCACGGCTTCATGCCAGTCAGCCATCACCTATATCGATGGCGACAAGGGCGAGCTGCTGTACCGCGGCTACCCGATCGAGCAGCTGGCCACCAACTGTGACTACATGGAAACCAGTCACCTGCTGTTGTACGGCGAACTGCCCAACGTCGATCAGAAAAAGGATTTCGTCGGCCGCGTGAGCAACCACACCATGGTCAATGAGCAGATGCAGTTTTTCCTGCGTGGCTTTCGCCGTGACGCGCACCCGATGGCCATCATGACCGGTCTGGTCGGCGCCCTGTCGGCCTTCTACCATGACAGCACCGACATCACCAATCCTGAGCACCGCGAGATCGCAGCCATCCGCCTGATCGCCAAGATGCCAACGCTGGTCGCCATGGCTTACAAGTACACCGTGGGTCAGCCCTACATGTACCCGAAGAACGACCTGAGCTACGCAGGCAACTTCCTGCACATGATGTTTGCCACACCCTGCGAAGAGTACAAGGTCAATCCGGTGCTGGAACGCGCACTGGACCGCATCTTCATCCTGCATGCAGACCACGAGCAGAACGCCTCGACCTCCACGGTTCGCCTGTGCGGTTCGTCGGGCACCAACCCGTTTGCAGCGATTGCCGCTGGCGTAGCCTGCCTCTGGGGCCCAGCCCATGGCGGCGCCAACGAAGCTGCGCTGAACATGCTGGGTGACATCCAGAAAAATGGCGGCGTCGAGAAAATCGGCGACTTCATCAAGCAGGTCAAGGACAAGAACTCCGGCGTCAAGCTCATGGGTTTTGGTCACCGCGTCTACAAAAACTACGATCCGCGCGCCAAGCTGATGCAGGAAACCTGCAAGGAAGTGTTGCTGGAAATGGGTCTGCAAAACGACCCCTTGTTCAAGCTCGCCATGGCGCTGGAAAAAATCGCGCTGGAAGACGACTACTTCGTGTCGCGCAAGCTCTACCCCAACGTAGACTTCTACTCCGGCATCGTGCAGCGCGCGATCGGCATTCCAGTACCGCTGTTCACCGCCGTGTTTGCACTGGCGCGTACGGTGGGCTGGATCGCCCAACTCAATGAAATGATTGGTGACCCCGAGTACAAGATTGGCCGCCCGCGCCAGTTGTTCACAGGCTCGACCACACGCGACGTCAAGCCGCTGGCACAGCGCTAATCCGCTGCGCCTTTGCGCAAAGCCCGCCAGACGGCAACGTCGGCGGGCTTTTTACTGGGCGTTTGCTCTGCGTTTAGGGGCTTTTGGGCATGGAGCTCATCTCGGATTGCGATGGCCGAGCGATCTCTATTGAGTCAAAATACAGATCCATCGCCATACGCGATGATCCAACCCATGTCCACCAAAAGTTCAGAACGCAATTTCGCCCGCCGCATGGACCTGACCTCGCTTCAGCTCTTTGTCGCGGTCTGCGAGCTTGGCAGCATTGGCAAGGCGGCTGAAC
This sequence comes from Comamonadaceae bacterium, assembly GCA_947443645.1. Lineage (GTDB taxonomy): Bacteria > Pseudomonadota > Gammaproteobacteria > Burkholderiales > Burkholderiaceae_C > Polaromonas. The sequence goes on along the minus strand of CANEXF010000008.1, from coordinate 140,063 downwards.
GCGAGTTCATCGCCGCATCGGCGGTCAGCAAGCGTTTGAGCGACCTCGAAACCACGCTGGGCAGCACCTTGCTTTACCGGCACACGCGTGGCGTGGACCTGACCCCGGCAGGCGAAAGCCTGCTGCACCATGCGCGATCGGTGCTGTTCAGCCTGGAAAAAATGCAGGGCGAGCTCAGCGAGTACGCCGATGGTGTGCGCGGCCATGTGCGCGTGCATGCCAGCATCTCGGCGATAGTGCAGTTCCTGCCCGAAGACCTGGGCGCCTTCATACGTCAACATTCGGAAATCAAGATTGACCTTGAAGAACACCTGAGCACCGAAGTCGTCCGTGCGGTGCACGAGGGCGCAGCCGATCTGGGTATCTGCAACACGGCCAATGGCACGGGCGAGCTGCAGACACGCCCCTACCGCAGCGACAAATTGGTATTGATTGTGCCTACGGGCCACGCGCTGTGTGCGCAAGGCGCTATTCATTTTGAAGCAGCACTGGACTACGACCAGGTTGGCCTGCACTCCAACAGTTCGATTTACCTGGCCATGCGACAAGCTGCGGCAGCGCTGGGCCGGACCATCAAGCTGCGCATCCACGTGACCGGGCTGGACGCGATGTGCCGCATGATCCACAACGGTCTGGGCGTGGGCGTGATGCCGCAACGCGCTTTCGAGCTCATGCATGGCGTCGGCAAGCTCGAATCGATAGAACTGCTTGACGCCTGGGCCAGCCGCCAGATCCAGCTTGTGGCCAGGGACTTTACAACCCTGCCCCTCACCGCCAGGCTGCTGGTCGAGCACCTGACACAGTCAGCGCCGGACAGCACCGTTTTACCCGCCTAAAATCACCGCCAAGCCTCAAGAAAACCCGAAAGAAAACCATGATCCGCACCAACAACGAAGCGCACGCTCGAACGCTCTACGACAAAATCTGGGGCGAGCATGTCGTTCACACTGAAGAAGACGGCACGTCCATTCTTTATATTGACCGCCACCTGGTGCACGAGGTCACCAGCCCGCAAGCCTTTGAAGGCCTGCGCGAGGCCGGCCGCAAAGTCTGGCGCATCAGCTCCATTGTCGCCACGGCCGACCACAACACACCGACCACCGGCTGGGAGCTCGGCTACGACGGCATCACCGACCTGGTCAGCAAGGAACAGATCACCACGCTGGACGCCAACATCAAGGAGTTTGGTGCTGCAGCCTTCTTTCCGTTTCTCTCCAAACGCCAGGGCATAGTCCACGTCATTGGCCCTGAAAACGGCGCCACCCTGCCCGGCATGACCGTGGTGTGCGGCGATTCGCACACCTCCACGCACGGTGCCTTTGGCGCACTGGCGCACGGCATTGGCACCAGCGAAGTCGAGCATGTGATGGCCACGCAAACCCTGCTGGCCAAAAAAGCCAAGAACATGCTCATCAAGGTTGAGGGCACGCTGGCCAAAGGCTGCACCGCCAAGGACATCGTGCTGGCCATCGTCGGCAAGATTGGTACGGCAGGCGGCACCGGCTACACGATTGAATTTGCGGGCGCCGCCATGCGCGCGCTCAGCATGGAAGGCCGCATGACGGTCTGCAACATGGCGATTGAAGCCGGTGCACGCTCCGGCCTTGTGGCCGTGGACCAGAAGACCATCGATTACGTCAAGGGCCGGCTGTTGTCACCCACAGGCGTTGAATGGGACATGGCGGTCAAGTACTGGAACACGCTGCAGTCGGACGTCGACGCCAAGTTCGACGCAACCGTCGAGCTCGATGCCAGCCAGATCCTGCCGCAGGTCAGCTGGGGCACCTCACCAGAGATGGTGCTGTCGATCAACGACAAGGTGCCGGATCCTGACAAGGAAAAAGATGCCAACAAACGCGACGCGATTGAACGCGCGCTCAAGTACATGGGCTTGCAGCCTGGCAAGGCCTTGAACGATCTGTATGTTGACAAGGTCTTCATCGGCAGCTGCACCAACAGCCGTATCGAGGACATCCGCGAAGCTGCAGCCATCGTTAAAAAGATTGGCCAGAAAGTCGCCAAGAACATCAAGCTGGCGCTGGTGGTGCCAGGCTCAGGCCTGGTCAAGGAGCAGGCCGAGCGTGAAGGCCTGGACAAGATTTTGATTGCCGCTGGTTTTGAGTGGCGCGAACCTGGCTGCTCGATGTGCCTGGCCATGAACGCTGACCGGCTGGAGCCGGGCGAGCGCTGCGCGTCCACCAGCAATCGAAACTTCGAGGGCCGGCAAGGCGCCGGCGGCCGTACCCACCTGGTCAGCCCCGCCATGGCGGCAGCCGCGGCGGTACACGGCCACTTTGTCGATGTGCGTCAATTTGTCTGAGCCCCAAGCCAAGGAAAACTTCAATGAAAAAGATAAGCAAACTGGTATTTCTGGGTCTGGCCGTGGCCGCCGTGACCTGCCTGAGCGCCTGCAACACCCTCAGGGGCATGGGTCAGGATGTGCAAAAAGCCGGATCGGCAATTGAAAACGCAGCGAAAAAATAATGCAAAAATTCACCATACACAAGGGACTCGTGGCGCCCATGGACAGGGAAAACGTCGATACCGACGCCATCATCCCGAAGCAGTTTCTCAAGTCCATACGCAAAACCGGCTTTGGCCCGAACCTGTTTGACGCCTGGCGCTATCTGGATGCCGGTTTTCCTGGCCAGGATCCGGCCAGCCGCAAGCCCAACCCTGATTTCGTGCTGAACCAGCCGCGCTACAGCGGCGCTTCGGTGCTGCTGGCGCGCAAGAACTTTGGCTGCGGCTCGTCACGCGAACATGCGCCCTGGGCGCTGGACCAATATGGCTTTCGCGCCATCATTGCGCCCAGCTATGCGGATATTTTCTACAACAACAGCTTCAAGAACGGCTTGTTGCCCATCGTTTTGCCTGAGGCGCAAGTAGCGCAGCTGTTTGACGAAGTGCATGCTTTTCCAGGTTACAGCCTGACCATAGACCTGGAACGCCAGGTCATTGTCAAGGCCCAGGGCGAAGAGATTCCCTTCAGCGTGGAACCCTTTCGCAAATACTGCCTGATCAACGGCCTCGATGACATCGGCCTGACACTGCTGCAAAGCAACAAGATCAAGGCTTTTGAAGCCGAGCGTCTGGTGCGCAAGCCCTGGCTGAACCACAGCGTGCCAGGCTGATCCGTCAATATTCAAGTCAAATCTGGCCCTGACGCCCTGAATATGGGCGTCAGCAGCTATAAAAAAGATAGTAAAAATGAAAATCGCAATTCTCCCCGGTGACGGCATCGGCACAGAAATCGTCGCCGAGGCGGTCAAGGTTCTGAAGGTTCTGGACCTGAAGTTCGAGACCGAGACCGCACTGGTAGGCGGCGCCGCCTACGAGGCCTTTGGCCACCCGCTGCCTGACGCCACGCTCAAGCTCGCCAAGGACGCCGACGCCGTGCTGTTCGGCGCCGTGGGCGACTGGAAGTACGACACGCTGGACCGGCCGCTGCGCCCCGAGCAAGCCATTTTGGGCCTGCGCAAAAACCTGGGCCTGTTTGCCAATTTCCGCCCGGCAATTTGCTATGCGCAGTTGGTGGACGCCTCCAGCCTCAAGCGCGAGCTGGTGTCTGGCCTGGACATCCTGATCATCCGCGAGCTGACCGGCGACATCTACTTTGGCCAGCCGCGCGGCCGCCGCATCGCCACCGATGGCCACTTCCCCGGCAGCGAGGAAGCCTTCGACACCATGCGTTATTCACGCCCGGAGATCGAGCGCATCGCCCACGTCGCCTTCCAGGCGGCGCGCAAGCGTAGCAAACGCGTGACCAGCGTCGACAAAGCCAATGTGCTGGAAACCTTCCAACTCTGGAAAGACGTCGTGACCGAAATCGGGCTTCAATACCCCGACGTGGCGCTCGACCACATGTATGTGGACAACGCCGCCATGCAACTGGTCAGGGCTCCGAAGAAGTTTGACGTGGTGGTCACCGGCAATATGTTCGGCGACATCCTCTCTGACGCCGCCGCCATGCTGACCGGAAGCATAGGCATGCTGCCCTCGGCCAGCCTGAACGACAAAAACCAGGGTCTGTACGAGCCCAGCCACGGCAGTGCACCCGACATCGCCGGCAAGGGCGTGGCCAATCCGCTGGCCACCATCCTGAGTGCAGCCATGATGCTGCGCTTTAGCCTGAACCAACCCGAAGCCGCAGCACGGATTGAAAAAGCCGTCGACGCCGTGTTGACGCAAGGCCTGCGCACGCCAGACATCTACAGCGAAGGCACCCAAAAGGTCGGAACCGTGGAAATGGGCGATGCGGTGGTCAAGGCGTTGAACTAAGGCCCCCACGGTTGCTCACTGCGTGTAGCGCCCGGCCCCCCAAGGGGGCCGCTGCGCCTGCGGTCTGGCGGAGCCAGTCCCGCGGCCCCTACTTGCAAAGATGAGCACCGTCGATTCGCTACAATAGAAACGTGTTCAAAAACCCCGCACTTATCAGCTTTCTCGCCGCCTCGCGCGAGACCAGCGTTGCGCCGGTTTTTACCCAGAACACCAAAGCGACAGACATTAAAGGCTAGCAAGCCAGGTTCGTCGTGCCCTCCGGCTCGATGAGCCGGGTCAAAAAGCTCAATTTTCAGCACTTTTTGAAGGGTAGTTCCATGACTAACTCAGTCAACGTTAAAGGCAATCTCACAGGACTGGTCGGCTGGCGCGGCATGGTCGGCTCGGTTCTGATAGACCGGATGCAGGCTGAAGGCGACTTCGAACTGATTGAACCCGTTTTCTTCTCGACCTCCAACGCCGGAGGCCAGGCGCCAGCGCAGGCGAAAAACGAAACCACCCTGAAAGACGCGTTTGATATTGACGCACTCAAGAAGTGCGACATCATCATCACGGCGCAAGGCGGCGACTACACCTCGGAAGTCTTCCCCAAGTTGCGGGCCGCAGGCTGGAAAGGCCACTGGATTGACGCGGCGTCCACCCTGCGCATGAACGACGATGCCGTCATCATTCTGGATCCGGTCAACCTGCCGGTGATCAAGAACGCGCTCGCCAAAGGCGGCAACAACTGGGTAGGCGGAAATTGCACTGTCAGCTGCATGTTGATGGGCGTGGGCGCGCTCTACAAGGCTGGCCTGGTCGAATGGATGACCAGCATGACCTACCAGGCCGCCAGCGGTGGCGGCGCGCAGCACATGCGCGAGTTGCTGACCCAGTTCGGCACGCTCAACAGCGAAGTCAAAAGCCTGCTCGATGACCCGAAAGCCGCGATCCTGGAAATCGACAGGCGCGTGCTGGCCAAGCAGCAAACGCTCAGCGCCATTGAGACCGCCAACTTTGGCGTACCGCTGGGCGGCTCGCTGATCCCGTGGATAGACAAGGACCTTGGCAATGGCATGAGCAAGGAAGAGTGGAAAGGCGGCGCAGAAACCAACAAGATTCTGGGCCAGGGCGCCAGCTTTGGCACCGCCGAAACGCCAGTCGACGGCTTTTGCGTGCGCATTGGCGCCATGCGCTGCCACAGCCAGGCACTGACCTTCAAGCTCAAAAAAGACGTGCCACTGGCCGACATCGAAGCCATGATCGCCGCCGACAACGCCTGGGTCAAAGTCGTGCCCAACACGCGCGAGGCCTCAATGCAGGACCTGACACCGGTCGCTGTCACCGGAACCATGCAGATTCCAGTGGGACGATTGCGCAAACTGGCCATGGGTCCGGACTATCTCGGTGCATTCACCGTAGGCGACCAACTGCTGTGGGGCGCAGCCGAACCATTACGCCGAATGTTACGCATACTTCTGCAAGCGTGAAGCAGCGGCCCATCCGTTTGTTATAAAAAGTTAGTATTCACCTACAGTTAATGCGGCAGGTAACAAAATGCGACATTTCGTTGCCCTTGGGCAACAACACAAAGCCGTAATATGACCTAATGCACTGCACCAATACTTATGTGGTGCCTTAGCTTGTCAGCCTAATGCCTTGATGTTAAGGTTGATTTTCGGAAATTCGCATAGAGGTTTTTGTGCCCTTAAGCAGAACAAAGTTACAACTAGCCCGAGCACCAAAAGCTCCTATTTTCATGAACCATCGTGCGCGCTGGCGCGTGGGTGCCCTTGCAAGTGCCATCGCACTGCTGGGCAGCTTCACGAGTCTGGACGCCCTCGCTTTGGGTTTGGGTCGCATCAGCGTCCAATCCGCGCTGGGCGAGCCTCTCAAGGCTGAAATTGATATCGTGGAAATCAGCGCTGACGAAGCGGCCAGCCTGCGGGCCAGCGTCGCATCGCCGGATGCGTTCAAAACGGCCGGTCTTGAATACACCACGGCGCTGGCTGACATGCAGATCAGCCTGCAAAAGCGACCCGACGGTCGCGCCTATCTGCGCCTGAGCAGCACCCGCTCAGTCACAGAACCCTTTGTTGATCTGATCCTCGAAGCCAACTGGGCATCGGGCCGCATTCTGCGCGACTACACCATGCTGTTTGACCCGCCGGGCCTGCGCCAGGCTGGAGTGGCTGGCGTTACAGCCCCAGTGACGGCCCCACTAGCGGCTCCGTCACCCGTCCAGCCATCGACTCGCCCGCGTGCCTCGTCAGTGCCGCCAGCCCCGGTCGAAAAAGAACCCGTAGCCAAAGCGGCGCCAACTCAAAAAGCACCGGCCAGTGGCCAGCAAGTTGCGGTCAAACCAGGCGATACAGCCGGAAAAATTGCCGCCGATAACAAGCCAGCCGGTGTGTCGCTCGATCAGATGCTGGTTGCACTGCTCAAAAGCAATCCGGATGCATTCGCCGGCGGCAATGTCAACCGCCTCAAGTCCGGTGTCCTGCTGGACATGCCCGGCGCAGACGCGGCCAGCGCCGTGCCAGTTGACCAGGCCTCCCGCACCATCATCGCGCAGGCCCGGGATTTCAATGAATTCCGTCGCAAACTGGCTGAAAGCGTCCCCGCCACCCAGGTTGACAAAGCCGACCGGCAAGCCGGTGGCAAGCTGCAGGCAAAAGTCGAAGACCGCGCGCCAGCCACAACCACACCTGACAAGCTGACGCTGTCAAAAGGCGCAGTGCAAGCCAAAGCGGACGCAGAAGACAAGATTGCGAAGGCGCGTGAGTCCAAGCAAGCGGCAGAGCGCACAGCCGAGCTGGCCAAAAACATTGGCGATCTGAACAAGCTGGCAGCAGCACCAGCGGGCGCCCCCTCGCCGGCTCTGGACGCCAGCAGCGCCAGTGCCACGACGCTTGCGGTGGCCAAGCCGCCGGCCGTGCTGCCAGCCCCACCGGCTGCGGCAGCTTCTGCAGCTGATGCGCTCCCGGCCCCGGTAGCCGCCGCATCTGCGCCAGAAGCAGCTGCCAGCGCCCCCGTTTCAGCCGCGTCACAAGCGGCGGCAGCTTCCGACCTTGCCGCTGCGGCGCTGGCCAAAAAGCCAGTTGCCGCAGCACCGGCGCCGCTGCCCGAGCCTGGTTTGCTTGACGAGTTGAGCGACAACCCCTTTGTTTTGCCTGGTTTGGCCGGACTGCTGGCGCTATTGGCTGGACTTGGACTTTACCGCTACAAAAAACGCAACAATTCGGCCCAAATCGACAGTTCTTTCCTCGAAAGCCGGCTGCAACCGGATTCCTTTTTCGGCGCTAGCGGTGGTCAACGCATTGATACCAACGAAGGCGGTGTCACCGGGTCCTCCATGGTCTATTCGCCAAGCCAGCTCGACGCGGCAGGCGACGTAGACCCAGTCGCAGAAGCTGATGTCTACCTGGCCTACGGACGCGATCTTCAAGCCGAGGAAATCCTCAAGGAAGCCATGCGGACCAGCCCAGGCAGGGTGGCCATTCATGCCAAACTGATGGAAATTTACGCCAAACGCCGAGACGTCAAAGCCTTCGAAGTCGTGGCCTTGGAGGCATTCAATCTGACCCGTGGCGAGGGGCCTGAATGGGCCTACATAGGTGAGATGGGACGCGAGTTGGACCCCTCCAATCCGATATACCAGCCGGGCGGAAAACCTGGAACGCCTGGCGCGGTCGCAGCACCGCCGAAAGACGCCGCATTCGGATCAAGCACCATTCCACACCCCATGGCCGGACGGGAAGAAGTTCCCTCCATGCCGGTCGATCTCGACCTGGACCTGGATTTTTCGGCCGGCAACCCGGCCCCGGCGAGCACAGCCGCCAGCCCTGCCCCGGCGCGTCAAGCTGAGCCAGTCCGGGTTCACAGTCCGGAGCCAGAACCCGCATTTGACGGGCTTGAAATGGACTTCTCTCTAGACACCGTTGCGATGGCACCCACAGCGGTTGCGCCAGCAGCCAGCTCGGCAGCAATCAACAGCCCAGCCACAGCCACCAGACCAGCGCCGGCGCCTGTGATCGCCAGCCCAGACAAGGGCATGATGGAATTTGACCTCACGTCCCTGTCGCTGGATTTAAATGGTCCGACAACCCAGAGTTCGGATATTGCCATCGTTGTCAGCAGCTCTGATGACCCGATTGAAACCAAGTTTGCACTAGCCGAAGAGTTTCGTGCGCTTGGCGACTTGGATGGTGCGCGTTCACTTGCAGAGGAAGTATTGGCCCAGTCCAGTGGCTCCCTGAAAAGTAAAGCGCAGGCTTTTCTCAACGCCCTGTCGTGAACGCAGATCGATCGGATTGTGCTCAGGCCCTGAGCCAGGGCTGCCTGTGAGCTACCTGTGCGGATAGCGCTGGGCATTGCCTACAGCGGCAGCGTTTATGAAGGCTGGCAGAGCCAGCTATCGGGCAACACGGTTCAAGACAAGCTGGAATTGGCTTTGTCCAAGTTCGCGGCCCAACCTATGCGCGTGATGTGCGCCGGTCGCACCGACGCCGGCGTGCACGCGCTCATGCAGGTGGTGCACTTTGACACTGGACTGCAGCGTGAAACCGCCTCCTGGGTGCGCGGCACGAATGCCTTTTTACCCAAGGACATTGCGGTGCAATGGGCGCAAGTCGTGCCAGACGAATTCCATTCACGGGGCAGCGCCATTTCCAGGCGCTACGCCTATGTGCTGCTGGAGTCACCGATACGCCCCAGCGTGGAAACCGGGCGGGTCGGCTGGATCTACCGCCCACTGGACGGGGCGCTCATGAGACAGGCTGCCGAGTATTTAAACGGTGAGCATGACTTCAGCTCCTTCAGGGCAGCGCAATGTCAGGCCAAATCACCAGTCAAGACCATCAGCCGCATAGACATTAGCCAGCGCGACGGCACAGCATCAAAATACTGGCGCTTTGAATTTGAAGCCAACGCCTTTTTGCACCACATGATTCGCAACATCATGGGATGCCTGGTAGCGGTTGGCCAGGGCAAATATCCGCCAGAATGGCTGGCCGAGGTTCTGGCCGCGCGCAGCAGAGACGCCGCAGCGCCCACCTTTTCGCCCGATGGCCTGTATTTTCTGGGCCCAGTCTATGAAAGGCGCTACGGCTTGCCAGAACGCACGGCCGCTTATGATTGGCTGCCATGATTAATATTGCCCCCACGCTCCCCGCTTCGCGTGGTTCGCTGCCCCCCGAGGGGGCTGAACTCGCTTGGGGCGGCCCTTCGCAGCGTTCGATCGCCCACACGCTCCCCGTGAGGGCTGGCTTATGAGCTCTACTGCGCAACTGCGCACCCGCATCAAGATCTGCGGCCTCACGCGTGAGGAAGACGTGGACGCGGCAGTCGCTGCAGGTGCAGATGCTGTCGGCTTTGTGCTTTACGCGCCCAGCCCACGCTACGTCAGCGCGGAACGCGCGGCCGAACTGGCCAGTCGCTTGCCGCCTTTCGTCACCCCGGTGTTTTTGTTCGTCAACCAATCCACTACTGAAATAATAGCTGCCTGCGCCCGCCTGCCAACGGTTTTAGTCCAGTTTCATGGTGATGAGACGCCAGAGGACTGCCTGCGACTGGGCCGCCCCTTCATGCGTGCCGCCAGAATCCCACTAGGCGAGCTGCGGGCCGCTGCGCGTGATGCGCTGCCCCCCGAGGGGGCGCAATTCGCCTTGGGTCGGCCCGGCGGCGAATCCCCTATGGCGGCACATCTGGCATTTGATCTCGTAAAATACGCGGACGACTTCAAAGCCGCGCAAGCCATACTTCTAGACGCTCATGTTGAAGGTTTTGGCGGCGGCGGAAAAACATTCAATTGGTCACTTCTTCCTCCAAGCGTCAACGCTCACCTCGTCTTGTCTGGTGGATTGACGCCTGCAAATGTGACCGATGGCATTTTGCAGGTCAGGCCACGCGGTAAAACGCTGGCCGTTGATGTGAGTTCTGGCGTAGAGATTTCCAAGGGAGTCAAAAGCGCTGAGCTCATCAGCCAATTTGTCGCAGCCATTCGCGCTGCCGACGCCCAACTTGCACTCACCCGCGAATAAGCCATGTACGAATACCAGCAACCCGACCTCAGCGGCCACTTCGGCGTTTACGGCGGCAGTTTTGTTTCAGAGACCCTGACGCACGCCATCAATGAGCTGAAAGACGCTTACGCGAAATACCAGCACGATCCGGAATTCCTCGCGGAATTCCACTACGAACTCAAGCATTTCGTCGGACGACCGTCACCGATTTACCACGCAGCGCGCACCAGCCGCGAGCAAGGCGGCGCGCAGATTTACCTCAAGCGCGAAGACCTCAACCACACCGGTGCGCACAAGATCAACAACACCATTGGTCAGGCCATGCTCGCCAAGCGCATGGGCAAACCGCGCGTGATTGCCGAGACCGGCGCCGGCCAGCACGGCGTGGCAACGGCCACCATCTGTGCGCGCTACGGCCTGGAGTGCGTGGTTTACATGGGCAGCGAAGACGTCAAGCGCCAAAGCCCCAACGTCTACCGCATGAAACTGCTGGGCGCCACCGTGGTGCCGGTCGAGTCGGGCAGCAAAACCCTTAAAGACGCGCTTAACGAAGCCATGCGCGACTGGGTCGCCAATGTCGACAACACCTTCTACATCATTGGTACCGTGGCCGGGCCACACCCCTACCCCATGATGGTGCGCGACTTCCAGAGCATCATCGGCAAGGAATGCATCACCCAGATGCCTGAGATGAATCAGGGCCGGCAGCCCGATGCGGTTGTTGCCTGTGTAGGCGGCGGCAGCAATGCCATGGGTATTTTTCACCCTTATATTTCGCATGAAAATACCCGCCTGATCGGCGTCGAAGCAGCCGGCGAAGGCATGGACAGCGGCAAACATTCCGCGTCCCTGCAGCGCGGTCTGCCGGGCGTTTTGCATGGCAACCGCACCTATGTTTTGCAAAACGAGGATGGACAGGTCACTGAGACCCACAGCATCAGCGCCGGACTGGACTACCCTGGCGTCGGCCCCGAGCACGCCTTCCTCAAGGACATTGGCCGCGCCGAATATGTTGGCATCACCGATACCGAGGCGCTGGAAGCGTTTCACTACCTGTGCCGCACCGAAGGCATCATTCCCGCGCTGGAGTCAGCCCACGCCGTGGCTTACGCCATGAAGCTGGCCAAAACCATGCGTCAGGACCAGACCATACTGGTCAATCTTTCAGGTCGCGGCGACAAGGACATAGGCACCGTGGCTGATTTAAGCAACGCGGACTTTTATTGCCGCCCCAGCTGCAAGGGCCAGTCGGTCAAGGGCGGCGAACAGATCGTTGAATTTAAAAAATGAGCCGTATCCAAGCCACCTTTTCCAGCCTGAAGGCACAGGGCCGCACGGCCCTGATTCCTTACGTCACCGCCGGTTTCCCGTTTGCAGACATCACGCCAGAGCTGATGCACGGCATGGTCTCGGCCGGTGCCGATGTGATTGAGCTCGGCATTCCCTTTTCCGATCCAAGCGCGGACGGCCCGGTGATCCAGAAAGCCGGCGAAAAAGCGCTGTCCATGGGCATTGGTCTGGCCAAGGTCTTGGACATGGTCCAGGCCTTTCGCCTGCAGGACAACAGCACACCGGTGGTACTGATGGGCTACGCCAACCCGGTGGAGCGCTATGACATCATGCACGGCCAGGGCAGCTTCATACGCGAGGCCTCCAAAGCCGGCGTGGACGGCATGCTGATCGTCGACTACCCGCCAGAAGAATGCGAAGATTTCGCCGCCAAACTGCGCGCCAGCAACATGGACCTGATATTCCTGCTCGCGCCCACCTCTACCTCCGAGCGCATGGCGCAGGTCGCACGTGTGGCCAGCGGTTATGTCTATTACGTATCGCTCAAGGGCGTCACCGGCGCTGGCAATCTGGACACAGCCGCCGTCGAAGCCATGCTGCCGCGCATTCGCGCGCATGTGAACGTCCCCGTGGGCGTTGGCTTTGGCATCCGTGACGCCACGACCGCCAAAGCCGTCGGCAAGGTGGCCGATGCCGTGGTCATTGGCAGCAAGATCATTCAGCTCATAGACAACCAGCCCCGTGACAAGGTGGTGGCGCTAGCCCACGACTTTCTCAAAGAAATCCGGGCTGCTCTGGACTGAGTTTTTCAGTCCTGAGCGCAGCGCATAATCCCGTCAACATCAGCAAGTCAGCCCGCAAGTCAACGAGGAATTCAATCCATGTCTTGGTTAGAAAAACTCCTTCCGCCAAAAATCACACCCACAGACCCGACCGAGCGCCGCAGCGTGCCCGAAGGACTGTGGATCAAATGCCCCAGCTGCGAGGCCGTCCTGTACAAAACCGACCTGGAAAAAAACCAGAACGTTTGCCCGCAATGCAGCCACCACCACCGCATTGGTGCCCGCGCCCGACTCGATGCGTTTCTCGATGCCGAGGGCCGCTACGAACTCGGCCAGGAAGTGCTGCCAATCGATCCGCTCAAGTTCAAGGACAGCCGGAAATACCCTGAGCGCCTCAAGGAAGCGCTTGAGAACACCGGGGAAACCGATGCCCTGATCGTCATGGGCGGCGCAGTGCACAGCATTGCCGTGGTCGCATGCTGCTTTGAATTCGACTTCATGGGCGGCAGCATGGGCAGCGTCGTCGGCGAACGTTTTGTGCGCGGCGTTCACGCCGCCATTGAACAAAAGGTTCCCTTCATCTGCTTTACCGCGACCGGCGGCGCGCGCATGCAAGAAGGTCTGCTGAGCCTGATGCAAATGGCAAAAACCAATGCCTCACTCACACGTCTGGCAAAAAAAGGCCTGCCCTATATCAGCGTACTGACCGACCCGACCATGGGCGGCGTGAGCGCAGGTTTTGCCTTTCTTGGCGATATCGTGGTGGCCGAGCCCAAGGCGCTGATCGGGTTTGCCGGACCAAGGGTGATCGAATCCACCGTCCGGGTGACATTGCCTGAAGGCTTTCAGCGCGCGGAATTCCTACAAACCAAGGGCGCGGTCGACTTTATCTGCGACCGCCGTGAGCTGCGCAAAACCATCGCCAGCGCGCTGGCCATGCTGCTCAAACAGCCCGCAGACGCGGTTGCCTGAGCAAGGCCAGCGGCCTGGATGGCTTTGAATACTATTTAATTGATAGCTGCCAGCGCCCGTCGGACAAGGGCCTGCACAATATCAGACTGGTTTAACCAGATTTAACCGAGGCAGTTTCAATTGTCTGACGCGCTCAAGCTGTATTCACTGCCCTTGTTTCCTCTGGGCACGGTGCTTTATCCAGGCGGCCTGCTGCCTTTGCGGATTTTTGAAGTCCGCTACCTCGACATGATTGGCAAGTGCCACAAAACCGGCGCACCTTTTGGCGTGGTGTCCCTGGTCCAGGGCTCGGAGGTGCGCAAGGCCGACACTGGCCAGCCCAGCGGCGACGGTTTTGCCCAGGAGGTTTTCAGCTCGGTTGGAACGCTGGCGCACATCACTGAGTTTTCAGTACCGCAGCCCGGCTTGATGGTGATTCGCTGCGAGGGCATGCAACGCTTTGAGATATCCAGCCGCGAAAAGCTCAAGCACGGCCTGTGGACAGCTGACGTGACCCGCCTGGAAGGCGATATGGACGTCAAGGTGCCAGATGACCTTCAGGCCAGTGCCAACGCACTCGGCAAGCTGATCAAAAGCCTGCAGGAGCGCGAGATCCCTGGCGAGCAAATGCCGCTGCTCGCGCCCTACCGGCTCGACGACTGCGGCTGGGTCGCCAACCGATGGTGCGAGCTGCTGCCGATTCCGGTGGAGCTCAAGCAGCGCCTGATGGCGCTGGACAACCCCCTGGTCAGACTTGAACTGGTCAGCGATATTCTGGAGCGCACCGGGATTGCGCTCTGAACTGCCGGGCATAAATCTGGGCCTGTGACTCGCAGGCCGGTAAATCGGCCTGTTAAAAACCTAAAATCACTGCTTTGGCGCTTTTAAGTGCGTCGCCGCTGACCGCTGCGCTTGCGTTCGTGCACCCTAACTTTTTGACCATGACTACTGCCCACAACACCGCGCCAGCCGCACCCGCACCCCAGGATGAAAACCAGCTCATCATTGAGCGGCGCGAAAAGCTCAAGGCGCTGCGCGCAGCCGGCATCGCCTTTCCTAATGACATCAAGCCCGAGCACCGGGCCGAGGCCTTGTTCGCGCAGTACGACAGCAAAAGCAAGGAAGAGCTCGAGCCCCTGGCCGTCAAGGTCAACGTCGCCGGCCGCATGATGCTCAAGCGGGTCATGGGCAAGGCCAGCTTTGCAACGCTGCAGGACGCATCGTTCGGCCCCTCAGGCGGGCGCATTCAGGTCTACATCAACAACGAAGGCGTGGGCGAAGAGCTGCACAACGCCTTCAAGCACTGGGACCTGGGCGACATCGTTGAAGCCAGCGGCACCTTGTTCAAAACCAAGACCGGCGAACTGTCGATTCATGCCACCGCCATCCGGCTGGTGACCAAGAGCCTGCGTCCCCTGCCCGACAAATTCCACGGCATGGCCGACCAGGAAGTCAAATACCGCCAGCGCTATGTGGACCTGATCATGGACGAGGCGGCCCGCAAGCGCTTCATGTCGCGCAGCAAGGCCGTGACCAGCATTCGCGAATTCATGGTGGCCAACGACTTTCTTGAAGTCGAAACCCCCATGCTGCACCCGATTCCTGGCGGCGCCAACGCCAAGCCCTTCAAGACGCACCACAACGCGCTGGACCAGGAGATGTTTTTGCGCATCGCGCCCGAGCTCTACCTCAAGCGCCTGATTGTTGGCGGTTTTGAGCGCGTGTTCGAGATCAACCGCAGCTACCGCAACGAAGGCATCAGCGTACGCCACAACCCCGAGTTCACCATGATGGAGTTCTACGCGGCCTGGTGGAACTACACCGATCTGATGAGCTTCACCGAAGCGCTGATTCGGGATGCCGCGCAAAAGGTGGCCGGCTCGCTGCAACTGAGCTACGGCGGCAAGCCCGTTGACCTGGCGCCGGCCTTTGAACGCCTGACGATTCGTGAAGCCATCCTCAAGCACAGCGACGCCGGCAAGGGCGTTGACGACGCCGTGTGGCTGACCGATGCCCTGAAAAAGCTCGGCTTCAATGAAGAGAAAAACCGCCTGTCAACACGCTCGCTGGCCAGCCTGCAGGTCATGTACTTTGAGGAAACGGTTGAAGACAAGCTCTGGCAGCCGACCTTCATCATGGAACACCCGACCGAGATCTCGCCGCTGGCGCGCGCCAATGACAGCCGGCCTGAAGTGACGGAGCGCTTTGAGCTCTACATCACCGGTCGTGAATTCGGCAACGGCTTTAGCGAGCTCAATGATGCCGAAGAGCAGGCTGCACGCTTTAACGCCCAGGTGGCCGCCAAGGACAGCGGTGACGACGAAGCCATGTTCTACGACCACGACTTCATTCGCGCGCTGGAATACGGCATGCCGCCTACTGGTGGCTGCGGCGTGGGCATAGACCGCCTGATGATGCTGCTGACCGACAGCCCCAGCATTCGCGACGTGATTTTGTTCCCGGCGCTGCGCCGCGAAGTTTGAGCCCCCTTACCCGCTGGTAGTTGCTTGGACAGAATGTTAGGTCGGGCGTAAGCGGCGCCCAAGTAAAGACGCGGCGAAGCGGCGAGACGACCTTGGGTGTGCACGTTGACCGTGCCGAACTGGCAGTGACGTAATGGTTTAACGTGAAGTTCAGCGGCGCGAGGCACCTGCGCGCGTGCGTTGGAACGGCAAGTTAGAAGTAGTCGCCTCAAGACGCTCAGCAAGCCAGACTTTAATCACAGATTGTCTTGTAACCCCTAGCTTGCTCGCTTCACGATCAAGTGAGTCAATCATCCAAGTTGGAAAATCGACATTCACCCTTTTCTGCTCCTGCAGCACGCGCTTGGATTTAGACAGGTCCAACGAAGCCGTGATGTCGAGGCCGTCGTCAAACTGTTGCTCGAATTTTTTAGCTTTCATAAAGTGCCACCTCTTCTGTGCGTGCACGACGCACGGATATCAATCGGATATTGGACCCACGATAGGTAATGACGGCTGACCAGTGTTTCCCATCAATTGACCCAATCACCAGATATCGCGGCTCATCTTCTGTCTTTGCTGGAATCTCAAGCAGCATCGGGTCATTCCAAAGGCTTTGGGCCTCAACGAAATCGATGCCATGTTTCGCGCGATTGGACTCGCTCTTCGCAGTGTCGAATTCGAAGGGACTCATAGTATAGAAAATATACCTTAATTGGCATCAAACTTCCAGCCAAATATGGCTTCTAACGTTGGCCGTGAGTGGCCCACAACGGCGCACTCTGTTGTGAAGAATGGCAGGAGCGCATCCTGCAGTTGTGGGTCCAATCGACGAACCTGTTAGCCCTCATTTGACCATCCATGAAATGCGATCCCGAGTGCGATCAACCTTACACGCAGCCGCAACGGGACTTGCGTAGTCCGGAGACATACTCATGCCGTCCTTGAGCGCCTGATACCAGCATTCCGAATCTCTGAGCTTTCGCCAAGCTTGATTGCTCTCGCGCAGCGCCTTCACCGCTTCGCTCACGTATTCCGGTCCATTGTCGCGAAGGGACTCTGAAAGTTTGAGTTCTGCCGCCTTTTCTGCCACAGCCAGTCGCCTCTCAAGGGGCAAGAGGAGCTTCTGACAGCCCTCTGTCGACGGAGCACCTCCCGGACACTCGCTGGCAGAAACCGCCAAAGAAAAGAATACTGATATTGAGGCGAGAAGGCGCTTCATCGTGAGGGCTAACGTTTGACGTGAGGGGCCGACGGAGCAGCGGAGCTGCGGAGGGCACCGGACGGCGCAGCCGTTGGGCGGTCCCTCTCGACCGAAGTGTTAGGTGTGAATTGCTGGAATGCGACCACAGCCTTCCATGAGCCAAACGCAAATGCAGATAGACTGGAAATAAACAGCACTATGGCGATCCAAAGGCGCCAATCTTTGCTTGGGTCTTCACGTCGGGAAAGACGGTTGAGGCGGCTTAATTGGTTGAAGTAAGCAAAGAGCATTGTTGCACCACAAAAAACCAGCCCGGCCAAGAAACTGGCCATAGGGCAACTCATGTCTGGGGGAGCAAACTCTTTTCCAACTACGTTTCCAAGGTAGGCGAGGATTGCTACGGCAGCACCGCCATTAGCCAAGGCACAAAACTTAAAGCCCTCAGTCGATAGCGTGATGAGGGACTTATAGGTTTCAAGCCAATCGTCGTGTCGAGGGTCATTGCTCATCGGAACACCTAACGTAATGTATGCCGCAAAACCTGCGTTTTAACTTGGCGGCTGCGGTTTAACTCGGACATGGAAACCTCCCGATACACTCTTATTTATTGGTTTTGTGACATTTATAGCGCATTTTTGTACTGCTATAAATACTGCGAGGAAACCGCTCACCCTCCGTTGCAATCAATCCGCTTGCTCGACCAGGTCCGGGAGCGGATTCGGCATCTGCACAATAGTTTGAGCACCGAGAAGCTTTATGTGTATCCACATGGTGCAGGAACTGCTGGGCCACTCTGACGTGAGCACCACCATGATTGACACCCATGTGCTCAAGGTCGCCGCAGGCGGCACGGCCAGCCCGCTGTACATATTAGGCGCCTGATTCGCTATTAATTCGGTAGCTGCTTACGCCCGTATCCAATGTGCTACAGCCTGTTTTTATGTATAAACTGCGGCGCCGCAACAGCCGCTGTGTTCATGAAGCAAACTCGGCAAGCCTCAGGCACTGGACTAAAATCCAGGCTTGCACGCGCCCGCCCCCACCACGACCATGAAATACCTCTCCGCCTACCCCGACAGCCTGCAGATCCAGGTGCGGCAACTGCGGGATCAGGACAAGCTGGGCGACATGCTGCTTAAAAAATACCCGCGCGCCCACGGCGTGCGGACCGACAAGGCGCTGTACGACTACGTGATGGGGCTCAAAAGCGAGTATTTGCGCAGCTCGGAGCCGCTGTCCAAAATCGCTTTTGACAGCAAGCTGCATGTGATTTCCCACGCGCTGGGCACGCACACCACGGTGTCACGCGTGCAGGGCAGCAAGCTCAAGGCCAAACGCGAGATCCGCGTGGCCACGCTGTTCAGGGAAGGGCCTGAAGAGTTCCTGAAGATGATCACGGTGCACGAGCTGGCCCACATCAAGGAAAAAGGGCATGACAAGGCCTTCTACCAGCTCTGCACCCACATGGAGCCCAACTACCACCAGTACGAGTTTGACCTGAGGGTCTACTTGACGCATATGGATGCGGCGGGCAAACTGGCCTGGCCCGCCGCCTGAGCGCGTTTTTCAGGTATCAAATAACCGACTGGCGCCCTGTATACGGGCGCAAGCAGCTATTCTATTAATAGCAACGTCAACGCTGCCGGGCGCATAAACGGCCTCAGGGAATCAGTCCCATCGCGTGCATGTAGGCCGGGTGCAGCATCAGCTCGTCCCATTCATGGGCCGGCGTTGCGGGCAGCAGGTCGAGCCGACGCATTTCGCTGGATTCGAGCGCTTCCCACTGGCCTTTGAGCAAAGCCTCGGACAGCCCGGCCAGCAGCTCATCGACCGCCTTGCCATCGCCCACCGACTGGTTGCACAGCAGCACCATGTCGCAGCCGGCGTTGAGCGCAGCGGCCGCGGCCTGGGTGTAGCTGACCTGCTTGCCATCGAGCATGCGGGCGCCGGCCATACTCAGGTCGTCGCTGAAAATCGCGCCGCCAAAGCCAAGCTGGCCGCGCAGGATGTAGGTCAGCCATTTTTCTGAAAACCCGGCCGGTCTGGCATCAACCTTGGGGTAGATCACATGCGCTGGCATCACGCTGCTCAGCGTGGTGTTGAGCCATTCGTAAGGCGCTGCGTCGTCGGCCAGAATGGCTTTGAGGCTGCGCCTGTCCACCGGGATGTCGGTGTGCGAGTCGGCCTTGACGAAGCCGTGACCAGGAAAATGCTTGCCGCAGTTCATCATGCCGGCCTGCAGCAGGCCGTGCATCAGGCTTTTGGCAAGCAAGGTCACGACGCGCGGGTCGCGGCCAAAAGCGCGGTCGCCAATGACGCTGCTTTCACCATAGTTCAGGTCCAGCACCGGCGTGAAGCTGAAATCGACTCCGCAGCTGCGCAGCTCGGCGGCCAGCACATAGCCGCAGGCCGTCGCCGCATTGGTCGCGGCCAGCTGATCCTTGATCCACAAATCACCCAGCGCGCTCATGGGCGGCAAATGCGTGAAACCGTCGTTGCGAAAGCGCTGCACGCGGCCACCTTCGTGGTCAACGCAGATCAGCAGGTCTTTGCGAATGCTCTTGATGGCAGCGCACAAGTCGCTGAGTTGCTGGCGGTCCTGCCAGTTGCGGCCAAACAGGATGATGCCGCCCGTCAGCGGGTGCTTGAGGCGCTGGCGGTCGGCTTTGCTCAGGGTCAGGCCCGCGATGTCGATGATGAGGGGCGCGTGTTCGCAGGCTTGGGACGTCATGGTCTGGTGAGGTAAAAAAGGTTGATGGAGTTTCAGGAGGCTTGTTCCACCACCACAAAGCTGGCGGCGTAATCGGTTTCGTCGGTAACGGAGACATGGGCCTTGAGCTGGCGTGACTCAAACCAGACCTTGAGCGCGCCATGCAGCACGATCTCGGGTTTGCCGCTGGCCGCCTTGGCGATCTCGCAGTCGCGCCAGGTCATGGGCATGCGCATGCCGGTGCCTATGGCTTTGCTAAAAGCTTCTTTCGCAGAAAAGCGCGAAGCCAGGTAGCTCACGCCGCGGTCTGGCCAGCGCTCAGAGCGCATCTTCCAGGTCGCCAACTCGCCATCACTGAGGATTCGGCGGGCCAGCCGCTCTCCGTGGCGGTCCAGACTGGCGCGAATACGCCGAATGTCGCAAATGTCCGTGCCAATTCCGAAAATCATCTGGCAGCCACGAGGCAGGTATTCAAGCCAGCACGGGCTGCGCAACCGGCTTTGCCGGGCTGCAGGCGCAGCGAATGACAGTGGCGGCTCATGCAGACGCTTGGTTGATGCAGCGCAAATAGTCTTTGACTGTGGCGGCGTAACCCAACTCCAGCGCATCGGCAATCAGCGCATGGCCGATAGAGACTTCCTTCACGCCGGGAACGGCGACCAGAAACTCCGTGAGGTTGTCACGGTTCAGGTCGTGTCCGGCATTGACGCCCAAATCGACAGCTGCTGCTGCCCGCGCGGCATCAGCAAAGTGCTTTAACACCTCATCTTTTTGGGCGCCAGACCAGGCCCGGGCATAGGTCTCGGTGTAGAACTCCACGCGGTCTGCACCGACGGCTTTGGCGGCGGCCATCGCTTGCGCATTCGGGTCCATGAACAGGCTGACGCGCACATCGCGCGTGTGCACCTGCCGGATCAGCGGCGCCAGACGCTCGGCGTCGGCCGGAAAACTCCAGCCATGGTCGCTCGTGAACTGGTCTTCGCTGTCGGGCACAAAAGTGCACTGGTGCAGCGGCAGGCCTCTGGCGGTCAGGTTGTGAAAGAACTCCATCAGGTTCTGGAAAGGATTGCCCTCGATGTTGAACTCGCGGTCCGGCCAGTCCTTCATCATGGCCGCAATCTCATAGACGTCATCGCTGCGAATATGGCGCTCGTCCGGCCTTGGATGCACCGTGATGCCGCTGGCGCCCGCCTCAAGACACAGGCTGGCAGCGCGAACCACATCAGGTATTCCGAGATGTCGGGTGTTGCGTAGCAAGGCGACCTTGTTGACGTTGACCGACAGGGCTGTTTTTGGAGGCGGCGTGTGGCTAAGCTTGGTGGGCATGGTTTGAGACCTCATGGCATGCAATATCTGTCAGGGAATTCAAGCCTACAAGGCCTGCAGGTCAATCATCATTTGCCGGGTTTTCAAAACCTTGACGTCGCAATGGTAGTGCAGCAATGCGCGCAGCTGCGCTTTGAGCTCGGGCAGGCTGTTGACGCAGGCGTGCATGGTGTCAGAAAAAGGCGCATCGCCGTCGAGCGCCTGCTGCAAGGCAAGCCACTGCGCGCCGGTCAAGCTGAAGCGGTCGTCATCATGCGCTTCACGCAGGCCGGCTTCAGCCAGCAGAACGTAGCGGGTATCGGCTTGCAGGTCGGACAGGGTCGCGGTCTGCGCATTAAGCGTGGGCAGCAGGCCGATGTCGCGCAGCAAACGCAGCTCGAAGGCCCGCAGCGCGACCTGCAGCGTGTCTATGCTCTGGTTGGCCAGCAGTTGTGCGGTGACCGCATAGGCGTCAAAAAGCGCAGGATGCGGATCATCCCGGGCCAGCAGCCGCATCAGCAGTTCATTGAGGTAGTAGCCAGACAGCAGCGCGTCGCCCGTAGGCATGACATGACCGCCCTGCCATTCAGCGCTTTTGAGCATGCGGATTTCAGCGTCACCACCAAAAGCAATATGCAAGGGCTGCAGGGGCAGCAAAATGGGCCTGAAGCTTGAACTGGGCTTTTTCGCGCCGCGCGCAATCAGCGCCACGCGGCCGTAGGTGCGGGTAAAGACTTCCAGAATCAGGCTGGACTCGCTCCAGTCGTAGCGGTGCAGGACGTAGGCAGGCTCGTCGCTGATGCGTTTGGTGGCCACTATGGGTACGCCTATAAATCCGATTCTCGGGCGTGTTGCGGCGTTGCGCTGTGCTCGGAATCCTCATGCACACAAGTGCATTCCGGTATCCTGCGCTCCGCGCGCCTTGCACCACATCCCGATAATCGAATTTCTAAACGCACCCGAAACCCCAACTCACTCGTAGCCGAAAGTCTTGACGCGAGCCTCATCGTCGGCCCAGCCCGAGCGGACTTTGACCCAGATCTCCAGAAACACCTTGCCGCCCGTCAGCGTCTCGAGCTCGTGGCGGGCCTCTGTGCCTATGCGCTTGAGCTTTTCGCCCTTCTCACCAATGATCATGCCCTTGTGACCGTCGCGTTCAACAACGATGGTCGCTGCGACCCGGCGCAGATTGCCTTCTTCTTCGTACTTGTCAATGATGACGGTCGAGGTGTAGGGCAGCTCATCGCCCGTCAGGCGGAACAGCTTTTCGCGAATGATTTCGGCGGCCATAAAGCGGTCGCTGCGATCCGTCAGCTCTTCAGCGCCATACATCCAGGGTTGAAGCGGCAGGTATTTTTCGCAAATGCCGAACAGTCGCTCGACGTCCCTGGCGTTGTTGGCCGACATGGGCACGAATTCCGAAAAACTGTGCCGCTCCTGCATGGCCTTGAGCCAGGGCGCGATCTCGGCGCGGCGGTGTATCAGATCGAATTTGTTGGCGAGCAAGATCGCCGGTGTTTTTGCAGGCAGCAGGCTCAGAACTTTTTCGTCAGCCTGGTTGAACTGCCCGGCCTCGACCACGAAAACGATCAAGTCGACATCGTTGACCGCACCCACCACCGTCCGGTTCAGCGAGCGGTTGAGCGCATTGCCGTGACGAGTCTGAAAGCCGGGGGTATCGACAAACACAAACTGCGTTGGCCCCACGGTACGCATGCCGGTGATGCGGTGGCGCGTGGTTTGCGCCTTGCGCGAAGTGATGCTGACTTTCTGGCCGACCAGCGCATTGAGCAAGGTGGATTTGCCCACGTTGGGCTTGCCCACAATGGCGATCAGACCGCAGCGCTGGGTCTCGACGCTGGGCATGGGCGTCTCAGGCTCGGCATCCGAGGCCGGCGCGTTGCTGCGGCGTACAGACGTGGCCCTGGCCAGCATCGCATCAATCGATTGCGCCTGCGCATCACCTTGCAGCGCAAGCTGCTCGGCAGACAGCTCGTGCGCTGTGACTTTGGCCGTCTCAGGCGCCTGGCTGGTGGATGTTTTCGGGGGGCTGCTTTTAGCGGTAGTCATGGTCTGTGGTGGTTGGACCTGTTGCGTGCAGCAGATCGGAGGAATCGGGTAATTTGAAAATGGCTTCAGAGTGTCTTGACGAAAGCCAGCATGGCCGTCGCTGCGGCCTGCTCGCCCGCGCGCCGCGAGCCGCCTATGCCGCGCTCGGCCCGCCGGTATTCTGCGATCTCGCACTCGACGTCAAACGTCTGTTTGTGGGCAGCGCCCTGGGTGCCGACGACCCGGTAAATCGGCAGGTTCATTTTGCGGCCTTGCAGCCATTCCTGCAATTCAGTCTTGGGATCTTTGCCTATGGCCGGCATCTGGGCATTGATCTCAACATTCTTGAAAAGGCGACGCACCAGCGTGGCGGCCTTGTCGTAACCCGCATCAAGGTAAACCGCACCAATCACGGCTTCCAGCGCGTCAGCCAGTATGGAGGGGCGATTCTGCCCGCCCGACTTGGCTTCGCCCTCCCCCAGACGCAACAGGTCTGGCAAGCCCAGCGCAACTGCGACCTGGTGCAGCGTGTCCTGTTTGACAAGGTTGGCACGCACGCGCGACAAATCCCCCTCCGGCAGATCGCTCAGTTGTTCATAGAGCAGACCGGCCACAGCAAGATTCAGGACGGAATCGCCTAAAAACTCAATGCGCTCGTTGTGGTCGGACGAGAAGCTGCGGTGCGTTAGGGCCTGCACCAACAGCTTGGCGTTGGAGAATTCATGCTCGAGGCGTTTTTGCAACGCCAGTAAATTCGGGCTGAGGCTTGAGGTGGAACTTGAACGCACTTATTTGGATTGCCCTGTGTATTTAAGGAGCAAATAGGCCGGGCCGCCAATATGGATTTCCTTGTTGTAGGCAAATGCCACTTTGGTTTTGTCACCGTCTTTGGTCACTTCGAGATCTTTTCCCGTGATGGACTTGATGTCGTCGATCTGCGCGGCTTTGTCGAAAATGCTGCGCACTTCAGGCACGGTATTGCCGTCCTTGGCCTTGCTCGCAGCTTTGGTAATGGCCTGAAACTCGATCAAGGTCGGAAAAACCTGGGCCGCGATCACACCGGCAAATGCCAATACGCCACCAACAAACAAGATGCCGATAAAGGAAATACCGCGTTGCTTATTTTTCATGCTCTTCTCCTGCTAAGCCCGAAAGCCCGACGAAACAAGACCCAGTCGCCCATAGAAGAAGGGCCGCACCGGGGACGAAATCAATCAAAGGATCCGATACGCTTGAGATTACCGAAATTCATCCAGACAAAAAAGGCTTTCCCGACGATGTTCTTTTCTGGAACAAAGCCCCAGTAGCGTGAATCCAGCGAGTTGTCGCGGTTGTCACCCATCATGAAGTAGTGACCTTCGGGCACCTTGCAAACCACGCCTTCGCTACTGTAGCGACAATTTTGCTTGAACGGAAAGTCGTCTGCACCCGGTATAAAGGCTGGGCGGTCGTCGTCATTGAGTAAACGGTAATGCTTGCTGCCAGTGACTTCCTCGAACTGCTTGGCGTAGCGCATGGAGTCTTCATCAAAGAAATCGGGCAGCGGACTTTTGCTCAAGGGCTTGCCGTTGATCGTCAGTTTTTTGTTGAGGTAGGCCACCTCGTCGCCCGGCACGCCAACAACCCGCTTGATGTAGTCCAGGCTGGGTTTGGGCGGGTAGCGAAACACCATGACGTCGCCACGCTCAGGGCTGTGGTTGTCCAGGATCTTGAAGTTGATCACCGGAAGGCGCACACCATAGTGAAATTTATTGACCAGAATCAGGTCATTGATGAGCAAGGTCGGGATCATGGAACCCGACGGAATCTTGAACGGCTCGAACAAAAATGAGCGCAGCAAAAAGACCACCACGATTACCGGAAACAGACCAGCGGTCCAGTCCAGCCACCAGGGCTGCATGATGAGCCGGGATTTAGCTTCAGTGGTGTTGTCGTCAACCTGGCTGATGCCCATTTTGGCCAGCTCGGCCTGCCGCCTGGCGGCGTTTTCTTCGAGTGCCAGAACAGCGCGATGCCGTTGCGGCAAAAAGTAGAAGCGCTCGGCCAGCCAGTAAACACCCGTGACCACGGTAGCGAGAAACAGCAGCAGCGAAAAGTTCCCCTCCACCAGACCGAAATACCAGGCCGCGCCATAGCCGGCAAACAGTGCAAGCACCACGGCCGTGATTGAACTCATACGATCTAGCATTAGTCTTCCACCTGCAAAATGGCGAGAAATGCTTCTTGGGGCACTTCCACTGAACCGATTTGTTTCATGCGTTTTTTACCCGCTTTTTGTTTTTCGAGGAGCTTCTTCTTGCGCGAAATATCGCCGCCGTAGCACTTGGCGATCACGTTCTTGCGCAGCGCCTTGATTGTCTCACGGGCAATAATATTGGCGCCAATGGCCGCCTGTATGGCGACGTCGAATTGCTGGCGGGAAATGATTTCGCGCATTTTTGCCACCACGGCCCGGCCACGGTAGGCCGACTGGCTGCGGTGGACGATGATGGACAGCGCATCAACTTTTTCGCCATTGAGCAAAATATCGACCTTCACCACGTCAGAAGCCCGGAACTCCTTGAAGGTGTAGTCCATGGACGCATAACCGCGCGACACCGACTTGAGCTTGTCAAAGAAGTCCAGCACGATCTCGCCAAGCGGCATTTCATAGGTCAGCATGACCTGCTTGCCGTGATAGGCCATGTTCAGCTGCACGCCGCGCTTCTGGTTGGCCAGGGTCATGACCGCACCGACATAGTCTTGCGGCATATATAGGTGAACAGTGACAATCGGCTCGCGGATCTCATTGACGCGCCCGGCGTCCGGAATCCGCGACGGATTTTCCACCTTGATGACTTCGCCGTCAGCCTTGAGCACCTCATAGACCACGCTGGGCGCCGTGGTGATCAGATCCTGGTCAAATTCGCGTTCCAGCCGTTCCTGCACGATCTCCATGTGCAGCAAGCCCAGAAAACCGCAGCGAAAGCCAAAACCCAAGGCCTCGCTGACTTCTGGCTCGTAGTGCAGCGAAGCATCGTTGAGCTTGAGTTTTTCAAGCGCATCGCGCAGGGATTCATATTCGCTGGCCTCTGAGGGATACAGTCCGGCAAACACCGCCGGCTGGATTTCCTTGAAACCGGGAAGCGCCTCAGTGGCTGTAAAAGCAGCGCCACCGCTGCCAGGCTTGATCAGGGTGATGGTGTCGCCCACGCGCGCTGCCTGCAACTCCTTGATACCGGCAATCACAAAACCCACTTCACCAGCCTCAAGCGACTGACGCGACTCGGTGTGCGGCGTAAAGACGCCCAGCTGCTCAGCGTTGAACGTCGCCTCGCTGGCCATCAGTTTGATCCGCTCGCCCTTGGCAAGCCGACCATCAACGACTCGCACCAGCATGACCACGCCCACATAGGCGTCGTACCAGCTGTCAATGATCATGGCGCGCAGTGGACCGTCGGGATTGCCCTTGGGGGGCGGGATCCTGGCAACAACAGCTTCAAGAATCTCGTCTATGCCCATGCCAGTCTTGGCGCTGCAGGGAATCGCGTCGGTCGCATCAATGCCGATGACTTCTTCAATTTCCTGCTTGGCATTCTCGGGATCAGCGTTCGGCAAATCCATCTTGTTGAGCACCGGCACGACCTCCACCCCGAGCTCCAGCGCGGTGTAGCAATTGGCCACGGTTTGCGCCTCGACGCCCTGGCTTGCGTCAACCACGAGCAAAGCCCCCTCACACGCCGACAGCGAGCGGCTGACTTCATAGGAGAAGTCGACATGGCCAGGCGTATCAATCAGATTGAGGTTGTAAATCTGGCCGTCGAGCGCCTTGTATTTGAGCGCGGCGGTCTGCGCCTTGATGGTTATCCCACGCTCCTTCTCGATATCCATCGAGTCCAAAACCTGCGCACTCATCTCACGGTCCTGCAAACCGCCGCAGCGCTGAATGAGCCGGTCTGCGAGCGTGGATTTGCCGTGATCGATGTGGGCAATGATCGAGAAATTTCTGATGTGATTCATCAACGAGAACGCCTAAGTGCTTGTTAGTATTGCGAAGAGAAAGCTCGTATTCGCAACAGACCATAAAAAAGGGCGCGTCGATAAGTGACGCGCCCTGAACCAACAATCTATGGCAACTGCGATAGTTGGAGCTTCATTGTAGGCAAAAAGCCAGAAGCCAACAGCCCCCAAATGCCCAAATTTTTGTCGTTGCAGGGCAGCAACAGGAATCTTATGCACAACTTGTTCACAATTTTACACTGAATGGCTATGGACAACTTGTGGGTGATCTGTGGATCAGTCCTTGATCCAGTGGATAAGGCTTGGATAGGCATTTTTCGCCAACGCTTTATGCCCAAAAGCCTCACCTAATCATGTTCGTTCCAACCCGGAACGATTTTTTGCATGCCCTAATTGTTAGTGAGCACCAACAAATAACGCGCTCCTAAAGTGCGAAATATATTTTTTGTCGCGTCAAAAATGGCCTTTTAGAGCCTAAAAACCCCCAACCCGAGCGGGGTATGGGGGTCATTATTTGCGCCTGGAATCCTGTCGACAGGCGCCCAGCAGGTCTGAAAGGCTGTCAGCGTGCGGGACGAATCAGGGCATATTGCGCCCACTCGCCACGGCGGAACAGCACACTGACGGGCTTGGACTTGTCAGCCTTGGAAAGCGCCGCGTCGAAGTCTTTGACAGTCAGCACTTCCGTATTGGCAACGGCGACGATCAAATCACCTTCGCGCAATCCGGCTCTGGCAGCGGCACCATCAGCCGCATCAACCTTGACGCCGCCCTTGAGCTTGAACTCTTTTTTCTGCGCTTCTGTCAATTCACTGACCACCAGACCAAGCACTTGCGCGGCGCCGGTGGCGGGCTGCTTGGGCTCGGGCGCTGAGGCTTTGCGTGCAGGCTTGTCCGCTTCGACTTCGGCGATGACTACTGACAGATCCTTGGCTGCACCACGTCTGAAGACGGTAACCACGGCCTTGGTGCCTGGCTTGATATTGCCGACGATGCGCGGCAGGTCACTGGATTTCTCGATCTGTTTGCCATCGAACTTGATGATGATGTCGCCAGCTTCTATGCCCGCTTTTTCTGCTGGCGCACCGCTCTCAACCCCTCTGACCAAAGCGCCCTGGGGTCTGCCCAGGCCTATGGACTCGGCCACTTCCTTGCTGACCTGTTCGATCTGCACGCCGATCCGGCCGCGCGTGACCTTGCCGCTGCTGCGCAACTGGTCTGACACGCGCGCGGCTTCGTCAATGGGAATGGCAAACGAGATGCCCTGAAAGCCGCCTGAGCGCGAGTAAATCTGGCTATTGATGCCGACCACCTCGCCACGCATGTTGATCAGTGGCCCGCCCGAATTGCCGGGGTTGATGGCCACATCGGTCTGAATGAATGACAGGTAGTCGCCGGTATCACGCTGCTTGGCGCTCACGATACCTGCTGTCACGGTATTTTCAAGACCGAACGGTGAACCGATGGCCATCACCCATTCGCCTACTTTGAGGCGATTGATGTCGCCGATTTTGACCGCAGGCAAAGCTGTCGCCTCAATTTTCACCACCGCGACGTCACTGCGTTTGTCCGCACCTATGATTTTCGCCTTGAACTCCCGCTTGTCGGTCAAGGTGACGATGACTTCATCTGCGCCCTCGACGACATGGGCGTTGGTCATCACAAAACCATCTGTTGTCAGTATGAAGCCGGAGCCAACCCCGCGCGGCTGGTCTTCGTCTGGCTGAGGGGTATTCCGGTCGGCCTTGGGCGTGCGCGGCAAATTGGGCGGCACGGGTATGCCAAAGCGCCGAAAAAATTCCAGCATTTGCTCGTCAGCGCCATTGGCTGGTGTCGCCTTGACTTTTTCCAGGGTGCGGATGTTCACAACAGATGGTCCGACCTGCTCTACCAGATCGGTGAAATCCGGCAAGGTCCGGGTTTGCGCCCAAAGCGCATCGACCGGCAACAAGGTCGCCGAGAAGGCGAGCGCCAGCATGCCAGCACGCACCAAGGCAGGCAGGAATTTCGGGTTCAGTTCAAGCATCATCAGCCTCGTCATCTGTTTAAGTCCTCAAAAATAGGTGGTTCAATTAAAAGCTGGGGGACGGGTTGGCGTTTTACCGCGCATTTTCAGGGCCCGGCTTTACTTCTTGTGTTCCAGAGCATTTGCAAAAAGCCTCAAGGTGGAAATCGGAACCTCGCCCATCAGCGTCAGCCAATACCCACCAAGCTGGCGCGTCATGGTTTGCGTTGCACCCATGGATATGACAGACCCCTTGTCATGCCGCTGGCGGTCAAACGGTTCGAGAAAAATGGAGACCGACGCCAGCCCATCAGAAAAAACCCATTGCAGTGGATCATCGCCCGAAACTGAGGCCGGCATGGGACGCTTGTAGCAGCTCAGCGCCTTGAACCCGGCCACAGGTGCCTTCAACAACCAGCCCTCAGCACTCGCAGTGGTCTTGACCAACGCTGTCTGCTCCATGCGGTATCCCTGGACCTTGCCCATCATCTGAAGAAGTTTTTCCATTTTGACGGGCGCGTCCAGCTGTAGCTCGGAAAACGCTGCCTGTTCAAGCACGCGACCATCGGTGTCCAGGGTCTGCAATTTCACCACCAGTCCTTTTCGCGGCTCGGTCCAGACGCGGTAGCCAAACCGCAGATTGTCTTTGGGTGCCAGCAGCACAACATCCGCTTCAACCCCGGCGACCCTCTCGACACCCTCAGCCCTGAGCCGGTAATAGTCGGCAATGCGGCTGTCAGCGGACTGCAGCAGCCCGGAAAAAATATCCTGGCCATCGCGCTTTTCGCTGCGAACCAGTTTTTGATCCGGCATGAACGTGAGCACGCGATCGTTGTGCCTGAAGACGGATCTTGGCGCGCCACTGAGGCTTTCAATTCGCTCAACCTGCTGATCGCCCTCGCAGACATGCCAGATTTTCGCGCTGGACATGCTGCCACCCGAAGACACCACGTAGGTTCCGACATAAGCCCGGTTTTTTGAGGCCTCGCGCAAGTGCTGCAACCAGTCGCTGACGCCTGCAACCTCTTTTTCTGCGCCGGTTGGAGCGCTATTTTGAGCTTTGGGCAGCGTTTCGGCCGCTACATAATTAATAGCTGCCAGCGCACAAAAACAGGCCACTGGAAGCCAAAATAGCTTAGAACTTAGCATACTCAAACGGTTTGTTTCGACACGCCAGTCCATCAGCGTCTGACACCAGAAGTAGTTTCAAAATTGGCGCTGCGCAAAAACCCGGATGGCGCCTGGAGCGCCGATCGTGCGCCCAGCTGCCGGTGCGCGGCCATCAGTTCCTCCAACCCGGCGTCGCGCACAACGGGGCCTTGCGGCGAATCAACGACGACTTGCTGAGCGGCCCTGTCCTCGGCCAGTTGCGGCGCGTTGTCAGAGGAGGAATGCCCGAAAACATTCCAGGCAATCGCGAAAACAGTGGTGGCAGATGCAAGACCGGCCAACAGTTTCCAGCGAAAAACGCCATCGTTGGCAGCAATCGCAGCCTGATATGCCACCTCAGGAAGCGATGCCTCCTTCGCCTTGGGCACCAGCTTTGGCAGTTGCTCTGGCGGCGCGAGCGGTGCCGACTCTGATTGCGCAAGCCTTTGCTGCCAGCGCCCGAGAAAAGCCAGGTCCGACGCTGGCACAACTTGCGCCGGCGAACGCAGTGCGTCTCCAATCAGGTGGTAAGTGCTCCAGCTCGTGAGCATGGCCTCACCTTGTCCGCAGGACAGCAAGGCGAGGCTCAACTCTTGCCGGTCAAGCTCACCGTCCACCATGGCAGACAGCTGTTCAGAAAGGGGCATTGGTGATTTCATGCGCGTCATGGCAACAGACCTGGCGTTTTTAAAATTAACTGAAGGATTGGACACAGCGGACTGACGATGGTTGATGGTGATGACTCATAGCGCACAGTCAGAAAAGTAGAGGCCACGACGGGATCTCACCAGCGTTTCCCAGACTGGTTTTCCAGCAAAGGCTTCACCTTTTCCGAAATCGCCTCGCGCGCCCTGAAAATTCTGGACCGTACCGTGCCGACAGGACAATTCATGGCTTCCGATATCTCCGCATAACTCAGACCTTCTATTTCGCGCAGGGTGATGGCCTGCCGTAGTTCTTCAGGCAATGCCTCCAGCGCCAGATTGACCATTTCGGCTATTTCCTTGCTGGCCAGCACGGCATCTGGCGTTTCAGAACTTGTTAGTTCGTTCTCGAGCGGGGAAGTTTCATCGCTTTCCTCACCGTGGCCGGATTTGAAGGCGTTTTCCGAGATGGTCGGGTTGCGCTTGAGGTCCATCAGCGCTTTTTTGGCGGTGTTGACGGCAATCCGGTACAACCAGGTGTAGAACTGCGCCTCGCCGCGAAACTGGCTCAAAGCCCGATAAGCGCGGATGAAGGTTTCCTGGGCGATGTCTTCCACCAGATCAACATCTCGCACCATGCGCCCTATCAGACGCTGTATGCGCCGCTGGTACTTGATGACCAGCAGTTCAAACGCCTTTTGATCGCCAGCGACCGCACGCTCCACCAGCATGGTGTCGCTGAGGTCGGCCTTGTCACCCGGCAGGGGCGTCACTTCGGCGCTCATGGAATTAATCGTGTGGTGTCAGCAGAATGCACATCAGCAGATACTGCCATATCCAGCTGGCTATCTGCCGACCTTGGCGATTTTGCTCTGCCCGCGTATGACAGCCTGTGCGGCGAATACACAGCGCGTCGAAAATCCATCCAGCGTTCGGGCATGGCCTGTCGCTCAACCCAGAGCCACAGCTGGGCGTGGGCCTGGTTCTCCAGACGAATTAACAACAGCCGCTGAAAATCCGCAAGCACCACCAGTTCCTGCTCGGCCATGCCCGTCTGGTAGCCAGGACTTTCCCAGCGCCAGAACTGCCCGTCCCAGGCCAACTGTCCGATCGGTGAATTTTTCCATCCCCGCAAGGCAGCTGTTGCGGCCATGGCCGAAACGCACAAGGCCATCAACACAGCCCCTGCCGATTGGCGTGTGCTGTAAATCCAAAACAGCACCGCCACCAGCCCGCTCAACCAAAGTCCCAACAATACCAAGCCTTGAAAAGCAGAACGCCCCAGCGGGTAGACAACCGGTGGGGCGTTGTGCGTGGTCACAGCAGCTTGTGTCCCAGGCGATCAAAGGCTTGAAGCGGCCTTGCCAAAGCGCGTCAAACGCGCTTGAACACCAAGGTACCGTTGGTGCCACCAAATCCGAAATTGTTCTTGACTGCAATGTCGATCTTGGCATCACGCGCCGTATTGGCGCAGAAGTCCAGATCACACTCAGGATCCTGGTTGAAGATATTGATCGTGGGAGGAATTTTCTGATGGTGCAGCGCGAGCACGGTAAACACCGACTCGATGCCACCTGCGCCGCCCAGCAAATGGCCGGTCATCGATTTGGTGGAGCTGACCACCATGTTCTTGGCATGGCTGCCAAACGCTGCCTTGATGGCGTTGGTTTCGTTCAGATCACCCAAAGGCGTGGACGTGCCATGCGCATTGAGATACTGGACCTGGTCAGCGTTGACGCCGGCATTCTTCAGGGCCATGGCCATGGAGCGGCCAGGACCGTCGATGTCAGGCGCCGTCATATGGTAGGCATCAGCACTCATGCCAAAACCGCTGAGCTCTGCGTATATTTTTGCACCGCGCGCCTTGGCGTGCTCGTACTCTTCCAGCACCACGACACCACTGCCCTCGCCCAGCACAAAACCATCGCGGTCTTTGTCCCAAGGCCTTGAGGCGGTCTTCGGGTCTTCATTGCGGGTCGAAAGCGCGCGCGCCGATGCAAAGCCGCCCACGCCCAGAGGTGAAACGCAAGATTCGGCACCACCTGCGACCATCACATCGCAATCGCCGTATTCGATCATGCGCGCCGACAGTCCGATGGCATGCAAGCCGGTCGTGCAAGCCGTGACGACTGCAAGATTGGGGCCCTTGAAGCCGAACTTGATGGACACATGACCCGAGATCATGTTAATGATGGATGCGGGCACAAAAAATGGCGAAATACGGCGTGGGCCGCGATTCATCAATTCGGAATGCGTCTGCTCGATCATGGGCAAACCGCCTATGCCGGAGCCTATATTGCAGCCTATGCGCGTTGCCATCTCGTGGCTTAGCGCCTCACCGGTTGGCAAACCGCTGTCAGCGACAGCCTGAAAGGCCGCGGCCAGACCCAAATGAATGAAGCGGTCCATGTGACGCGCTTCTTTTTCAGGGATGTAATCCGTGATGTTGAAGCCTTTGACTTCACCGGCAAACTTGCAGGCAAAGTTGCTGGCATCAAATTGAGTGATCAGATCAATGCCGGGTGTTCCAGCGAGCACATTGGCCCAAGACTCCGCCACGGTGTTACCCACGGGAGTGACACAACCCAGACCAGTCACAACGACACGACGACGACTCATTCAGTAATCCTGAAAAAAACCTGAAAAGACAAAAAGCGACTTTTCAGGTTTGATGACGACAGATCCACGGGCAGCAAGCCCGGGGTATCAGGCCTTTTGATGGGTATTAGCGTAATCAATCGCGTTTTGAACGGTCGTGATTTTCTCGGCATCTTCATCCGGAATCTCAATGCCGAACTCGTCTTCCAGAGCCATCACCAGTTCTACGGTATCAAGTGAATCAGCGCCGAGATCGGCCACGAAGGCTTTTTCGCTGGTGACTTGACTTTCTTCCACGCCAAGTTGTTCGGCAATGATTTTCTTAACGCGTGCTTCGATATCGCTCATAGTTCCCTCTGAGGGTTGTAAATTAATCCGTGATTTTAGCGCGTTAGAACTGTGTCCCTAAGCGCCGGGCCGTACGGAAAAAAACCGGCGTCGATTTATGGTGTTTTACCACTGTCAATGCATGAACTTCATGACACCGACAAGGCTCAACACCACTGCTATTACATATACATTCCACCGTTGACGTGCAGCTCCTGGCCCGTGATGTAGGCCGCTTGCGGGCTCGCCACAAAGGCCACAGCATGCGCAATATCCTGCGGTTTGCCAAGATGCCCGAGCGGGATCTGCCCGAGAAGCGCCTTTTGCTGCTCTTCGGAAAGACTCGCTGTCATGTCGGTCTCAATAAAACCAGGCGCTACACAATTGACCGTGATGTTACGCGAGCCCAGCTCTCGCGCAAGCGCCCGCGTCATGCCGGCCACGCCAGCCTTGGCCGCAGCGTAGTTGGCCTGGCCGGCATTGCCGGATGCGCCAACCACGGAGGTGATGCTGATGATCCGGCCATAACGCTGCTTCATCATGGTGCGCATGACCGCGCGGCTCATGCGGAACACGGCTTTCAGGTTGGTGTCCAGAACAGCGTCCCAGTCATCGTCCTTCAGACGCATCGCCAGCATGTCGCGGGTGATGCCAGCATTGTTCACCAACACCTGCAAACCGCCATGCTCCAGGACGATGCTTTCAATCAAGGCCTGCGCCGCCACCGCGTCGTTGACGTTCAGATTGCGGCCAGCACAACCTGGAAATGCCGCCAGGGTCTGACTGATTTTGGCCGCACCTTCGTCGCTGGTCGCGGTACCAATGACCTTCAGGCCTTTTTGCGCCAGTTCCAACGCAATGGCAGCGCCTATGCCCCGCGACGCGCCCGTGACAAGCGCGACTTGTCCTTCAAACTTCACTTCATTCATTGCAATATCTCCTTGACTGCTGCCAGCGAGGCGGGATCGAACAGGGGCAAACCCGTCAATTCGGGGTCAATCCTCTTGACCAGGCCCGCCAGTACTTTACCCGGACCGCACTCGACAATGGTCGTCAGGCCACGCGCCTTGATGGCCTGAATGCATTCAACCCAGCGCACCGGACCAAATGCCTGACTGTAAAGCGCCGCGCGAATCCGGTCTGCCTCGGTTTCAATCGCGACATCGATATTGTTGATGACCGGCACCTGGGGCGCGGCCAGTTGCATGGAAGCGAGCTTTTCCTTCAGTTTCTCAGCCGCAGGTTTCATCAGGCTGGAATGAAAAGGCGCGGAGACCGGTAGCAACAAGGCGCGCTTGGCGCCCTTGGACTTGAGGACTTCACAGGCTTTGTCCACCGCGGCCTTGCTGCCGGCGATGACGGTTTGCGTTGGATCATTGAAATTGACCGCCTCCACCACTTCAGCACTGTCAGGGCCAAAGCTGCGCAGCGCCTCGTTGCAACCTTCAATCACTTGCGCCGCATCCATGCCGAGAATGGCGGCCATCGCGCCCACACCAACCGGTACTGCGTCCTGCATGGCTTGCGCGCGCAAACGCACCAGTGGCGCGGCCTGGGCGAGTGACAACACACCTGAAGCGACCAGCGCAGAATATTCTCCCAGCGAGTGCCCGGCCATCACGGCAGGCAGGACGCCGGTTTCAGCCATCCAGACCCGAAAAGCCGCCACGCC
Organism: Comamonadaceae bacterium; assembly: GCA_947443645.1. GTDB lineage: Bacteria > Pseudomonadota > Gammaproteobacteria > Burkholderiales > Burkholderiaceae_C > Polaromonas. Next base: position 104,633 of record CANEXF010000008.1, on the reverse strand, counting down.
AGCCACCAGCATCACAGGTTGCGTGTTGGTGGTCAGGGCCAGCTCTTCCTTGCTGCCCTGGCTGATCAGCAGCGCCATGTCCTGTCCGAGCGCCTCGGAGGCCTCGGCCAGCGCTTGAGCCACCACGGGATGCGCACCCCACGCGTCAAGCATGCCCACGGACTGGGAACCCTGACCAGGAAAAACAAAAGCAAACGATTTCAAATAACTACTCCAGTTGTCATGCACCAATCGGCTGCAGCGCATTGTAAAAAAGAAAAACCGCGCCCAGACATGTTCTCTGCGTTGGCCGCATCAGGCCGGCGCAGGACCGGCCGCCTTGGCAGACTTGCGGCGAAACTGACTGGCTATTTTTTCAGCGCCCATCTTCACACACTGAAAAAGCGCCAGCAGTGCGAGCCAGGGATCAATGAGATAGTCCCAGAGATTGCAGGACTCGAGCACACCAGCAGTCCAGGCCAGCAAGGCCAGGGCCACCAGAACCGGCAGCAGCTTCAGCCCCCTGGCCCAGCAAGACAAGGACAGGACCAACAAAGCCAGCCAAAGAGCGGGTCCGCTCCAGCCCAGGCGGTAGGCATCCCAGTCGCCCCAGCCTAAAGCCAGCGGGTATAAAAAAAGCGCCGCCAGCGCGATGGCGGCATACACAAGGCTGTACTCACGTTTATCGACCGCGCGTAAACCAGCAACACGCTGAACCAGGTCCAGGCAGGCCAGCATGACCAGCGTGATACTCAGGTCGGCGCTCACGCCGCGCAGGTAGGCCGCAACCGGCAGTTGCGCCGTTCCGACGGGCCAGCACAGCAGCGCAAAGACCAGTGCGCTCATCCAACCGGCCCATGGCCTGATAGGGCTGATCGCCCTCATCGCAGCTATCGCATCCATCAGCCTCAGCGCGAGCGCACAAAGCACCAGATTGATACCCAGCAGCGCAACAAAATCAGTCAGTGGTGGCAGCATGGGGATGGACTTGATTGGCAGGCAGCGCGGCTTGCAAGGGGTCAAACCGGACATGCTTGATGCGTGTGCGGTTCCAGGTGTACACGAGATGGATATAGCCATCACGGGTCTGCAGTAAATAGGGATAGGAAAGCTCTTGCGAACAAGCCGCCGGACTGCACAGCTGCCGCGTCGCACTGGCAATATAGGCCTCGGCTTGCTCCTGGCTGGCGCCGCGCTGTTTGAGCTCGGCACCCAGCAGTTCTTTGTATGCCGCGACTGAAAGCGGCGTCTTTGGATCAGCCGAGGCTTCCACCACCCGCGGCACGGCAGCGTCAAAGCTGCCGCCCGTACTCGTCTGCAACAAGGCCAGCCGGTCGCGGCCCGCGGCCGTCGGATTCAAGGCCAGCCACTGGCCTGCCGCGCTGGTCACCATACCAGCCACCGCAGAATCCGGGTTGGGCCAATGCGCGGGTCGGCTGCTGGACCAGGTTTTCCCGGCATCCGTGCTGACCGAAGCCATCAAGACGCCCGAACCACCCGAGCGCATATAAACCTGCGCTTGCTCAGGGCCGCTCACCAGCACCACGGGCTGAAGGCTGCGCTGACTGCCAGCGATACGAATCTTGTCCAACACCTGGCCATCGGGACTGAGGCGCAAGAGCTCGGCGAACTTTGTAAAGGACTCGTGATAAACCGGCAGCCCCATTTGCCCATTGGCAAATGCCACCGGTCCCGCCTTGACCAGCGTACTGACGTTTAGAAAGGGTGAAGTCACCAACCGTCGCGGTGGGCTCCAGCTGATGCCATCGTCAACAGAGCGCGACCAGCTAATCGCGCTGCCGGCCCAGCCGCCAACAGAGACGTTCACCATCCACAAGAACAGCGAACCATCAGGGGCACGCGCGATGACCGGATTGCCGAGCTTTTTCACGTAGCGCCAAAGACCGCGCTGAATCTGCTGCCTGTCAAACAGGGTGGTTTCCGGCGCCCACTTCAAGGTCTTGGCATCCATGACAGCAGTCTGAATGGTGACGTCGCCAGCGCCTTCGCGGGAGCCCGAAAACCACACTGCACGCAAGGCGCCATTGGCTAACTCGACGATGGACGCGGCATGCACCGCCTGCCCCGGCGCGGCGGATACGAATTGCGCGTCAAAGTGCCAACTGCCGTCAGGTGCGCGTTGTTGCTGCCGGCTGGCCGACAGCACTGCTTTTTTAGAGTTGCCAGAGTCGCCGACCACGCTTGCCGCTGGAGGCACTTGCGACACCTGTGACACTTGTGGGCCGCTGGCAAAGTTGGCAGCAGGCACGGTCTTGAAGACCTTCCAGCCAGACACTGCGAAAGCCAGCAACAGCAACAAAGCCAGAAAAACTGGAGAGCGACCCAATTGGGCGCCAGACCGGGGATTCAAGCGGCCACCTGTTCGTCAAAGTCTGGCCGATAAAGACGCACCGTCATCTCAATAATTGAGAAGCACCGCGCCCCAGGTGAAGCCGCCGCCCACGCCTTCAAGCATGAGGGTGTCGCCTTTTTTGACCTTGCCACTGCGTACCGATGCATCGAGTGCCAGAGGAATGGAAGCCGCCGATGTGTTGCCATGCTGGTCAACAGTCACGATGAGCTTTTCGAGCGGCATTTTGAGCTTTTTAGCGGTGCTCTGCATGATGCGGATGTTGGCCTGGTGCGGAATCAGCCAGTCAATATCAGCATCAGTCAAATTGGCTTTGGCAAGGGTTGCGCGCGCAGCGCTCTCGAGCACGCCCACGGCCAGCTTGAATACCGCCGGTCCGTCCATTTGAAGCAAGGGCTGGCCGAGCACCTGACCGCCCGAGACATGGCCAGGCACGCACAGGATGCCGACATGCTTGCCATCGGCATGCAGATCGCTGGCAAGAATGCCGGGGGTCTCCGAGGCCTCTAGCACCACTGCACCGGCGCCGTCACCGAACAGCACACAGGTCGTGCGGTCCGAAAAGTCCAGAATACGCGAAAACACTTCGGCGCCAATCACCAGCGCCTTGGTGGCCGAACCGGTCTTGATCATGGCATCCGCAACTGTCAGGGCATAGACAAAGCCACTGCAAACCGCCTGCATGTCAAAGGCCGGACAGCCAGCGATGCCCAGCTTGTTCTGAACAATGCAGGCGACCGACGGAAACACCATGTCAGGTGTAGAGGTGGCCACAATGATGAGGTCAATGTCCGACGCTTGCAGGCCTGCGGCCTGAAGCGCGTTTTTGGCCGCCTCAACACCAAGATCGCTGCTGGTGACATCGGGCGCCGCGAAATGGCGGGCATGAATGCCGGTGCGCTCCACGATCCAGGCATCAGAAGTCTCAATACCCTTGGTTGCCAGCTCGGCAGCCAGATCGGCGTTGGTCATTCGGCGCGGTGGCAAATAACTGCCGGTGCCGGTGATGCGTGAATATCTGGCCATTGAGTAAATCCGTCAGTGAGTCGTCAAGGAGTCGGTACTGAGACCGGCACGTCAACTGGCATCAAGGAGACCGCGTTCGCCGCATCAGCGGTCAGCGCCAGCTGCGCGGCCACCAACAAAGGCGCCGCATGCGCTATGCGCTCGCGGACTCTCTCTAGCAAATTGTTCCGAGCCGCATCATAAGCCCGATTGAGCGCACGTTCGAAGGCAAAGGCGTCAGCCGAGCCGTGGCTCTTGAATACCAGACCACGCAATCCCAACAATGCTGCGCCGTTGTAGCGCCTGTGGTCGACTCGATTTTTAAAAGCTTTTAACACCGGATAAGCAACAATAGCTGCTATTTTCGTGAAGATGTTGCGCGAAAACTCTGCCTTGATGAAGCCGCCAATCATGCTGGCCAAGCCTTCGCTGGCCTTCAGCGCCACATTGCCGACAAAGCCGTCACATACCACGATGTCGGTTGTCCCCTTGAAAATGTCATTACCCTCGACATTTCCATAAAAATTCAAATCGCCAGAGTTAGATGCAGATCGCAGCAGTTCACCAGCTTTTTTGATGACTTCACTGCCTTTTATGGCTTCTTCACCAATATTGAGCAGGCCTACGCTGGGTGTGGGACGGTCGCTGCTGGCCGCGACCAGCGCAGAGCCCATGACCGCAAACTGCAGCAGGTGGTCCGCAGAGCAATCTACATTCGCACCCAGGTCAAGCACCGTGGTTGCGCCACCGGCTGCATTGGGCAGCTGCGTGGCAATCGCCGGACGGTCTATGCCTTCCATGGTTTTGAGCACGTATCGCGCAATCGCCATCAAGGCGCCGGTATTACCAGCAGACACGGCCGCCTCGGCCAAGCCATCCTTAACCTGATTGACCGCCACCCGCATGGACGAATTTTTCTTGCGCCTCAGAGCGATCTCTATCGAGTCGTCCATGGTCACAACTTCGCTGGCCTCGACCACGCTACAGCGGGGGTGCGCCTGCAATTGGGCATACTGCGCGTGCGCTGCAAGCACTGACGGCTGACCCACAAGGACCAGCGCTGCACTCGGATGACCGCGCAAAAAAGCCAGACTGGCGGGTATGGTCACGGCAGGACCAATATCACCGCCCATTGCATCGACAGCGATCCTGATCATCGTGAGACCGGAGCAGTCATGAATTGAAGCCTGGACAAAAGAAAGGCCCGCAGGTTGAGTGCGGGCCAATGCTTGAAGCGTCGACTTAGGCTTCGGATTTGGTTTTCAGCACCTTGCGGCCACGGTAAAAACCGGTGGGGCTGATGTGGTGACGCAGGTGAATTTCGCCAGTGGTGGATTCCACTGCGATGCCTGGCACGTTGAGTGCGTTGTGCGAGCGGTGCATACCGCGCTTGGAAGGAGATTTTTTGTTCTGCTGGACGGCCATGTTCCGCTCCTAATTAGACACTGGTGGGGTGTACGGTTTGTAAAAGGCGCACCAGATTTTTCAATTCCGAGTAGCCGGGAATCCAGTCAATGCTGAAAACCACGCTGCCACTCACATCACTCAATCAGTACGCGAAGCCTTAGATTATAGCTCGATTAAGCCCCTTGCCACCATGACCCCTGAGGCCGACTTGCTGCAAACTGCTCGCTCCCCTCTGGCAGAGCCGCGCCGGCGAGGTCTGACGAGTGGCAAATAAAAGCAAAAATCACTTTTCGGTCTTGAGTTTTGCCAGCACGGCAAATGGATTTGGTTTCTGGCTGGCTTCTGGCGTGAGTTCGCCCGCGCTGAGTGTCATGGCTACCGGGCATTCATCATGCATGGGCACCAGCGGCAAAGCCATCAGCAACTCGTCTTCCAGAACGGCGCTCAGGTCAAACTGCGGCTCCATCACCAGCAGGTCTTCCTCAGACTGGTCATCCTCGGCCATGGCAATGTCTTCGCTGGCGACAAAGCGGTACCACTGGTCCACAGATATCGGCGTCAGCACCGCCGTCATGCAGCGCTGGCATGTCAGTGGTACGTCGGCTTTGGCCTGCAGATGCAGCCAGACATCGGGCTCAGCGCCAGAGCCGGCGCGTAATTCTGCCCTGGCCGACCAATCCACCATCAAATCAGCCTGCAGCCCTTGCACCTCGTGCGCAAGACGATCCAATTTTTGTAGCGGTGTGGATTCAGCCAAAGGTATGCCCTCCTGCGCGAAGGTCAGCATATTGAGTCGTTTGGCTTGAAGCGGTGTAGTCATGCGTGCAGTGTAAGAGAATCGGGGAATGAACTTTGCCACGCCAACCGCTGCCACGCCAGCTTTTTCCGACCGTTTGCAGCCCAGTCGTCCGCTCGTGCTGGGCTCGACTTCACCCTATCGCCGTGAGCTGCTGCAGCGCTTGCAGATTCCATTCGAAGTCGCAGCACCTGATGTCGACGAAACACCTCTGGCCGGCGAAGCGCCGCGCCAGTTGGCCGAACGCCTGGCGCTGGCCAAGGCACACGCGGTCGCCAGCGCCTTCCCGAACGCCGTGGTGATCGGCTCAGACCAGGTCGCGGACCTGCATGGCGTGCCGCTGGGCAAACCCGGCAATCACGAGCGCGCGGTGCGGCAACTGCGTCAAATGAGCGGCCAGACGGTGGTGTTCCAGACCGCGGTCGCCGTGGTCTGCCAGGACAGCGGCTTTGAACAATGCAGCCTGGCTGCCGTGCGCGTGACCTTTCGCGAGCTGACAGACGACGAGATTGAAAACTACCTGCAGCTCGAGCAGCCCTATGACTGCGCCGGCAGCGCCAAAAGCGAAGGCCTGGGGATCGCGCTGCTGGCGGCGATTGACAGCGATGATCCGACCGCGCTGGTTGGCCTGCCGCTGATACGCACCTGCAACATGATTCGTGCCGCCGGCATCCATTTGCTCGCCAGCGCAGGAGTGAAGGCATGAACGCGGCCGTGAAGGGAAAGCTCTACCTGGTGCCTGCGCCGCTTGATTTCGGCTGTGACGTGCAGGCGCCGCTGGCCGACGTGATGCCCATGGGAACACTGCAGATCGCGGCCAGGCTGCCGTGCTGGATTTGTGAAAATGCCAAGAGCACGCGCGCCTACTTGAAGCGTGTCAACGACCTGCAGCCTTTGAGTCACGCGCTGCAGTCGCTACAGATTCAGGAGCTGCCGCGGGAAGTCCATAAAAAGGGCGACCACAACGGCAACTTCGACGCCCGGCCCATGCTGGCAGCTGCCTTGCAAGGCAGAGACATGGGACTGGTCAGCGAAGCCGGCATGCCGGCGATTGCCGACCCCGGCTCTTCCGTGGTGCGCGCAGCGCATGATCTGGGAATTGAAGTCGTGGCTCTGACAGGCCCGATGTCGCTGATGCTGGCGCTCGCGTCCAGCGGCCTTAATGGCCAGAACTTCGCATTTGTCGGTTACCTGCCGCAAGACGGCGGCGATCGCAGCCAGCGGATCAAGGAACTCGAGTCACTGGCCCTGAGAACCGGCCAGACCCAGATATTCATTGAAACGCCTTACCGCAACAGTGCGCTGTTGCAGGCGCTGATTCAAACCTTGCAGGGCGGCACCCGGCTGGCGCTGAGTTGCGGCTTGACCATGGATACCGGCTGGTCGCGCAGCATGCAGGTCAGCAACTGGAAAAGCAGCAAACCGCCCGCAGCGCTGGGCTTGCCGACGGTTTTTTGCATAGGGCGTTGATGCGGGTGGCCGCCTGAGCTGCCAAGCTCTCAGGCCGCGCGCAGTTAAAAGCGTGACGGCGGCAGATCAACGAAGTGCAGGAATCGACTTGATGGTCTTCACGGCGCCCTCGCCCATGGCCGCGCCAAACTTCTTGGCCAGACGCTCGGCCACGTTTTCGCGGCGCGTGTAGTCAATGATCTCTTCGGTTTTGACAATCTCCCTGGCCACGAAGTCGAGATTGCCCAAGCGGTCCGCCAGACCGAGCTCAATGGCCTGCTGGCCGGTCCAGAACAGGCCGCTAAACATGTCTGGCGTTTCTTTCAGGCGCTTGCCACGTCCGGCCTTGACCACGCCTATGAATTGCTGGTGAATCTGGTTCAGCATGTCCTGGGCAAACGCGCGCTGCTTGTCGCTCTGGGCGCTGAAGGGGTCCATGAAACCCTTGTTTTCACCGGCTGTCAGCAGGCGGCGCTCCACGCCGAGCTTGTCCATCAGTCCGGTGAAGCCGAAGCCGTCCATCAGCACACCAATGCTGCCCACAATGCTGGCCTTGTCGACAAAAATCTGGTCCGCAGCGACAGCAATGTAGTAGGCCGCCGAAGCGCAGCTTTCTTCGACCACGGCATAGACCGGTTTTTTGTGCTTGGCCTTCAGACGCAGGATTTCATCGTTCATCATGCCGGCCTGCACCGGGCTGCCGCCAGGCGAGTTGATCAGCAGGACCACGGCCTTTGCACCGTCGTCTTCAAAAGCCGCGCGCAAAGCCGCATTGACAAACTCTGCGCTGGCGTCAGCACCGGCTGCGATCTCGCCCTTGATCTCGACCACGGCGGTGTGCGGCACAGAAGCGTCGCTGACCGGCGTGCCGCGATGCAGCGCCAGCCAGACCAGCACGATCAGGAAAAGCAGCCAGGACAGGCGGACAAAGGTTTTCCAGCGGCGCGTGGCTTTTTGCTCTGAAAGCGCGGCAAAGGCCAGCTTTTCCAGCGTTGCACGCTCCCAGCCGGGAACGCTTGCCGCAGCCAGCGATTCGGCATTTTTTGCTATTGATTCAGTAGCTGCCTGCGCCCGGCTGACGGCCGATTCAAGCTGATTTATATCGGGATCTGGACGACCGGAAGGCGCTGCGGACGGGCCGGCGTTGGGATCAATCGGATCGGGTCGGTTTGAATCATTCATAGGGGATAGTTTAGAGAGGTATTAAAACTCTGGCGCTTTGAGGTTGTAAGCCGAGTGCCAGTAAACGACGCCGTCATTTTCTGAAACTGTGATTTTGACCAGCCCGCCATGACAGGGGCCGCCCGCACATTCACCGGTGTCGGGCAGATAGGCCGCGCCATGGCTGGCGCAGAGCAGCCACTGGCCGCTGGCATCAAAGACCCGGTTGGGTTGCCAGTCCAGTTCCATCGCGACATGGGTGCAGCGGTTCAGATAGGCCTGCGGCAAGCCTTTGTAGCGCACGGCAAAAGCTCTGCAGGTCTGGCCCGCGTAGTTGACATCAAACGGCACCGCCTGACCACCATCGAGCAGATCGTGGCTGTTGCAAAGCGGCAGCAAGGCGTTCACGGCAAGCGTCCCCAGCCCTAGCCGTGCAGCATCAGCCAGTCGCGCAATTCCTGCACCGAATGCGCCACATGGCGTGGGCCCAGCGCCACAAAAGCCTCGGGCTCATGGGCGCCGTAACTCACGCCTACGCTGGGGCAAGCCGCATTCAGCGCCATCTGCAGGTCGTGCGTGGTGTCGCCCACCATCAGGATGCGCTCGGGCGCCAGATCAAATTCGGCCATCAACTCGTGCAGCATCAGCGGGTCGGGTTTGCCGGCGGTTTCATCGGCTGTGCGGGAGCCGTCAAACACGCCCTTGAGTTCCACGCTGTGCAAGGCCTCGTCCAGCCCGCGCCGTGATTTTCCGGTCGCCACGGCCAGCAGATGGCCGCGCGATTTGAGCTCGTCCAGCAGCGGCAGCACGCCTTCGAACAGACTGAGGTCGTTTGAATGAATGCTGTAGTGGTGCCGGTAGCGCTCATTGAGCGCCGGGTATTTTTCTATCGGCACGTCGGGCGCGGCATGGGCCAGCGCCTGCATCAGGCCAAGACCAATCACATAGCCGGCGTCTTTGTCGCTTGGCACTGTGCCGCCCACATCACGCACTGCTTCCTGTATGCAGCGGATGATGATCTGGGTGGAGTCAAACAGCGTGCCGTCCCAGTCGAAGGCGATCAGGTCAAAGTTTCGGGTTTTCATGCGACTATTGTCTCCAGCGGCAAAAAGCCGTGGCCAAAAGGGCTATGCAGGGTTCAGTCCGACTCGTCGGTCAGGGCTTCAGGCGCGCGCCCAGGCAAAAACTGCTGCAGTTCCGGGGGCAAGGCGGCCTGCAGATGTATGGTTTTACGCAATTTCGGGTGGTTGAACTTCAGGCTCCAGGCATGCAGAAACATGCGCTTGAGGGTGAGGCCGCCAGCGACCGACTTTTGCAAGGCCTTGTTGAGTTCGAAGTCGCCATATTTGTCGTCGCCGGCAATCGGATGGCCTTCGCCCGCCAGGTGCACACGGATCTGATGCGTGCGGCCGGTCTTGATGGTGACCTCCAGCAAGCTAAAGGGTGTGTTCGGCACCGACGGGTTGGCGGCAATCTCCGATTTGACCTTGACCAGCGTCACCGAGCGCATGCCGTCGGGATGGTCATTGGCCACCACCTTGACGCGTCGCTCGCCGTTTTCAAGCAAATATTTGTGCAGCGCCTTGTCGATCACGCGCTGCTTGGCCGGCCAGGTGCCGCTGACCAGGGCCAGATAGACCTTGTCGGTTTCGCGCTCGCGAAACTGCTCCTGCAGCAGCTTGAGCGCCATGCGCCGCTTGGCAATCAGCAAGATGCCGCTGGTTTCACGGTCCAGCCGGTGTACCAGCTCCAGAAAATCAGCTTCTGGCCGGGCAATGCGCAGCTGCTCGATCACGCCAAAACTCACGCCGCTGCCGCCATGCACGGCCACGCCGGCCGGTTTGTCTATGGCCAGCAAAAAATCGTCTTCAAAAAGAATCGGAAACTCGCGTGATGGCGCGTAACCGCCCACGGTGGAGCTTGCGCCGTGGCGCACGACTTCTTGTGCCGCAGCCATGGCCTGGGCTTTTTGATCGGCCCGCTCCGAGGTGCGCACCGGCGGCAAACGCACGATGTCGCCGGTCTCCAGGCGGGTGTCGGCTTGCGCCCTGCCCTTGTTCACGCGCACCTCGCCACTGCGGATGATGCGGTAAACATGCGTCTTGGGCACGCCCTTGAGCTGGCGTATCAGGAAATTGTCCAGGCGTTGGCCCGCGTAGTCTTCGTCTACCGTGACCAGGCTGGACTGCGGCAAGGCGGCGGCCAACACGTCTGGCGCAGGGCTTACCTCGCGGATTGGCTGCGGGGTCATAACTGGTGCTTGAGGTCTGGGACTGGGCGCCTTGGGCCGCGTTGTCACGCGTGTGTCCGGTCGCTTGCCTGTTGGTGTGAGCTTGGCAGAAGCTGGCCGTATAATGTGTTTCACTAGCGATGCGCTGTAAGTGGTTGATTTGTCTGGAGTTTAGTCCACACAGGTTAAGAGCCGATCAAAAGGTCAAAACCCCTAGCTGCAAACAGCCTTGCTGGAAGGTCGATGCCATGCCGGTAATTGCCCGCAAGCGACGAGTGCCAGGCACCTCGCGGCGAGCCTATTGCAGGGCAGACGAGTCGACGTTTTGCGAATACAACTACGGAATACCATGCCTGCAGCCTTCAGTCTCGCACCGAGGGCTGCATGCGGATTCAGCTGAGAACAAGTCCTTCAACAGGTAGCCCTTTGACAACAACGCTGGTCAGTCTGATAAATCTATGCCTGCGGCGCCTTCTGGCCCTGCTTTTTGGCGTAAATCAGCCTGCAGCCCTTGTAGATCGGGCGCAAGAAGCTACTTTTTTGGTAGCACACACCTGCTGGACCCCTGCTCGCTCCATCCACGCGCCTACGCCCAGACCGCTCGGCTGACTGATTTTTTCAGTTGGCTTGGGTAGCGTCAAAAGCTCTCCGGCAATTCCCCACGTTCGCATGACGTCTGCTCCGGCATCGTTGGCCCATTTTTGGGCAGTGATGTTTTCAAGACATCAAAACGAGAACGATAAAAGGAACACCCGATGAAACGGATGCTGGTAAACGCAACGCAGTCAGAAGAACGCCGTCTGGCGATTGTTGACGGACAAAAACTCCTCGACTACGAAATTGAAATTGAAGGGCGCGAGCAGCGCAAGGGCAACATCTACAAGGCTGTGGTCACACGCGTCGAGCCATCGCTTGAAGCTTGTTTTGTCGACTACGGCGAAGACCGCCACGGCTTTTTGCCGTTCAAGGAAATCTCACGCAATTACTTCACGCCAGGCGTGCCGGTCAACCAGGCGCGCATCAATGACGTGATCCGCGAAGGCCAGGAACTGATGGTTCAGGTCGAGAAGGAAGAGCGCGGCAACAAGGGCGCAGCCCTCACGACCTTTGTGTCGCTGGCCGGCCGCTATGTGGTTCTGATGCCCAACAACCCACGTGGCGGTGGCGTGAGCCGCCGCATCGAGGGCGATGACCGGGCCGAACTCAAGGAAGCCATGGACCAGCTGGAATACCCAGCCGGCTCCAGCATCATCGCGCGCACCGCCGGCATCGGCCGCAGCGCGCCAGAGCTGCAGTGGGACCTGAACTACCTGATCAAGCTCTGGACCGCGATTGAAGGCGCGGGCAAGGGCGGCAAGGGCGCTTTCCTGATTTACCAGGAATCGAGCCTTGTGATCCGCGCGATCCGCGACTACTTCAACAGCGACATCGGCGACATCCTGTTCGACACCGACGACGTCTATGAACAAGCGCGCCAGTTCATGGCCCACGTGATGCCCGAGCACGAGCACCGCGTCAAACGCTACCGCGACGACGCACCGCTGTTCAGCCGCTTCCAGATCGAGCACCAGATCGAGTCGGCTTATGCCCGCACCGTGCAGCTGCCATCGGGCGGCGCCATCGTGATCGACCACACCGAAGCGCTGGTTTCGGTTGACGTCAACTCGGCGCGCGCCATCAAGGGCGGCGACATCGAGGAAACCGCTACCCGCACGAATCTGGAAGCCGCTGACGAAGTCGCGCGCCAGATGCGTCTGCGTGACCTGGGCGGCCTGATCGTCATCGACTTTATCGACATGGAAGAGTCGCGCAACCGCCGCGACGTTGAAAACCGTTTGCGCGATGCCCTGCGCCAGGACCGCGCGCGCGTGCAGTTCGGCACCATCAGCAAATTCGGCCTGATGGAAATGAGCCGCCAGCGCCTGCGCCCTGCCCTGTCGGAAGGCGCATCGATTCCTTGCCCGCGTTGCGGTGGTTCAGGCCATATCCGCGACACCGAAAGCTCGGCGCTGCAGATTCTGCGCATCATCCAGGAAGAGTCGCTCAAGGACAGCACCGCCTCCGTGCTGTGCCAGGTGCCTGTGGATGTCGCCTCTTTCCTGCTCAATGAAAAGCGCTCGGAGATCAGCAAGATCGAGATGAAGCAGCGCATCAATGTGCTGCTGGTGCCTAACAAGACGCTGGAGACACCCAACTACCGCCTTGAGCGCCTCAAGCACGATGACCCGCGTCTGGACAACATCGAAGCGAGCTACAAGCTGGCCGAAGAAATTGAAGACCCGACCACCGTCACGCGTCGCAGCCAGGAAAAGCACAACAAGCAAGAGCCCATCATCAAGGGTGTGTTGCCGGATGCACCAGCGCCTGTGGCACCGCCCAAGCCTGAAGCACCCGCAGCAGCGGCACCTAAGCCAGCCCGCGCTGTCGCAGCACCCGTGCCAGCAGCAGCTGAAGGCAAAGGCTTTTTTGGCTGGATCAAGAGCCTTTTCGCAAGCGAAGAAGCAGCGCCAGCCGCCAAACCTGCAAGCGATGCAAAAACCGGCGAACGCGCTGGCGAAGCCCGCCGCGATGCACGTGGTGAGCGCTCCGATCGTGGCGAGCGCGGTGGCCGTGACGGCCGTCGTGGTGGCCGTGGTCGCGGTGACGGACGCGCCGAACGCGGCGACGCACGCCCTGAAACGCGTGCCGAAGGACGGCCAGAAGGCCGCAATGAAAGCCGCAGCGAGGGTCGCAACGAAGGCCGTGGTGGTGAGCGCCGCGAGCGCCAGCCAGAAGGTCGCGCCGAAGCTGGCCGTCAGGAACGTCCCGTCGGCGAAAGCCGCATGGACGCCGCACCGCGCGGCGAAGTACGTGAACCCAGAGAGCCACGCGAACAGCGTGAACCACGTGAGCCGCGCGCCGAAGGCGGCCGCGCAGAGCGTCCACGCCGTGAACGCGGCGAGCGCAGCGACCGCGCACAGAGCATCCCGCGCGATGCCGTAGAGCAGGATCTGGCGCTGGCCAACCAGGCCGCCATGGCCGCAGCCATGGGTGGCGGTGATGCTGCCGAGCCACGTCAGGACAGGCCTGCCCAGGACGCTGGCCGTGAAGCACGTGAAGGACGCGGCGATGGCCGTCGTGAACGCAGTGGTCGCCGCAACGACAGGCGTGGCGAGCGCACTGAGGGCGAGGCTGGCGGCGAAAACGCCAGCCAAGAGCGTGCAGCGTTCGACGCAAACGTAGCCGCACCAGTCACTGCACAGGATGCAGATGGCCAGGCAACAGGCCAGGCGCCTCAGGGCGACGCCGGTGACGAGCAACGCCAGCCCCGCGAACGCCGCAGCCGTGACCGTTATGGCCGCGACCGCCGTGAGCGCGGTGAAAACGGCGAGCGTGGCGAGCAAAACGCAGAGCAAAGCGCTGATGCCAACGCTGTCAATCCTGAGTCAAATCAGCCGCAAGGCCAGCGGGAACGGGCGCCAGCAGCTACTGAATATGTAGCGCCAGCGATCGTCTCTGCAGCACCAGCAGCATTCACGCCGGCGCCAGCTGTAGCGGCTGTAGCCGTCGCAGCACCTGTAGCACCAGTGGTGGCCAAGCCGGCAGCACCTGTTGCGGCAGCTGCAGCGCCTACACAAGCCTCTGCCAGCCTGCCTAAAGTCCAGTCTTACGACTTGCCTTTGCAGGACCTGAGCCAGGTCGCCCAGGCCTCCGGTCTGCAATGGGTCAACTCCAATGCCGGCAAGATCGCTGAAGCCCAGGCTGCGATGGCCGCTGAAGTCAAACCCCAGCATGTGCCGCGTGAGCGTCCAGCCCTGGTGGTGTCCGCTGACTCGGCCCTGGTACTGGTTGAGACCAAGCGTGACCTGAGCAGCATGCCCCTGCCATTTGAAAAGCCAGCTGACTGAAGGCAAGCCGGCCAGTGCGCTGAAGGCCTGTCGCTTCAGCCCACTGACCCATGAAAAAGGCCCGCAACTGCGGGCCTTTTTCATGGGCGCTCCTTTATCAGGTGCGCTGCTGTCTACGGTTTGATGTCTGCTTGCTGAACCGCTGCCGTCTCGACTCAGCCAGCTGCTGATCCGGGTCTGGGTCTGGATCTAAGTCTAGGCCTGTGCCTGGGCCCGCTCAGGCGTTCAGAGCTGGGCGGCCTGCTTGTAGGCCTGGGCTGCAGCCTGCGGGTCTTCGCGCTGCTCTGCCAGCAGTGCCAGCGCCTGCCAGGCCTTGCGTTTGAGCGCCGTATCCTGCAGGCCCAGCGTCGCCTGTGACAGCAACTGCCTGGCCTTGCCCCACAGCTGGCGGCTCATGCAGGCCATGCCGGCCAGGTACTGCAGGTTGGCATCACGCGGGCGGCCGAGTTGCGCCGCCTCAATACGTGCCAGCCAGGCCGGGTCCAGCGAGGCCAGGCCGGCTTCGAGTACGCCAATGAGCTTGATGCGCAGGCTGTCGCCAAGCTCCGAGCGCGGCGCCATGACCGCGTCCCAGATCTGCAGCAGCCAGCGGCGCGCCAGCTCAACATCCCCGTGCAGCGCCATCAGGCGGGCTGCAGCATGCACCACCAACTCGGGCATGGCCCGCTCGCTGGCGTCAAGCGAGAACCAGGCACGTTCGAGCTGGGCCGGATCATGCGCGTCGCCGAGCAGCTCAAGCGCCAGGCCACGCACAATGCTTTGCGCGGCCGCAGGAGAAAAGGCCCGGTGCTTGGCCAGCAGACGCGCGGTCTCCAGTGCCTGCGCGGTTTGGCGCAGCTGACGGCTTGCGCGCAGTTTCATGCGCAGCGCCAGCGTGCGGCGGGCCGCGCCCTGCGGCAGCTGGGCCAGCAACTCAAGCGCAGCGCCGGCGTCGCCGTCGTCCAGCGCCCAGCGCGCAGCGCGAAACTGCACGCCTTCACGAACTTCCTGGGCATTGCGCGGCGCCGAGCTTTGCAGTGCCGATTGCAGATGCTGGTCGCGCAAGGACTTGTTTTGCAACGGCTGCGCGCTTTCAGCGACCAGCAGATGCGCCAGCGCACGCAACTGGTTGGAACGGCTGGCGCTGTGCCCCGATACCTGCGGCCCTTTTTCGGCGATCAGCCCCAGGCTTTTTTCCAGCGCCAGCGCGTTCTGCGCCGATTTGGTGGCGCGAATATAGCGCCCGGCAAGCTGGTGCGCCAGTGCGTCCATCAGCGCACCGTACATGGCGCGCTCTTTTTGCTGGGCACGCCAGCGCCTGGCTTCGAGTGGCAATGAAAACAGGGCCGACATCGCGCGCAGCGCGCCATACAGCAGCGTGAACAAACCTGCCAGCAGCAGCACCATCAGGTTGAAGGAAATATCGATGCGGTGCGGCGGCCAGAACACCGTCACCACCGCCTGGTTGTTGCCCGCAAACAAGGCGCCTGCTGCGGCTACAGCAAACAGGGCCAGAAGCCAGAAAGCAGCGCGCATTTGCGGGTGCCCTCTCAGCGACCGGCGGCGGCCGTGGCCAGCGCAGTCATGGTGTCGTCAAGACGTGGCAAGTCGCTGGTCTTGAGCTGGCTTTGCACCTGCTGCAACAGCTGCGCAGCAGCCTGGGTTTTGCGTGCGGTCGGGTCAAAGTACTTGCCCAGCCAGACGCTAGCGCTGGCCAGATCAGCGCGTGCACTGTCGGTCTGGCGTGACAGCAAGCCCAGGCGCGCATTGAGCAGCCTGAGCTTGAGGTTTTCGCGCAGGAAAAACGCCTGCTCAGGCGCCAACAAGGCGGCTTCAGGCTGGTCTATGCGGCTCACGCGCAAGAGCCGGCGCGCTTCATCCTGCAAGCCGCCGAGAAGGCGCTGCGACCAGGCTTGCAGGCCGAGTTTGTCAAACACCAACGTGAACGGTTTGTCGTCCTTGTCGGTCAAGGTTTTGGCGGGCAGCACGGGCGGGGTCTGCATCATGGCATTGGCGAGCGGCAACTCGTCGGCGAGCCGGCTCAACTCGTCAAGCTTGATGAGCAGGACCGGCACATCGGTCATGCTGGCGCTCTTGATGCGGTCCAGGTCTTTGGCAATGGCGCGCTGCAAGGGGTTCAGACGCGGCTGGGCCGCACGCGACAAGCGCAGGTCAGCCGTCTTGAGCGCGGCGATCAGGGGCTCGGCGCTGCCGGTGAGCTGCGACTGCTGCTGAGCCAGCCGCAACGCCGATTCAATATCGACGACCAGGTTTTCATCACGCGAGCGCGACAGGCTTTGCATCAACTCCTCGAGTTGCGTGCGCTGCAGGCTGACTTCACTGATGCGGCTTTCCTGCAATGCCAGGCGTGCCAGCAATTCACGCGTGCCCTCCTGCGCCTGCCTGGCTAGCGTGCGCGCCTCAACCGCCTGAGCGCCGGATTCAGCGCTGCGTCTGGCCAGCTCTTCCTGAATCGTGCTGAGTTTTTGCCACAGCAAGCCGCTGGTGAGCAGCGCAGCCGCAGCAAGCGCTGCCAGCAGCAGCGCCCATTTACGGGCTATGGGTGTAGGGTCCGCCAGCGACAAGGCCTTTTCGGGCGTGTCTGTGGCGGTAAGAGGGCTGGATGCTGCGGGACTGTCGCTCATGAGGTCTTCGATTCTATCGAGCGCAAGGTGTTCAAAATGTCCTTCAATGCAGGACGTGACTCCACAACAACACCCCAACCCGCAGACCGCACGCTCGCGGCAATCCGCGGATGCGTGGCCAGCGCACGTGCCTGCTGCCAGCCGATGCCGGCCAGAGCGGGCAAATCAAGCAGATGCGCCAGCGCCTCGGAACTGCTGAACAACCAGACCGAGCCGTCAGCGCTGGCCTGCGCCATGCGCTGCACCTGTGCCGCGCTGAACACGGGCGCGCGCCGCTCATAGACGCTGAGCTGGTCTACACTGGCGCCTGCGTCCTGCCACTGGCGCGTCAGCCAGTCGCGCCCCGCCGAAGCGAGCGCATCGGCACTCTGGCCACGCACCACCAGCACGCGCCGGCCTTGCCAGTCCCGCTGACCCACGGTTTGCCACAAGGCCGGTGAATCAAACTGCGGCGCGTCAGCCGGCGGCTCGTCAATCTGTCCAGCAGGCACGCCGGCCAGGCGCAGCGCCGCTGCCGTGCCAGGCCCTGGCGCGAGAAAACGCAGCCCTGGTGGAATCTCGGGATAGGTCGAATTTGCTACATTATTTATAGCTGCTTGCGCCCGTATATCCGGCGCTGCAGCCATTTTTTGCTTGAAGAAATAATCCACCGCATTGCCGCTGACAAACATGCAGGCCGCGTAACGGTCCAGGCTTTGCCAGGCCTGTTGCAGGGCCTGAACGTCCGGCGCGGCCAAAGCCGGCGCGATCTCTATGAGCGGCAAGGCCTCGGCCGACCAGCCGGCCTGCTGCAAGTGCTGCACCCATTGCTGGGCGTCGCGCACTGGCCGCGTCACGATGACGCGGGAAGCCGGCGCACCCGCTGCCATCACGCAGCCGGACTGTCGCTGGTGGCGGCGTTGCTCGCCCACACCGCGCCACCGGCACGCAGGCGGGCAGCGACCGCTTCGCCCAAAGCCTGGGCCTCGGCGTGGTTGCGTACCAGCGCCGTTTGCTGCGCGTAGACCAGGGGTTTGAGCGGCTGGCTGGAGGCTGCCTCGGCACTGACCGGGTCGCCCCAGGCCGCGTCCAGCAGCATGCGGCCATCGCCGGCGCTCGAGGGCCCGAGCGTGAAAGCCGCCAGCGGCATGGAGCAGCTGCCGCCCATGGCGCGTGACACGCTGCGCTCGGCCGTGACCGCCAGCCAGGTCGACTGGTCAGCCAGGCTGGCCAGCGCGTCTATCAGGTCGACGCGTTCGGCGCGCACTTCAATGCCGAGCGCGCCCTGACCTGCGGCGGGCAACATGTCAGCCGGCGCAAAGATGCTGCGGATGCGGCTTTCAAGCCCCAGCCGCTTGAGCCCGGCAGCGGCCAGCACGATCGCCTCGTACTGGTCCTCGTCGAGCTTGCGCAGGCGGGTGTCGAGGTTGCCGCGCAAAGGCAGGATGTTCAGGTCAGGACGCAGCGCCTTGAGCAAGACCAGGCGGCGCAGGCTGGACGTGCCCACGCGTGCGCCCTGCGGCAGGTCGGCAAGACTGGAAAAATGATTCGACACAAAAGCGTCGTGCGGGTCTTCGCGTTCGAGCACGCAGGCCAATGCAAAGCCCTCAGGCAGGTCCATGGGCACATCCTTGAGCGAATGCACGGCCAAATCGGCCCGGCCTTCGCTGAGCGCCACTTCCAGCTCCTTGACGAACAAGCCCTTGCCGCCCACCTTGCTGAGCGACCGGTCCAGAATCTGGTCGCCCTGCGTGGTCATGCCCAGCAGCTCGACCTGCCAGCCCAGGCGCGCTTCGAGCAAGGCCTTGACATGCTCGGCCTGCCACAACGCCAGACGGCTTTCACGCGTGGCAATGACCACTTTTTTGAGAACTGTTTTAGGCGTTTGAAACTCTGCTGCCACTGGTGACCCATCGGTAATCTTGAAGAACTGCGAATGCTAGCATGCAAGCTTCGAAACCCGGAACCCACCATGCCCACTTCCGCGCGTGCCAGCAGGCAAAAAAATACCCTCCCAGACAGTAGCCAGCAGCCGACGCCAAAAAGCAAAGCCGGTGCCAGGGACAACGAAAAACCGTTGGTAGAAGACATACGCCTATTGGGCCGCATTCTGGGCGACGTGATTCGCGAGCAGGAAGGCCTGGCCGCCTATGAACTGATTGAGCAGGTGCGCAAGCTCTCGGTCGCCTTCAGGCGCGACGCCGACCAGCTGGCCGACAAGGCGCTCAAAAAATTGCTCAAGTCCCTGAGCGGCGACCAGACCGTCAGCGTGATTCGCGCCTTCACCTATTTCAGCCACCTGGCGAACCTGGCTGAAGACCGCCACCATATCCGCCGCCGCATCGTTCACGAGCGCGCCGGCGACACCCAGGAAGGCAGCATAGAAGTGGCCCTGGCCCGTCTGCGCTGGGCCGGAATAGCGCCCAAGACAATCGCCAGTGCGCTGGCGCACAGCTTTGTGTCGCCAGTCCTGACGGCGCACCCGACCGAAGTGCAGCGCAAAAGCATTCTGGACGCAGAGCGCGACATTGCGCAGCTGCTCACAGCCCGCGATGACATCAAGACGCTGGCGCTTGCTGTTTCGGCAGTGAGCCCCGCACGCGCGGCCAAAGACGCCCTGACGCCACGCGAACTGGTAGCCAACGAAGCGCAGTTGCGCGCCCGCGTCATGCAGCTTTGGCAAACGCGCTTGCTGCGTTTTACAAAACTCACGGTGGCCGACGAGATCGAAAACGCGCTGAGCTATTACGAAGCCACCTTTTTGCGCGAGATTCCCAAGCTTTACGCCAATCTGGAGCGCGAGCTGGGCAACCACGCCGTGCACAGCTTTCTGCGCATGGGCCAGTGGATAGGCGGGGACCGCGACGGCAACCCCCATGTCACCGCCGAAACCCTCAACTACGCCCTCGGCAGGCAGGCCGAAGTGGCGCTGCGCCACTACCTGACCGAAGTGCATTTTCTGGGCGGCGAACTGTCGCTGTCGGCCATGCTGATCGATGTCAGCCCCGCGATGCAGGCGCTCGCTGAAAGCTCGCCGGACACCAACGAACACCGCCAGGACGAGCCCTATCGCCGCGCCCTGACGGGCGTCTACGCGCGGCTGGCCGCAACGCTCAAAAGCCTGACGGGTGGTGAGGCAGCGCGTCATGCCGTGGCGCCGCAAAACGCCTATGCCACGTCGCAAGATTTTCTTGCCGACCTGCGCACCATTGATGCATCGCTGCGCGCCAACCATGGCGAAGCGCTGATTGCGCAGCGCCTGCATCCGTTGATACGCGCAGTCGATGTGTTCGGCTTTCACCTGGCCACGGTCGATCTGCGCCAGAGCTCTGACAAGCACGAAGAAGTCGTGGCCGAACTGCTGGCCGTGGCCCGCATCGAGCCCGCCTACAGCAGCCTGCAGGAAACCGCCAAGCGGGCGCTGCTGATCAGGCTGCTCAACGACACCAGGCCGCTACGGGTGGTAGACCATGGCTACTCCGCGCATGCCCGGAGCGAGCTGACCATCTTTGAATCGGCGCTGACGGCGCGTGCCCGCTTTGGCAAGGAAGCCATACGCCACTACATCATCAGCCACACCGAAACAGTCAGTGACTTGCTTGAAGTGCTGCTGCTGCAAAAAGAAGTCGGCCTGATGCACGGCACGCTGGACGACGAGGCCACCTGCGACCTGATCGTGGTGCCGCTGTTTGAAACCATAGAAGACCTGCGCAACGCCGCGCCCATCATGCGCGAGTACTACGCGCTTCCCGGCATTGCGCAGCTGGTGCAGCGCGGCGGTGCTGAGCAGTACAGTGAGCAGGACATCATGCTGGGCTATTCCGACAGCAACAAGGACGGCGGCATTTTCACCAGCAACTGGGAGCTGTACCGCGCAGAAATTGCGCTGGTGGAATTGTTCGACCAGCTGGCCAACTCGAACAACATCCAGCTGCGCATGTTCCATGGCCGCGGCGGCACGGTGGGTCGCGGCGGCGGCCCAAGCTACCAGGCGATTTTGGCCCAGCCCCCGGGCACGGTACGCGGGCAGATCCGCCTGACCGAGCAGGGTGAGGTGATTGGCTCGAAATACGCAAACCCCGAAATCGGCAGACGAAATCTTGAGACCCTGGTGGCCGCGACGCTTGAAGCCACGTTGCTGCAACCCACCAAACCCGCGACCAAGGATTTCTTGCAGGCCGCGGCCGAACTCTCGCAAGCCAGCATGGCGGCCTACCGGGCGCTGGTCTACGAAACCCCCGGATTCACAGAATATTTTTTCAGCGCCACGCCCATCCGCGAGATCGCCGAACTCAATATCGGCTCCCGGCCCGCATCACGGTATGTGGCCCCCACGCTTGTCGCTTCGCGTACTTCGCTGCCCCCCGAGGGGGCTAATTTTCCTAGGGGCGGCCCGTCGGAAAATTCGTCGCCCGCCAACGCTATACGGGGTTCCCGCATTGAAGATCTGCGTGCGATTCCCTGGGGCTTTAGCTGGGGCCAGTGCCGCCTGACGCTGCCAGGCTGGTACGGTTTTGGTTCTGCAATCACGCAATACCTCGACCAGGGCGGAACAACTGCCAGCCGCAAAGAAGCCCTCGGCCTGCTGCAAAAAATGTACAAGCAGTGGCCCTTCTTTCGCACGCTGCTCAGCAACATGGACATGGTGCTGGCGAAAAGTGATCTGGCCCTCGCCTCGCGCTATGCGGAGCTGGTCAGCGACAGCCGTCTGCGCAAAAAAATATTTTCCAGCATTGAGGCCGAATGGCACCGCACGGTCGATGCACTGGCCCTTATCACCGGTGAAAAGCAGCTGCTGGCCGGCAATGCGTCACTGCAGCGATCTATTCGCCACCGCTTTGCCTACATCGACCCGCTACACCATCTGCAGGTCGAGCTGATACGCCGCTACCGCGTCGGCCAGTCAGACGAGCGCGTGCAACGCGGCATTCACATCTCCATCAACGGGATTTCTGCAGGGCTGCGCAACACCGGTTGAGGTCAGGCGCCACGGATTCAGGCGCGAACGGTCACGCGTGCAAAAAAACGCAGAAAATAGCGCTTTAGACAATGAGGTCCCTGTGAATCAATCCGCTGCCCATGCCGAACTCATCGCCACTTACAGGAGGGCGCAGGCAGAGGCTGCTCACAAGCTCGGATTGATCAAAGTTGTGGAAAAAAAAGGGCCCAAGGCGATTCAGGCGGCCGTCGAAACAGCAGCAAAGGCAGCAAAACGCAGGGATTCGTATGCGAACAAGCTGGCCATTCTGGGGGTGGACCTCAAGGATTGAGGGGTGCACAGTTCGCACAGCGGGACACCCTAAAGCAGGACAGCGAGCCATGACAGCCCCCCTTCCAAAAAAAGGGCGGGTTAGGTTGCGGATAATCGGGATTTGGAAAGAAACGCTATGGAAATAGAAGAACCGGAGCCGCAAGAGGAATACGTGCCTGGCGTCGCAGGCGGCCGGAACTACATGGCCAAGCTGTGTCATCTCCCTGACGGTCCCTGGTACATATCGGTGATTCACGTTGAATCACTGCCGCCTTTGCACGACAGCGACAGGACCTGGCCCACTCGTGATGAGGCCGTTCAGGCAGCAGACAAGCTGGTTGCAACCCTGGGTCACTGAGCGGAGATCACCCGTTCGCTCCGGCCTCCTCCGCTACAGCTTGTTGCAGATCCGACTGCGGATTTGTTCAGTCTGCACAACACCAGCTTAAGGTTTGCGAGTTCAAACAGGCAAGGCCCTTCGCACCACTTTGCGCTGGCTTTAATTTGCTTGCTTGATTTTTGTCAAACCCGAATTTCGACCCGGCGAGATGATGAATTCCTTGAACGACTGAAAGGAAAACGCCATGAAACGACATCTGCTTTTGACAACGGCCGGCCTGCTTCTGGCCACTGCGGCCTGGTCTCAACCCTATGGCATGGGACCGGGAATGATGGGAGGCTATGGCGGTGGTGGCTACGGGCCCGGAATCATGGGTGGTTATGGCGGCGGCGCTTACGGTCCGGGAATGATGGGCGGCTATGGTGGTGGCGCGGGTTACTGGGGCCTGAACCTCAGCGCTGATCAGCGAAAAAAAATCGAGCAGATTCAGGAAGAAACTGCCAATGCCCGGTGGCAACTCATGGGAACCATGCAACAGCGTGGCTACCGCATGGAAGGCCTGTTCGGACGCGGCGCGTTTGATGAGCAGGAAGCACGAAAGTCTTATCAGGCCATGAGCGACGCTCAGAAGTCGATGTTCGAGATCACGCTCGAAGCGCGCAAACGCATTGATGCCGTGCTCACGCCCGAGCAGCGCGAACAGCTTCGCCGGCAGTAGCGTTGGCCAGACAGAGCGCCTGTGATGTGGAACTACAACATGATGGGATGGGGCTGGGGTAGCGGCCCCTATGTGCTGCTGCATTTGATCTGGTGGGTGCTGGTCGTTGTCGCCATCGTGATGCTCGTGCGGTTTTTGTTCCGCATCGAACGTCGCTTCCTGCGCTCACCATCAGACCACGACCGCGCGCTGTCCATTTTGCGGGAGCGTTATGCGCGCGGGGAAATTGACAAGTCGGAGTTCGAAGCCCGTAAACGTGATCTCACCTGACGATCAAACAACACAAGGAGTGCCTGATGCTGCCCTGCAGAGGATGCGGAGGATCCGGAAAAATGGTGCTGGACAACAACGCAGGCTACATCTGCGAAGGCTGCAATGGCACTGGCTGGGTCAACAAGCCCAATGGCAACCCAACATGCGCGCGCTGTGGTGGCAGCGGGAAAATCACAGTGGACAACCAGCCCAACCCGTTTGGCTCGTCAATTGCGCGCCAAATTGCCTGCCCCAGCTGCAATGGCTGCGGCTATGCGTGACGCGTGCATGGGCTGATCGGCGGATGAGCGAATAGGCGGGCTGTTCCTACAATGGCGGCGTGTTCCCTCCATGCAGCAGGCTCCCCATCAAACATTGCGCCACCCCAACACCGCCCGCGCTTGAAGTCAAAGGCCTGAGCTTTGGCTATCCCGGTCATCCCCTCATCACCGACCTGTCGTTCTCGCTGAGTCCAGGCGTGACCCTGCTGCGCGGCGGTGACGGACGCGGCAAGAGCACGCTGCTGCGGCTGCTGGGCGGCGTGCAGCCAGCCCAGCAAGGACTGCTGTCGATCCATGGCGTTGGCCTGCAAGACCAGCCACAGGCTTACCGACAGCAGCTGTGCTGGATAGATGCGCGGTCTGAAGACTTCGATCAGATCACGGCTACGGCCTACTTCGCATTGCGCGGCAAGCACGCCGCCTTGGACGGTAGCGCCTTGGCGGAGCTGGTCGATGGCCTGGGCCTCGCGCCGCATCTGGACAAGCCGCTTTACATGCTGTCAACAGGCAGCAAGCGCAAGGTCTGGCTGGCAGCGGCCTTCGCCTCGGGCGCCGCAGTCATGCTGCTCGACGATCCCTTTGCAGCGCTCGACAAGGCATCCATCAACTTTGTGCTCAGCCGCCTGCAGGCCGCCGCCGACCATCCCACCCGCGCCTGCCTGCTCGCCCACCACGAGGCGCCGGCTGGCGTGCGCCTGGCTGGCCTTGTCGACCTCGGAGACTAAGCGCTGGACTCAGCAGGGTCGCGCCGGCAACACTGTGCCAACACAGCTGCCAAAGCCTATGCGTGCAGCGCCTGGTTTGTCGCACCAGCCGCGAATCACCACGGCGTCGCCGTCTTCCAGGTAAGTGCGTGTCTCGCCGTTGGCCAGCGTCTGCGGCTGCTTGCCGCCCATGGTCAACTCGATCAGGGCACCAGCCTGGTCCAGGGTGGGACCCGACAGGGTGCCGGTCCCAAAAACATCGCCAGCCTGCAGATTGCAGCCATTGACGGTGTGGTGCGCCACCATCTGGGCGATGGTCCAGTAGGCATGGCGGTAACTGGTCTGCACCAGGTGGGCCGCCGGCTGGCCCTGGTCGCGCATGCGCTGGGTTTGCAGCAATACTTCAAGCTCAACGTCGAACGCACCGTGGTTGCGGTTGGCCGCTGAGTCAAGATAGGGCAAAGGTTGCGGATCACCTTCTGGCCGGGTAAAGGGCAAGCGATAAGGTGCCAGGGCTTCCAGCGTCACGACCCAGGGCGACAAGGTCGTGGCGAAATTCTTGGACAGAAAGGGGCCCAGCGGCTGGTATTCCCAGGCCTGGATATCACGCGCGGACCAGTCGTTGAGCAGGCACAGGCCGAACACATGGTCTTCGGCGTCCGCCATGTCCACCGGCTCACCAGCCGCGTTACCGGGGCCTATGAAGACAGCTATTTCAAGCTCCATGTCCAGACGTTTGCAGGGGCCGACAAGCGGTTGCGTCGCGCCTGGCGGGAAAGTCTGACCCACCGGACGCCTGAAGCTCTGACCGGACACGCCAATGCTTGAGGCGCGGCCATGGTAGCCAATCGGCATCCATTTGTAGTTGGGAAGCAATGGGTTGTCCGGGCGAAATTGCTTGCCGATATTGGTTGCATGATGAATCGATGTATAAAAATCGGTGTAGTCGCCTATGCGCGCAGGCAGCGCAAACTCGGCGCTGGCCTGAGGCACCAGGCATGCGGCCAGCGTTGCCTGCAAGGCTGCACCTTCTCGCAAGGCCTGTGACAAAGCCAGGCGCAAGGCCGACCAGGCCTGTGGGCCCAGCGACATCAAACTGTTCAGGCTGTCCTGGCCGCCGGCCTGCGCCGCCGCTTGCGCGCTGCCGTGCAGCACGCCGCTGGCAGCCACTGCAGCCAGGTCCAGAATTTCCAAACCTATCGCCACGCCACCACGGAAGGCCTCAGCCGTACCTTGGCGACGAAAGACTGCAAAAGGCAGGTTCTGGATCGGAAAATCTGCCCCAGCCGAATTGGCCGATGCCACCCAGCTGCGCAAAGCCGGGTCATGTGTTTCATTGCGTAGCGTCATCAAGGCCTCCTTGGCGCAGGCTGCCGTCGTGCATCCACGCGGCATGCTTGGGTGCGCGCTTGGTCCTGGCCCACTCCTCGATCATGGGCCACTTGACCTCGTCGAGCTTTTTCATCATCGCGGGCGTGCCGGTGTTGGCAGCGAGCTCGAGCCGGTGGCCATTGGGATCGAAAAAATAAATCGACTTGAAAATGGTGTGGTCAGTCGGCCCCAGCACCTCAATACCGGCGGCTTCCAGCCTGGCCTTGGCGGCGATCAAGGCATCGACAGATTCAACTTCCAGCGCCAGATGCTGAACCCAGGACGGGGTGTTGTTGTCACGGTCCATGGGCGCCTGACCGGGCAGTTCAAAGAAGGCCAGCACATTGCCCTGCCCTGCATCCAGAAAGACATGCATATAGGGATCAGGCGCCTTGGTCGAAGGCACCTCATCTTCTGCGATGGCCAGCACAAACTTCATGTCCAGGTGTTTTTCATACCATTCGACGGTTTGCTTGGCATCGATGCAACGATAAGCGACGTGGTGAATTTTTTTGACAAGCATGATGAGAAGAAGTTGGGTTGATGAATGAGGCGCAAAGAGGGTTGGGGAATTTCTTAAAGATCGTTCAAGGCGCTTTTGATCTGACGCTCGAACACCTGGGCGTCGCCCAAGGCATTGGCATTCAGCAAGGCCAGCTTCACGAGAAAGAGTTCGGCTTTCTCCGGACCCGCCAGGTCTATCGCGCTGGCGAGCGCATCGAAAACAGTCTCCAGGCCAGGCATGGTCAGCGCAGGGATGGGTGTCATGGTCATTTCCTCTTATTGGGCCAGGGCAGTGTTCAGGGCGGCTTGCAGCCGGGTCGCGTCCAGCGTCATCCAGCGCGCGCAGACATGCTGGTCAGGGCGCAGCAAATAAGCAGCACCCTTGGCCAGCACGCCATAGCGCTGACGGAAGTGGCCATCGCTGTCGGCGAAGGTTTTTTCCGCGCCGGCTACCGGCTGCCGCGCGCCCACAGCGATCACACGCAGCGCCACGCCCTTGGCGCGCAGCTGCGCCACGACCTCGATCAGCGCGGCGGGAATCGCCGTGTCGTCGGTGAAATAAAGCAGATCAAAGCCACCGCCCAAGTGGTCTAGCAGATAGTCGTTCGGCGCCAGACGGATATTTTGTGGCGGCTCGCCATGGCCAGGGCCAGCCTTGAACAGCAGGTTGTCGTCGCCCTGGCTGTTGAGCGCGGAATCCGTGTAGGCATGCGGACGCGAAGTACGCCAGTGGTAGAGCGGCCGCACAAAGGCCTGCGTGAGTGACAGCGACAGCACGGCATCACGCAGCAGTCGAAACCCGCGTGTCGGCGGCGTCATGAAGCGCGTGCTCTTGCCAGCCTCCTCAATGATTTCGCGGGCGGCACCCACGCGCTCCCGGCTGTAGTTGGCAAGCAATTTTTCAGGTGCCAGGCCCTTGACGACATAGGCCAAATGCCAGGCCAGCGACTGCGCATCCTGAAACGCGGTGTTGGCGCCGCGCACGCCAAAGATGGGCAACAGGTGGGCCGCGTCGCCAGTGAACACCACGCTGCCATGAACATAGTCGGGCAAGGTCAGGGTGCGGGCCGAATAAACCGAGCACCAGTCCATCTCCCATGATTTTCCAGCGTGACCGATTTGCGTCATCAGCGCATCAATACGCGTTTTGAGGGCCGCCGGCGTCAAGGCCTGCTCGGGCGTTTCATTGGCCGGCAACTGGTAGTCCACACGCCAGATGCCGTGCGGCTCACGGTGCATCAGCACGGTGTTGCCGGGGTTCCAGTCCGGATCAAAAAAGGCCAGCCGCTCAGTGGGCAAGGGCAAATCAATGCGGATGTCGGCAATCACAAAGCGACCTTCATAAGAGGCGCCTTCCATTTTCAGGTCCATCATGCTGCGTATGCCCGAACGGGCGCCATCGGCAGCGATGACCCAGTCAGACTCCAGCGCGTAAGCGCCTTCCGGCGTGTCGATCTCCAGCGTCGCAAAACCCTGGCCCTGCGTGACTTTTGACAGGCGATTGCCCCAGCGAAAATCAATCAGCGGGTGGGCCAGCGCCGCGTCCACCAGGTATTCCTCAAGATACTGCTGCTGCAGATTGATCATGGGAAAAAAGCGATCATCTTCGTCGTGCGGGGCTTCCATCCGGAAGACCTGCTGACCGCGGTAATAGGAATTGCCAAAGCGCCAGGGCAGACCGCTTTGCGTGACGCGTTCTGCGACACCGACCTGCTGCAGAATTTCCATGGAGCGGCGGGTAAACACGATGGCACGGCTGCCCTCTGAAACCTGAAGCTCGGACTCCAGCACCACGCAGGGCACGCCATGGCGCGCCAGTTCAAGCGCAGTGGTCAGGCCGACCGGGCCGGAACCGACAATCACGACTTTTTTCCGCTCTTGCGCAGCGTGGGCCGAAGGCAACCAGGGCTGGTAGACCTTGTAGGTGTAATAGATCGAACGCCTGGGCACGGTAAGGGGTTGATGCATGCGTTTGTCCTTTTGGGAATTTGAATGGCGGGTATGAACGTTTTTTAAGGCGATGCGCTGGCGCTGAAACGGCGCGGCCGGGGCAGCGCCCGGAGTACGCGCAAGATGAAGCAAGCTATTAAAAATAAAAGGGTGGGTCTGTGCCGATCAATCGGCCTTTGACTCAAGGGCTGGAGATCACATGAGCTAAGCGCCAGGCGCTTGCTCGGCACGGGCGATCAGACGGTCAAACAAGGTACTGAGTTGGTCTTGTTCATCCGGGCTCAGGCAACCAAAAATCTCCTGGTTGCGTGCAGCAACCATGGCCATGGTTTGGCGCCAGACTTTTCTACCTTTGGTGGCCAGCGTCAGCGTCACGCCGCGGCCGTCGTCCGGATGGTCAAGCTTGCGCACCAGGCCCTGCTCGACCAGGGCCTGCGCAGCGCGACTGGCCTGCCCTTTGTTCAGGTTGGCCTGGCGTGCCAGCGCATTGACCGACAAGGGCTCAAAAGTCCCTATCGTCGCCAGGCAGCGCCCATCACTGAGTGACAGACCGGTTGCCAGCGGATAGGCACGCTGGCTTTCCTGATCGGTCAGCTTGTGCAGCAAATGCAGCCGATAGCTCAATGTCCTGTCAAGACTGACAGGCGCATCGGCGATCCGCTCTGCCTGGCTCAGGCCAGGGCTGGATTCAGCGTCAGTGTGTCTGGCCATGGCAGTGCGCCCTCAGTCAACCTTGATGCCACTGGCCTTGATGACCGGGCCCCATTTGGCGCGCTCGTCGCTGGCGAACTCGGCCATCTGCGCCGGGCTGCTGGGCGTGGACTCCAGCCCGAGAACCTGCAGCCTGGCCTTGATGGCGGTGGTGTCCAACGCTGCCAGCAAGGCTTTGTTGAGTTTTTCGACCACATCCTGTGGCGTGCCTGCAGGCACTACCAGACCTTGCCAGGCATAGGCTTCAAAGCCCTTGAGACCCTGCTCGGCGAGTGTCGGGATGGTTTCGAAGTTCTTCACCCGTTTGAGACTCGCCACACCGATGGGCCTGAGCTTGCCGCTGCTGATAAATTGGTAGCCGCTGGCGGTATCTACAAACATGAACGGCACCTGGCCCGCAACAACGTCCTGCACAGCAGGCGCTGCACCGCGGTAAGGCACATGGGTCAGTGACAAGCCGGTCATGTCGCGAAACAACTCAGAAGCCAGGTGGTGCGGGCTGCCGGCGCCGGGCGTGGCGTAGTTGGCGCCATTGGCCTGGCTGTTGACCCAGGCCTTGAATTCCTTGAAATTCTTGGCCGGCACACTTGGATTGACCACCAGAATCAGTGGAAAGCGCACTGTCAGCCCAATCGGCGAAAAATCCTTTTCCGCGCTGTAGCTGAGCTTTTTGTACATGAAGGGATTGGCCGCCAGCGTGGCCGTGTCGGCCGACATCAGCACATAGCCGTCCGGCTTTGAATGCGCCAGGTAATCGGCACCTATGTTGGTGGCCGCGCCAGGCTTGTTCACGATGACGATGGGTTGGCCCAGGGCCGCACTCATGGGCTGGCTTAAAACACGCGCCACGATGTCGGTGCCGCCGCCAGCCGGGTAGGGGACCACCCACTCGATGGGGTGGTTGGGATAGGTCTGCGCCCAAGCCGCCGCAGTGAGCAGCGTTGTCGCCAAAAATTGTACGGACAGGCGGAAAAATTTAGGCATTGCAATCCTTTTTCGGTGCAGCTGTTGAATAGTGCGTGATGCGGTTGTGGAGCTGATGTCAGCGCAAATATAGGTTAAATAGTTGCGCCCGCAACCAAGTGTTTTCCCTAGTTTTGCATAAATAGTTGCGCCCGCAACCATAAGACACAACCCGTCAGCTGTCTGGATGGGCGAGCGTTTCAGGCGACGGCAAGCGACGCGCCAGCTGCTGCGCGACGAAGCCATCAAAGGCCTTGAGCAGCGGCTCGAATGGCGCGGTGCGGCCTTCGAGCCGCATGAGCGCAGCGCAGGTCGCCTCCAGGGTGGAGAGCTGATCCGGTCTATGGGCTTTGCGTATGCGGTAACTCGAGGCCGGCAAGTCCTCAAGTGACAAACGCGGCAGGCGCTGCAGCGCCGGGTTGAGGCAGAGCATCTTGCGGCTCTTGCGCCAGGTGCCGTCGAGCACAACCAGGCGCAGTTTTGACGGGTCCTGCAGCATGGCAGGCGTCAATGCCGGCGCTGCGGGAAGGCCAAGCGCCTGGTCCTGTGCTGTCTCGGGATACAAGAGCAGCAGTTGCCGGCTGGGCTGCACGCCAACCGAGCCTGGCGGCAAAGCAAATGGCGCGTTCAGCAAGCTGTCGTCAGGAAACAATTCACCGGGCACAAGGCGACTGTGCGGCAGGCACAGATGCAACAGTCGCGCGCTACCCTTGGCGCAAGTCAGCTCCAGCGGATGCTGCAGGATCAAGACCTCAACCTGATGGGCAATCGGCGTGATCCACTGGCAAATGCAGGCGCTCCTGGCGCGCAGGCAGAGCTTGCAGATTTCGCGCCGGGCCGGGCCTGCTGTGGTCATGGGCCGACAGGGCTCAAAGCACCATCACGCAGCTAGCACCAGCTCATAGGCCTGACGCGTCTCGGGCGCCAGCGACGCCAGCAGCTTGGCGTAAGAGGTCTGGTGCGCGGCCAGCATGCGCGCAGAGGCCACCGTTTTGGACCGGCAAAACCAGTGGCAGGTGTGCTGCATCAAAAACATTTCGGCGGACAGCGTGAAAGCCTTGCCCTTGGCGCTTTGCTCAAGGCGGTTGCTCACCGCCTGACGTATGCCTTGCGCATGCACTGCGAAGACCCGACGAAGATCGAAGGTGGCACGGGGGAAAAGTTTGTCGGCATGCGGAATGGCGAAAGCCAGTTTGCTCACGCGCGCGTCGGCCTCGTCGACCCTGGAAAAATCATTGGCAAAGCGATTGAACTCCTCACTGAGCGCCAGCTCGCTGGTGTTCAAAAGCGTCCATATCTGCGCGCGGCGCTCTGCATCAGGCTCGGCGAGCGCCCGGGCATAGCCTTGCATCAAGGTCTCCATCAGCTTTTCGATCTGGTACTTGCCAAGATGCCGCCCCAGCAGCGCGATGCGCCGGTTTTGGTACCGTGATTTGAGGGTGTATGCGCCCAGGGCGATCAGCGTGAGAAGAGTGAATATTTCCATGACGGGCAGTGCGGCGTGAAATTGGACGAAAAAATAAGGCGTGAACCAGGGCGCGAGCGGTCGCTCAGGCGGTGCTTCAGTGTAGTTGTCGGCCCTGCAGTTCAGCGCGCAAGTGCCGCGATCCAGCGATCAGCGCGCACCAGGCGTGCGGATTCAGGTCCAATAGCGTCATGGAACACCTGAACGACACGCACCACACCACGCCGCGAGCCGATGACATTGAGCAGCGCCTCGTTGACCTGGAGATCAAGGCGACATTTACCGAAGACCTGTTGGAGCAGCTTGACCAGGTCATCATCCGCCAGCAGCAGCAGATCGACACGCTGCTGCGTGAAGTCGCAGAACTCCGCCAGCCGGCCAATGACGGGGGCGCTGGTGCGACGCGCAACCTGCGCGATGACTTGCCGCCGCACTTTTGAACGCGCAGCGCTGACGCAGCCTTGCTCGAAAACTGTGATTACTATTAAATCAATAGCTGCCAGCGCACTGTCAGCAGGCGCTAGAAGCCCAAAATACTTTTTGATTTTGAGCCCTGCCAGGGCTGGAACTGCCCGCACGGCCATGGCCGGGACGGCTTGAGTCGGCAGCACTTGAGGCGTATAAAGGTGACGGTCCAAGCCAACCAGTATTAGAAACCCTGCTTGTCCACAGTCATGCGCAAGCTGGCGCGCGGCCGCTACACGGAGTTAGCCATGAAATGCTTCAGCGTTTTTCTGCTGCCACTTTGTCTGTTGGCGGGCTGCGCAGCCCCTGGTGAGAAGGCTCGGCTGACACCCGCGCCACCCGTGCCGGTCGCCAGCGCGGCGACACCCAGCAAACCGGTCATCACACAGTCGGCCATCAAGGCGGTTCCAGTAGCGCGGCCGCAGCCACTGGCCAGTATGGGCGACGGCTACATACGGCTGGTCGGCCAGTCGCCTGTCAGTCCGACTTTCGAGCTCAAGCCGGAGGACGGCAGCCCGCTGAAAATCGCGGCCAGAAAGCTTGCCAACTACCTGTGGGACACACGCTCCACGCTGCTCATCGTCGCGCAGCCGCTGAATTTCCCGAATGCCAGTCCGCCCAAGCAGCAGCTGCTTTACGCCACGCGCGACGGCAATACCGACACCGTCGAGCTGCACAACGTCATTCTGACGCCCTACTTCGAGGCAAACAATGACCTCGCGGTGCGGCTGGAATCGGCGCAGGCCACCAATGTGGACAGCCAGGTGATTCAAACAGCAGTTGAGGCACTGGCTATTGCCGCCAAGCTTGGCGCCGGTGGCGGTGTTCTGGCGCCACTGGCGATCAAGGATTATTCGTCTCAGGCCGCCAAGCTGGACAGCGCGGTGGAGAAGCTTTTAAGCACCGCCAAACGCCAGCCGCAGGAGTTTGCCTTCAATCCGTACACGACCGAACGAATAGACCTCGTGGTGCAACCCAGTCAGGGTCCGGAAGAAGTGTTGCTGTCACTGAAATACGAGCAGATTGAATCCCTGATCGGCAAGGGCAAGCGCGAAGGCATTCCCAAGGAGCCCGTGGACATCAGCAAAACCCGGGTCTCGTTCGTAGAGCCCGCAACCACCATACGCACGGCCATAGAGCAGGACGCAGCACTCCAAAAAAGCTATACGGACGACAAGGTTGACTCGCTGCAGGTGTTTTGCCGCACGCTGCCGGCCCGACTGGCAGACCTGGGCCTGAATCGGTTTGACCGCATGGCCGTGGCTTATGCCTATCTCAGGGACAGCAGCTGGAACTCCAAACTGGCCTATCGGGTCAGCGACGACAGTTGTAGCAAACTGGTTGCCAGCCTGAGCGACATCCCGCAGCTTTTGCTCAATTCAACCCAGCAGCTCATGCGCGAGGCTGCTGACGAGCGTGCCCTGCTGCTCAGAAGATACCGCGATTCAGTCTGGAAGGACATCCCGCTGGCACTGCAGAACAATTCGGCCGAGGCCTGGCAAAAAGTGCTGGCCGACGAAGTGCGCGTCAGCGCGACTGGTGGCCCGGTGGCGCTCAAGCCTGAGCTGACGATTGCCGTCGGCGAGGGCAACAGCTACCCCATGCAGGATGTCGCCGACGCACTGGGCAGTTCGTCGCTTGTCTACAAGAAGGAGGCAATCTCCTGCTTTTCCCTGCCCACGGGCAGCACCGGGCGTTACTTCAGCTCGCCCTGCGTGAGCCTGCAAGGGGCTGGGCAGGCCCAAGCCCTGGAAGTGGAGTTCACAGTAGCAGACAGCTTTCAGGCTGCCGACGACAAAAGCTATCCACTGATAAGCGCGATCCGCTTCATCACCAAACCCTAGGCCGGCAAGCCTGGGCTGAAGATCAAGACGCTATTGAATCTATAGCTGCGAGCACCCTTACTCAGGGCGCTTGCAGCTATAAAGGCATTTGAAAATACAAGGGGCCAGGTCCGTCCTGGCCCCTTTCAGGACTAGGAGCGCGGCTCGCCCTGGCCGTTGACAGTCAGCGTCGCGCCCGGCTGAGTTGTCATCTGCACACGGTGCTCCTGGCCGCGGAAGTTGTAAGTCACGTCCCAGTAGGCTGGTTGGGCCTGGCTGGGCTGGCTGGCGCAGCGCTGAACGTCCTGGGTCGCAGCCTGCTGGCCGGCATTGTTTCGCCCGATATTGGAGCCCACCATGGCACCTGCGGCAGCGCCGCCGACGTTAACATTAGCAGTCGCTGCGGCGGCTGGCTGGCGCTCGACCCAGCAGCGCTGCTCAGCCGGCCCCACCACGGCGCGTACCGACGTGACGTTGACCTCGTACAGCCGCTCTTCACCACGTCGGCGGTTGTCATAAACCATGGGCGAAGCTGGCGCATAGCGGTCATCACTGACCCGGGCGTCCACACCCATGGCGCGCACCGATGAAACACGGTCATTCATGCCCATGGCCACCAGCGAGGGGTAGCGCCCCGGCCGCAGCACAACGCAACGCCGGCCGAAGAGGCGCGGTCGTTGAAACCGTAGCGCGTGAAATCATCGATCTGGTTTTGCGCGTTAAAAAGTGGCCCTGGAAGTTCTCGCCTTCATAAAAGACGAACTGTGCGAAAGCCTGACCCGCCAGGATCAGGACGCACAAAGCCAGCGCGTTTTAAAAAAATGCATGCATGTGAAATCTATCGTGAATAAGGTTGAAAAGAGTCGGCACGTCGGCGTTGCCGGCGTCAGTGGGTGTGGCCAGGCGCTCAAAGCGCCTCGTCCGGCCGGGCCGCGTCGCGACGCGGATCGTGCTTTTCCAGCACAGTGGCAACCGCGCGCTTGAGCTTGCCAACAGCGCCCTGTATGGCCTGATGCGGGTTGCCGGCACGCTCCTTGACCACGACAGGGTCCAGGCCGACCAGCCTGGCTTCCAGCGTGCACTGAATTTCGTCGGGACTGGACTTCAGAGGGTTGTTGACATCCGCGATGTGCGCTTCCACGCGCGTGATGTGCTCACCAAAACGCGCCAGTCCCTCTTTAACGACCAGCGTTAAATGCTCGGACATCTGGTGACGCCCATCGACGTGCGGATCGCTGTTTAAAAAAACTTGCATGAAGTCCTTCCCGAGTTGCCCGCACGCACGCTGTGCGCTCGGGTGGTGTTAATGACCTGCTGTCACTGTCACAACCATCATGCGGTCTGGCGCGCGCAAAAGCAGCGGGCGTTCGCAGCGTCTGACCGTAGGCGGGCACCTACCCCGCTGGACACTAGGATTTTTGAGACGCTACGCCGGCCATCACCAAGGCAGGGTCACCCTGGTAAGAGGTAAAAACCTTTTTCAGTGGGCGGGTCTCGGGTAGCACATAGACGATGCCACTGGTGCCGGCAAAGGCCGGGTGAATCACATTGGCGAAAAAGCCGGCCGGCACATTGATGCAGCCATAAGTGATGCGGTTGTCCAGCGGGCTCGGCGTTGCCAGGCGCTGGGCCCGCTGCTCCTTGACGTTGCTGGTGATCACCGGATGCATGGAAACTGCAGTGTCGTAGTCCACCCACAGCACCTCAGACCCACTGATGTTGTGGTCAAGCGCTGCGACAAATCGTCCAGCCGGCGTGGTGCGCTCATACGGCTGAATGCTGGCCAGCTTGCGCTGGCCTATGCCAGGCACGGAGTCGTCACCGGTCGCCAGGCCTAGCAATACCGCAGCGGCGCCCAGAAGCTCTCCATGACTGTTGAAAACAAATACATTCGCCGATACCTTGTCGACAACAGCAAACGGCAGGTTTTGGTTGTCAGCAGAAGCAATCACCCAGTGCACTACCTGACGCACGTCCGGCGACATGCGCTTTTGCGCGATCTCGGTTTGCTGTGGTGACGGCAATTCTAAGTTGTCTGCCAAGACCAACTGGCCAGTCAAGCCCAGAGCCAGCACACACAGCACCCTGAAAGAGGCGCGCCTTGCCACGCCCCCAGATGACTTGATTATTTTGTGCAGGACGTCTTGGTCTTGTAGAAGGCATGGGTACATGCCATCCATGGTGGATCTGGAAAACTGCGCGCTGAACAAGACAGTTTCAGCGTCAGTCGTAGGTGCGCTCCTACGTAATTGGACTGGTGACCACCTGTGTCAATCGTCACGAACCCAAAAATTCGCCCACCGGTTTGAGGTCGTCCACTCGGTCGCAGACTGATTTCACGATCATCAGAACGGGAACACCCAGCAGCAATCCCCAAACACCCCAGAGCCAGCCCCAGGCCAGCAGCCCGACAAACACAGCCACCGGGTTCATACGGCTGGCCCGGCTGGTCAGCCAGGGTGTGACCAGGTTCCCCACAATGGTGTGTATGAACAGCGATGCACCGGCAACGACAAATGCCATGTTTAGTGAACCGAACTGCAGCAGGCCCACCAGACCGGACGCAGCTGCAGTGACCAGTGAGCCGACATAAGGCACCAGATTGAAGACACCTGCGGCAATAGCCCAGACCGCCGCATTCTCCAGCCCAATGATGCGTAGCGCCACGCCCGCCAACAGACCAACCAAGGCGCTCGTGAACAGCTGCACCTGCAAGTAGCGCTGAATCTGGACAGTGATTTCATCAAGCGCCTGCAAGGTGATTTTCTTCTTGGCCAGCCCAGGCCCTGTGAGCTTGATCAACTTGCGCCTGAAGGTGTCGCCGGACACCATCAAAAAGTAGGTCAGAAAAACAACCACTGTGACCTGGCCCACCAGCGTGGCCAGCCCCAGGGTACCGCTCCACAGGTAGTCCTTGATGTTGAAGCGGGTCGGCTCGATCACCACCCGCATCGCGCCTCGGCTGTTGCCAGGCGCCAGGGGCGGCGCGCCGTCCTGCGTTGCCTGCTCAATTTGCGCGGCGGCCTTTTGCACGGTTTCAAGCGTGCTCTCGGAGTTGTCACGCCGCGCCTTGATGGTCTGTCTGAATTTTTGTGCAGCAGCAGGCAGCGACTCGACCAGACGAACCGTTTCATCGCTCAGTGAGTAAGCGGCGGTCCCCATGGCGCTGAAAATAGCGATCAGCAGCAAGGCAGCGCCCAGCCAGCGCGGGACACGCCGCGATTCCAGCCAGTTGACCAGCGGTGACAGCGCATAGCTGAACGTCAGGCCCAGCATCAGAGGAATAAACACGGCTTGCGCCCAGCGCAATACAAAGAGGCCTGCAAAGATGGTCAGCAGAACCAGGGAAAGGCTGCGTATGCTGACCGGCATATGCAGCAACACAGGCTCCGCACCACTCGGAGATCGCGCCACGGCAGCGTCAGCCGCAGGCAGCTCGGTCAGAGCGGGCTCATCAACGCAGTCTGGCTGCGCAGCGCTGCGGCTCGGATCAATGCTCATGCGGCTTTCTTCAGCAAATGCCAGCGTAGATTTTTCAGGCACAAACGCTAAGGGATAGCCTTCGCCGACGGTTGTAAACAAGGAAATTGACGCATGGACGGACCAGGCTATCAGCTTTCAAAGTATTCAAACCGTGGAGCCCAGGTCAAGCTGTAGGACAGCGGCCCTCACCGCTGCCGGATCACTGCATCAGCAATGCGCCTTACGAAGCAACCACCTCGCGCACCGCGCTCAGCTGGCGGCGCGAGACCGCCAGCAATTCGTCAATGCCGTTCAGGCGCACAGCCCAGCCGTCACCTTCTTCCGGATCAAAGTGTTTTTCCAGCGCTCTGACCGCGCGTCTGGCAATCAGGGCGTTGCGATGAACACGCATGAAATAGGACGGGTATTTTTCTTCCAGCTCACTGAGTGAGCCGTCAAGAATATAGCTTCGCACCGCGGTGCGCACGGTGATGTACTTGAGCTCGGCCTTGAGGTACAAGACCTCGGACAAGGGCACGCGCTCGGTCCGGCCGCGGTCCTGAATAATCAGTGTTTCTTCAGGCGTATCAGTCGTTCTGGCTCGCCCCGATTGCACAAGCCGCTCTACTTTTTGTAGCGACTGCTGCAGGCGTTCGAGCCGCACCGGCTTGGTCAGGTAGTCGGTCGCGCTGACATCAAAAGCCTGCACCGCGTGCTCGGAGTGGGCCGTCACAAACACCACCGCAGGCGGCTCGCTCAGGTTGGAAATATTGCGTGCCAGTGTCACGCCGTCGGTACCAGGCATGTGGATATCCAGCAGCACCAGATCAAACTTGTCGCGCTGCAAGGCCGTCATGGCCTGCACCGCGTTGCCGGCCTCGGCCAGCACATCAGCCTGCGGGGAATTGCAATCTGCCAGCAAGGTGCGCAGCCGCGCGCGCGCCAGCGCCTCGTCGTCGACCAACAGAACTCTGAGTCTCATAAAGGTATCTCCAGCCGCACCTGAAAAACACCGTCCTTGAAAACGGTTTGAAAACGCGCCTGCACATCATGCAGCAGCAGCAAACGCTCACGCGCATTGGCCAGCGCCAGTCCATGGCCGCGCTCACCGACCCCCGCTGGCGTGGTGTTGGTGACCTTGACCACCACCTTGCCGCCGCGCCGCAGCGTTGATATCTTGACTTGTGCGCCTGTAGCGCTGGGCTCCACACCATGCCGGATGGCGTTTTCCACCAAAGGTTGCAGCAGCAAAGGCGGCAACTTGGCCTGCTCGGCCTGAGGGTCAAGATTCCAGCTGACCCGCAAGCGCTCGCCAAAGCGAATTTCTTCAATCGCCAGATAGCGTCTGGCCAGCGTGATCTCCTGCCCCAGCGTGACAGACTCGGCGGGATCAGCCAGCGCGTGGCGGAAAAGCTCGCTCAAATCCTCCAGCACGGCCTCGGCTTTGCGCGGCTCAGCGCGCACCAGGGCAATTGCACTGTTGAGTGTGTTGAAAAGGAAGTGCGGGCGTATGCGCGACTGCAACTCGGCCAGACGTGCGGTGGTAGCAGCCGGCATGCGCGCCTTGGCACGCCAGAAAAGACCTGCCAGCAGCATGGCCGACAGCAACGCACCGGCAAGCGCGCTGGCGACCCATGGCGCCGGCTGCAGCAAACCCATAAAAGACAGCAAGGCGCAACCATACAAGCCCGCAAGCGCGCCCAGAGCCGTGCCAGCAAGCCACTGGTTTCGGGGATTCAGGCGGTTCAAGACATGCTTGAGTGCGCAGGCAGCGATCAGCCAGCCCAGCGTGGCAGGCAGCACGCCACCGGTGAGCAAGGAAAACCGCAGCAGCCACTCCATGGGCTGCGCGGCGCCAAACATCGCCCCCACCCCGACCACCGCCTCGACAAACAACACCGCGCGCAGCACCACACCCACATGACAGGCGTCAAACATGCTGACGTCGGCCAGCAAGCCGGCCGTTACCTCTTCTGCAGGTAACAGGCTGCCCAATAACGTGGACTCACCGAACTGGCTTTGATCGGACGAAGGCTTCATGCTGTTTTCAAAGGGTCTGGCTGGCCAGGTTTGAGTCTATTTCCGCAGTCCAGGTCAAGTTTTAGCCTCGGCCTGATGCACAGATAAAATATACCGCTTGAGTATTGCATTGGTCGCGGCGTATAAGCTAGCGCCTGCCAAACCATTTAAACCGCGCCTGGCACCACCTGTCCAGAATAACGCACCCTGCCCTGGCTCGCCGCGCCGCCTGCCGCCGGCCGTGACCGCTAGTTAAGAAAGCCCGACGTGAATCAATTCGACAAAAAATCCCAAGCCTGGTCTGCCTTGTTCTCAGAACCCATGAGTGATCTGGTCAAGCGCTATACCGCCAGCGTATTTTTTGACAAACGCCTCTGGCAGGCCGACATCACGGGTTCACTGGCGCATGCCGACATGCTGGCCGCGCAGAGCATCATTGCGGCCGATGACCATGCGGCCATCAAGCGCGGCATGGCACAGATCAGCGCAGAAATCGAGTCCGGCGCTTTTGACTGGAAGCTGGACCTGGAAGACGTGCACCTGAACATTGAGGCACGCCTGACCCAGCTGGTGGGCGACGCCGGCAAACGCCTGCACACCGGCCGCTCCAGAAACGACCAGGTCGCAACCGACGTGCGGCTCTGGCTGCGCGGAGAAATTGACCTGATTGCCGACCTGCTCACAGACCTGCAAAAAGCCCTGGTCGATGTGGCCGAGAAAAACATAGAAGTCATACTGCCGGGTTTTACCCATCTACAGGTGGCCCAACCCGTGAGTTTTGGCCACCACATGCTCGCTTATGTGGAGATGTTCTCGCGTGATGCCGAGCGCATGCAGGAAGTGCGCCGCCGGGTCAATCGCCTGCCGCTGGGCGCAGCCGCCTTGGCGGGCACCAGTTACCCGCTGGACCGGGAACGGGTCGCAAGAACACTGGGCATGGTCGATGCGCAAGGCCTGCCCTGCGTCTGCCAGAACAGCCTGGACGCCGTGAGCGATCGTGACTTCGCGATTGAATTTTCGGCTGCCGCCACCTTGTGCATGGTGCACATCAGCCGCATGAGCGAAGAACTGATTTTGTGGATGAGCCAGAACTTTGGCTTTATCAAGATCGCCGACCGCTTCACCACCGGCTCGTCCATCATGCCGCAAAAGAAAAACCCGGACGTGCCCGAACTCGCGCGCGGCAAGACCGGCAGGGTCGTCGGCCATCTGATGGGGCTCATCACGCTCATGAAAGGCCAGCCGCTGGCCTACAACAAGGACAACCAGGAAGACAAGGAGCCGCTGTTTGACACGGTGGACACGCTCAAGGACACGCTGCGGATTTTTGCCGAGATGATTGGCGGCCAGATCGATGCGGCCACGGGCGAGCGATCCGGCGGCATCACGGTCAGGCCAGAGGCCATGGAAAGCGCCGCCCTGCGCGGCTACGCCACGGCTACTGATCTGGCCGATTACATGGTCAAAAAAGGCCTGCCCTTCCGCGATGCCCACGAAGCCGTCGCCCATGCCGTGAAAGCCGCCATTTCCCACAACGTGGACCTGTCGGAGTTGCCCCTGGAAGTACTGCAGCAGTTCAACGGCAAAATCGAAAAAGACGTGTACGACGTGCTCAGCCTGCGCGGCTCTCTCAACGCGCGCAATACGCTCGGTGGCACTGCACCGGTGCAGGTGCGTGCGCAAATTGCGCGGCATCAGGCACGGCTGGCCTGAAAGACTTGCTTTTTCGGCCACGCAGCTGAACCCTGGCGCTTGCACCCGGGTTTAGACTGGCTGGCCGCGCGTTGCATACTGCAGGACTCGATACGACCGAGACACGGAGCACCGATGCGTTTACTGCTGGTTGAAGACGACACCATGATCGGAGAGGCCTTGCTGCAAGTGCTGCGCGCCGAGAACTATGCAGTCGATTGGGTACGTGATGGCAGCATGGCTGACCAGGCACTGCAATCCGAGTGCTACGACCTGGTGTTGCTAGACCTCGGCTTGCCCAAGCGGGACGGCCTGGATGTGCTGCGCGCACTTCGCGCACGCCACAACGCAGTTCCGGTGCTGGTTGCGACGGCGCGCGACGGCATCAGCGAACGCATTGCCGGACTGGACGCCGGCGCCGACGACTATGTCCTCAAACCCTATGACACCGAGGAACTGCTGGCCCGCCTGCGCGCCCTGCTGCGCCGCAGCGCAGGCCGGGCCGAGCCCCTGTTTGAATACAAAGGCATCAGCCTGAACCCGGCCACGCACGAGGCTACCGCGCATGGTCAGCCGGTGTCGCTGTCAGCCCGTGAATGGGCGGTTCTGGAAGCCTTGCTGGCGCGCCCCGGCGCCGTGCTCTCCCGCACCCAACTCGAAGAAAAACTTTTCAGCTGGAAGGACGATGTCAGCAGCAATGCAGTGGAAGTCTATATCCACGGCGTGCGCAAAAAGCTTGGCACCGAACTGATTCAAACCGTGCGTGGCCTGGGCTATCTGGTGCCCAAGCCATGACAACGCAAACCTCGCATTCACTGCGGGCACGCCTGCTGTGGTTCGTGCTGCTGGCCATTTTTTTGGTTGCGGTCCTGCAGGCCATCACGGTCTACCGTGGCGCACTGCAGCAGGCCGATGCAATGTTTGACGATCATCTGCAGCAGGTCGCACGCGCCATGCGAAGCGGCGTGCCGCTGGGCTTGCCGCTTGAAAGCGCTGAGGCGGCGACTGACTTTGACCTTTATGTGCAAATCTGGGGGCAAGACGGCACACAGATTTTTCGCTCCACAGACTCCGCCTTGCCGCCGCGTGCCGTGCTGGGCTTCTCGGATGTCCAGGCCAATGGCAACCGCTACCGCGTGTACACGCTGCAAACGCCCTTGCAGACCGTACAAATCGCGCAAGACCTGAGCGCTCGCAGCACGCGCGCCAGGTCGCTGGCGGCCAAGGCGCTGCTTCCTTTTGCCTTGCTCACCCTTTTGTTGATGCTGGCAGTGTGGTGGGTGATCAACCGCTCTCTGGCACCGATAGCGCGGGCCCGCAGTCAGCTGGCCAATCGGGCCGCTGACGATTTTTCGCCGCTGGCCAATGACGATCTGCCCGACGAGGTGCGCCCCCTGGTTGATGAACTCAACTTGTTGTTTGACCGGGTACGCCGTGCCTTTGACACGCAGAAAAATTTTGTCGCCGATGCAGCGCACGAGCTGCGCTCGCCATTGACGGCACTGAAGCTTCAGGCCCAGACCATAGCGCGCAAGGGCGAACTGTCCGCCACGCATGAGGCCGACCTTGCGCGGCTGAACCAGGGCATAGACCGGGCGATACGGCTGGTGGAGCAGCTGCTGGTCCTGGCTCGCGAGGAAGGTGCAAGCCACGCGCCACCATTTGAGACACTGGATTTGCTTGAGCTGGTACGGCAGACCGTAGCCGACCTGCTGCCCCAGGCCAGGCTCAAGCAGCTGGACCTGGGCCTGGACAACCATCAGTCAGCCTGGGTGCTGGGTCAGCCTGAGGCCCTGCGCGTGGTGCTGAGAAATCTGCTGGAAAACGCCATCAAGTACACGCCCGCCTTAGGCCAGATAGACATCAGCGTTGAGGTCGTGGAAGGCCAGGCCGTGCTGACAGTGGAAGACAGCGGCCCCGGCATCGCCGAGGAGGCCCAGCTGCGCGTGTTTGACCGCTTCTTTCGCGCCAACGACGCGCTCACCGAAACCGGCAGTGGGTTGGGCCTGGCCATCGTCAAAACCATTGCCGACCGACATGGCGCCGGCTTTAGTCTGGACCGATCGGAGCGTCTGGGTGGACTGCGGGTCCAGATGCGCATGGCCACGGCGCCTGCTCTTGACTCGGCTGCCTAGCATGCAGACCAGCGCCGACGGTTACCCTTTTGCCCTGTTGATCCATATTGCGCTGGTCTTCGCAGGCCTGCTGATTTACGCCGTCGGCACGCATGCCAGCGGACAACACCGCCACCCGTCGGCCGCCCTGGCCTGGGTGCTGACCATCACGCTGCTGCCCTATCTCGGACTGCCGCTGTTTGTCGTGTTGGGCACGCGAAAGTTTGCCAGGCCAACGCGCCGTCCCCCGCCTGCGCCACTCTCGCACACAGACGATGTTCAAGGCTGCGCCATTGCCACGCTGGCTGGCATGGGCCTGCCAGCACCCCAGTCCAGTCAGAAACTGGACTTTCAGACCCACGGTCAGCTCGCCTGGGAAGCGCTGGAAAGCCTGATCAACAGCGCGCAAACGCAGCTTGATCTGTGTACCTACGTGCTTGGCAACGACAGCATTGGCAAGCGCGTGGCGGGCTTGCTCGAAGAGCGTGCCGCCGCAGGCGTGCGTGTGCGCTTGCTGCTGGACGCCGTGGGCAGCTGGCGCACCTCGTCCAGGCAGCTGCGCCACTTGCGGGCAGCTGGTATCGAGGTGCACTGGTCCATGCCAGTGCTGTTCAATTTGCTGCGCGGTCGTGGCAACCTGCGCAACCACCGCAAGCTGGTGATTGCCGACAGCCAGCGCTTTTGGAGCGGCGGGCGCAACCTGGCCGCAGAATATTTTTCTGGCCAGGCGCACAAACGGCCCTGGACAGACCTGAGCTTTTCAATAGACGGCCCACTGGCGCAGCAGGCGCAAGCGCTGTTCAACCGTCACTGGCGCTACAGCCTGGGACTCGCCGCCAACGTTGACGACAAGAAAACGCAAGCCGTCCAGCCTGCCGCGCCAGCAGACAGCACGCGCCAGCACTATGCCCAACTGGTGCCCAGCGGCCCCGACCAGGCAGAAGACACCGTCTACGGCCTGTTGCTGACCACGCTGTTTCGGGCCGAGCAGCGCGTGCTTGCCGTCACACCGTATTTCGTTCCAGATGACAGCCTGCTGACCGCCTTGTGCCTGGCGGCGCGGCGCGGCGTGCGGGTGGAGCTCGTGCTGCCGGCGCGCTCCAACCACAGGCTGGCGGATATTGCGCGCGCGCGTGCGCTGCGCGACCTGGTCGCGGCCGGCGCGCACGTGCGCCTGGCAACAGGCATGGTGCATGCCAAGGCGCTTGTGGTGGACCAGGCGCTGGCCTTGTGCGGATCGGTCAATCTTGATTCACGCAGCCTGTTTTTGAATTTTGAATTGATGGTGGCGTTCTACGCACACCAGGACATCGCCGAAGTCGCGCAGTGGATGGATGAAAACTTCAGCCGTGCAAGAGAATTTCATCCGGTTCAACCCTC
Organism: Comamonadaceae bacterium; assembly: GCA_947443645.1. GTDB lineage: Bacteria > Pseudomonadota > Gammaproteobacteria > Burkholderiales > Burkholderiaceae_C > Polaromonas. The sequence continues at coordinate 60,280 of CANEXF010000008.1, read as the reverse complement.
ACTGCTGCGCGATATCGCTGAAGGACTGGTGCGCTGGCTGGGCTTTCAAATCTAGCCAGGGCGGCAGCCTGAGCGAGTCGGCTCGCCGCTGTTTAAGCCCCACCTTAAGCCCCACTTAAGGCGCCGACCTCACAGTTGTGGCTTGCCGCAGCCATGCGGATCCACCACTGAAGGAGTCGCCCCTTGAAATCTGCAGCCCTTAAAAATACCTCTCTTGTGATTGCCCTGCTGAGCGCTGGCGCCATAGGTGGCGCCGGTGTCGGAGCCTTCAACGCCATACACGGCACGGCGCTCGCAGCCCAGGCCACAAGCGCGTCCGTCGGTATCGCGGCCGGCACGGCCTTGCCAGACTTTCCCTTGATCACTGAGCGCTATGGCCCGGCTGTGGTCAACATCAGCGTCACAGGCTCGACCAAGGTCTCGGACAATTCAGCCCAGGCGCAGGACGAGGCCGACCAGGACAGCGAGGCCATTGCCAGCGATCCCTTTCTGGAATTTTTCCGTCACTTTCCGCAGGCCCAGGGTTTTGGCAAGGGTCAGCGCCCGGGCAGGCAGGGCCAGTCGGAGGCGGTCCCCACGCGTGGCCAGGGGTCTGGTTTTATCGTCAGCAGCGACGGCATCATTTTGACCAACGCACATGTGGTGCAGGGCGCCAGTGAAGTCACTGTCAAACTAACAGACCGCCGCGAATACCGCGCCAAGGTTCTGGGCACCGACCCGAAAACCGACATTGCCGTGCTGCGCATAGATGCCAAAAACCTGCCCGTGGTGACGCTTGGAAAAACCAGCGAGCTGCGGGTTGGTGAATGGGTGCTCGCCATAGGTTCACCTTTCGGCTTTGAAAACACCGTCACGGCCGGCGTGGTCAGCGCCAAGGGCCGGTCCCTGCCCGACGACAGTGCTGTGCCCTTCATCCAGACCGATGTCGCCGTGAACCCCGGAAATTCCGGCGGGCCGCTGTTCAATGCGCGCGGCGAAGTCGTCGGCATCAACTCGCAAATCTACAGCCGCAGCGGCGGCTACCAGGGCGTGTCGTTTGCCATTCCAATTGACATCGCCGCAAAGATCAAGGACCAGATTGTGGCGACCGGCAAGGTTGAGCACGCGCGCCTGGGGATCGCCGTGCAGGAAGTCAACCAGGCTTTTGCCGACTCCTTCAAGCTCGACAAACCGGCGGGCGCGCTGGTGTCAGGTGTCGACAAAGGCGGCCCCGCCGACAAGGCCGGCCTGCTGCCCGGTGACGTGATACGCCAGGTCAACGGCCAGGCCATTGTGTCTTCAGGCGATTTGCCGGCCATCATTGCGCTCGCAGCTCCTGGTGAAAGCGTCAAACTCGATGTCTGGCGTCAGGGCACTGCGCGGGAGATCACGGCCAGGCTGGGCAACATCAAGGACAAAGCTTCAGACCAGTCTGCAGGCAATGCCGGCCCCCAACAGCTTGCCGGTCGCGGCAAACTCGGACTGGCGCTGCGCCCACTGCAGCCCGACGAAAAACAGCAAGCCGGCCTGGACAGTGGCTTGCTGGTGCAGCAGGTCAGCGGTCCGGCGGCATTGGCGGGCATTCAGTCCGGTGATGTGCTGATTTCGATCAACGGCACACCGGTGAAAAACATAGACCAGGTGCGCGCAGCAGTCGCCAAGGCGGAAAAAACGGTGGCGCTGCTGATTCAGCGCGGTAGCGACAAAATCTTCGTGCCCTTGCATCTGGGATGAACAGGGCTTGACTCGGGGTTGACGTCTGGCCCTTCGCCTGCAACGCCCGCTTTCAGGCGAAGGTCAACTGCTGAAATAAATTTCAACGTGCCGGCGCGAGGTTTCACGCCAGCCGGCGCAGACGGCGGCTACCATCTCTGGATTCCAGGAGACAAAGCCATGACCGTCATCACCAACATCGAAGACCTGCGCGTGCTGGCGCAAAAACGCGTGCCACGCATGTTTTACGACTACGCCGACTCCGGCTCATGGACCGAAGGCACTTACCGATCCAATGAAGCGGATTTCCAGAAAATCCTGTTGCGACAGCGCGTGGCCTGCAATATGGAAGGCCGCACGACCCGCACCCAGATGGTTGGCCAGGACGTCGCCATGCCGGTCGCGATAGCACCTACCGGCATGACCGGCATGCAACACGCTGACGGCGAAATTCTGGCGGCGCGCGCGGCCAAAAAGTTTGGCATTCCCTTCACGCTCTCGACCATGAGCATCTGCTCAATTGAGGACGTGGCCAAGGAAACCGGCAACCATCCGTTCTGGTTCCAGCTCTACTTGATGCGTGACCGGGAATTCTCGGGCCGCCTGATCGACCGCGCCAAGGCCGCCGGCTGCTCGGCGCTGGTGCTCACGCTGGACCTGCAAATCCTGGGTCAGCGCCACAAGGACATCCGCAATGGCCTGTCCACACCGCCAAAGCCGACCATCGCCAACATCATCAACCTCATGACCAAGCCGCGCTGGTGCCTGGGCATGCTGGGCACGCAACGTCGGCAGTTCGGCAACATCTTCGGCCATGTCAAAGGCATTGAAAACATGGGCTCGCTGGCGGAGTGGACAGCCGGCCAGTTTGACCCGACGCTCAATTGGGCGGACGTGGAATGGGTCAAGCAGCGCTGGGGCGGCAAGCTGATCCTCAAGGGCATTCAGGACGCCGAAGACGCGCAGCTGGCGGTTGATTCTGGCGCTGATGCGCTGATCGTCTCCAACCACGGCGGCCGCCAGCTGGACGGCGCGCCTTCGTCGATCGCGGCCCTGCCCGCCATTGTTGACGCGGTCGGCAGCAAGATTGAAGTCCATATGGACGGCGGCATCCGATCCGGCCAGGACGTGCTCAAGGCCACCGCTCTGGGTGCCAAGGGCACCTATATTGGCCGCACCATGCTGTACGCGCTGGGCGCGATGGGCGAGGCCGGCGTGAGCAAGGCGCTGGAGATCATCCACAAGGAGCTGGACCTGACCATGGCCTTTTGTGGCCGCACCGATATCAAGACGGTCGACAAGAGCATCTTGCTGCCAGGCACCTACTGATCTGGCGGTGCAGGCAGGCGCGGCCCAAACGCATGGCCAGCCGCTATGCTTGTCGGGTGAGTGAAATTTCTACTTTAGCCGCCGCCCCTATTCGCCGCATCGCGCACCTCGACATGGACGCCTTTTACGCATCGGTCGAGCTGCTGCGTTACCCCCAGCTCAAAGGCTTGCCGGTGGTGATTGGCGGCGCAAAGCGACGCGTCGATGAAGCCTTGCTGGCGGCGCAAGGCGAGCGCGCGCTGCGTTTCATCCCGGTGACCGAATTTCCACTGCTCAAGGACTATGTCGGGCGCGGCGTGATCACCACCGCCAGCTATGCGGCGCGCCAGTTCGGCGTGGGCTCGGCCATGGGCATGATGAAGGCTGCCAAGCTCTGCCCGCAGGCCATTGTCTTGCCCGTCGATTTTGAGGAAGTGCGTCGCTACTCGCGGCTGTTCAAAAGCACCATCACCGAGATCGCTCCGCTGATGGAGGACCGCGGCATAGACGAGGTCTACATCGACTTCACCGATGTCCCGGGCGGCCAGCGTGAAGGCGGCCGGGTGCTGGCGCGGCTGATTCAAAAAGCGATTTTCGAGGCCACGGCCCTGACCTGCTCGATTGGCGTGGCACCCAACAAGCTGCTGGCAAAAATGGCCAGCGAGTTCAACAAACCCCAGGGCATCTCCATCGTCTACGAGGCCGATCTGGAAAGCAAGATCTGGCCGCTCAGGTGCCGCAAGATCAACGGCATAGGCCCCAAGGCCGACGCGAATCTGATCGCGCTGAACATTCAAACCATAGGCGAGCTGGCGGCAGCGGATCCGGCGCTGCTGATCCGCCACTTTGGCAAGTCCACCGGCGCCTGGCTGCATGAAGCGGCCTGGGGCCGCGACGAGCGACACATCGTCACCGAAAGCGAGCCCGTGAGCATGAGCCGGGAAACCACGTTTGAGCGCGACCTCGACGCGGTGCGCGACCGGGCTGCGCTGGGCAAAATCTTCACCGAGCTGTGCCGCAAAGTCAGCGCCGACCTTCAGCGCAAGGGTTACGTGGCCAAGACCATAGGCATCAAGCTGCGCTACGAAGACTTCAAGATCGCCACCCGCGACCTGACCGCAGACAGCTACACCGCGGACGGCGCCACCATACGCCAGCTGGCGGGCCAGTGCCTGAAGCGGGTTGCGTTGCAAAAAAAGCTGCGCCTGCTTGGAGTGCGCGCAAGCACACTGCTCACGGTCGAGCAGGCGCAAGCCATCGAAAATGACCCAAAAGATGCGTCAAAAAGGCCTGCCAAGCAATCTGGACGGGCGCAAGCAGCTACTTTATCAATAGCAAGTAACTCGCAGGAAGATCCGGCTCAGGCCACAGACCAGCTTTTCTAACCGGCGTTGACAGCCCGCGGGCCCAAACCTACAGTAAAGCGTCCTTCCCGAGGCACTATGTCCGACAGTTCCGGCCATGACAGCGGCCAACCCACCTGGCGTTACTTGACGCATCCACTTTCGCTGGCGCAAATGCAGCGCCTGAAAAACTGGCATGCCGCACGGCCCAGGTCCAACCTGCTGGAACGCCAGGCCTGGAAAGGCGTTGTGACGGTATGGGTGATGGCCTGGATGGGCTGGCTGCCGGCCTACGCGCTGGACGAACCCTGGGCTTATCCGCTGTGCCTGCTGGGCGCATGGCTTCCTCAAGCCTACGTGCAGCTGCGCGCCTGCGCGCACGCCAGCGGATGGCTGCGCTGCGACTGGCTGGACTTGCTGGGCTAGCCGGTTTACTGACGCGCCGTGCGAATGTTGTGCGGCAGCGCCTGCGGGTGGCTGGTGCGAAATGGATTGATGTCCAGCCCGCCGCGGCGTGTGTAACGCGCATAGACCGACAGCTTGAGCGGTTTGCAGCGCGTCCACAGGTCCATGAAGATGCGCTCCACGCATTGCTCGTGAAACTCATTGTGGTTGCGATAACTCACCAGGTATTGAAGCAGGCCTTCCTGGTTGATCTGCGGGCCGGCGTAGCTGATGCGCACGCTGCCCCAGTCAGGCTGGCCGGTGACCAGGCAATTGCTTTTGAGCAAATTGCTGGTCAGCGTTTCCTCGACCGGCGGCTCGTCGAACTCGGCAAACAGCAATTCCGGCGTTGGCGTGAAGTGAAGGCATTCAATGTCCAGCCGGTCCAGATTCAGGCCATCGAGCTCCTGCACGGGCTCGCGGTCGAACAATTCAGGCCCCAGCGTTTTTACCCCGATACCCATGCCGACAGCCCCATTGATGTCAGCGCGAATGCGTTCCCGCACATCGCGCGCGTCGGCAAAACGCGTGTTGTTGAAACTGTTCAGATAAAGCTTGAAGGACTTGCTCTCGACGATATTGGGCGACTCGCAGGGCACCGTAATGTGGGCCAGCGCGACTTGCGGCTTGCCACGCAGATTCAACCAGCTCAGCTCGAAAGCCGTCCACATGTCCGCGCCGAAAAACGGCGGTGTGCCCTCCAGGCCAAGCTCGGCGCGTTTGACCGCGCGCGCAATCGGGAAAAGCAGCGAAGCGTCGTACTGGTCAACATAGGCCGAGGTCTTGCCGAGCTGGGAGTTTTCAGGAATGTTCATGGTCAGTGTGCTTGTTCGGGTCGCGGGTCGGGGTTCTGAGCAATCATAGTGCGGCTGGCGCGCAGCAGCGTCGCCGCGGGGCACTCGGCATTGAGCAGCAGATACCGACATGCTATTAAAAAACTAGCTGCCAGCGCCCGTTCTGCAAGCGCTACAGGCATAAAAAGCCTGGATTCCTGAATGGCTATCAATCGACTCTGGCGCCAGAAGCCTTCACGACCGACGCGTACTTGCGCAATTCGCTTTTCATAAAAGCGCCAAACTGCTCTGGCGTGCTGGCCACGGGTTCCGCCATGAGCGCGGCAAAGCGTATTTTGGATTCTGGCGCATTGAGCGCCGCGACAAAAGCTTTGTTGAGCCTGGCCACCACTTCTGTAGGCGTTCCGGCGGGCGCGACCAAACCCCACCAGGTGTCAATTTCAAAGCCCTTGAGCGTTTCCGCAATGGCCGGAAGGTCGGGCAGCATCGCGCTGCGCTGGGCGCTTGTCACTGCGAGGGCCTTGAGCTTGCCGGCCTTGATATTGGCTGAGGCTGTGGCCAGGTTGTCAAAACTGAAATCCACCTGCCCGCTGAGCAAAGCCAGCTGCGCCGGGTTGCCCCCGTTGTAGGGAATGTGCACAGCATAAATGCCCGCACGCGACTTGAACATTTCCCCGGCCAGATGACCTGCACTGCCGTTGCCGCCACTGGCATAGTTGAGCTTTCCTGGATGGCGTCTGGCATAGCTGATCAGGTCGGCCACGCTGCTGATGTTCAGGCGAGCCGCGGTCTCCAGATTCATCACCAGCACATTCGGTACGCGCAGCATTTGCGTGATGGGCGAAAAATCAGTCGCCGCGTTGTAAGGCATCTTGCTGTAGAGCCAGGGGTTGATCGCGTGCGTGGCCACGGCTGCGATGCCTATGGTCAGGCCGTCCGGTGCGGCCTTGGCCAGCGCATCTGCGCCTATATTGCCGCCAGCACCGGGTTTGTTGTCAATGATGACAGTGCCCAAGCTGTCCTTGACCCGTTCAGCCACCAGCCTGGCCGTGACATCAATAGGACCACCCGCTGCGTAAGGCACGATGAGGCGTATGACTTTGGTCTGCGCTTGCAGCTGGGTTGCGTGCAGCGCCAAGGTCGACGCCAGCGTGATCGCCAGCGGCGTGCCAAGCAGGCTGAAGAAAACGCAGACCAGGTATCGGGTAATCATCTGGCTATTGTTGCAAAAACTTTTACAAGACTGATCTGTAGCCGGCCATTACACAAGCTTTACAAGGCCCGTGTATTCATGGCTTGCGACTGCCGCGTTGGATACACATGAGGCAAATGCTTCATGATTTTTTCAACCACTCGTTTAAGAAAGCTACTCATGAAGATTCAAACCTTGATTGCCGCTATCGCACTGACCGTTGGTGCTTCCGCATTTGCCCAGGCACCGGCTGCACCAAGCGCCGCAAAGGATCCACTGGCCACCCCGAAAATCGACCAGCGCCAGGCCAACCAGGAAAAGCGCATTGACCAAGGCATCGCATCAGGCGCCTTGACCACCAAAGAAGCCACCAAGCTCGACAAGCTTGAAACGAAGATCGAATCTGACAAGCTGGCGGCCAAGGCCGACGGCAAAGTCACACACGCCGAGCGCCGCAAACTGCGCAGTGAACAAAATCACGCAAGTGCTTCAATCAGGCGTCAAAAGCATGACGCGCAAACCGTCACCAAGTAAGCGCTTGACGCGCTGAATCAAAAAAGCCCCGAGTGAAAACTCGGGGCTTTTTTTATGCACGCAAAGTTCTATGCATCAAACAACCGCCTGTGCCTTGTCTTTCTCCGTGACAAACGAGTCAGCATAAAACTCGCCTTCGGGCAAGCCGGCAGCCGCGTAAGCCGTTTGTGCCGAGTCCACCACGATGGGCGCGCCGCAGGCATAGACCTGATGACCGGACAGGTCTGCAAAGTCTTGCAAGACAGCGTTGTGGACAAAGCCGGTACGGCCTGTCCATGCGTCCTCGGGCAGTGCATCGGACACGACGGGAACATAGCTCAGGTTGGGCATTTCAGCGACCTTGGCCAGCACCCAGTCGTGCATGTACAAATCAGCTGGACGGCGACCGCCCCAGTACAGAACTGCGGGGCGCGTGATGCCCTTGAACTGGATGTGCTCGATGATGGCCTTGATGGGCGCAAAGCCGGTACCCGAGGCCAGCAACACCATGGGCTTGTCGCTGTCTTCACGCAGGTAAAAACTGCCGAAAGGGCCTTCAATGCGCAAAATATCTTTTTCTTTCAGGCTGCCAAACACCTGATCGGTGAACTTGCCGCCAGGCATGTGGCGTATGTGAAGTTCGACGCCTGGATTGTCGACCTGAGTATGCGGCGCGTTGCCCATGGAATAGGCGCGGCGATCACCGTCACGCAATAAAAACTCCACGTACTGGCCGGCGTGGTACTTGAACAGGTCGCTGGCCGGCAGTTGCAGGCGAACCAGCATGACGTCGTGCGAAACCTTGCTCAGGCTGCTTACACGCGTAGGCATTTTCTTGACTGGAAAAGCGCTCTCGTCAGTCACCTGGCGCGACTCGATCACCAGGTCCGATTCTGCCGTGGCGCAGCAGGTCAGGATAAAGCCGTTGCTGGCTTCTTCAAGTGACAAGGCCTTGAGCTGGTGCGGGCCATGTGTCACCGTACCCGAGATTTTTTTGCACTTGCAGGAACCGCAGGCGCCATCTTTGCAGCCGTAGGGCAGGCCTATGCCCTGACGAATAGCCGCGGCCAGCAAAGCCTCGTCAGCGTTGGCAGTAAAGGTTCGTCCGCTGGGTTGCACGGTCACACTGAAGCTCATATTGGTTATCCTTGGCCTGTATCGGTATTCAACTGCATTTTTAACACGGCTGATTTCAGCCCACCCCCAATTTTGCCTTCAAACTCAAACCCTCTGGGCGCCCTGCCTGCTCGCTTTCGCCGTCAGCGTGTATTGATCGTCGGTTGCGGCGACGTGGGCTTGCGTGTGGCCAGGCTGCTGCCGACCACAGTCAAGCTTGTGGCCTTGACCTCTTCTGCTGCGCGCGTGCCCGATTTGCGCGCGCTGGGCATCACGCCTTTGCTGGGCAATCTTGACGATCGCGCAACCCTGCGTCGTCTGGCCGGCGTGGCAACGCGTGTGATCCATCTTGCACCACCGCCGAATGGCAACCCGAAGTGGCGCGAAGACCCACGCACGCAGGATTTGCTGCGTGCGCTGCAATTGCGCAGCCGGCCGCAGTCACTGGTGTATGGCTCAACTTCAGGGGTCTACGGCGACTGTGCTGGCGACTGGGTCAGCGAGACGCGCAGCCTGCAACCACAGACGCCACGTGCGCAACGCAGGGCACATGCAGAGGCTTCGACACGCCTGTTTGGGCGATCCAGCGGAACGCCTGTGCATATTCTGCGTATTCCAGGTATCTACGCTGCAGATCGTGAAGGTGGCACGCCGCGCAACCGCCTGCTCAAAGGCATGCCAGTGCTTACTGCGGCTGATGACGTGTACACCAACCACATCCATGCGGATGACTTGGCCAGAGCCTGCCTGGCAGCGCTTTGGCGCGGCAAGCCACAGCGGGTGAGCAACACCAGCGATGACACTGGCATGAAGATGGGTGACTACTTTGATTTCGCAGCCGACCTGTACGGCTTGCCGCGGCCATCACGCTTGCAGCGTGCTGCAGCTGAAAAGGAGTTGCCCGCAATGATGCTGAGCTTTATGGCGGAATCAAGGCAGCTGGACAACCGCCGCATGAAGCAGGAGCTCAAGCTCAAGCTGCGCTTTCCGACAGTGCGCGAAGGCTTGCGCGCATGAGCAATACGGTGTCACCCAGCTTTGCGCTGGATGGCTCTGTATGCCGGCTGGCCGCTTGCAGCTCGGCATGAGGAATAATCAGTGCGGCCAAGCCTCACCAGTCGTTTCCATGGCTAAATGGGGCACTATTGAAGCAAGCACTCAAATAAAAACTGGACCGTCATGAATACTGCCCTTCTCTTTGTGATCCTGCTTCTTTTGTTGGTTCTGATGTGCTTTGTCGTTTACTATTTTTTTACCCAGCAAAGTCTCAGGGAAATTTCTGATCGGCTGGCGCGATTGCAACCAGTGCAGGCCACGAGAAGAACTGCAGACGCCGTTCGCCATGAACGCGCTTATCACCATGACCAACTGGTGCTGCTCGAAGCAGATCTGTCGAAAAATCCTCGCGACAGCTTGACGCAGGAAGAACTCGACGGCATAGACAAGGCCAGAAGAACCATCAAGAACTGCATAGACGAACTCAAGCAGTACAGCGAGTGGATAGGCTTGCCCTTCGATTTTGAATGGACAGAAATCTTGCTCAGGCTGCCAAACGTGAACACGCTTTACCGGAAGTCGATTTCGGACACGCCAGATGCGGGGAAAACGCCGGAAATTGCCAAGGTGGCACCAGCGCGCGTGACGATGTTGCCAAGGTAAGCGAGACCGCGCCAAAACCTGGCGTGATGACATCGCTTTTTTAAATCATGGGGGTTGCGCGCTTAACAGCGCGAATGCGCCTGCGGCAGTTGCATCAAAAACCATAGCAAAAAAAACTATGGTGCCCGGGGCCGGAATCGAACCGGCACGCCTTTCGGCGGGGGATTTTGAGTCCCCTGCGTCTACCAATTTCACCACCCGGGCAGAGAAGGCAAGAACGAGATTGTGGCACAGATTCCAGAGCCAATTGACGTCCCCAGAATTACCTCCGAACGAAATTACTCCACCGTGACCGACTTGGCCAGGTTTCTTGGCTTGTCAACATCGGTGCCGCGCGCAAGGGCCGTGTGATAGGCCAGCATCTGCAGCGGCACCACGTGCAGCAAGGGGCTCAAGGCGCCGTAGTGCTCGGGCATGCGGATGACGTGAACACCGTCGCTGCTGCTCAGGCGGCTGTCGGCGTCAGCCAGCACATACAGCACGCCGCCGCGCGCACGGACTTCCTGCAGGTTGCTTTTGAGTTTTTCAAGCAGGCTGTCGTTGGGCGCCACCGCGACCACTGGCATGGCGCTGGTCACGAGTGCCAGCGGCCCATGCTTGAGCTCGCCGGCCGGGTAGGCCTCGGCGTGGATGTAGCTGATCTCCTTGAGCTTGAGCGCGCCTTCCATGGCGATCGGGTAATGCAGGCCGCGCCCGAGAAACAGCGCGTTTTCCATTTTTGCAAAATCTTCGGCCCAGCTGATGACCTGCGGCTCCAGCGCCAGCACGGCTTGCAAAGCGGCGGGCAGATGGCGCATGGCTTTGAGGTGAGCAGCTTCTTCCTCATCACTGAGCCTGCCCTTGCTTTGCGCCAGCGCCAGCGTCAGCAGGAACAGGCCCGCCAATTGCGCGGTGAAGGCCTTGGTCGAGGCCACGCCAATCTCCACGCCGGCGCGCGTGATGTAGGCCAGTTTGCACTCGCGCACCATGGCAGAAGTCGCCACATTGCAGATCGTCAGGGTCTGCGTCATGCCCAGGCTTTGCGCGTGGCGCAAGGCGGCCAGCGTGTCGGCAGTCTCGCCGCTTTGCGTGATGGTCACGACCAGTGTTCTGGGGTTGGGCACCGAGTCGCGGTAGCGGTATTCGCTGGCGACTTCGACCTGGGTCGGAATTCTGGCGATGCTTTCAAGCCAGTATTTGGCAGTGCAGCCGCTGTAATAGCTGGTGCCACAGGCCAGAATCAGCACTGAGTCGATGTCCTTGAACACGCGGTAAGCGGCATCGCCAAACAACTCGGGAACAATCGCAGCCACGCCTTCCAGGGTGTCGGCGATCGCGCGCGGCTGCTCGAAGATTTCCTTTTGCATGTAGTGGCTGTACGGGCCCAACTCGGCCGCGCCGCTGTGGGCATGCACAGTTTTGACCTCGCGCTGCACGGCCTTGTGCTGGCGGTCCATGATCCAGTACTTGCCGAGCTGTATGTCTATCAGGTCGCCTTCTTCAAGGTAGACGATCTGGTCTGTCACGCCCGCCAGCGCCATCGCATCGCTGGCCAGAAAATTTTCGGAATTCCCCTGGCCCACGCCAAGAATCAGCGGCGAGCCCAGACGCGCACCCACCACGCGGTGCGGCTCGTCGCGGCAGAAGGCGGCAATCGCATAAGCGCCCTTGAGTTGCGCAATCGTCAGCTTCAGTGCTTCAAACAAATCGCCGTCATACAGGCTGTCCATCAGGTGCACGATGACCTCGGTGTCGGTCTGGCTGTCAAACACATAGCCTTTGGCCTGCAGGCTGGCACGCAGCTCGTCGTGGTTTTCAATGATGCCGTTGTGCACCAGCGCGACCCGGCCCGGCTTTTGTCCGGCCGCGCCCAGCCCGTGGCTGAAATGGGGGTGTGCGTTATGCACGGCCGGCACGCCATGCGTTGCCCAGCGCGTGTGTGCGATGCCGGTGCCGCCCTCTATGTGGTCTTCGCTGACCTGGCTTTGCAGCTCGGCCACGCGCGAGGTGCTGCGCGCGCGCCGCAGACCCGCCGGATACCTGGCGTCCTGGCCATCGGCGTAAACCGCCACACCGCAGGAGTCATAGCCGCGGTACTCGAGCCGCTGCAGACCTTGAACCAGGATGGGAACGATATTTCTTGTCGAAACCGCTGCAACAATGCCGCACATAAAAGAGCCTTTTAAAAAACACTGGCTTGATGCTAGACCATGCACTGTTTTTTAAATGATCGATTTACATGTTTAAATGAAACTTAATTTCACAGATCGTGTTATTTGAATTTTAATTTCATTTATATTTATTGGATGGAAGAAAAAATCAAATCTGTCGGGCTGACCTTGGTGCTGGACGCCACCGATATCAAGCTGCTCGATGCGCTGCAAACCGACGCAACCATCCGCAACCAGGCACTGGCAGAACTCGTCCACATCTCAGCGCCGACCGGCCTGCGCCGCGTCAAGCGGCTCAGGGAGGCCGGCCTGATCGAGCGCCAGATTGCCCTGCTCAGCCCAGACAAGCTGGCCTCAAGCCTGGGCCACGGGCTCACAGCGATTGTCGAGATCACGCTGGACCGCCAGGACGCCGAGCGGCTCGCGGCGTTTGAGTTGCGGGTGACGCCTGACGCGGCGGTGCAGCAGTGCTACCGCGTGTCGCCGGGGCCGGACTTTGTACTGGTGGTATATGTGGCCGACATGCCGGGCTACCTGGCGCTGGCGCAGCGGCTTTTCAACGCCGATACGAATGTGCGCAACGTGAAGGCATTTTTCAGCCTCAAGCGCGTCAAATTTGAACCAAAAGTTCTTCTATCGCCCTGAATACATGCGCAAGCAGCTATTTAACTTATAGCAATTACAACGCCACAAATCACTCGCCAAGGTAAGCCGCCCGCACCCGCGGATCATGCAGCAGGGCTTTGGCGTCGCCTTCCATGCCGAGCAGGCCAGACTCCATCACATAGCCGCGGTCAGCGATGCCTAGCGCGCGACTGGCGTTTTGCTCGACCAGCACCATGGTCACGCCTGTGGCCGAAACATCGCGCACGACTTCAAAAATCCTGTCGACCATCAGCGGCGACAAGCCCATGGACGGCTCGTCGAGCAGCAGCATGCGCGGCCGGCTCATCAGCGCGCGGCTGATCGCCAGCATCTGCTGCTCGCCGCCGCTCAGCGTGCCGGCGAGCTGGTCCTTGCGCTCCTTCAGGCGCGGGAAGATGGCAAACATCTTTTCGATGTCCAGCGCAATTTCGGCCTTGTCACTGCGAATGTAGGCGCCCATCTGCAGATTCTCGAGAATGCTCATGCGCGCAAATACGCCGCGGCCCTCAGGCACCATGACCAGACCTTCACTGACCAGATCCCAGGCACCCTTGCCGCGTATGCTTTTGCCCAGGTAGGCGATGTCGCCGGCAAGCATGGGCAAGCTGCCTGTGACGGCCTTCATGATGGTGGTCTTGCCCGCGCCGTTGGAGCCTATCAGCGCGACCAGCTCGCCTTCGTTGACATGCAGGTCAATGCCCTTGACGGCCTGAATGCCGCCATAAGCGACCTTCAGTCCGGTGATCTTGAGGAGTGTATTGGTCACTATATTTACGCCTGAGTTTTTTCGCCGGGCCGCCCCAAGAAAAAATGCACCCACTCGGGGGTCAGTCGGTTATTGGCAAAAACCGGCGTGGGGGCCATTCAATGACCCGTACCCAAATAGGCGGTGATCACTTTTTCATCTTTTTGCACGTCCGAAGGCGCGCCTTCAGCAATCTGCTTGCCGTAATCGAGCACCGTCACGCGGTCGCACAAGCCCATCACCAGCTTGACGTCATGCTCGATCAGCAAAATGCTCCGGTTGTCCTTGCGAATGCGGTCTATCAGTTCGCGCAGCTGCACTTTTTCTGTGGCGTTCATGCCGGCGGCCGGTTCGTCCAGCGCAATCAGCTGCGGGTCCGTGGCCAGGGCACGGGCAATTTCAAGGCGGCGCTGATCGCCATAGCTCAGCGTGCGGGCCTTGAAGTCGGCGTACTGACCAATCCCGACATAGTCCAGCAGCTCATGCGCGCGGCTGGCAATCGCGGCCTCTTCCGCCTTGAAGCCAGGCGTGCGAAACACCGCCCCCAGCAGGCCTGATCGGGTACGGCAGTGCCGGCCCACCATGACGTTTTCCAGTGCCGTCATCTCGGCAAACAGCCGGATGTTCTGAAAAGTGCGGGCGATGCCAGCCTTGGCGACTTCATGCACGGCGTGCGGCGTATAGGGCTTGCCGGCCAGCTCAAAGCGGCCGCTGTCGGGCGTGTACAGGCCGGTCAGCACATTGAAGAAAGTGGTTTTGCCGGCGCCATTGGGGCCTATCAGGCCATAGACCTGGCCGCGCTCGATACGAATGCCCACATCGCTGAGGGCCTGCAGGCCGCCAAAGCGTTTGGAGACACCCGAGACTTCAAGAATGGTTTCACTCACCGCCACTGTCCTCAGGGATTGATTGAATTGACGGGCAGCGCGCCAGCCGGCTTGTCGCTGCGCTTGCCGTGTTCCGGCGCCGGCCAGAGTCCGCGCGGACGCGCCAGCATGATGCCTATCATGGCCAGCGCAATCAGCAGCTGGCGCAAGATGGCGGAGTCGAGCCGGCCATCGGTCATGGCCTGCAGCGGACCGGCCACATGGCGCAAGACCTCGGGCAAGGCCGCCAGCAGCAAGGCGCCCAGGATCACGCCGGGCAAGTGGCCGATGCCGCCCAGAACCACCATCGCGACAATCATGACGGACTCCATCAGGCTGAAGGATTCGGGTGAAACAAAGCCCTGGAAGGCCGCAAACATGGCGCCAGACACACCGCCAAAGGTCGCGCCCATGCCGAAGGCCAGCAGCTTGAGGTTGCGCGTGTTGATGCCCATGGCCTTGGCGGCGATCTCGTCTTCGCGGATCGCCATCCAGGCCCGGCCTATGCGCGAATTTTCAAGCCGGTGGCAAATCACCACGGACACGATCACCAGCGCCAGAAACAGGTAGTAGTACATAGCCACCGAGTTGATCTGCAGGCCGAACAGCTCGTGCGACTTGGCCAGGTCCAGTCCAAAGAACTTCATGGAGTCAATCTGGCTGATGCCCTTGGGCCCGTTGGTCAGGTTGATGGGGCGATCGAGGTTGTTCAGAAACACCCGGATGATCTCGCCAAAGCCCAGCGTCACGATGGCCAGGTAGTCGCCGCGCAACTTGAGCGTGGGCGCGCCCAGCAGCACACCAAACAGCCCGGCCAGTGCGGCCGCCGCCGGAATGATGGCCCAGATCGGCAGGTGCAGGCCATCCGGAAAGGCCGCCGCGAGCGCGGGGAAAGCTTCGGTCAATTGCGGCGAGCCGAGCAGCGCAAACAAATAGGCGCCGACCGCAAAAAATGCCACGTAGCCCAGATCCAGCAGGCCGGCATAGCCAACCACGATGTTCAGGCCCAGCGCCAGCAAGACATAGAGCAGCGCCATGTCCAGAATGCGCACCCAGGCGTTACCGCCCTGCTGCAGCAGCAGGGGCAACACCAGCAGCGCCAGGGCGATGGCTGAAAACTTCAGAACCTGTTTTAACTTGAGCATCGTTTATTCCTTGTGCCAACGCGGCTCAGGCGCGGTCCGCCACACGTTCACCGAGCAGGCCCGAAGGCCTGAGCGTGAGCACAAAAATCAGCACAATGAAGGCGAAGATGTCGGAGTACTGGCTGCCCAGCACGCCGCCAGTCAGCGGGCCTATATAGCCCGCGCCAATCGATTCGATCAGGCCCAGCAGCACGCCGCCCAGCACGGCCCCGCCCAGGTTGCCTATGCCGCCAAACACCGCCGCCGTGAAGGCCTTGAGACCAGGCAAAAAACCCATGGTGTGCTGAACCGTGCCGTAGTTCGACGCATACATCACGCCGGCCAGCGCGGCCAGCACGGCGCCAATGATGAAGGTCGCTGAAATCACGGTATCGGGCCGCACACCCATGAGCGCTGCCACGCGCGGATTCTCCGCGGTGGCGCGCATGGCCCGACCAAGCTTTGTGTAATGCACCAGCCACATCAAGACCGACAGCGAAACCGCCGTGGTGCCCAGAATGAAGAGCTGCGTGACCGTGATCACCGCGCCACCCAGCTGAAAAGGCTCTGCGGGCAGCAGCGTGGGATAAGACTTGTAGTTGGGTTTCCAGATGATCATGGCCAGCGTCTGCAGCAGCAGCGACATGCCTATGGCGGTGATCAGCGGCGCCAGCTTGGGCGAGTTGCGTAGCGGTCGGTAGGCGACTTTTTCAATCGCGAAATTCAGCGCGCCGCAGACCACAAACGCAATCAGCAAGGAGATCAGCAACACCAGCCAGCCCGGGGTCGCAGGCAAGGCGTCCTGCATCAAGCCAATGATGGTCCAGCTGGTCAGCGCACCGACCATGAGCACCTCGCCATGCGCGAAGTTGATCAGGTTGATGATGCCGTAGACCATGGTGTAGCCCAGCGCGATCAAGGCGTACATGCTGCCCAGCACCAAGCCATTGATGAGCTGTTGCAGGAAGATTTCCATAGCTAGATATCCCAAGAACGAAAACGCCAGCAAAAAGCCCGCCCCTGAAAGCCAGTGGACCAGGCTACAAGGCGGGCTGATGGCAAATTGTAGTCAGTCACTGCTAGCGAGAATCGGGCCAGCACAGCTCATTTTTCGGGGTTTACCCACAGCAGCCTGTGCCGCCATCAGTTTTGCTGATTGTTTTTGTCCCTCAGCGCCTGAAGTTTTTCAGCAATCTTGATTTCCAGTCCACGGTTCACAGGCTTATAGAAGCCAGGCGCCGCCATGCCTTCGGGAAAGTAGTTTTCACCAGCGGCAAAGCCGTCCTCTTCATCATGCGCGTAACGGTAGTTCTTGCCGTAATCGAGCGACTTCATGAGCTTGGTCGGCGCATTGCGCAAATGCAGCGGCACGGGCCGGGTGCCATCTTGCTTGATCAAGGCCTTGGCCTGCTTGAAGGCCTTGTAGACCGCGTTGGACTTGGGCGCCACCGCCAGGTAGACCACGCACTGCGCCAAAGCCAACTCGCCTTCGGGCGAACCCAGCCGCTCGTAGACTTCGGCGGCATCGAGCGCCATGCGCAAGGCGCGCGGGTCGGCCAGGCCAATGTCCTCGCTGGCCATGCGTATCAGACGGCGCGCCATGTATTTGGGCTCGGCCCCGCCATCGAGCATGCGCATCAGCCAGTAGAGTGCGGCATCCGGGTCTGAGCCGCGCACCGACTTGTGCAGCGCCGAGATGGTGTCGTAGAACTGCTCGCCGCCCTTGTCATAGCGACGCATGCGCTCGCCCAGCACCTTGAGCAGCCAGGCGTCAGTGACCTCGGTGATCTTGCTGCCTGACTTGTCGTTGTTGGCCGCGACCGCCAGCGACTCAAGCGTGTTGAGCAGGCGCCGCGCATCGCCGTCGGCGTAGGCGACGAGTCGGTCCAGCGCCTCAGGCGCTATGCTTTCAATAGCTTGAAGCGCCCGCCGCTCAAGCGCTACAGCCACTATTTTCTTTAAGTCCGACTCCTGCAGCGGCTGCAGCACATAGACTGCGGCGCGTGACAGCAAAGCCGAGTTGACTTCAAACGAGGGGTTTTCAGTGGTCGCGCCGATAAAGGTGAAGAGCCCGCTTTCGACATGCGGCAAAAACGCGTCCTGCTGGCTTTTGTTGAAACGGTGCACCTCGTCGACAAAGACGATGGTGCGTTTGCCGGACCGGTCGCCGAGATCACCGCCCTGCCCTTGCCAGATGCTGGCCTGCTCGACCGCCTCGCGGATTTCCTTGACGCCGCCGAGTACCGCTGAAATGGTGATGAAGTGCGCCTCGAAGCTGCTGGCCATCAAGCGCGCAATCGTGGTTTTGCCAACGCCTGGCGGGCCCCACAGGATGCAGCTGTGCGGCTGGCCCGACTCGAAGGCGATGCGCAGCGGCATGCCTTCGCCCAGCAGATGTTGCTGGCCTATCACCTCGCCCAGCGTGCCCGGTCTGAGGCGCTCGGCCAGCGGCTTATTGGCGGCTGACATCGCTGCCTGCGGGCGGCTTGAAGTTGAAACTGGCCGCAGCGAGGGCGGGATTGACTTCAAACTGGCTAAAGCGCATCACAGAGCGCTGGCCAAAGCTGTCGAGAATTTCCAGCACCGCCAGCTCGGTGCCTTTGTCCGTGCTCTTGAGGCCCACGCTGATGCTTTGCAGCTGGCCGTCCCTGGACTTAGGCGTGGCTTGCACCCACTGCAGGCCGGCGCTGTCAGGCAGCGGCGTGAGCTTGAAATCAGCCTGCAGCGCCTTGAGGTCGGCTGCAGCGGCAATCACCGCTGCGGGTGTGCCATTGAGCGCCTGCGCCAGCTGGCGGGCCGTGACCTGGTTCAGGTCCACGTCGTAAAGCCACAGCGTTTGTCCGTCGGAGATGATGCTTTGCTCAAACGGCTTTTTATAGACAAAGCTGAAGCGGTTGGGCCGCAAGAACTCAAAGTGACCGCTGGAGGTCTTGCTTTTGGCCGCCTGCCCGTCCCGGCCGGGGCTGGTCACGACCTGGCTGAAGGCAGCGCGGCCACTTTTGCTGTTTTTGACGAAATTTTCCAGGCTTTCCAGGCCTGTAACGCCCGATGGCTGTGCGCAAGCAGCTATAGAAAAAATAGCAAGCGCAAGACCAAGAAACGCTTTCAAAGCGTTCGCCGGCGAGCATTTGTTGAAGTAGGAGCAAATAAGGTTCATGGTGACTTCAGTGTGCCGCAGCGCCAGCGCGCGGATTGTCGTCATTCAGCCCGCACCGGCACCAGAATTTCGCGCTGGCCACTTCCCGACATGGCGCTGATCAGGCCCGCTTTTTCCATCTCTTCGAGCATGCGCGCCGAGCGGTTGTAGCCAATCTTGAGGTGCCGCTGCACCAGCGAAATCGAGGCCTTACGATTTTTCAGCACGATCTCAACCGCCTGGTCGTACATCGGGTCTTTTTCATCCCCTTTACCGCCGTTGGCGCTGAGGTCGCCGCCCAGATCGCCGGCTTCACCATCGACAACGCCGCCCTCAAGCACGCCATCGATGTAGTTGGGCTCGCCCTGAGCCTTGAGGTAGGCCACCACGCGGTGCACTTCGTCGTCGCTGACAAAAGCGCCATGCACGCGAATCGGAAACCCGGTGCCGCTGGGCATGTAAAGCATGTCGCCCATGCCCAGCAGCGCCTCGGCGCCCATCTGGTCAAGAATGGTGCGGCTGTCAATCTTGCTGCTGACCTGAAAGGACAGACGGGTGGGAATATTCGCCTTGATCAAGCCGGTGATCACATCGACGCTGGGGCGCTGGGTGGCCAGCACCAGGTGAATACCGGCAGCCCTGGCTTTTTGCGCCAGGCGTGCAATCAGCTCTTCAATCTTCTTGCCAACCACCATCATCAGGTCGGCCAGCTCGTCAATCACCACGACGATATAAGGCAGACGCTCGAGCGGCTCGGGCTGGTCTGGCGTCAAACTGAAGGGGTTGTAGATGAACTCGCCCTTGGCCTTGGCCTCGTCGATCTTGACGTTGTAGCCGGCCAGGTTGCGCACGCCGAGCTTGCTCATGAGCTTGTAGCGCTTTTCCATTTCCATCACGCACCAGTTCAGCCCGTGCGCGGCTTGCCGCATGTCGGTCACCACCGGGCAGAGCAAATGCGGAATGCCCTCGTAGACGCTCATCTCCAGCATCTTGGGGTCTATCAGCAGCAAACGCACGTCGCGTGCATCGGCCTTGTAGAGCAGGCTCAAGATCATGGCGTTGATGCCGACCGATTTACCCGAGCCGGTGGTGCCCGCGACCAGGCAATGCGGCATTTTGGCGAGGTCGGCGACCACGGCATTACCGCCAATGTCCTTGCCCAGACCTATGGTGAGCAGCGATTTGGCCTCGTTGTAGACCTGCGAGCCCAGGATTTCGCTGAGCTTGATCGACTGGCGCTTGGCATTGGGCAGCTCCAGCGCCATGAAGTTCTTGCCCGGAATGGTCTCGATCACACGGATGGACACCAGGCTCAGGGCGCGCGCCAGATCCTTGGCCAGATTAACCACCTGCGAGCCCTTGACACCGGTAGCAGGCTCGATTTCATAGCGGGTGATGACCGGGCCGGGTGCCGCCGCAACCACGCGCACTTCAACGCCAAAGTCCTTGAGCTTTTTCTCGATCAGGCGCGAGGTCATCTCCAGCGTTTCAGCGGCCACGCTTTCCTGGCGCAGCAAAGCACCGTCCAGCAGGTCAACCTGCGGCAGCTTGGAGTCCAGCATGTCGCTGAACAGCGGCTTTTGCCTCTCTTTGGCAACCCGCTCGCTCTTGGGAATATCCACCAGCGTGGGCTCTATCAGCACCGGTACAGGGTGATGCTCTTCAATTTCTATGCGCTCATCGACCAGGGTTTCTTCACGCTCGCGGGCGGCGAGTTTTCCCATGGCCAGATCCTCGGCGATCTCGCGCTTTTCACGCTGCGAATCGATCAGATGGGCAATCACTTCGCCCAGACGCTGCGCCGTGTGGGCCCAGGAGAAACCAAAAACCACAGACACAGCAATCACGCCGAGCGCAATCCAGACCAGACCAGAGCCCGCAAAGCCCAGCCAATTGACGCCGGTGCTGCCGACCAGATAACCGAGCGCACCGCCGGCCTGATCGGGCAAACGGGCCTCAAAGCGGTACAGACGCGACCACTCCAGGCCACTGCTGGCGGCCAGCAGCAGCAACAGGCAAAGCCAGAATTTCAGACGACTCGAATGCAGGGGAACGGCCGCGGACACGGGCTCGCCACGCAGCCAGCGCGCCAGCGACACCAGCCAGACGCGCGCGCCTGCGGCGATCATCCACCAGACCGAAAAGCCCAGCAGGAAATAGCTCGCGTCTGCCAGCCAGGCACCCAGACGGCCGCCCCAATTGCGCGCCCCGCCCGCCAGCAGACCAACCGACTGTGCGCTGCCAGACGTTGACCAAGCGCCGTCTTGCGGTGAATAGCTGAGCAAGGCCGCCAACCAGAAAAGCAGGCCCAGCAAGCCGAGAATCAGCGCAACCTCATGGGCGAAGCGCTTTACGCCGCCAGGCGCGTCTGCCGCCTGCGGATTTCGGGAGTTCAAAGTGTCAAGTGAATAAGTCATAAGCCTGCACCCAAGCTTACAACAGTTGAAAACGCGGCCAGCGGCTGTGACCTGCGCGATGCGCCTAGCCCAATGCGCTCAGGCGCTCCTTGATCAGCATGGAGCTGTCGCTGCGGGTTTCGATAAAGCCGCGCTCTTCCAGGTCTTTCATCACACGGCTGACCATTTCCCGCGAGGCGCCCACCATTTTGGCCAGATCCTGCCGGGAAACCTTGTCGCGGATCACGGTGTTGCCCTGAAAGTCCTGCGTCGCAAACTCAAGCAGAGCCCGCGCCACCCGGCCATACACGTCCATCAGCGCCAAAGATTCGATCTTGCGGTCAGCCTGGCGCAGACGCTGTACCAGCCCGCGCATGATGGCGTAAGCCATGGAGCTGTTCTCAGGCAGACATCTGGCGAATTCGGATCGCCCAAGAACCAATACATCGGTTTGTATCTCTGTACGAACGGTGGCCGAATGCGGTTCGTTGTCTATGAGACTCATCTCGCCCAGATAGTCGCCCGGCCGCAGGGTCGCAATAATGACCTCGCGACCGCGCGCATCAGTGGTCACGACACGAGCTCGCCCGGTCAGGATGATGGACAGCGCATTTGATTTTTTGCCCTGCTCAACAATCGGCTCACCACGCTTGAAGCGGCGCTTTACCACGGCATCAGCGACAGACTCGGCCTGGCTGGCAGTAAGCATTGAAAACAAAGGTACCCGGCGTATGAGCTCCAGGTTGGACACCATAGTCGACATATATATTTTTCTCCTCTGACCTCACCACCCGCGGGACTTCACTGAATTCATACAATCGAATCTTTTGTTCAGCTGCTGTCTCGCGCCGCAAGCCTTCTCCGGCCTCTGCGCTTGACTTTAACTGACATGCGACGATTTACCCACCTGACGATTTCCCTAACTACTTGTCAATATGAAACATTCTAGAGTTCTTATTCTGGGTTCAGGCCCAGCTGGCTACACCGCTGCCATTTATGCTGCGCGCGCCAACCTCAACCCGGTACTGGTGACAGGCATCGCACAGGGTGGACAACTCATGACCACCACAGATGTCGACAACTGGCCAGCCGATGTCCATGGCGTGCAGGGTCCGGAATTGATGCAGCGCTTCCTGGAGCACGCGCAGCGCTTCAACACCGAAATCATTTTTGACCACATCAACAAGGTCGATTTCAGCCAGCGGCCCTTCACGCTCACAGGCGACAGCGGCACCTATACCTGCGACGCGCTGATTCTGGCGACCGGTGCTTCGGCCAAATACCTTGGCCTCGAATCCGAAACGGCCTTCATGGGGCGCGGCGTGTCGGGTTGCGCGACCTGTGACGGCTTCTTTTATCGTGAGCAGGAAGTGTGCGTGGTGGGCGGCGGCAATACTGCGGTTGAAGAAGCGCTGTACCTGTCGAACATTGCCAGCAAGGTCTATCTAGTTCACAGACGCGACAAGTTCAAGGCAGAAGCGATCCTGATCGACAAGCTCAACGAGAAGGTCGCCAGCGGAAAAATCGTGCTGAAGACCCACAACACCCTGGAGCAGGTGCTGGGCGATGCTGGCGGCGTGACCGGCGTGCGCCTGAAAAGCACGCAGGACGAGTCGACCCAGGACATCCAACTCACGGGCTGCTTCATTGCAATCGGGCACCAGCCCAACACTGACATCTTCGCTGGCCAGCTGGAGATGAAGGACGGCTACATCATCACCAAAACCGGCTTGCAGGGCTTTGCCACCATGACCAGCGTGCCGGGTATTTTCGCGGCCGGCGATGTGCAGGACCACATCTACCGCCAAGCCATTACCAGCGCCGGCACCGGCTGCATGGCTGCACTGGACGCGCAGCGCTTTCTTGAACAAAGCGCCTGAACCGTCGCCGGCAGTCCTCGTTTGTAGGGCTGTAGCGTCGGGCTTGGACTAATTTGTTTTTCAGGCTATACTCAAAGGCTTAGCTCTGCAATCGACGATTTATTGGTTGACTGCAGGCATCCGATTTCTAATTTTTTACGGAGAGTGCTCATGGCACGCGTCTGTCAGGTAACGGGCAAAGGCCCGATGGTGGGAAACAATGTTTCTCACGCAAACAACAAAACCAAGCGTCGGTTCATGCCTAATCTGCAGTACCGCCGTTTCTGGGTCGAGACCGAAAACCGTTGGGTGCGCTTGCGCATCACCAGCGCCGGTCTGCGTTTGATCGACAAAAAAGGCATCG
Source organism: Comamonadaceae bacterium (assembly GCA_947443645.1). Taxonomy (GTDB): domain Bacteria; phylum Pseudomonadota; class Gammaproteobacteria; order Burkholderiales; family Burkholderiaceae_C; genus Polaromonas. The sequence goes on along the minus strand of CANEXF010000008.1, from coordinate 36,934 downwards.
ATGCGATCCTAGTGGATCTTCGTGCCCGCGGTGAAGTCTAAGGAGAACCATTATGGCTAAAGGCGCACGCGAAAAAATCAAGCTGGAATCCACTGCCGGCACGGGTCACTTCTACACGACCACCAAAAACAAGAAGACCACGCCAGACAAAATGCTGATCATGAAATTTGATCCTAAAGCACGCAAGCACGTGGAATACAAAGAGATCAAGCTGAAGTAATTCAGACTTGACTCGGTAGCTCCACGCTGCAATCAAACCCGCTTCACTACAGCGGGTTTTTTTTCGTCCGTACTCTGAAGATGCACGCTTCACTACCCTGCTCAATCTTCTCTGCCTGTAAAGATCCAAGTCCCATCCTATTCTTGCATCCGGGCGGCTCAGATCCTGATTGCCACTCGTTCCTCCAGGCGTTCCCCCCCGATATGGCACGGCCTGCAAATACAACAGCTCAGGCGGCGGCATTTGAGCCGTACTCAGGCGTATCCGACCAGGCACCTGCTCAAAGGCACAGTACACGTGAAAAGGAGACCGGCCCGATACGTCCGGCGCCGGCCCAATCAAAACATAAAGCCGGACATGAAAAAGCCGACGCAGCGCTGAACGCTGGTCGGCTTGATCGGTACGGTAGCTGCGAACAGCTACTGCTTGGCTAAAGTCCCGGCTTAGACGCGGGCTGCGCGCAGCTTCATGGAGAAGTCGCGCAATGCGCCAATACCGCTCTCTTCGGCCCGATGGCACCAAGCCTGCAAGTCGGACGTCAACTGCTCGCGTGTCGCAGAGGTTGTCAGCCACATCTGACGCAACTCTTCACGCATGACGATCATCTTGTCGAGCACCGGATGCTCAGCCCTGGCTTGCGCCAGCTGCGGCTTGGCCTCTGCAGGCACCTTGTCGTCATCGCGATGCAGCCAGCGATTAGCGGTAACCAGTACCGATGAGTCAACGTTCCTGGACTTCAACAGGGCAATCTCGGTATTGCCAAGGCGACGCAGTTCACGTGCAAATCCGGCCATCACCTCGTAGCGGTGGGCAATCAGGGCTTCGAGGTTTTTCTCGTCAGCCACAGGCTGAACGGTACCGAGCTGAAGCTTGGGCGGAACCTTCTTGACAGTCGCCAGCCCAACTTTTTCGAGGGCGCGAATGTAAACCCAGCCAATGTCAAACTCATAGGGCTTGACCGAAAACTTTGCCGAAGTCGGGTAGGTGTGGTGGTTGTTGTGCAACTCCTCGCCGCCAATCATGATGCCCCATGGGGAAATGTTGGTGCTGGCGTCAGGCGCTTCAAAATTGCGATAGCCCCAGTAGTGACCAATGCCGTTGATGATGCCAGCCGCCGTCACGGGAATCCAGGCCATTTGAACCGCCCAGACCGCCAAGCCTGCAGCGCCAAACAGCGCCAGATTCAGAATCAGCATCAGGCCAACGCCTTGCCAGCTAAAGCGCGTATACAGATTGCGCTCTATCCAGTCGTTGGGCGTGCCGTGTCCGTACTTGGACATGGTTTCCTTGTTTTTGCTTTCGGCGCGGTACAACTCGGCACCTTCCCAGAAAACCTTCTTGATGCCATAGGCTTGCGGACTGTGCGGGTCTTCCGATGTTTCGCATTTGGCGTGGTGCTTGCGGTGTATCGAAACCCACTCCTTGGTCACTTGGCCAGTACCCAGCCAGAGCCAAAAACGGAAGAAATGCGAAGGAATGGCGTGCAGATCCATGGCGCGGTGCGCCTGGTGACGGTGCAGGTAAAGCGTTACGCTGACAATTGTGATGTGGGTCGTCACCAATGCGTACAGCACGATTTGCCACCAGCTTGCAGCAAGCAAGCCATGAGCCAGCCAATCAATGGCGGCATCAAAAAAAATCATAGAAATCCTTAAAACAATCTGCAAAACTGCCCATAGAAACACATGACCTGGGTTTCGGCAGCTGCACACCAGGTAATTCGTAATTGTAAGCGCTCAGGCGCAATAAACCAAGTCCTGCCAGCACCCGAAAATACCGCAGGAAAAGCGTCAAGTACTGGCTTCAAGTCGACAAATCACTTCAAAGCAAGTTCATTTGTCGTCAAAATCATTCGGCTTTTTGCCAAACTGCAGCGAAAAAGCCGTCTGTGTGATGCAGGTAAGGCCAGAGCCTGAGGTAAGGACCACGGCTCAGAGTCTCCGCATGTTCAACTCCTAGATGGGTCAGCAAGGGCCCGGTTTCAAGGAGCTGGAAGTCTTTATTTGCAGCGCTGAAGGCCTCAGCGATCGCCTCATTTTCTTCGCGCAGAACGCTGCAAGTGGCATAAACCAGCCTGCCGCCCGGCTTGAGCAGGCGAGCCGCGCTCTGCAAGATGGCCGCTTGCTTGGCCGTGAGTTCTTGGATGGCCTTGGGGTTTTGCCGCCATTTCAGATCCGGGTTACGCCGCAAGGTACCCAAACCCGAACATGGCGCGTCAACCAGCACGCGGTCAATTTTGCCGGCCAGACGCTTGATGCGCTCATCGCGCTCATGCGCGATCGCCACCGGATGGACGTTGGACAAGCCACTGCGCGCCAGCCGTGGCTTTAGCGCTTCAAGGCGGTGCGCAGAGGTGTCAAAGGCATACAGACGTCCAGTGCTGCGCATGGTGGCGCCCAATGCCAGGGTCTTGCCGCCGGCTCCAGCACAAAAGTCCACCACCATCTCGCCGCGTTTGGCGTCCACCAGCAGCGACAACAGCTGCGAGCCTTCGTCCTGCACCTCAATGGCGCCGCGGGTGAACGCGTCCAGCTTGCCCAGCTGCGATTTGTCAGCCAGTCGCAGGCCCCACGGCGAATACGGTGTCGCTACTGTTTTGATAGCTGCTTTCGCAAGCTCCTTCTGGATATCCGCACGTTTATCCTTGAGGGTATTGACACGCAGGTCAAGGCCCGCAGGGGCATTCAGACTGTCAACCAGCGGCCAGAAGTCATCGCCCAGCTGTTCCTTCAAAGGATCAACCAGCCACTGCGGCAAGTTATGCCTGTGCAGCTCCAGCAAATCAGATGGTTTGATCCGGTCGCAATGCGCCAGCCATTCTCTTTCCTGGTCGGTCAGCGCGCTGAGCAGGTATTCCCGGTCAGAGACAAAGCCCAAAATGGACAGTCGGCGCTCCAGAGAGCCGCTGCCGTTTTGGGCCAGATAGGTGTAGAGCGTTTTTTTACGGAGCACGCCGTATATCGTTTCCGCCAGAGTGGCGCGCTCACGCGGGCCGAGGCGCAATTCGCGAAAATAGCGCGACAACACCATGTCGGCGGGGTAGTCAAATTTGAGGACCTGCTTGAGAAGCTCGGAACAACTGTCGAGTAAGGCTTTAGGATGCATAGCCTTCTATTGTCCCACTGCAGCCCCCAGACCCCGTATTTATCTGCACGAATTAACCCCTGGCCCAACGATGTCGGATGCTTTACCTCCTTTAATAGAAACTCCTCCCGGCCTTTACCGCCACTACAAAGGCATGCTTTATGAGGTGATAGGCAACGCTCGCCACAGTGAAAGCCTGGAGTCCATGACGCTGTACCGCGCGCTCTATGGCGAACGCGGTTTATGGGTCAGACCGGCCGCCATGTTTCTGGAAGACGTGGTGATTGACGGCATCAAACAGCCTCGTTTTTTGAAACAGACCGAGCCAATGCAGAAGCCCTAGCCACCGTCGCCGATAATCGTGGGTTATGTCCGACTCCACCGAAATCGAAAAACAAGTCAAGCGCCGCCGCACGTTTGCCATCATCTCCCACCCTGACGCGGGTAAAACCACGCTGACTGAAAAACTGCTGCTGTTTTCTGGCGCGATTCAGATCGCCGGCAGCGTCAAGGCCCGCAAGGCCGCGCGCCATGCCACGTCCGACTGGATGGAAATTGAAAAGCAGCGCGGCATCTCGGTGGCCTCATCGGTCATGCAAATGGAATACCGCGACTGCGTGATCAATTTGCTGGACACGCCCGGCCACCAGGATTTCTCTGAAGACACCTACCGCGTGCTGACCGCTGTCGATGCGGCCTTGATGGTGATTGACGCTGCCAATGGCGTCGAGCCGCAAACGCGTCGCCTGCTGCAGGTTTGCCGCGCGCGCGGCACGCCCATCCTGACCTTCGTCAACAAGATGGACCGCGAGGTGCAGGATCCGATGAGCGTGATGGACGAGATTGAACGCGAACTCGGCATGGCCGTTGTTCCGTTCACCTGGCCGGTCGGCATGGGCAAGCTATTTCACGGCGTCTACGACAGGCGTGAAGACCGCATGCGCGTCTTCAGCCCCGGTGAAGACAAGGCCGGTGGTGACGATGAAATCCTGGCCGGCCTGCACAACGCAGAGGCCGCCAAACGATTTGGTGCGGAATACGCGCAAGCCCAGGGCGAAATTGAACTGGTGGCCGGTGCCACGCCGGAGTTTGACCGCGAACTTTTTCTCGCTGGCAAGCAGACTCCCATGTTTTTCGGCTCGGCCATCAACAACTTCGGCGTGCAGGAAGTACTGGACGCGCTGGTTGATCTGGCGCCTGCACCGGGCGATCGCACCGCCCTGCAACGCGTGGTGCATCCTGAAGAAAAGAAATTTTCTGGTGTGGTCTTCAAGATCCAGGCCAATATGGACCCGGCCCACCGCGACCGGATTGCCTTTTTGCGCGTTGCCAGCGGCGAGTTCACGCGCGGAATGCGGCTAAAAGTCGTGCGCAGCGGAAAAGAACTGCGGCCCAACACCGTGGTCAGCTTTATGAGCCAGCGCCGCGAGCTGCTGGACACCGCATTTGCCGGCGACATCATTGGCATACCCAACCACGGCGTGCTGCAGCTCGGCGATACGCTGACTGAAGGCGAAGCCCTGCAATTCACCGGCCTGCCCTTTTTCGCGCCTGAAATGTTCAGAGCCGTCGAGGTCGCCGACCCACTGCGTACCAAGCAGTTGCGAGCGGGCCTGACGCAACTCGGCGAGGAAGGCGCGATTCAGGTCTTCAGGCCGATTGCCGGCTCGTTGCTGCTGCTGGGCGCGGTCGGTCAGCTGCAGTTTGAAGTAGTGGCCCATCGCCTGGAGCATGAGTATGGCGTCAAGGCCCGCATCATGCCGAGCAACTTCAATCTGGCGCGCTGGGTCACATCAGACGATCCAAACGAGCTTAAAAAATTCATGGACGCCAATGCCCACCGCGTGGCGCTGGACGCGGTCGATGCACCAACCCTGCTGGTCGACCACAGCGCCACCTTGCGCGCTGTTGAGCAGCAGTGGCCCAAGATCAAGTTCCATGCGCTGCGCGAGCACGCTGGGCTGGTGTTTCAGTCCAAGATGTGATCGCCTGGCGGCTCGCTTAGCCGTTTGCGTCTGCGGGGCTATATGCAGCTCTGTTACCAGCGCTAAACACAAAGCTTATCTGGACGCCAGCAAGGCCCGCAGCGCACGTGGATAAAGCCGGTGTTCCTGGCTCAACACGCGCGCGGCCAGGCTTTCTGCGCTGTCACCCGCAACAATCGGCACCACGGCCTGCGCCAGAACAGGACCATGGTCCAGATCGGCAGTCACCAGGTGCACGCTGGCACCTGCAACCCGGCAACCGGCATCAATGGCACGCTGGTGGGTATTGAGGCCGGTAAACGCCGGCAGTAAAGACGGGTGAATGTTGACCAGCCGCCCCGCATAGTGGGCGACAAACGACGGCGTCAGGATGCGCATAAAGCCCGCCAGCACCACCAGCGCGGGCTCGAAGTTGTCGATAGCCAGCTGCAATTGCGCATCGAACGCGGCGCGCGATTCAAACTGTTTGTGATCGAGCACCTGCGTTGCAATTCCCAAAGCCGCCGCTGAGGCCAGCCCTTCGGCATCGGCCCTGTTGCTGATGACACAAGCCACAGCGGTGCCGAATTTTTCATTCCATCGCTCATTTTTTGCCGCTTTGGCAATCGCCAGCATGTTCGAGCCGCTTCCCGAAATCAGAATAACAATGTTTTTTTGATGCGCTTTCATAGCGCTGTAGTTTATGGCCAGCATTGAGCGGCAAATCGTGCCTCTGAACGATGCAGCCCAGTGCCAGCAAAACCTTTGTCCCGCTTTTGACATGAGAAAAAGCACATCCGTGCTAAAAACGAAACTCTACTGAATTGCTACGGAGACAACTATGGATTTAGCCTTTACCCCGCAAGAGCAGGCTTTTCGCGAAGAAATACGCGCTTGGGTGCACGCCAATTTACCCGCCGATATTTCACACAAGGTGCACAACGCCTTGCGCCTGTCGCGTGACGACATGCAGCGCTGGGCCAAAATCCTGGGAAAAAAAGGCTGGCTGGGCCACGGCTGGCCCAAAGCATTTGGCGGTCCAGGCTGGAACGCCGTGCAAAAGCATCTGTTTGAAGAAGAATGCGCCCTTGCTGGCGCGCCCCGCGTCGTGCCTTTCGGGCCGGTCATGGTGGCGCCCGTCATCATGGCCTTTGGCAACGCCGAGCAGCAGCAGCGCTTTCTGCCGGGCATCGCCAGCGGCGAGGTCTGGTGGAGCCAGGGCTACAGTGAACCCGGCTCAGGCTCTGACCTCGCGTCCGTCAAATGCCGGGCTGAGCGCCAGGGCGACAAATACATTGTCAACGGACAAAAGACCTGGACCACGCTGGGCCAATATGGCGAATGGATTTTTTGCCTGGTTCGCACCAGCACAGAAGGCAAGCCGCAAAGCGGCATCTCGTTCCTGCTGATAGACATGAAGTCCCCAGGCGTGACGGTACGCCCCATCGTGCTGCTTGACGGCGAAGCCGAAGTCAACGAGGTCTGGTTTGACAATGTTGAGGTGCCGGCAGACAACCTGATTGGCGAAGAAAACAAGGGCTGGACTTACGCCAAGCATCTGCTCAGCCATGAGCGCACCAACATCGCCGACGTCAACCGCGCCAAACGCGAACTCGAGCGGCTCAAGCGCATTGCAAAGGTCGAAGGCGTTTATGAAGACACGCGCTTTCGCGACGAGATCGCGAAACTCGAAGTCGATGTGGTCGCGCTCGAAATGCTAGTCCTTCGCGTGCTGTCAGCCGAAAAGTCAGGCAAGAATTCGCTGGATATCGCAGGCCTGCTGAAAATCCGCGGCAGCGAAATCCAGCAGCGCTACAGCGAACTCATGATGCTGGCCGCAGGCCCTTTCAGCCTGCCCTTCATTGAAGAAGCCATGGAAGCCGGCTGGCAGGGCAACTTCCCGGGCGGTGTTGCAGGCAATGCGCCACTGGCCTCGAGCTACTTCAACATGCGCAAGACGACGATTTACGGCGGCTCCAACGAAGTGCAGCGCAATATCGTCTCGCAATTCGTCCTCGGCTAAGCCACATTTTCAGGATACATCATGGATTTTGATTTCACCGACGAGCAGGAACAGCTGCGCGACGCCGTTCGTAAATGGGTTGCCAAAGGCTACGACTTTGAACGCCGGCGCAGCATCACCCGCGCCGGGGGGTTTTCGCGCGAGGCCTATGGCCAGCTCGCCGAACTGGGCCTGACCGGCTTGTATGTTCCGGAAGCTGACGGCGGGCTGGGCATGGGGCCGGTCGAAGGCATGGTCGTGATGGAGGAGCTAGGACGCGGCATCGTGCTGGAGCCCCTGGTTCAGGCGCTGATTGCAGGCGCAGTGCTGGCAGGTTACGCGGATGCCGAGATCAAGTCTGACTGGCTGGCCCAGATTGCCTCCGGCGAGCGCCTGGTGGTGTTGGCGTACCAGGAACGGGGCGCCCGTTACCAGCTCGAAGACTGCAAGGCAAAATCGGCTGTAACGCCCTCTGGATGGTCGCTAACCGCTACTAAAAGCATAGTAGCCGCGGGCGACCATGCGGATGCCTTCATGGTGCCGGCGATGCTTGAAGGCCAGCTGGCGCTATTCCTGGTGGAACGTGCTGCGACCGGTCTGGCGACGAACGGTTATCTGACGCAGGACGGCGCACGCGCTGCCGAGCTGACGCTGACCAATGCGCCGGCCAGGCTGATCACGCGGGACGGCTTGACAGCGCTGCAGCATGCGCAGGACATAGGCATTGCCTGCAGTTGCGCCGAAGCGGTGGGCGTGATGGACAGCACGCTGGCCATCACGGTGGATTACATGAACACCCGCAAGCAGTTCGGCGTGGCGATCAGCAGCTTTCAGGCGCTGCGCCATCGCGTGGCCGACATGAAGATGCAGCTGGAGTTGGCCCGCTCCATGAGTTACTACGCCAGCCTCAAGCTCAACGCGCCGCCACAAGAGCGTCGCAGCGCCATGGCCAGAGCCAAATACCAGCTCGGCAACTCCATGCGTTTTGTTGGTCAGCAAGCGGTGCAGCTGCATGGCGGCATAGGCGTGACGGACGAATACATCGTGAGTCACTATTTCAAAAAGCTCACGCAGCTTGAAATGAGCTTTGGCGACAGCCTGCACCACCTGGGCGAAGTCTCTGCACGCATGCAGGACACGGCCGGCGTGTTCGCCTGAAGACCACCCCGGCGCCCGATCGACTCAGGTCAGGCAGAAGTTCACCGGCTCCAAGGGGGGCCGCTGCAGCGGCTCGCCCAGCGACTCCAGCAGGTTGATCTCTATGGTCCGGCACAGAGTGTCCAGCGGAAGGTCGTTGGACTCCAGACCAAAGGGCTCCTCGATCTCATCGCCCAGCGCATCCAGGCCGAAAAAGGTGTAAGCGACGATGGCAACCACAAAGGGTGTCATGAAGCCTATGGTGTCGACCAGGCCAAAGGGCAGCAAAAAACAATACAGGTAGGCCGTGCGGTGCAGCAGCAGTGTGTAGGAAAAGGGCACGGGCGTGCCCTTGATGCGCTCGCATGACGCCGCAGCAGCCGTCATGGCCGACAGCGTGTCATCGATGCTGGCCGCCAGGCAGGCCTCGATCCAGCGGCGCTGCTGACAGTGCCCTAATTCCCGGCCCATTTCCAGCATCACCGCATCGGGCTTGCAGGAGGCCCTCTCCACCCGCGCCCATTCGGCCTCCGGCAACCAGCGACGCAACTCGGCGTCATCACGCTGCTCGCGCAGCTGAAGGCGCAGGGCATTGACAAAGGCGATGGCGCGGTAGGCCAGGCGCTGGCGCGCGGCATCGACCTCAGCAGACTCGGCCGCCTGATCGACCGGCCGGATGAAACTCTGGCACTGCCTGGAAAGCGAACGACAGCGCAGCACCAATTCACCCCAAAGCTTGCGGCCTTCCCAATAACGGTCGTAGGCGGCGGTGTTGCGAAAGCCCAAAAAAATGGCCAGCGGTAAACCGATCAGGGTGAAAGGTATCGTCGTCAGCGTGACCTTCAGCGAGAAGAAACTTCCGTGCACCACGGTCACTGCAATTGCGCTGAGCGTGCTGACCAGCAAAGTGGTTCGGATTCTGGACAGGACCGAACCACGCAGCAAGAAAAACAGCCTGATGCCGGAAGGCCGATCACGAACAATCATGGAATGCGCCGATACATGGGAGTAAACCCTGATTTCACCATAGGCCGGTTGCGAAAAAGGCCTGCGCGGGCAGGCCTAAACCGAAAAAACCAGACGCAGACCTCAGATCAGCAGGCGCGAAGATTTGGGCACATGGGCCATCAGGAATTCCATCTGGTCCGCAAGAATGCGCCGGTTACGCAAGATGAAATCCTCCCAGAGGCTGGGAATATAGGGCGTGTAGAGCAAAGGCATGTTGGCCTGCTCGGGCGTGCGGCTGCTTTTGCGATGGTTGCAGGCGCGGCAGGCCGTAACCACATTCATCCAGGTGTCTATGCCGTTTTGTGCAAATGGAATGATGTGCTCGCGCGTCAGGTCTTCCTCATGGAAATGCCCGCTGCAATAAGCGCAGATGTTGCGGTCTCGCACGAACAGCTTGCTGTTGGTCAGTCCCGGCTTGAGATCGAAGGGGTTGATGTTTGGCACACCTTTGGTGCCAATAATGCTGTTGACCGTGATGATGGACTGCTCGCCCGTGATCGCGTTGTGGCCGCCATGAAAGGTGGCGACTTGCGCGCCCATCTCCCAGCGCACTTCATCGGCCGCGTAGTGCAGGACGGCTTCCTCGAGGCTGATCCACGATTGCGGTAACCCTTGGGCTGAGAGCTTCAAGACCTTCAAAACAGACCTCCATCACAGCAAATGACGTTTGGAAACAAGGCGTTCGACTGACTAATCACCAATATACAGTGAAATGATGACAAACGGACTTTTACGCGCAAAAGACGCGTGCTTTGACGACAGGCGCGCTGGTTGCTGGATGCTGCGCTATAAAAACGATAATTGCGCCCATGAAAGTTTTTCGCGGCTACCACCATCCCCGACTTGCGACCGAGTGCGCGCTGACCATTGGCAATTTCGACGGCGTCCACCGTGGCCATCAGGCCATGTTGGCATTGCTGAAAAATGAGGCACAACACCGCGGCCTGCCCAGCTGTGTGATGAGCTTTGAGCCGCATCCACGTGACTACTTCGCAGCCCTGACACGCAAGCCCGAACTGGCGCCGGCACGTATTGCGACACTTCGCGACAAACTCACCGAGCTGGAACGCTGCGGCATTGACCAGTGCGTGGTGCTGCCGTTTGACGCGCGGCTGTCCGCGCAGTCACCCCAGAGCTTTATTGACGATGTGCTGGTCGCGGGACTGGGCGTCAAGTACGTACTGGTGGGCGACGACTTCCGCTTTGGCGCCAAACGCGCTGGCGACTATGCCATGCTGGTCGCCAGTGGGGCGCGACAGGGCTTTGAAGTCGCCCGCATGAACAGCTATGAAATTTCGGACCCAAAAGCTCGGACCGGCCTCGCCGCCCCCCAAGAGGGCGTACCCGCCTTGGCGCAACCCGGCGGCGTGCGAAGCACACGCGTGTCGAGCTCAGCCGTGCGTGAGGCCCTGGCCGCCGGCCAGATGAGCCGGGTCGCCAAGCTGCTGGGCCGACCCTACAGCATCTCCGGCCATGTCGTGCACGGCCGCAAGCTGGGCCGTGATCTGGGCTTTCGCACGCTCAACCTGCGGTTTTCGCACTGGAACCCCGCGGCCAGTGGAATCTTTGCGGTTCAGGTCCATGGCCTGGCGGAGCAGCCCTTGCCCGGTGTTGCCAATCTCGGCATACGCCCGTCAATAGACCCCGCTGACGTGAACGGTGGACGCGTGCTGCTCGAGACCTATTGCCTGGAGTGGCCGGCCAGCCTGGGGCCTGAGGGGGCGTACGGTAAAATCATTCGCGTGGAACTGCTACACAAACTGCACGACGAGTTGAAGTATGACGGTCTGGACAGCCTGAAAGCAGGCATTGCCAGGGACTGTGACGATGCACGCGCGTTTTTTGACGCCATGCAAGCGGGCAACAGCGGCCAGACCATGCGCGACCGAATTTAAACGCTCTCACAACCCGTCGCAGCCCTTCGACAGGCTCAGGGCGACCGGCATATTCCTGTTTACACCCCAACTTCCCGTTCGGGCTGAGCCTGTCGAAGCCCCCACGACGCACAAGCCATGTCCGACAACAAAGCCGAAAAAACTGATTACCGCAGCACCCTGAACCTGCCCGATACACCCTTTCCCATGCGCGGCGACCTGCCCAAGCGCGAGGCTGGCTGGACCAGGGAATGGGAAGAAAAAGGCATTTACAAGAAGCTGCGCGACGCCAGAAGTGGCGCGCCCAAGTTTGTGCTGCACGATGGCCCGCCCTACGCCAATGGCAAGATTCACATCGGCCACGCGGTCAACAAGATTCTCAAGGACATGATCGTCAAGGCGCGCCAGCTCAAAGGGCTGGACGCGGTGTACGTGCCAGGCTGGGACTGCCACGGTCTGCCGATTGAAAACGCGATTGAAAAACTGCACGGACGCAGCCTGTCGCGCGACGAGGTGCAAGCCAAGAGCCGCGCCTTCGCGACCGAGCAGATCGCCGGCCAGATGGCCGACTTCAAGCGCCTGGGCGTGCTTGGAGAATGGGACAATCCCTACCGGACCATGGACTTCGCCAACGAGGCCAATGAAATCCGCGCGCTCAAACGCATCATGGAGCGCGGCTTTGTTTACCGCGGCCTGAAACCGGTTTACTGGTGCTTTGACTGCGGCTCATCACTGGCCGAGTTCGAGATCGAATACGCTGACAAAAAGTCCCAGACACTGGACGTGGGCTTCAAAAGCGCCGAACCCGACAAACTCGCCGCCGCCTTCGGCTTGAAGTCGCTGGCCAAAGAGGCTTTTGCCGTGATCTGGACCACCACTGCGTGGACCATTCCCGCCAACCAGGCGCTGAATCTGAACCCCGAGCTGGACTACGCGCTGGTGGACACCGAGCGCGGCGTGCTGCTGCTGGCCGCGTCTTTGGTCGACAAGTGCCTGGAGCGCTACCAACTCAGCGGCACGGTACTGGCGACCACCGCAGGCAAAAACCTGGCCATGCTGAACTTCATGCACCCGCTGTATGACGTGGCAAACGATCAGGGCCAGTACGGCTACCAGCGCTTGAGCCCGGTCTACCTGGCCGACTACGCCACAGCCGATGACGGAACCGGCATCGTGCACTCGGCGCCCGCCTATGGCGTGGAGGATTTCAACAGCTGCGTCGCCCACGGCATGGCGTTTGACGACATCCTGAACCCGGTGCAAGGCAACGGCCGCTATGTCGATGAACTGCCGCTGTTTGGCGGCCTCAACATCTGGAAGGCTGCGCCTCTGGTGATTGAAACCTTGCGCGAGCACAAGCGCCTGTTTGCCACCGAGAACATCAGCCACAGCTACCCGCATTGCTGGCGCCACAAAACCCCGGTGATTTATCGCGCGGCGGCCCAGTGGTTTATCCGCATGGATGAGGAAACAGCCGCAAGCACCGGCGTGTTCAGCAAAGACAAGGCAGCCAAAACGCTGCGCCAGCTGGCTCTGGATGCAATAGAAACCACCCGTTTTTATCCCGAGAATGGCAAGACGCGTCTGAAGGGCATGATTGCCGGACGCCCTGACTGGTGCATCAGCCGCCAGCGCAATTGGGGCGTGCCACTGCCGTTTTTCATTCACACCGCGACCGGCGAGCTGCACCCGCGCACCATGGAGATCATGGACCAGGCCGCCAGCATGGTCGAAGCCGGCGGCGTCGAAGCCTGGAGCAAGGTGACGACCGAATCCATCCTGGGCGCGGACGCCCCCGACTACATCAAATGCACAGACATTCTGGACGTCTGGTTTGACTCGGGCACCACGCACGACCACGTGCTCAAGCACAGCCATGCGGCGCAGTCGGCCTGGCCGGCCGACCTTTACCTGGAAGGCCACGACCAGCACCGCGGCTGGTTCCACTCCTCGCTGCTCACATCGTGTGCCATGTATGACCGCGCGCCCTACAAAGGCTTGTTGACGCACGGCTTCACGGTCGACGGCAAGGGCCGCAAGATGAGCAAGAGCGAAGGCAATGTGGTGGCGCCGCAAGAGGTCTCAGACAAGCTGGGCGCAGAGATCATCAGGCTGTGGTGCGCATCCACCGACTATTCGGGCGACCTCGCGATTGATGACAAGATTCTGGCGCGGGTGGTTGACGCCTACCGGCGCATTCGCAACACGCTGCGCTTTCTGATGGCCAATGTGAGCGACTTTGATCCGGTGCAGGACGCCGTGCCGTTCGAGCAGATGCTGGAAATTGACCGCTTCGCCTTGAGCCGCGCGGCCCAGCTGCAGGCCGACATCCTGGCGCACTACGAGGTCTATGAATTCCAGCCGGTCGTGTCAAAGCTGCAGATTTATTGCAGTGAAGACCTGGGCTCGTTCTACCTCGACATCCTGAAAGACCGGCTTTACACGACAGGCGCCAAGTCGCTGTCCCGGCGCAGCGCGCAGACCGCGCTGCACGCCATCACGCAAGCCATGCTGCGCTGGATGGCGCCGTTTTTGAGTTTCACGGCCGAAGAGGCTTGGCAGGTGATCGGTCAGTCCGAATCCATCTTCCTGGAAACCTATGTTGACTTCAAGCCGCAGGACGACGCGCTGCTCGCAAAATGGTCACGTATCCGCGAGCTGCGTGATGCCGTCAACAAGGACATCGAAGCCCTGCGCGCCGACGGCAAGGTGGGCTCGTCGCTGCAGGCCGAAGTGAGCCTTGAGGTCTCGGCAGAAGACTACGCCTTGCTCAACAGCCTGGGCCAGGACCTGAAGTTCATTTTTATCACCTCTGCTATTACTTTAGAAGCAGGTGACGCTCTTCGGACGGTCGTTACAGCCAGTTCGCATGCAAAATGCGAGCGCTGCTGGCATTACCGCGAAGACGTTGGACACGACGCCGCCCATCCCACCATATGCGGGCGCTGCACCAGCAACCTCTATGGTGCGGGTGAAGCGCGTCACTTTGCCTGAGCACAGGACTTTCCATGGCTAAAAAAACCTTCTCCAGCGGCGCCGGCGCCATGTTGCCCTGGCTGGGCCTGGCGCTGCTGCTGCTGATTGCGGACCAGTTCACCAAGGTCCTGATACTGGGCTACTACCAGCTCGGTGACAGCACCTATGTGAGCAGCTTTTTCAATGTCGTTCGGGTTCACAACCTGGGCGCGGCATTTTCATTTCTGGCCTCCGCATCGGGCTGGCAGCGCTGGTTCTTCACCGGCATTGGTGTGCTTGCCGCACTGTTTATTGTCTGGATGCTCAAGTCACATGCGGGGCAAAAACTGTTCGCGTTCGCGCTCAGCTGCGTTTTGGCCGGCGCGCTCGGCAACGTGATTGACCGCAGCCTGCATGGCTATGTGATCGATTTTCTGGATTTTCACTATGCCGGCTGGCACTTTCCGGCGTTCAACGTCGCCGACAGCGCCATCACGATAGGCGCCATCGGTTTGATCCTCGATGAGCTGCTCAGGGTCAGAAATGCAAAGTAGGCTTGTTTCTGGCCGAGCCAGCGACCTGCCGCCAAGGCAGGTCGACTCAATTTACAGCGTGAGTATGGTGCAGCCGGTGGTCTTGCGGGCTTCCAGCGCGCGGTGCGCCTCGGCCACATCGGCCAGTGCAAAGCGCTGGTCAATATGAATCTTCACCTTGCCGCTGATGACCATGGCGAACAGGTCGTCGGCCATTTCCTGGGTGCTCTCGCGTGTGGCGAGATGACTGAAGATGGTCGGGCGCGTCACATACAGGGAGCCTTTGGCTGCCAGCACGCCGATGTCAAGCGGCGGGACCTTGCCTGAAGCACCGCCGAAATTGGCCAGCAGGCCGAAGGGACGCAGGCAATCTAGTGACTTGGCAAAGGTGTCCTTGCCGACCGAGTCGTAAACCACCTTCACGCCCTTGCCGCCCGTGATCTCCTTGACGCGCGCGACAAAATCTTCCTTGGCATAGTTGATGACAAAAGCCGCACCATTGGCCGCTGCCAGCGCGCACTTCTCGTCCGAGCCAGCCGTTCCGATCAGCTGCAAGCCCATGGCCTTGGCCCACTGGCAGGCAATCAGGCCAACGCCACCAGCCGCTGCGTGAAACAGCACATGGTCGCCTGCCTTGAGGCCGCCCTGGGGCTGGGTGCGGCGCAGCAGGTACTGAACAGTCAGACCTTTGAGCATCATGGCGGCGCCGGTTTCAAAGGAAATCTCGTCGGGCAGCTTGCAGACGCACTTGGCCGGCATCACGCGCAGCTCGCAATAGCTGCCCGGTGGCTGGCTGGCATAAGCCGCGCGGTCACCCACCTTGAGGTGGCTCACGCCTTCACCGACCGCCTCGATCACACCGGAAGCCTCCATGCCCAGTTGCAGTGGCATGGGCAGCGCGTATTGGCCCTGGCGCTGATAGACATCAATGTAATTCAGACCAACCGCTTTATGGCGAATGCGGATCTCGCCTGGGCCGGGATCGCCCACGGTCACGTCGACCAGCTTGATTTCTTCGGGGCCGCCGTTTTGGTCGATACGCGCGGCTTTGCAGGTCTGGCTTGTCATGGCACTTTTTTCCTTGTTGTTGGTTACAAAAAATCTGCCCGTATCCTGCCACACATACGTCAACTGCGACTTTGAAAGGCGTTGCGACCGGGCGAGAAAAACGACAAAACCACGGCTGCCAGCGATGACTAGGGAAAACAACTACTTGCCATTTCGTTCCCCTGGGTGATACAGTGTTCCACAAGGAGGTACAACTTTGACGTTGTACTGACTGCATTCAGCTCAACTGCGGAGACATTTCATGATCAATCAACTTGCAAAAAAATACCTCTTTTCTCTGTGTTTGCTGGCGATGGCCAGCATCGCAGCGCCAGCCAGCGCACAAACATTCCCCAGCAAGCCCGTCAAGCTCGTCGTGCCTTATCCAGCCGGCGCCCCCGTGGACAACTTTGCCCGCGGTTTGAGCGAGGCACTGGGCGCGATGTGGGGACAACAGGTTGTTGTTGACAACCGTCCCGGCGCGAACGAGATCATTGCGGCCTCGTTCGTCGCGAAATCTCCAGCCGACGGCTACACGCTGCTGCTGGGCTCTGACGCAGCCTTCACGCACAACGCCTTTCTCTATTCAAAAATGCCTTACGACGCGGACAAGGACCTGGCGCCCATCACACGCGCTGTTCACTTCAACATGGTGCTGATCACCAATGGCGAGCTGAAAACACCAACACTTAAAGACTTTGTAGCCCTTATGAAAAAAGAAGGCGCCAAGCACAGCTACGGCTCGGCCGGCAGCGGTGGAACAACGCACCAGGCCATGGAAAGCCTCAAGCAGGAAGCCGGGTTTGAGATGATTCACGTGCCTTACAAAGGGATTGCGCCGGCGATACAAGACATGCTGGGCGGCAACATCGACGCCATGATTGCTGGCGCAACTGCAGCCATGCCCCACCTGCAAAGCGGCAAAGTCAAGGTACTGGCAATTGCCGGAACAAAGCGTGCAAAAGCCCTGCCTGATGTTCCGACTTTTGCCGAATCAGGCTATCCCAACGTGGTCGCCAACCTCTACCTGGCATTGGCCGCACCTGCGGGAACCTCCTCGGCAGTCGTCAGCAAAATTACGGCTGACGTCCAGAAGGTGCTCAAAAGCAAAGACTTCCTGGACCGTTTCGTCGAACCTTACGGCTACGAGCCAATTGGCGATAGCGCACAACAGTTCGAAGCCTTCCTGAAGCAGGACAAAGCGGTATCCGGCAAACGGATCAAGGCTCTGGGAATCAAACTTGACTAAGACCAGCTTCAGGCAGCGCTTGCGTGAACGCCAGCAACTGGCAGGCACGTTTGTCAAGACCGCCAGCCATCAGACGGTAGAAGTCCTTGGGACGACAGGGCTGGATTTCGTCGTCATTGACGCGGAACACGCGCCCTTCAGCCAAAGCGCTCTGGATACCTGCCTGCTCGCCGCCAGGGCGACCCAAATGCCCGCGCTGGTCAGAATCGCCGACGCACAAGCGGCCACGATACTTAAAGTGCTCGACATGGGGGCAACAGGTCTGCTGGTGCCGCATGCGAAAACAGTTGCAGGCATTCGCGAAGTGTTGTCAGGCACACGCTACCGCGGAGGAAGCCGGGGCTTTTCCAACTCATCGAGAGCGGGAAATTACGGCACCGAGCCCATGCGGCCAATGGTGGAGGCGGCGGACCGGGACATCGCCGTTGTTTTCCAGATCGAGGACCGGGAAGGTGTTGACGCCATAGCAACATTGGCGGCGCTGGAAGACGTCGACGCTTTTCTGATCGGACGCGCCGACCTGGCAGTGTCCTACGGCACGTTTGACGCAGCGCACCCGGATGTTTACGAGGCTTGCGTTCGCGTCTGCAAAGCCTGTGCAGCAGCCAACAAGCCAGTAGGCATATTCCTGGTCGATACGAGCGAACTCGAACATTGGCGCCAATTGGGCGTCAGTTTGTTTGTCATTGGCTCCGACCAAGCCTTGTTGCGCACGCAGGCCAACGCCATAGCCCAAAAATTCCAATTGGACTGAGCGCCGAAATTCATATTATTTTGAAGAGGAAAGCATGATGACCCAGATGTTTGACTGGAACAAGTTGCCCCGTGAATTTGTTCGCGAGGGCATTGAGCGCTGTGGATTTCGCGGCGAAGACGTGATCATGGTGATGAACTGGATAGAACCAAAAATTCAGGTCCGTCCGCATCAGCATGACTTTGAGCAGATAGCCATCTGCGTTCAGGGGCGCATGAACTACCACGTTGGCGATCAGGTGTTCGAAATGACGCCTGGCTGTATGGTCCGCGTTCCCCCGCACACCATGCACTATGTCGAGCCACTGGGCGACGAGGTCGCACTTAACCTCGACGTGTTCGCCCCCATCCGGGACGACTACAAACACCTGGTGGAATACCAGGCGGCAGAGTTTCCCAAAAAATCCGAGGAGAAATAAATATGACCACCGTAGCTTCATCCACCCCAAGCACGTGGCGCAGCACTGATCCTGGTCTGCCCGCTCGCCTGCTGGAAGGCGCTGTTGACCTGCATTGCCACAGCGGCCCGTCCGTCATGCCCCGCTACTTTGATCACTACGACGCCATGCAGGAAGCATCTTCTGTCGGCATGCGCGCACTGCTGATCAAGGATCACTACTATTCAGCAACCCCCGTGACTGAGCTGCTCAACAAACAGTTCTCCCACCTCAAAGTGACGCTGCTTTCGGGCGTCCCGCTGAACAACACTACAGGCGGACTCAATCTGTATGCCGTGGAGCATGGCATCAAACTGGGTGCCAAGCTGGTCTGGATGCCAACGTTTTCGGCAAAGAACCACCTTGATCACCACAAGCAGGACGAACACTTCAAGGACAAATTCCCCCAGACCAAGAAGGTCATGATTGAACCGACCCCTCTGACGGTCACCGATGGAAAGGGAAAGCTGTTACCCGAGGTGCTGCCGATTCTGGACCTGATCGCAGAAGGTGACATTGTTCTGTCTTCAGGGCACCTGCACATCAGTGAAATTTGGCCTCTGTTTGAAGAGGCGAAGCGTCGTGGCGTGACCCGACTACTCTGCAACCATCCCACCTATGTGATTGACGCTTCACTGGCAGATATTGGCCAGTTGATCCGCATGGGGGTCTACGTTGAGCACTCGATGTGCATGTTCGTCCCAGGCTCCAAGTTCAAGTTTTATGATCCGGTCGAATTGCAGGCCATGATCACCGCGGGCACTGTGGACAAGACGATTCTCGGCTCCGATCTGGGACAGATTGGCAATCCGCGGCTGGTCGATGGCTTCAGAAACGTCATAGAAACCTGTCTGGATCTGGGATATAGCGAAGCAGATGTCAGAAAAATGGTGTCCAGCAACGCGTCCGATCTGATTGGTCTGGTGTAGGCTACCCTATGCTTTGCCCTGAGGTGGCGCGCAAAATTACTGTCTGCTAATGTAGCGACCGCGCCAACGCCAGGACCAACAGGCCATCAATTGCAAAATCAGCCGTGACCATCAAAAAAGAAAACTCGAACACGCTCGATTCCGTTGCCGTCATAGCCCAGTTACTCGATGAGTTGGCCGCTGCGCCAGCCCCGGTGGGCGTCAGTGAAATAGCCCGTGCCTTGAAACAATCCAAGGCAAGAATCCACAGAAATCTGGTCTCCCTCAAGCATTTTGGCCTGATAGACCAGGATGAAGCGACCGACAAGTACAGGCTGGGATGGAAGCTGTTTCAGCTGGGCGAGCGGGCGGGTGTGCAGTCAAACATTCGGGCCATGGCCGCGCCCTATCTCAAACTGCTCAGCCAGGCCACCGGACAGAGTGCGCTGCTTTCAATTCCACTCAACGGGGAAGCGCTGGTCATCGCAGCGGTCGACAACGACAGCGACGTCAGCATCACCGTCAAACCTGGCAACCGTCCTTTGCCGCACTGCTCGGCGCAGGGCCGCATTGCCTTGGCCTATGCAAGCGACGCGCAAAGAGAGCGCCTGCTCAGCGGGAATCTGATAGCGCCCACGCCCCACTCGCTGATTGACGTCCAGGCCATACACCGCCGTTTGCAGGACATACGCGCGAAGCTCATCGAGGATGCGCCCAACGAAGCCCTGACGGGCATCAACGTGCTTGCGGCGCCCATCCTGCGAAACAGCAAGGACCTGATTGGAATCATCGCGATTGTCGGCTCCATTCAGAACATTCCGTCAGCGCCCAAAGGGCCCATGACAGACTTGGTCAGAGGTTGCGCGGCAGCGTTGTCCAAACTGTTTGGATGTGACGCCTATGAACAAAGCGGCTTCACGATTCCAGCGGAAATACACCGTTTGGCGTCCGGCGGAAAATAGCCTTTCATCAACACGTCAGCCAGCACACCAGTGCTGGCATCACGCGTTTGTAAAAGCTGTAGGGCAAAAAAGCCTTCACGGCACGACCAGGGTCGCCAAATACTCCGCGACCATTTCAAGCTCATCGGCTGCCAGCCCCTGGGCTGCCGAGGTCATGGTGCCATCAAAATCACCGCGCGTGCCAGCCTTGAAGCCCTTGAGCTGCTCCAGCAAATACGCTTTGTGTTGACCCGCCAGTCGCGGAATGTGCTGCTGCCCGACCAGAGTCGCCGTGTGACAGGCCACGCAATTGTTTTTTTCAGTCACCGCTCTGGCCTTGATGACGAGCTCAGCATCCAGCTTTGGCGTCGGCACAGTCAGTTTCTGTGATGAAAAATATTGCGCCAGATCGTTGAGATCCGCGTTGCTGAGTTTGGCTGCAAACGGCGCCATCATGGGGTTCTGACGCCGGCCTTCCCTGAACATGTACAAGGCCGTGACGAGGAACTGACGCGGTTGACCAGCCAAGGACGGGATTTCCGGGAGCACTGAATTGCCATCAGCGCCGTGGCACGCCGCACAAACCTGCGACTTGACCCGGCCTTCTTCCAGCCCGGCGTGGCATGCAGATGTCAAGGCGAGAAAAACAAAAGCAGCAGCTGCTTTCACAGCCGCTACCTTGCTGGCCCGCCACGCACCCAGGGGGCGCGCAATACGGCCAGAGATCATGCTGGTTTTTTGGCGTAGGTCACGCGGTAAATGATGCCGTTGAAGTCATCGGAGAACAGGATGGATCCATCCTTCATTTGAAGCACATCCACCGGGCGACCCCACATCGGTGGATCACCTTTGTCGTTTTCCAGAAAGCCATCAATGAACGGATGTTTGCTTACTTTTCCCTTGGCATCGACCGTGACGCGAATCAGGTTGTAGCCCTGCTTGGGGTCGCGGTTCCAGGAGCCATGTTGCGCAATCAGCATGCTGTTCTTATACTCTTTTGGAAACATGCTGCCGGTGTAGAAACTCAAGCCCAGCGGTGCAATGTGCGCACCCAGTTTGAGCGTGGGTGGCGAGAACTCATCACAAGAACGGTTCTTGCCGTAGACCGGGTCAAGCACGTCGCCCTGATGGCAATAGGGAAAACCAAAGTGCTGCCCTTTGGTCTTGACCACATTGAGTTCATCGTTAGGCAGGTCTGAGCCCAACCAGTCACGACCATGCTCGGTGAACCAGAGTTGCTTGGTGACAGGATGGAAGTCCATGCCCACACTGTTGCGAACGCCTTGCGCGTAGTTTTCCAGAATGCCGGTCTTGGGATCAACGCGCACGATAACGGCTTCGTTATAGGTCGGCATGGTGATGTTCTGCGGCGAGCCAATATTGAAGTACAACTTGCCGTCCGGCCCCATGCGCATGTATTTCCAGAAATGCCCAGGCTGGTTGGTCGGGTCAAGGTTATCGATCACTACCACGCCCTCACCGGGATTGTCGAGTTTGGACTCTATGCCGTCATAGCGCGTGATGCGGTGGCGCTCCGCCACATACAGCGTGCCCTTGTCGAAAACCAGACCGTTAGGCGCCTTCATGCCCTTGAGAAGGGTCTTGACTTCGCGCTTGCCGCCACTGTCCACAATGGCGTAGACGTTTGAAAGGTTGCGGTTACTCACAAACACCGTACCCTTGTCCCCCAGCGCGAGCGAACGCGCCTCGGGCACGCCCTCAGCCCAGACCTCAATCGTGAAGCCCTTTGGAGCGCTCAGTTTGTTAATTGGCAGATCACCCGCTGGACGACCCGTCAAATGCGGCGCAAACGGGTGCAGCGTTGATTTTTCCTGCTCTGCGGCCATGCCCTGCTTCCACGAGGGCGGCGCTGCGGGAGCGGCGGCTTGTTGTGCGAACACAGTACCGGCAAAGCTTGCCAGCAGTGTCGCGCTCAAGATTTTCTGAATGCGCATGTTGTCTGTCTCCATTGTTGTTGGCCCTGCAGCCGTGGCGGCGCGCAGCGGGCCGATTGATAATAATTGCACGCCATAAAAACCAGCCACCACTGGCGGAAAACACTTTTACACAAGCCCACTTGACAGGCATGCGGCCCATGATCGACGCTTGGCTACGGCGCGCTCTGGCAACTAAAAACGCTTACGCATTCCATTTCACTGCAGCTGATTCGGAAACCGCCACGCCGTTCGCTCAAACTGGATAATTTGAATAAAAAATTTCACGAAGAAAAATAATGCGCTATCCGGGGACAAGAATCAATTCGTTTTTTCCATCACTGCACGCCAGCCCGGCTGTGGCTATGGCGACCGCGCTGATGTGTCAAGGCGTGCTCAATGCACAGACCCTAGACGACGTCGTGGTGTCGGCCTCAAGGGCCGAGCAACGCAGTTTTGATGCACCGGCTGCAGTGCAGTCGATTGACCGGCAGACGATAGAAAACGCCGGACCACAGGTCAACCTGTCGGAGTCGCTGAACCGGGTTCCGGGTCTGACCATACTGAACCGGCAGAACTACGCCCAGGATCTACAAGTGTCTATCCGCGGCTTTGGCGCACGCTCGGCTTTCGGCATACGCGGCATACGTTTGCTGGTGGACGGCATTCCCGCAACGACACCAGATGGCCAGGGTCAGGGCTCATCGATCAGCCTGACATCCACCGACCGCATTGAAGTCCTGCGCGGCCCATTGGCACAGTTGTATGGCAACTCGGCAGGCGGCGTGATACAGGCCTTTACCCGCGATGCACCCGCCATACCGGAACTCGGTGCGCAGACCTACACCGGCTCATACGGCTTGCGGCGTTCGGATTTGCAATACGCGGGCCAGGTCGGTGACTATGGCCTGGTGGCTGACTACAGCACCTTCGACAGCTCCGGCTTTCGAGACAACAGCAAAACAGAACGCAAGCAATTCAATGGAAAACTGAGCTTTGGTCCGAGCGAAAAAACGCGTATCAATGTGGTGTTCAACCAGTTCGACATGCCATTGGCACAGGATCCGCTGGGACTGACCGCAGCCCAGCTCGCGGCCAACCCGGCGCAGGCGGGCAGCAATGCCGTAAGTCGGGGCGTGCGAAAAACCGTTCTTCAAAACCAGCTTGGCAGCTCGCTCACGCACAGCATAGACCCGGATCGATCGCTCACGGTCAGGCTCTACTACGGCACCCGCGACAACCTTCAGTATCAGACCGGTCTGGCGGCATCCAGCGGCGCGTGGGTTGGCTTGAACCGGGTCTATTACGGCACAGGCCTTCAGTACAACGAAAAAGCCCGCGTGGGCAACACGCCCGTGATGTGGGTTGCGGGCTACGAGTTTGATCGCTCCAACGAGAACCGACAGGGTGGCGTTGCGGCGCTGGGCAGCAAGACCTCCACCACACGCGACGAAAACAACCGTGCGGACAACAGCGACATATTTGTCCAGGCCACCGCGCTGGTATCGGAGAAAATTTCCCTGGTCGCGGGCATGCGCTTCAGCACCGTGAGATTCCGCAGTGAGGACCACTACCTGAGCGACGGAAACGGCTCCGGTTCCATGGCTTTTCACTCCAGCAATCCGGTGCTTGGCCTGACCTACCACGCCAGCGACAGCCTCAATCTGTATGCCAACTATGGCAAGGGTTTTGAGAGCCCCACGCTGGCCGAAGTGGCCTACAGCGGCGCCGGCACGCCGGCGTTTAACACCAGCTTAAATGCGTCCAAAAGCCAGCACTACGAGTTGGGCAGCAAGTGGGCGCCCAGCCCCCAGTCGCGCGTTGACTTGACGGTCTTCCGGATCGCCTCGACTGACGAAATTGTGGTGGCTAGCAGCAACGGTGGAAATTCGACTTACAAAAACGCTCCAGGGACCACACGCACAGGATGGGAGCTGTCAGGCAGCACCCTGCTCACGCCCCATGTGCAAGTGACGCTGGCAGCCTCGCGCACAGACGCGAGCTTCTCGCAGACCTTTACCAGCAGCGCCAGCACCGTGACGGCCGGCAGCAAGCTGCCAGGCATTCCCCAGAGTTTCTTGTTTTCGGAACTGCTGTGGCATGCGCAGAAGATGGACGCTGCCAGCAAAAAAAGGTCAAGCATGGGTACGCAGGCCGGGCTCGAGCTGACCAGTGCCGGACGGCTCTATGCCAACGACAGCAATACGGCATCTGCAGACGGCTACACCACACTGAACGCCAAGCTCAGCCACGGCTGGGCGGTGGGCAAAGGCAGCCTCACGGCTTATGCGCGCATAGACAACCTGACCGGCAAGCGCTATGTCGGCTCGGTCATCGTGAACCAGGCCTCTTCGCAGTTCTACGAGCCGGCCCCAGGGCGTAACTACACACTGGGACTGCGTCTGGTCTTCCCGTACGGAACATGAAAACCGCCGGCGTGGAATCTGCACTGATTCAGACGGATAAATTTCGCCCACGTGCTAGCAACAGCACAGATTGATAACTCAACAACAAATACCGGAGACGCGATGACCACTTACAAACTCAACATCAACGGACAAAGCAAGCGCGTGGACGCCGAGAGCGACACGCCGCTGCTTTACGTACTGCGCGATAACCTCGCATTGCAGGGACCGAAATATGGCTGTGGCCTGGGTCAGTGCGGCGCCTGTACAGTGCTGGTCAATGGCGAGGCGGTCAGAAGCTGCGTGACGCCCGTCTCCAGCATCAAGTCTTCCAAAGTCGTCACCCTGGAAGGCCTGGGCACGCCCGAGGCCCCGCACCCGGTGCAACAGGCGTTCATTGACGAGCAGGCCGCGCAGTGCGGCTACTGCATCAACGGCATGGTCATGACGTCGGTGGCTTTTTTGAACAAAACCCCCAGCCCAAGCCAGCAGCAGATCACCCAGGCGCTGGCCAATAATCTGTGCCGCTGCGGCACCCACACACGCATCGTCAAAGCAGTGGAACGTGCGGCCAAGGCCGGCCAACAGACCGTGAAGGGCGCATGAACATGAAACGTCGTGAATTTCTCAAGAGCAGCGGCGGACTGGTCGTTTCCTTTTCCTTGCTGGGCAGCGCCCAGATAGCGAGCGCCCAGAACCTGCCTGCCGCAGGCAAAAGCATGGTCAAGGAGCAGCTCGACGCCTGGCTGGCCATTGGCAGCAACGGGCGAGTCACGGTCTACAGCGGCAAGGTAGACCTTGGCACCGGCGTGCGTACTGCACTGGCACAGCTGGTGGCAGAAGAACTCGATGTGGCGTTTGAGCAGATTGACATGGTCATGGGCGATACGCTGCTGACCATAGACCAGGGCCAGACCGCAGGAAGCTTGTCAATCTCCAACGGTGGCGGCACGCTGCGGCAAGCCTCAGCCTGCGCGCGTCGCGCCTTGTTGGCTGAAGCGGCGCAGCGCCTTGCCGTCGATGTGGCGGAACTCAGCGTAGCCCAGGGCGTGATCAGCACCGCCAGCGGGGAGCGAAAACTCAGCTATGCCACGCTGGTCGATGGCAAACCGCTGAACGTCAAGCTGGACAGCAAGGTGGCGCTCAAATCGCCGTCATCGCACACCGTCATTGGCAAGTCCGTACCCAGGGTGGACATTCCAGCCAAGCTGACCGGACGCTTCACCTATGTCCATGACTTCAAGCTGCCAGGCATGCTGCATGCCCGCGTGGTCAGGCCACCCGGACTGGGGGCCAAGCTGCTCAGCGTCGACGAATCGTCGGTCAGCAAGATCAAGGGCTTGGTCAAGGTCGTGCGCAAGCAGGATTTCCTGGCTGTGGTCTGCAAAACCGAATGGGCTGCTGTCAAAGCTGCGCGAGAACTCAAGACGCAGTGGACAACGCTAGACACCATGCCCGAGAAAAGCCAGCTCTATGCCTATTGGCGCGCGTTGCCGGTGAGCAAGGATGAGCCCGTCATCAAGACCGGCGACGCTGTTGCAGCGCTGGGCTCGTCCGCACGCCGCATCAAGGCCACGTATGACTTTGCACCACACACCCATGGATCCATGGGACCGGCTTGCGCCGTGGCCGATTTCAAGGACGGCAAATGCACGGTCTGGTCGGCCTCCCAATCGACGCACTCGCTGCAAAGCGAACTGTCTACCGTGCTGGGCGTGGCCAAAGAAGGCATTCGCCTGATCTACCTGGATGGCGCCGGCTGCTATGGACGCAACGGCCACGAGGACTGCTCGGGTGATGCGGCACTGGTGTCCCAACTGGCAGGCGCACCGGTACGCCTGCAGTGGATGCGGGCCGACGAACACGGCTGGGATCCCAAGAGCCCGCCTACCCTTGTCGACCTGGAAGGTGGACTGGACGCCCAGGGACTGCCTGTGGCCTGGCGATCGGAATTTTTCCTCACCCAGTCCAACGGCACGCTGGAAGACTTCCCCATGCTCGCGGCCGTGCTGTCTGGCGTCAAGCGGACAGGCCACTACACCGGCAACATCCAGAAAAATGCCGATGTCCTGTACCAGTTTCCTAACGTCAAGACCGAAGTCCACCGTCTGGCAGACACGGCTTTTCGGACCTCGCATCTGCGCACACCCGGACGCATGCAAAACACCTTTGCCAACGAAGCCTTCTTTGACGAGATGGCCAGCGCGGCAGGTGCCGATCCTTTGCAGTGGCGCCTGACTTACCTCAAGGATGCACGCGCCAAGGCGGTGCTGGAAGACGTCGCGCGGCTGTCGAAGTGGCAAAGCCGACCGTCCCCGGCAGCGCAAGCCGCTGGCGATGTGGCACGCGGGCGCGGCGTGGCTTTTGTGAAGTACGACAACGAGCGCACCTATGTCGCGCTGGTCGCTCAGGTCGAGGTCAACAAACGCAGCGGTCATATTCGGGTCACCGACATCTGGTGCAGCCACGACTGCGGCCAGCTGATCAATCCCGACGGCGCGCGCAATCAGATTGAAGGCGGCATTGTGCAGACCATCAGCCGGACCTTGATCGAAGAGCTGCAGTTCGACCGCACGCACATCACCAGCCTGGACTGGGCCAGCTATCCGATATTGCGCTTTCCCGAAGTGCCCAGAATCAACATCAGCCTCATCAACCGGCCGGAGTTGCCCTCATGGGGCGCGGGTGAAATGGCGCCAACCGTGGTGCCGGCGGCGATTTCCAATGCCGTTTTTGACGCTGTCGGCCTGCGTCTTCGCTCTGTGCCTTTCCTGCCAGAAAAGCTGCTGGCGGCCGCGTCAGCCAAAGCCTGATCGGCATCTGCTTGGACAAGCAGGCCCAACGATGGGCCTGCGCTTTGGCTTAGTCCAGGTCGTCGCGCTGATGCAAGGCCCGCGCAAAAAACAAACCAGCCAAAGTCAACACGCCGCCGCCCAGCGCAATCACCAGCCCGGAACCAAGACGAGCGATCAGGTTGGCGGCCAGCAACACGCCCACGGACTGCCCCAGGAAAAGCGCCGAGGCGAACAGCGAGACAGCTGTGCCGCGCGCCTTGGGTGCCATGCGCGTTGCATTGGCCTGCATGGTGTTGTGAAACATGAAGAATCCAAAGCCACCCATCAAGCTGGCAGGAATCGCGAGCAGCCAGTAGGGCGTGAAGCCCACGATCACCGCAGCAAGACCCAACAGGCACACGCCTAACGCAGCCAGACCGTGCTCGCCAAAGCGGCGAATCAGCTGGCGCGCCACCGTCATGTAAAGCATGCCGCCCAGGCCGAACAAGGCCACAATTGCACCGGCCGCAGACAGTGTCAGGCCAAGCACCGCGTGCAGGTGCGAGGCCCAGATGGCCAGCACACCAAAACCCGCTGCGCCTTCAACAAAGGCCACCAGCAGCACCACGCGCGACCACGCGCCGGTAATGATGATGAGCGCCTGCGAAACAAAACCTGGCCGGACCACAGGCTCGGGTTTGGCTTGGGCCAGCAGCACGACGGCCGCCTGCTGGCGCCGCCAGTCGACAAAAAGCAAGGCGCCAACCACACCAAAAAGCAGTGTCATGAAGCCAAACGCCCAGCGCCAGCCCAGGGTGTCGGTGAGTACACCCCCCATCAGCTGGCCGCCAACGATACCCAGGGTAGTGCCCAGGCCAATACGCGCTAGCGTTTCCTGAAGCTGTTGATTGGCAACCGCATCACCAGTCCAGGCCATGGCCAAGGGGATGACCGCCGCGGCGGCCAGCGCGACCAGCATGCGCGCAATCACCAGCATGTCCAGGCTGGACGCGAAAACCGCCATCACGCTGCCCACACAGCAGGCCAGCGTGGCAAAAGTCACGATGCGGAATTTTCCCAGCCGGTCGCCGAGCGGTCCGTAAAAAAGCTGGGATACGCCGTAGACCACCGCGAACAGGGACACCACTTGCGCAGCCTGCGCCAGGCTGACGCTGAAAACGCGGGCCAGTTCGGGCAGCATGGCATCGCAAATACGCTGCGCAGCCATACTGGAGAAGGTGGCAAAAGACAGTAAGAGAATCGAACGCCGGGTGGATGCGGGCAAGATGGCAGCGCTGGTAGTCATGGGCAATGTGGTTTCAAACGAATCGGATGCGCCGCAAGCCGACGACTGATGCACACGCAACTCCATTGTAAGCAAAGCCCCTCCGTTCGCGGTCCGGTCAGCTGGTGTTTTCAGCCCAACCAGCCAATCTCCTATGAATCCCATTTCAGAAAAACCTGCGACTCACATCTACTGGACAGGAAAGCCACAAACCCGCTTCACCTAGTCAAGCAGACCTCTTTGCCGCAACTGGGCAACACGCCCTTTTTCCTTGGCGAAAGTCGCTGATGCGTAAGCGCGGTAATCATCCTGGCCTTTGTAGTTCATGACTTGATTGAGCTGATCCATCATGCGAAGGCTGGCACTGGACTCCAGCCCCTTTTTTAGCGCATCGTGAAGCAGCTTCAAGCGCGCAGGGTCCGTGCCCGCCGGTGCGCCAACACCGTAGGGCGAGCTCGACCACACGTCCGGACCATTTTCCTTGAGTGTCTGGGTATCTGGATAGCGCTTGACGCGTTTTTCAGACAGCATGACGAGGTAGCGCATTTTCCCGGCATCTATATGGGGCGCGGCAATACCCGACAAAGGTGCCGCATCAATATGTCCGCCAAGAAGGGCTGCAGCAATTTCAGAATCGCCCTTGAAGGGCACCATGTTGAGTTGAATATGCGCGGCTTCGGCGGCTTCCTCCATCACGATCCGAGGCGTTCCGATCGCACCGTTGACGCCAATATTCAACCGACCAGGTCGCCGAGCTGCGTCGGCGACAAATTCTTGCCAGGTTTTCCAGGGGGCATCCGCTTTCACGGCGAGTCCCTGCGTGTAATCTGACAACAAGATGATGTAGGAAAAGCTGCTCAAAGGGTCGTACTTCACCTTGGTCATGTGAGGCTCACGATAAAGGGTGGCCGTCAGAAGCGCCAGGGTATAACCGTCGGGCGCCGCCCGCAGCAAAGCCAGTGCACCGTTGGTTCCACTCGCGCCAGGCCGGTTTTCAATCACCACCGACTGCCCGAGGACACGCGAGGTTTCCTCAACAACCGCGCGCAGATGCTGGTCAGCAGGACCTCCTGCTGCAAATGGCACGATCAGTGAAATTGCCCGTTCAGGAAATGCCTGCGACCAGGCGGAGGAAGCTGCAAGCAAGTAAAGCGCAAACCAAAATGCGAATTTGGCCGAAAGATTCAGAGGCATCAATTTTCCTGTTTATAAATCAAGACACTCGGATAGTCCCGTCCAAATTCAATCCACGCAATCAGGCACATACAGGCTCTTGAGCGAAGCGAGGCATCACCTCGCGTGAAAATGACATCAGAGAGCGCAGGGATTCTTCATACGAAAGATCGCCAAAGGCAAAGCGAGTCAACACGTAGTTCGCACCGGAGATGTCGATCTCACGCTGCAAGCCCTCAGCCACATCATCCGCTGTACCCACCAGAACAATGCCTGCTTTGACAGCAGTGGCAAAGTCCTCCGGTATGGGATAGCTTTTCATAGGATTGCCATGGGCACGCCACAGGTGCTGAAGACTGCCGTACCAACAGGCGAACGCGCGCTGTCCAATATCAAACGCTTCCTGGTAGGTGTCGGCAATGACAATATGTCGGCCAAGTCCCATCATCGGGTGACTGGCACCACTTGCGTGGTGCTGGGCATGCCATTCTTCGCGGTATCGGTCGGTGATAGCTTTAACGGGTGCAGACGGTCCGTTGCAGACAATATTGACACTGTTTGCCGCCGCCCATGGGACAGCGGCCGCTGCAGAAAGGCCGTACCAGATGGGCGGATGCGGCTTCTGAACACATTCGAGTTCAACCGGCACATTGTTGAACTTGAAGTGCTCACCTTCAAAGTTAATAGCGCTTGACTGGAGCCCCTGCATGATCACGTCATATGACTCTGTGTACAACTTAGCTGAATTCTGGGCTGTGACTCCGAAATAACCCATTTCGTAAGGTGAGCTGCCGCGGCCAATACCCAACTCAAGACGGCCATGACTCATCTGGTCCAGCATGCAAATTTCTTCAAGCAACCTGAGCGGGTGAGCCAGACTCAAGGTGTAAACGAGAGGGCCAAACCGTAAACGCTGGGTGCGCTGCGCAACGGCCGACAAAAACACACTGGGCGAAGATGCCGTTCCTAGCGGCGTTGAGTGATGCTCAGCGATGTGATACGCATAAAACCCCTCCCGATCGTAGACCTCGGCAAGGCGCAGACGGTTTTCATAATGCTCCGCCAAGGGCACAGAGTTTCGATCCAGATGGTCAAACACGCCAAATTTCATTTTTTTCTCCAAAACAGAAAACTAGTTAGGAATCCCACTGGCACGAGTCAATGGTTTGTGAAGACTTTCAGTGGCACTGTTTATGCCCGCTCGAAAAACTGGCACCCCAAGACGTCCGCTTATGCACGCATATTGGAAAGTGCCAGGGAATCATTGCTCTGTGCAGCCAAGGGCCGCATGTAATTTCCATTCATGTAGACCAGCGGCTCCCCCTCTGAGTGCTTGTAGTTGAGCACTCTCGCAATAAAAATGATGTGGTCGCCGGCCTCAACGGTCTGCCAAAGCTCACACTCGAAAGTTGCCAGCGCGCCTGGCAGGCGCGGCACACCACCGACGCCCTGCTCGTGCTGGATGCCGCTGAATTTGTCATCTGCCGGGCGAGACATGCACTGCGAAAGCTCAATTTGTTCGGCAGACAGCACATGAACAAGGAAATTTTTCGATGCCATCAAACCTGCCGAGTTTGGCGATGCTCGTCGGTAATTCCAGCTCACAAGTGGTGGATCAAGTGATACGCTGGCAAACGAATTTGCAGTGAAGCCGGCTTTTTTGCCGCCCTCAAGAACTGCAGTTATGACGGTCACACCTGTAGCAAACCGGCCAAACGCGCGTCTGAGATCACGATTGTCAAATTGGGCATCCATGGCTGCGTTCGATCAGGTTTGCCGCTCAAGCGGGTCATGCCCATCAATCAGCACAAAGGCAATCCGGCACATTTTTTCTGAGCGATTGACCCATGCGTGATTTGTCCCCTGTTGCACCAGAAAGTCTCCGGCCCTCAGGTGAACCTCGGTATCGTCAAGAAGCATGTCTATCTCGCCCTCGATCACGATGGCGTAGTCGATACTCTTCGTGCGATGCATGAAGGCATGTCTGGCCTCTTTGCCATCAACCGCGTGATGCTCTGCCCCCATGGACCGGAGCATGGCCTGCTGGTCTATAGCCTCGGCTTCCGCCGTCACCGGTGGGAAATCGACGACACGCAGTATGGAGCCGTTTGGGGGCGGCGGCGTTCCAATCGTCCGGTCGGCACGATCGCACCGTAAATCCATTTTGGCTGGAGACTCATCGGTGACCCATAGCAGGCTACTGACAAAGCCGGCGCCTGGCCGTACTTTCATGTTCGGCGCAATGCCATCGCTTTCAATGATCGCCTTGCCGGTATCGTCGTGCCCGGTCACGACTCTGCGAATTGCATGTCCCATTATTTTTCCTGTGCTGTTGCGAAATAAATCAATCGACCGTCGCGCCAGATGCATTGATGGCCGGCGTCCAGCGCTTGTACTCACTTTTGACAAATTCGGCCATTTCTGTCGGAGACAGCGGCTCGGTCGGTTCCATGGCCGCTCTTTCAAGAAGCCCGACAAACGCGGGGGTGCCTTGCAGGCGTCTGATTTCGTCAGCGAGGCTCGCAACAATGGGCGCTGGCATGTTCGCCGGCCCGGCGAACCCGATCCAGCCGGACCAGTCGAAGCCAGGCACTGTCTCAGCAATTGGCGGAACCGAACCCATCAGGGCGCTCCGCTTGGCCATTGACGTTCCGACCGCGTAAAGCTTTCCTGCCTTGATATTCGGAATGGCCAGCGTGCCGTCAAGAAATGCCATATCGACCTTTTCAGAAAGCAGATCGAGCATCGCACTGCTGCTCCCCTTGTAGGGCACATGAACAATGTCCAGGCCCAGCTGTCTCTTGAGCAGTTCCATGAAGATGTGGTGGGGTGATCCAATCCCTGACGATGCGTAGCTGTATTTACCCGGACTCCGCTTCACGACGGCAATCCACTCCTTCATGTTGCGCGCAGGAAATGATGGAACGACGCTCAGAAAAAAGTTGGTAGCGCCCAAACGCGCGATCGGGGTCAGGTCTTTAAGCGGATCAATCCCCGGCTTGGATACCAACTGAGGGGCCAGACTCATGGTGGTGACCGTCGGTATCAGCAAGGTGTAGCCATCTGGCGGCGAGGCAGCGACCATTTTTGCCCCCAACAAGGTGCTGGCACCAGCGCGGTTGTCTATGACGACAGGCTGACCGAATGCGGATTGCAGACGCTCACCGATGGAGCGCCCCAAATTGTCCGCAACCGACCCGGCAGGGAAAGGCACGATCAAACGAACCGGGCGCGACGGGTAGGACTTCGTCACATCCTGCGCCCAAAGCGGACCCCCACAGAGCGCCATCATGACAATGGCAGCATATTTCGCCGTAGCAGACTTCATCCCGTGTCTCCATTTAATTACTTATGTCGTAATTTATTACTTTTAATGTAATAATATTAAAGTTGATATCGCTATTTGTCAAACGCATCTTGATTTTTAAGGGCAGCTATGAGTTCGGAAACAACTCGCCAGGGCGTGGATGCAGTCGAGGTAGTGGGAACCATTCTTCAAGCATTACTCAGTCTTTCACGACCGGCGCGGCTCAAGGACATTGAAGTCAAGACAGGTATTGCTTCAGCCAAACTCCACCGTTACCTGGTCAGCATGCTTCGTTGTGGGCTGGTGAGCCGTCACGAAGGAAGTAATCGCTATGACTTTGGCCTGCTGACCTACCGTATGGGGCAAGTTGCTGCGCACGATCACAGCGTTTTTTCGCTGCTGGAGCCCACGTTTGAAAGCTTTGTTGCCAAACTGGGAAATCCCGACCTCGGCCAGGCAGTGGGCATAGGCCAGTGGGTCGGCCACGGCGCCACGATAGTTAGGTGGTTCGAGAGCAACTCCGCCTTGTCTATACGCATGAAACCGGGCGTCAATCTGAGCGTGACAACATCAGCAACTGCCAAGCTGCTCGCAGCACACCTGCCACGAGAAGTCACCGAGCCGCTGGTACGAAAGGAACTGGCGAACAACGGCGGCTGCAATGACAAGGACGTGGCGCTGATTTATGACGAATATGCATCGATTCGCGACAGCGGCATCGCCTCTTCCCTGAGCGCGAGAAGAAGCGGATTGAATGCCCTGTCCGCACCACTCTTCGATCAGGAAGAAAAGGTGATTGCAGCCATCACTATTTTGGGAATGGCGCCGCAGTTCGATGCGAGTCCCAGCGGTCCGGTCGCCCAGCTGCTGCGTCAGCTCAGCAAAGAGCTTTCCCAGCAGATAGGCAGCACCGCGAACCGCTAAGCACCGGCAGCCATCAGCAGCAGGCAGCCCCTGCGCGTTTGAACCACCGCCGCTGGATTGAGGCTGCCCGTCACACCAATGTCTGCATGCGCAAGCGGCGCGCGGCGTCCTCGGCGCGTGCATCGTCTATTTCGCGCAGCACGCTGGCCATGTCCACGACAACGTTCTTGCGATCGAAGCGGCCACTCAAGACGGTCTCGGGGTAGAGCACACCGCGCTGGTACAAGTCCCAGATTTCGAGACCAAACTCGGTCTGCAGCAACTCTGCGGCGAAGCTGCCAAAAAATGCGCGCAGATTGGCCACATCACGCAGCAGCATGCGGCTGGCGTGGTTGTTGCCGGCCGCATCCACCGCCTGCGGCAAGTCGATGATCACCGGGCCGTCCACGCCGTTTTCGCTGCCGAGCAGGATGTTGAACTCCGACAGGTCACCGTGCACCACGCCGGCACACAGCATGCGAACCACTTCCGCGATCAGCGTCGCATGGTGCGTGCGCGCCTGTTCGGGCGTGAATGCCACATCGTTGAGCCGGGGCGCCGCGTCACCCTGCGCGTCGGTCACCAGCTCCATCAGCAACACGCCGTCACAGAAGTTATAGGGCCTGGGCACACGCACACCGGCGGCGGCCAGGCGATACAGCGCATCCACCTCGGCGCTCTGCCAGGCCGCTTCCTGTGCCTGACGGCCAAACTTGCTGCCCTTGGCCATGGCCCTGGCCTGGCGCGTGTTCTTGACCTTGCGGTTTTCCGTGTAGTCCACCGCCTGGCGAAAACTGCGCTCTGTCGCCTCTTTGTAGACTTTGGCGCACCGCGTCTCGTCACCGCAGCGCACCACATAGACCATGGCTTCCTTGCCACTCATGAGCTGACGCACAACCGTGTCTATCAGGCCTTCTTCAATCAGCGACTGCAGTCTCTTGGGTGGTTTCATGAAAGCATTTTGCACTGCGGCGAACAGACCACCGCAGCGCCAACGTCACACTGCGGTTTAAAACGTCCCGGCGTAGGCACCGCCATCGGCCAGCACGTTCTGGCCGGTCATGTAGCTGGCATGCGTGCTGCACAAAAACGCGCAGATCGCACCGAACTCTTCGGGGGAACCGAAGCGCCGCGCAGGAATGGTTTTACGACGAACGTCCATCACCGCCTCGACCGGCTGGCCGCTCTTGTCGGCAGCCCCCTTCATGGTGACCTTGAGCCTGTCGGTGTCAAACGCGCCGGGCAACAAGTTGTTGATGGTCACGCCCTGAGCCGCGATCTTGGAGCGCGCCACACCTGCGACAAAACCGGTCAGGCCGCTGCGTGCACCATTGCTCAAGCCCAACACATCAATCGGCGACTTCACCGCGCCCGAGGTGATATTGATGATGCGGCCATAGCCACGCGCAGCCATGCCATCGACCGTGGCCTTGATGAGCTCAATCGGTGTCAGCATGTTCGCGTCCAGCGCCTTGATCCAGGCCTCGCGGTCCCAGTCACGGAAGTCGCCAGGCGGCGGACCACCGGCATTGGTGACCACAATGTCAAAGTCCTTGCGCACCGCGAATACCGCGGCGCGGCCTTCGGTGGTGGTGATATCTGCAGCAACAAAAAGCACTGCAGCGCCCGCTGGACGGGCGCCGTCAGCTAGCAATTTAGAAGCAGCAGCCTCGAGCGTCGGAGCACCACGGGCAACGATCAGCACGTTCACACCCTCGCGCACCAGCGCCTCGGCACAAGCAAAACCCAAACCTTTGCTGGCGCCGCACACCAGGGCCCACTTGCCGCTAATTCCTAAATCCATAATCGTTTCCTTTGTTCCAGCCACACATGGGCAAGCGCGCCATGATACTGAGTAAATCCATCAAGCGCGAGACGCGGGCTTATTGGCGGCTGCTGCGGGTGAAGACAAAAATGCCGGCGATCACCAGCGCTGTGCCAGCAGCAACCCAGGCGGTGAAAGGCTCACCAAGAATAAACACGCCCATCAAGATGGTGGACATCGGGCCCACCATGCCGGTCTGCGCGGCCAGGCTCGCGCCTATGCGCTCTATTGCCATCATCACCATCAACACTGGCACCGCCGTGCACAGCGTGGCGTTGAGCAGGGACAGCCAGATCACCTCGGGCGCCACCAAGGCCGCGCTCATGGGTCTGAGCAGCACGAACTGCAGGATGCAGCAAAGGCAGGCCACGCTGGTCGCCAGCCCTACCAGTCGCAGCGAGCCGAGTCGCCTGACCATTTCTCCGCTGTAAGCCAGATAGACCGCATAACTCACTGCGCTCAGGAACACCAGCAAGGCGCCCAGCGCTGCGTCGCTGCCTTGCAGCGTGATCTCGTGGCCAAACACCAGCACCACACCGCAATAGCTGATGCCCATGCCAACAATCTGCAGCATCGTGATGCGCCGCTTGTAAAGCACCAGCCCCAGCACCAATACCAGCGTCGGGTTGAGGTACAGGATCAGGCGTTCAAGCGAGGCGCTGATGTAGGCCAGCCCGGCAAAGTCCAGGAAACTGGCCAGGTAATAACCGCTAAAGCCCAGCCAGAGCACGCCCAGCCAGTCCTTGCGCGACAGCGCGGCCTTGCCACGGCTGGACCACCAGGCCATGAGCGCAAAAATCGGCAACGCAAACAGCATGCGCAGCATGATTAGCGTGACGGCATCGACACCATGACGGTAGGCCAGCTTGACGATGATGGCCTTGCCACTGAAGGCAATCGCGCCGACCACCGCCAGCAGCAAGCCGGCTCCGGCTCGTTTGCTGTCTGCTACTTTTTTAATAGCCTCTTGCGCCCGCTGTGCTTGAATTTCAGGCCTTTTTGATTCGGAAACAGGATCCAATTCAGGGCTTTGCACGAATTAAAAACCGACCGCCTGGCCATCGCGCCGGGAATCGCTGGCGGCCACATAGCCTTCAACCTTGGGATTGCCGGCGCGCCAGATGAACTGGCCGGCGCCAAAGTCCTGGTAGGAATCGTTGATGACTTCCATACGGTGGCCACGCTCGGCCAGACCGGCCACGGTGGCCTGGTTCAT
>CANEXF010000007.1 GCA_947443645.1 Comamonadaceae bacterium | reverse complement strand
GCTGATCAGCAGCTCCTGCAGATTGACGCCGAGTTTTTGTGCGTAATTGATGTCGAGCGCGTGCTCGGCATCGACAAAGGCACAGGTGCCACCCAGCTTTTGCATCTCCGCAATCACCTGCAGTGTCAGCGTGGTTTTGCCCGATGACTCCGGGCCGTAGATTTCAACCACCCGGCCGCGCGGCAGACCGCCAACGCCCAGCGCGATGTCCAGACCCAGCGAGCCGGTTGAAACCACCTGGATATCCTCGATCACTTCGCCTGCACCCAGCTTCATGATGGTGCCTTTGCCGAACTGCTTTTCGATCTGGGCCAGCGCGGCTTGCAGCGCTTTGGCTTTTTCAGTGTTCAGGGCGGCGGTTTGGGTGGGATTCTGGGCGGGATTCAGTTTGCTGGTCAGGTCCATGGAAAACTCCTTGAAAATCAGTGGTGTAACGAAACTTGGTGGCTTTTCCAGTAACTGCCTTTAACAACAGGCTGGATGCATGACCAGTACTTTATTGGCGTGGTTGGAATAAGTAAACCCTATTTTTAGTCAGTTTGCCTGATCAACTGCGCTAGCATGTCGCAATGACTGAAAACGATGGCGCGGACGACGCAAACACACCTCACAGCTGGCAGTCCGGCAGCGACCAGAGCTGGCGCGTCACGCACCTGGGGCGCTTGCTGGGCCTGGCATTGCGCCGCTTCGACGAACGCGTGCTGGCGCTGATGGCCAGCGATGTGGCGGTGCCGTTGGCGCTGTCCAACCTTGCCGCGCGCGATCAGGTCGGTGCGGCCCACATTCACATCACGCGGCATCTGGCGGTGGGCGGCTCGCGCCTGACCGAGCTGGCGGCCAGCGCCGGCATGAGCAAGCAGGCCATGGCTGATCTGGTGACCCAGTGCGAAGCCTGGGGACTGGTCACGCGCGAACCCGACCCGTATGACAAACGCGCGCGGCAGGTGGTGTTTACTGCCTCGGGTCTGCTCTGGCTGGAGGCCTTCAAACAGGCCGTAGCGCGGGCCGAAGACGAGTTCAGACAAGCTGTCGGACCCGCGGTTGCGACCGTGGTGGCGCTCGGGCTGGAGGCCTATGGCAGCAACTGATGCTGCGCCAGCTGGACTTTGTTCGAAAACACGCGTCAGCAAAAGCCTAAAATTTGCCCGATAAGTAAAAACATCGCCCGGCCAAAGACACTGCGACGGGCCGGCAACCGGAGACAACTATGCGCATTTTGATTGCTGAAGACGACCAGGTTCTTGCCGACGGCTTGCTGCGCACGCTGCGCGCGTCCGGCGCGGCGGCCGATCATGTGGCCAGCGGCACCGAGGCCGACGCGGCACTTTTGACCAACACCGAGTTTGACCTGCTGATTCTTGACCTCGGCCTGCCGCGCATGCATGGACTGGAAGTGCTCAAACGCTTGCGGGCGCGCGGCTCGTCGCTGCCGGTGCTGATTTTGACGGCGGCCGACAGCGTCGAAGAGCGCGTCAAGGGTCTGGACTATGGCGCGGACGACTACATGGCCAAGCCGTTTTCGCTGCAAGAGCTCGAAGCGCGTGTGCGCGCACTGATACGTCGCGGCATGGGCGGCGCCAGCAGCACCATCAAGCATGGCCCGCTGGTCTATGACCAGGCCGGTCGCGTGGCCACAATAGACGGCCTGATGGTCGAGTTGTCGGCGCGCGAGCTCGGTTTGCTCGAAGTGCTGCTGCAGCGCGCTGGCCGGCTGGTGAGCAAGGACCAACTGGTCGAGCGCCTGTGCGAATGGGGTGAAGAAGTCAGCAACAATGCCATCGAGGTCTATATCCACCGCCTGCGCAAGAAGATCGAAAAAGGCCCGGTGCGCATCGCAACGGTGCGCGGGCTCGGCTACTGCCTAGAAAAAATCCCGGGCTAGGTATGTGGCCCCCACGGTCGCTCACTGCGTGTAGCTTCCTGCCCCCCGAGGGGGCCGCTGCGCCTGCGGGCTGGCAAAGCCAGTCCCGCGGCCCCGGTTTGAAAATTCAGGGATCGAAAGAGAACGAAGCGCGCCTTCGCAAGCTCGAGCCGCAGGGCCGGCTTTGCCGGACTGCAGGCGGGCGGCCCCCTCGGGGGGCAGCGAAGCACACGCAGTGGCGAGCGAGGGGGCGCACTTGGCTTTGAGGCTATTCCAGCGCGAGCGGCGCAGCCTGTTCGGCGAAATCCTCGACTGGATGCTCACACCGCTGCTGCTGCTGTGGCCGATCAGCCTGGCGCTGACATGGCTGGTTGCGCAAAACATTGCCGGCAAACCGTTTGACCGCGCGCTCGAGTACAACGTGCAGGCGCTGGCAAAACTGGTGGTGGTCAAGAACAACCAGGTCCAGTTCAACCTGACTGCACCGGCGCGCGAGATCCTGCGCGCCGACGACACCGACCTGGTCTACTACCAGGTGGTCGGCACGCACGGCGAGTACCTGAGCGGCGAGCACGATCTGCCGCTGCCGATTGATGACGACAAGGTCGCCGACGGCGAAGTGCAGCTGCGCGAAGATGTGATTCAAGGTGAAAAGGTTAGGGTCGCCTATACCTGGATCAAGACCGACGTCGCCGGAGCCGCGCCGGTACTGGTGCAGGTGGCCGAAACGCTCGAAAAGCGCAAGACCCTGGCCACCGAAATCGTCAAGGGCACCATGGTGCCGCAGTTCGTGACGCTGCCACTGGCAGTTCTGCTGGTCTGGTTGGCGCTGGTGCGCGGCATCAAGCCGCTGGCGCAACTGGAAAAACGCATTCGCGCGCGCAAGCCTGACGACATGAGCCCGCTGGACGACACCGAGGTGCCCGAAGAAGTCGCGCCACTGGTGTCGTCCATCAATGACTTGCTGAGCCGACTCAAGGTCTCGCTGACAACCCAAAAACGCTTTCTGGCCGATGCCGCGCACCAGCTCAAGACACCGCTGGCAGGTCTGCGCATGCAGGCCGACCTGGCGCAGCGCGAGACCGACGCAGACGAGCTCAAGAAGTCGCTCAAGCACATTGGCCAGGCCAGCATACGCGCGACGCACACCGTCAACCAGTTGCTGGCGCTGGCGCGCGCCGAGACCACGGGCCGCAGCCTGGCCAAGCAACGCGTTGACCTGGTGCTCATCGCATCGGAAGTCATGGCCGACTCGGTGCCGCGCGCGCTTGAAAAGAAAATTGACCTGGGCTACGACGGACCGGAGGCTGGCGAGCTCGCCAGCCAGCTGATGGGCAACCCGACGCTGCTCAAGGAACTGGTGCGCAACCTGCTGGACAACGCCATCAACTACACGCCGGAAAAAGGCCAGGTCACGCTGCGCCTGCTGGCAGACCGCTTCAGCGGCGTGCTGGTGTTGCTGGTCGAAGACTCCGGGCCAGGCATTCCGGAATCCGAGCGTGAGCTGGTGTTTCAGCCCTTTTACCGCGCGCTGGGCACCAACGTCGATGGCTCGGGCCTGGGCCTGGCGATCGTGCAGGAAATCGCCACCCAGCACGACGCCACCATAGATATCGAGGATGCTGCCCCGCAAAATCACGGCGCTGCCCAGTCCACGGCGCAACACGGCCCCGGCACACGCATTGCGGTACGCTTTGGGACGATTGCATCCACCGGTCTGGCCTGAAAGGACAACCATGCACACCACCGCCAGACGTCTGAAAATCGGGTTATCGGCCTGCTTCTCGCACGCCGACCCGACGCGCTCGCTGTTCAGCAACAAAACCCTGCAATATGTCGAGCAGTCCATTGCCCATTGGCTGATGTCATCGGGCGCCATGGTCGTGATGGTGCCCTGCCCGACCGGCCTGACCCAGCGTGGCGATGTGAGCTTTCGGCACTATGCCGAATGGCTGGACGGGCTGGTGCTGCACGGCGGTGCAGACGTCTGGCCCGGCAGCTATGGCGAAGACCCGCTGCAGGAGCAGTGGTCAGGCGACCGCATGCGCGACGACTATGACAAGGCGCTGGTGACGGCTTTTGAGGCCGCAGGCAAGCCGCTGTTCGGCGTCTGCCGTGGCCTGCAATTGCTCAACGTAGCCTATGGCGGAACGCTTTACCAGGACATCAACACGCAGGTGCCGGATTCACTGGTGCACCGCGATGCGGTGACATATGACCAGAATTTTCACAGCGTTGACATCGTACCGGGCACGCAGCTGTCAAGGCTTTACCCTGGGGTTGAGCGGGTACGCGTCAACAGCATCCACCACCAGGCGATCAAGGACCTGTCACCTGAATTTGAAGCCGAAGCCTTCAGCGTGAGTGACGGCCTGATAGAAGCGATACGCCGCAAGGACCGCAGCAAGAGTTATATCGCCGCATTGCAGTGGCATCCTGAATTTCACCATAGCGGCTCCAACACGATTGACGATGGCGCCATGCTCGAAGACTTCCTGAGCGCCGTCGCACAGGCCAAGAGCCGACCCGGCCGGAGCTGAACCAGTCCGCTCAGGCTGATTTGTGCGCGTAAGGCCGGCCAGCCGCGCGCTGGAGCAGTACCGAAAACGTCTCGGCCGCCGGCGTCAGCGGCATCTTGGCACGGGTGACCTGAACGATGTCGGGCGCCATCAGAGTCTCACGTATCGCGATGGGCTGCACCAAGTCACGAAACAGCGGCGTATCGGCCCACTGCCTGGGCAAAAAAGCCAGCGCATCGGTGCTGCTGACCAGCGTGAGCAGGGCCAGCATCGATTCAACCACCGTGAAGATGCGCGGCGTTTGCAGCCCGAACGCGACAAACTGTTCATCAAACTCTTCCTCGAGGCGGCCACGCAATCCCGTCACCAGCCATTGCGCGTCGAGCAGGGCTTTGATACTGCGGGCCTTGCTCAAGGGATGGTTTTTTCGTGCCAGCACAATGCGCTCGTTTTTAAACATCAAGTCGATGCGGTAGCTGGCGCCCACCGCACGTTCGGGCCTGGGGCCCAGGTAAAAATCCAGTCGCCCGTCGCGCAGCAGCGGCTCGACGGCGGGAAACAGGCCTTCAACAATGCGCAACCTGACTTCCGGGCAGGCCTTGCGAAAGGCCGCAAACGCGGTTGGCAGCGTCGTCAGTACCGGCACGCTTGAAAGCGCCACCGCCACATGGCCTTGCATGTTGCCTGTGCTCTGGATCGCCTCTTCCATGCCGCGCCGGAGTTCTTCCAGCGATGCCTGCGCCCGCACCAGAAAGCGTTCGCCCAATGGCGTCAGCACAATGCCGCGCGCATGCCTTTCGCAAAGCACGCCCCCAATTTCCAGCTCCAGCTCGCGCAGGCTGCGGGTAAGCGCCGGCTGCGTCAGTCCCAGGCTGCGCGCAGCGCTGCGAACGCTCTCGGCGCGTGCAATCGCGACGAAGTCGCGCAGATGGTGAAGCTTGGGCATGAGCTGATAGTAAGTTGTAAACGCTGTGAGATTTTCAAACGCGCCGACAGCATCCGCAGACAAGCTCAGGACGACAGACCTGGCCCAAGGGCCGAGCACCAAGCGCTACAGCAAGCGTGGACTGATGTGCAGCAGGCATCGCAAGGGCGAAACTGCCCTCTGCTCACCAAGGCGAAAGCTCCCTAGCATACGGCTTTAATAAATATTATTTCCCGGAGACAACCCATGCCAAGGTCCAGGTCGACTGACATGAAGCAAGAACTTGTTCAAGACATCCATACCGACGTACTGATCGTTGGCGGCGGGCCTTCCGGCCTGATGCTCGCGATCGAGCTGGGCTGCAGGGGCGTGTCCTGCGTGGTGCTCGAAGAAGACTTCGGGCCACCGCAGCTGCCCAAGGCCAACGCCACCTCGGCGCGTACCATGGAGCACTACCGCCGCCGCGGCTTCTCCGGGCAGATACGCGCACTCGGCCTGCCCGCCGGCCATGCGCAGGACGTGACCTACCACACGCGTCTGGTCGGCGCCGAGCTGGCACGCTTTGAGATCCCGTCTGCCGACCACGCCGCCGCACAGGACTCGTTTGGCGACTATGGCCAGCAGGCCTGGCCCACGCCCGAGCTGCCGCACCGTGCCCAGCAGATGTACATCGAGCCCATCCTTGCTGCACAGGCTGCCAGCCACGCCTCGGTCGCGGTCAGGTTTGGTCTGCGCGCAAGCACTTTGCAGGAGACAGCCGACGGCATCACAGCAGACATCAGTGATCTGGTCAACGGCCGCCAGCTGAAGGCGCACGCACGCTATGTCGTCGGCTGCGACGGACCACGCAGCCTGGTACGCCACGCCATGGGCGTGGGTTACAGCGGCCAGAGTTCCGAGCGCCGCGAGTTTTTTGGCGGACAGATGGTCTCCATCTACTTTCGCTCGAAGACGCTTTACGACGTGATCAACAAGCCCAAAGCCTGGCAATACTGGGTGATTAATCCGCAGCAACGCGGCCTGCTGGTGGCGATCAACGGCACGGACACCTTTGTGGTCCTGGTGCAGCTCAAGGACGGGCAGGCCGTCGCCGATCTGGACGCGGACCAAGCCTTGCACGATGTGGTTGGCGCAAGGTTTGACTACAACATCATGGCCTGCACGCCCTGGAGCGCCGGCTTTGCGCTGGTCGCCGACCAGTTCCAGAAGGGCCGCATGCTGGTGGCCGGCGATGCAGCCCACCTGTTCACGCCCACCGGCGGCATGGGCTACAACACCAGTGTCGACGATGCCGTCAACCTCGGCTGGAAACTGGCCGCCGTGCTGCAGGGTTGGGCACCACAGGCGCTGCTGCAAAGCTACGAGACTGAACGCAAACCCATGGCGCTGCGCAACACCGCGTTTGCGCGTTCCATGGCCGACAGCATTGGCCGCATTGCCGTATCGCCCGTGATTGAGGAGCGCAGCAGCGCGGGTGACGCAGCGCGGGCGGCACTCGGCCAGGCACTGGACAGCCATGTCGCGAGCGAGTTCAACATCCCCGGCCTGCAACTGGGTGTGCGCTACCAAAGCGCCATCGTCGCGCCGGAAGAGGGCCCGGCGCCAGTCGACCAACCAAATGTCTACCTGCCCTCGTCCTACCCCGGCGCGCGCGCCCCGCATGTCAAGGTAGGCCAGGCATCGCTGCTTGACCTCTTCGGCCGCGACTTCACGCTGCTTGCAGCGTCCAGCGCAGACACCAGGCCATGGGAAGAAGCTGCTGCACGCCT
Organism: Comamonadaceae bacterium; assembly: GCA_947443645.1. GTDB lineage: Bacteria > Pseudomonadota > Gammaproteobacteria > Burkholderiales > Burkholderiaceae_C > Polaromonas. Next base: position 166,963 of record CANEXF010000007.1, on the reverse strand, counting down.
GCGCTTGCCACTGCTGGTGCTGCGCAGCGACGTCGCTGCTGTCAAGGCGCTTTACACCGCCGAACTGGTGCTGGTCAGGCCAGACCACCACATCGCCTGGCGCGGCGCTGCCTGCAGCGATGCCGCCAGCGTGTTGTCACGCGCCATCGGACTGACGGAAGACGTGCAAAATGCGAACTTGGCGGCCACCGCAGTCGTGCATGAAACCGCTGATTCCTGATTTTTCTGATCTCTTAATATAAGTGGGGACAACATGAGATTTATATCTGTCAAACGCGCTGGTGTTGAAGGCACCGGCATGGTCAACGGCGAACACGGCACCAGCGCCAAAGTCGCCTGGGCGGGCACACCGGCCTACCCAGGCTCGCTGGACGAGCTGGTCAAGGGCGGCTTGCCAGCGCTCAAGGCCGCCAGCGCAAAAATTGCCGGCTGTACGGAGGTGGCGCTTTCAGAGCTTGAATTGCTGGCGCCGCTGCGCAATCCGGGCAAGATCATCTGCATCGGCCTGAACTATGCCGACCACTCGAAAGAAAGCGGCTTTGCCACGCCGACTTATCCCGCCATTTTTTCACGCTATGCCTCCAGCCTGATGGGCGCGGGTGCAGCCATGATCCGGCCAAGCGTGTCCGAGCAGCTCGACTATGAAGGCGAGATGGCGGTGGTGATAGGCAAGGCCGGCCGCCATATCCCGATCGAGTCCGCGCTTGAGCATGTACTGGGCTACTCGGTTTTCAATGACGGCTCGGTGCGCGACTACCAGATGAAGTCGGGCCAGTGGACGATAGGCAAGAACTTTGACGCCACCGGCGCCTTCGGCCCAACACTGGTCACCGCTGACGAGCTGCCGCCAGGCGCCAAAGGACTCAAGCTGCAAACCCGCCTGAACGGTCAAGTGGTGCAGGAGGCCAGCACAGACGACATGCTTTTTGATGTGGCGACCCTGATTTCGCTGCTCAGCGCAGCGCACACCCTGCAGCCCGGCGACGTGATCGTGTCGGGCACGCCCGCAGGCGTCGGCATGGCGCGCAAGCCCCAGCTCTGGATGAAACCAGGCGATATCTGCGAAGTGGAAATTGAAAAGGTGGGCCTGCTGCGCACGCCAATCGCTGCAGAATAATTTTTTTAACCCCCCAGGAGACAAGCCATGGGAAACACCAGCAATAGACCCGGCATACGGGCAGTGCACTCAGTCGACCGCGTTGTCCTGACCGTACCCGACCAGGCCATCGCGGAAAACTTTTACAGTGATTTTGGCCTGGACGTGCAGCGCACGGGCGACAAACTGCATTTGAAAACATTTGGCAATCCTCAGATCTGGGCTGAAGTAGTGCAGGACGAGGGCGTCAAGCGCCTGCAGTATGTTCGCTTTGGCATCTATGCCGAAGACGAAGCCTTCTTCAGACAAAAAATTGACGAGCTGAAGCTGGGGACTGCACCACACCGCTTGGGCACAGCAGATGGTATCTGGCTCAACGGCCCGGACGGCTTTTCGATGCAACTGGTGGTCGCAGCCAAAGCCTCGCCCACCGTGCGTTCAGCGCCCACCGTTGTGCCGCCTACGCCGCCCGGCAAAGGTGCTGCGCCCGCGCGTTCAAAAGCGCCGCGCGTGCGGCCGCGGCACCTGTCGCATGTGCTGCTGTTCTCTCCTGATGTGCTGCGCTCCGTCGCCTTTTATCGTGATGTGCTGGGCCTGAAACTCTCAGACCATTCCGGCGACGGCATCGCTTTCATGCACGGTGCCCATGGCAGCGACCACCACCTGGTGGCGCTGGCCAAGTCGCATGCAAGCGGCCTGCACCACATGAGCTGGGATGTCGGCAGCATCAACGAAATCGGCCTGGGTGCCGAGCACATGAAGATGAAGGGCCACAAGCACGGCTGGGGCGTAGGCCGCCACGTGGTGGGCTCCAACTACTTCTACTATGTGCGCGACCCGTGGGGCAGCTGGTGCGAATACTCCTTCGATATTGACCACATCCCGGCAGACCTGGACTGGGTAGCCGCCGACCACCCAGGCGAAGACTCGTTTTATGCCTGGGGCCCCGACGTACCGGCGGATTTTGTGACCAACCACGAACATCCACGCTGAGAACAAAAACCAGGCCAGCCCTGGTTTTTTTCGTGCTGCGGTCGGCGCGGCGCAGCCGCAATACAGACCCAATTTACCGCCAGGCCGTAAGCATCCGTTGAATTGAATTCAATTGAATTCAATGCCTATAATCCACGATTTACGCTGGAGAAATTCGTGAGACTTGCAAGCTTTTCAACCCACGCAGCGCCCCATCAAGCACAACTAGGCGTGTTGAGCGGGCAGCGCATGCTGGCACTGGTAGAACTTTCTGCGGCGCTGGATGGTTCAGCGGCTTTTCCACAGACCATGAAGCAACTTCTGGCCGAAGGCAGCGCCGGGCTGCAACGCGTTTCCAGCCTGCTGCAACGCGCACAAGCCGATGCCAGCGTCATGGCGAAAACCAGCCACGCACTGGACGGGATTCACTTTTTGCCACCGGTGCAGGATGCCAACAAATTCCTTTGCGTCGGCAAAAATTACCGCACCCACCTGGAGGAGCTCAAGCGGACCGACCTGATCAAGGAAATGCCCACCGAGCCTACGGGCTTTATCAAGCTCAACGACTGCCTGACAGGCCATGACACGGATGTTGAGCGCCCGCCGACTGTCGGTCATCTCGACTACGAACCCGAGCTGGTGTTTGTGATCGGCAAGGCAGCCTACCAGGTGAAAGCCGAAAACGCTTTTGAGCATGTGGCCGGCATCACCATCCTCAATGATCTGACCTGCCGCGACACGCAAAAACGTGAAGTGGCTTCAGGCTCGCGCTTCTGGACGGCCAAGAACGCGCCAGGATTTGGTCCACTGGGCCCCTACATCATCACCATGGACGAGGTTGCTGATCCCTATGACATCTGGGTCACCTGCAGCGTCAACGGACAAGAGCGCATGCGGGTGAATACCAGCGACCAGATCTGGAAGCTGCCGCGCATCATCGAGCACTTCTCACGCCTGGTGCCGCTAATGCCGGGTGACATGTTTTCTACCGGCGCACCCGGCGGCGTGGCGGTTGGCAAACCGAATGCTGAAGAGCTTTACCTCAAGCCGGGCGATGTTGTTGAATGCGCGTTCGAGAACCCACCCATGGTGCTACGCAACCGCATTGTGGCGCCCGCCTGAATCCGCCAACCCAAGCCGATAAAAAACCATGAACTTGCACTTCACCTCCGCCCCCAGGCTGTGGCAGGCCCTGTCTTTTGCCATCGGCTTGAGCGCGGTGCTGGCTGGCGCTGGCGCTACCCAAGCGCAGACTTTTCCTGACAAGCCGGTCACCGTGGTGGTGCCGTTTCCGCCGGCCGGTGGCGCCGACACACTGGCGCGCATACTTGGCACCCGCCTGAGTGTGGTCTGGAAGCAGCAAGTCATCGTTGAAAACCGGCCTGGCGCGAGCGGCCACATTGGCGCGACCTATGTCGCGCGTTCCGCAGCTGATGGCTACACCCTGATGATGAGTTCAACGGCATCGCTAGACCAGGACAACGTCAAACAGTTTGCACCCATCGCGCTGGTGTCCGCCTCGCCCTATGTGGTGACCGTCAGCCCGCGACTGGGCGTGAAGAACCTGCGTGAACTGCTGGCGCTTGCCCGGGCCAAGCCTGGCACGCTCACATTTGGCTCATCAGGTGAAGGCTCGGCATCACACCTGACGGTCGAGCTGTTCAAGCAGGTGGCCAACGTGGACATGCTCCATGTTCCCTATAAAGGGACTGGTCAGGCGGTCAGCGACCTGTTGGGCGGCACCATAGACCTGATGTTTGCGCCGGCCCAAACCGTGATGCCGCATGTCAAGTCCGGCAAGCTTCAGGCCCTGGCTGTGACCAGCGCCATCCGAGCCAAGGCCGCGCCGGAGCTGCCGACCATTGCAGAAGCCGGCCTGCCCGGCTATTCAGCCGTTGGCTGGTTCGGCCTGCTGGCGCCCGTCGCCACACCCAAGGGCGTGGTCGCCAAACTGAGCGCCGACGTGAGTGCGGCCCTGAAAGACGCGTCAGTCGAAAAAGCCATGCTTTCTGCCGGTACCGAGCCTGCAGAAGGCACGCCGGAAGACTTTGCGCGCTTCATTCACCAAGAGCTGGCCAAATGGGGACAGCTGGAAAAACAGATGGCCCAGAAAAAAGGCCGCTGAACGACAGGCCGGGAAGCGCTTCAGGCCTGATCGCGCGACGCCATGTAGTTGATGCGTGTGCGTTGCCCGCCTGCCAGATGCTGACGCATGGCCTGGCTGGCGCCTTCGGCGTCATGCCGCGCAATGCTGTCAACCAGCAGAACATGCTCGGCGTAGGCGCTTTGCACCCGCGTCGGATCGCTTGCGGTCGCCGGCCCGAGAAGAATCATGGGCGACTGCAGCGCCTTGAGCGTGGTCAACACATAGCGGTTGTGTGCGCTGCGGTAGATCGCCTCGTGAAACCGCCGGTTTTGCCGCTCACGCTTGAGCGGATCGTCCAGCAGAGACTTTTCCAGCGCGAGCATTTCCTTGAGCACCTCAATTTCTGATTCCGACGCGTTCTGCGCAGCCAGGCTGGCCGCCGTGGTTTCCAGAACCAGGCGTATGGCGTAGAGCTCGGTCACCATCTGACGGTCGAGTTCGGCAACCACGCGACCGCGGTAAGCCTCGTGCACGATCAGGCCATCGGTCTCGAGCCAGGAAATCGCCTCACGAACCGGCGTACGGCTGATCTGCAAGGTCTCGGCAAGACCATTGACGCTGATGCGGTCACCCGGCTTGAGCGTGCCGACTTCGATCGCCTCATGCAGCCGCTCGTAGGCGGCCTGCCCCATGGATTTGCTCTTGCTGTCTGAAGTGGCAGGCATGAAGGTATCGCTCACACAACCATCAGCTCAAATGCTTGCCCACGATGCCGGCCAGCTCAAACATCGTGACCTGCGGCTTGCCAAACACCGCCAGCAGCTTGGTATCGGCATTGATGGCGCGCTTGTTGGTTGCATCCTGCAGGTTTTCGGCCTTGATGTAATCCCAGAGCTTTTTGATCACCTGGGTACGCGCCACCGGTTCAGCGCCAATCACCGCCGCCAAGGCATCGCTCGGCTTGAGGCCGCTGCCGGGCTTGGCAACGCGTGCCACCTTGGGCTTGACGGTTTTGGCTGCCGGCGCCCTCTTGGCTGCAACTTTTTTGGCGGCAACTTTCTTGGCTGCCGGAGCGGCTTTGGCCGCCACCGTTTTGCCAAACGGGGTTTTGACCGTGCCGGTTCGCGCTGCCGCAGGCTTGCGCGGCGGAAACTTTGAAGGTGCGAACTCGAAGTTGACCTTGTCGGCTTCCTTGTCCCAGGCCAGCATGGCCTTGAAGGCGCGGCGTGTGCGCATGGACACAAACTTGTCGAGCAAATCGGTCTTGCCGGTTTCCAGCAATTTGACCATCTGATCGCGCTCAATCGGCTGCTGCAAAATCACCTGGCCGGTCTTGAAGTCGCAGCTTGGTGTTGGTTGCGCATTGGTCGGCACCGACTTTTCGCAAACGTAGTTTTTCCCATACTCGAACACGGCTGAGGCGCATTTTGGACAGGGTCCGAGGGACTGCTGGCCTGAGAAATCAACAATCTCGCCAGTCTCTGCATTCTTGTCGTCACCGAAATCAAATTCAAGCTTGTAGTTCTTGGTCTCTTCGTCGAACTTGATGACCATTTCTGCAGTGAAAGGCCAGCCGGCCTTGGAGCGAAAGCCGTCTAGCGGTCCGATCTTTTTGTCGCGCAGGAACTGCTCGACCTCGGCGGTCTCGAAAGTGCGGCCGGCCGGCGTCTTGCCGAAGGAAAAGCCGCAGCCGTCCTCGCCATTCTTGCCCGTACAGGTGTAGCGGCGGTAGTTTTCCTTGACCACGCCACCGCAATTCGGGCAGGGTGCGGCCAGCGTGGCGTAGTCGCCAGGAATGGTGTCCTTGTCGTAGCCCTTGGCCTTGGCCACCAGGCGCTCGGTCATGGCGGCGATCTCGGCCATAAAGGTCTCGCGGCTCAACTTGCCGTGCTCCATCTGCGCCAGCTTGAACTCCCATTCACCGGTGAGTTCGGCCTTGGACAGCTCCTGCACATCGAGACCGCGCAGCAGCGTCATGAGCTGAAAGGCCTTGGCAGTCGGAATCAGCTCGCGGCCTTCGCGCAGCATGTATTTTTCGGCGATCAAGCCCTCTATGGTGGCAGCGCGCGTGGCTGGCGTGCCCAGGCCTTTTTCCTGCATGGCTTCGCGCAGCTCTTCGTCATCAATGGTCTTGCCTGCGCCCTCCATGGCGCCCAGCAGCGTGGCCTCGCTGTAACGCGCAGGTGGCCGGGTTTTCAGACCCTTGGCGTCCACAGTGTCGACGTGCACGCGCTCACCAGGCTTGACGGGCACCAGGGTCTTGCTGTCTTTTTCGTCGGTGTTCTCGTCTTCGGCTTCCTTGCCGTAAATCGCCAGCCAGCCCGGCTTGACCAGCACCTTGCCTTCGGTCTTGAAGTTGTGACCAGCCTCAACCCCCGCGCTCGCCACCGTCGAGATGCGCGTTGTCACCAGGTATTCAGCGCTCGGGTAGAACACCGCCATGAAGCGGCGCACCACCAGGTCATAGAGTTTTTGTTCGGCCTCGCTCAGACCGCTGGGCGCCTGCAAGGTAGGGATGATGGCGAAGTGATCGCTGACCTTGGCATTATCAAAAATGCGCTTGTTCGGCCGGATGTAATTGTTGTTCAGCGCTGTCAGTGCGTAAGGCGCGAGATGGCGCATGCCACTGTCGGCCAGCATTTCAAAGGTCTGCTTGACGACCGGCAGATAGTCTTCGGGCAAGGCGCGCGAATCGGTACGCGGGTAGGTCAGGGCCTTGTGGCGCTCGTACAGGCTCTGCGCGATCGACAGCGTGGTCTTGGCAGAAAAACCAAACTTGCCATTGGCCTCACGTTGCAAGGAGGTCAGGTCAAACAGCTGGCCAGGCGCTTGCGTGGTGGGCTTGCTTTCTTCCGTGACGGTCGCGGACTGGCCGCGCACAGCGTCGGCAATCACACGCGCTTCGCGCTCTGACCAGACACGGTCGGCTTTGAGCTCGGCATCGGGCTCGGCGTTGTCGGCATTGGCCGCGGCTTTGCGCCACTTCGGATCAAACCACTTGGCGTTGTAGGGGCCGGCTTCAGCGCCGAACGTGGCGTGGATTTCCCAGTAATCACGGCTGACGAACTTGCGGATTTTTTCTTCACGCTCGACCACCACCGACAGCGTTGGCGTTTGCACGCGGCCCACGGTGGTCAGAAAGAAACCACCATCGCGCGAATTGAAGGCCGTCATGGCACGCGTGCCATTGATGCCGACCATCCAGTCGGCTTCCGAGCGGCAGCGCGCCGCGTCGGCCAGCGGCAACATCTGCTCGTCCGTGCGCAGCGAGGCAAAGCCTTCGCGAATCGCCGCAGGCGTCATGGACTGCAGCCACAGACGCTTGACCGGGTGTTTGCTCTTGGCGTACTGCTGGATCAGGCGAAAGATCAACTCGCCTTCACGGCCCGCGTCACAGGCGTTGACGATGCTGCCCACGTCCTTGCGCTTGGTCAGCTTGACGATGGCGTTGAGCCGCGTCTTGGTCTTGTCCATGGGCTTGAGGTCGAAGTAGGGCGGTATCACCGGCAGGTTGGCAAAACTCCATTTGCCGCGCTTGACGTCAAACTCTTCGGGCGCCTGGATTTCAACCAGGTGGCCGACGGCGGACGTGACTACCCAGTCTTCGCTCTCGAAGTACTCGTCGTGCTTTTCGAACTTGCCCGCCGTAGGCGTCATCGCCCGAACAATGTCCTGCGCCACCGAGGGCTTTTCTGCAATCACCAGAGTTTTCATAAGTACTTCTTCAAACCTTCTACATCTTCGGGGAACATTTCCCCGCTTTCGGCAAAGACGACTTTGCCTTCGCGACCACTGACCTTCAAAACCACCACCACCGGCAAGCCCTTGGGCTTGGGCAGCCACTTCGCCGCTTCAGGCGTGAGCATGGCAGCGGGGAAACTGTAACCTTTAGCCTTCATGTAGCCGACTGCGCTGGCAGCCTGCCTGTCAATCGACAGTGCCAGCACTTCCAGCCCATTGGCCTTCTGCGCCCGCCACAAGGCTTCTATATGAGGCGATTGCACCGCGCAAAATGGGCACCAACTGGCCCACCAGTAAACCACAAGCGTCTTTGCGTCCAATTCCGCAGCGCGCCAGGGCCGGCCATCGAGCAGCGTCAGATCAGGCAAACGCAGCACGCTGCCCACCTGGGGCAAGGGCGCTTCTGGCGCTTTCGCCCAGGCGCGTAGCCCACCACCCAGCGCGGCCAGGGCCAGCGCAGAGCGCAGCACGGGTGCCATCAGGTTTCGACGATTGACCATTTCGGACTCCTCAAACGCATCACTACAATACGGGCTTCTCGCGCGCACGCACATGCACGCACACGCGCACCTGCATGAATTAACCATACCAAAAAATACGCCGTGTTAAAAAATCAGGCTTCTTCAGCCCCCGCCCCAATCCCAGTCCCGCTGCTTGCAGCACCTGCAGTGGCCGCGCCAAAAGCGCCTGCCGGAGATAGCCGCCGCATCCAGACACGCCGCTCGGGCGTGCATGGCAAGGGCGTGTTTGCGCTGCACGACCTGGCCGAAGGCGAGACCTTGATTGAGTATGTCGGCGAAGTCATCACCTGGAAAGAGGCGCTGCGCCGCCATCCGCACGACCCTAAAGACCCCAACCACACCTTTTACTTTCACATGGATGAAAAGCATGTGATTGACGCCAAGGTGGGCGGCAACTCCTCGCGCTGGATCAACCACAGCTGCAAGCCCAACTGCGAGGCCGATGAAGACAATGGACGCGTCTTCATCAAGGCGCTGCGCAACATCAAGGCCGGTGAAGAGCTGTTTTATGACTACGGCCTGATCATTGACGCCAAATACACCAAGAAGCTGCTGGCCGAATACCCTTGCTGGTGCGGCGCCAAAAACTGCCGCGGCACCCTGCTGGCACCCAAGAACAAACAGCTGAAGGCTGACAAAAAAGCCGACAAGCCGGCCAAAGCTGGCAAGGCCGAAAAAGTGGCTAAAAAAGACAAGCAAAAGGCCAAAGACAAAAAAGACGCCAAGAAAAAGAAACCTTGACGTCCGAACTTTCACCCACCCCGGCGGCGCCCATCAAGTGGCCGGCTGAAGACATATGGCTGGCCGTTGAGCCCCGCTTGCCGGGTTTCACGGTGGAAGTGCTGCCGCAGGTCGATTCGAGCAACAGCGAGCTGATGCGCCGATTCAGGGCCGGCCCTCACGGCAGCCAGGCCGCACCCGAGCCCACGCTGCTGGTGGCCGAGCATCAGACGGCAGGACGCGGTCGGATGGGCCGTAGCTGGCACGGCCAACGCGGCGACAGCCTGACTTTTTCACTCGGTCTGGCGCTGCAGCCGACCGACTGGTCCGGCCTGTCGCTGGCCGTTGGCATCAGCCTGGCCGAAAGCCTGGAGCCGACCCCTCGCAACACCACAGACACCACCCGCATCAAGCTGAAATGGCCCAACGACTTATGGCTGTCCGGCCAGACCAGCGGCGAGCCTGAACGCAAGCTGGCCGGCATACTGGTCGAGACGACAAGCTGGGAAGGACTGCGCTACGTGGTGATTGGTGTCGGCATCAATATTCGCCTGCCCGAGCTTTCTGCATTCGACGCCAGCGCTGCGGCAAGCTCTGACGCGCCAGCAGCGCTTGCACCAGGCTGCCTGCAAGCGCTGCTACCCGACATCGACGCGGCCGCCGCGCTGCTGCGCGTGGTGCCGCCGCTGGTGCAGGCGCTGCAGGCCTTTGAACGGTTTGGCTTTGCGCCGTTTCAGGCGCGCTTTGCCCGGCGTGACGCCCTGGCTGGCCGGGAGGTGCAACTGTCAGATGGCACGCTGGGCACGGCCATGGGCGTGGCAGAAAACGGTGCCCTGCTGGTGCATACTGCGACCGGCATGAAAGAAATCACCAGCTCTGAAGTCAGCGTGCGCCCAGTGCATGGCAGCACAGCGCGGCGCGCGCTTGAGGGCCTGCCGCCATGCTGAGGCTGGTCTTGCTGCTGGTGCTGGCCAACGCGGGCTACTTCGCCTGGAGTCAGGGCTTGCTTGCGCCCTATGGCTTTGCGCCCGCAACGCAGTCCGAGCCACAGCGCCTGGCGCAGCAGATCCGCCCAGACATGCTGCGCATACTGACGCCACTTGAAACGCGCCGACTCGAAGACAGCACGCCGGCTGTCGCCGCACAAGCTCCGGCCTCAGCCCCAACCGCTGAGGCCTCCAGTCCCGTCGCAGTCGCCGCCACACCTGCAGCATCTGCGCCAAGCGCCGCAGCAGCAACGCAATGCCTGCAAGCCGGCCTGTTCAGCGAAGAACAGGCTGCCAGCCTGCGCAAACGCCTGAGCAGCGCGCTGCCGGCAGGCAGCTGGACGCTGGAGCGCAGCATAGAGCCGGTGCGCTGGGTGGTTTACATGGGCAAATACAACAGCCCGGAGACCTTGAACAAGAAAAAAAATGAACTGCGCCAGCTTGGCGTCGCCGTTGAGCCGCTGAACAATCCGGCGCTCGAGCCCGGTCTGTCGCTGGGCAGCTTCACCAGCCCGGGCGATGCCGACGCGGCTTTGACCCGCATTGCCGCGCGCGGCGTACGAACGGCCAGGGTGGTGCAGATTCTGGACGAGTCGCGCGGGCAAAAGCTCAAGCTGGCCGCCGTCGACGCCACACTCCGCGCCAAGCTCAAAACCATTCAGGCCGAGTTAGGCGGAAAATCATTCCAGGCCTGCTCATGAGGACGCGCAAGGCGCTATATTTTATATAGCTGCTCGCACCCTGTTTCATTGACTCTCAGGCCTAAAAAGCCACCAAACCACCAGACCGCACATCATGAAAATTGAAAAAAACACCGCCGTCACCTTGCTCTTCAAGGTCTCTGACACCTTGGGCAAAGTCATAGAAGAAAGCAAGGAACCCACGGTTTACCTGCATGGCGGCTATGGCAACACCCTGCCCAAGCTTGAAGAAGCACTCGAAGGCAAGCAAGCCGGCTACCAGGTGATATTGCAGTTGCCGCCAGAAGACGCTTTTGGCCTGCGCGACGAAAGCCTGCTGCGCAGCTTGCCAAAAAAGCAGTTCCCGCCCGGCGTCAAAGTTGGCGGCCAGCTCGAAGGCCACGGTGACGATGGTCGGATGCAGGTTTTCAATGTCATGAAAATCAAGGGCGACACCGTCTTGCTCGACGGCAACCACCCGCTGGCCGGCAAAGAGCTGCGTTTTGACGTAAAGGTGCTGGAGGTTCGCGCCGCGTCGGAAGAAGAAATCGCCCACGAGCATGTGCACGGCGCACACGGCCACCAGCATTGAATCGCCGCTAGGCGCTGTGCGGCTCTAGCGCCACTAACGCCATCTGTTCGAGCATGGCTCGACCCAACAAGCCATAAGGGCTGGCCAGCGTTTCCACGATTTCAAAGTGGTTGTAGTCCGCTGCCAGCAAGTGCTGAACCGGCTTGCCGGCTTGCTGCACGGCGCTCACGAAATCGCGGGCCTGGCGCTGGAACTCAGGCGTCTCCAGGCTTCCGCAAGCCACGATCAAGGGCGCATTGAGATGCCTGATGTGGCGCTGCGGGCTTAGCGCGTCTTCTGTCTCGTCGGTGAAATTGACATAGGTGCTGCGTGCGGACAAGCGCACCGGCTTGAGGTCATACATGCCGCTGCAACACAAGCCGCCCTTGATGATGTCGGCCGGCAAGTCAAACATGCCAGGCCAGTCAGTGGTCAGCAAAACGCCCGCTAGGTGTCCGCCCGACGAGTGCCCGCACAGATGAATGCGCTGCGGGTCGCCGCCAAAGCGCTGGGCATGGAGATAGACCCAGGCCAGCGCACGGCGGACCTGCTCGGCCATGGGCATCAGGCTGCCGCCGGCATCTTGCACCGCCAGAAAATCAGGCACCACCAGATGGGCGCCGGCGTTCACAAACAGCTCGGCCATGAAGGCGTTGTCTCTGGCCTGGCCAGCGCGCCAGGCGCCGCCATGAATGAACACGCAGATAGGCGCATTGGCCTGAGCCGTACGGTAAACGTCCAGCCCTTCAACTGCTGTTGCGCCATAAGAAAACCGCTGCGGCTGACCAAGCCGCTGGCGCGCAATCTCGCTGTTGCCCGCATACCGCTTGAGAACCTGCGGCTGGTTGGGCGCGTAGCTGCGCTGGTCGTAGGCCGCGTCCAGCTCCGCCTGACACATGTCCAGCCAGACCACAGGCCCCTTGGCCGGCGGCGTTGCAGGAGACGATTGCTGAGGCTCAAACTGCATCACAAACCCATCAATTCAAGGTTGGCCAGAAACAGGGCACTGGCCGGATCCGCCCATTCAAGCACCGCGTCGAAATGGTGTCTGCCCTTCAACTCATGCAACGCGGCCGGGTTGCCCTGCGCGCGCCAGAAATCAGCGACCTCGCGGCTCTGCCGCCGGTAGTCCTCGGTTTCCTTCTCGCCCACCGCCACCAGCATGGGGCAGCGCTGGCCTGGGGCTTCGCCGCGCAACAGCGACGCCTGGGCGACCACGGCGGGCGTCAGCTGCAGCATCTGGTTGCGAAATGACAGGCGCACCGGCTCCAGGTCACCCAGGCCGCTCATGAACACGGCGCTCTTGATCAGGTCGGCCGGCGCATTGAAGCGGCCAGGCCAATCGGTCTGCAGCAGCTGGCCGACCAGGTTCGCACCCGACGAATGCCCCGCAATATGAATCTGGCTGGCGTCACCGCCGTAGCGGGCAAGATTCTTCCAGAGCCACAGCAAGGCGCGCCTGACCTGCTCGCCCATGGCCGGCAGCGTGCTTGCCGGCAGCAGCGTGAAGTCAAGCACCACAAACATGGCGCCTGCGGCAGCAAAGGCCGGGGCGGCAAAGCCGCTGTCTTCCTTGGACAGCGCGCGCCAGTCACCGCCATGCAAAAACACCATCACAGGCGCCAGCGAAGGCAGCGTGGACGGCGTCAATGGTGCGCGTTCGGCAGGCAAGTAAATGTCCAGCAGTTCATCGGCACCATCGCCGTAGCGCAGGTTTTGCAGGCAAGCCAGCTCTGCCTTGGCGGCCTGGGTGCGCTCGGCATAGTCGCGCAGATAGACCGTGACGTCGGCCACCGTGCCTCGGCTGTTGTATTGCTGGTCCAGCGCGGCCTGGTCGTAGTCGCGCCAGACAAGTGCTGGTGTGGATGCTGGTGCTGGTGCGGGCATCAAAACTATTCGGCCCTGGCGCCTGAAATTTTCACTGCTCGGGCATTGCGCGCGCTGTCTATGGCTAAAAAGGCCGTGAACTCTTCAGGCGTGCTGGCCACCAGTTCGTAGCCTTTGGCCAGGATCTCCTTTTGCACAAACTCGGGCTCTTTGAGGATGCGCGTCACCTCGGCGTGCAGCTTCAGCACGATATCGCGCGGCGTGGCTGCCGGTGCAAACAGCCCAAACCAGGCATTCGACTGCACGTCTGGATAGCCCGACTCTGCAAAAGTTGGCACATCAGGCAGCAGGGCCATGCGGCTCTTGCCGCCGACTGCCAGCGCCTTCAAACGCCCCGCCTTGAGGTGGGCCTGCGACGAGGCAGCGCCCGCAAATGTGAGCTGCACCTCGCCCGCCAGCACGGCCGGCACGGCCTGCGGTATGCCCTTGTAGGGCACGTGCACGATGTCTATGCCGGCCTGATGCTTGAGCAGCTCCATCGCCAGGTGCGGCTGGCTGCCTCTGCCGTACGATGCGTAATCGAGATGGCCAGGATTGGCCTTGGCATAAGCCACCAGCTCCTTGAGGTTGTTGGCCGGCACAGCCGGATTGGCCAGCAGCAGCTGGTTGAGCACCACCAGCTGGCTCACAGGCGCGAAGTCCTTGACCGGGTCATAGGGCAGCTTGGTGTAGATAAATTGGTTGATGGTCACGGTGGAGTCACTCGTGAGCATCAAGGTGTAGCCATCCGGCGCGGCCTTCGCGACCAGGTCGGCGGCAAGAATGGTACCGGCCCCGGGCCGGTTGTCGATCAGCACCGCCTGCCCAAGCCGCTGGCTCAGGCGCTCGCCGATCACGCGCGCAAGGATATCAATGCCGCCGCCTGCGGGATAGGGCACCACGATGCGTATCGGCTTGCTGGGGTAGGCGGCTGCCGCATTGCTCAAAGCGCTCTGCTGGTTCTGCGCGTTGACGGCAGGCGAGCACATCACGGTCAGCAAACATGCGGCCAAAGCAGCTTTCAACAATCTCATACCGTGCGCTCCTAAAAATGAATGCTTCGAATATATCGGACGCAGCGCACCACATCCAACATGCGGGTTACAAGATTCGCGCCAAAACTTGCCCTCGCGGCTTGCGTGGCTGCTGCGCTGCAGACCAGATCGCGCTAAGCTCAAGCCTGATTTTTTGAAAGTCTCCACCATGTCCACCACCCCAGCCATCGTCAACATCAAGCCCCTGGGCTTTCCGTGGGTCACCATAGACCCCTTTTTGTTTTGCGCCTACCACGACGACGCCTACCCCGAAGCCAATGCCGACATGAGCCCCAAGGCCTCACTGGCCGGACGGGCCATGGGACAGGACTTCAGCCGCAAAGACGGCTGGAGCATGTACCACGGCAGCACCGTGCCGGGTTTTCCGAGCCACCCGCACCGCGGCTTTGAGACCGTCACCATAGTCCGCAAGGGCTTGATTGACCATTCCGATTCACTGGGCGCCGCTGCACGCTTTGGGCGCGGCGATGTCCAGTGGCTGACGGCTGGCAAGGGCGTGGTGCATTCAGAGATGTTCCCGCTGCTTGACGACGCCGCGCCGAATCCGCTGGAGTTGTTCCAGATCTGGCTGAACCTGCCGGCGCGCAACAAGATGGTGGAGCCCAACTTCACGATGTTCTGGTCGCACAACATTCCGCGCCTGTCGGCCCGGGACGAGCATGGCCGCATCACCGAGGTCGCCGTGGTGGCAGGCAGTCTGCAGGAAACCGACGGCACGGGCAAACAGGCCAGCATAGACCCACTGGCCCCGCCGCCTGACTCTTGGGCCGCACAGGCAGAGGCCGACGTCGCCATCTGGACGCTGCGCATGGCACCCGGCGCCAAATGGACACTGCCCGCTGCCGCCGGCACCGGCACCGGCACACGCCGCAATCTGTACTTCTTTAAAGGCGAGTCCGTCGTCATCGGCGGTCAGGATGTGGATGCGCATGCCGCGATTGAGCTGCGCGCCAATGCGCCGGTGGAACTGGTCAACACAGGCAGCGAGGTCGCCGAGTTTTTGCTGCTGCAAGGCAAACCGATAGCCGAGCCCGTGGTGCAGTACGGCCCGTTCGTGATGAACACCAAGGCCGAGATCGCGCAGACCATGACCGACTACCAGCGCACCCAGTTCGGTGGCTGGCCCTGGCCCGACGCGGCACCGGTACACGGCCGCGACCCGGCCAGGTTTGCCAGGCATCCGGGCGGTCGCGAAGAAAAGCCGCAAGACCAATAAGCCATACAAGCCCTGCAAGCCCGACAAATCCACGCGCTCCTTAAATAGTAGCTGCCAGCGCCTGTTTAGAAATGGCTACAGGCACTTTTGACATCAAGCTTGTGGCAAATACTTGTCCAGCAACACTTGCACTGCGTCTGCCTGCAGCACGTCCCGGCGGCGTTTCAGGGCTTCACGCGCAACCTGGTTTGCCAGCCAGCGCTTGAAGGTGACAAAGGTGGCGGGGTGCACCGTGTTCATGCGCGCCATGGTGCCGTTGCTGGCAACGATGACGGCGCGCCACGACAACGGCAGCACCATTAGCCCCCGGCCAATGCCCGGTCCAGCCGCCCCTGAAAATCGCAGTCCGGGTACAAATCCGTCATCGCCTGAAAGCCCTCCTGCAGACGCCGCCGCCAGCCGGGTCCCCGGGCCGTCACGTCCTGCCACATGGCGGCAACTTCAGTAGCGTCATGAACCAGCAAATAGTCCAGCAGCGCAGCGGCCTGCGCAATGTCCTTGCGCGCCTTAGTTCTCTGGATTTGTGACCGCTCTCCGTACACCAGCAGCTTGTGCAGCGCATAACGCTGCGGGCGCGGAAGGTTGACCACAATCGGGCCACTGCGGGCAATCAGCGTGCTTCGCACCGGGTCTTGCAACGACAGCTCCATGAAGCGCAAGGGCTGCATGGTCAGGTTCATGCGTGTCACGGTGACAGGGGCATCTCCAGCCCGGCCGCGTGAGGTTAAAAAATCAAGGTCGAAATCCGGCTCATCGGCCTTCTTGAAGGACGTGTTTTTCTGGTTCGGTACAAACCCCATTTCCAGCGACTCAATGGTTGCCATCGCGTCCAGCTTGAGGTTCTCAGGCAGCGCCAGCGAAACATTCCGCCCGGCGTGTGCAAAGTCCAAGTCCAGCGTGGCGGTGCCAGCGAGCCAGCGCACACCAAAGATGTTCTGGTAAGCCAGAAAAGCATGGGTGCCGACAAGAATGGCACCGGCAGAAAACAGACCGCTGTCTGCCAGGCGTTCGATCACTCGCGCATGTTTGGCTGGAATGTCTGCACAGCCCAGCTCCATCGCGGCTCTGGTGATGCGAACCATCTGTTGTTTGGCAAGCTTTGCCACCGGGTCTGCATGGCGCTGGATTAGCGCACGGGTTGCGGCGTCGTCCGGGCCCACATAAGACTGGCGCAATTCGCCGTCCGGCATCTTGACCTGGTAATACCAGTAAGCGCGGCCAGAAACATTTTTTTTGGCAAACCCGCCAGGCAGATCCGCAATGCTGCGCTTTAAATCCGCCTGACGCGCGGCGTCGTCCACCCCCGAAAAAGCGGTCTGGGCGGCAGCAGAAAGTTCTTGATAGAGTGGCATATACTACCTTTGATATTTTGGTAGTATAGTACGCGATCTGTAGCGACCGCATCCCTGTTTCGCACAGCACCGGGTCGGGCCCCGCTCATTGCGCCCATACTCGACCGGGCCACAACCCAACTCTGCGCATGACCCAAGCCCCTCACGCCGCCCACGCCCTTCCTCATGCGGTTAGCCGCCTGCGCAGCGCGCGCCTGGCGCGCAGCTCCAAGCCTTTTCTGGCCCGTGGCGGCCCGCGCGGGGAGCGCTGCGCTGGTTGCAGGCTGTTGCCCAGCCACTGCCTGTGCGCCTTGCGCCCGGCCTTGGCGGTGCAGGCGGGGGTCTGCCTGATCATGGCCGACATCGAGGCGCTCAAGCCCAGCAACACGGGCTGGCTGATTGCCGATGTGGTGGCCGACACGTATGCCTTTGGCTGGGCGCGCACAGAAGTTGACCCGGCCCTGCTGGCCTTGCTGGCCGACCCGCAGTGGCAGCCCTATCTGGTGTTTCCCGGCGAGTTTGTGGCGCCCGGGCGCGTGGTCACGCACTTGATCGAATGCGATGAAGCGCCGCAATTTCACGCCGGGCCGCTCCAAGGGGAATTAGCCCCCCCTGCGGGCCACGACCCGCACAGCGGCGGAGCGGGGAGGCCAACGAACGCAGCGACGGGCCGCCCCGAGCAAGTTCAGCCCCCCCGGGGGGCAGCGCAGTACGCGAAGCGACAAGCGTGGGGGCCATCAAGCAAACGGCCGCTATTTGTGTTGCTAGACGCCACCTGGCCTGAGGCGCGCAAGATGTTTCGCAAAAGCCCATATTTAAACCACCTGCCGGTGCTCAGCCTGCAGAGCGAGCAGCTGTCACGCTACCGCCTGCGCCGCGCCAAACGCGACGACCATTTCTGCACCTCTGAGGTCGGCGCGCTGTGCCTAGAGCTGGCCGGTGAGACGCATGCAGCGCAGACGCTGGAGGCCTATCTGGATGTGTTCACCAACCACTACCTGCATGCCAAGCAGCAGAGGCCGCTGGACCTGGAGGACGCGGCACACCAGCGTTTGCGCGACTTGCGTTTGGCGCAAGGCTAGTCCGCCACAGGCACACGCGCAAAGCAGCTGCTCTGCTGCGGCCTGCCAATGACGCGTCTTCAATAAGCCAGCGGGTCGGGTCGCATCTGCACCTTGTAGACCTTGGGGTAATTGTTGACGCCGCCTTCGTTGTGGAAGGTTGTGCGCGTTCCAGTGGTCGTCCACAGGCCCCGGCCCTTCCAACCGGTGTTGGGATTGTCAATCCGTCCATCAACGTTTTTCGTGAAGAAGCCCAGCGGGTAGGGCATGCGCAGGTTGACCAGTTTGTTGTCAACCACAGCAATCAATGACTCGCTGCCGTTGGCCGATGCGATGGCCACATTCTTGCCGAGTCCAAAGGTATTGAAGCGATCGACCCAGACGTAGTACGCATGGTTGGCGCTACCTGGTTCCTTGTAGTTCTTAAACTGCGGTCCGGGCAGTGGGAACAGCTTCCAGCCTTCAGCACATTGCTTGCCTTCTGCGGTCGATGGACCGTTCAATGGACCCTTGCAGAGACGGCGGTCAAAGCTCGCGAGCTGGCCACTGGACAAGGCCGTCCAGACCACGCCATTCGAATCCAAATCAATGCCGCGTGGACCGAAGGTGCCTTCAGGCGGTTGATAGATTTCAGCCAGTGCGGTGTTGGATGGGTCTGCGCCAGGATCGAGCCGGATGATGTACCCGGGTTGATCCACCCGTGAGAACCCCTTGTCCATGGACTGCCCCCAAATGGTGTTGTCCACAGGACTTGGCATGACGCCGTAAAACGCCGCCATGATGCGCTTGTCCTTTTTCGGATCCATGGCTTCATTGGCCGCGACAAACTCGTCGCGCTTGCCGTTTCCGTTGGTGTCAATGATCAGGGGCGTCCAGCCCTGGGATTTGACTTCGTCGCGTGTCTCCAGGTACATCCTGGTATTCAGCCAGCCCACCACACCGCTCATGGGTGGCCCGCTGCTGGTCCACAAGGTGTTGTTGGCATCATGACCAAAGTAGACGTGGTGCGTGCTGAAGCAGGTGTTAATCAGATCCCACTTCTTGGTGGCCGGATCGTAAAGCGAGAGTTGCCGTGCCGACGTGTTCAAGGGCGCGACCATTGCCGAGGGATGCGTCGAGCCTTTCTTGCAGAAATCAGGATTGGCCTCTGGTCTGATCCTGGCCGCAAACCACATTTTCTTGGACTCGTCCATGATCAGGTTGTGGATGCTGGTGTGACCGTCCCAAATGGCTTCCGCACCCCAGTAATGCGAGTTGCCGTGCGGCAGATCGAGCGACGACGGTGTCTTGGGGTCCCGGTAGGGTTGGGTCACGGTAGCGGCGATATTCCTGACCGGATCAAGCGTGGGAATCAGGTCGGTGCTTTCCTCGGGTGATCCCCAGATCAGGCCGTTGGCATTGAGGGTCGGGTTGCGCTTGTCGGTCGATATCGCGTCGTGCTGGTAATGCTTGGGTGAAGCCCAGTCCCAAAGCGAGTAAACAACATTGCGTTCCAGTCCTTCCGGCCGCTTGGGCTTGTCAAAAGGCAATTCGCCGGCGGCCATGCGGTCAGTCCAGTTGGCAAAGGTGGACAAGGCTTTTTCAGGACCCATACTGCCCAGAACCACGGCCATATAAGGCATGGCCTGACCGGCCTGGGTGCGGGTCGCCCAGGCGGTGAAGGAGTCACCGAGTTTCTTGAAGGTCTCGGGTACTTCACGCACGCCCTTGGAGCCCAGCGCATGGCATGACTGGCACATGTTCTTGACGGTATCGACCCACGCGGCCTGGGTCTTCATGGTCGGGGCCATTCCGTTGTTGCCGATGGCACCGGCAACAAAATCTTCCTTTTCGGGAATGGTCAGCAAGGAGTACCAGTACATGCCTGGGTAATATTCAGCGGCCGCTTTCTCAGACGGCGCTGTCACGGCTGTGAGTTTGAGCAATTTGCCCCTGGCAGAAGCCACCTTGCCCGAATCCACCAGTCCGTAGCCCCTGACCCACACCTTGTACCTGGCCTTGGGCAGGTCAGGAATCACAAAGCGGCCCTGATCGTCGGTCACAACAACCTTGGCAAACTTGGTTGGCAAGTCGGTGGTTTCAGCAATCACCCAGACACCGGCTTCCGGCCCTTTGTCACCAGTGACGACGCCGCCAATATCCCTGCCCGAAATGCTGACGGGCGCCGCCTGGCAAAGCAGGCCTTGCCAAGCCAAGGCCGCGGCCAGCGAGCCGCGCAACAGCAGTTTATTTTTCATGCTTGTCTCCTCGATTTTTGATTTTGATTTTTGCTGCGCTTCACAAAAAAACGCTGTCAAAGGTTGCCACAGAAGCTGTCACCGCACAATGCAGTTTCCCCTGACAGGCGTCGCCAGCCGCGACCCGCGATGCGGGGTGAATATTGCGCAAGAACACACAACTGCTTTCGCCCGGGCGACTCAAGAGCGACAATCCAAACATGACACCCCGAGTGAAATAGCGAGTGCAATAGCAAATGCAACAATAAGTGCAAAGCGCGAGAAGCTCACCATCAGTGGCCAAGCGCCACCCTCACCAACATGAAGAGCAGCAACATGACCGACGACCTGAACCGACAAAACGAATTGAAGAAGATGACGCTGTGCGAATCCTGCGCCGGTATCCAGCGCAACTGGCGCAAGGCCCCCGGCCACCCGGAACTGGTGCAGGGCGACAACCGCCACGAAACGCGCCGCCATGGCCTGGTGGCCATCACCAGCTACCGCTGCGACCGCTGCGGCACCAAGTGGGAATACGAAAACGACAAGACCAGCCTGCATGCGGGCTGGTCTGTGGTGGGCCGATAAGCGGCACTGGCCTCAAAAGGCTTGAAGCCGAATCGGCTCGGCCCATAAAAAAACGCGCCCTGGAGCGCGTTTTTTTATATTGCAGCAAACTGCAAACGGTAAAGTGCAGCGCGAAATTACTTCGCGACCACGCGCACCATCTCCAGGCACTTGTTGGAGTAACCCCATTCGTTGTCGTACCAGGCCACGATCTTGACGAAGGTGCTGTCCAGCGCAATGCTGGCGTCAGCATCAAATATCGAGGTGCGTGTGTCACCGCGGAAGTCGGTGGCGACCACTTTGTCTTCGGTGTAGCCGAGCACGCCCTTGAGCGCGCCCTGGCTCTGGGCTTTCATCTCTGCGCAAATCTCGGCCATGGTGGCCGGGCTGTTCAGCTCGCAGGTCAGGTCAACCACGGACACGTCAGACGTTGGCACGCGGAAAGACATGCCGGTGAGCTTTTTGTTCAGCTCAGGAATCACCACGCCCACGGCCTTGGCTGCACCAGTGCTCGATGGAATGATGTTTTCCAGGATGCCGCGGCCGCCGCGCCAGTCCTTGTTGCTCGGGCCGTCAACGGTTTTTTGCGTGGCCGTTGCTGCGTGCACGGTGGTCATGAGGCCGCGCTTGATACCCCATTTGTCGTTCAGCACCTTGGCCACAGGCGCCAGGCAGTTAGTGGTGCACGAGGCGTTGGAAATGATGGCCTCGCCCTTGTAGGTCTGGTCATTGACGCCAAACACAAACATTGGCGTGTCGTCTTTGGACGGGGCCGAGATGATGACTTTCTTGGCGCCAGCGGCAATGTGCTTTTCAGCGCCGGCCTTGTCGAGAAACAGTCCGGTGGACTCGATCACGACCTCGGCGCCGACCTCGCTCCACTTCAGGTTGGCAGGATCGCGCTCTTGCGTCAGGCGAATCTTCTTGCCGTTGACGATCAGCGTGTTGCCTTCGACCGAAACCTCGCCTTTGAAACGGCCATGGACCGAATCGTATTGCAGCATGTAGGCCAGGTAATCGGGCTCCAGCAAATCGTTGATGCCAACGATTTCGATATCGCTAAAGCTCTGCAGTGCCGAGCGGAACACATTGCGGCCGATGCGACCGAAACCATTGATGCCTACCTTGATTGCCATGTGAATGTCTCCTGAAAGTTAAAGCTGAAATTCAAATGCCGTTTTTACTGCTCTGCTCGGCATGCGTTGATTATTTCTTCAACACCTTACGCACGGTGTCAGCTACGTTTTCTGGCGTGAAGCCAAAGTGCTTGAACAGCACCGGCGCAGGCGCGGACTCGCCGTAGCTGTCGATGCCGACCACAGCGGCACAGCCGTATTTCCACCAACCGTCGGTCACGCCCATCTCCACGGCGATGCGCGGAATGCCTTCTGGCAGCACTTCGGATTTGTAGGCGGTCTTTTGTTTGTCAAACGTCGTGTTGCTGGGCATGGAGACCACGCGCACGGCGATCTTGTAGCTGGCCAGCAGCTCTTGCGCCTTCAAGGCCAGCTGCACTTCGGAGCCGGTGGCGATGATGACGGCCTGCATCTTTTTGTTCAGGCCGACTTCGCTCGGCTCGGACAGCACGTAAGCGCCTTTGCTGATTTGCCCGAGGTCGTCCTTGGGTGCGTAAGGCAGGTTCTGGCGGCTCAGCAACAAGGCCGTGGGCTTGTTCTGGTTTTGCAGCGCAACCGCCCAGGCCACAGCGGTTTCAGCGGTGTCACCCGGACGCCAGACGTCGAGGTTGGGGATCAGGCGCAGGCTGGCGGCGTGCTCTATCGACTGGTGCGTCGGGCCGTCTTCGCCCAGGCCAATCGAGTCGTGCGTGAACACGTGCACCACGCGCAGCTTCATCAGTGCGGCCATGCGGATGGCATTGCGGCTGTAGTCGCTGAAGGTCAAAAAGGTGCCGCCGTAAGGAATGAAGCCGCCATGCAGCGCAATGCCGTTCATGATGGCGGCCATGCCGAACTCGCGCACGCCGTAGTTGATGTGGCGGCCGCCGATTTTGCTGCCGTCAGCCATCTCGGTCTGCACCACGTCGCCGTTGGCTTCAAAGCGCAGATTCGGCGTGGCCTTGGTGTTGGTCAGGTTGGAGCCGGTCAGGTCGGCCGAGCCGCCCAGCATTTCCGGCAGGCCGGCGGTAAAGGCTTCCAGCGCCAGCTGCGAGGCCTTGCGTGAGGCCACGGTCTCGGCCTTGGTGTGCGCGCCAATCACGGTGTCCACCGCCAGCTGCGCAAAGCCCTTGGGCAGCTCGCCCTTCATGCGGCGTGTCAGCTCGGCAGCCAGTTCCGGGAATGCGGCTTTGTAGGCGGCAAATTCCACGTCCCAGGCGGCTTCGATCGCCAGGCCTTTAGCCTTGGCATCCCAGGCGTCGTAGCTTTCCTTTGGAATTTCAAACGGCGCATAAGGCCAGTTGATGGCTTCACGCGTGAGCTTGATTTCTTCTGCGCCCAGGGGCTCGCCATGCGCCTTGGCGGTGTTGACGCGGTTTGGCGAACCCTTGCCGATATGGGTCTTGCAGATGATCAGCGAGGGCTTGTCGGTGCTGGTTTTGGCTTCAGCAATCGCGGCCGACACGGCTTGCGCGTCGTGGCCGTCCACCGGGCCGATCACGTTCCAGCCGTAAGCTGAAAAACGCATGGCGGTGTTGTCTATGAACCAGGGCGCGACCTGGCCGTCAATCGAGATGCCGTTGTCGTCATACAGGGCGACCAGCTTGCCCAGCTTCCAGGCGCCAGCCAGCGCGGCCGCTTCGTGGCTGATGCCTTCCATCAGGCAGCCGTCACCCATGAACACATAGGTGTTGTGGTTGACGACGGCATGGCCTTCGCGGTTGAACTCTTTGGCCAGCAGCTTTTCAGCCAGCGCCATGCCGACCGCGTTGGTCAGGCCCTGGCCGAGTGGCCCGGTGGTGGTTTCAATGCCTGGCGTGTAGCCGACTTCAGGGTGGCCTGGCGTCTTGCTGTGCAGCTGGCGGAAGTTCTTCAGTTCTTTGATGGGCAGCGCATAACCGGTGAGGTGCAGCACTGCATAAATCAGCATGGAACCGTGGCCGTTGGACAACACGAAGCGGTCGCGGTCAAACCAGTTCGGGTTGTGCGGGCTGTGCTTGAGGTGGTTGCCCCACAGCGCCACGGCCATGTCAGCCATGCCCATGGGGGCGCCGGGGTGACCGGAGTTGGCTTGTTGCACGGCATCCATGGCCAATGCCCGAATCGAAGAGGCCATGAGCGATGAGGTGTTGTCAGCCATTGCTTGAAATCCAGATATGAGAGGTTCTTGTCGCCCTGTGGCTGAACGGGTTCTGCAGCAAACGACGCAAAACACCCGCCAGCCCGGGAAAACCCCAGATTTTACGGGATGGCCCTGGCACTGCCTTGCATTCAGCTGTTGAGCGCGTCCGCGTGGGCTTGGGCGACAAGCCTCAAACGCTACAAATTCAATAGCTGCTTGCGCCCGTTTCATGAGCGCCACAGGCCTTTTTTACGCAAAAAACCAGCCATAATCAAGGCCAAGATGACCACCAAAGCCCTGATTCTGGCCGCCGGTCGCGGCGAGCGCATGCGACCGCTGACCGACCACTTACCCAAGCCCTTGCTGAGCGTGCGCGGCAAGCCCTTGATTGACTGGCATGTCCAGGCGCTGGCGCGTGGTGGCTTCACCGAGCTGGTCATCAACACAGCCTGGCTGGGAAGCCGGATTTCAGACTACTTTTCAGAGTCTTCAAGCCCGCAGGCCAATCAGAACGGCCGACAGCAGCTATCAATTTCATATTCACATGAAGGCCATGACTTTGGCGGCGCGCTGGAAACCGCTGGCGGCATTGCGCGCGTGTTGCCGCAACTCGGCGAGCTGTTCTGGGTGCTGGCCGGCGATGTCTTTGTGCCGGAATTCAGCTTCACGCAAAGCGCGGTGCAGCGTTTTGCCGCCAGCGGCAAGCTCGCCCATCTGTGGCTGGTAGCCAACCCCGCGCACAACCCCAAGGGCGACTTTGGGCTGGGGCCGGACGGACTGGCGCGCAACCTCCCGGCCGACGCCAGCCAGCCGCGCCTGACCTTCAGCACGATTGCGCTTTACCGCAGGGAGTTTTTCCGCAATCTGCCCTTTGGCAACCCGCAAGGCCTCAAAGCCCCGCTGGCGCCACTGCTGCGCGCGGCGATGGACAATCAGCAGGTCAGCGCCGAGCTGTACCAGGGCGCGTGGACCGATGTCGGCACGCCGGCGCGACTGGCAGAGCTGAACCAGACGGCGGCCTGAAGGCCGCAACAGCTTTACCGCGCCTGAGCGCCACAGCAACCGTTCTTGAACCCTTTTTTGAGCGATCGACCATGACCACTGTCTACCAAAAACGCCGTGCTGCAG
Organism: Comamonadaceae bacterium; assembly: GCA_947443645.1. Taxonomy (GTDB): domain Bacteria; phylum Pseudomonadota; class Gammaproteobacteria; order Burkholderiales; family Burkholderiaceae_C; genus Polaromonas. The sequence continues at coordinate 141,913 of CANEXF010000007.1, read as the reverse complement.
TTGCCAAAGTCCTCAAAGCCGCTGGCGGCGGCATCGCGCTGCTGCCGACCGCGCCAGAAGCCGCACGCAACCGCGACAGCGACTTTGCCTACCGCCACGACAGCTACTTTTACTACCTGACCGGCTTCAGCGAACCCGACAGCTGGCTGGTGATTGAAGCCAGCGGCAAATCAACGCTGTTTTGCCGGCCCAAGGATATGGAACGCGAAATCTGGGACGGCATTCGGCTCGGCCCAAAAGCCGCACCAGCCAGCCTGGCGCTGGACCAGGCCTTCAGCGTCGAGCAGCTGGACCAGCGCATGCCGGAACTGCTGGCCAACCAGCCGGCGGTGTGGTTTCCGTTTGCGACGCACAAAGGCCTGGAAACCCAGGTCGACGGCTGGCTCAACAAGGTGCGCGCCCGTGCGCGCCTGGGCGTGCAATGCCCGCAGAGCCAGCACGATTTGTGCGGTTTGCTCGATGAAATGCGGCTGACCAAGGACGCGCATGAAATCGCCATACTGCGCCGCGCCGGAAAAATTTCTGCTGGCGCGCATGTGCGGGCCATGCAGACGTCTGCCGCCATGCTGCGCCAGCCCGTCAAGGGCGGTGCACGCGAATTTCACCTTGAAGCCGAACTGCTGCACGAGTTTCGCCGCCACGGCGCACAGTACCCGGCTTACACCTCCATCGTCGCGGCCGGGGCCAACGCCTGCATCCTGCATTACCGCGCCGACACGGCCGAACTCACATCCGGCGAGCTTTGCCTGATTGACGCGGGCTGCGAGCTCGACGGCTACGCCAGCGACATCACGCGCACCTTCCCGGCCGACGGCAAGTTCACACCAGCGCAGCGCACGCTCTATGACATCGTGCTGGCGGCCCAGGAGGCGGCCATCAAGGTGACCAAACCCGGCAAGCGTTTCAACGACCCGCACGATGCCGCGACGCGCGTGCTGGCCCAGGGCATGCTGGACACCGGGCTGCTCGACAAAGCCAAGCACGGCACGCTGGACGACGTGCTGGCGTCGGGCGCCTACCGCCAGTTCTACATGCACCGCACCAGTCACTGGATGGGCATGGACGTGCATGACTGCGGCGACTACAGCGAGCCAGGCAGCAAGGCCCGCGCAGAAAAAGATGCGCAAGGCCAGACGGTCATGAAAAAGCCGTCCCGCATTTTGCGGCCCGGCATGGTGCTGACCCTGGAGCCCGGCATTTACGTGCGCCCCGCCAAAGGCGTGCCCAAGGCTTTCTGGAACATCGGCATACGCATTGAAGACGACGCGCTGATCACCGCCACCGGTTGCGAGTTGCTGACGCGCGGCGTGCCCGTCAAAGCTGATGAGATTGAAGCGCTGATGCGTGGCTAGGCGGCCGCGCAGCCTGTCGGGGCAGCGCGTCGCTTAACATCGGCCATGAAAATTTTCTTCAAAATCCTGCGTATTGTCCTTGGCCCCTTCGTTTTGCTGCGTGAAGCACTGACCCGCCCCACAGGCATTGAACGACCAACGGCGTTACAGGAGCAAGTCGACCTGCAATGCAGGAGCATGGCGCTGTACCAGTACAAAACCTGCCCTTTTTGCAGCAAGGTGCGCCAGGAAATGAGCCGTTTGTCTTTGCCGATCCAGCGCATTGACGCACAGCCCGAAGGCCCGGACCGCCAGGCGCTGATACGCCAGGGCGGCCTGGCCAAAGTGCCTTGCCTGAAGGTGACCGATGCCGCCGGTCAGAGCCAGTGGATTTACGAATCCGGAAAAATCATGGCTTATCTGCAAGGCCATTTTGGTGCGGCCTGAGGCCTGCTGAGGCTTGGCATCGGCTTGCGATAGGCGAGCCGCAGGCAAAACTGGCCGGCATATTGCTAGTGCTGGCAGATGCCCACAAACACCCGCTCCGCCGACAAAACCCGCCTAGCACCCGATTGGCGGGCGCAGGAGCTGCTGCTCATGAGCGAGGTCATGCGGCTAGTCGGCAAGAGCCTGGCGCCCGAGGTGGTGCTGCGCGAAATGCTGCACCTGATGTCGGAGTTGCTGGGGCTGAACCGGGGCCGTATTGTGCTGGCCGACTTTGTCGGCGACCTGGCGCTGGAAGGCCTGGCAGACCGCGCGCCCGAAACCCGCTCCAGCCAGGCGCCTGGGCCGGCATCGGCGATTCGCTATGCCTACGGCCTGACCAGGCCAGAAATGGCGCGCGGGCGCTACGGCCCGGCTGAAGGCATCACCGGCCGGGTCTTGGCAACGGCGCAACCCATCATCGTGCAGGACATCGATGCCGAGCCGCAGTTTTTGGGCCGCGCCGTGCTGCGCTCGCAGCTGCCGCAAGAGGTGGTGGCCTTTATCGCGCTGCCTATTGAAGTCAACCGGGAAGTCATTGGCGTGCTGGCCTGCCACCGCATCCGCAGCCGCGACCGCCAGCTCAGCGACGACGTGGCGGTGCTCAAGATACTGGCGACGCTGGCCGGGCAGCTGCTGCAGCTGCGGGCGCTGGTGGCCGACAAGACGCGCGCACTTGAAGCCAAGAACCAGCTCTTGCGGCGGGCACTCGAGACCGCTGCCGTGCGCTACGGCATCATTGGCACCTCGCCTGCGCTGCTGCAGGCGCTGGGCGAGCTTGAGCGCGTTTCTGAAGCCACGGCCAGCGTGCTGCTGCTGGGTGAATCGGGCACCGGCAAGGAACTGTTCGCACGCGCTGTGCACCTGTCGAGCCAGCGCCGCGACCAGCCCTTCATCAAGGTCAATTGCGCAGCCATTCCCGACACGCTGTTCGAGTCCGAACTGTTTGGCTACGAGCGCGGCGCCTTCACCGGCGCGCAAAGCGCGCGCGCCGGCTGGTTTGAGCAGGCTGATCGCGGGACGATTTTTCTCGACGAAATCGGCGAGATGCCGCTGGCCATGCAGACCAAGCTGCTGCGCACCCTGCAAGAGGGCACCATCGTGCGCCTGGGCGGCAAGCGCGAAGTCAAGGTGGCGGTGCGCGTGGTGGCCGCGACCAACCGCGACCTTGAACTCGACGTGCAGCAAGGCACGTTCAGGCGCGATCTGTTTTACCGGCTCAATGTGATTCCGATTCGCCTGCCGTCGCTGCGCGAGCGCGCGCAGGACATACGCGCGCTCGCGCTGCATTTTCTGAGCCGCGTCAACCAGGACAACCAGCGCAATGTGAGCCTGTCGCCGCAAGCGCTGGAAAGCCTGGAGCAGCATGCCTGGCCCGGCAATATTCGCGAACTCGGCAATGTGATCGAGCGTCTGGTGCTGCTGAGCGACAGCACCATGGTGTCCGCCGCCGAGTTGCAGCGCTTTTTACCGGACAAACCGGGCAAACCGGGCCGGGCGCCGGCCCACCCCGAAGCCCGCAACCAGCCCATTGTTCGCGACTACCTGCCTGCGCAGTCACACAGCGCGGCCCAATTGAGGCAGGCGCTTGATTTGCACGGCGGCAACCAGTCGCGCGCGGCGCAAAGCCTGGGGCTGACAGTGCGGCAGTTCAGCTACCGCCTGCACAAAATGGGTCTGCACAATGTCGACAATCTGTAGCCATTGTGTTGTCTTGGCCAATATTTTAAGCCTCGTCCGCTATTGATTGAATAGCGCAATATGCACGTCCTCATTGACTTTTAAGGCAATTCACCCCTGAACTTGAGATCCAGAAAACACTGGCACGCTGATTGCAATAAGCCTTGTGGCGGCATGTGCCGTGACCTCATCTGGAGCATTTCATGGCGATCAACAGCGTTCTTACCTCCGTCCTTGTTTCACCCGAGCAACTCGCCAGCATGATGGGCGCCGAGCCGGTCGTCATCATCGACACCCGCGACGCCGACACCTATGCGGCAGGCCACTTGCCCGGCGCCGTCAATCTGCGCGAGATTTTCACCTTTCTGGCCACCTCCACAGCCGAAGGCCTGACGGCGCTGAAGTCCACCTTTGCCGAACACTTTGGCTCGATTGGCCTGTCAGGTCTTGAAACCGCCGTGTTTTACGAAGACGCGCTCAACAGCGGCTACGGCCAATCCTGCCGCGGCTACTACCTGCTGACCTGGCTGGGATACCCCAAGATCAAGGTGCTGAACGGCGGCTTTTCTGCCTGGAAAGCCCTGGGCCTGCCGGTCAGCACCGCGCTGCCCACGGTCAAGCCCGCGAAGTTCCCCGCTGACCTGACGAGCGCCGATGTGATGCTGACCAAGGACGAGGTCGCCGCCGCCCTGCACACCGACGTGAAACTGCTGGACGTGCGCGACATCGACGAATGGACCGGCGAAAGCTCCTCGCCCTATGGCAAGGACTTTGCGCCCCGCAAGGGTCGCCTGCCAGGCGCCAAATGGATAGAGTGGTACCGCTTCATGAAGCCCTCGCCCCAAGGCCCGGTGTTCAAGTCACCGCTGGAGGTGCAGGCCGAGTGCGCCACCGCTGGCATTGCCAGCGACGACACGGTCTACTTGTACTGCTTCAAGGGCGCACGCGCGTCGAACACCTTTTTGGCGCTCAAACAGGCCGGCTTTAGCGACGTGCGCATGTACTTTGGCTCCTGGAACGAATGGTCGCGCGACGACTCGCTGCCCATTGAGACAGAGGCGCCGGTGCTGAAGGCCAAATCAGCCGCGTCGGCGCTGGCCGCCTGAGTCCGCCAGCGCAGGCGGGGCAGGGTCAAGTTGGCCAGGCCGCCGGCGTGCGGCAAAACTGGCCAATAATCACCCTCCCGACTTTCCAAAATCACCTTTCAGACACCGGACACCACATGACTGACACCAACGCGGCCACCGCCACTGCACCCACCACGCTCAAAGCCTATCTGAAACCGATTGACGCGGTCGGTCTGGCCGCGTTTGCCGCCAAGGGCAGCGCCAACCCGGCATCGCGCGGCACCAACAAGGTCCACACCGTGATGCAGGGCATGTACCGCTCGCTGAGCTATGTCGGTGACCACCAGCCGGTCGTGGTCGATGAGCCCTTGCATCTTTTTGGCGAAAACACGGCGCCGGCCCCTGGCGAGGTCGTGTTGTCCGGTCTGGGCGGCTGCCTGGCCGTCGGCATCACGGCCGTGGCCACCTGGAAACAGGTCAAGCTCACCAAGCTCGAGATTTTCATGGAAGGCGACATCGGCAACCCGGCCGCCTGGGGCGCTGGCGGCGCAATCAAGCAAGCGCCTGAGATGGGTTTTCAGGCGATACGCGTGAAGGTCGCCATTGAAGGCGACGCCACCCGCGAAGTGCTGGACGAAATCGTGCAGCACGCCAACTTCTATTCTCCCGTGGCCAACTCCATGCGCAACCCGATTGCGTTTGAAATCGCGCTGGCCTGATGGCCACCACGGTCGCTTACTTCGCGTAGCGCCCTGCCACCCGAAGGGGTGGTTTTGCTGATTTATGTCTTGCCCCCGACCGACCGACACTGGAATATTTATGGAAGTCATGGAACGCGTTACCGAAACCCCCGCCGCCGAGAGCAACGCGGCTGCGTTGCTGCAGGCCGTGCGCGCGCTGGCCGATGGTGAGCTGGCCGCGCTGGCTGACGATATCGACAGACGCGGCGTGTACCCCAAAGGCGTTCTGCAGGAACTGGGGGCCTTGGGCGCGCTGAAAATACACATGACAGAGGCGGATCGCCCGGCCGACTACGGCCTGGCAATACAGGCCATGACAGAGGTCTCGCGCGTTTGTGGCGCGACCGGTTTCATGGTCTGGTGCCACATGGTGTGCGGCGTCTACATGGAGCAGTCTGGCAACCCGGCCCTGATGGGTGAGGTGCTGGCCAGGCATGGCAGGGGCGAGACGATGGGCGCGACCGGCATGTCCAACCCGATGAAAACCTTCGCCGGGATTGAGACCTTTTTGCTGCATGCGCGCAAGACAGAGGGCGGCTACCTGGTCAACGGCACGCTGCCCTGGGTCAGCAACCTCGGCCCCGACCATTACTTTGGCGCTGTCGCGGATCTGCAAGACACGTCGGGCGACGACAAGGCCAAGTCCGAAATCATGTTTCTGGTGCACTGTGACGCGCCTGGGGTCGAGCTGCGCGACTGCCCTTCGTTCTCGGCGATGGAGGGCACAAACACCTGGGCGGTGCGCCTGACGGATTATTTTGTCGGTGCAAAAGACCTGATCGCCGACCCGGTTCGACCTTTCATAGGCCGCATACGCGCTGCCTTCATCATGCTGCAAACCGGCATGGGCCTGGGCGTGGCGCAAGGCGCGATTGACTCGATGTGGAAAGTCGAGCGGCCGCTGGGTCATGTCAACGAATTCCTGGACGACAGGCCGGATGATCTGCAAAGCGAGCTCGATGACCTGACTGCGCGCATCATGGTGCTGGCCAAGACGCCGTTTGGCACCGACAAGGCCTTCCTGATCGACGTGCTCGATACGCGGGCCCATGCCTCGGAGCTGGCACTGCGGGCCGCGCAATCGGCTTTGCTTCACCAGGGCGCTCGTGGCTACCTGATGAGCTCTGACGTGCAGCGCCGGGTGCGTGAGTCGCATTTTGTGGCCATCGTGACGCCCGCCGTCAAACACCTGCGCAAGGAAATAGCGCGCCTGAGCGCCGCTGAACTGCCTGCATGAGCGCCATCACAAAAGTCGACCTGGCAGGCGCAGCAGCGACACGCCCCTGGGAAGTGTTCATTTGCCGCGCCTGCGGCCTGCTGTACGACGAAGCCAAGGGCGACGTGGACAGTGGCCTGGCGCCAGGCACGCGCTTTGCTGATATTCCCGATGACTGGGCCTGCCCGCTTTGTGGTGTGAGCAAATCGGAGTTCGAGCCTTACGTCGAGCAAGAACTCACGCGCACGGCGAAAAAATCCGCAGCTACCACCACGCATGCCGGCGCACGCCACATGGCCGGTACAGTCATCGTCGGCGCCGGCAGGGCCGGCTGGCAAATGGCGCAAGCCCTGCGCGCCCGCGATGCGGACATGCCGATCACCATCGTCACCGCCTGCAACGGCGACGTTTATGACAAGCCCTTGCTGTCGGTGGCCATGGCGCGCGGCATTGCCCCGGCCAAACTGGCACGTGAGCTGGGCGTGGACGCAGCCAGACGACTGAAGGTCAAACTGCTGGCGAACACCCAGGCGGTGCGCATCACCGCGTCCAGCCGCCAGCTGCGCACCAGCCGCGGCACGCTGCGTTATCAGCACCTGGTGCTCGCGCATGGCGCCGAAGCACGCAGCTTGCCCCAGCTGCCTGACACGCTGTGCTGGCGCATCAACCATTTGCAGGCTTATGCAAAATTCCGCGCAGCGCTCGATGCCAAGGGCAGCGCGCCGCAGCGCATCGCGATTGTTGGCGCTGGCCTGATTGGCTCGGAGCTGGCCAACGATCTGGCGCTGGCGGGGCACCAGATCACGCTGCTGGACCTGGCTGCGCGCCCGCTCGCCAGCTGCCTGTCAGAGGCGCAATCGCAGCAACTTCTGGCGGCCTGGGCAGCGCTGCCGCTGCTATTTGTCGGCGGGGTTGAGATCAGCGAGGTCAGCCAAGTGCCGGCAATCGCCGCGAATGCACCAGGCAGCAAGCAGATCACCACTACAACCGGCCAACAGTTCACGGTTGACCACATCATCGTGGCCGCCGGGCTGCAAACCCCTAACCAGCTCGCGCTGAGTGCAGGCCTGGCCTGGAACAACGGCATTGATGTGCAAGCCGCAACCCTGGCGACCAGTGTTGCCGGCATACACGCCCTGGGCGACTGCATCGCCATTGATGGACAGGTCAGCCGCTACATCGAGCCGATTGGCCGGCAAGCCCAGACCGTCGCGGCCAGCATACTGGGCCAGGCGGCTACGCCGTTTGTGCAAACGCGCGTGCCCTTGCGCGTTAAAACCACTTCCCTGCCTTTCACGCTTTGAGGCGCAGTCCGGGCCGGCTATGACCGGCTTAGGCAAAAGCAATTGGCTTGCGCAATAGACAATGACTATCATCTGTTTATTAGCGATAAATTCAACATATCAACCAAACGGAGTTCACGATGAGCACAAACCAACGCCCAGAGATCAAGACCATGGCCAATCTGGAGTCCGCCTTTGCCGGCGAATCCATGGCGCACATCAAGTACCGCTACTTCGCCAAGCTGGCTCGGGCCGCTGGCGACGAAGACACGGCCCGCGCTTTTGAAGAAACCGCTGACCAGGAAGTCATGCACGCCTTTGGCCACCTGGACCTGCTTTACCCCAAGGCCAGCATGACGCCGGCCAAGGCACTGCAGATTGCGATTGACGGCGAGACCTACGAATACACCGAGATGTACCCCGGTTTTCGCGCCACTGCCGAGGCCGAAGGCAACGCCGCCGCAGTGGCCGAAATGAACGAGCAGATCGAAGAGTCCAAGGTACATGCGGCACAGTTCAAGGCCACACTTGAAAAAGCCCAGAAGCGCTTCGCCGCGCTGGCCAAGGTGGAAGAGCGTCATGCCAGGCATTACCAATCGGTGCTTGACAAGGTCAAAGCCCAAACCGCCTGAAGCGGCCGGTCCGCAGCGCCGAATACTACTTTTTTAATAGCTGTTAGCGCCCGTCTGGCGGGCGTTAACAGGAATTTTTATACTTGATATCGAAAGAACACTGATGAAAACCTATCTTTGCATCGTTTGCGGTTTTGTTTATGACGAGGCCATGGGTCGCCCCGAAGACGGCATCGCGGCCGGCACGCGCTGGTCTGAGGTGCCCGACAGCTGGGCCTGCCCGGACTGCGGCGTCGCCAAGGAAGACTTTGAAGTCGTCGAGATCTGACGCGGCAATGTCTGAGCTCATGACACCGCCATTAATCATCGTGGGTGCAGGTCTGGCCGGCTGGACCACGGCGCGCGAATTTCGCAAACTCGACAGCAGCACGCCGGTGTTGCTGCTTACAGCTGACAGCGGAGACTTTTACGCCAAGCCTTCGCTGTCAAACGCTTTTGCCCAAGGCCGCTTGCCGGCGCAGCTGATCAGCACACCGGCCGCCAAGATGGCCGAAACACTGAATGTGACGCTGCTGCCCATGACACGGGTCAGCGCCATAGACACCAAGGCCCAAACGGTGACTGCGGGCACGCAGATTCTGGGCTACAGCCGGCTGGTGCTCGCCACCGGAGCGCAGGCGATACGCGTGCCGCTCGAAGGAGATGCGGCCCAGCAGGTACTGAGCGTCAACTCGCTCGAAGACTTCACTACCTTTCATGCCCAGCTGCAGCCGGTCGATCAGGCTGCAGACCGCGCAGCCAGGCAGCATGTGCTGATCATGGGCGCCGGCTTGATAGGCTGCGAGTTTGCCAATGATCTGGCACAAGCCGGTTACCGCGTCAGCGTCGTCGATCCGGGCCTGCGCCCGCTGTCGGCCCTGCTGCCCGAAGCGGCCAGCGCGGCGCTGCAAACGGCGCTTGAAGCCTTGGGTGTGCGCTTTTATTTCGGCGCCACGGTACGCGCCGTCAACACAGCGCCTGAAGCGCCGGCAAGCACTGAAGGCCTGAGCGTCTTGCTGGCCAACGGGGACCAGTTGCGCGCCAGCCGCGTGCTGAGCGCCGTCGGGCTGCGTGCCGATACAGCGCTGGCCAGGGCCGCCGGCATCACGGTTGACCGCGCCATAGCGGTCAACACACGGCTTGAAACCAGCGCGGCCCAGGTCTACGCGCTGGGCGACGGCGCCCAGTACGCCAGTGCCAGCTCGCCCTTGTCGGTGCATGGCGCAACCCTGCCCTATGTGATGCCCATCATGACGGCGGCCAGAGCGCTGGCAGCCAACCTCGCAGGCCAGCCCTGCGAGCTGGTGTTTCCCTTGATGCCGGTGTCCGTGAAGACGCCGGCGCTGCCGCTGGTTGTCGCGCCACCCAAGCCCGGAACCACTGGCCAATGGACGTCGTACAGCGACAGCGCGGGTCTGATCAGCACCGGTATCTGGCAATGGCTGGACGAGGCCGGCCTGAACCGCGGCTTTGTGCTGGCTGGTGCGCAGACCGCGCAACGCATGGCCCAGTCCAAGCTGGTGCAGATTTAAGGCCTGGCCAGGGCTTGGCGCCGGTTCAACAGCAGTGCCTGTGCCGGCGTCAGCGCTTTACATCTGGAAAAGTCAAAAGCGAAGTGCTCTTTTTGCGTTGATCCGCTCTTATGGGCGGCCTGATCAACGGCCTACAATCTGGCCATAGTTGACAACATCCTTACAAGACATTGATGGTCCCCGGACCGTCGCCGCCGGAGACCTTTTCAATGCCGAACTCATCCACACCAACCCCCGACAAAGCCCAGGAAAAACGCGCTCAGCTGCGTTTGGCCGCTCTGGAATACCACGAGTTTCCAACGCCCGGCAAGATCGCCATTGCGGCGACCAAGCAGCTGACCAACCAGCGTGACCTGGCGCTGGCCTACTCACCTGGCGTTGCTGCGCCTTGTGAGGAAATCGTCAAGGATCCGAACGCCGCCTTCAAATACACCGCGCGTGGCAATCTGGTCGCGGTCATCACCAACGGCACGGCCGTGCTGGGACTGGGCGATATCGGCCCGCTGGCCTCCAAGCCGGTGATGGAAGGCAAGGCCGTCCTGTTCAAGAAATTCGCCGGTGTTGACGTTTTCGACATCGAAATCGACGAGAAAGACCCGGCCAAACTGGTCGAAATCATCGCCTCGCTCGAGCCCACTTTCGGCGCCATCAACCTCGAAGACATCAAGGCGCCCGACTGCTTTTATATCGAGCGCGAGCTGCGCAAGCGCATGAAGATCCCGGTCTTCCATGACGACCAGCATGGCACGGCCATCACGGTTGGCGCGGCCATCCTCAATGCACTGAAGGTGGTTGGCAAGGATCCGAAAGCCATCAAGCTGGTGACATCCGGTGCCGGCGCAGCGGCGCTGGCCTGCCTGGGCCTGCTGGTCAAGCTCGGCATTCCGCGTGAAAACATCTTCGTCACCGACCTGGCCGGCGTGGTCTATGAAGGCCGCACCGAACTGATGGACGAAGACAAGATTGTCTATGCCCAAAAGACCTCGGCCCGCAGCCTGAGCGACATCATTGACGGCGCAGACATCTTTTTGGGTCTGTCCGCTGGCGGCGTCCTGAAGAAAGAAATGGTCGCCAAAATGGCTGCCAAGCCAATTATTTTTGCGCTCGCCAATCCCAACCCCGAGATCAACCCGGACGACGTGAAGTCGGTTCGCGACGACGCCATCATTGCCACGGGACGCACCGACTACCCGAATCAGGTCAACAACGTCCTGTGCTTTCCCTATATTTTTCGCGGCGCACTCGACGCCGGCGCTTCCACCATCACGATTGAGATGGAGATCGCTGCGGTGCACGCGATTGCCGAGCTGGCCCAGGCCGAGCAAAGCGAAGTCGTGGCCGCTGCATACGTTGGCGAGAAACTCGCTTTTGGACCTGAATACCTGATTCCCAAGCCCTTTGATCCGCGCCTGATGATGAAAATCGCGCCGGCAGTCGCCCAGGCTGCGGCCGACAGCGGTGTGGCGCTGCGGCCGATACAGGACATGGACGCCTACCGGGAAAGACTGCAAAGCTTTGTCTATGCGTCGGGCACCGTGATGAAGCCGATTTTCTCGGCGGCCAAAAATGCCACCCGCAAACGCGTGGCCTACGCCGAGGGCGAAGAAGAGCGCGTGCTGCGCGCCTGTCAGATCGTGGTTGATGAAGGTCTGGCCAGGCCAACCCTGATCGGACGCCCGGCCATCATCGCGCACCGCATTGAACAGTTCGGTTTGCGCCTGAAGGAAGAGCTCGATTACGACGTGGTGAACGTCGAGCAAGACCACCGTTACCGCGACTTCTGGCAAACCTACCACCGCATGATGGAGCGGCGCGGTGTGACCGTGCAAATGGCCAAGATTGAAATGCGCCGCCGCCTGACCCTGATTGGCGGCATGCTGCTGCACAAAGGTGATGTCGACGGCCTGATCTGCGGCACCTGGGGCACGACCGCGCACCACCTCGACTACCTTGACCAGGTGATTGGCAAGCGCGAAGGCGTCAACACCTATGCCTGCATGAATGCCCTGCTGCTGCCCGGCCGTCAGGTCTTCCTGCTGGACACCCATGTCAACGCCGACCCGACCGCAGAGCAGCTGGCCGAGATCACGACCATGGCCGCCGAAGAAATGATGCGCTTTGGCATCAAACCCAAAGCTGCGCTGCTGTCGCACTCCAACTTTGGCTCGTCAAACCATGCCAGCGCCATCAAAATGCGCCGCACGCTGGAGTTGTTGCGCGATAAAGCCCCGTGGCTTGAAGTTGACGGCGAGATGCATGGCGATATGGCGCTGGACGCCGATGCGCGCGCCCTCATCATGCCAAACAGCACCTTGACCGGCGAAGCCAATTTGCTGGTGATGCCCAACATTGATGCGGCCAATATTTCCTACAACCTGCTCAAGACCGCAGCCGGTGGCGGCATTGCCATCGGCCCCGTGCTGCTGGGCGCCAAAAAACCCATGCACATCCTGACCGCTACGGCGACAGTACGCCGAATTGTCAACATGACAGCCCTCACCGTTGCGGATGCCAACGCGGCACGATAAAGCCAACTTCAACAGCAAGCACTAACTTTCTGGCCTTCAAACCAGAAGGTTTGTGCCTAAACATTCAGCACCCACTTGCGTTTTCTGCGCACATGCGTCAAACTACGACTCTTGAAATTTAGGGGTTAACCCGAGAAATCGGGCAAAGCACTCTGGGTTCAGGAAGGGTATTTTCATGCAGCGCAATGGGTATGGACGCTGGCTGAAGACCGGCATTGGCATATTTTTGGCCTTACTGGCCAGTTTTTGGGCAGTCAGCCCCAGCGTGGTGCAAGCCAGAAGCCCGGTTGTCCTGGGCCAGGCTGACACGATTGCCATCTCCCAACTGCCCCCACAAGGGCAAGGCATGATGGCCCTGATTTATCAGGGTGGGCCGTTTCGGTATGACAAGGACGGTGCGGTGTTTGGCAACCGGGAAAGAATTCTTCCCGCCAAACCCCGAGCTTATTACCGTGAATATACCGTCAGAACACCGAGTGAACGTAGCCGGGGCGCCCGGCGCATTATTTGTGGTGGTGTGAAACCCACTGCACCTGAGGCTTGTTACTACACCGATGACCACTACGCGAGTTTTCGCAAAATTGTTCAGTAAATTGAATTTGTGGTCGTTATTTTGAATGTTTGATTTAATAGAAAGAGATGCGGAGATGGATACACCACTTCGTAAGGATGCTGATATGCCCGTCAAGGGCAAAGTCATTGAGCCGCCCCTGAAAGGGATACGGCCCAACATCGTGCAATCGATCCGCGCTTTTCGCGTGCAGGAATTGCAAGATGCCGCCACACAATTGAACCAGCACTTCCTGTACGCCAACCTGGGCAATGCCCAGAGCAAGCAGGATATTCTGGACATGATTGCGGCGCAGTACACCTTCCCTGCACATTTCGGCAAGAACTTTGACGCGCTTTATGACTGCATGACAGACTTGGTTCACAAGTCCGGTCCGCAGCCAGGCTTCATCGTGGTTCTGGAGCAGATTCCAGCCCATGCCAAGTTTGACAAAGAAGCGCGTGAGCAGCTGCTCGACATCTTCAGGGATGCAGCGGACTACTGGGCGGATCGAAAGATTCCGTTCAGATGCTTTTATTCTTTTCTGTAGCCCGCTCCCCAGACATTGGCCAAGGGGATCGGGCGAATGAGGCCCCGCTAGCAGTTGCAGAAGGTGAAGAAGTCATGCCGACCGACAAACTGGTCGACATCTCACCACTGGCACTGCGCATGAGCAGTCCGTTCAACTCTGCTTACTGGTTGACTGCTGCCTGAGCAGCTCCAGACAAGCACCTCGCCGCTTGAAAAAGCGACGAACAAAAGCCCGGTCACGCTGCGTGATACCGGGCTTTTTTTATGCCTGCTGGGCCAAGGCTATGTATTCGGCAACCGGCACTTCTTCGGCACGGCGCTGCAGGTTGAACGTGCCACTGAAGTTGCGTTGCTCCAGCCACTTGCCCAGCGAATGCCGCAGCAGCTTGCGACGCTGGCTGAACGCCACCCGGACCAGCTCGCTGAAGAGCTTGACGTCCAGTGCTTCAGGCGCTGCATGCGGCACCATGCGAACGATGGCGCTGTCCACACGCGGCGGCGGATCAAAGCTCTGGGGCGGCACAAAGAGTACGTTTTCCATGGCGTAGCGCCATTGCAGCATCACGCTGAGCCGGCTGTAGTCGCTGGTCGAAGGCTTGGCGACCATGCGGTCAATCACTTCCTTTTGCAGCATGAAGTGCTGGTCTTGAACCACATCGGCAACATCGAGCAGGTGAAACAGGATCGGCGTGGAGATGTTGTAAGGCAGGTTGCCCACCACGCGCAGCGGCGCAGGCGCGGCCTCAGCCAGCTGGCGGAAGTCAACTCTCAATACATCGGACTCCACCACCGTGAGCTGCGGATGGGCGCGGAGCAGCGCGGCCAGATCACGGTCGAGCTCAATCACGGTCAGGTGCCCAAGGCGCTCAACCAGAGGCTGCGTCAGGGCCGCCAGGCCAGGGCCAATCTCGACCATGAACTGCCCGGGCTGCGGCGCAATGGCCTGGACGATGTCTTCAATAATGCTTTTGTCGGTCAAAAAATGCTGGCCGAAACGCTTGCGGGGAATGTGTTTCATATCATTGTGTAATCAGCCGGCACGCGAGACGCGCCTGAGGGAATTAGCCCACTCGGAAGGCATCCTTCGACAAGCTCAGGACGAACGGAATTCAGGGTCAGAGAGCTCTGCGCAGCGAGCGAACGTAGGGGCCGGCAATTTCCCGCCGGGCCGCCCCAAGGGAAATTCGCCCCCTCGGGGGGCAGAGAGCTACGCGCAGCGAGCGAACGTGGGGGTGAATTTCTATTCAAGCAGGGGCCGCGGAACCGGCTCTGCCGGGCCGCAGGCGTAGCGGCCCACTCGGGGGGCAGCGAGCTACGCGCAGCGAGCGAGCGTGGGGGCAACATCACTGCGGCGGCTCGCGGTACTCCACATAGGCCCGGCCGCGCACTTCCTGGGCCCACAGCAGGTAGGCCTCTTCCTGTTTTTTCTCCCGCAGCACGTTTCTGGCCAGCTCGCGCTGGTCGCGGGTCGACAACTGCGCGTCTTTGCGCTCGATGACCTGAATCAGGTGCACGCCAAAGCGGGAGGTTACAGGATCGGAAATCTGACCCGGTGCCAGTCGGTTCATGGCCTGCTCAAACTCAGGCACAAACATGCCGGGATTGGCCCAGCCCAAATCACCACCGTCCTTGGCCGAGCCGTCTGCACTGTATTCCTTGGCCATGCCAGCAAAATCTGTCTGACCACTGAGGATGCGTTTTTTGATATCGGCCAGTTTCTCCACCGCCGCAGCCTCGCCGAACTGCGGACTCAGGCGCAGTAGGATGTGGCGGCTATGGGTTTGCGTGATGTTGATTCCGGTCGTGCCGGCCTGCTTCTTCTCAATCACCTTGAGAACGTGAAAACCAGCGCCGCTGCGCACCGGTCCAGCAAGCTCGCCTGCGCGCAGGTTTTGCGTGGCGTCCAGAAACAGCGGCGGATAGCGCTCGGCGTTGCGCAAACCCATCTGGCCGCCTTCGGCGCGCGCAGCGGTGTCCGAATACTCGGTTACCAGCGCGGCAAAATCAGCACCCGCACGCGCACGATCGGCCGCCTGCTGCGCTTTGAGCTGCAATGCCGCAACCTGTTCCGGCGTGGCATTTTCAGGCACGGCGATCAGAATCTGGGCCAGGTTGATTTCCAGCGATGCCTGGTCCTTGCTGCCTTCCTGATCACGCAGGAACTGGTCAATATCGGCATCTGTGACTTTGACGCGCGCGTCGACTTCGCGCTGGCGCAAACGGCTGACCATCAACTCGTCACGCAACTCAGAACGAAAGCGGCTGTAGGCAATGCCGTCGGCCGCCAGTCGCTTGCGCAACTCGTCGACCGACAACTGGTTTTGCTGCGCCACGCCGAGCACGGCGTTTTCAATCGCATTGTCTTCAACACGCAGACCTGAGTTGCGGGCCTCCTGCAGCTGCGCCTTGTCGCCTATAAGGCGCTCCAGCACTTGTCGGGCCAGCTCGCTGCGTGGCGGCAACGCCGCGCCTTGCTGGCTGAGCTGCTGCTCGGCGCGTATCAATTTGGCGCGGACCTCGTTATTGGTGACCGGCTCGGAGTTGACGATGGCAACAATGAAGTCGGCCTGCCGCTGCACCTCTGAGGCGCTGCCTGGCCTGGCCACGCTGATGGCCGCCAGATCGGGCACCTGCAGCCGGGGCGAAGGCTTGAGACCTTGCGCCTGAAGCAGCAGCGCAGGCAGCATCAGCAGCAGACCGGCCAGCGGCTTGCGCGCCCCGAGGGCAAGCACAGCAGCGCGAAATTTGAAGCAGGATTTAGTCATAGTTGGTAAAGCGGCTAGGCGCTGACACTTGGTCACGCAGGTACTGGTAACGCGGGACGTTCAATTTCAAGGTGTCCAGCGGATTGATGCCGAGCCGGGAGAAACCGACCAGCTCGAGCTGAAACAATATGCGGGTGTTCGAGATCGCCGTCGTGCTCTGCGAGCGCTGCAGCACGACCCGGCTGATCCAGCAGCAGCCATCGTACTCAAGGCCAACAATTGCATCAACGAGTTTTTTGTCCAACACGCTGTAGTTGAGTCGGCCAACGCTGTAATAACGCCCGCCACCCTGACCACGGCCAGCGCCCAGGTCTTGCCCCTTGTCGCCCCACAAATCGTTGATCGGCCATTGCCAGCCCACATCCATGGAGTCGCTGATGTCGCGCTGACGCCTGATGGCGGCACTGATGACCCGGTAATTGCCGGGGTTGTAGCGCACGCCGAAAGAGCTGCGCTCTGACTGGCCTATCTTGGGGTTGTACTGCACAGTGCCATCAAATGACCACTGCGGAATCCAGTTGATGGTGGTGCCAAACAGCAAATCACTGATGCGGTCCGTCACTGGCAGGCCGCCGGGCAAGCTCACTTTCTGGTCTTCAAAACGCAGCCGCTGGGCGACACCGAAGCGCACGGCCTCTACGCCGGTTTCAGGATTGAGCAGGCGCGAGGTGACCCCCAGGGTGAGCAGATTGGCGTCTGCAATACGGTCATTGCCGACAAAGCGGTTTTCCGTGAACACCGTAGCAAAGTTGAAGTCACTGGCAGCCGAGTCATAGTTGGGCAACATGCTCTGGTCGCGAAAAGGTGTGCGCACATAAAACGCACGTGGCTCCAGGGTCTGCGTGAAACTGCGGTCCAGAAAGCTGGCATTGCGCTCGAAATGCAGCCCGCTGTCCAGACTGAAGGTAGGCACGGCGCGCGCCGCCGACAGACCGCCAGTGGCCAAAGGACTGTCAAAGCGGTAGCTGGTGGCGTGCAGCTGCAGTTTGGGCGTGAAGAACCAACCCGGCGCAATCCACGGGCGGCTGATCTGCGCCAGCGCCACGGCACGGTCGCTGTTCGGTTGCCCGGTAAGCACGCGGTCGGCTGAAAACCGCGTGAAATCGGTAGAAATCGACCAGTCAATGCCGCTCAAACCGGCCACGGGCGTATTGATACGGGTGTAGGCGGCCGTGATCTGCGGCAGGCGGTCATAAGGCGGCACGATGGGCGCCGTGACATCCTGCAGCGTCTGCCACTTGAGCACGCGTACGCCGGCGGTCAAAAAGCCGCGACCCCAGCTCATGCTGGCGTCGTCGGCCAGCAGCCGCTGCGTTAGCGTGGTGCTGGCACGCGGGAAATCGCGCCAGTAGTTGTTGTCGCTGACGCGGTTGAGATTGAGGTTGAGGCCCACGCCGCCCACGGCGGACAAGCCGGTGTTGACCGAGCCCACCTGCTGCAGCGAATAAGCCCAGCGGTTGGAGTTGCTCAGCTTGTCACCAGGCATCAGATTGGCACGCAGCCGGCCGGAATAGCCTGGCTCCAGATAGCGGTAGTCAGCGCCCAGGTCCAGCCCACGCTTGCTCATCAGCGTAGGCGTGATCGTGGCGTCCCGGTTCGGGGCGATGTTGAAGTAATAAGGCTGACCGACCATGGCGCCACTGGTGCTGTCGAGATTGAAAGTCGGCGCCAGAAAACCTGATTTGCGCTTTTCGCTGAGCGGAAAGCTGATGGACGGTAGCGCCAGAATCGGCACGTCCTTGAAGCGCAGGACGCCGCCTATCGCCTCGCCGGTTTCCTGGTCCAGATCAAACTTGAAACTGCTGCCGGTCAATACCCAGTCGGGCGACCAGCTCGCCTCGTCGCCGCGCTCGCAGGTCGTGAACGTGGCATTGCGGGCAATCAGATGCTTGTCGTCAATAAAGTCTATGCGCGCGGACTCGCCGTTGCCGCCATTGGACAAAAAGCGGTAGCCCGCCTTGCGGAAAAAGCCCTCAAAGGTATCGAGCTTGAGGTCCAGCTCGGGCCCGCGGAACTGGTTGCCATCGCTGCTGATGCGTACATTGCCGCGCGCCTTGAGGGTGTCGTCCGGCAAAAAGAAGTCGATGCGGTCGGCGCGTATGGCCGTGCTGCCGCGCCGCAGTTCGGCATGGCCGTCAATCACGGTCTCCAGATCAGGTCGCCCCGACACCGTGTCACCAAACACAAAAGTCGGCGGCACATTGGCGGCACCCTCGGGCGGCTTTTCGGCCAGCATGGCGCTGGGTTTGAGCCCCAGCGGTGTCTGCGGGCCCGCTTGCGGCTCGCCTGGAACGCCAGGCTCAGTCGTCGGCTGCGCCTGCGCAGGCGCAGCGCCAAGCAGCCCCAGCGTGGCGCCCAGGGCCAGGCAGAGCACAGCTTGTGACAGCGGGGAAAGAATAAAAGGCGAGGGGGATGCGAGGCGCATCGTTGGTAGGAGCTAAACCCGTTTGTAAAATCAGCCCTGATTATCCATGACCGTCTGCGCCCCATACATCCGGGCGCGCCGCCCCCCATCCAACCTAAGCCTGACTGGAACAGCCATGACCGCCTCTGCCAACCCCATCGTGTGGGACGACCCGGCGCGCGCCAGCGCTTTTTCTGCTTGGCTGTCCAGCGTCGCCAGCGCGCACCAACTCACGCCGCAAAGCGTGCGCCCAGCCTCGGCAGATGCCAGCTTCAGGCGCTATTTCAGAGTCGATGGCGTGGCCGCGAGCTACATCATCATGGATGCGCCACCCGAAAAAGAAGACTGCCATCCCTTCGTCAAGGTCGCCAAGCTGATGCTGGACGCGGGCCTGCAGGCCCCGCGCGTGCTGGCCTGGGACCAGGCGCAGGGCTTCATGCTGCTCAGCGACCTGGGCGCGCAGACCATGATGGAGGTGATCGCGCCACCAGCAGCGGTGGACGCCATCGCCCTACCAAGCGATGCGCACTACGCGCTCTACATGGACGCGCTGGACGCACTGGTGCGCTGGCAGCTGTCGTCCAAACCCGGCGTGCTACCGCCTTATGACGAGGCCCTGCTGAGCCGCGAACTGGCCTTGTTTCCAGAGTGGTATGTCGGCAAACACAAAGGGCTGGCGCTGGACACCGGTATCCAAACCAAGCTCGATACAGCGTTCGAGCTGATCAAGGCCAGCAACTTGCATTCGCTAGGTGGCGCCAGAGTCTATGTCCACAGAGACTTCATGCCCAGAAACCTGATGGTCGCCCCCTCGGGAGTCATCCTTAGCCAAGCTCATAACGAACGGAATCCAGGCGCAGCCAGCGTAGGTGTCAATCAATTTCCCGACGGGCCGCCCCAAGGGAAATTAGCCCCCTCGGGGGGCAGCGTAGTACGCGAAGCGACGAGCGTGGGGGCTAACGAACGCAGCGAAGTACACGCAGTGACAAGCGTGGGGGCACCATCTCTGGGCATCCTGGATTTCCAGGACGCAGTGTATGGCCCTATCAGCTACGACATCGCCAGCCTGATGCGCGATGCGTTTTTAAGCTGGGAAGAAGATTTCGTGCTCGATGTCACGGTGCGTTACTGGCAAAAGGCGCGCCAGGCGGGGCTGCCTGTGGGCGATGACTTCGGCGAGTTTTACCGCGCGGTGGAATGGATGGGTTTGCAGCGCCATCTCAAGGTGCTGGGCATCTTCGCGCGCCTGACGCTGCGTGACGGCAAGCCCAAATACCTGGCCGACACGCCGCGTTTCATCCGCTATGCACGCGCGACTTGCGCGCGTTACCGCCAGCTCGGCCCGCTCATGGTGCTGCTCGACGAAATTGAAGGCAACGAGACCCGCATAGGCTACACTTTTTAATGCCAAACAAAGCCCTAGCCCCCACCCATAAAGCGCAAGCAGCTACTTTTTTTGTAGCGCTTCGCGGCTGCACCAGCCACTACCCGGCGCGCCGGAGCCAGCCATGAGCGCGCGTTTTTACGCCGACCTGGAACTTGTCACGGGTAGCGCCGTGAGCCTGCCAGAGCACGCGGCGCGCCATGTGCAGGTGCTGCGCCTGCAGCCCGGCGACAGCATCACGCTGTTCAATGGCCAGGGATCGCGTGACAGCGACAGCCCGGAAGGCGCGTTTGAAGCCACCATCACCCACATGGGCCGCAGCGATGTGCAGGTCACGGTAGGCGCCTACAGCGCGAGCCAGCGCGAGAGCCGGCGCGCCGTGCACCTGGCCGTCGGCATGCCGGCCAACGAGCGCATGGACTGGCTGATTGAAAAAGCCACCGAGCTGGGCGTGGCCAGCATACAGCCGCTGATGTGCGAGCGTAGCGTGCTGCGCATCAAGGGTGACCGCGCCGACAAAAAACTCGCCCACTGGCGCGGCATCGCCGTGGCCGCCAGCGAACAGTGCGGCCGCAACCGTATTCCCTTGCTGCACGAGGTCGCCAGCCTGACAGACTGGCTCAAACGTCTGGACCAGCCGGGCTTGCCAAACGCGACCCACAGCGGGGAACGCTTGCTGCTGTCACTGCGCGAAGGCACGCAGGCCCTGGCCAAGGCGGTGGCGCTGCACAGCCATGATGCCGGTGCGCTGACCTTTCTGAGCGGCCCCGAAGGCGGGCTGAGCGCCGCCGAGGAATCCGCCGCCATGGCCTGCGGCTTCGCGCCGGTCACGCTCGGCCCACGCGTGCTGCGCGCGGAGACCGCGCCGCTGGCCTGTCTGTCGCTGATCGCGCTGAGCGACCTGGCCTGAGGCCGGAAGCTGCGCGTGCGTCCCTTCATTTACCCACCCATTTTCAATCCATGAACCTCAATCTCTGGCTGCTGGCGATTTGCCAAGGTCTGTTCCTGACCAACAACGTCACCTTCATTGCCATCAATGGACTGGTGGGCCTGAACCTGGCGCCGCTGGGCTGGATGGCAACCCTGCCGGTCATGGGTTATGTGGTGGGTGGCGCCTTGTCGACCGGTCTGGTGGCGCGCACGCAAAGCCGCTTTGGCCGCAAGACCTCGTTCCAGCTTGGACTGGCGGTGGCGCTGGGATCCAGCGCCGTGTGCTGCTATGCGGCCTATGGCAAGAACTTCTGGCTGCTGGTCGCGGCCACTCTGGTGGCCGGTTATTACAACGCCAACGCCCAGCTTTACCGCTTTGCCGCCGCCGAACTGGCGCTGCCAGCGTTCCGTGAAAAAGCCGTCTCGCTGGTCATGGCCGGCGGCCTGCTTGGCGCCATCGCTGGGCCAAATCTGGCGGCCTACACACGCAACCTGACCGCCGTGCCTTTTGCCGGGGCCTACCTGGCGCTGAGCGGGGTGGCCTTGCTGGCGATGCTGCTGCTGGCCTTTGTCCAGTTTCCAGCGCCAAGCGCAAAAGCGGCGGGCAGCCCCGTCACCGACAGCGGCCGGCCACTGGCTGAAATCATGCGCCAGCCGGTGTTCATCGTCGCCGCAGCAGCTGGCGCCCTGGGTTATGGCGTGATGAACCTGCTGATGGCGGCGACACCGATCGCCATGCAGATCTGCAGTCTGCCGTTTTCTGATGTCGCCACGGTGCTGGAGTGGCATGTGATAGGCATGTTTGCGCCTGGCTTTTTCACCGGTCACCTGATCAAGCGCTTTGGCACGCTGCCCATCATGGCGGTGGGCCTGGCGCTGAATGTCCTGTGCGTGCTGGTCGCGCTGTCAGGCGTGGACTTTAAGCAGTTCGTGGTCGCGCTGTTTTTGCTCGGGCTGGGCTGGAACTTCCTGTTCACCGGCAGCACCACGCTGGCGCTGGGCGCCTACCGCCCGGAAGAAAAGGACAAGGCCCAGGGCGCGCTGAATTTTTGCGTGTTTGCCGTACTGGCGCTCTCGTCGCTGGCCTCGGGCGTGCTGGTCACCACCCAGGGCTGGGCGCTGCTGAATCTGGGCTCGCTGCTGCCGCTGGGCCTGACGGGTCTGGCGCTGGCCTGGCTGGGCTGGAGCAAACGCCGGCAGGCCGCGCTTTAGGCCGCTCAGGGCAAAGCGCTGGTCTGACTCAATTTGCTATAAATTAAATAGCTGCTTGCGACCGCCAGTAGGTCGCGACAAGCCTATTTCATTCAAAATCTGGCGTCCAGCCAAACGCGCAGCGTGTCAAACACCGGTGCGGCCTGCAGCTCGTTGAACAGCTCGTGGTACATCGCTTCAAAGCAGACCGCCGTGACCGTGCCAGGCTTGACGGCCAGAGAATTGGCGCTGGCCTCGGCAAAGACGCGGCTTCCTTGTGGATTCACCAGGCGGTCCGCGCCCGCATACAGCAGCAGCGTCGGCACCGTCCAATGCCCGGCCGCGGCAATAACGGCCGGCCCGGCGCTGGCAATAAAGCGGGCCAGGCGCGCTGAAATCTTGCGGTGCACCTGCCGGTCGGCTTCATAGGCCTTGCGCACGCGCTCATCGTGCGACAGGTAGCGCACATCGAGCCCATTGTTGACGCACCAGTTGGGCGCCAGCGTCGGCAGCACGGCCAGCAGCAGCTTTTGAAAAACCCCAAACCCTGCGTCCAGCGCCGGCGAGCACAACACCAGCCCCTGAACCGGGCGACTGCCCTGCGCCACAAACCGGCTGGCCACCAGACCACCCAGGCTGTGGCCCAGCAGGATCACGGGCAGTGGCTCCTTGCCGCCGTGCAGCCCTGGCCCGCAGTGCAGCCGGGTGTAATCAAGCACTTCGGCCAGGTCATCGATCAGCGCAGACTCCGACGGCAGCACGCCACGCCGGCCGCCCGACTCGCCGTGGCCGCGCTGGTCGTAGGCCCGCACCACAAAGCCCCAGTCCATCAACAGCTGCGCCACATGCGCGTAACGCCCTGCATGCTCGCCCAGGCCGTGAACCATGAGCACCACCCCACGCGGCGGCGCTGCGTCCTGCACGCGCGCTCTCTGGGGCGGACGCCATTCGTACAGCGCCAGGTTTTCACCATCGCGGGCTGTGAAGGGGACCAGAACCACGGAGGGCATAAAGCCTGCAATCAGTCCGGCACGCAGGCCATCACATGCGCCACAGCGGCGGTCAGCCTCTTGGCATAAGGCACATGCAAGAACTCATTCGGTCCATGCGCATTGCTTTTGGGGCCGAGCACGCCGCAAACCATCATTTGCGCCTTGGGGAAACCCTGGCTGAGCATGCTCATCAGGGGAATGGTGCCGCCCTGTCCAATGGTGGCGCAAGGCGCGCCAAAAAAACTCTGCGACGCGCCCTGCAAGGCCGCTTCAAACCAGGGCGCTGTGTCCGGTGCGTTCCAGCCATTGGCCCCGCCATGGCCGTCAAAAGTGACCTTGGCCTGGTAGGGCGCATTGTCCTCAAGCAGGGCTTTGAGCTCCTGCACTGCGGCGCTCGCGTCAATCAAGGGCGGAAAACGCAGCGACAGCTTGAAGGCCGTGTAGGGCCTGAGCACATTGCCCGCGTCCCGGAACGCCGGAAAGCCTTCGGCGCCGGTCACGCTGAGCGTCGGCCGCCAGGTGCGGTTGAGCAGCGCTTCGACCGGATCGGTGGTCATGGGCAGCGTGAAGCTGGCGCCTTCACAATCGGCATGGGCCCAGGGAAAGCGCTTGTAGAGCTCGTCGCCCAGAATGGCTGCGGTGGCCTTGGCCTGCGCCAGCCGGTCGGCCGGCACCTCGCAGTGAAAGCTTTGCGGCAGCAAACGGCCGGTGCGGCTGTCTTCGAGGCGGTCCAGCACCTGGCGCATGATGCGAAAGCTGGACGGCACCAGTCCGCTGGCGTCGCCAGAATGCACGCCTTCGGTCAGCACCTCGACTTTCAGCACGCCACCGCCATTGCCGCGCAGACTGGTCGTGAGCCAGAGCTGGTCGTAGTTGCCAGCGCCTGAATCGAGGCAGACCACCAGCGCCACATCTCCCAGCCGGGGCCTGAGCGCATTGACATAGGGCAGCAGGTCATAGGAGCCGCTTTCTTCACAGGACTCGATCAAGCCGACGATGCGTGGATGGGCCAGGCCCTGGCTTTTCAGCGCCTGGACAGCGGCAATGCTCGCATAGACCGCATAACCGTCATCGGCGCCGCCCCGGCCATACAGCAGGCCGCCTTCGTACTTGGGCGTCCAGGGTCCGAGATCACTGCGCCAGCCGGTGAATTCGGGTTGTTTGTCGAGGTGGCCGTACATCAACACTGTTGGATTGGCCCCCACGCTTGTCGCTTCGCGTACTGCGCTGCCCCCCGAGGGGGCTGGCATTGCTTGGGAGCGGCCCGGCGCTGATGCCACGGCCCCCACGCTTGTCGCTTCGCGTACTGCGCTGCCCCCCGAGGGGGCTAATTTCCCTTGAGGCGGCCCGTCGGGAAATTGCGTGGCTCCCGCGCTCGTCGCTTCGCTACGCTCGGTTCCGCCCTTACCCGATGAAGCCGGGATCTCGAAAAACAGCACCGGCGTGCGCCCTTCAAGCTGCACGATTTCCAGTGTCAAGCCAGGAATTTTTTGCGCTTGCACCCAGCTTGCAGCATTGCGCATGACGGTGTCGATATGGCCATGGGCTTTCCACTCGCTGTCAAAGCCGGGTGACTTGGCGGGAATCGTGATGTAGTCGGAAATCTGCTTGACGATGTCCGCGTCCCACTGCGCCGTAACCTCGGACAGGGCTTGCGTGGCGTTCAGGGTGTTCGACGAATCAGGGCGAAACGCGTCGCGATGGGAAGGGGCATTCATGGAAACTCCGGCAGATGGATCAGACTCACTTTACATCCGCAGGTGGGGCCGTGGGGTCAAAAGCCTATTAGGGCTTATGCGGAGGTCTCGGCCCAAGCTCAATACTGGTAATGAGCCATGGCTTCGCCCAGCTGTATGCCGCGCGCAGGCGCCCAGGCCGGATTGAACTGCAAGCCACCCTTGGGGAACAGCATCACGACCGTGGAGCCGAGCAAAAAGCGGCCCATTTCCTCGCCTTGCTTGAGCAGCACTTGGGGCTGGCCCGCGCCGCCGTAATGCCAGGCCTTGAGCGCCGGCAGACGCGGAGGATTGACCAGACCGTGCCAGACCGTCGCCATGCTGCCCACAATGGTCGCGCCAACCAGGATCAGCACAAAAGGGCCGCGCACCGACTCGAACACGCAAACCACGCGTTCATTGCGCGCAAACAGGCCAGGCACACCGCGCGCCGTTGTCGGATTGACCGAAAACAGGTCGCCTGGCACATACACCATGCGCGTCAGGCGGCCATCGCAAGGCATGTGGATGCGGTGGTAGTCGCGCGGGCTCAAATACAGCGTGGCAAAGCTGCCGTCCTGGAATTGCGCCGCCAGCGCGGCATCACCTCCGACCACAGCCGTGGTCGAATAACGGTGGCCCTTGGCCTGGAAAATCTGGTCTTGCTCTATCGCGCCAAACTGGCTGATCGCGCCGTCCACCGGGCAAACCAGATCGGCCTGAGCCAGCGGCCTGACGCCGGGCTTGAGCGCACGCGTGAAAAAAGCATTGAAGCTCGGGTAGCTGGCGATGTCCGGGTTCAGCGCCTCGTCCATGTTTACCTGGTATTTAGCGACAAAACGGCGAATGATTTCAGTCGTGACCCAGCCCCACTCGCGCGATGCGACAAAGCCGGCAAATGCGGTGAGGGCCTGCTTGGGAAAAAGGTATTGGGAGAAAACGGCGAGGCGATCGGACACGGGCAGCAGCCTTGATGAGAAAGTTAGGGGATGGTTGGCCCGATGCGCTGATTTTATCGGGCTCAGGCCGGCGGCTTAAAAGCCTGTGCCTCTGCCGTTCCCGTGGCCTGCGCCTGGTGCAGCCAACCCAGTCCGACCGAGGTGGCGCCGGCCGCGCTGCCGCGTGCTGGCTGGTACTCGCAGCCTATCCAGCCACGGTAGTCAAGCGCCTGCAAAACCGAAAACAGATAGGGGTAGTTGAGCTCACCGGTATCGGGTTCGTTGCGTCCGGGCACGCCGGCGATCTGAATATGGCCAACCTGGCCGGTCGGCAGGTATTTGCGCAGCTTCATGGCCACATCGCCCTCCACAACCTGGCAGTGGTAGAGGTCCATCTGCACCTTGAGATTGGCCGCGCCCACATCGGCGATGATTTCATGCGCGTGGTCTTGCCGGTTCAAGAAGTAGCGCGCTATGTCGCGCGTGTTGATCGGCTCAATCAGCACCTGCAGGCCAGATGCCGCAGCCGCCTGCGCGGCATGCCGCAAATTATTGACATAGGTCGGCCTGAGGGCCTGCCGGTCAAGCCCCTCGGTCATGCAGCCTGCCATGACGTGAATACGCGGGCAATCCAGCGCCTCGGCATACGCCAGCGCCAGCGCAACACCGGCAAGAAACTCCGCCTCGCGTCCGGGCAGGCAGGCCGTGCCTTTTTCTCCCGAGGCCCAGGCCTGCTGAACACCCGCCGCATCGCTGCCACCGGGCGGCGCATTGAACAAGACCAGCGACAAGCCGTGGGCTTTGAGGCGCGCCGCCAGCTCCCTGGCCGGCCAGGCATAAGGCGAGAGGATTTCAACCGCAGAAAACCCGTCCTTGGCCGCCGCTTCAAAGCGATCGTCGGCAGGCAGCTCGGTGTACATCCAGCTGAGGTTGGCGGCAAATTTAAGCATGGGCTGATGACCTCAAGGTGTACCCGATCGCGGGGTCGCAGGCGGCAGGCTTTGGCATTCCCAGAAAATGCGTGCCGTGCAGCTGCTGCAGATGCTGCGGTCCAGCTTGGAGAAAATCGTGGCGATGGCGCTGCGTTTGTCGGGAAACTGGTGCTCGGGCCCCAGCAGCCGGGTAAAGCCCGTGGTTTTCCACATCTTGATGACTTCAGGCCTGGGCCGGTGAAAGTACAGGTCGCCACCGATGGCGCGACGCGCCGTGAGTTCGGCCTCCCAGAGTTCGGCGCCGGCCAGATCAATGAAGTTCATGCTTTTGCCCATCACCAGCAAATGCTTTTGCACATGCGGCGCGTGACGCAGGGCGTGCAGCGTGTCGGCCACATGCTGGGTCGCACCAAAGTAAACCTCGCCTTCCATGCGCAGCAGTTTTAACTGGGGGCATTCAGGCAAGACATGCGGCGCCGAACGTTGCACGTCGTCAAGCACCACGAACTGCCGCTGCGGCCCCCAGCCGTCAAAACCCATGGTGCGCATGGCTGGCTTGGAGGTACGGTACAAAAATGACATCAGCGACAGCAAGGTGCCCAGCAAAATCGCCATTTCCAGCCTGATCGTCACCGTCGCCACCAGCGTGGCCAGGGCGACTGCGAACTCGGTGCGGCTGAGCCTGAAAAGCTGGCGCCAGCGCGCCATGTCCAGCAAGGCGATGGCCACCAGCAGCAGCAGCGCGGCCAGTGCGGCCATGGGAATTTGCGCCAGCAGGGACGAACTGAGCGCCACCAGCAGCAGCAGCAACAGCGCCGAAAAAACCGCCGCCAGCGGCGTGCGTGCGCCTGCCTGAAGGTTGGGCATGGAGCGGTTCATCGAGCCGCAGGATACATAACAGGAAAAAAAGCCGCCCACAATATTGGACAAACCCTGGCCGCGAAATTCGCGGTTCGCATCAATGCGCTGACCGGAGCGTGCGGCCACCGCCTTGGCAATCGAGATCGCCTGGCCCAGGGCCACAATCGTCAATGCAAATGCCAGCCCGAGCAGATCAGGCACGGCGGACCACGCGATATGCGGCAGCTCAAAACGTGGCCAGGGCGTGGCGATTTGCCCCACGGTGCGCAAGGCCTTGGCGGGCAGCACAGGCACTGTGCTGGCCCAGTGAAACCAGAGCCAGCTCAGCGCCGTCGCGGCCACCAGCCCCAGCAACATGTAGGGCCACCGGGGCTTGAAATATCGAATGCCCCAAGCCACCAGCGCCGTGATAGCGGCAATCAGCACGGCCGCAGGTTGCGCATGGCTCAGCTGCGAAGCCACATGTTCAAGAACCGCCGCGGCACCGTGGTGGCCGGCTGGCGCCAGGCCCAGCAGATCGGGCAAGGCATACACGCCAATCAGGATCGCCGCACCCGAGGTAAAGCCAAACAGCGCTGCCGGCGAAATGAAGTTGGCCAGGCTGCCCAGCCGCAAGGCCCCTATCAGCCACTGCATGATGCCAACCATCACCGTCACAGCCAGCGCCAGCTGGATATAGGCGGGCGAGAAGGCAAAAGCCAGCGGCGACAGCATGGCAAACAGCGCCAGCGAATTGGCATTGGTCGGCCCGGACATGACATGCCAGCTCGAGCCAAACAGCGCCGCAACAATGCAGGGAACCACTGCGGTGTAAAGCCCGTACTCGGGCGGCAGGCCGGCCAGCATCGCAAACGCAATGCCTTGCGGCAGCACCAGCACCGCGCCCAGCAAACCAGCCATGGCGTCGGCGCGCAAGGTGGCTGGCGACACGGCATGCACCCAGCTGCCAAACAGCCGGGCCAGCGCCCGTTGCCAGTTGGCCGCGCCATGTGTTTGTGTATCAGCTCGCATGCGCTTGAGCATAACGCGGCGCACCGCCTGCCAGAGGCTGTGGCCGCCGTAGCTGAGTCAAGCCAGCGAGGTGAATCGCAGCAACACGCCCAAGCCGGCCGCAGCCGCGATGACCGTGATGACGCCCCACTTGAGGCGCCACAGCGCCAGCGCTGCAGCCACGACCAGCGTCAGCGCGACCCAGTCGGGCTGGGTATTAAAAATGCCTGTGGCGCCCGCGGGATAGGCGACAGCCGCTATGAAAAACAGAGCGAGGTTGGCAATCACGCCGACCACGGCCGCCGTCACCGCCGCCAGTGGGGCGGTCAGCCTGAGCTTGCCACGCGTAGATTCAACCCAGGGCCCGCCCGCCAGAATGAAGACAAAAGATGGCAAAAAAGTAAACCAGGTCGCCACACACGCCGCCAGCACCGCACCCAGCAACACCGCACCCGGGCCCAGCACCTGTTGGCTCCAGCCGGCCAAAAAACCGACAAAAGTCACCACCATGATGAGCGGGCCTGGCGTGGTTTCGCCCAGTGCAAGACCGTCCATCATCTGCGCTGTGCTGAGCCAGTGGTAATGCTCCACCGCGGCCTGGTTGACATAAGGTAGCACCGCGTAAGCGCCGCCAAAGGTTAGCAGCGCCGCCTTGGTGAAGAACCAGCCGACTTGCGTGAGCGTGCCGCTCCAGCCATTCGTCAGCAGCAGCGCCGCCATGGGCAGCAGCCAGAGCAGCGCGCCTGCGAGCAGCACCCGCGCCAGGCGCGACCATTTGAACAAGGCATGAGCGGGCGTGGGCGTGTCATCGTCGAGCACCGCCGCGGCAGGGTAATGCACCACACCAGCAGCCGCATGCGCGCTGCTGCGCAGCAGCCGGCCAGGCGCCACGCGGGCCAGCAGCGCACCGATCAGCATGGCGCTCAGAACGACCAGCGGAAACGGCAGCTGGAAAGCCCAGATCGCTATAAAACTCATAGCTGCAAGCGCCCAAGGTACGGGCGTCAGGAGCGGATTCCCCAATGACTTGCTGGCAATGCGGTGCAGCGCATGCAGCACAATCGCCGCCACTGCCGGCTTGATGCCGTAAAAGACGGCCGCCACCAGCGGCAGCTGGCCGAAGGCCATGTATATCCAGCTCAAGGCAATCAGCAGCAGCAGCGAAGGCAGCACAAACAAGGTGCCCGCGACCAGCCCGCCGCGCGTGCGGTGCATCAGCCAACCCAGATAGGTCGCCAGTTGCTGCGCTTCCGGGCCGGGCAGCACCATGCAAAAGTTGAGCGCGTGCAAAAAGCGCTTTTCAGAAACCCAGTGCCGGCGCTCGACCAGCTCGCGGTGCATGATGGCAATCTGACCGGCCGGCCCGCCAAAGCTGATGAAACCCAGCTGCAGCCAGAATCGAAACGCCTCGGCAAAGGAAATGCTTGCGGGCGCAGGCGGCGGCTGATCTGTCATGCTGACGGGGCGCGTTGAACCTTGAACACCGCACGGCTGGCCAGCGCATTCGGCCAGAAACGGATTTCACGGCCATCCTGCAGGCCGAACTGGTCCATGATTTCGAGCTTGTTTTGCAGCGCCAGGGCTTCAAAATCCTGCAGCGTGCCGACACGGATATTCGGGGTGTCATACCACTGGTAAGGCAAGACCTTGGTCACCGGCATGCGACCGCGCAGCACCGCCAGGCGATTCGGCCAATGCCCGAAATTGGGAAAGGCAACAATGCCCAGGCGGCCGACGCGCGCGGTTTCACGCAGCATCACCTCGGCATTGCGCAGGTGCTGCAGGGTGTCGATTTGCAACACCACATCAAAGGAGTGGTCGCCAAACAGACTCAAGCCCTCGTCCAGGTTGAGCTGGATCACATTGACGCCGCGCGCCACACAGGCCTGAACATTGGCGTCATTGATTTCTACGCCATAGCCCGAGCAGCCGCGCTCACGCATCAGATAGGCCAGCAACTCGCCAGTGCCGCAGCCCAGATCGAGCACACGGGCGCCATGCGGCACCAGCCGTGCAATCGACAGCAGGTCTGCCGACGGCGGCAGATTCAAACCGGGAAGGCTGTTCATGTCGCCACCTTGCTCTGAAAATAGGAGCGCACCACGCCCATGTAGCGTTCGTCATCGAGCAAAAAGGCATCATGCCCGTGCGGCGCATCGATTTCCGCGTAGCTCAGGTCGCGTTGGTTGTCCAGCAAGGCCTTGACGATCTCGCGGCTACGCGCCGGTGAAAACCGCCAATCCGTGGTGAAGCTCACCAGCAGGAATTTGGCGCTGGCTTTGGCAAGCGCCGCACTCAGGTCGCCGCCAAAGGCGCTGGCCGGGTCAAAGTAGTCGAGCGCGCGCGTGATCAGCAAATAGGTGTTGGCGTCAAAGTATTCGCTGAACTTGTCGCCCTGGTAACGCAGATAACTCTCGATCTGGAACTCGACGTCCTGCGTTGAATACTTGAAAGGAGACGCGGCAACCGCAGCGACTGGCGTGGGGGCGTCTTCTTCACCAGCCGGGGCTGACGAACGCAGCGAAGGGCCGCCACAAGAAAATTCCGCCTCATAGGGCGGCAGCGCAGTAGGCGCAGCGACATACGTGGGGGCTTCTTCTTCACCAGCCAGGGCCGCGGAACCGGCTTTGCCGGGCCGCAGGCGCAGCGCCCCCTCGGGGGGCAGCGCAGTACGCGAAGCGACAAGCGTGGGGGCCTGTAACTTCCGTCCGAATTTCTCGTTCATCACATCGTCGCTCAGATAGGTGATGTGGCCAATCATGCGGGCAATGGTCAGGCCGCGCTTGGGCAGCACGCCCAGGCGAGCGTAGTGACCGCCGTGAAAATCCGGATCGGTGACGATGGCACGGCGCGCGACTTCGTTGAAGGCGATGTTTTCTGCTGTCAGGTTGGGCGCGCTGGCGACCACCACCGCATGGCGCACGCGATCGGGATATTGCAGCGTCCAGCTCAGCGCCTGCATGCCGCCCAGGCTGCCGCCCATCACGGCGGCCAGCGTTTGTATGCCCAGGGCGTCGAGCAAGCGGGCTTGCGCATCAACCCAGTCCTGCACCGTCACGACCGGAAAATCCGCGCCGTAAATGTCGCCAGTGTCGGGGTTGCGCTGCATCGGCCCGGTCGAGCCAAAGCAGGAGCCGAGGTTGTTCACGCCGATGACAAAAAAACGTGTGGTGTCGACCGGCTTGCCGGGGCCAATCATGGTGTGCCACCAGCCTTCGGACTTGTCCTGGATGCTTCCGTCCGGATTGCAATAAACGCCCGCCACATGGTGCGAGGCATTGAGCGCGTGGCAGATCAATACGGCGTTTGACCGGTCGGCGTTGAGCTCGCCATAGGTTTCATAACTGAGGTCGTAGGCACGAATCGACGCGCCGCTTTGCAGCGGCAAGGCAGCGGCAAAGTGCATGGACTTTGCGCTGGCAACGAGGACGGGGGCGGATGGCACGGTAGAACAGTCTGGAATCAAGGCAGTGACCCACAAAAAACAAAACCCGGCAGCGCCAAAAGCGATTCCGGGTTCGTGGAGCTTCGTCTTTAGCGGTACTTTTTATGCGCCCGCAAGCTGAGCAAATCGGCGCCCAGTCAGTATACAAGCTGCACGCAGGACGCCAGCAACCGGGGGCTAGTTACCGACCAGCAGCGCCGCCAGGCCCAGTCCCGCAAAAATCAGCGCCGACACGATGTGCACGATGCGCAGCGGCAACCAGCGCGTGACGCGCTCGCCAAGCCAGACCACGGGCGCATTGGCCAGCATCATGCCCAGCGTGGTGCCCGCAACCACCGCGAAATAAGCGTCGTAGCGCGCGGCCAGCATGACCGTGGCGATCTGGGTCTTGTCGCCCATTTCGGCCAGAAAGAAAAAGATCACCGTGGTGCCGAATACGCCAAAGCGCGGCGCAGCCTGGTCCGCATCATCGTCGAGCTTGTCGGGAATCAGCATCCACACCGCCATGGCCAAAAAGGAGGCGCCCAGAATCCAGCGCAAGATCTGAGGACTGATTTGGGTCGTGACCCAGGCACCCAGCGCGCCGGCCATGCCATGGTTGGCGAGCGTCGCGACCAGAATGCCAAGAACAATCGGCCAGGGTTTGCGAAAGCGCGCGGCCAGCACCAGCGCGAGAAGCTGGGTCTTGTCGCCCATTTCGGCCAGCGCGACGATGCCGGTGGAGACGAGGAAAGCTTGCATAAGAGGGCTCCAGCCAAAACAGAAAATGACCAGACCACTTGCCGGCTAGTGCGCCCAAGCGCATTCATGGGCGGCAAAACCGCAGCGCTTGGGTTAGCTTCCATTGTATCGATCGCGATCTGAGCGGACGCCCCGAGTTGGGGCATCGCAGGCGCGCCATATCAGGGCGCGATTCTTGCTTGTATTTGGTGCATTTTCAATAATTCGGTGAATTACGCACCAATAACTTACGTTTTATTCAAGAGGGATCTATGGAAGCACTAAAACAGGGCTCTGACGCCTTGTTCATCTTGTTGGGTGGCATCATGGTGCTGGCCATGCATGCGGGTTTTGCCTTTCTTGAACTTGGTACGGTTCGCAAGAAAAACCAGGTCAATGCATTGGTCAAGATCCTGGTGGATTTCTCGGTCTCGACGGTGGCTTATTTCGTCATTGGCTACACCGTGGCCTATGGCACGCATTTCTTTGTAGGCGCCGAAACGCTGGCTGCAAAAAACGGCTTTGAGCTGGTCAGGTTCTTCTTTTTGCTGACCTTCGCTGCCGCCATTCCGGCGATTATTTCCGGCGGCATCGCCGAGCGCGCGCGCTTTTACCCGCAGCTGATCGCCACCGCCGTGATCGTCGGTTTTGTCTATCCCTTTTTTGAGGGCATCGTCTGGAATCAGCATTTCGGCGTGCAGGCCTGGATCAAATCGCTCACGGGTGCTGAATTTCACGACTTCGCGGGCTCCATCGTGGTTCACGCCATGGGTGGCTGGCTGGCCCTGCCGGCGGTCATCTTGCTGGGCGCGCGCAGCAACCGCTACCGCAAAGACGGCGCAGTTTCGGCGCATCCGCCATCCAACATTCCATTTTTGGCCCTGGGCGCATGGATATTGACGGTCGGCTGGTTTGGCTTCAATGTCATGAGCGCACAAACCATAGACAAAATCTCCGGCCTGGTTGCCGTCAACTCGTTGATGGCCATGGTCGGCGGCACGTTGGCCGCGCTGGTTTTCGGCAAAAACGACCCGGGCTTTGTGCACAACGGACCGCTGGCCGGTCTGGTTGCGGTCTGCGCCGGCTCTGACCTCATGCATCCGCTGGGCGCGCTGGCCGTAGGCGGCGTGGCCGGTGGCGTGTTTGTGGTGATGTTCACGCTCACGCAAAACAAGTGGAAGATTGACGACGTTCTGGGCGTCTGGCCGCTGCACGGCCTGTGCGGCCTTTGGGGCGGCATTGCCGCCGGTATTTTTGGCAGCACGGCGCTGGGCGGGTTGGGCGGCGTGAGCATGGGCGCGCAACTGATAGGCAGCGCCATGGGCGTCGGCTGGGCATTGCTGGCCGGCTTCATCGTCTATGGCATGGTCAAGGCCGCTGTTGGCCTGCGCCTGAGCCATGAAGAAGAGTACGAAGGCGCAGACCTCTCGATTCATCGCATAGGCGCAACGCCCGATCGCGAAGTCAACTGGTAACGCGAAGCCGGCTTGCGCGAAACAATTGACAGCAGAAAGCCGACAGAAGAAATCAAAAAATTGTAAGCAGTTGATACATGACCTGCGGCATCAGACGCCGCGGGTCGTCACTCCAACAAGCCCGGCCTGGTACGCCAGCAAGCGGAGCGCCGTCGCATAGCGCAGCCTCAAAGTCGGCCGAAGAATCCGATGTATGTTGGTGCACACACCTGCTGAAAGCCTTTTAGAATAACGCTATGGTAGTTTTTCTGATGCGTTGCTGTTCGGTTGCCGTGACATGCGCCCAGCCTGCTGGCGGGTCTTCCGGGAAGAACTATCTGCCAATGAATGCGCTCGAAACGCCGTCGCCGGGGCCTTGGCCTCAGTAGCCTGCTGTCACGAGAATTACTTGACCTCGAGGCCTCTGACGCATAAGGTTCGAGCGTGAATGAAAGATTTCACACAAGTTAGGTGATTGGTCAGTTTCGCGCGCTACAGCCTTACGTACGTAGATTTGTTGTGCTTTCGGGACCCCATCGCTTTTGTCATTGTGTTTTAGAGGAGTCCCTTCATGGGCAACAAACTATACGTCGGCAACCTGCCGTACTCGGTCCGCGACGAAGACTTGCAGCAGTCTTTTGGCCAATTCGGCTCTGTTACCAGCGCTAAAGTCATGATGGAACGCGACACCGGTCGTTCAAAGGGCTTTGGCTTTGTCGAAATGGGCAGCGATGCCGAAGCGCAAGCAGCGATCGCCGGCATGAATGGCCAGCCTTTGGGCGGCCGTAGCGTTGTGGTGAATGAAGCGCGTCCAATGGAAGCTCGTCCTCCACGTACTGGCGGCGGCTTCGGCGGCGGCGCTGGTGGTGGCGGCGGATACGGTGGTGGTGGCGGTGGTGGTGGTTACGGCGGTGGCGGCGGCGGTCGTTCCGGCGGCGGCGGCAGCGACGGTGGTTTCCGTAGCCCGTACGGCGGCGGTGGCGCTGGCGGCGGACGCTCTGGCGGCGGCGGCGGCGGTGGACGCGGCGGCTACTAAGCCCTGCAAAATACCCAGGCAGCTGGCAAATACGCCAGCACCTTTGGTTTTTGACCAAAGACCGCTTTAAAAGGCTTCAAGACTCAGGTTTTGAAGCCTTTTTGCTTTCTGACCCTTGTCGGACGGGCGCCGCCAGCTACTATTTGTATAGCGACTAGAAGCCTGCGCCGCCACAGAAGCTGTTGTTGGTGGCAAAGACTCAGCGCTCGCCTTCGCGATGCTTACGGGCGCGGCCAGCCAGCGCCCTGTCAAGCAAGGCATTGGGCAGCAGCCGCAACACCCCGGCCACGACGCCCATTTGCCAGGGAATGACGCGGTAGCTGGCGCCCGCGGCGATGGCCGCAAAAGCCTTGTCGGCAAAAGCCTCTGCGCTCATCAAAAACGGCATGGCGTAGCGGTTCTGCCGCGTCAGCGGCGTGTCAATGTATCCAGGACAAATCGTGATCACCTTGACGCCTGAAGACCTGAGTTCGCCGCGCAAGCTTTCGCAGTAGGCGATGACGGCCGCCTTGCTGGCGCAATAGGCGCCATGGCCGGGCAGCCCGCGGATGCCCGCCACGCTGGCAATACCCACCAACGAACCAGACCCGCGCGCGCGCATGGCGCTGACAAATGGATGAAAAGTTGCGGCCAGGCCGGTGTTGTTGATGGCAAACGTGCGATCCATCACCTCCAGGTCTTCACGCAAGCTGGTGTCCACGCCCAGGCTGATGCCGGCACTGGCGATCACCACGTCTGGCAGACCCTGGCGCGCCATGCAGGCCTGGCCGGCGGCAACGATGCTGTCCACGTCGGAAATGTCCGCGCTATATATTTGATAGCTGTCCGCGCTAACCAGCTGTGCGCTGGCCCACGATTCGAGCTCTGCCGTGCGGCGCGCCACCAGGGCCAGGCGATAGCCGGCCTGGAAAAACCGCAGCGCCATGGCTTGCCCCAGGCCACTGGAGGCGCCGGTGATGAACACCAGCTTGGACGCCGTGCGCGGTGCTTGCACGCGAGCTAGCGAGGCGGTATCGCCGACCTGGGCATCAAGAGGCCTTTGACCCGGCCCTTGAGTTCGGCGACGCCGCTGATGTTGTCGTAGGCGAAGGTATCGCCGGTGAACTGGTCCGAGCCACGCGTCAGCACCACGGGCTTGTGGGATTTGACGCGCTCATCGTTGACGAAGGCGTGCAGAAACTCGCCCTGGAACTCCATGCGGGGCAGCTCCTTGCCATCGGCATCTGTCGTCGCATCCCGCACCACATGCACGTTGCCCATCAATTGCACTTCAGAGCCGTCGCCGTTGGCCAGCGCCCGGTCGCCGGTAGAGGTCACCACGCGCCCTTCGAGGCTCAGACTGCGTATGCGCGGCTCGTCGATTTCCAGCGTATCGCTGTCCGGGTAGTGGCGCGCCTCTATGCCGAATATCTCGCTTTTGAGCAGGCCATCCTCATCAAATGTCTTGATGGTGAACTTGCGCATGAAGTAGTCCGACTCGTGCTTGAGCGCTGCGGCCGCTTCAGGCGCATTGAACACCGGCGAGTTACGCACCAGCCAGTAAGTGCCCAGAGCCAACATGCCCATCATCAGTATGGGCAGGTAGATGGAAATGTGGTCCCACAAGCGCAGCAGACGTGTCCACGGCTGGCGCAACAGCTGAGACACCGGCGTCAACATGGCCGCGCTCATGCGCTGTACTCGTGCAGCAGTGCTGCGTAGCGCCCGCTGGCGACCAGCAACAGGTCGCAAAACGCCCGCGCAGCGCCATGCCCGCCGCATTCCTGCGTCACGTGGTGCGCCAGCGCCTTGACCTCGGCATGCGCGTTGGCCGGCGCGCAACTCACGGCAGCGCGCCGCATCATGGGCAGATCTGGCCAGTCGTCGCCCATGGCCGCAGCTTGCGACCAGTCCAGACCCAGCGCCTTGAGCGTGACTTCGGCGGCCGGTCGTTTGTCTTCGGTACCAAAGTGCGCGTGCGTGATGCCCAAAGCCAGCAAGCGCGCGCGCAGCGCCGGGCTGTCGCGGCCAGTGATCACGACGGGCGTGATGCCGGCTTTTTGCAGCATCTTCAAACCATGGCCGTCCAGCGTGTTGAAGCGCTTGAGCGACTCGCCCGCTTCGGACACCAGCAGGCCACCATCCGTGAGCACGCCATCAACATCGAAAAAGGCAATGCGAACACCCTGGGCCCGCAGCAGCAGTTCTGGCGCGAAATTCAGTGTCGGGCTCATATGACCTTGGCCCGCATCAAGTCGTTGGTATTGAGCGCGCCACACAAATGGCCGGCTTCATCGACCACCAGCACGCTGGTGATCTGGCACTGCTCCATCAAGGCCACCGCCTCCACGGCGAGCGCTGTCACCAGCACGGTACGCGGCCTGGCATGCATCACCTCGCTGGCCTTGCTGCCGCGCAGGTCGACGCCTTTCTCAACCAGGCGACGCAAGTCGCCGTCGGTAAAAATGCCAAGGATGCGGCGATCGGCATCAACCACTGCGGAAGCACCCAGCCCCTTGTCGCTCATCTCGCGCATCAAATCACTGAAGCTGGTGTCCGGGCCGACCTGTGGCACATCGTCACCACTGCGCATGACATCGCCGACATGCGTGAGCAGCTTGCGGCCCAGCGCCCCGCCGGGATGTGAGCGTGCGAAGTCTTCTTCCTTGAAGCCGCGCGCGTCCAGCAAGGCCACGGCCAGCGCGTCGCCCAGGGCCAGTTGCGCCGTGGTGCTTGCGGTCGGCGCCAGATTCAGGGGGCAGGCCTCCTGCGCCACGCTGCTGTCCAGTGTCACACGCGCGTGCCTGGCCAGTGCGGATTGCGCGCCGCCGGTAATGGCAACCAGCGGCACACCCTGACGGCTCAGCACCGGCAAAATCGCCGTCAGCTCGGCACTCTCGCCACTGTTGGAAATCGCCAGCACCACGTCGACGCTTTTAATCATGCCCAGATCGCCGTGGCTGGCTTCGCCTGGATGAACAAACATCGCGGGCGTGCCGGTCGAGGCCAGCGTTGCCGCGATCTTGCGTCCGATGTGGCCGCTTTTGCCCATGCCCATGACCACCACGCGACCGCGGCAGTTCAGCATGATCTGAACCGCTTGCGCGAACTCGGGCCCGACACGGCTGGCCAGCCCAAGCACCGCCGCGGCTTCTATCTCGAAGGTTTTACGGGCGAGCGCCAGGGCCTGCGCAGCATCAAAATGGACGACATCAAAACTCATCACCGCATTCTATAGAGCCGCGCTGCAAACCGGCCGCAGGCACGCTGCATATCCACAGCCCAAAAGCACAGGCACATGCGGCGTTCGCGACAACGCCTTCGGCTACCATCAAACCATGGACGCCCTGGAACTGACCTTGCTCTATCTGCTGGCAGCTGTGCTCGGCGTCGTCGCCTGCCGCTCGCTCAAGCTGCCGCCCATGCTGGGTTATCTGACCGTCGGCATCGTGATTGGCCCACATGCGCTGGCACTCTCGGCAAATGCCGAAGGGATCAGTCACCTGGGCGAATTTGGCGTGGTGTTTTTGATGTTTGTCATCGGGCTGGAGTTCAACCTGCCCAAGCTGCGCGCCATGCAGCGCCATGTCTTTGGCCTGGGGCTGCTGCAAGTGACGCTCACCATGGTTCTGGTGACCGTTGGCTCGCTGTTTCTGGCCAGTCTGGCGCCCACGCTCTGGAATATGAGTTGGCAGACCGCGCTGGCACTGTCCGGAACCATCGCCATGAGCAGCACAGCGATCGTGGTCAAGCTGCTGGCCGAGCGGCTGGAGCTGGAGTCGGAACACGGCAAGCGCGTGATGGGCGTGCTGCTGTTTCAGGATCTGGCCGTGGTGCCGCTGCTGGTGCTGATTCCCGCGCTGGGTTCGCCGGCAGACCAGTTGTTCATGGCCCTGGCGCTGGCCGCGCTCAAAGCTGCCGTGCTGGTGGGATTGCTGCTGACGGGGGGCAGAGGCCTCATGCGCTGGTGGCTGACCATTGTTGCCAGGCGCAAAAGCGAAGAGCTGTTTGTCCTCAATCTGCTGCTGGTCACGCTGGCCCTGAGCTGGCTGACCGAGCTGGCCGGCCTGAGCCTGGCGCTGGGCGCATTTATTGCCGGCATGCTGATTTCAGAAACCGAGTTCAAGCACCAGGTCGAAACCGACATTCGGCCATTTCATGATGTCTTGCTGGGTCTTTTTTTCATCAGTGTGGGCATGATGCTGGACTGGCGACTGGTGCTTGAGCGCTGGCCCTTGGTGCTGCTGCTGGCGACGCTGCCCGTATTGTTCAAGCTGCTGTTGGTAACCGGGCTGGCGCGGATTCGCGGTGCGACGGCCGGCGTGTCATTGCGTACCGGCCTTTACCTGGCGCAGGCCGGCGAGTTTGGCTTCGTGCTGCTGTCACTGGCCAACGAAGGTCGGCTGGTGCATGCCGACCTGCTCAATCCGATCCTGGCCAGCATGGTGCTGTCGATGCTGGCCACGCCTTTTGTCGTGATGTACAGCAACCGCATCGTGCTCAGACTGGTTTCCAGCGAATGGCTGCTGCAGTCGCTGCAAATGACGACGATTGCGCGCAAATCCATCAACGTCAACAAACATGTGATCATTTGCGGCTATGGCCGTTGTGGTCAAAACCTGGGCCACATGCTCGAACGCGAAGGCATTCCATACATCGCCCTCGACCTAGACCCTGACAGGGTGCGCCAGGCCGCAGCCGCAGGAGACTCGGTGGTGTTCGGTGATGCCGTGCGCCTGCAGGCGCTGATGGCCGCAGGCCTGGCGCGCGCCAGTGCGGTGGTCGTGACCTATATGGACACGGCCAGCGCGTTCAAGGTGCTGGCCAACACGCGCGCGCATGCGCCAACCGTTCCCGTCATTGTGCGCACCCAGGATGACCACGACCTCGAAAAACTCCAGGCCGCAGGCGCCACTGAGGTGGTGCCGGAAGCGATTGAAGGCAGCCTGATGCTGGCCAGTCACGCGCTCGCGCTGGTGGGCGTGCCCATGCGCCGGGTGATTCGCGTGGTTCAGGAGCAGCGCGACGCACGCTACAACCTGCTGCGTGGCTATTTTCGCGGCGCCGACGACGACACGGTCAACGAACTTGACCAGGAACGCCTGTCGACGGTGACGCTGCCTGCAGACATCAAGTCAGCAGGTACGCCACTGGGACTGCTGGCCCGCCACACCGATGGTGTGCGCGTGGTCAGCCTGCGGCGCAGCAACGGTAAAACCCTGCAAGCGAGCGAAACCACTCTGCTCCAGGGCGGTGACACGCTGGTATTGTCAGGAAAACCCGAGGCACTGGCCATGGC
The DNA here is from genome assembly GCA_947443645.1 of Comamonadaceae bacterium. GTDB lineage: Bacteria > Pseudomonadota > Gammaproteobacteria > Burkholderiales > Burkholderiaceae_C > Polaromonas. Next base: position 101,326 of record CANEXF010000007.1, on the reverse strand, counting down.
CGAGGAAAGGCTGCTGAGCGGCCGCATCGGCCCATAACCCAGGGCCCATGGCCCATGGCTTGAGCCATAGAGCCGAAAAACAAGCTCAGCTCAGATCGCCGTATTGCGTGGCACTCAGTGCTGGCACGGCGGCTGATTCAGGCATTTCCGTGTCTTCAAAGCCAGTCAGCATCGCATAGGACCGCAGACCACTGCGGCTTTTCCCTGCGGCATCAAGCAACACCGGGCTGTTCGCAGAAGCCGCGACCAGGGCTTGCCGAAATGCGGCGACCTCGTCGTCGTGTATGGGTTCAAAGCGTGGCACCGCAGGCTTTTGTAGCGGCGGCTTTGCGGCCTCGCCCACGTCCGATCGCTTACTGTCGGCCGCGGTATCGAGTGTCGACTTGGGCTCCATGCGGGCATATACCGACGTCACCAGAATATCGAAGCGTGCTTTGGCAGTATGGACAATCACAGCCTCGATCTCGGCAAGTCGCTCGGGCTGCCGACCAAGCACCTGGTCAACGTCCAGCATGACAAGAAATTCATCACCACGCTGATCGAGCGACAAGACCTTGAATTTGTAACTCGCGGCCAGCACACCGGAACGTGTCATGGACTCGCGAACCGCGATGTATAGCTGCTCGCGGCGCAAATGCCGCTTGGCTTTTCGATTTTCGCTGCGGTTGCTGGTGTCCGCCATCGTCTTTTGGCTGAGCGCCGGCGGCTGGGCCTTGTCTCGTGCCATTGCGGACCTGGCACGGCCCTCACGCAAACCTGCGGGACGACTGGCTGTGGCGGGCTCCGACTTTTTGGAAAACCAATTAAACAAGGACATGACTCAAATTTCGTAAAAATAGTGCGGGCATCAAAGGAGAAGCGCACTGGGGTGTCTAGCGTAGCTTGGAGCGACTATCCGCGCCGGAAGTTTTTGCGCGTGGCGATAAATCTTGGCAGAAATGCCAACTAGGTCCGCTATTGAACGCTCGCTCTTGAAGCCTGCTGGCGTTTTATTTCGCATGACCGTGTCTAGTTGGCGGCGCATGGGCGTTCAGGTGACCGCGACGCGCTTGGGCCGGTTGTAGAGCCGTTTGGCCATCACGGCCCCCAAGGCCGTGACCAGCTCGAGTGCAATCGGGCTGTGCCTGTTCGCCAACTCTAGGTAGCGCATGGGTGTGAGGCACCATAGCTTGCAGGGGCCTGAGGCCTGAACCGTCGCGCTACGCGCATGGTGGGAGAAGAAGGCGCCTTCGCCCAAAACACTTCCAGCGCCGACCAAGGCCATGCGCACACGCGCTTTTTCGTCTTCATAGTGAACGCTCAAGGTGCCGCTTTCAATAAAGTAAAGCGTTCTGTCCAGCGCGCCTTGCTCCATCAACACCTGGCCACTGCTCAGTGCGAAGGGCTGCAAATAGCTGGCCAGGATATCCCAATGCGCTTGATTGAACTGGCAGCGCAAGGCATCGCTGGCATTGCAAAGGGCCATGGCTTGCGACAGGCCTTTGATGTCGAAGCGGACGTTGGTCGGGAGTGGAGCGTTCATGATGAGACGAAGATAACCGCCCCAACAGGGATCAGACAAGCGATGCTAACGCACGCTTACACCTGATACACCAATGACCAGAGCAGCCATCAGCTGGATTCATACGCGCAAACAGACTGGCGCGTGTCATCTTATTTGCCGATGCAAAACCTCGAGAAGATCTCACCCAGCAAGTCGTCCGAGGTGAACTGACCGGTGATTTGACTCAGACAAAGCTGCGCCTGGCGCAGGTCTTCTGCGAGCAAGTCCAGCGCCGGAAGCGTCGAGCGTAACTGGGCCGCAGCGCGTGCCAGTTGCTCATCGACCTGCTCAAGCGCGCGGACGTGTCTTTGCCTGGCCATGAAGACGCCTTCAGGCGCAGACTGCCAACCCACCAGCTGCAGCAGTTGCTGGCGCAGCGCGTGCAGACCCGCGCCAGTCTTGGCGGAAATCACCACGCCGGCACTGGCGTTGGCCAGCGCTGCCGGGCTGGCCGTGTCAGACTTGTTCCAGACATCAATCACCGGCGTTTTTGAAGTCAGATTTAGTGCCAGTGTGGCCGCTATACGAGCGTCATCAGCTATGTAATTCATAGCGTCCTGCTGCGTCAGATCGTGCAGAAAAAGCACCACATCGGCGCTGTGGATTTCAGCCCAGGCGCGTTCCACACCAATTTTTTCAACCTCATCCTGCGCGTCCCTCAGGCCAGCCGTGTCGACCACATGCAAGGGCACGCCGTCGAGCTGGATCAGCTGGGTCACCTTGTCGCGCGTCGTGCCGGCAATCGGGGTGACGATGGCCAAATCCTCACCAGCGAGCGCATTGAGCAGCGAGCTCTTGCCGGCGTTGGGCTGTCCCGCAATGACCACCTTGATGCCTTCGCGCAATATTGCACCTTGCTGCGCACGTTGCATCACGCTGGCCAGCGTCTTTTGCAAACCCAGCAACTGCCCCTGAGCATCGGCTTTTTGCAGAAAATCGATGTCCTCTTCCGGAAAATCCAGTGTCGCCTCGACCAACATGCGCAAATGAATCAGCTTGGCAAGCAGCGCATTGACGGCTTGCGAAAATTCACCCGACATTGATCGCGCGGCCGAGCGGGCGGCGGTTTCAGTGCTGGCATCGATCAGGTCAGCAATCGCTTCAGCCTGCGCCAGATCGATCTTGTCATTCAAAAATGCCCGCTCTGTGAACTCGCCTGGTTGCGCCACGCGCAGGCCGGGCAGACAAGCCATGCCGGTGACGGGATTGATGGCTGCGGCCGCCTCCAGGCAGCGCGCCAACAACAGCTGGAGCACGACCGGCCCGCCGTGGGCCTGCAGCTCGAGCACGTCTTCGCCAGTAAAAGAATGCGGCGCCGGAAAGTAGATCGCCAGGCCTTGGTCAATCACCTGCGCCTGCGCGTCCCTGAATGGCAGGTAGCTGGCATGACGCGGCTGCAGCGCACGGCCGCAGATCGCGGCGATTACAGGCTCAATGTTCTTACCAGAAACGCGGACTATGCCGACGGCGCCGCGTCCTGGTGCTGTGGCAATGGCGGCAATGGGGTGGTGGTGACGGGTCAGCATGAAGCCGTAATGGTAAGGGCTTTGAATTCCGGTCGTCTGTAAAGAGGCCGGCAATGAAAAAGGGCCGCAAAGCATGTCTGCCTGCGGCCCTTGGGGAGTTTGATGCTTACTTGAACTTGGGCAAGTTGAACTGCGGCGGCACGCCCATGCGGGTATTGATCACCCATTGCTGCGTGATCGACAGAATGTTGTTGGTAATCCAGTACATCACCAGACCTGCCGGGAAGAAGAAGAACATCACACTGAACACCAGCGGCATGAACCACATCAGCTTGGCCTGCATAGGATCAGGTGGCGCGGGGTTCAGCGCGGTTTGCAGCATGGTCGTCAGCGTCATCACGATGGGCAGTATGAAGAACGGGTCGGGTGCCGAAAGATCCTTGATCCACAGCATCCACGGCGCGCCGCGCATTTCAACGCTGGACAGCAGTACCCAATACAGGGCGATGAAAACGGGTATCTGGATCATGATCGGGAAGCAGCCGCCCATGGGATTGACCTTTTCCTCGCGATAGATCTTCATCATCGCCTGCTGCATTTCCTGCGGCTTGTCCTTGAGCCGTGCGCGCATTTCCATGATCTTGGGGTTGATGGCCTTCATCTTGGCCATGCTTGAATAAGCCTTGGCGTTGAGCCAGTAAAAAGCGATCTTCAACAGCAACACCAGAGCCACAATCGACCAGCCCCAGTTCTGTATGAAACCGTGCAGCTTGTCGAGCAGCCAGTAAAGAGGCTTGGCCAGAATCGTCAACCAGCCGTAATCCTTGACCAGCTCCAGGCCAGGGGCCAATGCCTCAAGTATTTTTTCTTGCTGTGGGCCAACAAAGAATGTCGCATCAACAGACTTGCTTGCACCAGGCGCAATCGCGTCCAGTGGCGTGATCATGCCGACGGCGTAGAGATTGGTGTCTACCTTGCGCTCGAAAAGGTCGCGCTTGATGCCGTCGCCGAGTATCCAGGCCGAGGCAAAGTAGTGCTGAACCATGGCCACATAGCCGTTGGTGGCTTGCTTTTCAACATCGACCTTGTTGTTTTCGATGTCCTTGAACTCCACTTTTTGGTATTTTTTGGCTTCGGTGTAAATCGCCGGCCCGGTGAAGGTTGAATAGAACGAAGATTCGCCCTGCGGCTTGTTGCCGTCTCGAACCAGCTGCAGATAAAGCTGTGGCGACACCGCGGCTGTGCCGGTGTTGATGATGTCGTGCCTGACAGAGATGGCGTAGGCTCCGCGCTTGAGCGTATAGGTCTTGACCAGTTTGAGGCCGCCCAGATCGGGGGACTCAAACTTGACCTGTATTTCGTTCTGTCCGTCTTTGAGGGTGCGTTCGCCTGGCAGCGCCGTCATCAGCGTCTTGTGGGTCGGCAAAATGCCCGTCGCACCGGTAGCGTTGGCAATCAGTCCGGACTGGGCGACATAAACGCGGCTGCTGCTTTCATCAAGCAGAACAAAACCGCTGTTCTTGTCGTTCATGTCATGAAACTTGTTGAACGAGGTACGAACCAGCGAACCGCCCTCGGTGTCGAACGTCAGCGTGAAAACATCGGTGCTGACCACCAGGCGCTCTTTGGTCGCCAGAGCTGCAGGAGAGGGCGCGCCTCCCGGAACAGCCGCGGAACCCAGCGCAGCGCCAGCCTGAACTGCAGGCACAGGCACGGAGCCCGCGCCACCCAGGACTTGAGATGCAGCAGAGGCCGGTACAGCAGGCTTGACCACACTGCTTGCGCCAGGGAAAAAGGTCGGTTTTTGGCCGTTAAAGACTTGCCACTGATCCCAGAGCAAGACCATGGAAAAACCAAAAATCACCCACAAAATGGTGCGGCGTATGTCGTTCATGACGGCTTCTTTTTAGAGAGAATGGAAGTCACGGGTGTGACCAAACGGGTAAACAGCGAACTGTTCGAAAAATAACTGGCGTTGTCAGGTTTCACTGTGGCCGGCGGAACTGGATCGACTCCGCCATCGCACCAGGGGTGGCAGCGTGCCAGCCGGCGTAGCGTCAAATAGCTGCCTGTAACGGCACCTTTTTGCTGCAGCGCCTGCAAGGCATAAGCAGAGCAGCTCGGTTCAAACCGGCAAGACGAACCAAGTGACGGGCTGAGCAGCAAACGGTAGGCCTTGACCAGACTGATCAGGGCCATCTGCGGCAAACGAAAGACCGCGGCAAATTGATTCTTCATTGGGCGCAAAAGACAACCCTTACTTTGACGCTAGGCCTGCATGCATCAAGCGATGCACTTCGGCACGTACGGCATCTTTTAGCAGGTCAGAATTGGCACTGAGGAATTCCTTGCGCGAAAACTCCCGGCGCAATCGAACCACAAAAGCATCCTGGGGAAATTGCGACACGAACTCGCGGCTCACGGTGTAAATCTGCCTTTTGATGGCATTACGCGTGACGGCACGCTTGGCCCATCGTTTGGGCGCCATGGCGCCTATCCACACATCCTGAATCGGAAACAGAGCTGGCGCTGTAAGCGCCTTGCCCGGTTTCTTGTCAGCAGGTGCTTGTGCCACGCTAGCGCCAAGCCCGTTGCGGTGCAAAGCAAAATGCTCGGTTTTGGCAACCATGGCGCCTGCGAGAACGGCTTGAAACTGGGGCCGGGTTTTAAGCCGCTGCACGAAATGCCATCGAAAAAATAGACATTGTTGACGCACTCAGTTGCAGCAGAACCGACCAAGACTCACAAGAAGTCTTTGATTGGCGAAATTAGACAGCCAGACGCTTGCGGCCTTTGGCGCGGCGTGCAGCAATCACGGCACGGCCGCCGCGCGTTTTCATGCGGGTCAGGAAACCGTGCGTACGTGCGCGCTTGACTTTGGATGGTTGGTATGTGCGTTTCATGATGAGTCCTACTGGCTAAAGCTACAAATGCTGCTAAATTGCAAATTACTTCAAATACTTTTTACCGCGATTCGTGAGCAACCTTTTACAGGCAGCGCGAAGAGCTCAAGGAGCTTGCAGAGCTTGGCCTTGATCCTATTCGAATCAGGAAAACCCACGATTATCGCAGATTTCTCAAGCCTGGCAACAAGTTAGCCGGCTTATTTGGCGTGAAAACTTAGATAGTCCCAACTATCTTGGCGCTTGCATCAACGCCAGCGCTGAACTTGTCCGGCGTAAGTTGAAACCCGGGGTAATTAATTTGTGGATAACTAGGCTCAAAGGCTACAATTAAGAGTGCTAAAAATTAATAATATCCACAAGCGCCGAACGCAGTTGATCAGGTCTTTGGCCGGTAGCACGGCCGCGCAAATACGCCATGAGTGAAGCCGCTCCTGGCCGCCTTTGCCACAGCTTGTGGCAAACCTGCGTCGATCACCTTGCCCAGGAATTGCCTGAGCAACAGTTCAATACCTGGATACGCCCCTTGGCAGCCGAGGTCGCTGAAGACCTTTCAAAAGTCACCATTCAGGTCGGCAACCGCTTCAAGCTTGACTGGATAAGAGCCCAATACGCGGCCCGGATTTCAGCCATTCTGGAAAAGGCTTCGGGCCAGCATATCCTGCTGGAGTTAGCGCTCGCTCCACGCGAAGCGCCCGCCAGATCTTCCCCATTGACCAGAAGTTTTGAAGGCTCGGGCATTCCTGAGCCCGCTGGACTGGGTGTGGCCGAAGAAGTAGCGGGCGCACCCTTCAAGACACGGTTAAACACCGCTCTGACTTTTGACACCCTGATCGAGGGTACGGCCAACCGCATGGGCCGGGCTGCTGCCATGCATGTGGCAAGCAGTCTCGGGCAGCTCTATAACCCGCTTTTCATTTATGGCGGTGTTGGCCTCGGCAAGACCCACCTGATGCATGCGATCGGCAACAAGCTGCTGGCAGACAACCCATCGGCAAAAGTTCTCTACATCCATGCAGAACAGTTTGTGTCGGATGTGGTCAAGGCCTATCAGCGCAAGACGTTTGACGAATTCAAGGAACGTTATCACTCGCTTGATTTGCTGCTGATTGATGACGTGCAGTTCTTTGCCAACAAAGACCGTACACAGGAAGAATTCTTCAACGCCTTTGAGGCTTTGCTGACCAAGAAATCACACATTGTGATGACCAGCGATACCTATCCCAAAGGGCTGACAGACATTCATGAACGTCTGGTGTCGCGCTTTGATTCCGGCCTGACCGTGGCGATTGAGCCGCCAGAGCTGGAAATGCGCGTCGCCATCCTGATTCGCAAGGCTGAAGTCGAAGGCACTGTAATGCCAGAAGAGGTGGCATTTTTTGTCGCCAAAAACGTGCGCTCGAATGTGCGCGAGCTCGAAGGCGCCTTGCGAAAGATTCTGGCTTACTCGCGTTTTAACCAAAAAGAAATCTCGATTCAGCTGGCCAGAGAAGCCCTGCGGGATTTGCTGTCGATTCAAAACCGGCAGATATCGGTTGAAAACATCCAGAAGACTGTCGCCGACTATTACAAGATCAAAGTCGCTGACATGTATTCCAAGAAGCGTCCTGCAAGCATTGCACGGCCACGCCAAATTGCCATGTACCTGGCCAAGGAACTGACCCAGAAGAGCCTGCCAGAGATTGGTGAGCTGTTTGGCGGGCGCGACCATACCACCGTGTTGCACGCCGTGCGCAAGATGTCTGCAGAGCGCCAGCTGATGACCGAGCTCAACCAGCAATTGCACGTGCTGGAACAAACCCTGAAAGGCTAACTTTCAAGCATGTACCGTCAAAAATTGCCAAAAACACGCTCAAGGACAACTTTGGGTATAAGTTTTGAACAACCCATGGCTTATCCACAGGCCAGACCTGTTTGCCAAAGTTGTTCATGTTCGACCGTATGCAGTCAGTGCTTCTCACCACAAGGTTAAACAATCGCCAAGTGCTTGATTAAAAAGGGGAAAATAGCACTGTCCACAGATAGTTGCTGCCCTTACTACTACTACTAATTTGAATTAAAGAATTAAAGAGAAACAAAGAGGAAGTCATGATCGTTTTGAAAGCCCCCCAGGATAAAGTTTTGTCGGTATTGCAATCGGTTGCCGGCATAGTCGAGCGCAGGCATACCCTGCCGATTCTGGCCAATGTGCTGATTCGCAAAACGGGCTCGCAATTGCAGCTCACCACCAGCGACCTTGAGATCCAGATTCGCACCAGCGCCGAACTTGATGGCGACGAGGGCAACTTCACCACCACCGTGGGTGCGCGCAAGCTCATAGACATCCTGCGCTCCATGCCAAGCGACCAGACGGTCTCACTGGAGTCGTCGCAGAACAAACTGATCCTCAAGGGTGGCAAGAGCCGTTTCACGCTTCAGACCTTGCCTGCCGAGGACTTTCCACTGGTGCAGGAAGCCGCCAACTTTGGGCCGGCTTTTTCAGTGCCACAAAAAGTACTCAAGGCCTTGCTCAACCAGGTGTCGTTTGCCATGGCGGTGCACGACATTCGCTACTACCTCAACGGCATCCTGTTTGTCGCAGAGGGCAAGCAATTGAGCCTGGTGGCTACCGACGGTCACAGACTGGCGTTTTCCTCGGCCACGCTGGACGTTGAAGTGCCCAAGCAGGAAGTCATCTTGCCGCGCAAAACTGTGCTTGAAATGCAGCGTTTGCTCAGTGACAAGGAAGGCGCCATTGAGATGCAGTTTGCCGGCAACCAGGCAAAATTCAGCTTTGAAGGCATGGAATTTGTGACAAAGCTGGTCGAAGGCAAATTTCCCGACTACAACCGTGTGATCCCGAAAAATCACAAGAACATCATCACGCTGGGTCGCGTGCCCCTGCTGGCCAGCTTGCAGCGTACCGCCATCCTGACCAGTGAAAAGTTCAAGGGCGTACGTCTGAACATTGAGCCTGGCACCTTGCGCGTGGCGTCCAACAATGCCGAGCAGGAAGAGGCCGTGGACGAGCTTGACATCGACTACAGCGGTGATGCGATTGAAATCGGTTTCAACGTCACCTACCTTATCGATGCGCTGGCCAATATGGACCAGGACATGGTAAAGATGGAATTGGCAGACTCCAACAGTTCTGCCCTGTTGACGATTCCTGATGATGCGGCTTTCAAGTACGTTGTGATGCCGATGCGCATTTAGGCCATTTAAAGCCTAAAGCCAAGCCAGGTGCCAGCCTGAACCCGCTGCCAAAGCGGGTTCAGTCATTCAAGTGATCGATGAAATTGAAGTAATTGGGAAGTGAAGCCGGATATGACTCAAGAAAATAAACCTAACGATGCCAACAACGACGATCTGGTGAACGTCAATGACGGCGCCGCAGGTGAGGGAAGTTCCAATTTCCAGCCCAAGATCGACACCAACCAAGCTGGCGCGTCAGAAGCCTATGGTGAGGGTTCAATCCAGATTTTGGAAGGCCTGGAGGCCGTGCGCAAGCGTCCTGGCATGTACATCGGCGATACCTCTGACGGCACCGGCCTGCACCATCTGGTGTTTGAGGTGGTCGACAACTCGATCGACGAGTCATTGGCAGGCCATTGCGACGATATCGTCGTGACCATCCATAGCGACAACTCGGTCAGCGTTACAGACAATGGTCGCGGCATTCCGACCGGCATCAAGATGGACGACAAGCACGAGCCCAAGCGCTCTGCAGCCGAGATTGCCCTGACCGAGTTGCATGCCGGCGGAAAATTCAACCAGAACAGCTACAAGGTTTCGGGCGGCCTGCATGGCGTGGGCGTGAGCTGCGTGAACGCGCTTTCCAAGATGCTGCGCCTGACGATTCGACGCGACGGCAAAGTGCACACCATGGAGTTCTCCAAGGGTTTTGTGCAAAACCGCATCATTGAAACGGTCAATGGCGTTGAAGTCTCACCTATGAAGGTGATGGGCGATACCGACAAGCGCGGCACTGAAGTCCACTTCCTGCCCGATACCGACATCTTCAAGGAAAACAACGATTTCCATTACGAGATCTTGAGCAAACGCCTGCGCGAGCTGAGCTTCTTGAACAATGGCGTGAAGATCCGCCTCAAGGACGAGCGTACTGGCAAGGAAGATGACTTTGCGGGCGCTGACGGCGTCAAGGGCTTTGTTGGTTTTATCAACAAGGGCAAGACGGTTCTGCACCCCAACGTGTTTGCGGCCATGGGCGACCGTCAGAGCGACCAGGGCACCAACATCGGTGTTGAAGTCGCCATGCAGTGGAACAGCGGCTACAGCGAGCAGGTGCTGTGTTTCACCAACAACATTCCACAGCGTGACGGTGGTACCCACCTGACCGGCCTGCGCGCCGCTATGACGCGTGTGATCAACAAGTACATCGACGACAGTGAGCTGGCCAAAAAAGCCAAGGTTGAGGTCACCGGTGACGACATGCGTGAAGGCCTGTGCTGCGTTCTGTCTGTCAAAGTGCCCGAACCCAAGTTTTCCAGCCAGACCAAAGACAAGCTGGTGTCCAGTGAAGTGCGTGGTCCGGTGGAAGACATCGTCAGCAAGCTGCTGCATGACTACCTGCAGGAACGCCCTAACGACGCCAAGATCATTGTCGGCAAGATCATCGAAGCTGCGCGTGCACGCGAAGCGGCCCGCAAGGCCCGCGACATGACGCGTCGCAAAGGCGTGCTCGACGGCATGGGCCTTCCCGGCAAGCTCGCTGACTGCCAGGAAAAAGACCCTGCCATGTGCGAAATCTACCTGGTCGAGGGTGACTCCGCCGGTGGTTCTGCCAAGCAGGGTCGTGATCGTAAGTTCCAGGCCATTTTGCCGCTGCGCGGCAAGATCCTGAACGTTGAAAAAGCGCGCTACGAAAAGCTGCTGACCAGCAATGAAATTCTCACGCTGATAACCGCGCTTGGCACCGGCATCGGCAAGGCAGGCGGCACCACCGGCAGCGATGACTTCAACGTGGCCAAGCTACGCTACCACCGCATCATCATCATGACCGATGCCGACGTTGACGGCGCGCACATCCGAACGCTGCTGCTAACCTTCTTTTATCGCCAGATGCCCGAACTGGTCGAGCGTGGCCACATCTACATTGCCCAGCCACCGCTGTACAAGGTCAAGGCCGGCAAGGAAGAGCAATACCTCAAGGACACGGCAGCGCTGGACGGCTTTTTGCTGCGTATTGCACTCAAGGATGCGTCACTGCAAACCGCAGCTGAAGGCAGCACCGTGCTGAGTGGCGACACCCTCGCAGAGCTGGCACGCAAGCACCAGCTGGCCGAATCCGTGATCGCACGTCTGCGTGACTTCATGGATGCCGAAGCGCTCAAGGCCATTGCCGACGGCATTTCTCTCAACCTGGATACCGTGCCCGACGCTGAAGCCTCTGCCGCACTGCTGCAAAAGTTCTTGCCCACTGCTGAAGTGGCAGGCGAGTTTGATGTGCGTAGCGACAAGCCGATTCTGCGTATCAGCCGCCGTCACCACGGCAACGTCAAGAGCAGCGTGCTCACGCAAGACTTTGTGCACGGCGCTGACTACGCGACGCTGGCAGATGCTGCAGCGACCTTCAAGGACTTGATTGGCGAAGGCGCCAAGGTCATGCGCGGCGAAGGCGAGCGTCAGAAGGAAGAAAAAGTCAGCGACTTCCGTCAGGCCATGAAGTGGCTGATAGGCCAGGCAGAGAACGCGACGGCACGCCAGCGCTACAAAGGGCTGGGCGAGATGAACCCGGCCCAGCTCTGGGAAACCACCATGGATCCGACCGTGCGGCGCTTGCTGCGTGTGCAGATCGACGACGCGATTGAAGCCGACCGCGTGTTCACCATGCTGATGGGTGACGAGGTTGAGCCGCGCCGCGAGTTCATTGAGCAAAACGCCTTGCGCGCTGCGAATATTGACATCTAAGGCAGGCGCTGCTGCGGTTCAGGCATGAGCCTGATCGCGGTCATCGACTTTGAAACCACCGGCTTGTCGCCTGATCAGGGTGACCGTGCGACCGAAGTCGCCATAGTGCTGGTGGAGGCAGGCCGGGTGGTCGATCGTTTCCAGAGCCTGATGAACGCCGGCCAGCACATTCCCTATTTCATTGAGTCCCTGACCGGCATCAGCAACGCCATGCTGGCCACGGCGCCTTCGGCCAGGCAAGTCATGCGTGATGCCAGCCGGTTTGTGGCTGGCGCGCCCATGGTGGCGCACAACGCCTCGTTTGACAAACGCTTCTGGCAAGCTGAGCTGGCCAGGGCCGGCGAGGACGCGCCTCAGCCTTTCGCCTGCACTTTGCTGGTGTCCAGAAGGCTGTACCCGCAGGCACCCAGCCACAAGCTCGGTGTGCTGGTCGATTACCACCACCTGCCCAAGGCGGGCCGTGCGCACCGGGCCATGGCTGATGCGGAAATGGCGGCTTCATTGCTGGGGCAGATCCAGCATGATTTGCGTAGCCGTCACGGTGTAGAGCACCCAGACCACGCGGTGTTGATGGCCTTGCAGCGCTGCGCGAAACCGGCTGTGCGAGCACTGATGGCGAAGTACGCTGGCACTGTGCAGGACCTGGACGGCCACAAGATCGAGCCCATGTGTATTGCCGAAGTAGCGGGTTGAGCCGCCGACTGATGCTGAAAAGTGCCTTTAACGCTCATTCGACGGGCGCAGCCAGCTATTAAATTAATAGCGTTTTGGGTTTTGACGGCGTCCCCGAACCGGAATTGCCAGGCCCACATGTCACGATAAGCGGCGCTGTCTGACAGGCGGGGCGACCGGGCCTTCGCACAATGGGCTGGTGGCAAGGATGCGGTGCGCCGCGCTCTTGCCCAAGGCGGGCGACGCTGCCGCCATGCCTTTGTTGTCACACTTAAAGGAAACACCATGCCCCACAAGCCCAACCCGCGTGATGAACAGGCCCCGCATAGCGGCAAGCTCGCTAATGACCACAACAAGGTGGGCGAGCAGCCCCTGACACAAAAAAACGAGGCCAAGCGCACGCCCGACAGCCGGAGCGACCGCGAGGCCCATTTGGGCAGCAGCAACCAGACACAGGCCAGACGCGGGAAAACAGCCGGGCACTGAACCAGGCGGGCGCAAGACGCCGCCATAAAGCTCGTTCTTGCCGGTCAGATGTCTTCGGTGTCGTGGCTGCTGCGACTGATGGCCCGCACCAGCCACAGGGCGCCGGCCACGGCGCCGCAAAACCCCAGAAAGCCAAACACCGGCAAACCGAACAGCGTCGGGCCTCCCTTGACCGTCATGACGATGGACGAGCCAATGATGAGCGCGGCGATGATCAACGCCATGGCCAGGCGGTTGGCGGCGCGGTCTATCTGGTCGCCCACGCGCTTGAGGTGGGCCAGCTCTATGCCAACGCTCAGATGGCCGCGGCGTGCATTGCGCAGCAGGCGCGACAGGTCATGCGGCAGCTGTTCGACCAGGCTGAGCGCACGCCGCAGCGCTTTCCAGCCGCGTTTGGCCACGGCTTTGGGCTGGTAGCGCGAACGCATGACCTGGCGCAGCATGGGCAGCGCCTCGGAGGCCATGTGAAAGCCCGGGTCCAGACCGCGGCCCATGCCTTCAAGCGATATAAAGGCCTTGATCAGCAGCGCCAGATCCGAAGGCAGTGCCAGTTTGTGCTCGCGTAGTATGACGGTGACATCGGCCAGCATCTGCCCGAGATTGAGCTGTGCCAGCGGTGTGCCGTGGTACTGGTCGACAAAGGTCTCGATTTCCGCCTCCAGCTGCAGCAGGTCCAGGCCGTGGCCATCACCGGTCCAGTCCATCAGCACGTCGGCGACCGCCTGCGAGTCGCGCTCGACCAGACCCAGCAGCAGTTGCAGCAACTCTTCGCGCCGCTGCGGCGACAGCCGGCCGACCATGCCGAAGTCTATGAAGGCAATCCGGTTGCCGGGCAGGTAGAACACATTGCCGGGATGCGGGTCGGCATGGAAAAAGCCGTCCTGAACGATCATTTTCAGCACCGCCTGGGCACCGCGCTGGGCCAGCAGCGTTCGGTCAAAGCCCGCCTCGGTCGTCAGCTGGTCGAGTTGTTCGCCGGCGATGCCGCCCACAAAATCCTGTGTGTTGACACGCTCTCCGGTGTAGGCCCAGTGCACGCGCGGAATCAGCACATTCGGCTCAGCCACGAAGTTGGCGGCAATCCGCTCGGCGCTGTGGCACTCTGCGGCCAGGTCGAGTTCACGGCGTAGCGAGCGTGCAAACTCCTGCACCAGCTGACGCGGGCGGTAGGGCTTGAGCGCAGGTATATTGTTTTCTGCGATGCAGGCCAGACGGTTGAGCAGGCGCAGGTCTGCGTCTATCACCTCGCGTATCCCGGGGCGACGTATCTTGACGATGACTTCTGTGCCGTCCTTGAGTTGCGCGCGGTGCACTTGGGCAATCGAGGCCGCCGCCAGGGGCTTGACGTCAAAGCGCGCAAACACCTGCTCGGGTTCACCGCCCAAGTCCTGGCGCAGCTGTGGGCGCAGGCTGTCCAGAGGAACCGAAGGCACCTGGCTGTGCAGGCGTTGAAACTCGGTGATCCACTCGGGGCCAAACAGGTCTGCGCGACCAGCCAGAATCTGCCCGAGCTTGACAAAAGTGGGGCCCAGCTCCTGCATCGCCAGACGAACTTGCACCGGCGGGTCTATGCGCGCAAGATCCGCCGCGCTGTCCCACTTGATGACGTGGCCGGCGCGTTCGAGTGGGTCTGCCAAGCCCAGACGGCGCACGCTGTCGCCCAGACCGTGGCGAATCAGTACGCCAGCAATCTCGTTGATCCGGCCCATATCGCGCGCCGCGCCCAGAGTTTCAATCAGCATGGCGCTGATGATAGCTGGCTGCTTTCACCGCAATTTTGATGCGGCGCAAGCTTGCAACGACGCCGTGGTGCCGTTTACTTCTTGTCCGGCAGCTCGATTTTGACTTCCAGCACGTCAAGGTTGTCCTGGCGTTCCAGGTTGACCTTGATGTCTTCCGGATTGATGTGGATATATTTGGCGATCACGGCAATCAGGTCGCGCTGCAGGTCTTGCAGGTAGTCGGGCTTGGGGTTGCGACCGGTGCGCTCATGCGCCAGGATGATTTGCAGCCGCTCTTTGGCGACGCTGGCGGTTTTTTTCTTTTCGCCAAGCAGAAATGAAAGGAATGAAGCCATGGCGCTTTACTTGCCTCCGAAGACGCGTTTGAAGAAACCGACTTTGGGTGCATCCACAAAGCGCAGCGGCTTGTCTTCGCCCAGGAAGCGATCAATCACGTCCTTGTAGGCTTCCGACACATCGCTGCCTTCCATGTGCACTGCAGGCACGCCCTGATTGGACGCCTGCAGGACGGCTTCGGACTCTGGAATCACGCCAATCAGCTTGATGCGCAGGATGTCCTTGATGTCGTCAATCGACAGCATCTGGCCCTGGTCAACACGGCTGGGGTTGTAGCGCGTGATCAACAGGTGCTCTTTGATTGGGTCGCCGCCTTCAATGGCGCGCTTGGTCTTGCTCGCCAGCATGCCCAGAATGCGGTCGGAGTCGCGCACCGAGGAGACTTCGGGGTTGGTCACCACCAGGGCCTCGTCGGCAAAGTGCATGGCCAGCAGCGCGCCGGTTTCAATGCCCGCCGGGGAGTCACAGATGATGTATTCGAACTCCATGGCCGCCAGGTCGGTGAGTATCTTCTCTACGCCGTCCTTGCTCAGCGCATCCTTGTCGCGGGTCTGCGATGCGGCCAGCACATAGAGGTTGGGGCATTGCTTGTCTTTGATCAGCGCCTGGTTCAGCGTGGCCTCGCCCTGGATGACGTTGATCAGGTCATAAACGACGCGGCGCTCGCAACCCATGATCAGGTCAAGGTTGCGCAGACCGACGTCGAAGTCTATGACCGCGGTTTTGTGGCCGCGCAGCGCCAGGCCGGTTGCAAAGCTGGCGCTGGTGGTGGTTTTGCCCACGCCGCCTTTGCCTGATGTGACCACAATGATTTTTGCCATGGGGGGAATGTCCTTTTAGAAACTGAATAAGGGGTTGGGTGTGGCGGCAAGCGAGGGGCTGAGTCTCACATCGCTTCCATCACGAGCTTGTCACCATCCGGGCCGGCGATCAGGCGTACCTGTGTTGGCCGGCCCTGTACGCTGGCGGGCAATGGTTTTTCGCTGGTTCTGTAGACGCCGGCGATGCTCAGCAGCTCGGCCTCAAGCGCCAGCGCAAAAATGCGTGCATCGGTGTTGCCGCGCGCGCCGGCCATGGCCTTGCCCCGCAACGGCGCATAAACATGGATATGGCCGTCAGCGATGACTTCCGCGCCAGCATTGACCATGGCCAGCACCACCAGGTCGCGTCCGCGCGCATACACCTGCTGGCCTGAGCGCAGTGGTCGGTCTATGACCAGCGCGCCGGGCGGCGGTGCTGCGGGCATTTCGGCAGGCGCGGCCTTGGCATTGGCTGGCGCGCTTGAGGCTGGTGCGATGACGCGCGCATCTGGCGCGGCGACCAGACCTGCAGCGGCTGCGGCCGCCATTTGCGCCTGACTGCCGCCACGCACGGCGATCGGCGCGACGCGGTACTGGCGCACCAAGGTCAGCAGCGCCGAAAAATCTATGGGCGTCAGATCGGCGGCCAGCGCCGAAAGCTCGACGATCAAGGGATCGTTGTCAAAGAAATCAGGAATGTCACCAAAGCGCAAGGCCAGCTCGCGTGACAGCAGGCCCAGATCAGGGGACTTGAGCAGTAGCGCCACCAGAGGAAGGTTGGCGCTCTTGATTTCGAAGCTGGCGGTGCTGCTGGCCGGAAGGGCAACGGTCATGAGGGATAGCGTCGCGTTGCCGCGTATAAAGAGAGAAAATCGCGCACCCGTGAGGGCTAGCCCAAAGGGGAGAATCTTAACAGCGGCGTATTCAGGGCAAAGCGCGCTTGAGGTCGGGCTGAGGGCTTGGGGATAAAGTGGCGCTTGGCGAGGCTTCTTTTTTTGAGCTTATGGCGTTTTACACAGGAGTTCGAGCATGGACAAAGCAGCTGTAGCGACCGGGTTTACAAAGGGCGTGGCAGCCGCTGTGCTGATCACTGCGGCGCTCGCGCCCGGCTGGGTGATGGCGCAAGTGGCTCAAATGACAGCAGCGCCAGTTACCGCGCCTGTAGCGCAGGCGCCGCAACCCAGACTGAAAAACCCACTGAACCGCAATCCCGCCAGGCGCAGCGGTGTGCCTGACTCGGCGCCCGTGATGCAGGACGAACGAAATTCAAGTTCCCGCCCAACCCAGCCCGCAGCGCCGGCCTCGCCCGATCCCCGCGATGCCGTCCTGCCCGCGCCCGACACCGCGCGCGATCTGCCGAGCCCACCGGCTGCAACAGCAAGTCAACCGGTCGCGCCTTGAGTGTGGACGTGCAGGGCCAGCAGCAAGCGCTGGCTTGGCCTTGAGGCCGAGGCCGCTAGATTTCTATTTCTGCAGCGAGAGGCGCGTGGTCAGACAGGTGAGACCAGGGTTTGTGCGGCAACACCATGGGCGCATGGCCGATGGCATTGCGCACATAGATGCGGTCCAGCCGCAAGATAGGCAGCCGCGCCGGAAAGGTGCGGGCAGCTTGCCCATAGGCCTGCACAAACACCTCATGCAGGTCGGCGCCTTTTTCAAGCTGCGCGTGCGCGCGGTGGCGCCAGTCATTGAAGTCGCCGGCCACGATCACAGGCGACTGCGGTGGAATGGCGCTGTGCACCAGCCGGCACAACCGGTCCATCTGCTGGGTCCGGTGCGACTCGGTCAGGCTCAGGTGTACGCAGATCGCGTGCAGGTTGATGCTGCGGTCCGGCATCTGCAATTCGCAATGCAGCAGGCCACGCTTTTCCGGGCCGCTGATGGAGATGTCGTGGTTTTCAAAACGCACGATAGGGAACTTCGATAAAACGGCATTGCCGTGGTCGCCATTGGTGTAGACGGCGTTGCGGCCATAGGCGTATTGCGGCCAGATGGTGTCGGCCAGGAACTCGTAATGTGGCGTGTCGGGGTAATTCTCATAACGGTCAGGGTGCTTGGCGTGGGTGCCCGTGACTTCCTGGAGAAAAACCACATCTGCGCCTATGCTGCGTACCGCTTCGCGCAACTCGGGCAGGATGAACTTGCGGTTGAAAAAGGTAAAGCCCTTGTGGATGTTGACCGTCAAGACCTTGACTGAAAAACTGATGGCTGCCATGGCGATGGCCTCTTGCGTGGCGGCCAGCGCATCGGCATCCGCACGCAGGTCGTCGATCAAGATATTGGCAGCAGGGCCGTCAGCGGCGTTGTTGGGTGATTCAGATGAGGGCATGAGCGGTCAGGAATGGCACAAGTCATTGTTATACCGCCATATTTGCCGCGCCTGTAGGACAGCAAGCCCAGTGAAGCTCGGCAGGACTTCTTGGCGACAACCTGTGGTCTGGCCATGAAGCCTGCCGTCCTACGCTTACGGACGCGGCCATCCGATAAGCCCATGCCTGGGCGCGGCCTAAATTGAAATCAAGCCCCACGCCTTGTGGGGCTGGTATTGAAGGAGTCATAGATGAGAAAATTTTCCATGCGAATCCTTTCGGTCGCCGTTGCGCTTAATGCCATGTTGGCAATGACTGCGCATGCGCAGCTTGGTGTGGGTGTTGGTGCGGGCGTCGGTGTCAATGCGGGCGCCGGCACGTCCTCGTCCGGAGCCGGAACAGGCTTGGATGTCGGTGTGCGCACTGGCGTTAATGCCAACGTAGGCGCAGATGCGCGGGCCAATGCATCCAGTAATGCCAACACCAACACCAACGCCAGCACTGATCAGGCCGTGGATGCAAGCCGGCGCAGCGGCAAGCATGTCAAGAATGCCGCACGTTCGGGTCAGCGTATGCAGGGCACGGGTTCAGGGGCTGCGTCTGGAAGTGCCGGCGCCAACGTAAACACCTCTGGCCAGCTACCGTAGATTCACCGGATGCAGCGCAGAATTCACGCTCGCCAAGCGCGGCTTTTTAATATTTAGACCTCAGTTTGGAAGGGATGGGTTGGGCGCCCGGTTTCGCAAGAAATGGGCGCTTTTTTGTGGGCGTCGTCAGATTCTCTGGATGATGCGGCAGCCCTATTTGGGGCGCGGCCGCTTCAGATCTTTGTCTGGCTGGGTCAGGGCTCCATTGCGTAGCGCAGTGACGGCATGGGCTACCGCGCTGGCCACGTTGCGCATCTCGGCCTGCACGGCCAGGTCGGCGTCCAATGCTTCGTGGCTGTTGGCATAGGGCTCGTAGTAGCCAATGAAGCGATCCAGCCTGGCCTGTGTGCCCGCGTCAATCAGGCCCATCCAGTCGAGCCAGTCGCAGAGGCTGCGGCGTGCATCTTCAATACCCGCTACATCGCCATGCACCAGCACGCCGTAGGCGCGCCCACTCAGGTGTTTGGGGTAGTGCCAGCCTTGCATTTCAATGGCTTTTGCTTCGGCTGGTTTTTTCCCGTGCGTCGTGGTCGGGTCCGGGTTGCCGCCATCTGCGCAGACCAGTCGATCCACCATGAGTTTGAGCGGACTGGGTGACTGGTACCAGTAAACCGGGGTGACGATGATCACGCCATGGGCCGCAGTCCAGCGTTCATAAATGTCAGCCATCCAGTCACCGGTCTGACCCAGTGAATGATTCGGGTAGCAGCTGCAGGGCCAATGACACAGCGGCATGGCGGTAGACACGCAGCCCTTGCAAGGATGAATGTGGAGCTGGTAGCTCGAAGTCAGCAAGCTCAGGTCAAGCACGTCGACGACCATGCCCGCGGACGCAAGCACCGCTTTGGCCAGCTGGACGAGCCGCCATGACTTCGAGATTTCCCCGGGGCAAGTCCCGTCATTGCGGGCAGACCCGCAGACCAGCAGCACGCGCGAAGCGCTCGCGGGGTCGGATTGAACCGTCTGGGCCTTTTCAAGGCGGTTTTTGGTTTCAAGCCATTCTACAGACAGTTGATAGTCCGGGTCTGCATAGCCTGGGCCCGCCTGGCGGGTCAGCGGCGCTTTGCGGCCCTCCTGATAGGCTAGCCAGGCGATTTCTTCGAGTCGTGCGATGGCCTCTTTTTCGGCCATGTAGGCGGGGTCAAAAAAAGACAGCATGAAGCGCTCATGAAACGCCTCGCGAGTGAGCGTTTTGGGCGCTTGGCCTTTGCGGATTTCAATCATGCGCTGAGTTTAGTAAGTCATTTTTGAGTTTTTAAGCATGCTGGATGTTGTCCTACGCGGGTCGGCGTTGCGGTCTGAAACGACATGCTGCGATGGCCTGGAGTGTCGCTGCTGTCTGCAACCTGCCCATTGGTTGCCGCGCGTTATGCTGTGATTTTTTCGGCTTGTCCACGCAGGAGTTTCATATGTCCAGACCAGTGCTTGATGAGGCCCATATTCATCCCGCCATTCGCAACACCATCGCCTCACACCGTCAGGCCATCGTTCAGGAAGTGCAGGCCGACATCGCGGCGCACGCGGTGGTTGTGGTTGGCATGGGCACCAACCCCTTTGTCGGCAAGGCGCGCAAGGCGCTTGATGCCGCCGGCGTCGCCCACCATTACCTGGAATACGGCAATTATTTCAAGGGTTGGCGCGAGCGCAACGCGCTGAAGATGTGGAGTGGCTGGCCGACCTTTCCCATGGTCTTTGTGCGTGGCGTGCTGGTCGGAGGTGCGACCGATCTGAGGCAGCTGATTGCCAGCGGTGAACTCAAAACCCTGATGGCTGGCTAAAGCGCGAAAAGGCCCGTGCTCGTGTCTTTGCAGACGCAGGCACGGGCCTTTCGTATCGCCAACCCCGCTCAGGCGCGGGCGACCAAGAGGCTTTTTGGAATCAGCCCTTGTTTGGACCGGGGCCGAAATGGCCGCCGTGCTCGCCATGACGACCGCGCTGATGCTCGGCATCAAAGGTTTTCTTTTGCTCCGGGCTCAGTGCGGCATACAGCGCCTTGGTGCTGTCGGCGCGCTTGTCCATGGCGACGCTCATCTCCTGCATGTGCTGGGTGCGCAGGGCGCGCATTTTGTCTATGCGCTCGGGGGTTGTCAGCTTGTCGAATTCAGCACGTTGCTCGGGCGTGGGACGCGCGCCGTGAGCAGGTGGCTGCATGCTGGCGGCGTAGGCCGTCCACGCGCCTTCCTGGGCGGGCGTGATTTTCAGTTTGGCTTTGAGGTCCCCCTGGTGCCGCGCAATCAACGCCTGCATTTTGGCTGGGTCGTGTCTGCCCCAGCCATCATGGACGGCATGGGTGCCAGCAGCGGGCGCGGCGTTGGCCGGTGCGCCTGCGCCTTGCGCCATGGCGGCGCTACCCAGGGTGGCCAGCAGGCCGGCGAGGATGAGACCATTGAGGCCGACAGAAGGTTTGACAGCGAATTTCATGGAAAGCTTCCTTTCGAGAAGGTGCCTGATATCCGGAATTGGCAACAGGTTGAGGGCAAGTTTGGCGCCACTCTGTGTACGCGCCATTGCGCGGTGGTGATGGTTTGTAAAGTTGACCCAAGGGCCGGAATCCTTGCGGCCATTTGCCGCGGGCTGCCGGCCTGCCTACAATGGGGCAGCTTGTCGGGGTGCCAAAGATGTTTCATCTGAGGCTGAGATCGCAGATGCGAGACCCGCTGAACCTGATTGGGGTCATCCCCGCGTAGGAAACAAAGCACTTGGCTCCGGCACCCTCAGTGGACTTCCGGCTCCCCAGGCAGGCACTCCCACCTTCTGGAACTCTGGAGACCCAAGTCATGGCTAAAGCCCGTCTTACTGTCGATAGCAACGACCTCACCTGTCGCATTGCGCGAGTCCCTTTTCCTGGTTCCGCCACGATTGACATCACGCGCGGCTTGAGCGCCTTACGCATGGCGCATGCACCCGTGCCGCGTCGCGCCAAGGCTGGCGCCAACGTCTCGCAGATGCACTATGCCCGCAAAGGCATCATCGCCCCCGAAATGGAATACATCGCCATTCGTGAAAACCTGGTGCGCGCCCGCCCCGGCGTGATTGCTATCAAGCAGATCGCTACCGCGCTGCAGGGCAAGGCCAAGGAGTTCCGCGAAGGCGGTAGCGAAATTTACTCATGACAGCATTTTCAAGACAGACAAAACAAGCATGACAAGTCCTCACATTGGTATTGCCGGCGCAGGCCTGGCGGGCCGCACCCTGGCTTGGCGCCTGGCACGAATGGGTTGTCGCGTGAGCCTGTTTGATGCGCGCCAGCGTGACGATCTGGCGACCGCGTCGCAAACAGCGGCTGCCATGCTGTCGCCGCTGGCTGAGCTGGCAGTGTCTGATGAGGCTGTCTTCGCGCTGGGCCAGCGTTCCATGCAGCTGTGGCCGCAGTGGATTGCCGAACTTGCGCAAGCCTCCGGCGAGGAGGTCTACTACCGCCAGCAAGGCACGCTGGTCGTGGCCCACGCGCCCGATCAGGCCTCGCTGGAACACTTTTCGCGCCTGCTGCACCACAAACTGCCCGCGGCCTGTCTTTCACAGGTGCAGACGCTTGATGGTGCGGCGCTGGCCGGCTACGAGCCCATGCTGGCCGGGCGCTTTGGTGGCGGCCTATATCTGGCCGGTGAAGGCCAGCTGGCCAACGACCAGTGGATGGCGGCGCTGGGCCGTGAGCTGGACCGGCTGGGCGTGAGCTGGCATGAAGCGCAAAGTGTTGTCAGCCTTGAGGCGCACCGCATCGTCTGTGCCGACGCGGCCTACAGCGTTGACTGGGCCGTGGATGCACGCGGCGTGGGCAGCAAGGCCCAGTTGCCAGGCATTCGCGGCGTGCGCGGCGAGGTGCTGCGGGTTGAGTGCGCGGGTGTCAACCTGCAGCGCCCGGTGCGCCTGATGCACCCGCGCTACCAGCTTTATGTTGCGCCCCGCCCCAACCACCAGTTTGTGGTGGGCGCGACCGAGCTTGAGTCCGAGGACAGCGGTCCGGTCACGGTGCGCTCGGTGCTCGAACTGGCCAGCGCGCTTTACAGCCTGCACCCGGCTTTTGGTGAGGCGCGCGTGCTGCGCATGAACGCGGCGCTGCGACCGGCGCTGGACGACCACAGGCCGGCGGTGGTGCAGCAAGACGGGGTCTGGCACATCAATGGCTTGTATCGCCACGGCTATTTGTGCGCGCCCGCCCTGGTCGACGAATTGGCCCATAAACTCCTGGCATGCACAACATGACGACTCCGGCTTTGCAAGTGTCCTTGAACGGCAAGCGCCTGGACACCCAGGCCACGACCCTGCAAGCCTTGCTGCTGGACCAGGGCTACGCCTTGCAGGGCGCTTTTGCCTGCGCGATCAACAGCACTTTTGTGCCGCGTGCGCAGTGGCCGGAGCGCCGCTTGCAGGCAGATGACCGCATTGATGTGATCACACCAATTGCAGGAGGCTGAATATGAACACCCCCTCCGTATGCTCACTTCGTGTAGCACCCTACCCCCCTTGCAGGGGGCGACGCCAGCTGCCTGGCAGAGCCAGTTCCGCGGCGTCTGCTGGTACGGCGGCCTTGTGGAGCAAATGACATGACGATACCCACCGCATCCTCTATCGCCCACGGCAGTCCCTGGACTGTGGCCGGCACCACGCTGTCGAGCCGGTTTTTTCTCGGTACCTCGCATTACCCTTCGCCGCAGGTTTTGAGTCAGGCCGTGGCGGCTTCGGGGACCGAGGTGCTGACGGTCGGACTGCGCCGACTGCAGCCTGAAAGCGGCGGCGGCAACAGTTTCTGGCAGCGCATCCAGGCCCTTGGCTGCCACATCCTGCCGAACACCGCGGGTTGCCATAGCGCCGAGGAGGCCATCACGCTGGCGCAGATGGCGCGCGAGATTTTTGGCACGACCTGGATCAAGCTAGAAGTCATAGGCGACGACTACACGCTGCAGCCCGACACGCATGCAACTTTGCATGCGGCCACGGTTCTGGGGCGCGAGGGTTTTGCTGTGTTTGCCTACACCACCGATGACCTGGTGATTGCCCAGCGCCTGCGTGACGCCGGCTGCGCCGCCGTGATGCCCTGGGCCGCGCCGATTGGCACAGGCCGCGGACCTTTGAACCCTTTTGCGCTGGAGACCATGCGCCGGCGTTTGCCCGATGCGGTGCTGGTCGTGGACGCCGGTCTGGGCCGGCCCTCGCATGCGGCGCAAGTCATGGAGCTGGGCTTTGACGCGGTGCTGCTCAACACCGCCGTGGCGCAGGCCGGTGACCCGGTGCGCATGGCGCGCGCCTTTGCCGATGGCGTGGCCGCAGGCCGCGCCGCTTACGAGTCCACGCCCATGCCCGAGCACGCCGCCGCGCGGGCTTCCACCTCTACCGTTGGCATGCCGTTCTGGCATGCCTCCTGAGCCGATACCAAGCGATGATTGCCATGACGCCAGATGCTTTTTCTCCCCTGACAGGCCGCACCGGCTTTTACCCGGTGGTGCCGGATGCCGACGGGGTCCAGCGTCTGCTGGACTGGGGCGTGCGCACGGTCCAGTTGCGCATCAAGGCCGCAGACCACGCGCCGGCCGAGATTGAGCGGCAGATTCATGCTGCCGTCGCTGCCGGGCGCGCTGTGGCGGGCGCGCAGGTGTTTATCAACGACCACTGGCAGCTTGCGCTGGCCGCTGGGGCTTATGGCGTGCATCTGGGTCAGGAAGACCTGGACACGGCCGATATTGCAGGGCTGCGCCGCGCCGGCCTGCGTCTTGGCCTGAGCACGCATACGCCGGCCGAGCTGGCGCGCGCGCATGCCGTGCAGCCTTCTTATCTGGCGATTGGTCCGGTTTACCCGACCACGCTCAAGGTCATGCCTTATGGGCCGGTGGGGCTGGAGCGCCTCAAGCTCTGGGTGCCACAGGCCGCGCCCTACCCCGTGGTCGCCATTGGCGGCATCTCGCTGGCGCTGTTGCCCGGCGTACTGGCTTGCGGCGTTGATGGCGTCGCAGTGGTCAGCGCCGTGACCCAGGCCGCGGACCCGCGCCAGGCTGCGCTTGCCGGGCTGGCATTCTTTTCATAGAGAAAAAGTGCCGTAGCGCCCGTTAATCCGGCGCAGGCAGCTATTGTTTTTGTAGTGTCTGGGCGCTGGCTTGTATGCGGCTTGTTTGATCCTGCTTAAGTGCTGCAACCGTTTAAAACATTAAACTGACATGGTTGCCCGCTAGGCTGGCAGCTGGTTTTCCCCCTTTTCTACCCAAGCCCCCATGTCCATTCACAGAAAATTGATTCCTGCGCGCATCGCGGCTTTGGCGCTTTGCGCTGGCTTCATGGCCCCGAGCTCTGCCGCAGAGCCTGCCGCGCTGATACCGTGGGCTGCAGATTTGAACGCGGGCACCGGCGTGAGCCTGATGGCGGTCCAGCCGCGTGCGGCGACCGGCGCCGGTCTGGTCTTGCAGGGCAGCGTGGTGTTGCCAGCCCAGCAAAGCGAACTGCTCAGCATGCCGGTGTCGGGCGTTGTGCAGGCCGTGCTGGTGTCGACTATGGCAACGGTGCGCGCCGGACAGCCCGTGGCGCGCATCATGAGCCCGCAGCTGGTGGAGTGGCAGCGCGAGTGGCTGACCGCGCAGGCCCAGGCGCAGCTGGCGCAAGGCAAGGCCCAGCGCGATGAACAGCTGTTTGCCGACGGCATCGTCTCCGAGCACCGGCGCAACGAGTCGCGTGCGGGCTATGAGATGGCCGCGCTGGCCGCGCGCGAGCGGCGCCAGGCCTTGCGGCTGGTCGGCCTGAGCGAGTCGGCGCTGGCCGCGGCCTCCATGACGACCAGCCTGTCGCCACTGCTCACCTTGGTGGCGCCCGCTGCGGGCGTCGTGCTGGCGCAAAGCGTGTTGCCCGGGCAGCGGCTGGAGGCCGGCAGCCCGGTGCTCAGCATCGCCAGGGGCGGACAGCTGGTGATGGATTTGCAGGCGTCCAGCCAGCAGGCACAAGGCCTGCGTGTGGCGGATCTGCTCACGGTTGATGGCTGCAAGTCGCCCGCAAAAATTGTCGCCATAGCGCCCCAGCTGAGCAGCCTGACGCAAGCGGTGATGCTGCGCGCCGAGCTCACAGGACGTGAGGATTGCTTGCGCATCAACCAGTTTGTGCAGGTCCGGTCACAGGGGCAAACCCCTCGCAGCGGGGAGGCCGCTGTTTTGAGCGTTCCGATTCAGGCGCTGGTGCAGCATGCGGGCCAGACTTATGTGTTTGTGCGCCAGCCCAAGGGCTTTCGCGCGGTGGCGGTCCGCACCGGTGACGGTGGCGGCAAGGAGGTTCCGGTCCTGTCCGGACTCCAGGCGGGTGACCAGGTCGCCATCAAGGGCGTGGCAGCCATCAAAGGCGCTTGGCTGGGCCTTGGCGCTGATGCTGCTGCAGCTACTGGCGCTGGCAAATAATGCTGGCGCGTCTGATTGCTTTTTCCTTGTCGCAGCGGCTGCTGGTGCTGCTGCTGACGGCCGGTCTGGTGTTGGCGGGTGCGCTGGCTTTTCGTGATTTGCCTATCGATGCCTTTCCGGATGTGTCGTCCACCCAGGTAAAGATCATCCTGAAGGCGCCAGGCATGACGCCGGCAGAGGTGGAGTCGCGGGTGGTGATTCCGATCGAGCAGGAGTTGCTGGGCTTGCCCAACCAGACCATGCTGCGCTCGCAGTCCAAGTACGCGATTGCCGACATCACGCTGGACTTTGCCGATGGCACCGACATTTATTGGGCGCGCCAGCAGGTCAACGAGCGGCTGTCTGGCGTGATGGCTGATCTGCCTGCAGGTTTGTCGGGCGGTCTGGCCCCCATCACCACGCCACTGGGCGAGATGTTCATGTTCACCATCGAGGGCGAGGCTTCGCTGATGGACAAGCGAACCCTGCTTGACACCGTGATACGGCCGCAACTTCGCGGCATTGCCGGCGTCGCCGACATCAACGCCCTGGGCGGCCTGGTGCGTGCGTTCGAGGTCGTGCCCGATGTGGCGGCGCTGGCGGCGCGCCATGTATCGCTGGAGCAGGTGCAGGCGGCGCTCGCGGCCAACAACCGCAATGATGGCGCCGGGCGCTTGTCCAGCGGCGAAGAGTCTTTGCTGGTGCGCAGCGATGGCAGCATACGCAACCTCGATGACGTGCGGGCCATTGCGGTTCTTAGCCGCGACGGCCTGGCCGTGCGCATAGGTGATGTGGCGCAGGTGCGCATGGGCAGTCTTACGCGCTATGGCGCCGTCACGCAGGACGGTCGGACCGAGGCGGTTGAAGGACTGGTGCTGGGACTGCGCGGCGCCAACGCCCAGAAAGTTGTGCGCGATGTCAAGGCGCGGCTCGAGCTGATGGCCAAAACCCTGCCACCAGGCATGTCGGTCAAGGTGTTTTATGACCGTGGCAACCTGGTCGAGCGCGCGGTCGGCACGGTGAGCAAGGCCTTGGCCGAGGCCATTGTGCTGGTGCTGTTTTTGCTGCTGCTGTTTTTGGGCAATGTGCGTTCGGCGCTGGTCGTTGCGCTGATTTTGCCGCTTTCGGCGCTGGGCACCTTGATCTTGATGCAGCAGTTCAATCTTTCTGCCAACCTGATGTCGCTGGGCGGCCTGGCAATTGCGATTGGCCTGCTGGTAGATGCGGCCGTGGTGGTGGTTGAAAATCTGCAGGCCCGGCCCACCGCCGCCGGAAAACTGCAGTTGCACGATGTCTACCGCGCGGTGCAGGAAGTGGCTTTGCCGGTGACTTCGGGCATGCTCATCATCATGATGGTGTTTGTTCCCCTGCTGACCTTGCAAGGACTCGAAGGCAAGCTGTTTTCTCCGGTTGCCATCACCATCATGTTTGCGCTGGCGGCATCCTTGCTGCTGTCGCTCACGGTGATACCGGTGCTGGCGTCGATTTTCCTGCGTGGTGGTGCGCATGCCTCGCCGCCCATGGTGCGCTGGCTGGAGCGGCATTACGCCCGGCTGCTGGACTGGGCGCTGGGCCATGCCCGTCTGGTGGTGGCGCTGTCGGCGCTAGCGTTGTTGGCCTCTCTTGGCCTTTACACGCTGGTAGGCAAGTCCTTCATGCCCTCGCTTGACGAGGGCGACGTCATCATGCAGGTCGAGAAGCTGCCGTCCATCAATTTGCTGACCTCCATGGAGATCGATCGGGCGCTGCAAAAACGCATCCTGCAGGCCGTGCCCGAAGTGCGCAGCATCGTCGCGCGAGTGGGCTCTGACGAGCTGGGGCTCGATCCCATGGGCCTCAATGAAACCGATTCATTCCTGGTGCTCAAACCGCGCAGCGAGTGGCGTTTTGCGAGCAAGGAGGCGCTGCTCGATGAGGTGCGCAAGGTTGGTGCCGAGTTCTCAGGCGTAAGCCTGAGCTTTACCCAACCGATAGAGATGCGCACATCGGAAATGCTGTCCGGCGTGCGCGGTGATCTGGCCGTGAAGATTTTCGGCAGCGATCCGCAGCAGCTGGGCCGGCTTGCCGAGCAGGTCGTCAAGGTGCTCTCTGGCATCACCGGTAGTGAGGATGTCATCACCACCAAGAACGAGGGCGTGCAGTATTTCCAGATCGCCATTGACCGCGTCGCGGCCGGTCGGCTGGGCCTGAGCACCGAGCAGATCCAGAATGATCTGCGGGTGCTGGTGGAGGGCCGGCCGGTGGGCGTAGTGGTGCTGGACGGCAGGCGTGTTCCGCTGCTGGTGCGTGGCTCTGCGCCGCAGTTGTCGCCGCAGGCCTTTGCGCAGTTGCGCTTGCCGCTGGAGGACGGTCGCTCGGTGCCGCTGAGCCAGCTCGCGACCCTGGAGGTGACGGACGGTCCGGTCAAGATCGAGCGCGAGAACTCTTCCCGCATGGCGGTGGTGCGCGCCAATGTGCGTGGCCGTGATCTGGTGAGTTTTGTCGATGAGGCCAAGGCGGCGGTGGCCAGCAGCGTGGTGCTTGGCCCTGGTGTGCACATGAGCTGGGGCGGACAGTTTGAAAACCAGCAGCGCGCGGCCGCGCGGCTGGCGCTGGTGGTGCCTGTGGTTCTGGGCTTGATCGTGCTGCTGCTGTTTGCAACCCTGGGCACCATGCGCCAGGCGCTGCTGGTGTTTGTCAACATTCCGTTTGCACTCATAGGCGGCGTGGTGGCGCTGCTGGTATCGGGCGAGTACCTGTCTGTGCCGGCTTCAGTTGGCTTCATCGCACTGATGGGCATTGCCGTTCTCAACGGCCTGGTGCTGGTGACCTGTTTCAACCAGATGCTGGCGCGCGGCGCGAGCATGGCGGAGGTCGTGCGCCAGGGCGCGCTGCGGCGCCTCAGGCCGGTGCTCATGACGGCCAGCATCACTGCGCTGGGACTGATCCCGCTGCTGCTGGCCACCGGGCCGGGTTCTGAAGTCCAGCGCCCTCTGGCGATCGTGGTGATCGGCGGGCTGTTCAGTGCCACGCTGCTGACGCTGGTTTTGTTGCCTATTCTTTACCGCCGTTTTGGCGTTTCATCATCATGAACCAAGCTACGCCTGCTGTTGCCGTCCCGGCCGGTCCTGCCCTTCCCCAATGTCTGCTGACCCTGGCGTTGCCGCTGGCCTTGCAGGACGAGGTGCTGGACTTGCTGCGTGAGCAGCATGACCTGGTGCCGGGTTTTTCCGTGGTGTCCGGTCATGGCATGGGTGAATATGCATCGCTGACCAGCATGATGGAGCGCGTCGAAGGTCGGGCGCGGCGGGTGCTGGTTTACATGGTGATGCGGGTCGACGATGTGCCGGTGCTGGTCGAGAGGCTACGCAGCTGTTTTCAGTCGCCCGAAGTTTTTTATTGGGCTGTGCCTTTGTTGCTGTCGGGACGTTTTGTATGAGCCGCATGCTTTTAATGCCAAACCGTTTGTTGTTGGCCATGCTGCTTTGCGGGCTGGCGTCTTTTAGTGCTGCCCAGCACAATCTCAAGCCGGGCCTGGCTGCCGAGGCGGTGGCTACGGTGCAGCAGCTGGCCTTGCCGCCAGAAGCGCCCACCCGTGAGGTGATCGCTGCCCTGCCCCAGGTGCAGGCGGCGCGTGCCGCTGTGGCCGTGGCGCAGGCGCGCGGTCAAGGTCTGGTGGCTGGCACTTATGAGTGGAACCTCAAGGCCGGAACCCAGCAGCGCCGTGAGTCGACGGGTCCGAGATACGCCGAGCGCGAGCTGGCCATGGAGCGCAG
This sequence comes from Comamonadaceae bacterium, assembly GCA_947443645.1. Lineage (GTDB taxonomy): Bacteria > Pseudomonadota > Gammaproteobacteria > Burkholderiales > Burkholderiaceae_C > Polaromonas. Next base: position 71,411 of record CANEXF010000007.1, on the reverse strand, counting down.
CATTCGTTGGGGCGGCAAGGCCGAGACGGACCGCGCGCTTGGCGCTGCCGGTTTGCTCGTCGGGCAGTCGGCTTATGCCGATGCCTGGCACGAGGCCGTGCGTGCGCTGCTCAAGAGCTGGTACGACTGGCAGCGTGCAAGTGGCGCAAGCGCCTTGCTGGCCCAGCAGTCGGAGCTGGTCAGGGAGCAGCTTCATGTGGCCACGCGCCGCGTGAAAGCTGGCGATGCGCCGCGCCTGGAGCGGCTGATGGCGCAGGCCGAGCTGGACCGCGCGCTGGCCGCTCAGCAGCAGGCCAGCGGCCGCGAGGAGTTGCAAAGGCTGGAGCTGCAAAAACGCTTTCCGGGTATCGCCGTTGGGGCGGCGCCCTACGGCGTGCCGCCTTTGACCCAACACCTGGAACTGCCGGGCGGAGTCGAGTTCTGGCAGCGCAATATTCTGGACGACAACCATGAGATAGAGCTGGCCCAGGCCGAGTTACGCATGGCGCAGCTGCAAAGCCAGCGCGCGCTGCAAGACAGCAGGCCCGATCCGCTGCTGGGCGTTCGCGCTTCACGTGAGCGGGGTGGCCTGGAAACGGTGCTTGGTGTGTATGTCGCCATCCCCTTGCCTGGCGCCCATCGTGAGGCGGGCCAGAAAGCGGCACTCGCCCTGGCCGACGCGGCAGAGCAGCGCCTGCTGCTGATCCAGCAGAAAGTGGCGTCTGATGCCCAACGGGTGGTGCTGCAGGCCAGCCACTTCACGGCGGTCTGGCAACGTCTGTCTGCGGTGCAGCAAGCGATGGCGGAAGTCGCCCTGTTGTCGGCCAAGGCTTATGGCCTGGGCGAGCTCAGCCTGACAGAAGCGCTGCAGGCGCGTCGCGCCGGGCTGGAGGCCACGCTGGCAGCAGACGCTGCGCGCTGGGACACGCTGGAGTCCGTCAGCCGTGTGCTGGTAGATTCGCATCGGCTGTGGGCCGCCGATGAGATGGGCCACGCGCACTGAGCGCACCAGAGCCGGAAACCTTGTTCCCGATCTGGTGCCTGCAATGACGCTTACGTGACGCTAGCTGACGTTATGCAGAAATTTCAACGGCTGCTGGTTTTGGATCGCTTGGCTGCTTTTTGTCTTTGCTGAACCAGGCCACATACAGCACCGGCAAGACCACCAGCGTGAGCAGGGTTGCCGTGATCAGGCCACCAATCACCACGATCGCCAGTGGGCGTTGGGTTTCCGAGCCAATGTCATGCGACAGCGCCATCGGCAACAGGCCGAGCGCCGCCAGCATGGCGGTCATCAGCACGGTGCGCAGACGCTGCATCGAGCCCAGCTTGACCGCGTTGAGCACGCTGTGGCCGGCGTTTTGCAGCTGCTGGAATACCGACAGCATCACCACACCGTTGAGCACCGCCTGACCTGACAGCGCGATGAAGCCAATCGCCGCAGAGACCGACAGCGGTATCGAGAACATCCACAGCGCCACAAAGCCGCCAATCAGTGCCAGCGGCACGTTGATCAGAATCAGCGCAGCCATGCGGAAGGACTTGAAGGCGTCGAACAGCAGCACAAAGATCAGCAGCAGTGAAATCGGCACCACCACAGACAGCCTTTGCATGGCGCGTTCCTGGTTCTCGAACTCACCCGACCAGCCCACGGTGTAGCCGCTGGGCAGCTTGACGTTTTGCGCGACCCGGGTCTGCATGTCCTTGACCACCGAGCCCATGTCGCGGCCCTTGATGAAGATGCCTATGGCCACGGTGCGGCGTCCGGCCTCGCGCGCGATGTTCATGGCGCCATTGGATTCACGGATAGTCGCCACGCTGCCGAGCTGGGTGTAGCCGCCGTCGGGTGTGGGAATCAGCGTTTGCGGCAGCGCCGCAATCACCCGCTTGGCGTCAGGCAGGCGCACGGCAACAGCAAACTTGCGCTCGCCTTCCCATAGTTGGGTGGCCGCCTTGCCGCCGAGCGCGGCCTCGACCACGTCCTGGATGTCCTGTACGTTCAGGCCCAGGCGGGCGGCGCGATCGCGGTCAATGTCTATTACCAGTTGCGGCAAATCGCCCAGCCGGTCAATCTCGCCGCGCTGCACGCCCTGCACCTGCTTGATCTCGCGCTGTATGGCTTCGGCCACGCGGCGCAGCTCGTTCAAGTCCTCGCCAGAGACCTTGACCACGATCTGCCCCTTGATCTGGGAGATAGACTCCAGCACGTTGTCGCGTATGGGCTGCGAGAACGCCGGGTCTATGCCGGGTATGGCGCGCAGCTTGGCGTCCATCTCCTCGATCAGCTGGTCGCGGCTCAGGCCTTTGCGCCATTCTTCCTGCGGCTTCACGTCGACAAAAATCTCCGCCATGCTCAGTGTTTTGGGGTCGGTGCCATCTTCGGGCTGGCCGGCCTTGGAGACGGCGGTGCGCACTTCGGGAACGCTGTTGAGCGCCTTGCGCGCCATCAGCAGAATCTTGGCGGCCTCTTCACTGGAGACGCTGGACGGCATATCGAAGTTGGCCCAGAAGGTGCCTTCATTGAGCTCGGGCAAAAACTCCGAGCCCAGCCGTGCCGCTGCGACCATGCTGAGCGCAAAGACGCCAAGCGCGATCACCACCACGGTGCGGCGGCGCTCCAGCGCCCAGGCCAGCACCGGCTCGTACAAGAGCTTGCAGCTCATGACCACGCGGTTGTCGCCGTGCGGCAGCTTTTTGCGCAGCGTCCAGTAGGCCATCAGGGGCACCAGGGTCAGCGAGAAAATCAGCGAGCCGACCAGGGCCGTGGTCACCGACAGCGCCATTGGCTGGAAGATGCGGCCTTCATGGCGTTGCAGCGCAAAAATCGGGATGTGCGCGGCAATGATGATGAGCATGGAAAACAGCGTCGGCCGGCCCACCTCATTGGCCGCGTCGATGATGGTCTGGCGGCGTTCGCTTTCCGGCATGTCCTCGCGGTTTTGCGCGAGTCGGTGCATGATGTTTTCAATCACGATCACCGCGCCATCCACGATGATGCCGAAGTCCATCGCGCCCAGGCTCAGCAGGTTGGCCGGCACGCCCATGATCTTCAGGCCCAGGAAGGTGGCCAGCAGCGCCAGCGGAATCACCATCACCACGGCCAGGCTGGCGCGCACGTTGGACAGGAACAGATAGAGCACCAGGGCGACCAGCAGCGCACCTTCGACCAGGTTCTTGAACACCGTTGTCAGCGTCTTGCCCATCAGCCAGGTGCGGTCGTAGTAAGGCAGGATCTGCACGCCCTTGGGCAGGCCGCGCGCGTTGAGTTCGGCAATCTTGTCCTTCACACCCTTGAGCACAATGCTGGGGTTCTCGCCTTTGCGCATGATGACGATGCCGGTCACGATGTCATCGTCCTGGTCCTGGCCAACAATGCCCAGGCGCGGCACGGCGCCAATCTTGATCTCGGCAATGTCGCGGATCAGGATCGGGGTGGCGCCCCTGGCGGCGACCACGATGCGGCCTATGTCGTCAGCCGACTGCAGCAGGCCGATGCCGCGAATTGCGAACTGCTGCTGGCCCTGGGCCACGTAGCTGCCACCGGCATTGGAGTTGCCCCGGCCGAGCGCGTCGAGCAGGTTTTGAAAGGTCAGCTTGTAGGCGCGCAGCTTGTCGAGGTCGGGTTGCACCTCGTACTGCTTGATGAAGCCGCCCATGGCGACCACGTCGGCCACGCCGGGTACCTGGCGCAGTCCGCGCTCAATCACCCAGTCTTCCAGCGTGCGCAGGTCGGTTGGGGTTTGTCCGTCGCCGCGTACGCGGTAGCGCATCACCTCGCCGACCGGCGTGGCGTTGGGCGCCACATTGACTTGCGCGCCAGGCGGCAAATCCACGCTGTTCAGTCGCTCGTTGACTTGCTGACGCACGATGTTGACGTTGGCTGCATCGTCATAAGTGATGACGGTGTAGGACAGGCCAAACTGCGTGTGAGAAAACAGCCGTATCGAATTGGGCAGTCCGGACAGCGCGGTCTCTATGGGTAGCGTGACCTGTTTCTCAACTTCTTCGGCGGCCCGGCCCGGGTAGAGCGCGATCACCGTGACCTGGGTGTCGGTCACGTCGGGGAAGGCTTCAACCGACAGGTTCTTGAAAGCGATCACGCCAGACATGATGAACAGCAGCGTGCCCAGCACGATGAAAAGCGGCTGGTGCAGCGCGTAGTGGATCAGGCGTTTCATCGTTGAGCCTTTGAGCCGGATGCTGATGGCGTTGCTGGCGCTACGTTATTCATAGCTGCTTGCGCAGGACTGGCGGGCGCTGCGAGCTTGTTTTTGTCTGAAGTTTCAGCCGGTTTGGCTTCGTTTTGCGCCGAGCGGAACTCGCGCGCCAGCAGCAGCATGTTCTCGCTGACGACCTGCTCGCCGGCTTCCAGTCCCGTGGCCACCACGGCCTCGCGCGGCCCCTGGTAGCTCAAGGTCACGGAACGCGACTCAAATACGCCAGGCTGCACCTGTACCAGCACGGTCTGCTTTGCGCCTAGCAGCGAGACCGCCTGCGCTGGAATCACCACGCCCGGGCCGATGATGCGTTCAATGCGGGCCGTGGCCAGCATTTCGGCCTTGAGCCTGCGCTCGGGGTTGGCGACCAGGCCCCTGACCTTGATGGTGCGCGTGGCCGGATCAATGAAATCGGCGGCGGCGGTCACGCGGCCTTCGAATTTCTGGCCTGGCAGGGTTGGAATGATGAGCTCGAAAACCGCACCGGGCTTGAGCGTGCCGATCTCGGCCTCACGCGCATCGATCTGCACCCACAGCGAGCTGGGGTCGGTCACCACAAACAGCGCTGGCACGCCGGGGCCGGACTGGTCGGGTCGCACTTCCTGGCCGGGGTTGAGGTTGCGCTCGACCACCACGCCGCTGATGCTGGCGATCAGTGCCAGTTGCTGGTTGATGTTGCCTGTGCCGCCGCCGTAAAGCCGGGTGCGGGCTTCGGCGCGCTGGCTTTCGGCCTGCGCGCGCGCGGCGTCGGCCTCGGCCTGGTCCAGGTCCTTGCGCGCGATGATGCCGGCTTCAAACAGCTCGCGCTGGCGCTGCAGCGCTTTTTGCGTCAGGCGGGCATCGGCTTGCGCCTTGGACGTGTCGGCTTGCGCGCCGCCAAAATCGGGCGATGCCAGTTCGGCCAGCAAGGTGCCGGCCCTGACGACCTGGCCAAGGTCGGCCTTGATGGCCATGACCCGGCCAGCAAACGCCGGGTAAATGCGTTGGGTGCGTTCTTCGTTCCAGACCAGTCGGGCCGGCAGTTCGACCGAAATCGCCTTGCCCGGTGCGGCCGTGGCCAGCCCCAGCAAAGCCAGTTGCGGGTGGCCGGGCGCAAAGCGCAGCTGGTTGCCTTGCAGTATCGGTGCGGGTGCTTCAGGCGCTGGCGCGGCGGCTTCGTTGCAGCCGGCCAGCAGGGTGAGCGCGAGCAGCGCGCTGGCGGTGAGGATGAACAGGGGAGTGCGTTTCACGGTGATTCCAGGGAAATGGTTGGTGCTTGATAAGGGGGCGGGCCAGTAGCTGTCGCTTATGGGCTTAGGGCTGACGCAGCAGCCAGGCCTGCGCGGCCTTGGCATGGTCGGTGCGCGCGGCCAGGTCCTCTATCAGGATGCTGCGCAGCGTGCGGCGTGCGTCTATCAGTTCGGTGAGCGACAGCGCGCCCTTGTTGTAGGCCAGCTCGGCCATCTCGGCGACCTTGCGCGCGCGCGGCAAGATGGTGGCTTCATAGCTCAGTGCGCGCGCTGCGGCGCCCTGCTTGTCTTGCTGCAGGCGCTGGAAATCAGCGCTGGCGGCGCGGCGGGTTTTTTCCAGCAGGTCTTGCGCCTGGTCTAGCTGCGCCTGGGCTCTGGCGACTTCGCCCTGAAAGTTGTAGCCGCCCAGAATGCCGTAGAGCGGCATCTGCAGCCGCAACTCCAGCAGGCGGTTGGAGGTGCCGGGAAAATGGTCGAAGGAGGTGCCCAGCGTGATGTCGGCTTTTTTCTGCGCCGAGGCGACGTCCAGCGCGGCTCTGGCGGCTTCCACGCGCTGCTGCGCCGCGCGCACATCGGCCCGGGCTTCAAGCGCCGGGTAGGTCCAGTTGCCGTCCGGCTTGGCGTCGCTGGCCAGCCCTGCAGGCCAGTCGGGCTGGGCCACCAGCGATCCGGGTCCGGTGAAGCCGGTCAGTTGCGCCAGTGCCAGGGCGGCACGTTGGCGGTCCAGCTTGGCACTGAGCAGGTCGGTGCTGGCGCGCTGGGCTTCAATCTCGGTGCGGGCTGCGTCCTGCTGCGCCAGATCGCCGGCTTGCACGCGCCGGGCGGCGGTGCTGGCGAGCTGGCTGGCGCTGTTGGCAAGTTCGGCGATCTGCGTGATCCGCTCCTGAGCGGCCAGCAGGTCAAAGTAGGCGAAGGCGGTGGCTTGCTGCTGCAACACCAGCATGTCCTCGATATCGGCCTTGAATGCTGCCGCGTTGCGCTGGGCCGCCAGGGTGCGCAGTTCACGCTTGTTGCCGCGCTCCCAGGCCCAGTCCAGGCCTATGGCCTTGTCGATGCGCTTTTGTGAAAAAACGTTGCCCCCGCCTATGCCGTTTTGCAGGTCTATCGACGACGCCTTGGTCGAAAGCAGCGGCGCCGGGCCGTGGTCTGCCGCCGCAACGTCGCCTTGCGCGGCGGCGAGTGCGCGGCGTGCCAGCGAAACGTCAAGATTGTTGCGCGCGGCCTGTAGCGCTTGCGCCAGCGAGATCGGACTTGCGTCGGCCGGACTCAGCGTCGGCTGCTTTGGAGAGGCGGGTGTTTGCGCCGGCTGTGGCCCTGGCGCAGCGGCGGGCGCATTGCTCTGCGCGCCGGCCGGCAAGGCCAGGCCGAGGCTGGCCGCAAGAAATAATTGTCGTATGCTCATGCTGGCGTTTATCGCCTGCGCAGGCTGACCGGTAACTGACCCGGCGGCTTGGTATTAGTACGTAGCCTGGCGCGCCCTTGCATACCCTTGCACAGGCCAACCCGTAAATAATCTGGAACCCATGCGAATCCTACTGGTTGAAGACGACGCCGTGTTGCGTGATGTGGTGCTGCGCAGCCTGGGCGATGCCGGACATCGCGTGGACATCGCCACGACCATGGATGAAGCCCGCCACTGGTGGCGCGTGCAGGTTTATGACTCGGTGTTGCTGGACCTGAACCTGCCGGTATCTGCCCATGAACGCAGCGGCCTGGGCAACGGCCTGGTGGTGCTGCGCGAGGCGCGCGCCCGTGGTGACCGCACGCCGGTGCTGGTGCTCACGGCGCGTGATCGTACCGAGGAGCGCATCGCCGGGCTGGACGCCGGGGCCGATGACTATCTGGGCAAACCGTTTGAACTCGCTGAGGTCGAGGCGCGTTTGCGCGCCCTGGTGCGCCGCGTGCACGGCACCTCGGACCGCGTCGAGCAGGGCTTGCTGGCGCTGGACCGCAAGGCCAGGCGCTTTTTTCTGCATGGCCAGCCCTGGGATTTGCCAGCCCGCGAGTTTGAGGTCTTGTGGGAGCTGATGACGCCGCCGGGCCGTGTGGTCAGCAAGCGCGTGCTGTCCGACAAGCTCTCGGAGACCGATGACGCACTGGGCGACAACGCGCTGGAGGCCTTTATTTCGCGGCTGCGCAAAAAGCTCGCCGGCAGTGGCGCTGGCATACGCACCTTGCGTGGCCTGGGCTATGTGCTCGAGGAGGACGCCGCGTGAGCGCGATCAAGGAGCGTCAGGACACGACCAGCCGCAAACCGTCTTTGCGCAGCCACGTGGCGCGCCATGTGGTGTTGCCGCTGGTCCTGATGTGGGCGCTGGGCACGACGGTGGCCTTGTCGGTGGCCAACTACTTTGCCGGTCAGGCCTTTGACCGGTCACTGCTGGACGACGCCTATGCGGTTGCGGCCCATGTGCGCATGAGCACGGACGGGCCGGTGCTCAATCTCTCGCAACAGGAAATGGGCTCATTGCTGTTCGACCAGAGTGAATCGGTTTATTTTGCGGTGCTCTTGCCGGCAGGCACGCTGGTGGCGGGCCATGCCGGCCTGCGTGCGCCAGCCTTGCCGCAAGAGGCCGCCTATGGCTTTGCCGACATTATTTTTCAGGGCCGCGAGCTGCGTGTGGTCAGCCTGCGCCGCACCGAGCCCGCAGAATTCACGGTGGTCATGGGCCAGACCTCGGCCAGTCGTAGCCGCCTGCTGCACCGCATGCTGGCCTATTCGGTGGTGCCGCAGGTCTTGCTGTTGCTGTTTCTGGTCTGGTGGCTGCGCTGGGTGATACAGCGCGACCTCAGGCCGCTGGCTGAACTGCAGCGTGCCGTGGACAGGCGCGATGCGAGAGATCTCACGCCCGTGCCGGCCTCGGTGACCAGCGCCGCCAGCACGCGCGATGTCGAGCGGCTCGGTCGCGCGCTGAACTCTATGCTGGCGCGGCTGGACGAAAGCATCAGTGCGCAACGTGAATTTGCCGGCAACGTAGCCCATGAGTTGCGCACGCCGCTGGCCGGCATACGTGCCCAGGCCGACTATGCGCTGGCTCACAGCGACCCCATGGTCTGGCGCGAGCAGCTTCAGGGCATTGCGCGCGCCGAGGCCAGAGCCAGCCACATGGTCGAGCAGCTGCTGGCGCTGGCGCTGGCCGATGAGGCGCGCGCCGGTTTGCGGCTTGAGCCGGTGCAGCTCAATGTGCTGGTACGCAGCGTGCTGCTGCGTTTTCTGCCCAAGGCAGACGCGGCCGGGGTGGATCTGGGCGGTGAAGGGCTCGATGAGCCGGTCACTGTGTTGGCCGATGCGGGCCTGATAGAGGGCATTCTGGGCAATCTGCTGGACAACGCCTTGCGCTACGGAAGCAGCGCGCAGCCGCATGTGACGGTCACGGTGGCGCGCATTGCGGGCCAGGCGGTGCTGTCTGTGACCGACAATGGTCCAGGCCTCAAGGAGCCCGATACCGAGCTGCTGCGCAGCCGCTGGACGCTGGGACAGGCCGGACAGCGGCTAGGTGAGGGCGCCGGTCTGGGGCTGGCCATCGTCAGCCGTTACGCTGAGTTGCTGGGCGCGCGCCTTAGCCTCGAGGCGGTGGACGGCGCGCCTGGCCTGCGTGCCAGCGTGACCTTTGTCGATGCGTCGTCGTCGCCCTGACACAAAGCGCCCGTAAGCTTTCGCGTTTGTGCCGTCCTGGTCCGCCAGCTCCTTCCACTCCCAACCTATGGCCTTATTTTGCTGATGCGCTTCGCGAACCTTCGCTTTAACCCCCGCTTGAAACCTTTCGCCGCGACGCTGCTGCTGGCGCTGGTGTGCGCAGCTGCGGCGCAGGCGCAGGACGACTTGCCCGCGCCAGAAGCGGCCAATGCCAAATTCCAGGCCACTTACATCTGGCAGGTCAAGCCGGCTTTCCCGGCGGCTTATTCGGGCGTCAACAGCTTGTCTGCCGCGGCTGAAAAAAGCTATTCCTTCACGTCCACGGCCTATCTGGGCTGGCGTCTGGGCCGCGGCACCGAGCTGTATTTCAACCCCGAGCTGGTGCAGGGCGTGCCGATGTCGCGCCTGACCGGGCTGGGCGGCCTGAGCAATGCCGAGCTGCAAAAAACCGCTGGCAGCAACCCGGTCCTGTACCGCGCCCGGCTGTTTGTGCGCCAGAGCTGGGGCTTGGGTGGCGGAGCGGAGGCCGTCGCCTCGGACGCCAACCAGCTGGGCGGCGCGCGCGACAAAAACCGCGTGGTTCTGACGGCGGGCAATCTGGCGGTGTCGGATATCTTTGATGCCAACGTCTACGCGCACGACCCGCGCACCCAGTTCATGAACTGGTCTTTCCTGACGCATGGCGCCTACGATTTTGCGGCCGATGCACGCGGCTATTCCATGGGTGCGGCGCTGGAGTATTTCCGGGACGACTGGGCGGTTCGTGTCGGGCGTTTCATGCAGCCTCGCGAGTCCAACGGCCTGGCGCTGGACCGCGCGCTGGCGAGCCACTATGGCGACCAGATAGAGTTTGAAAAGGCCTATGCGCTGGCCGGACAGGGCGGTAAGGCGCGCCTTTTGCTGTTTCGCAACCGCGCGGTGATGGGCGGCTTTGATGCGGCGCTGGCTTCTGCGCAAGGCGGCGTGCCGGCCGTAGCTGCTGTGCGTCAGTTGCGTACCAAACAAGGCTGGGGCGTCAATCTGGAGCAGTCGCTGACCAGCGATGCCGGGATGTTTGCCCGCCTGGGCCGCAGCGATGGCGAATCGGAGGCTTTTGCTTTTGCAGAGATAGACCGCTCGTTGTCGCTGGGTGTGAACGTCAAGGGCGCGGCCTGGAGCCGGGCGCAGGACACACTGGCCGTGGCTTATGCGCGCAATGGCTTGTCGGCCTCGCACCAGGCTTTCCTGGCGGCGGGTGGCAGCGGATTCTTCGTTGGCGACGGGCGTTTGAATTACCGGCCCGAGGCCATCGTTGAGGGCTACTACAGCATTGGCCTTAACGTTTTGCAGCGCAGTGCGCTTAGCCTGGGTGTGCAGTTCATCCGCAACCCAGCCTATAACGCCGACCGAGGCCCGGTGCGGGTGGTGTCGGTGCGCCTGCACACTGAGTTTTAGCCCGCCTGGCGTCGGCGCGCCAGCCGATCGCTTGATCTGTATCAAGACCTGCTGGTCGCGCTGGTGGGAAGCTGCGCGTTTGAACTAGAACCAGACCAAGGATTTATGGACCACACCGCCCTGCGCGTCATTCGCGACGAACATGCCGCCCTGTCTGCCATGCTCAGGTCCATGCTGATGCTGCTCGATCGTGGCCCGATGGATGAGCCCGAAACGTTTTTCAACGTGTTGCGCGCCATGCTTTTTTACATCGACGAGTTTCCCGAGCGGCTGCACCACCCCAAGGAGTCCGATTTGCTGTTCCCCAAGGTTGTCAGGGTGGCGCCCGAAACCATGGCGGCCGTGGAGCGGCTCGAACGCGACCACATGAGCGGCGAGCAGAACGTGCGCAACCTTCAGCATGAGTTGACCGCTTGGGAGTTGCTCGGAGATACCCGCCGCGCGGGCTTTGAAGTGGCGGCGCGCAAGTACGTGGCTTTTTATCTCGAGCACATGCGGCTTGAAGAGTCCGTAATTCTGCCAGCCGCCGCGAAGGGCTTGGCAAGCGCCGACTGGCTTGAGCTGGATGCGGCCTTTGCCACCAACTGTGATCCGCTGGCCAGCCCGAACCCGCCGGGCGAGGCTTTTGAGCGGCTGTTCACGCGAATCGTCACAAAGGCCCCCGCACCGATTGGCTTGGGGGCCTCCTGAGCCTTAAAACACTTCAGGCAAGCGTGGGATAGTCGGTGTAGCCCTTTGCGCCACCACCGTAAAACGTTGCCTGGTCAGGTGTGTTGAGGGGGGCGTTGACACGCAGGCGTTCCACCAAGTCAGGATTGGCGATATAGGGCCTGCCAAAAGCCACGAGGTCAGCGCCTTCGGCCACGGCTTTTTCGGCCAGCGCCTTGTCATAGCCGTTGTTGACCATCCAGGCAGCTTTGCCGCCAGCATGACGGTAGGCCGCCTTGAGGGCTGCATAGTCAAACGGACGGTCTGGCAGCTCGCGCGGGCCACCGGTGGCGCCTTCAATGATGTGGATAAAGGCCAGATTCAGTGGGGCCAGCTGGCGCACCACATAGTCAAACAGCGGCTGTGGGTCGGCGTCATGGACGTCATTGGCCGGTGTCACCGGTGACAGGCGTATGCCGGTGCGGCCGCCGCCTACGGCTGCGGTGACGGCGCGCACCACTTCGAGCAGCAGGCGCGCGCGGTTTTCAATGCTGCCGCCGTAATCGTCGGTACGCTGGTTGGAGCCGCTTTTGAGAAACTGGTCGAGCAAATAGCCGTTCGCGCCGTGGATTTCCACGCCATCAAAGCTTGCGGTCTCGACCGCATTGCGTGCCGCCGCCTGGAAGCTGTGCACGATCTCCGGCAATTCTTGCGCATCGAGTGCGCGCGGTGCAGAGGTGTCGACAAAGGTCGGAACGCCTTTGCGGATCAACACGGTTTTGGTTTTGGCCGTGATCGCCGAGGGCGCCACGGGCTGGCCGCCGTCTGGTTGCAGGTCGTGGTGTGAAACGCGGCCCACATGCCACAGTTGCACCACAATTTTGCCGCCTTTGTCATGCACGGCCTGGGTCACGCGCTTCCAGCCGTCAAGCTGCTCGGTGCCATACAGGCCGGGCACATCCGAATAGCCCTGGCCCTGCTGGCTGATGGCGGTGGCCTCGCTGATCAACAGGCCTGCGCTGGCGCGCTGGGCGTAGTAGGTGGCGACGATTGGCGGCGGCACGGCGTCCGGTGAGCGGTTGCGCGTCAATGGCGCCATCACGATGCGGTTGGCGAGCTTGAGCTCACCTACTGTTACTGGGTCAAACAAGGTGCGTGTGGAAGTGGTCATAAAAGTGGCTTGAAAGTGAAAGAAGGTTTCGTCTGGCAAGCAGCCATGAAACGGGGGCGTGGCTTTTTGTATTCAACCTCACCAATTAGTTGGGGTCTTTGCTGCAAATCAAAAGACCACGACCGGGCTTTACTTGATCAGGCCTTCAGCCTTCATGGCGGCCTGCACCGCTGGACGCGCTGCGATGCGCGCGCGGTAAGCGGCCAGATGGGCCAAAGCGGAGATGTCGACTTTGACCAGCGGCGCCCAATTTGTCACATTGAACAGATAGGGATCAGCAACGCTGAAATCCTCACCCATGAGATAGGTCTTGCCGGCCAGTTGCGCGTCCACCCAGGTCAGGCGCGACAGCAGTTTTTCGATGGTCAGCGTTTTGTACTCGGCTGGCGTGGCCGGGTTGAACAGCGGGGCAAAGTTCTTGTGCAGTTCGGTGCCGATGAAGTTGAGCCAGGACTGCATTTGCGCACGGGCTACGGTTGCGTTGGCTGGAGCGAGTTTTTTTTCAGGCACCTGGTCGGCGATGTATTGCGCGATGGCGGGTCCTTCTGTCAGACGTGTGCCGTCGTCAAGCTCCAGCAGTGGCACGTAGCCTAGTGGGTTGATGCTGTAGTAGTCGCTGCCGTCTGGCAGCAGGTGCGTCTTGGTCGGCGCCTTGATGGCCTCAAATTCCATGCCGGCTTCGATCAGCGTGATGCGTGTTGACAGGGAGCAGGCGCCGGGGGAGTAGTAAAGCTTCATGAATGTCCTATTGATGGGCGGCGCGCGATGCGCCTGAGAGGTTGTGGCTGGGCCGGGCCATGGCGGGCTGCGGCCCACGACGCTAGCGGCAAGCCGACATTCTCGCAGCGCTGCGCTTGCAATGCCCGGTAAACAGCAAGCAGCCAACAGCGCGGCATGCATTTTTCTGTTCACAGCGCCAAAGAAACTCGCCAGAATGGCCGAATGGCAAACATTCTCAAATGGCTTATTGGTATTGCACTGGCGCTGCTGGCTTTGCTGGCTGCGCTGGCGTTCGCACTGCAGGGCTGGGTTGACTCTGCTGACTTCAGGCAGCGTGCGGCGCTTCAAGCGGCTGCGGCCCTGGGCGTGCCGGTCTCGCTGGGCAGCGTGCAGGTGACGATCTGGCCCCTGCCCGCGCTGGCGGTCAGCAGCATTGAAATACGCAGCACGCCGGCACTGACGCTGGGGCGCGTGGAGGTCAGGCCGCAGTGGCAGGCGCTGCTAGCGGGGCAGCTGGTGATCTCCACGCTGGTCGTGCGCCAGGCCCAACTGCCGCAGACCGGCATCGACGCGGTGCTGCTGGCGCTACAAAAAAAGAAGCAGCTTGCGCCCGTCCAGAAAGCGCCAGAAGCCGCTGCATCCGTGGCTCTGGGCTTACCGGGTTGGCCGCGCCGGACACTGCTTGAGGATGTCACCTGGATCAACGCCGCCGGTAACGCCACCACGCTGGACGCCGATGCGCGTCTGGCCGACGACGGCTTGCCTGACAGCGCCACGCTCAAGCTCACACAGGGACATTTGAAGGGTTTGAGCGCAGAGCTCAAGCGCGAGCTCGCATCGCCGGCTGTCACGGCGGACGGGGCGCTGCCTCAGCAATGGTCGCTGCGTCTGGATGTGGGTGACGGCAAGGTGGCGGGCCAGCTCCGCATGCAGCGACCAGGCAGCAAGGCGGGTGATGCCTTGCTGATGCAGGGCGAGCTGCAGACGCTGGGGGTTGAGGTCTCGGCGCTGACCGCCCCCAACCGGCCACTGAGCGGTCTGCTCGACGCCCACACCAGCTTTAGCGCGCGTGCCGCCACGACCGGTGAGTTGGTGCAGGCCTTGCAGACGCAAAGCAGCTTTACTGTTCGCGACGCGATCCTGCACGGCATTGATCTGGCCAAGGCGGTCAAAACTGTGGGCTTGAGCCGTGGCGGCGAGACCCGCTTGCAAACGCTCAAAGGCCAGGTCAGCACGCAGGGGCGCACGGTGCAGCTGAGTCATTTGCTGGCAACTTCCGGCGTCCTGAGTGCCAGCGGCGAGGTCACGGTGTCGCCGGCCCGGACGCTGAACGGCCGTATCGCGGTGGACTTCTCCGGCGACAGCCAACTCGGCAGCGTCGTCGGCGTGCCTTTGAGCGTGGGCGGCACGCTGGACAAGCCGGAAGTCGCCTTGTCGCGCTCGGCGCTGATCGGTGCGGCCATAGGCACGGCCATCATGCCGGGTGTGGGCACAGGCGCCGGCGTCAAGCTCGGCGACCGGCTGGGCGAGGGCTTGAACAAGCTTTTTGGCAAGTGACGCTGCACGTTACCTGTAATTTTTAGGCCTTGCTGCTACAGGCCAATAGCAGCAAGCGCGAGCAGCTATATAAAAAATAGCAAGCCGAGCCGGGTTTTGTCCTACAGTCCAATGCGTGGGCAGCTGATGCCTGCCTTACAGGGCCACTTTTAGCATCAAGGACTTGTTTAATCCCGGCACGGCGCCTGTGGCCGTGCTCACAAGGAGACCTTGATGCTGAAGTACGCCATCATTTTTGCCTTGATCTCGCTGGTCGCTGGTGCGCTCGGCTTTGGCGGTATTGCCGCCGGCTCGGCCGGTATTGCCAAGATTTTCTTTGGCCTGTTCCTGATTCTGGCCGTCGTGTTTGTTGTGTTGGCTGCGCTTGGTGTGGGCGCGGCAAAAAATGCACTCAAGTAAATGTCTGCCTCGCCTGCCCACCATCAGCCGCCAGCCCGCGGGCGTGGGGCGGTCGGGCTGATGGCGCGCTTTGGACGCAGGCTTTTTCGCGCAGACGCGGCACCACGCCATTTCCGGGTGCAGGACACACTGTCCCAAAAGGCGATCGGTTTTCATGCCCGCATGGCCGAGTTTTTGCTGGTCAACCGTCTCAAGGCGCGCTTGCGGCGACACGATGGCACGCAGATCATGGAGCGCGCCGCGCACATTGTGGCGGTCACCTGTGACCACTGGTTTTTGGCGCCCGATGGGAAAGCGCCTGAACGCCGCACCCCGCTTTGAGGCACGGCCGCAACTTGGCGGCCATTCGCTATCCCTGTTGTCTCCCCCACGTTTTGAAAGTCTCATGCATACCTCGACCGTTGACCTGTTGCTGGAGTACGAGGTCAACCGACCCGCGCATTTTTTGTTCCACATCGAAGCGGCTTTTCATGCCTCGCACCGCATCGTTCAGGAGCGCCTGACCATCACCCCCAGCATGAAGCTGCGAACCTTTGGCGATGAGCGCAGCGGTAACCGTTTTTTCCGGCTGGACGCACCCAAGGGTGTGCTGACGGTCAATTACCGCGCCAGCGTCGAACTCAGGCCGCTGAGGGTGCCTGCAGATCTTGAGGAGACGCCGGTGACGGCGCTGCCCGACGAAGTGCTGCCTTACCTCATGCCCAGCCGTTACTGCGAGTCCGACGTGATGAGTCGCGCAGCACAGCAGCTGTTTGGCCATTTGCCGCCGGGTATCAGCCGGGTTCACGCGGTCGAACGCTGGATCCACGATTCCATTTTGTACTTGCCGGGCTTCAGCAGTTCGACGACCACCGCCCAGGAGGTGTTTGTGCAGCGCGCCGGCGTTTGCCGCGATTTCGCCCATCTTGGCATCACGCTGTGCCGGGCCTTGAACATCCCGGCGCGGCTGGTGGTCGGCTACGTCTATTTTGAAGAGCCGCCACAGGATTTTCATGCGGTGTTCGAGGCCTGGTTGGGCGACCGCTGGGTGGTGTTTGACCCGACCCAGATGGCGCCGATTGACCGGCTGGTGCGCGTCGGCACCGGGCGTGATGCCAAGGATGTGGCTTTTGCCACCATTTTTGGCGATGTGCGCATGCTGCGCAAGACGCTCACGGTAGACCAGGGCGATGCGCCCTCTGCGCCTGCCGGCAAGCCCGTGGACGACCTGCTCGGCCGGCTGGCAACTCAGGACTTGTAGCTTTCCTGGCTTTCCGGGTTTTCATTGCGCCTGCGAACGGCCTCGGCTCCAGCCTTGACGATGGCTTGGTCAGGGCCGTGTCGCAGTTTCCAGTTGCGTGAGCCAGGCCAGCGCTGCCGCTGCGCTGGTGCCGCACATCTCGGCAGACGGCATGAGCTGGCCACAGACGGCGGGCCGACCGGGCTGGCCGAAGATCATGCAGCGATTGGCCGCGTCCAGCTGAACGCAGCGCACGCCAGCCGGCTTGCCCTGAGGCATGCCCGGAATAGCCGAGCTGATGGACGGCGCAGTGCAGCAGGCACCGCAGCCGGGGCGGCAACTCATCTGCTCTGAAAAAAGTAGCTGGTGACGCCCGCTCTCATTGGTCAAAATCTCTTTTTTGTGTTCAAACATGCGGGGTAAGAGGGCTTTTGTGCGCGTGGTGCGTGGTGGTGTCTGATGGTGGGCGTGCGGGCCGGGCTGGCTTGAATCATCGCAGGTCCGCGCAGGCATTGTCTTGGCGGTGTAAGACATGGCAAAATGGCAAGTAATTTCTGGCCAGGCGAGTCAATCCATCTGCAGCCACTGAAGAATCGGAGACCAACTTGGCCGAGAAAACACGACGTCAGATCATCAAGCGCAGCGCTGCTGCGGCTGCGGCCATGGTGGTGGCGCCCGGGCTGCTGGCGCAGGCAGCGCCGGTGCGTGTGGGCTACGCGCTGGCGCGTACGGGTCCCTGGGCAGGCGGCGCGCAGCTGAGCCAGGAGCCCAACTATCTGTTGTGGGCCGAGCAGCAAAACGCCGCTGGCGGCCTCAATGTCAAGGGGGTTGTGCGCCGCATCGAGTTGCTGGGCGTTGATGATCACAGCGATGCGGAGGTCTGTGCCCGCGCCTACGAAAAGCTCATGTACCGTGACCAAGTCGATCTGGTGCTGGCGCCTTGGGGCAGCAACGCCAATTCCGCGGTCGCGCCCGTGGCTAATTACTATGGGTACCCTTTGCTGGCCCCGACGGCGACTTCCCGGCACTTGGTGGAGTTAAAGCTGCCTTACCTGTTTTTGTTGTTGCAGCAGCCGAAGCTCATGTGCAATGCGCTGGTTGACATGCTCAAGGCCAATGGCGTGAAAACCATGGCCGTGATTTATGTCGATGATCTGTTCGGCGTTGAAAATTATGCCGCCCTGAAGGTCGCCATGCACGACAGCGGCATCACCCTGGTGGAGGAAAAAAGCTTTCCCGCTGATGTCAAAGACCTGTCGCCGATATTGCGCGCCATCAAGGACAAGAACCCCGACGCCTTTGTCGGCTTGACCTACCCATCGGACACCCTGTTGGCGAGCCGGCAGGCCAAGGAGCAGGGCCTGAATCCGAAGTTTTTCTTCACCTCCGTGGGCACGGCTTTCCAGCTTTATAAAAATGTCATGACACCTGCTGGCGCCGAGGGCGTGCTGGGCATGGGCTCCTGGAACAGCAAGACCAGCTTGAGCGCCGAGGCTTATTTCAATGCCCATGCCAAACGGTTTGCCGGCAAGGAGCCTGATCGCTGGGCCAGTGGACACTGCTGGGCGGGTCTGGAAATCCTGACTGCGGCGGTTGCCAGGCATGGCCTGGACCGCAAGGCGATTCGCAACTATGTAGCGGGCAACACCCACAAAACCATTATTGGCGACATCAGGTTCACGGGCAGCGAAAACACGGCGACGCCCGGTAGCGTGAGCCAGTGGCAGCACGGGGAGTTTGAGGTTGTCTGGCCGCAGCGCATGGCCACGGCCAGGCTGAACCCGCGCAAGCCCGACTGGAAGTAAGGCCCTGGGCGGGACGAGTCCCTGAACCCGTCTGGTCTTGTTAAAGCCGCTAAAATGTACAAAAAAAGAGGTTTTGTACAAAATGCACACCATTCCCCTGAGTGAATTTCGCGCCAATGCGTCTGCCATGCTTGATCTGGTGGAGCAGGGCGAGACCGTCCGAATTTTGCGGCATGGCAAGCCGGTAGCTGAGCTGGTGCCTTTGAAGGCAGCGCTTGCCGTCAAGGTGCCCAGCTGGAAGCGTGCCATCGAACCGCTGCATATTGTCCGGCCTGACGGCAAGACCGGCGCGCAGCTGATCATCGAGGAACGTGAGGGCGGCTGGTAATGCGCATCCTGTTTGACACGTCGGCGCTCTACAAGCGCTACAACCTCGAAGCCGGGCGGGCGCAGGTGCTGGCCGCTGGCGAGCGCGCGCAAGAGGTGGTGGTTGCCGCGCATTGCAAGGCAGAAATTGCTTCGGCTCTGAACCGGCAACGCCATGACGGGCTGGTCAACGCTGACGACTACAGTCGCATCATGCAGGTGGTGCAGGACGATTTTGCTGATTTCACACTGATCGCGTTTGATGGCCGTGTCGAGGCGCATTCGATTTCTGCGATGGAAGCTGGTCGTTTGCGCGCCATGGACGCCCTGCATATTGGCGCTGCGCAGGCGGCCAGGGTGGACTTGTTTGTGACTGCCGACCGGCGCCAGGCAGTGGCCGCGCAAGCGCTTGGCCTGAAAACTGAACTGATAGAGGCTTGAATGTTTTACCCACAAGAATTTGACGTGATCGTGGTCGGTGGCGGCCATGCCGGCACCGAGGCCGCACTGGCCTCCGCCCGCATGGGCTGCAAGACCTTGCTTCTTTCGCACAATATAGAGACGCTGGGGCAGATGAGCTGCAACCCCTCGATTGGCGGCATTGGCAAGGGTCATCTGGTCAAGGAAGTCGATGCCATGGGCGGCGCGATGGCGCTGGCGACCGATGAGGGCGGCATACAGTTCCGCATTCTCAACAGCTCCAAAGGTCCGGCGGTGCGCGCCACGCGGGCCCAGGCCGACCGCATTTTGTACAAGGCGGCGATACGCCGCATGCTGGAGAATCAGCCCAATTTGTGGCTGTTTCAACAGGCGGTCGATGACCTGATGGTCGAGGGCGACCGGGTGGTGGGCGCGGTCACGCAGGTCGGCATCAAGTTCCGTTCGCGCACCGTGGTGCTGACGGCCGGCACCTTTCTGGACGGCAAGATCCATGTGGGTCTGAACAACTATGCAGCAGGGCGGGCCGGTGATCCGCCGGCAGTGTCCCTGAGCGCCAGGCTCAAGGAGCTCAAGCTGCCGCAAGGGCGGCTGAAAACCGGCACGCCACCGCGCATCGACGGTCGATCGATCGACTTCAGCAAGTGCAGTGTGCAGCCGGGCGACGGCATGCCTGGCGGAACTGCCGGGCCGGTGCCGGTGTTCAGCTTCATGGGCGCTGGCATTGCGCATCCTCAGCAAATGCCGTGCTGGATCACCCACACCAACGAGCGCACGCACGACATCATCCGCTCGGGTTTTGACCGCAGTCCCATGTTTACAGGCAAGATTGACGGCGTGGGACCGCGCTATTGCCCCAGCGTGGAAGACAAGATCAACCGCTTCGCCGACAAGGACAGCCACCAGATTTTTCTTGAGCCCGAAGGGCTGACGACGCACGAGATCTACCCCAACGGCATATCGACCAGCCTGCCTTTTGACATCCAGTACGCACTGGTGCGCTCCATGGCCGGCATGGAGAACGCCCATATCCTGCGCCCTGGTTACGCGATTGAGTACGACTACTTTGACCCGCGGGCCCTGAAAACCAACTTTGAAACCCGCGCCATTGGCGGGCTGTTCTTTGCCGGCCAGATCAACGGCACTACGGGTTACGAAGAAGCCGCTGCCCAGGGCATGTTTGCCGGCATCAACGCCGCCTTGCAGTGCCGGGCGCTTGGTGGCCTGGCCAATGACCACGGCGGCGCCTGGTTGCCCCGGCGCGACGAGGCCTATTTGGGCGTACTGGTCGATGACCTGATCACCAAGGGCGTGACAGAACCTTACCGCATGTTTACCAGCCGGGCCGAGTTCCGGCTGATGCTGCGCGAGGACAATGCCGACATGCGTCTGACCGAAAAAGGCCGCGAGCTGGGCCTGGTGGACGATGCGCGCTGGGACGCCTTTAACCGCAAGCGTGATGCGGTTTCACGTGAAACACAGCGCCTGCGCTCTATCTGGGTCAACCCCAACAACCTGTCTGCCGCCGAAGCCGAGCGGGTGCTGGGCAAGGCGATTGAGCGCGAATATACCCTGGCTGATTTGCTCAGGCGTCCGGAAGTGAATTACGCCGGGCTGATGTCCTTGAGCGATGGCGTCTACGCCAACCCGGATCTTGCCGCGCAAGCCGGTGATGTTTCACGTGAAACAGCGCTTCTGCCTGACGCGATGGTCAAGAGCGTCATCGAGCAAATTGAGATCACTGCCAAGTATGCGGGCTACATCGACCTGCAGAAAGTCGAGGTCGAGCGCGCCTCGCATTACGAGAATCTCAAGCTTCCGGCGAATCTTGATTATCTTCAGGTGTCGGCGCTGAGCTTTGAGGCTCGCCAGACCTTGAGCAAGCACAGGCCCGAAACATTGGGCCTGGCTTCGCGGATTTCGGGGGTGACGCCGGCCACGGTGTCGCTGCTCTTGGTTCATCTGAAAAAGAGCTTGTGGAAGAACACCACGCCGGCCAAGACTGAGGAAGTGGTTCAGACGCATGCGTGATATTGAGACGACCTTGCGTGAAGGTCTGCGCCAGCTCGGACTGACGCTGAATGCCCAACAGATTGCGCAGTTGCTGGACTACCAGGACCTGATTGCCAAATGGACGCGCGTCTACAACCTCACGGCGGTGCGCGACCCTGCAGAGATGATGACGCATCACTTGCTCGACAGTCTGGCGGCTATTGCGCCGCTGCGTCGCCACCTCGCCCAAGCTGGGTTGGCGCAGGGCAGTCGCTTGCTGGATGTTGGCTCGGGTGCCGGTCTGCCCGGCGTCGTGGTGGCCATCTGCTGCCCTGAAGTGCAGGTGACTTGTGTCGATACAGTCGCCAAGAAAGCGGCTTTTATCAAGCAGGCTGCATTGGCCTTGAAGCTGCCCAATCTTCTTGGGCTGCACGCACGGGTTGAAACGCTTTGCCCGCCCAAGGTGCCGGCCTTTGATGTGGTTTGCTCGCGCGCTTTTGCCTCCTTGCCAGACTTCGTCCAGTGGTCCATGGTCGCGCTTGCCCCGGCAGGTGTCTGGATGGCCATGAAGGGCAAGCATCCCGCAGACGAGTTGGCCGGACTGCCGGCTACGGTTGAGGTGTTTCACGTGGAACAGTTGCAGGTGCCTGGGCTGGATGCCGAGCGCTGCATCGTCTGGATGCAGCGAAAAGACAACTAAGTTGGGCGCGCGCCGGTGCGAATCGGCAGCAATGACCGGCCCTGTCGTAAACTCGGTCACCAGTCAAGCTTGCGCTGACGGCGCTTGACCGGCGAAGTTTACGCGTGGTTCGGCAGCCAGGCAGCGCCGGCTCTGTTCAAACAATCTTCCTGACGCCCCCTTGGCTTCGAAAAAACAACAATCAGGCACCCATGGCTAAAATATTTTGTGTTGCCAATCAAAAAGGCGGGGTGGGGAAGACCACCACCACGGTCAATCTCGCCGCTGGACTGGCCAAGGTCGGTCAGCGCGTGCTGATGATTGATCTGGACCCGCAGGGCAATGCCACCATGGGCTCAGGCGTGGACAAGCGCAAGCTTGAACTGACGGTCTACGACGTGCTGCTCGAGTCCTCTTCGGTGCTGGAGGCGCGGGTGCAAAGCGAGAAGCTGATCGAGAGCGGCTGCAGCTACGACATCCTGGGCGCCAACCGTGAGCTGGCCGGTGCCGAGGTCGAGCTGGTCGAGGTCGAGCGCCGTGAACGGCGGCTCAAGCTGGCGCTGGCCGAAGTCGACAAGGATTACGATTTTGTGCTGATCGACTGTCCGCCGTCCCTCAGCATGCTGACGCTCAACGGTCTGTGCTGCGCGCACGGCGTGATTGTGCCCATGCAGTGCGAGTACTTTGCGCTCGAAGGGCTGACGGATCTGGTCAACACCATCAAGCAGGTGCACGCCAACCTGAACAAGGACTTGCAGATCATTGGCTTGCTGCGCGTGATGTTTGACCCGCGCATCACCTTGCAGCAGCAGGTCAGCGACCAGCTCAAGGATCATTTTGGCGACAAGGTTTTCAATACCGTGATCCCGCGCAACGTGCGTCTGGCCGAGGCGCCCAGCTATGGTTTGCCGGGCGTGGTGTTTGATCCTTCGTCCAAAGGCGCGCAGGCTTTTGTGAGCTTTGCCGAAGAAATGGTCAATCGCATCAAAAGCATGTAATGCAGCCGATCTCTAAAGTCAATTACGTCTTTTGCGCAGCGCGGGCGTGCGCTAGCAGCTATGAAAAGCGTAGCGCTATGGATTTGTCCAAACCATGAAAGCCAGCGCGGTCCTGATACTTCCGGGTTGGCAAAACAGCGGGCCGGAGCACTGGCAAAGCCGCTGGGAGCGCGCCTTTGGCTACACCCGGCTGGAGCAGCATGACTGGCAGCGGCCCTTGCGCGGCGACTGGATAGCCCGGCTTGAAGAGGTGCTGCTGGCGCTGGATGAGCCGGCCGTGCTGGTGGCGCACAGCCTGGGCTGCCTTCATGTCGCGGTCTGGGCCTCGCACTCAAAAAACACCCACCGCGTCAAAGCCGCCTTGCTGGTCGCGCCGCCAGACACCGAGCGCGACGAGCTGCGCCAGATGCTGCCCAGTTGGGCGCCTGTGCCCATGAACAAGCTGCCGTTCCAAAGCACGCTGCTGAGCAGCCAGAACGATCCTTTTTGCAGTCCGGCGCGCGCGCTGGCCTTCGCCTCGGCCTGGGGTTCTGCCCCTATGGACGCCGGACCAGGCGGACATCTGAACTCCGAAAGCGGGCTTGGCGACTGGCCACAGGCCCACGCCGAGTTGCAGCGGCTGATGCTTGTCTGATAGTTGCAGAGCCACAAAAATTACAGAAACGAAAGAAACCATGGTCACGAAAAAACCCAAAGGCCTGGGCCGCGGACTCGAAGCATTGCTTGGCCCAAAGGTCAGCGAATCGCAGGACAGCGCCGGCGGCACGGTTGGTGAGCCCAGCTTGCCAAGTTCGCTGTTGCTCACAGAGCTGGTAGCCGGCCAATACCAGCCGCGTACCCGCATGGACGAGGGCGCGCTGTACGAGCTGGCCGAGTCCATCAAGGTGCAGGGCATCATGCAGCCCATCCTGGTGCGGCGCCTGAGCAGCGGCATCAATGACGGCAAGTACGAAATCATCGCCGGCGAGCGGCGCTTTCGCGCGGCCAAAATAGCCGGTCTGGACAGTGTGCCGGTGCTGGTGCGCGACGTGCCCGACGAATCCGCCGCAGCTATGGCGCTGATTGAAAACATCCAGCGCGAAGACCTCAACCCGCTTGAAGAGGCTCAAGGCCTGCAACGCCTGGTCAAGGAGTTTGGGCTCACGCACGAAATGGCCGCGCAAGCCGTGGGACGCTCGCGAAGCGCGGCGTCCAACTTGCTGCGTTTGCTGAATCTGGCCGATCCGGTGCAAACCATGCTGATGGCCGGCGACCTGGATATGGGTCATGCCAGGGCCTTGCTGGCGCTGGACCGCGCCGCGCAAATCACCGCGGCCAACCAGATCGCAGCCAAGAAAATGTCGGTGCGCGAAGCTGAAAGCCTGGTCAAAAAGCTCAGCGCCGAGTTCTCCTTGACGCCGCAAAAGGCCAGCAAGGAAAAGTCGCGCGACACCCGCCGCGTCGAGGAAGAACTGGCCGATCTGCTGATGGCAGAAGTCGAGGTGCGCATCAAAAAACAGGTCAAGCGCAATGGCCGGCGTGAGGATGTGGGCGAGCTGGCGATTCAGTTCAGCTCCATGGACGAGCTCAACGGGCTGATTGAAAAGCTCACCCGTAGCGCCACGCACTGACGGCGGGCGCGTTGTGAGCATGCTGCGTAATGCGCGCTGGCCGGCGACCGCCTTGCTGGCCTGGGTGCTGGTCTGGCTGCTGTTTTGGGCCTTGCAGCGCCTGGGCCTGTCGGACTTGCTGGCGCTGCTGCTCGCCTCGGCTGCGGGCGTGGCGCTGAGCCTGCTGGGGCCGACCTGGTGGCGACGCGTCACCATTGGCGTGGGCTTTCCCTTGTCGCTGGCACTTTCTGGCGCGGCCGCCTTGCCTGCCTGGGCCTGGCTGCTGCCGCTGGCCTTGCTGCTGCTGATTTACCCGCTCAATGCCTGGCGCGATGCGCCGCTGTTCCCAACGCCAGCCCACGCCCTGCGCGAGCTGGCGCGGTTTGCGCCGCTGCGCCCTGATGCCTGGGTGCTGGACGCCGGCTGCGGCCTTGGCGACGGCCTCAAGGCCCTGCGCGAGGCCTATCCGTCTGCCCGCTTGCACGGCCTCGAATGGAGCTGGGCGCTACGCGGTCTGTGCGCGCTGCGCTGCCCCTGGGCCCGCATACGTCAGGGCGACATCTGGCTGGCGGACTGGCGCGCCTACAAAATGGTCTATCTGTTCCAGCGGCCCGAAAGCATGCCGCGCGCCGTCGAGAAGGCGCGCGCCGAACTCCAACCCGGTGCCTGGCTGGTCAGCCTGGAGTTCGAGGCCCGCGCGCTCAAGCCCCAGGCCAGCTGGTGCCTGGACGGCGGTCGCACGGTCTGGCTTTACCGCGCGCCCTTCAAACCAAGCCAGCCCTGAGCGCCCACCCGGCTCTAGTCGGCTGGCGGTCGGCGATACTTGGTAGCTCCCAAGCCAGCCCTTATTTGAGCCACACCATGTCCACCATTCCCGTCTGCCCCCAATGCGCCCAGCCCAACACCTATCCTGACGGGGACAACTATGTGTGCGCCGATTGCGGCCACGAGTGGCCCATGGTGGCCGCGCTGGTCGCCGATGCCAGCGACGACGCGGTCGTCAAGGATGCCAACGGCCAGGTGCTGGCCGATGGCGATGCGGTGGTGCTGATCAAGGATCTGAAGGTCAAGGGCTCGTCCATCACACTGAAGATGGGCACCAAGGTCAAAAGCATCCGTCTGGTGGGCGGCGACCATGAGGTTGACTGCAAGATGGACGGCGGCAGCTTCATGCTCAAGGCCTGCTTTCTCAAGAAGGCCTGAGCGCGCGGGCCCGGCCCGGGGATGCGCGCCATCCACTAGGCTTCAGAGTGAAAAAATCTTGCCCGGGTTCATGATGTCTTTGGGGTCCAGCGCGCGCTTGATGGTGCGCATCATCTCCACTGCGCCGTCACCGGCCTCGGTCAGCAGGAAATCCATTTTGTGCAGTCCCACGCCATGCTCTCCGGTGCAGGTGCCTTCCAGGCGCAAGGCGCGGTTGACCAGCTTGTGGTTCAAGTCCTCGGCGACCGCACGTTCTTGTGCGTTGTCCGGGTCTATCAGGTAGCCAAAGTGAAAGTTGCCGTCGCCGACGTGGCCGACCAGAAAGTAGGGGATGCCGCTGGCATCGGCCTGCGTCACCGATTCGAGCAGGCAATCGGCCAGGCGGGAAATCGGCACGCAGGTGTCGGTTGAAATCGCGCGGCAGCCAGGCTTGGACTGTATGGCCGCGAAATAGGCGTTGTGACGCGCGGTCCACAGCCGCGTGCGTTCTTCAGGTGTGCTGGCCCATTCAAAGGCATTGCCGCCGTGCGCGCTGGCGAGTTCCTGCACCAGCTCGGCTTGCTCTTTGACGCCGCCCGGCGTGCCATGAAACTCCATCAGCAGCATGGGTTCTTCGCGCAGATTCAATTTTGAATGCTTGTTCACCATGCGCACAGTGTTGTGGTCAATCAGCTCGACGCGTGCAATTGGCACACCCATCTGGATAACTTCTATCGTGGTGCGCACCGCCGCTTCAATGCTGGGGAAGAAGCACACCGCGGCCGAGATTGCCTCAGGCAGCGGGTAGAGCTTGACGGTCACTTCCGTGATCACGCCCAGCGTGCCTTCACTGCCGACCATCAGGCGCGTGAGGTCGTAGCCCGCAGCAGACTTTTTGGCGCGCGTGCCGGTGCGAATGGTGTCGCCGCTGGCCGTGACGACTTCCAGCGCCAGCACGTTCTCGCGCATGGTGCCGTAGCGCACGGCATTGGTTCCGCTGGCGCGCGTGGCGCTCATGCCGCCCAGCGTCGCGTCAGCGCCCGGATCAATCGGGAAAAACAGGCCGGTGTGCTTGACCTCCTCGTTGAGCTGTTTGCGCGTCACGCCGGCTTGCACGGTCACCGTCAGGTCTTCGGCGTTGATCTGCAGCACCCGGTTCATGCGGCTCACATCAATGCTGATGCCGCCCTGTATGGCCAGCAAATGCCCTTCCAGCGAGGTGCCCACGCCAAAAGGGATCACCGGCACGCTGTACTCGGCGGCCAGCTTCACGGCATAGGCCACGTCGGCCGTGCTTTGCGCGAACACCACGGCAGCCGGCGGCGGTGCGGCAAACGACGATTCGTCGCGTCCGTGCTGCTCGCGCACCACCAGCGCTGTTGAGCAGCGCTCGGCGAAACGCGCCTTGAGCGCGTCAATCAGTGCGGATGGTGTTTCGCGCTGGGCAATTTCAGGCAGCAGGTGGGTGGGCAAGGCGGCGTTCATGGGCTTCTCCGTGGGGGCCGTCAAAGTTTACGACTTGTGTGGCGCATTTGAGCCCGAAATAGCCATTTCAAAGCCGCGTGCGCCGATAACATGCAAAATCCCGACAAACTACTTTGACTCTTCTATGGCCAACAGACTCACACAGATCGCCACCCGCACGGGTGACAACGGCAGCACCGGCCTAGGCGACAACACGCGGGTGTCCAAAAACAGCTTGCGTGTTCACGCCATGGGCGATGTCGACGAGCTGAACTCGCAGATCGGCTTGCTGCTGTGCGAAGACATGCCGGCCGGCGTGCGTGCGCTGCTGGTGGAGATACAACACGAGCTGTTCAACCTGGGCGGCGAGCTCAGCATTCCCGGCTTTGAACTGCTCAAGCCCGAGGCCGTGGCGCGGCTGGATGCGGCGCTCGAAGAACACAACAGCGCGCTGCCGCGTCTGGCCGAATTCATTTTGCCGGCCGGCTCACGCGCCGCCGCACTCGCGCATGTCTGCCGCACGGTGGCGCGCCGCGCCGAGCGCTCGGTGGTGGCGCTGGGAATGGCCGAGGCGCTCAAGGAGACGCCGCGCCAATACCTGAACCGCCTGAGCGACTTGCTGTTTGTGCTGTCGCGCGTGCTCAACCGCATGAACGGCGGCGACGACGTTTACTGGAAGAGCCAGCGCATGCAGACTGCTTGAATCTCCCCGGCATGGGTTGAAAACCAAGTTGCTATTAAATAAATAGCGGTCTGCACCCGTCCATAAAGGGCTGCGGCCACATTTGCTCTTGAAAAGCAGCGCTTGCTTATTTCGCTTGCAGCACCGCCATGGTGATGCGCGACACGCAGGTCAATTCGCCAGCGTCGTTGCGCAGCTCAATCGCCCAGACCTGGGTGCTGCGGCCCACATGCACCGGCCGCGTGATGCCTGTGACCCAGCCGCTGCTGGCGCCTTTGAGGTGGTTGGCGTTGATGTCCAGGCCGACCACGCGCTGGCCTGCGGCCACGGCATAGGCCGCGCCACACGAACCCAGCGTCTCGGCCAGTACGACGGACACGCCGCCATGCAGCAAGCCATAGGGCTGAACGGTGCGCGCGTCTACAGGCACGCGAGCGCGAATGAAGTCGTCGCCAACTTCCAGAAATTCAATCCCTAGGTGCGCTACGGCGGTGTTGGCGCTGTTAGTGGTGAGCAATTCGACGGAGATGGCTTGCTTCCAGATGGGCATGGGGGGTGTCTTGTGTGAGGCGGAATTACTTTTGACTGGCAGGCCCTGACTATACGGTGCCTGCCTACAGCGGCAAGGCCGGTTGACTGGCCCGCGACAGCAGGCGGCGGCGTCTACGCTGCTTTGATGGTGCAGACGGGTGATACGGGTTTGAGGCGCGCCCGCAGATGGCCGATCTGGCTGCTCGCGGGCCTGGCTGTAAGCGCCTGCCTGGTGCTGGTGGCTGCGATTGCGGCCCGCTACCTGCTGCCTGAGGCCGCTGTGGTGCTGGAAGACTTTGCCACGGCGCAAGCCCAGCCCGTCAGCATCCAGAAGATCACTTTTTACCCTGCGCTGGGTGAGCTTTTGCGGCGACGCATCAGGCTTGAGCGCGTCGTGCTTGAGGGCGCGGTGGTGCCGCAACTGTCGCTGCGAGCCTGGGCCCAGCAGGGCAGTGCAAGCAGCTGGTTTGAAGCTGCCGAGCTGCCGCTGGCGCACTTGTCCTTTCGCCAGGTCAGCTGGATTTCGCGACGTGGCATACCGGTCAGTTACGACGGTGAACTGGACTTTGGCCCTGGCTGGCGGCCGCGCCTGGCCCATCTCTGGCGGCCAGCTGTGAAACCCCCGGCGGAGTTGCGCCTGAGCCGGCAAGCCGATGCCGACCGCTGGTTTGTTCGCATTAATGTGGGCGGCGGCACGGCGGATGGCGAGCTTCAATTGCTGACGCCGGCCGGCGGTCGGCTGCATTTGCAGGGAAAGCTGCAGCCCCGCGGCATCGAAGTTGCCCAGGCCTTGCAAGCGCTCAACCGCAATCCGGTGATTGCCGGCCAAGCCTCAGGCGAGACTGCCCTGCGGGCCGATGGCGAGAACGTCTGGCAACTTGCGCAATCGCTGCACAGCCAGACCAGTTTCAGCATGCGCTCGGCCACGCTGCTGCGCTTTGATCTGGGCAAGGCGATGCGCAGTGCCGGGCGGGCGCACGACGGGCACACCGCGCTGGATGCCGTGAGTGGGCAAATGGACACGCAAAACACCGCGAACGGCATGGTCCTGGACTTCAGCCATCTCCAGGCGCGCTCGGGCGCGCTCAGCGCTTCGGGCAAGGCCAGACTGGCAAATCGGCAGATTGACGCCGAGTTTGCGGTTGATCTGGTCGACGGCGTGGTCGGCGTGCCGCTCAGGGTGAGCGGGCCGACAGACCATGTGACCGTCAGCGTCCCCAGCGGTGCGGTGGCCGGGGCCGTGGTCGGCACGGCTATTTTGCCGGGGCTGGGAACCGCCATAGGCGCCCGCTTGGGGGCGGCTGTGGGCGGGATGTTCAAGCCGCAGCCAAAACGTAACAACAATAGCCCTGCGCGACCTTAAGCGCTAACATCGAAAGTTACTCAGAAAAGGCTGTCCTTTAATAGCAGGACGGCTTACCCCCGCGTTCCCGTGCAGTTCACTTTAGGTGCAGACCATGTCCAATCGCCCCCTTCTTACCGGCCATTCCGCCACATCCCACTCACTGGAGCAGGCGCTTGACAAGAACGAAGCAGTCGAGGACGTTGTTACGCAATCGGCCGAAGAGCTGTTGGTCATCAATGCCGTTCTCAACAAGGAAATCCCTGATCACGTCATGGTTGGAGATGTTGCCCAGGCGCTGCAAAAAACCGACGAACTGGAAGTCAAGATTTCCGACACGGCCCATGAGTTGGCGCAGGTTAACCAGGTCTTGAGCCGTGAAATTGACGAGCGCGCCGACCTCGAGCGTGAACTGGCCGCGACCAAGGCTGCCCTTGCCCAGGCCCAGCACGAGGGACAAGGCAAGGGCGAGACTGCCTGACTACTTGCGGCTGAGCAGCGCGTACAAGGCAATCGCGCCAAATGTCGCGCAGCCAATGCCGCCCAAGGCGAACTGGCCAAATTTCAGCGTGAAGTCACCGGTCCCCAGCACCAGCGTGATGGCGGCCACAAGCAGGTTTTTGTTGTCAGAAAAGTCCACCTTGTTGGTGACCCAGATGCGTGCGCCGGCCACGGCGATCAGGCCGAACACCACAATGCTCACGCCACCCATCACAGGCAAGGGAATGGCCTGAATCAGCGCGCCGAACTTGGGGCTGAAGCCCAGCACCACGGCCAGCAATGCGGCTGCGACAAACACCGCCGTCGAATAAATCTTGGTGGCGGCCATCACGCCAATGTTTTCTGCATAGGTCGTGACACCGGTGCCGCCCGCGCTGGCCGATACGATGGTGGCCAGGCCATCACCGATGAAAGCGCGGCCCATGTAAGGGTCCAGGTTTTTACCCGTCATGGCGGTCACGGCCTTCAGGTGTCCCAGGTTTTCCGCCACCAAAATAATGGCCACGGGCGCAATCAGCAGCATGGCGTTGGCGCTGAACACCGGCGCAGTGAAGCCGGGCAGTCCGAGCCAGGCCGCATTGGCAATGCCTGACAGGTCTATGGCCTTGCCCAGTCCCAGCCCATTCGTGAGCACGGCATATATTGCGCTGGCCGCTATCAGTCCGACCAGAATCAGCAGGCGCTGCACCATGCCGCGTGTCAGCACCGCGACCAGCGCGACACTGACAAATGTCACGACCTGCATCCAGGCGTCAAAGTTGCTGGCCGCCATGTTCTTGATGGGGATGCTCGCCAGGTTCAGGCCGATCACGGCGACCACGGCGCCTGTGACCACAGGCGGCATGAAGCGCTCTATCCAGCTGGTGCCGACGGCCTGAACGATCACGCCTACCAGTGTGTAAACCACACCGCAGGCGATGATGCCGCCCAGCGCCACGCCCAGGTTGGTGTTGGGGCCTTTGCCCGCATAGGCGCTGGCCGCAATCACCACGCCAATGAATGCAAAGCTCGAACCCAGGTAGCTTGGAACCTTGCCGCCGGTGATGACGAAGAAGATCAGCGTGCCTATGCCGCTCATCAGGATCGCAATATTCGGGTCAAAGCCCATCAGAATGGGTGCCAGCACGGTTGCGCCAAACATCGCGATCACGTGTTGCACGCCCATGACGGCGGTTTGCGGCCAGGGCAGGCGCTCGTCGGGGGCGATGACCCCGCCTTGCAGCAAGACCTCGGCGCTTTTTTCTTTCCAGTTGAACATTCCCATGCTTTTCTCCCTTGTGTTTAAGCGGCCAATAGTAGACCCTTCTTGATGCGGCTCAAGGTTCATCTCGATCGGACCTGATAGGCTCACTCGATGAAATTTGCGTTCAAATGGAGTGCTGCCGGGCTTGTGGCAGTAGCCGCGCTCGTCGCTGGTGTGCTGGTCAGCCAGCGCGGCTCAGCCGTGCAGGTCACGCCGCTGCTTAAAAGCGGCATCGTGCAATCGGTGGTGGCTACGGGCCGGATCAATGCGCCGGCGCGCATGGATATAGGCGCGGAAGTGACGGCGACGGTGCTGGAGGTGCGGGTGCGCGAAGGCGACCGTGTCAAGACCGGGGACCTGCTGCTGCGGCTGTCCGATGGCGAGGCGCGCGCAGCGCTTGAACAGGCCCGCGCAGCGCTGACCGAGGCGCGCAACCGTGCCGCCCAGCAGACCACGGTGATGGCGCCAGTTGCCACGCAGGCCGTGGTGCAGGCCAAAGCGGCCTTTGACGCGGCCGTTCGCGACCACCAGCGCACAACAGAGCTGGTGGCGCAAGGTTTTTTCCCCCAGCAAAAACTCGATGAGGCGCTGCGCACGCTGGACACCACGCGCAGCGCGCTGGAGTCAGCCCGGGTGCAGTCGCTTGCCAACCAGGCCCGCGGTGTGGAGGCCACATTGGCGGCATCGCGCGTAGCCCAGGCCGAGGCCGCGCTGGACGTGGCACAGGCGCGACTCGCGCGTCTGCGCATTAGCAGCCCGGCCGATGCGCTGGTGCTGGCACGCAACGTGGAGCCCGGCAGCATGGCGCAGCCGGGTCGCACGCTGCTGGCACTCGCCGCGCTTGGCGGCATACGCATTGATGCGGCCGTGGATGAAAAACATTTGCGCCTGCTGACGCTGGGGCTGGCTGCGCGCGCCGTGGCCGACGCTTTCCCGGGCCAGCCCTTTGATGCGCGACTGAACTACATTTCCCCGGCGGTCGATCCGCTGCGCGGCACGGTCGATGTTCGGCTGCAAGTGCTGCAGCCGCCAGCGTTTTTGCGGCCCGACATGACGGTCTCGGTGGAGTTGCTGGCCGGCTCGAAAAATGACGCGCTGGTGTTGCCGTCGGGCTCGGTGCGCGACGCCGACCTGGTCGCGCCCTGGGTGCTGGCCTTGCGCGACGGCCGCGCTACCCGCGTACCGGTGCGGCTGGGCCTGCGCGGTGTCGGTGCTGTGGAAATTGTTGAAGGCCTGCAAGAAGGCGAGTTGGCGATTCCGCAAACCGAAAAGGCGATTGCTGGCGACCGGGTGCGGCGCGGCCCCAGCCTGGGCCGTGAAAAAGGCATGGAAGTGCCGTCCTTTATTTCGCGCTAGACCTCAAAGCTTAAAGCCTAAAAGCCCAGATCCCCAGCCGCCATGCCAACAACCCCAGCCCCGTCCGCCCGCAAAGACACAGCCGCAGCCAGCCGCCGCGCGCTGAGCGCCTGGGCCGGCTGGATGCCGTTTGAGTTGCTGGTCGCGCTGCGGTTTTTGCGCGAAGGCCGGGCACAAAGCGCGCTTATCCTGGCCGGTGTCACGGGCGGTGTGGCGGTGATTATTTTTCTCACGCAACTGATCAACCAATTGCAAAGTTCCATCATCGACCGGGTGCTGGGCTCGCAGGCCCATGTGGTGATACGGCCGCTTGAGGAAATCACGCAGCGCGTGCTCAGCGCCACGGCCGACCAGGCGGTGGCTGCGCTGGTGCAGCCGCGTGAGCAGCGCTTGCGCTCTGTAGACCAGTGGGAGCGCGTGGCCGCGCTTGCTGCTGCCACGCCTGGCGTGCTGGCGGTGTCGCCGGTGGTGACGGGGCCGGCTTTTGCCGCGCGCGGCGGCAGCAACAAAAGCGTGGCCCTGATGGGCGTGCAGCCTGACAATTACCGCCGCGTGGTGCGCATGGACGACTACATGACACGTGGCCGCTTTGACGTGGCCGGCACGGGCGCGCTGATAGGCATTGATCTGGCACAAGACCTGGGCGTCACGGTGGGCGACAAGATACGCGTGACCAGCGCCTCCGGCCGCAGCGAGACGCTGGACATCACCGGCCTGTTTGACATGGGTAACCGCGATCTGAACCGGCGCTGGGTCTTTGTCACGCTCAAGCTCGCGCAGACGCTGCTTGACCTGCCCGGTGGCGTATCAAATATCGATCTGACGATCAAGGAACTGTTCGCGGCCAATGCCGTGGCGGACAGCCTGCGCGCGCAAACCGCCTTGACGGTGGACAGCTGGATGCAGACCAACGCCGGCCTGCTCAACGCCCTGAGCAACCAGACGGTTTCCAACAACCTGATACGCAGCTTTGTGGTGATCATCGTGGCGCTGGGCATCTCCAGCGTGCTGGTGGTCAGCGTGGTGCAAAAGCGGCGCGAGATTGGCATCTTGCGCGCCATGGGCGCAGGCCGGCGCCGCATCATGGCTATATTTTTGCTGCAGGGCGGGCTGGTGGGTCTGGTCGGGTCGGTTTTTGGCTCGCTGCTGGCTTACGCCTTGCTGGTTATTTTTTCGCACATCTTCAAGGCGCCGGACGGCAGTGCCTTGTTTTCGGCGCAACTCGATCCGGTGCTGGTGCTGCTCGCGTCCCTGGTCGCTTGCGGCGTCGGGCTGGCGGCCGCCGTGATACCGGCGCGCAGTGCCGCGCGCATGGACCCGGTGCAGGCGATCCGGACCTGACATGAACCAGCCTGGCCTGCCGCAAGTCCCTGTCGCCCATGCGTTCGAGGCGCCGCAGTCGCCTGCTGTCGGGCGCGCGCCCATCTTGCTGCTTGACGGCATTCGCAAAAGCTACAACCTGGGCACGCCGGTGGAGACCGAGGTGCTGCACGGCATATCGCTGGCGCTGCAGGAGGCCGAGTTTGTCGCGCTCAAGGGGCCGTCGGGTTCTGGCAAGAGCACGCTGCTCAACATCATCGGCCTGCTCGAGCCGCCCACTGCTGGCCGGCTGTCGATTGGCGGACAGGCTGCCGAGTCACTCGACGATGCGGCGCTGACCCGTCTGCGCGGCGCGACCATTGGCTTTGTGTTCCAGTTCCACCATTTGCTGCCAGCGTTTACCGCCCTGGAGAACGTGCTGCTGCCGTCCATCATTGCGCAGGGCACGGCCACACCCGAGGCCGAGGCCATGGCACGTGAGCTGCTGGCGCGCGTCGGACTCAAAGGCGCAGAGTACAAGCGCCCTGGCGAGCTTTCAGGCGGCATGCAGCAACGCGTAGCGATTGCGCGCGCCTTGTCGCTCAAGCCGCGCCTGATCCTTGCCGACGAGCCGACCGGCAACCTGGACACCGTGTCTGCCGACGAGGTTTTCACGCTGCTGCGGGAGTTCAACCGTGACCATGGCAGCGCCTGCCTGATCGTCACGCACGACCCGCGTCTGGCTGCGCGCTGTGACCGCGTGATTGATCTGGTGGATGGGCGCTTGCGCTGAGGCCTGAGGATGCTGGATCGCCTTAGATGTCTGCCGGCCTTCGGCTGACCAGCACAATCCCCACGGCGACCGTGGCCAGAGCGGCCAGCAGATCGGGCGTGACGCTTTCATGCAGCCAGGCGCTGCCAAAGAGCAGCGCAAACAGCGGCGTTAAAAACACGAAGACTGAAATCCGGGTGGCTGGGTAGCGCCCCAGCATCCACATCCAGGCGAGGTAGCTGGCAAAGGCCCCGACGATGGTTTGCAGGGCCAGCGAGGTCCAGCCAAAAGCGCTGAACCGCCAGGACCAGGTTTCGCCCAGGGCCAGCGAGAGCGCGGGAAAAGCCAGGCAACTCACGCCGAGCTGGTAAAAAAGCAGTTTCTCGGCGCCGACCCTGGCCAGGCCAGAAGCGCGAATCACCACCGTTGTGAGCCCCCACAGCATGCCGGCGCACAGCGCCAGCAGATCACCATAGGCCGTGCTGGCGTGCGTTGATGCAAGGCCTTCCTTGAGCGCGTAGAGCACGCCGGCAAAGGCACACAGCAGCCCGGCCCACTGCATGCCGCGCAGCCGTTCCGAGCTGACCCAAAACGGCACTAAAACCGCGACCCAGAAAGGCGAGGTGTACAAAAATACCGTCAGGCGTGAGGCCGTGGTGTGCTGCAGCCCAAGGTAGATGCAGGCAAACTCCGCGGCAAACAGTGCGCCCGCCAGCAGTCCGGCCTTGAGCGAGCCATCGCGGCGAAACAGCGCCACGCCGCGCCAGCTGCTCCAAAGCCACAGCAAGACCGAGGCGCCGACCAGCCGCAAGCTGGCCTGGAACATGGGCGGAATCTCCGCGATCGTGGCCTTGATCAGCACTTGCTGAAAACCCCAGAACAGGCTGCAAGCCAGTAGCAGCGCGATTGCCAGCGCGTCGAGGTGGGTTTTTCGCGTGCTCATGAATATCAGCGGTCTTGGGCGCTGTGATGGCCGTCTTTAAACGCTGACATGGCGCAGGCCCATCACAAAGGATGCTCGGTGTAGAACTTGCCGCCGTGATACAGCAGCGGCACCGCACCGGCGCGGTGCTCACAACGCTCGACCTCGCCGACAAAGATGACATGGTCGCCTTCTTCATAGCGGCTGCGGTTAAAGCATTCAAAACTTGCGGCCGCGCCGGCCAGTATCGGCGCGCCACTGATGCCTTCTGTGAAGGCCACGTCGGCCCAGCGGTCTTCGCGCTTGCCGGCAAAGCGTTCAGCCAACTCCTTCTGGTCGGCCGCCAGGATGTTGATCGCGTAGTGCGAGCTGGTGCTCAGCGCGGCCATGGAGCTGGCAGCCTGTGACAGGCTCCAGAGCACCAGCGGCGGCTGTATCGACACAGAGTTGAACGAGTTGGCGGTCAGTCCGACCAGCTCGCCAGTAGGCGTGCGCGCCGTGACAATCGTCACGCCGGTGGCAAACATGGCCAGCGAGGCGCGAAACTCGCGTGCGGAAAAACTCGGCTCCCGGGCTTTTTGTAGTCGGTGTTGAGCGTTCGAGGCAGATGACGGCATGAAGAAATTACCTGGGGGCATACAGCCTGCCGACGCCTCTGGTCGTGCCTGCCGCGCATGCGTGTGAATGGGTATGAGTGGGGATTGATTTTGCCCCAGCAAGCCTGCCCGTCGCGTCATGCCTGTCAAGAGTCCCTTTTGCGGCGTACCTGGGTGTGTCGCGCAAAGCCTCGGGAGTAAACTCAACTCTATGTCTGTTGTCATTCGCGGGATCGCCCTGGTTGCTATGCTTTGTATAGCTGGCAGCGCCCGTAGCGCGGTCCCTTGCGACGAGTTTGTCGCAAGACTGCCAAATGTCAGTCGGGCTTTGTGCGAGGCAGCCCGACTGCAGCCCAGCTTGGCCCGCTCGGTCAATGGGCGCAACTTCTGGACGCGCGACGTCAAAGCCGACAAGGCCACGCTGCGCGTGCTGGTGATTGGCGCGATTCATGGCGACGAGTTGTCTTCTGCGTCGCTCGCGCTGCGCTGGATAGGTCTGGCCGAGCAGGCGCCCGTTGATTCCCCGCAGGCTGTGCACTGGCGCTTTATTCCGGCGCTTAACCCGGACGGCTTGCTGCATCAGCCGCCACTGCGGGTCAACGCCCATGGCGTGGACCTGAACCGCAATTTCCCCACACCGGGCTGGGAGCGCGACGCCAGCAGTTACTGGGAAAAGCGCACGCGCAAAGACCCGCGCAGATACCCCGGCGTCAAGCCCTTGTCCGAGCCGGAATCACGGTTTTTGCTGGAAGAAATGCAGCGCTTCAAGCCCCAGCTGATTGTGAGCATCCATGCACCCTATGGCGTGCTGGATTTTGATGGGCCGCTCAAGGCTGGCTTTGCTCCGCCGTCCAGGCTGGGCGCGCTGCATCTGGACCCGGTCGGCATCTTTCCTGGCTCCCTGGGCAACTACGGCGGCTTGCACAAGGGCATTCCGGTGGTCACGATTGAGTTGCCGCATTCGATGCGCACACCCAGGGATACGGAAACGCGGCAGATGTGGCTGGACTTGCTGCGCTGGATGGCGGCACGCGTGACACCCGCAGGGTCAGGCCTCAGCTAGCCCGTCAAGCCTTTTTGTGCTGCAGGAAAAAGGCCAGCATGGCCGCGGATGCCGACGGCCCGTCCGGGTCGGTATAACTGCCCGCTGCATTGCCGCCAGACCAGGCGTGCGGGCCTTCGTCGACCAGCCAGTGCTCGACAAAGCTTTGGCCCTCGGCGGTGTGGTAGACGGTGCGCTCGGCGTTGGATTGACCCGAACCCCGGCTGTCGCCGTCCGCTGCGACGCTGGTCTGGTGCTTGAGCAGTACCACGCCGGATTCGGCCAAGGCTTGCAACGCGGCGTCACTGATGTGCTCGCCGTTGTCCGGATGCACGGTCTTGTCGGCATTGCCGTGAAACACGATGGTCGGCATGGCTGGTGAGGCCTGACCCCGGGCACCGCGCCGCATCGCGCTGAACGCGGACATCATGTCTTGCGCCGCCCCTGACTGAAGGCCGGAATGCACGCCTAATGCCGCAAAAATATCCGGGTATAACCCGGCCACCACGGCGGCCATGGCGCCGCCCGCAGACAACCCTGCGATGTAAACCCGGCTTGGGTCGGCACCGTCCGCGCCGCTGTGCTGGGCCAGCACCTGACGCGTGAGCGCCGCAATCATGCCGGGCTCGCCAATATCGAGCTGCTGGTGGTCGGGCTCGAACCAGTTCCAGCAACGCGCGCTGTTGGCTTTGGAAATCTGCTCCGGGTAAAGCACCATGCACTGGTGCTGCTCAGCCAGCTCGTTCATGGTCGTTCCGCGCGCGAAGTCCTGCGCGTTTTGGGTGCAGCCATGCAGCAGCACGACCAGCGGCATTTTTGTCCGGGTTGTTGATGTCTTGCCGGCAAGCCTGGCCGGTATATACAGGCGGTAAGGGTAGTGCTGACCATCAAAGGTAAAGCTATCTTCGGAAAAACCTTGCCGCTGCGTGTCGGTCTGAACGCTCGCAGCGCGTGGCTTGACGCTGTCTGCTGCATCCACTGGGCCCAGCAGCGCCCGCTGAAGATGGCGTGTGGCATCGACCAGACGCGCCAAGGCCGGCACCTGCGTGGCTTTGAGCAGGGTCTGGCTCAGGGATTTCTGACTATAAGATTTCAACACGGTAGTTCCGATTAAGCGCAAAAATGCTGCGCTGCAGCAAAGAATACGCTCTTTGGCATTGTTTTGCCGGATTGGGCTTGGGCGCAGGCGCGTAAAAAGCGTAACAGCCTGCGGCGCGGCGCCACTTGCAGGCGCTGCTATATCTGCAGATTTGGCAGTTGACGCAATGGAGGCAAGCGGCGAGCGCTATGGAAAAAATAGCAAATTCAAACCAGAAAGGTTTTCTAGAGGCTTTGCGCCTTCAGTGTTTCGCGCAACAACTGCGCCTTGTCGGCGTCAAAGCGCCCGCTGACCCGGGCCAGCACCTCACCCTGGCGATTGATGACCAGCGCATAGACCTGGTCTGTGCCGCTCAGTCCCGCAGAACGCACAAAGTCGGCCCGGTCGGTAAACACCGGCACCAACCTGGCGCGCTCGGTGTCTGCGGTGTAATGCTGTAGCAGTCTTTGCGCTACTTCGCATCTGCCTGCCAATGTGCCTGGATCATTCAGGACCGGCATGCGCATCCAGGCTATGCTGGCGTCGTTTCTGAGGTTCAGGCCGTCTATCCAGCTTTCGATCTGCTCCCGCTGCCCGCGCTGGAAGGTGATCAGGGCCAGTGTTCTGTCAGCCGGCAGGCCTTGAGGCAGGGCGACAGGCTGGCGCGTCAGGGTCTTGGACATGATGCTTGGCAGATGGCCCATCACGCTGGACTCATTGGGTGAGGCGAATGCCAGCAGCACAGCTAAAGCCGCAGCCACTAGCCAAGCCAGATAAGGCAAACTCTTGCTCATAGTGATGTTCATGGTGCTCTCCAGTCAATAAATTCCGCTGCAAAGCGCATGCCTGATTTCAATACGCAAGATACGTGCAAGTTAATCCCTTGAGCGCGGTAAGGGCAAGCAGAAATCGCAATATTTGCATGGATACCGTGCAGTAATTCTGTGGACTGTGTGTTTAAAAAATAGCTGTTCAATCTGTATTGGAACCGCAGCGCCTTGGTGCTGATTAAAATAAGGGCATGCCAAAACACAGTCCGCTTGCCCGTGACGCTGATACCGACACCGCTTCCAAGGTCAAGCCCAAGCATTTGGATGCCATTGCGCCGGTGAAAGTTTCTTTCAAGGTTCAGATGCTGCAGGCCCGGGAGGACGCCATCGTCAAGGCGGTGAATCGCCTGCTGGCGGAAAAAGGCTTTGACTTGATGACGGTGGACGAGGTGGCTGCTGAGGTGGGCATTGCCAAAGCGAGCCTGTACAAACATTTCTCAAGCAAGGAAGACCTGGCCGCCGCCGCCATGGTGCGCATCCTGGGTCTGGCACAGGCCTTTCTGGCGAGCTTGCCGGCAGACGCTCAACCGCTGGCACGTCTTGTCGCCGTGGCACGCTGGATGCTGCAATTGCAGCTGGCCGGTGAAATGCCTTCGCTGCCCAGCCAGAACTCCAGCTTGCGCGCCAACCTGATGGCCAACAAGGCTTATCTTGATGGCCTGGTACAGGTCAGCGACCAGATCGGCGGCTGGATAGAGGCGGCGCAACAAGACGGCAGTGTGAACCCCAAGATTCCAGCGCTGGTGGTTTTGTACACCTTGTATTCACGTGCCTGCGACCCGGTGCCCGGATTTTTGAAGGCTGGCGGCCAGCACAGTGACGAAGAAATCGTTGAACTCGTGCTGAGCAGCTGCTTTGACGGTTTGCGCGCCCGTTAATTTCGCACGTTCTGGCCGCCTACGCGCCGCCGGCGTCAGCGCACCAGCAGCACGGGCACCTTGCAGTTGGCCAAGACCTGCGTGGCCACGGATCCCATCACCAGATTGGTCAGCGTGCCGTGGCCATGTGAGCCCATGACCACCAGATCGTAGCCGCCTGCATCGGCAAACTTGGCGATGGTTTCGCCGATATGGCCGACCTTCCAGACGCTCTTGGCCGGCCGGTCATGGCGGTCCATGAATTTGCACACGGGCCCGAGCACCTTTTCCGCCTCTTCTGCGTAATAGCCCTCCACCACGGCCTTGCCAACAGCAGCGCGTGCGCGGTGGGGTATTTGCGGCTGTACGGTGAGCACCGTGTAGTCATTGGCGGCGCTGTACAACTCCTCATGGGTGGCGAGATAGGCCAGCATTTTTTTGGTGTAGTGGCTGCCGTCGACAGCAAGCAGGA
The DNA here is from genome assembly GCA_947443645.1 of Comamonadaceae bacterium. Taxonomy (GTDB): domain Bacteria; phylum Pseudomonadota; class Gammaproteobacteria; order Burkholderiales; family Burkholderiaceae_C; genus Polaromonas. The sequence continues at coordinate 31,225 of CANEXF010000007.1, read as the reverse complement.
TTTTCATGGCCAACTCCTATGAGGATTAAGGATTACAAGAAACCAAGCTTACGACACCCCCAGCCCGGCAAGCTTGATCGACGTCAAGCACAGGCTAAAGCGTGATGCAGCTGTCTGGCTTGAACGCGGCTTGTTCGCCCTTGCGGGCATAGCCCAGCGGGTTGGCCACCACGCGGCAACCCTGGGCAAGGTAGTCAACCGGGCAGTGCAAGTGGCCGTGCAGCCAGAGTTGCGCCTGCGCCAACAAGTCATCCAGGGCATTGCAAAAGCCAGCAGTGCCCGGAACCTCGCCGTAGCGGGGATCCGCGCTGCGTAGGCTGGGCGCAAAGTGAGTGATCACTACAGTTTTTCCGTCAAATGGTAGCGCAAGCGCTTGCCGCAGCCAGGCCTGGCTTTTCAGTGCTTGCTCGCGCAAGGCTTCAGCCAGCATGGGTTGGCCGTTTTGAGTTGCGTGGTTTTTTTTAAGATAAAAGTTGGCGGCCCGGAAGGCTTTGTCGCGCGCCTTGAGCTGCTCAGGCAGCGTGATTTCGCGGCGCTGTGCTTCCTGGGCGATAAGCACGTCAAAGTCAGTCCATAGCGTGCAGCCCAGAAAGCGTACGCCCTGGAGCACCAGCTGCTCCTGCTCCAGCCACAGCAAGCCCAAGCGCTCACAGCTGGCCTGAAGCCGGGCGCGCGCCGCGTCAAAATCCTGCCCGTCGTACTCGTGGTTACCGGGAATGAAGATGACCGGTGTCGGCCAGCCTGCGCCGCCCTCCGATACCGGCAGCGGTGAAAACCGCGCCAGGCCGAAGTCCGGGATATTCAGGCTGCTCAGCAGTGAGCCATCCTGGTAGGAGCCAATATCACCTGCCAGCACCAGCAGGTCAGCGCCTGGCGCAGGCTGGGCTTTAAAGTGCGGGTTGGACTCAAGGTGCAGGTCGGAGAGGAGCTGAATGTTCACCCTGCGATTGTGCGGCAATGAAAAACCTGAAAGCCAGGCGCCTAGACTGTGAAGGCCTGCTCGGCGGCGCGCTGCACCGAGCGCCTGAGCCATATATGCGCGCTTTGCTGCTCGGAACGGCTGTGCCAGACCGCATCGACATGCACAGGCGACACATCAAAGGGCAGGGCCTTGAGTACCAGCTGTTCGGCAATGCCGGTGACGCTGACAAAGTGCCGTGGCAGCACGGTCAGCAGATTGGAGGTGGCGACCACCCGTCCGGCCGTGAAAAACTGGTTTACGGTCAGCACCACATGGCGCTTGGCGCCCAGCGCGGCCAGTGACTCGTCAATAAAACCATAGGGCCGGCCCGAAAAGCTCACCAGCATGTGACGCGCTGCGCAAAAACGCTCCAGCGTCAAGGCCTCGCCAGCCAGTGGATGGCCTTTGCGCATCACGCAGACATATTCCCCGTCATACAGACGCAGTTGCGAAAAAGCCACGGCCTCGCCGCTTTGCTCACGCGCAGTCAGGTCGGCCACTACGGAGGGAAAGTAACCCACGGCCAGATCTGCGGTTTCCTCGTCCAGCAGGCGGCGCGGATCACGCGTGATCAAGGGCAGCACCCGCATGGAAACGCCGGGGGCCTCGTGTTCGAGAATATCGACCAGGCCTGGCATCAGCTTGGCGGCGGTGGCGTCGGCCATCGCGAGCACAAAGGTGGAGCTGGCTGTTGCTGGCTCGAACAGGCTGGGCGCGAGCGAGGCCTGAAGCTGTCTCAAGGCCTCGCTCACAGAAGGCCAGAGCGTCACGGCGCGTGGGGTTGGCGCCATGCCTTGGCCGCTGCGCTTGACCAGCTCGTCCCCCAGTGTTTCGCGCAGACGCCGCAGGGCATTGCTGACGGCGGGCTGGGTCAGGGACAGGTTGCGCGCCGCCCGCGTCAGGCTGCGTTCGGCCATAACCTCGTCAAAGACTCTGAGCAGGTTGAGGTCAAGCGTGCGGAAGTTGATGGGATTCATGGTTTTCCCAAGCTATGGTGTCGTTCTAAGGCAATACATCACTGTCATGAATATATTGCATCACTATTATAAAGTTGAACAACATCAGTGATAACCCTAATATAGCCTTACTCGTTGCGATTGTGTTGACGGGTACAGCTTTACAAGAGGAACCCATCATGACCAGTTTTGTCCATCTCGAATACTCCAAACAACACCCAGGCGTGACCCGTGTTGAGTCGGCGCTCGATGCTGCGCAACAAATGCGTCAGGGTTTTTCCAGCACCCGTGGCCTGGCCGCCCTGCTGCTGTCGGCCATTGTTGCAGCCATCATGGTGGTTGCCTATGAAGTGATGGACAGTGTCGCCGAAGGCCATCTGCTGCTCATGTGGATCACCATGTGGGTTGTGGCATTTGCCGCACTGGCTTGTTTTGCCGGCGCTGCGCGCAGCATGGCTGTGAGCGCCAAAACCGCTCTGGACGGCTGGTCGCGTCGTCTGGCTGCCTCACGCGCCGACGAGCGGCTTTGGGCCATGGCCAAGACCGACCCACGTGTGATGGCCGATTTGCAAGCCGCCCGTACGCGCAGCGAGTAAACGCCGGCGGCCTGCGCTGCCCCAAGCAAAAAGCCACCTTTCAAGGTGGCTTTTTTATGTCTGAGTGTCAACCAGCGGCTGTAAAAAAAGGCTGCGTCGGTATGGCGCAGCCCTTTTTATCTGAGCTGATTTGCCGGCTTCAAGCCATCAGGCGGCCAGGCGTTTTTCGAGCGCTGCTTTGGTCGCGCTCAGTTCCTTGGGCAAGTGGTGCTCGAGTTGCTGGAACAGCTCGGTATGCAGTTCCAGCTCCTTGAGCCAGGCGGCCTTGTCCATGCTGGTGACCGTGTTGAACTGGTCGGCGCTGAAATCCAGGCCGGTCCAGTTCAGGTCTTCATAGGCCGGGCTCACGCCTGTGAAGTGGTCGGTGCCGGCGCCGCTGCCTTCGATGCGGTCAATCATCCACTTCAGAACGCGCATGTTCTCGCCATAGCCAGGCCAGACAAACTTGCCGTCGTCGCCCTTGCGGAACCAGTTGGTGGTGTAAATCTTGGGCAGCGTGGCACCAGCGGCAGCCAACTTCTCGCCCAGATCGAGCCAGTGCTGGAAGTAGTCGCTCATGTTGTAGCCGGCAAAAGGCAGCATGGCAAACGGGTCGCGCCGCACCACACCGGCCTGGCCGGTAGCCGCAGCGGTGGTTTCAGAACCCATGGTTGCGGCCATGTACACGCCCTCGACCCAGTTGCGAGCTTCCGTGACCAGCGGTACGGTTGTCGAGCGGCGGCCGCCAAAGATGAAGGCGTCGATCGCCACACCCTTTGGATCGTCCCAAGCCTCATCGAGCGCTGGGTTATTGGTTGCAGCGACGGTGAAACGCGAGTTTGGATGCGCTGCTTTGGCGCCGGTCTCCTTGGCGATTTGCGGCGTCCAGTCCTTGCCTTGCCAGTCGATCAAATGTGTTGGCAGGGCCTTGCCGGGCGCATCGTGCTCCATGCCTTCCCACCAGACATCGCCGTCGTCGGTCAGCGCGACGTTGGTGAAAATCGTGTCGCGGTTCAGGCTGCGCATGCAGTTCGGGTTGGTCAGCATGTTGGTGCCTGGGGCCACGCCAAAATAGCCGGCTTCCGGGTTGATCGCATAGAGCTTGCCATCAGCTGCGGGCTTGATCCAGGCAATGTCGTCGCCAATGGTGGTGACTTTCCATCCGTCAAAACCGGCTGGCGGCACCAACATCGAAAAATTGGTCTTGCCGCAAGCCGATGGGAAAGCCGCGGCCACATGGTATTTTTTGCCTTGCGGATTGGTCACGCCCAGAATCAGCATGTGCTCTGCAAGCCAGCCTTCGTCGCGGCCCATGGTGGAGGCGATACGCAGCGCAAAGCATTTTTTGCCCAGCAAGGCGTTGCCACCATAGCCCGAACCATAGGACCAGATCTCGCGCGTTTCTGGGTAATGAACGATGTACTTGGTCTTGTTGCAAGGCCAGGTCACATCCTTCTGGCCTTCGGCCAGTGGCGCGCCCACGGTGTGTACGCAAGGCACGAATTCGCCGTCCACACCCAACAGTTCAAATACCGGCTTGCCCATGCGCGTCATGATCTTCATGTTGACAGCGACATAAGGACTATCGGACAGTTCAACGCCGATATGCGCAATCGGCGAGCCCAATGGGCCCATGCTGAATGGCACGACATACATGGTGCGGCCGCGCATGGAGCCATCAAACAGGGGCTGAAGGGTGGCTCGCATTTCATCGGGCGCCATCCAGTTGTTGGTCGGGCCGGCTTCTTCTTTTTTGGCCGAGCAGATGAAGGTACGGTCTTCTACGCGGGCCACATCGCTGGGGTCGCTGAGCGCCAAAAAGCTGTTTGGGCGCTTGGTTTCGTTGAGCTTTTTGAAGGTTCCGGCTTCTACCAGCTGCTGGCACAGGCGCTGGTATTCTGCGTCGCTGCCGTCGCACCAGTAAACCTGATCCGGCTTGCACAAGGCCACCATGTCGGCGACCCAGGCAATCAGTTTCGCATTTTTGACGAAGCTGGGCGTATTGAGCGAAAGCCCTTGCATCACGGGGTGGTTCATCGAAAACTCCAAAGTTAAAAAGCGCTATTTCGATAAGCGTCAAGCGCTTGCTTCAAGACAGTTATCGAAATGGCGCTGGATCGCTGGGTCGGCCGGGCCAGAATTCTGGCGTGTGGCTAACTCGCTTGCCGACCAGACCCAAGGTCGCATCAAGCTCGGTGAGCGGATCGGCGCAGAAGGCTGCAGCGGGGGTGTTTGCTGTAGCGCCAAGTCGAAAAGCCTGTGGTGTAGTGCTTTTCTTTATTCTGGGCGTCGACCTGAAATTTCATTTTAAGAACTTAGCAAGGTCGCTGGCTGACAGTTTTTGGCAAAAGATATGCAAAAAAAGCATTAGGTTATGCGGGCCATTCAATCCCAAGGCGAAGTTTATTCCAGACGTAAAAAAGCCCGCGCAGCGGGCTTTCGATGAATGTTGATTTTGCAGGACTCATTACAAAATCTGCGGCCTCAAGCCGCTTTGCGCTCAGGGCCGGTGGGCCTCAGGCCATGAATACCGCAATGAATGCCAGCAAAAACATCAGTACGCCGCCAACGAGAGGCAAGATCAGCGGTGCCGCAAATGCAATCGATTCAACGGCGTCTTGCTCTTGTGCGGGGGCTGCGTGGCCATGGTTGGCTGGAGTGGTCTGGTTTGCTGGCGTGGACATGAGGGTTCCTGAAACTTTGGGGAAGTGTGTTTATTTTACCTTTTCAAACCACTGGGATCAAAAGCGTACGCCGGACTGCGTAATGGCAGGGCCTCACTGAGTAGACTTCAGGGGATACCGGCCGCTTGTACCAGTCGGTGTTCGCCTGCGGCTTTGACTGAAAACCAGGAATCTCCTCATGAAATCGTTTGACCGGTGCGTCTTCAAACTAGCGCCCCTGCTGGTGCTTCTCGGGCTTGTAGCATGCGCTGCCACAGCGCCTGCGGGGTCTAACAGTCCTGCGGCCAGGCCTGTGCTTTACCCCAATGCCACGCTCAACCGTGTCGGTCAGGCGCAGGGCCAGGCCGAGACCAACGTCTGCATGTCCCGTGCCCAAGCCGCCGGATTGACGCCCGAGGAGAGGAACAATGATATTGGCCGGCGCGCAGCAGAAGGCGCGGGTGTGGCCGGTGTGGCTTCAGCCGTGGGTGCGCTCGTTTCCGGGCGCGGCAGTGACGGCATGTTGCGCGCCGGAGCTGCCGGTGCCGCAGTGGGCGGCTCGGCCGGTGCGGTATCCGGCGCTTTTCACAGTCAGCGACCAAGCACGACCTACCGCCATTTCGTGCAGCGCTGCCTGAGCGAAAAAGGTTTTGAAGTCATTGGCTGGAATTGAGGCGCACACCTTGTTAAAACTCATATCGGTGCAGACCGCCAGCGCGCGGCGCGTCAAGATCGGCGAGCGCCAGGTGCTCACGGCCATCAACAAGCAGGCGGTCGCGGGCGACGCAGTGCTTGTTCCCCTTGGTCTGCTGGGCGATGAGCAGGCCGATCTGTCGGTCCATGGCGGGCTGGACAAAGCGGTTTACGCCTATCCCGCAGAGCATTACGCCTTTTGGGAAGATGCCCGTCAGGCCGCAGGCGTGAGCCCGCTCGACAGCAGCCTGCCGCATGGCAGTCTGGGTGAAAACCTCACGCTGCAGGGCTTGCTTGAGACCGATGTCTGGGCCGGTGATGTGCTGAAGTTTGCCGACTGTGCGCTGCAGCTGACACTGCCTCGTGAGCCTTGCTACAAATTCAATGCGGCCATGGGTTTTTCGCGCGCCAGCCGCTTGATGGCAGAAAGCGGTTTTTGCGGTTTTTACCTGTCGGTGCTGCGCCCCGGCCGCTTGCGGGCTGGTGAGCCGTTTGAGCTGATTGCCGGTCGCCGCAGCGTCAGCATTCCCCAACTGTTCGCCGCCAAAATGCGCAAACATTTGCGTTAAGCAAAGGTTGAAGAGTGCTGCCGCGGGCGCATGTGCGGCCGGCATATTGGCTACGCGCGGGCAGACCGGCCGTGCTCAACCGCCGGATGCACAAACGCGCAGAACTTCAGCGCCATAAGCGTCCAGTTTCTTGCTGCCTATGCCGGCAATGCCTTCGAGGTCCTCGAGGGCCTGGGGGTCGCGCTCGGCGATGGCGCGCAGGGTCGCGTCATGAAAAATCACAAACGCCGGCAGATTGTGTTCGCGCGCGATTTCGGCGCGCCAGGCCTTTAGTTTGGCCAGCCGCTCAAGCGCGCCGGCGTTCAGCGCGGCTTCTGCCATGCCCTTGACCGATGTCTTGGTGCTGCGTTTGGCGCGGCTGGCCTGGCCTTCGGCCTGCTTGCGCAGGACCACGCTGGCTTTGCCCTGAAGCACCTGCCGGGCGTCGGGCAGCAGCTGCAGCGTGCTGAATGCCTCGGTGTCGACACGGACCATGTTTTTGGCAATCAGCTGCCGCAGCACGGCACGCCATTGGGCCTCTGACACATCCGCGCCAATGCCGAAGGTCGACAGCTTTTCGTGGCTGAACTGGGCCATTTTTTCAGTGCTCTTGCCGCGCAGTATGTCCATGATGTGGCCGGCGCCAAAGCTGATGTTGCTGGCCTGCTGCACGCGGTAGATGCAGCTGAGCATCTTGCGCGCCGCGTCAGTCGCATCCCAGACGGCGGGTGGGTTAATGCAGTTGTCGCAATTACCGCAAAAATACCGTCCCGGCAAAGAGCCGGAGCCGACCGCTCCGACTCCCAGCTCTTCGCCAAAGTACGCCAGCAAAGCGGCACGCCGGCAATGCGTGTCTTCGGCCAGGCTCAGCAGCGCATCGAGCTTGCCGCGCATGACCTGCTTGAACTCTTCACTTGAAGCGTCGCTGGTGTCAATCATGCGGCGCTGGTTCACCACGTCCTGCAGGCCGTAAGTCATCCAGGCATCGGCAGGCAGGCCATCGCGGCCGCCGCGACCAGTCTCCTGGTAATAGCCTTCGATGTTTTTCGGCATGTCCAGGTGCGCCACAAAGCGCACGTCAGGCTTGTCAATTCCCATGCCAAAGGCGATCGTAGCCACCATCACCATGGCCTCGTCGCGCAAAAAACGGTCTTGGCGCTCCTGGCGCACGCGGGCGTCCAGTCCGGCGTGGTAGGCCATGGCCTTGATGCCTGCACCGGCAAGCATCTCTGCGATCTCATCGACGCGCTTTCTTGACTGGCAATACACGATGCCGGCCTCACCCGCGTGTTCGGTTTCAATAAAGCGCAGCAACTGGCGGGTGGCTTCGGTTTTTTCGACAATCGTGTAGCGGATGTTCGGCCGGTCAAAGCTCGAGACAAACTGGTGCGCGTCTTCGAGTTTGAGCCGCTCCACCATGTCCTGACGCGTCAGCGCATCGGCAGTGGCGGTCAGCGCCATGCGCGGCACGTCGGGGAACATCTCATGCAGCAGGCTTAAGGACCGGTACTCGGGCCGGAAATCATGGCCCCACTGGCTCACGCAGTGGGCTTCGTCAATTGCAAAGAGGCTGAGTTTGCCGCGCTCGTTCAGTGAGCGCAGCAAATCCTTCATGCGCGGCGTGTTGATGCGCTCGGGCGCCGCGTAAAGCAGTGTGAGTTCGGCGCGCAGCAGCTGCTTTTCCAACGCGCTGCTCTCTTCAAAGCTCTGCGTCGAATTCAGGAATGCTGCCGACACACCGGCCTCGTGCAAGGCACCGACCTGGTCGTGCATCAAGGCAATCAGTGGCGAAATCACGATGGTCACGCCATGGCCGGCGTTTTGCCTGGCAATCGCCGGGATCTGGTAGCACAGGGATTTGCCGCCGCCTGTGGGCATCAATACCAGCGCGTCACCACCTTGCACCACATGCTCGACGATGGCTTGCTGCGGGCCGCGAAAGCTGTCGTAGCCAAAAACTTCGGCCAGAATCTCCAGTGGTGTTGGCTGGTCTGAAGACATTTGCGGTGAGTGGGGCTGTGAGGACAAGAGGCTGGGCCGGGATATCGGTTGAGCTATTGCGAGCTGGGGGGGCAGGCGATGGACCAGCGTAAAAAATTGCTATGAATCGCTATGAAAAAAATAGCTGCTTACGCCCGCCGGACGGGCTTCAAAGCCTGAATAGGCAGACAGGGTCTACATCTGTTCCCAAGGCAGGCCTTCGAAGCGCCAGCCTGACAGTGTAGAGCGCTGAAACTGCTCGTCGAGCTCACCTTCAAAACCGTGCACGACATGCTGGACATTCGAAAACCCGGCCGCTTCCAGCGCCTTGCCCGCGTCTTGCGTGCGCCTGCCCGAGCGGCAAAGCAGCAAGACCGGCTGGTCTTTGCTGCTGGCCTCCCTGGCGACGGCCACGGCGAATTTCTCGGGGTCGGACTGCAGGTCGGGATACTCGTACCAGGGCACATTGACCACTCCGGGCGGGCGACCCACATAAAGCGATTCGATTTCCATGCGGACGTCGATGAACAGCGCGTCAGGGTGGGTTTTCAGCCAGGTCCAGGCTTCTTGGGGTTGGAGATTTTTCATGGTGTCGGCGCTTATTGTCACGGAAAGTCCGCACGGTAATTTTTCGGCCGACTGAGCACAGGATGTTCGTAGTGTGAAGACTGTGCGCGCCCAGCGGCGGTATTTTCAAGCAGGGGCCGCGGAACCGGCTAAGCCGGACCACAGGCGCAGCGGCCCCCTCGGGGGGCAGGGCGCTACGCGCAGCGAGCAACCGTGGGGCGCCTAAAATGGCGAGCATGAAGCCCATCACTTACACACGCGGACAGCAGCTGCCCGGCATTCTCGAAAAGCGCATTGCCATTCTCGATGGCGCCATGGGCACCATGATCCAGCGCTTCAAGCTCAGCGAAGCCCAGTACCGCGGCCTGGGTTATACCGGACCAGGCAGCCAGGGCGAGCGCTTCAAGGACTTTCACAAAGACGTCAAGGGCAACAACGAGTTGCTCAGTCTGACGCGTCCCGATGTGATCCAGGACATCCATGAGGGCTACCTTGCCGCCGGTGCCGACATGATTGAGACCAATACCTTTGGTGCCACCACAGTGGCACAAGCCGATTACGACATGGCCGATCTCGCAGTCGAGATGAACCTGGCCTCGGCCCGCATTGCGCGCGCAGCCTGCGACAAATTCTCGACGCCGGACAAGCCGCGCTTTGTTGTCGGCGCCTTGGGCCCGACGCCAAAAACCGCCAGCATCAGCCCAGACGTGAACGATCCCGGCGCGCGCAACACCAGCTTTGAAGAGCTGCGCAAGGCCTATTACGAGCAGACCCAGGCGCTGGTCGAGGGCGGTAGCGATGTGCTGCTGGTGGAAACCGTGTTTGACACGCTCAACGCCAAAGCGGCCTTGTTTGCGATTGACGAGTACTTTGACAATTCTGGCGAGCGCTTGCCACTCATCATCAGCGGCACCGTGACAGACGCCTCGGGTCGTATCCTGAGCGGGCAGACCGTCACGGCCTTCTGGCACAGCGTGCGCCATGCCCGGCCGTTGGCGATTGGCCTGAACTGCGCGCTGGGCGCGGCCTTGATGCGGCCTTACATCCAGGAGTTGGCCCGGGCGGCCGGTGACACCTTCATCAGCTGCTACCCCAATGCCGGTTTGCCCAACCCCATGAGCGATACCGGCTTCGACGAAACGCCAGAAGTGACCTCGCGCCTGTTGCGCGAGTTTGCGGCCGAAGGCCTGGTCAACATTGTGGGGGGTTGCTGCGGCACCACGCCCGAACACATTCAGGCCATTGCCAATGCGGTCTCGCCACTGGCAACGCGCGGCGTCAAATCAGGATTTTTCTACCGCGAAGCCGCGTAGATTGAGCCCCCACGCTTTTCACTGCGTGTAATACGCTGCCCCCCGAGGGGGCCGCTGCGCCTGCGGTCCGGCGAAGCCGGTCCCGCGGCCCCGGCTTGAAAAATACAGACTCTTCGGGGGCAGGGCGCTACACGTAGCGGGCAACCGTGGGGGCCTTCAAGTGGGCATCAAGTGGTCGATTTCCTGCTGCATCGCTTGCACCAGCTGTGCATAGAGCCTGAGCTTTTCGGTGGTTTCGCGCAGGCGTTGGCCGATTCTCAGGGAGACTGCGAACATCAGCTTGGCCGCCGTACGCGGATCGTCGCTGCTGAGCTGGTCCAGCGCCTCGCGCGACAAAATCGCGCAGCGAACATCTGTGCTGGCCGTGCATGAAGCCAGCCTGGCCTGGCCATCGACAACACCCATTTCACCAATCAGGCTGCCCGGCCCGAGCACGGTGACCGTCAGCGGCGCATGGCGGCTGACCACAATGCTCTCGACGGTGACTTCGCCTTCGAGCAGCAATGCCATGTAGCCCGTGTCGCTTTTGTCGCCTTCGGCAATAAAGGTGGTGCCCATGGGGATTTCCTGCGGAAACATGAAGCTCACGATGGTGAGGGCTTCCGCCGGACTGAGCTGCATCAAGGCCGTGGGCGCGATCAGCATGCTCGCTGCCAACTCCGCGGTGCTTGAGCCGGCCACCGCGCGCATGCGTTCCTTGCGCGGCATGCGCTCTGGCGCTGTGGGCAGATGGCGGTGGTTTCTGCCGAACAGGTTTTCAAACATCGATATTCCCGGAATTGTTGCGAGCAGCGGCGCACGGTGCTTGGCGCAAGAATCCGCCAGCGTTTAAAATAATGGTAACTCAAGGAGCGTTGCAGCGAAACCATCGTTTCGTCAGGCTTGGGTTACAGGCTTTCCCCCGCAGGTCGGTCTGCAGCAACCACGCTCACCTCTTCACAGGTGAGTCACGTGACTGATATTCAAAATTCCAACAGGGTTCCACCCATGAAGCTGGCCGGCCTCGAGGCCGTCAGCATAGGCGGCAGCCAGCTGGCCGAAGACGGCGTTGCCGACTCGCCCACAACGTCCTTGTTCGTGAACATTGGCGAGCGCACCAATGTCACCGGCTCCAAAGCCTTCGCCCGCATGATTCTCAATGGCGATTTCGACACTGCGCTCGCGGTGGCGCGTCAGCAGGTCGAAAACGGCGCGCAAATCATAGACATCAACATGGACGAGGCCATGCTGGACAGCCAGGCCGCCATGGTGCGCTTTCTCAATTTGATCGCCAGCGAGCCCGATATTTCGCGTGTGCCCATCATGATAGACAGCTCCAAATGGAGCGTGATTGAAGCTGGCTTGCGCTGCATTCAGGGCAAGGGCATTGTCAACTCGATTTCCATGAAGGAAGGTCTCGAGCCTTTCAAACAGCAAGCCAAGCTGCTCAAGCGCTATGGCGCGGCCGCTGTGGTGATGGCTTTTGATGAGCAGGGTCAGGCCGATACCTACGAGCGCAAGATCCAGATCTGCGAACGTGCTTACCGCGTGCTGGTCGATGAGGTGGACTTCCCGCCAGAAGATATTATTTTTGACCCCAACATCTTTGCCATCGCCACCGGCATTGAAGAACACAACAACTACGCGGTCGACTTCATCAACGCCACGCGCTGGATCAAGCAGAACCTGCCGGGCGCCAAGGTGTCTGGCGGCGTGTCCAATGTGTCCTTCAGCTTTCGCGGAAACGATCCAGTGCGCGAAGCGATACACACCGTGTTTCTCTACCATGCCATCAAGGCCGGCATGGACATGGGCATCGTCAACGCCGGCATGGTGGGTGTCTATGACGAGCTGGAACCCACGCTGCGCGAGCGCGTCGAAGATGTGGTTCTCAACCGCACACCTCGCTACAAGCCCGGCGAGGCGGAGCTCACGCCCGGCGAGCGCCTGATTGAGGTCGCTGAAACGGCCAAGAGCGGCGCCAAGGATGACAGCAAGAAAAACGAGTGGCGCGCCCTGCCGGTGCGCCAGCGTCTGTCGCACGCGCTGGTGCACGGCTTTAACGAACACATCGTGCCTGACACCGAAGAAGTCTGGCAGCTGATAAAAGCCGAAGGCGGCCGGCCGCTACATGTGATTGAGGGGCCTCTGATGGACGGCATGAATGTCGTGGGCGACCTGTTCGGTCAGGGCAAGATGTTTTTGCCGCAGGTGGTCAAAAGCGCGCGCGTGATGAAACAGGCCGTGGCGCATTTGCTGCCTTACATCGAGGCTGAAAAGCTGCTGCTCGAAGCCGCCGGCGGCGACGTCAAGACCAAGGGAAAAATCATCATCGCGACCGTCAAGGGCGACGTGCATGACATTGGCAAGAACATCGTCACCGTGGTTTTGCAATGCAATAATTTTGAGGTGGTCAACATGGGCGTGATGGTGCCGTGCCATGAAATTTTGGCGCGCGCCAAGGTTGAAGGCGCCGACATTGTGGGCTTGTCTGGCCTGATTACGCCCAGCCTTGAAGAGATGCAATACGTCGCGGCCGAGATGCAAAAAGACGACCACTTCCGCATCAAGAAAATACCTTTGCTGATTGGCGGCGCCACCACCAGCCGGGTTCATACAGCCGTCAAGATTTCGCCCCATTACGATGGGCCGGTGGTCTATGTGCCCGATGCGTCGCGCAGCGTGAGCGTGGCGCAAAGCCTGCTGTCTGACAACGCCGCCAAATACATAGACGAGCTCAACAGCGATTACGACAAGGTGCGGACCCAGCACGCGAACAAAAAGCAGACGCCGATGTGGCCGCTGGCCAAGGCGCGCGCCAACGCCACGCGCATCGACTGGGCGAATTACACGTCACCTGTGCCCAAGTTCATCGGCCGCCGGGTGTTTAAAAACTTCGATCTCGCAGAGCTGGCGAAGTACATCGATTGGGGGCCTTTCTTTCAGACCTGGGATCTGGCCGGCCCGTTCCCGGCCATCTTGAAAGATGAAGTGGTCGGTACCGAGGCCGTGCGGGTTTATGCCGACGCACAGCGCATGCTGCGCCGCCTGGTTGAAGGTCGCTGGCTGACGGCCAGCGGCGTGGTTGGCCTGTACCCGGCCAATAGCGTGGGCGACGACATCGAGATTTACACCGACGAGAGCCGCAGCGAGGTCGCGATGATCTGGTACGGGCTGCGTCAACAGGCCGAAAAAACTGCGGTTGATGGCGTGATGCGACCCAGCCGCTGCCTGGCTGATTTCGTTGCGCCGAAAGTGCTTACTCCTGAATTGATAGCTGCTCGCGCTCGTTCTGTGGGCGCTGGCGGTAAAAATGATTCAAAAATAGCGGATTACATCGGTCTCTTCGCTGTCACGGCCGGACTGGGCGCGGAGAAGAAGGAAAAGTACTTCAGCGATGACAACGACGACTATTCGTCCATCATGCTCAAGGCGCTGGCGGACCGCCTGGCAGAGGCCTTTGCCGAGGCCATGCACCAGCGCGTGCGCACCGACTTGTGGGGCTATGCACCAGCCGAATCGCTGGACGTTCCGGCGCTGATCGCCGAGCAGTACCAGGGCATACGTCCGGCGCCTGGCTACCCGGCCTGCCCCGATCACAGCGCGAAAAAGGAGATGTTTGACTTGCTGGGCGCAGCAGACATCGGCATGGCACTGACCGAAAGCCTGGCCATGACGCCGGCGGCCAGTGTCAGCGGCTTTTACCTGAGTCATCCAGACAGCAGCTATTTCAGTGTCGGCAAGATCGGCGACGACCAGTTGCAGGACCTGGCCAAGCGCCGGGGTGCCCGCGCCGAAGACTTGCAGCGGCTGCTGGCGCCTAATTTGTAAGCGGTTTTTGTTTGGCTTGTCGGGCGCTGCGCTTACAAAAAATCACCGTGCCTGGCACGGGTTTGTGTTCCATTTGAAGCTCTGGACCGTTGACATAAGGGTGCGTCCGGCATAGCGTGGTGAAAACCACGCAGATGCTGCGATCTTTCGAGAGTCATCTCGCGCACTTGTTGCTGACAGTTTTCAAACGCTTTTATTTGGGAGAGCCATTGCCATGAATACATCCACCGACAACATCCAGCCCGGCGCTGCGTCGTCTTCGGCCAGCAAGCCCTTGTGGTTGGCTATCGGCGTATTGGGCGCCGCCGTGCTGGCCATGGGCGGCGTGATGCTTTACCAGCAGCGCACCCCAGCGCCGCCCGAGGTGCCAGTCGCCGTCCTTGCCCCTCGAGCCGGTGCGCCTGCCGCGACTAGCGCAGCCGACGATCTGGCAGAAAAGCCTGCACTGGCCCCAGCCAAGCCCGCAGCAGCGCCGGCCAAAAAAGTCGTCAAACCAAGCCCTGCGCCTTCAGCTGGCCCGAGCTATTCAGCGGTTTCACCAGCCCCGGAGCCCTACACGTCACCCGCGCCAGTAGTGAATGTCTGCACGGTGTGCGGATCGGTTGAATCGGTCACACCGGTGCAGCGTTCGCTCAAGCCCGCAGGCGTGGGTGTGGGAACGGTTGCCGGCGGCGTGCTCGGTGCGGTCGTGGGTAACCAGGTCGGGCAAGGTAACGGCCGAACTGTCGCCACCATTTTGGGCGCCATAGGCGGCGGCTTTGCCGGCAATGCGATTGAAAAAAACGTACGCAAGGAAACCGTCTATCAGGTTGGCTTGCGCATGGAAGACGGCTCGCACCGTACCGTGGAACTCGCTCAAGCGCCTGGCGTCGGCAGCCGTGTCATGCTGGAGGGCTCGGGCATTCGCAGCAGCGACGGCGTGAGTTACCACGCACCTGCGCCTGTGGCGCCCGCCGCGACCCAGCCAGCGCCGAGTTATTCAGGGCAATAGTCGGCTGGCGCTCAACTGTTGGCTCTGAGCGCCCGGCGGCATTGCACTGCTTCGGCGACATGTGTGAGCTGCACATTGGCAGCGCCAGCCAGGTCGGCAATCGTGCGCGCGACCTTGAGGCAGCGGTGAATTCCGCGGCCTGACCAACCCAGCCGTTCGGCCGCAGCATTGAGGAATTTGGTGGTGGCGGCGTCCAGTTTGCACTGCACGTCAATGGCCTGACCTTCCAGCGCCTGGTTGGTGCAGCCTTGGCGCAGCAAGGCCTGCTGACGGGCTTTGACGACGCGGTCTCTGATGGGTTCGGTCGCCTCGCCTGGTGCGGTGTTGATCAGCTCATCGGCCGCTAGGCTCGCGACCTCAACATGCAGGTCTATCCGGTCCAGCAAAGGCCCGCTCAGCTTGCCCTGATAGCGCAACACCTGTTCTGCTGAGCAGCGGCACGCGCGCAGGCGGGAACCCAGATAGCCGCAAGGACAAGGGTTCATCGCTGCAATCAATTGAAAGCTGGCCGGGAACTGGGCGCGGCGGGCCGCCCGCGCGATAGTGATGGTGCCCGACTCCAGCGGCTCTCTGAGCGCCTCCAGTGCTGCCCGCGGGAACTCTGGCAACTCGTCGAGGAACAATACGCCGCGGTGGGCCAGCGATATTTCGCCGGGTCGCGGCGGCGAGCCGCCACCGACCAACGCCACTGCGCTCGCGGTATGGTGTGGCGCGCAAGTGGGCCTGACCGACCAGCTGGCCATGGAAAAGCGCCCACCTAGCGAGGCGATGGCTGCGCTCTCAAGGGCTTCCTGCTTCGTCATGGCGGGTAGCACGCCGGCAAAGCGCTGCGCCAGCATGGATTTGCCCGATCCTGGTGCGCCCATCATGAGCAGGCTGTGGTTTCCGGCTGCAGCGATTTCCAGCGCGCGCCTGACGGCCGCTTGCCCTTTGACGTCGGCCATATCGGCGTAGTGCGCTTGCGGCGGCGTCTGCTCGGCCTGAACCTTGGCCCACCCGCTTTCCAATTCCGGCAATTGATCGCCTGGCAGAAACTGCTTGACCACATCCAGCAGATGGTGCGCCTTGTAGATCTCCGCGCCTGGTACCAGCGCGGCCTCCTGAGCGCTGCCTTCCGGCAGGACCAGTCGGGGCGGCTTTGCCGGCGTGTCGCCGGCATGCTCAAAGTGCTTGCTGATCGCCAAGCTCATGGCCAGCGCACCGCGAACCGGGCGTAAATCGCCGCCCAGCGATAACTCGCCGGCAAATTCATAGTCCTGGAGTTTTTTCGCGTCAATTTGTCCGCTGGCCGCCAGGATGCCGAGTGCTATGGGCAGATCGAAGCGGCCGGAGTCCTTGGGTAAATCGGCGGGCGCCAGATTGACCGTGATCCGTTTGTTTGTCGGAAACTCAAGTCCGGTGTTCTGAATTGCCGAGCGCACCCGTTCGCGGGCCTCTTTGACCTCGGTGTCCGCGAGTCCGACCAGTGTGAAGCTGGGCAGTCCATTGGCCAAATGCACCTCTACGGTGACAACAGCCGCATCCAGACCAAGCAAACAACGACTTTGCACCAAAGATAGGCTCATGGTGAATCATCTCCAAAAAGGTGCGCGAGACGGGGCTGGAGCGCGGTTTTTGCACGCAAATGGTGCGAGCTGTGGATTTGTACAGATATCTAACGTGATCAGGCGCGTCTGGTTTACAAAGATAGGGCTAAAAACCTTGCCAAAGCTGGCATGTTCCGTGCTCAGTCATTGCGTCAGCTAGTTTTAACAATCGGAGAACTCCATGAAATTTGCAACCAAATCTGTATTCGTCCTGTCCACCTTGATGGCCGCTACCGCTGCCATGGCCCAAGCTGCTGCGCCTGCTGCACCAGAGCCAGAAAGCACTTTGTCATACAACATTGGCGCCGTGTCTGACTATCGCGTTCGCGGCATTGCACAGACGACTTTCAAGCCCGCAGTCCAGGGCGGTCTGGACTACGCGCACAAGAGCGGTGCTTACGCTGGTGCATGGGCATCCAACGTGTCCTGGGTCAAGGAAGTCAACGGCGCGACCAAAGGTTCTTATGAGCTGGACCTGTACGCCGGTTTCAAAGGCGAAGCCACCGCAGGCCTGAACTACGACCTGGGCGTCATCACATACCAGTACCCTGGCAATAATTCCGGCGTTGCCAACGCGAAATACCCTACGGCAGTAGCTGCCGGCGCTTACGCCAATGCCAGCACCACAGAAATCTACGGTGCGCTGACCTATGGCGTCACCACCCTGAAATACAACCGCAGCGTCACCAACTTTCTGGGCAACGTGAACAGCAAGGGCAGCCAGTACTTTGACCTGAGCGCCGGCTTTGACATGGGCAATGGCTACATGTTGACGCCACATCTGGGTCGCCAACTCGTCAAGAACACTGTGGGCGCCAACTACACCGATTACGCTTTGACGGTTGCCAAAGACCTCGGCAACGGCCTGTCCGTTACTGCTGCTGCGCTCAGCACCAATGCCAAAAAAGGCGGCTTTTACACCGACCTGAACGGCAAATTCATTGCTAACAGCGCCCTGGTCGTTGGCGTGAAATACAGCTTCTGAGCACTGCTTCATAACTGAGGAGAACACATGAAACTCGTCACGGCCATTATCAAACCGTTCAAGCTGGATGAAGTGCGTGAAGCGCTTTCCGGTATTGGCGTTCAAGGCATTACCGTCACCGAAGTCAAAGGCTTTGGTCGTCAAAAGGGTCATACCGAGCTGTACCGCGGCGCGGAATATGTGGTTGATTTCTTGCCCAAGGTCAAGATTGAAGCCGCTGTTTCTGATGAGCTGGTCGAGCGCGTCATTGAGGCGATAGAAGGCGCGGCCCGCACCGGCAAGATCGGTGATGGCAAGGTCTTTGTTTACAACCTGGAACAGGTAGTGCGCATCCGCACCGGTGAAACCGGCAAGGAAGCGCTGTAAGGCCTCAACCTTTTACAAGCCTATAAAAGAGAACACAGATATGAAAAAACTACTTGCTTCCCTTGCGCTGGGATTAAGTCTGCTGACCACCGGCGTTGCCGTGATGGCGCAGGCCCCGGCCGCTCCAGCAGCTTCTGCTGCCGAGGCCAAACCAGCTGATGCAGTGCCCGCGGCTGCCCCTGCGGCGGCCGCGGCACCCGCTGCAGCGACAGCCGCAGCGCCCGCTGCTGCAGCCTCTGCACCAACGCCACCTGCACTCGTTCCTAACAAGGGCGATACCAGCTGGATGATGGTTTCCACCTTGTTGGTGATACTGATGACTGTTCCAGGCCTGGCCTTGTTCTACGGCGGCCTGGTCCGCAGCAAGAACATGCTGTCGGTGCTGATGCAGGTCATGGTGACCTTTTCGATGATCGTCGTGCTGTGGTTCATTTATGGCTACAGCCTGGCTTTCACCGAAGGCAATGCCTTCTTTGGCGGCTTTGACCGACTGTTCATGAACGGCATCTGGGACAACGCAGCGGGCACTTTCGCCAACGCAGCAACGTTCAGCAAAGGCGTTGTGATTCCTGAGATCGTGTTTGCCGCCTTCCAGGCAACCTTCGCAGGCATCACCTGCACGCTGATCGTCGGCGCATTTGCAGAGCGCATCAAGTTCTCCGCAGTGCTGCTGTTCATGGCGATCTGGTTCACCTTCAGCTACGCACCGATCGCACACATGGTGTGGTTCTGGATGGGTCCTGACGCTTACACCGGCAAAGAAGTGGTTGACGCGATGAACGGCAAGGCCGGTTACGTCTGGCAGATGGGCGCTCTTGACTTCGCTGGCGGTACCGTTGTGCACATCAACGCCGCTGTTGCTGGTCTGGTTGGTGCTTTCGTTATCGGCAAGCGCATCGGCTACGGCAAGGAAGCCATGGCACCTCACAGCCTGACGCTGACCATGGTTGGCTCTGCGCTGCTGTGGGTGGGCTGGTTCGGCTTCAACGCCGGCTCCGCACTCGAGGCCAATGGCTTTGCAGCTCTGGCTTTCATCAATACCCTGGGTGCAACCGCTGCGGCTGTGTTGGCATGGTGTGTTGGTGAGTCCCTGATGCGCGGCAAGGCTTCCATGCTGGGCGCTGCATCTGGTGCTGTGGCTGGTCTGGTGGCGATCACGCCAGCTGCCGGCAACGTCGGTATCGGTGGCGGCCTCGTGATTGGTCTGGCTGCTGGTTTTGCCTGCCTCTGGGGTGTCAATGGTCTGAAGAAACTGCTGGGTGCTGACGACTCGCTCGACGTGTTCGGCGTGCACGGTATCGGCGGTATCCTGGGTGCCTTGCTGACGGGTGTTTTCAACTCCCCAAGCCTGGGTGGACCTGGCTTCGTGGCTGACTGGGTGACAGCTACCGGCGTGACCGCTGCTGACTACTCTATCGTGTCGCAAGTGTGGATCCAGGCCAAGGCCATTTTGATCACCATCGTCTGGTCTGGCGTTGTTTCCTTCATCGCCTACAAGATTGTTGACCTGACCATCGGTCTGCGCGTCAGCGAAGAAGACGAGCGCGAAGGCCTGGACATCACCTCACACGGTGAGACGGCTTACAGCCGCTGATGAATTAGCGAGATCGTCCTGAAGGCCTGGCGTTCAGGACGACCGCTTACCGAAGAGAGTCTCCTTTGGATGTTAGCCCGCTAGAGCGCAAGCTCCATGCGGGCTTTTTTTCGTCTCAGCGACCAGTTTGCCGAGCAACATCAATCCACTGCCAGCGCCAAGTTCTCAAGCTCAAATGCATACATCTGGCACAGCAATTGCGTGGGTATGGTGGAGAGGTATACGTTTAGTCAGACACAAAGCTCAATCATTAAAGACCGCTAGGGTTCCGGATCAAGGCCAAGCCTTGATCGTCTGGTCCGAGAGCAGTCGGCTGCATTTTGGTGCGGCTCCACGGAGGGACAAAAGCCCGGGAGATCACGGTTCACGCCGACGGTACTTTCTCGCGCCTTTATGACGTCTTTACTGGAGTCCGATTTGTCAGATACCAAGCGACCAATTTCAAGCCCCAGCATCTGGACTATTGGTGCCGGCATCACCAGGGGGCAATACTGGGCCTTTGCGGCTGCGGGCCTGCTCAGCCCTTTTCTGGCGTGGGTAGCCTTGTCGGCTTCGGGCTGGGTGGACCCGGTCTTTCTGCCCGGCCCATTGCAGGTCTTTCAGCGGCTGTATTCCTGGCTGCTTGATGACGGGCTGCTGAACGACACCGCCATCAGCATGTATCGGGTGGGAGTTGGCTTTGCGCTTTCTGCCGTCTTTGCATTGCCGTTGGGACTGCTGATTGGTGCCTTCCGGCCGGTAGAAGCCTTGCTGGAGCCGCTCACTGATTTTGTCCGCTATATGCCTGCAGTGGCTTTCATACCATTGGTCATGCTCTGGTTGGGCATTGGCGAAGGCGCAAAAATTTCCATCATCTTCATTGGCACCTTTTTCCAGATGGTCTTGATGGTGGCGGAAAACGTTCGCCTGGTGCCGCGGGCGCAAATCGAAACCGCGCTGACCATGGGTGCCAGCCGCTACGAAATGATTCGGCTGGTACTGCTGCAGTCGGCCAAGCCCGCCATTCTGGACACCTTGCGCATCACCATGGGCTGGGCCTGGACTTATCTGGTGGTGGCCGAACTGGTCGCGTCCAACTCGGGCCTGGGCTATTCAATTCTCAAGGCCCAGCGCTTTCTCAAGACAGACACCATTTTTGGCGGAATCATCCTGATCGGCCTGATTGGCTTGTTGATGGACCAGGCATTTCGCTGGCTGCACAGGCGCTCATTTCCGTGGCTGCACGGACAGAGGTAAACACATATGTCCAAAGTAATCATTGAGCAGCTCGGCAAGGTTTTTGGCAAGGCTGCGCCCGGAACGCCGGCGGCACTGCAAGACGTCAATCTTTCGATTGAAGACAACGAATTCATGACGCTGGTTGGCGCTTCGGGCTGTGGCAAGTCCACCTTGCTGCGCATACTGGCCGGACTGGACACGAAAAGTTCTGGCTTCGCCAGTTGTGATGGTCGGGCCATCACCGCGCCTGGCGCAGAGCGCGCCATGGTATTCCAGCATTACAGCCTGTACCCCTGGCTGAGCGTCATGGACAACATCAAGTTCAGTCGCCAGCTGCAATCGAATCGTGAAAATCTGAGTTCATCAGACGTTGAGGCGGCGTCCGGCCGGGCCGATGCCTTGCTGGACTTGATCGGCTTGCGCAAGGCTGCGTCGGCCTACCCCAACCAGCTTTCAGGCGGCATGCAACAGCGGGTGGCGATTGCCCGTGCATTGATGGGACGGCCCGCCATGCTGCTGATGGACGAGCCCTTTGGTGCGCTCGATGCCCAGACCCGCGAAGTGATGCACGATTTGATACTGCACATACACCGCATGGAAAAAACCACCATCGTGTTTGTCACGCACGATGTTGAGGAGGCCATTTACCTGGGCCAGCGCGTGGTCCTGATGCAGCCACGGCCGGGGCGTATTCACAGCATTTATCCCGTGCCATTGCCGGCCGAGCGCAACCAGGAGATGAAGCATCTGCCCAGCTTTCGCGAACTCAAGGCGGAGATTCTCGCGCGTATACGCGAAAGCTCGGGCATGGCGACCGACACAGACTTGCTCGGCAAGCTCAATCAGACGGCCGAGCAGGCCTGACGCTCCGACTTGCGGGCCTTGAAAAACAACTCACAGAGCAATCGATCTCATGCAAAACAGTCTCGCCACCCTAAGCCCGCTTGCGCGTGCCGCAATACCCGATCACTCCACAAGCTACTCGCCGGAGCTGCTGCTCTGGAGCGAGCTCATGCCGGGCGGTGCGCATTGGTCCGGCGTCTTACGACGCGGCAACACCCTGCGCGTGACAGATCTGCATGGCGGGGCCAATCTGTCTGTGCTGCTGTTCAACCAGGAGGAAAAAACCGAGCGCTACAACATGCCCGACACGCTGAAGGCGCAGCACACCGCATTTTTGACCAAAGGCCATGTGTGCTATTCGGACATGGGCCGCGTGCTCTGCTCTGTGGCCGAAGACAGTTGCGGCTGGCATGACACGGTCTGTGGTGTGCTCGATGCGCAGGGCCTGCAGTCCAGATATGGGCAGGCACGTTACCGGGAGCATCGCAACGCCATGTACCGCAACGGTCTGGATGGCTTGCTGATCGAGTTGGGCAAGTGGGGTCTGGGCAAGCGCGACATGGTGCCCAATCTCAACCTCTTCAGCAAGGTCGTGACCGACGATCAGGGCGGCCTGCACTTTGACACCGCGCACCGTCAGGCCGGCCAGTTTGTGGATTTGCGGTTTGAAATGAATGTGCTGGTGGCGCTGTCAAGCGCGCCGCACCCCTTTGACCCGGCTACCAGCTATGACCCCAAGGCGGTCAAGCTCACCGCCTGGCGCTCTGGCACGGCGGGCGCGGACGACGCCTGCCGGCAGTCCTGCGCAGAAAACGCGCGCGGCTTTCTCAACACCGAGCGCTACTTTCTGTGAGGCCGTCGTGCCTTGATGGCAGCTCTTTTGATCTTGTTCACCACCTGTTGAAAAAATACCATGACACCACAACTCGTTGAAAGCCGCCTGGACCCGGCGCAGGCCGTGATGGATGACATTCACCCTGCGGGTGAGCCGTGGATGAAGCCGCTCAAGCGCGGTCAGATTCTTCGCATTGTTGACCTTGAAGGCAACCAGGCGGTCGATACCATTTTCTATAGTGCGGACAGCACCGAAGAGCGCTACAGCCTGACGCACACCATACAGGCGCAAGCCTCGCTCTACCTGAGCACCGGCTCCCGGCTGATGTCCAGCGAAGGCCGCTCCATGCTGACCATCGTGGCCGACACATGCGGCCGCCACGACACGCTGGGTGGCGCGTGCGCGAGTGAAAGCAACACGGTGCGATACGCGCTTGAAAAGCGCTACATGCACAGCTGCCGTGACAACTACCTGATCGCCATCGCGCACGCGGCGCAGGTCATGGACAAACGCGATGTCGTGTCCAACATCAACTTTTTCATGAATGTGCCCGTGACCTCCGAAGGAAAACTCACCTTCGAGGACGGCATTTCTGCACCTGGGAAATACGTTGAAATGCGCGCCGACATGGATTTGATCGTGCTCGTCTCCAACTGTCCCCAGCTCAACAACCCGTGTAACGCCTACAACCCGACGCCCGTGCGTTTCCTGGTCTGGGACGCGCCTTGAGCGACTGAGCTGCATGCGTGCTGGACGACCAGCGCCGCCTACCGCCAGCAGGACGACCTGCCTACCTTTTGAAATCGCTTATGTTTACCAAAGTATTGATTGCCAATCGCGGCGCCATTGCCTGTCGCATCATTCGCACGCTCAGGCGCATGGGTGTCGCATCTGTCGCGGTCTACTCAGAAGCCGACGCGGAGTCCATGCATGTGGCCATGGCCGATGAGTCGGTCTGCATTGGGCCGGCCGCAGCGGCGAGCAGCTACTTGGCGGCGCAGCGCCTGATTGACGCGGCCTTGCAGACTGGTGCGCAGGCGATCCATCCTGGCTACGGATTCCTGTCGGAGAACCCCGGCTTTGTAGAGGCTTGCGAAGCCGCCGGCCTGGTCTTTCTTGGGCCCACACCGCAGCAGATGCGGGTCTTCGGCCTCAAGCATTCGGCACGCGCGCTGGCGACCCAGACCCAGGTCAGCCTGCTGCCAGGCACAGGTCTGCTGCCCGACGTTGAAACTGCGCTCGCGTCTGCCCGGCTAATTTCCTACCCCGTGATGCTCAAAAGCAGCGCCGGCGGTGGCGGCATTGGCATGCAAATGTGCCGCAGCGACGAAGAGCTGCGCTCGGCGTTTCAGTCTGTCAGTCGGCTGGCGCAGGCGAATTTTTCCGATGCTGGCGTATTTCTTGAGCGCTACATCACCGATGCGCGCCATATTGAAGTACAGATTTTTGGTGACGGTGCGGGTCAGGTGCTGGTGCTTGGTGAGCGCGATTGCTCCTTGCAAAGGCGCAATCAGAAAGTGGTCGAAGAAACGCCTGCGCCCAACTTGCGCGCCGACGTGCGCCAGGCCTTGCACGACACTGCGCGTCGGCTGGCCCAGAGCGTTGACTACCGTTCGGCCGGCACGGTTGAGTTTGTGGTCGATGCCGCCACGCAGGACTTTTACTTTCTGGAGGTCAATGCGCGCCTGCAAGTCGAGCACGGCGTGACGGAGGCTGTCACAGGTGTCGATATTGTTGAGTGGATGTTGCGTCTGGCTGCGGGCGATTTGCCGGCGCTGGATACGCTGATAGTCGAGCAGCGTGGTCATGCCGTGCAGGCCCGGCTGTATGCCGAAGACCCGGCAAAAAACTTTCAGCCCTCCACCGGCGTGCTGACCGAAGTCGTTTTCCCGGCAGGTCTGCGCGTCGATAGCTGGGTCGAGCGCGGCACCGAAGTGGGCGCCCATTACGACCCGATGCTGGCCAAGTTGATTGCACTGGGTGATGACCGTGAGCAGGCGCTTGCGAAACTCGCGCGCGGCCTGGCCGAATGCCGTATCGCGGGGCTGGAGTCCAATCTCGGCTACCTGCGCGAGCTCATGCGTTTTGCGCCCTTTGTAGCGGGTCAGCACACTACGCGCAGTCTGGCCACTTTCACGGCGCCAAGCCACGCCTTCGATGTCATCAGCGCTGGCGTGCACACCACGGTGCAGAGCTGGCCTGGCCGGCTTGGTTACTGGGACGTCGGCGTGCCGCCTTCCGGGCCCATGGATTCCCTGGCCATGCGGACTGCCAATGGACTGGTTGGCAACCCTATGACGGCCTCGGCGCTGGAGATCACCGTGGCTGGTCCGAGCATCACTTTCCGAAGTGCGCAGCGCATTGCCGTCACCGGCGCCGCCATTGAGTTGACGCTCGATGGTCAGCCGGCGGCCATGTGGGCGTTGATTGACGTCGCCGCCGGTCAGACCCTGCGTCTGGGGCGCATCGATGGCGCTGGCTGCCGAAGCTATCTGGCGCTCAACGGTGGCATCGACGTGCCTGACTACCTGGGCAGTGGCGCGACCTTCACGCTGGGACAGTTTGGCGGTCACGGCGGGCGCTGCCTTCGCGCAGGCGATGTGTTGCATGTGGGCGAAAGATCGGATCTGCCAGAACTTACTGCGCTGCAAGTGGCCCAGCTCAAGCCCAACTATGCGAGTCACTGGGACATCGCCGTATTGATCGGCCCGCATGCCGCGCCTGATTTTTTCACTGATGACGACCTGGCGATGTTTTTTTCGACCCAGTGGGCCGTGCATTACAACTCCAGCCGCACCGGCGTTCGCCTGGTCGGTCCCAAGCCGGTGTGGGCGCGCCGTGACGGCGGTGAGGCCGGCCTGCACCCGTCCAACATTCATGACAATGCCTATGCCATTGGCGCGATCGACTTCACAGGCGACATGCCCGTGATTCTCGGGCCGGACGGACCCAGCCTGGGCGGCTTTGTCTGTCCTGCCACGGTGGTTCGAGGCGAACTCTGGAAAGTTGGCCAACTCTCGCCCGGCGACACCGTGCGCTTTGTTTCCGTGACGCTGGATCAGGCCAACGCGCTCGCAGCGTCACAGGAAGCGCTGCTGGGTCTGGCCGCGAAAGCAGAAGTTGAGCTGAGCGCGTCTGCACAGCCACCCGTGCCATTGCCTGCGCTGCCGAACGCGGCTGTGCTGCACCGATCGCCGACCAAGGCGGGTGGTGTGGAGGTGGTGTACCGGCGCTCGGGTGACTGCAATGTGCTCATAGAGTTTGGCGAACTCAAACTCGATTTGACGCTGAGGTTTCAGGTGCACGCACTGATGACGCAACTGGCGCACTGGCGTGAGACCGGACGGCTGCCGGGCATTGTTGATCTGACCCCGGGCATTCGCTCGCTGCAAGTGCATTACGACCCTTTGCGCATCTCGCTGCAGGCCTTGATGGCGGCATTGCTGCAATTGCAGGCCGGCCTCGCATCGAACGCCGATATCGAAGTGCCCAGCCGCACCGTCTGGTTGCCCTTGTCCTGGGACGACGCGGCGACCCGGCTGGCAATTGAAAAATACATGCAGTCGGTACGCGCCGATGCGCCCTGGTGCCCGAGCAATATTGAATTCATACAGCGCATCAACGGGCTGGCTGACATGCAAGAGGTGTTTGACATTGTTTTCAAGGCCAGCTACATGGTGCTGGGGCTGGGCGACGTCTACCTGGGTGCGCCCGTGGCCACACCACTGGACCCAAGACATCGCCTGGTGACCACGAAGTACAACCCGGCGCGCACCTGGACGCCTGAAAACGCCGTTGGTATAGGCGGCGCCTACCTGTGCGTTTATGGCATGGAAGGCCCTGGTGGCTACCAGTTTGTTGGACGCACCGTGCAGATGTGGAACCGCTGGCGCGTGACCCGCGAGTTCGAGCCAGGCAAGCCCTGGCTGCTGCGCTTTTTTGACCAGATCCGCTTCTTTCCGGTCAGCGCCGAGGACTTGCTCGACTGGCGCCGCGACTTTGTGGCCGGACGTGCCCAGCTCAAGATCGAAGAAGGCGTGTTTCGTCTGGCCGATTACGAGGCTTTTTTGCGTGACAACGCTGGGTCTATTGCGCAGTTCAAGCAAGGCCAGCAAGCGGCCTTCGAGGCAGAGCGCGAACGTTGGCGGATCGCCGGCGTATCCGAGTCCAGCGATGAGTTGGCCGGCCATGACGCGGCCGCAAATGCCGCTGTCGCTGAGGCCTTTGACGGCGAGGTGGTGAGCTCCCAGGTCTCTGGTGGTGTCTGGTCCTTGCTGGTCAGTGCCGGCCAGGCTGTGACCGCCGGCCAAGCCCTGTTGGTGGTTGAGTCCATGAAGATGGAAATTACAGTGCACGCCCATTGCGACGGGACGGTGCACGAGGTTCTGTGCATTGAGGGCCAGGCGGTCAGTGCCGGCCAAGCGCTGGTTTTGATTTGCTGATGGCAGGCCAAACGCACCATGGCGGGTGGCGCGTGTATTTGGTCATCGAGAAATAAGCCAGATTGGTGCGCTTGCCCAGCGTTTTCAGCCCGTAACAAGGAGCTGGCTCACATGTCCCGGCATGGATTAGTGGCACGCATATTGCTCAAGTTGATTCAGCAGGTTGAGCGTTTCTGCATGTCGAAAGACATGTGTTGATACATTGACTTAGGTGCACTAGGGTTCCGGCCGCTGGACGATCAGTCTGGCGGTGTCTGGTCCGAGAGTGCACCGGCCTCGTGAGAGGCTCCACGGAGGGACAAAAGCCCGGGAGAACGACGTAGATTTCGTTTATTCCTGCCTTTTTTCATTTACTTTTTGGAGTTTTATCATGGGCTCATCACGTACTTTGGTTTCCTCGGCCGGTTCAGGCAAACTGTTCGCTCGCCTTCTCAAGCCACTGGCTGGCGCGGCATTGACCTTGGTTGCCAGCGCGGTGTTCGCTGCCGGCCCCACGACCATGAAGATTGGTACCGTGGTGTGGATAGGCTACGGGCCCTTCTACGTTGCTGAGGCGCTGGACCTGTATAAAAAATACAATCTCAAAGTGTCGCTGCAGGTGTTCTCGGACCCGGCCTTGATTCCGTCTGCGATGGCCAGCGGCGCGATTGACGGCGGCATGCTGACCTATGACCAGGTGGTCGGTCAGGTGGCAGCGGGCCAGATGCAAAAAGTGGTCATGCCTATCGATTACTCCAACGGTGGTGACGCCATCGTGGCTGACAAAAGTATTACCAAGCTGGCTGATTTCAAGGGCAAGAAAATCGGCTTCAACCCACTGTCTCCGTCAGACTTTTTGTTGTCCTATGCCTTGAAGACCGCTGGCCTGTCCGACAAGGACATCACGGCTGTCAATATGACGCCTGAAGCCGTTCCTGCAGCCATGGCCTCCGGCCAGATGCCGATAGGCGTGACCTACGAGCCCAGCCTGTCGCAAATCCTGAGTCAGGGCGGTGGCAAGAAGTTCAAGGTGGTGTTTTCTTCCAAAGACGCGCCCGGCCTGATCGCCGACGTGCTGGTGTTTGACGACAAGGTCATCAAGGCCAAGCCCGCAGAGATCGCCGGCATCACCAAGGCCTATCTTGACGGCATGGCTTACATGAAGGCCAAGCCTGACGAGTCAGCCAAGATCATTGGCAAGTTCATGGGCGTCACGGCCAAGGAAGTCAAGGAACAGCTCAGCGGTGTTTACAACATTCCCCTGGCAGAAATGCCCAAGGCATTTGTGAAGTCCAGTGCCACCACGTCTTACTACGGCAGCGGCGAGATCATTGGCCAGCTGCTCAAGGCCAAGGGTCAGATCAAGACCATTCCCGTTACAGAAGCCACCTTTGACGCGCAGTTCGTGAACGCGCTGGCGAAAAAATAAAGTCCCGACCAGCCGCGTCTTCCCTGGTCCGCGTGGGCTTGCGGATGGCGCGCTGGTTGACTGCTCGTTGTCTTTCTTTTGGGGTGGCCATGATTTCGCAAACGTTCCGTTATGAAGATGGCGTGCTGCCCAACCTGCTGGCGCTGGGCCTGACAGTGCTGGGCTACCCGCTGGGCGTGGCGCTGTTGGCCGCGCCGCACTGGGGCTGGAATGTGCTGGGCTTTGCCCTGGTGGTGCTGACCCTGGTCTGGTCGGCTTATTTCATTCATGAGTTTGCGCACCACGCGATATTCCAAGCCGCAGCCGCCAATGCGCGCTGGGGCACGCTGATGAGCTGGATCAATGGCAGCTGCTATGCAAAATTTGACGACATGCGGCGCAAACACATGCGCCACCATGTCGAGCGCGCCGATGTGATCACCTTCGATGCCAAAGGCTTTTTGCTGCGTGCGCCGGCTTGGCAGCGGACGCTGGTTCTAGCGCTGGAGTGGGCCTATTTTCCGGCAGTCGAATTCCTGATGCGCGGCTTTGTGATGGTGCTGCCGTTTCGCACGGGTGGCAGCGTTGGTGCCAGAGCGCGCATTCTGGGGATAGCAGCACTGCGTCTGTCGGCCTGGGCGTTGCTGGCGCTGCTGTCGCCCAAAGCGGTGCTGCTTTATTTTGCGGCTTATCTGGTGTTCATCACCTTGCTGCGTTTTGCCGATTGCTTTCAGCACACCTACGACGCCTACCCGATTCTTGACGATACGCCGGTTCCGAAAGACAAGCTGCGTGACCGTGCATATGAGCAGGCCAACACCTTCAGCGATATCGTGGGCCTGCGCCATCCCTGGCTCAACATGCTGTGGCTCAATTTCGGTTTTCACAACGCGCACCACGAACGGCCCACCATGCCCTGGTACCGTTTGCCGGCCTACCACCGCGAGCTGTTTCCTGGCGATTACGAGCAGGTCATTACCGTGCGAGAGTTGCTGCGCAGCTTTCACATCAACCGTGTCAAACGCATTCTGGCCGATGACTATGGGCGCGTCGAAAACGCAGGCGTGCCGGGGCGCGCGGATGGCTTTCTGGGCGCGGTCGGCGTGTCTTTCCTGACGGCGGTGTGAGATGAGCCCACGCTATGCGCTGGACGATCAGGTCGTCTTGATCACCGGCGCAGCGGGCGGCATTGGCAGCGCGCTGGCAGCTGCCTTTGCAGCCCAGAGCGCGCGGCTGGTGCTGGTCGACCGCGACGACAGCCGCTTGCAGCTGCTGGCCCAATCGCTGGGCGATCCAACGCGTGTGATGGCGCTCTGCTGCGACCTCGGCGACGACGCAGCGGTGGCCGGCCTGGCGGCCTTGCTTGGCGAGCGTTGGGGCCGGCTGGATGTACTGATCAACAACGCCGGCAGCGAGTACCCCACGCCGCTGTCGGACGGCGCTGTGGATGCCATGGCGCGATGGTCGGCGCTGCTCGACAACAACGTGGGCAGCATGGTGCGTCTGACCCGGGCCCTGCTGCGCTGGATGCCGTCTGGCGCCAGCATCATCAACCAGTCGTCGATCTGGGGCAAGACCGGTGTGGCTGACTTTTCGGCCTATGTCGCCAGCAAGCATGCGGTGATAGGTCTGACCCGTTCGCTGGCCTGGGAACTGGCGCCGCGAGGCATTCGCGTCAACGCTGTCTGCCCGGGCTGGATTCGCACCGATGCGGCGCTGGCTTCGCTGCGCAGCATGGCCCTGGCACAGGGCCGTTCCGAGGCCGAAGTGGAGCGCGAAATTTTGTCGCGCCAGGCTTTACCCGGCATGCTGCGGCCGGCCGACATTGCGGGCGTGTACTTGTTTCTCGCCAGCGCTGATGCCCTTTGCCTGACCGGTCAAAGCCTGGTGGCGAGCAACGGCGAGGTGATGGACTGATGACTGAATTCCCCAAACTGGACGCCGCCCTTCAGCTGAGCCTTACAGGGCGTGTGGCGCTGGTTACCGGTGCCGCCTCCGGCATAGGTCGAGCGATTGCGCTGGCCTTTGCCCAGGCCGGCGCTGCAGTGCTCATCAACCACCTGGGTCGCGCCGCCGAGGCCGAGGCACTGGTCGTGCAGATCCAGAGCCTGGGCGGCCGCGCTGTTGCGCTTGAAGCGGACGTGACACGCGCCGACCAGATCGCCCGCATGCTGGAGCCGATGTCGCAGCCCTTCGGCGCCGTGGACCTGCTGGTCAACAACGCCGGCATTATTGCGGAAAAGCCCTTGCTGCAAACCAGCGAGGAAGACTGGGACCGCATGCTGGCGGTGGATCTGAAATCGGTGTTTCTGGTCTCGCGCGCGGTGCTGCCCGCGATGATCGCGCAGGGCCACGGCGTGATCATCAACATCGCGTCTGACCTGGGTTACCTGGGGCGTGAAAATTTCACGGCCTACTGCGCGGCCAAGGCGGGCGTGATGGGCCTGACCCGCGCCATGGCGCGTGAGTTTGCGCCGGCCATACGCGTCAATGCGATCGCGCCCGGTCCCATACACACGGCTATGGTGTCGCCCGAGACCATGAGCGCAGCAAGTCTGGCCCAGGAGCTCGACAGTCCGCAGCGCCGCATCGCCGAGCCTGAAGAAATCGCTGCGACAGCGCTTTTTCTGGCCAGCGACCTGTCGCGTTTTTACTGTGGTCAGGTGCTGGGCCCGAATGGCGGCTCGGTCATGCCTTGAAGCCGGCATGACACGCACACCACCTCCCCAGCGCGCGCCGCGACTGGCTTTGCTGCTGCTGTTTTTCTCGGCC
Source organism: Comamonadaceae bacterium (assembly GCA_947443645.1). Taxonomy (GTDB): domain Bacteria; phylum Pseudomonadota; class Gammaproteobacteria; order Burkholderiales; family Burkholderiaceae_C; genus Polaromonas. Next base: position 140 of record CANEXF010000007.1, on the reverse strand, counting down.
TCGCTGTGGGGGCTGACCTGGTGGCCGGTCAAGGCCTTCGCCGCCGCGGGCTTGTCCGGCCCTTACCTGACGCTGCTTAGTTACGGCCCGGTAGGTCTTGCTGGTGTGTACTTTCTGTGGCGCGAGCGGGCCGCCTGGCG
>CANEXF010000006.1 GCA_947443645.1 Comamonadaceae bacterium | reverse complement strand
TCCAAGCCCGTTGGCGCTCGGAAGGGCAAGCGGCAATCAAGGCAAAGTGGAAGTCCCTGTGGCGTTGGCTCCAATCCGCATCGAGCACGACTGGGCCTTGGGAAAGCCGGGACTCAATCTTTTCCAAGCGATGAAATGAGGCCACGATATGCGCCTCCCAGTTGTCATCGCCAAATAGGATGGATTCGCGTAATGCAGCAACGTCGAGCATCAAACGCATCTTTGTAATGTCGGCGATGTCATCGGGTGAGATGGGCGTAACGCGAAAGCCTCGACGTTCGTCTGATTTGACCAGGCCCTCTTGCACCAAACGATTGAGGGCTTCCCGCAGTGGACTGCTTGAAAAACCGTACCTCGTTTGCAGTGCGTCAACTTTGAGTTTGCTTTCCGGCGAATGGATGCCGGAAAGTACATCCTGCCGAAGAACTTGAAATGCCTGCTCTGAAATAGTCGCAATCATTGGTGTTCCTCGCATCATGGAAATATTGTGCACAAAATAGAATTTGTGCACATTAACGAAAACCCTGACACCGGCTATAGAGGTGAACTCATCTTCACTACTGGCGCTACACGTTGAGGAAAGTAGCGCTTCGACAACTCAGATTGGTGTTGATTCTGAGCTCTGGCTTGTGGCGATCGTGGGGATCGATATGCTCAAAAAGTGAGGGTTAAGCAGGCCAGATTTGTTTAATTTCAATCAACAGCAATAAGTTTCCTCAGTCGCCTATGCTGAAGACATCGATTGATGTCTGTTGCGTCCCATGAGGCGAATGCTCTGGAAAATTGGCTGTTCGGCTTGGATGATCGCTCCCGCCACTTCCTGTCGGTTCAGCCGCCAGCCGTCAGCCTGACAGGCGTGATCTCGACCGAATCTGCGCCTGTGCTCATCCACACCGTGCCATCCTGCACCGTGATCTGAACCTGCATGCTGCGCTCGGCCAGCTTGGCCAGCGCCTGGCTTTGCGCGGCCTCAATTTGCCAGACCACCAGATTGCTGGCGCGCGTGAGCTTGGTCTCAATGCCTTTCCACCAGACCGGCGTGCTGCTTGAAAAACTGTAGACGCTGACTCTTTCGGCGCGACCGGCCGCGCGCATCAGGCGCTTGTCGTCGGGCTGGCCCACGTCTATCCAGTGAAGTACGGCGTCGGTGTAGTCCTTGTGCCAGAGCGCCGGCTCATCCACATCCCACAAATCCTTGGCAAATTCAAGCTTGCCCCTTTTGTCATCTGCCGGGACATTGAGCGCAAACGCCAGCAGGCGAATCATCATGCGTTCGTCGGTCTCGGAAGGGTGGCGCGCAATGATGACGCTGTGGTCGGCATAAACGTTGCGGTCCATGTCGGTGATTTGCAGCTGGGCTTTGTGAATGGTGGCTTTGATTGCCATGATGGTCTTCTTGTTTGTGTCGGCGGGATTAGCCCTGTATTGGAACAGAGCCCAAGGCGCCAGCAGGAATCGATGAGTCTGGCTATAGTTCGGCCATGCTTAGATTGTCCGCTTTAGACCAATCGGTCGCCGTTTCCGGTTCCACCCAAGACGCTTCTATACGCCAGACCCTGGCTCTTGCGCGCCACTGTGAGGCGTTGGGCTACCACCGCTTCTGGGTCAGCGAGCACCACAGCCACCCCAGCATTGTGGGTTCGGCCCCCGAGGTGCTGATGGCCGCCATTGCAGCGACTACCAGCCGTATCCGGATTGGCAGCGCGGGTGTGATGCTTCCGCACTATGCCGCGCTCAAGGTCGCCGAGCAGTTTCGCGTGTTGGAGGCGCTGGCGCCCGGGCGCATTGACCTGGGGGTGGGGCGTGCGCCTGGTTCGGACTATCGAACCGCGCGCCTGCTCAACCCTAATCCCGGCCAGTCGGCGGATGATTTTCCGGTGCAGGTGCGTGATTTGCAGGCCTGGGTGTCTGGTCTTGAGCTGCCTGAAGGCCATCCTGGTCACGGCGTGACGGCCAACCCCATGGGCCCGGGCAGCCCCGATCTCTGGATGCTGGGCAGTTCCAGTTATGGCGCGCAACTGGCCGCGCACTTTGGCCTGCCCTATGCGTTTGCCTACTTCATCACCGACGGGCAGGGCGCTGAGCAGGCGCTCGACCTTTACCGTCGTCTTTACCGACCCAGCCCGCAGCACCCGACGCCGCAGGCGGCGCTCTGCGTCTGGGCGCTCGCAGCAGATACTGAACTTGAGGCCTGGCAGCATTTTTCTGGCCGTGAGCGCTGGAAGCTGGACCGCAACAAAGGTCTGCTGGGTCCGCTGCCATCGCCAGCTGAAGTGGCTGCACGGCCTTATAGCCCCGCCGAGCAAGTCGAGTCCGACAAGCTCAGGCGTACCGCGCTGGTGGGCAGTGGCCGCCAGGTGGCTGACAAGCTGCGCGCGCTGGCCGATACGCTGGAGGTCGAAGAAATTGTGGTTATCACCTGGGCGCATGATCCTGCGGTCCAGCGTCGCTCCTATGAGTTGCTGGCGAACGAGTTTTTTGACCTTAGGCCTCAATTGCGCAAAACCTGAAAACCAACCTAGACATGGAGCTTGCATGACATCCAGACTATTTAGCGCCACCATTGCCGGCAGCCTGCCCAAACCTGCCTGGCTGTCCGAGACCAACAAGCTCTGGCCGCAATGGAAGGCCGAGGGATCTGAATTGCAGCAAGCCAAGGCCGACGCGACGCTGCTCTGGATCAAGGCTCAGGAAGACGCCGGGCTGGATGTGATCGGTGACGGTGAGCAGTCGCGTCAGCATTTCGTGCATGGTTTTCTGGAGCAGGTCGAAGGCATTGACTTCGATCACAAGGTCAAGATGGGCATACGCAACAACCGCTATGACGCCATGGTGCCGCAGGTGGTGTCCGCGCTCAAGCTCAAGGGTCGCGTGCATGCCGCCGAGGCGCAGTTGCTGCGTGCGCACACCAGCAAAAAGATCAAGTTCACCTTGCCCGGTCCGATGACGATTGTTGATACCGTTGCTGACAAGTTTTACGGCGACAAGGTAAAGATGGCCATGGCTTTTGCCGAATTGTTGAACCAGGAGGCCTTGGCATTGCAGGCCGATGGCGTGGACATCATCCAGTTTGATGAGCCAGCCTTTAACGTCTACATGAAGGAAGCCGCCGATTGGGGTGTGAAAGCGCTTGAGCGCGCGGCCCAGGGCCTGAGCTGCACCACGGCGGTTCATATTTGCTACGGCTACGGCATCAAGGCCAACAACGACTGGAAGCAAACCCTGGGCGAGGAGTGGCGGCAATACGAGCAGGTGCTGCCGGCATTGGCCAAAAGCAGCATCCAGCAGGTCAGCCTGGAGTGCTACCACTCGCATGTGCCGCCACACCTGATGGCTTTGCTTGAAGGCAAGGATGTGATGGTTGGCGTGATTGATGTGGCCAGCGACGAGATTGAAACCCCGGAGCAGATCGCCGACACGATTGGCCAGGCGCTGAAGTACGTCCCCAAAAACCGCCTATTTCCCTGCACCAACTGCGGCCTCGCGCCTATGGACCGCGCGATCGCGGTGAAAAAGCTTGAGGCGCTGGCCAAAGGTGCAGCGCTGGCGCGACAGCGCTACGCCTGATATTCAATTCCAGTCTGGAGCTTTGCACGCATGAGCAACAAGCCTACGCACCATCACCACGGCGAGCATGAGCACCCGCACACCAGCCAGGCGCCGAAGGACGCGGCATGGAAGCACGATGGCGTGCGCGTGATCTCTGGTAACCAACTCGACAGCAATACCGCGCAAACACCGGGCATGGACCGCAAGGCCGCCATCAACTTCGCACGCGTTGGCGCGCAAAAGTTGTGGGCTGGTACCGTGACCATTCATGCCAACGCCAAGACTGGCGCACATCACCATGGCCATCTCGAAAGCGTGATTTACGTGATCAGGGGCCGGGCCCGCATGCGCTGGGGTGAGCAGCTTGAGTTCACGGCCGAGGCCGGACCGGGTGATTTTATTTACGTGCCGCCCTATGTTCCGCATCAGGAAATCAACGCCAGTGCCACAGAGATGCTGGAGTGCGTGCTGTGCCGCAGCGACGGCGAGGCGGTGGCGGTCAATCTGGACATCGAGCCGGTTGAAAAGCCCGCCACGGTCCTGTGGATTGACCCGACACATCCTCAAGGCGGCGTCTAGCACTGCGCAGCTGGCTTAAAAATCTGGCCTATGCCGGATCAGGCGTAGCATGCAGGCATCAAGATACCGAAATCAAGAAACCGAAATCAGGAAAAAACACCATGAAGGCGATTTGGAATGGCGCAGTGATTGCGCAGAGCGACGAGACTGTTGTGCTTGAGGGAAATCATTACTTCCCTGAGAGTTCGCTCAACCGCGACTATGTGACCTTCAGCAACCACCACACCATGTGCTCATGGAAGGGTCAGGCCAGCTACTACTCGCTGCTGGTCAACGGTGAAATGAACACCGATGCGGCCTGGTATTACCCCGAGCCCAAACGCGAGGCCGAAAATATCAAGGGTCATGTGGCCTTCTGGAAAGGCGTGAAGATCGAGGCCTGATCGTCTTCACGGTTTTTCACGCGCCCGTCATGTGCATGGAGCTTGCGCGCTCCGCAAGCTACCTGGAGAAGGTGCCGTCTGCCCTCAACATGGTGATGGACACAAAACGCGAACCCAGGTTGCTTTTTGGGCTGTAGGTAATCGAGAAGCCGCCAAAGTCTTCGTTGGTAAAGGACTCCAGGGCAGTGACGATCTTGGCGCGGGTGACGGGACCCGAAGTCTTTTCAAGCGCCCGGACGATGACCTTGGCGTTGATGAATCCGTCCATGCTCCCGTAGCTGAATTTTTTGTCGGCAGTTTTGGATATTAGTGCCTGGTATTCCTGCACCAGGGGCGAGCCGAGCGCCGTGAACGGGTAAGGCGAAACCTGGGTGACGATGACACCGGCCGCGTCCTGTTTCAGGGTGTCATGCAGTCCGGACGAAACACTGAGTACAAAAAACATCGGATTGGCACCCTTGGCGCGAAGCGCCTGGATGAAGGCTCCATTGGTCTGGACCAGTCCGGCAAGAATCACGGCCTGCGGCTGGGCCGCCACCACGGCGTCAACCGCCTTGGCGATGTCGGTCGAGTTGCGTGGCGAAAGGGCGATTGCGACGGGCTTGGCGTCCCGTTTTTGCATCGACGCATTCAGCGCAGCAACACCTTCCGCGCCGCTGGCATCGTCTTGAGCATAAATTGCAATTTTCTTGATTCCGATAGTCCACGCATGGTTAACGGCAGCCTCAATTTCGTCGGCGCCACTGGCACGGATGTGAAAAACGTCGGGCACAAAGGGGTCACGCAGGGATTTGGCAGAACTTGTATTGCCAACGTGGGCAATGCCGGCTGCCTGGATGATGGGCACGATCTTGAGCATGTTCACTGTGCCGCGTGATCCCACCAGTGCAACGGCCTTGTGCGTGTCGATAAGCGCTTTCACGTTTTCAACGGTCTTGTCAGGGTTGTAGGCGTCATCAAGACTGACCAGCCTGATCTTCTCTCCGCGAATGCCGCCGCGCCTGTTGACTTCGTCAAAATAGGCGTTCATGCCTCTGAGGTGATCTTTGGGCAAGGACGAATTTGGACTCGAAAAATCGGATGATTGCCCCAGAACAATGTCTGCAGATGCAGGCAGGCTGAAGATCGAGAGGAGTAGCGCAGTCGTCAGGCTGGCAAGTCCCGATAAGGAAGTTGTGGACATGAAAAAAAATCCCTGAGGGTGTGTGATTCAGTTTTTGAATCGAAGCTGAAGAAGGCTCAAGAAAGAATGTATCACCGCAAAATGGATCAAGATGTAAGTTATATGTACACATATTATTTGGCGTCCAATGTCCGGTGAGAATCGATGCGAACAGGTTCTTCCCAATAGCAAAAGACCGGTCGGTAACAGGGTTTGTCCCTGAATTGTGCGTCGATGTAATATGTATACTTATTAAATTAGTGATCAATACGGACTACAGGAGACCCCATGAAATTTGCAGCCCCGAGCGCCGAACTGGTTGAGAAGCTGGTCATCGCCAATCGAATTCTTTTCAACCAGGGCGTGGTCGATGGCTTTGGCCACGTCAGTGTGCGGCACGACAAATCCCCCGAGCATTTCCTGCTCTCCTGCAACCGCGCCCCAGGCTTGGTCAAACGCGCCGACATCCTGACCTACGGCATGGACGGCGAGCTGGCGGTCGAGTCGAACCAGCGCTCCTACCTGGAGCGCTACATACACAGTGAAATCTATCGATCACGTCCTGATGTGATGTCTGTGGTGCACAGCCACTCGGTCAGCGTGATCCCTTTTGGCGTCACCGGCCAGCGCCTGCGTCCAATTTTCCACATGAGCGGCTTTCTCGGCAGCGGCTCTGCGCTGTTTGAAATCAGCGATGCCGCAGGCAATACCGACCTGCTGATCCGCAACACCGGCCTCGGCAAGGCGCTGGCCGAATCTTTGGGTAAACATAATTGCGTGCTGATGCGCGGCCATGGCTCCACCGTCGTTGGCCCGTCGCTGGAGAGCGCCGTTTACCGCGCCATCTATGCCGAGGAAAATGCCAAGCTCCAGCTTTCTGCCAACGCGCTCGGTCCCATTCGCTTCCTGAACGAGGAAGAAGCCGAACTGGCCATGATCACTGTCGAAGGTCAGGTGATTCGCCCATGGGAGTTGTGGAGCAAGAGCATCGGGCAGATTGAATAAAGCAAGCATCCACTTTCAACTGGAGATCTAATGAAATTCCCCAAACTTCTCGTCGTCGCTGGCTTCATGGCGCTGACGCCCGTGCTGTCGTCCATTGCCTTTGCGCAGGCCTACCCCTCGCGTCCCGTCCGGGTTATCGTGCCCTATGGAACCGGTGGTGGCTCAGACATTTTGGCGCGGCAAATTGGCGCGCGCCTGCAGACGATCTGGGGGCAGGGCATTGCGATCGACAACCGTGCCGGTGCCTCGGGCAACATTGGTACCGAAGCGGTTGTGAAAGCACTTCCAGACGGCTACACCTTGCTGCTGCAAAACAGCACCATGGTGGTCAATCCGGCTGTCAACGGTAAGCTCAATTACGACCCTGAAAAGGACCTGACGCCCATCATGCTGCTTGGCCTGACGCCGATCGCACTGGTCGCGCACGAGAGCACCAAGATCAAGACCATGAAAGATCTGGTCGCCTATTCCCGGGCCAATCCGAACGCGCTGAACTACGGCTCCTGCGGCGTCGGCACGCCCCAACATTTCGTGATGGAACTGGTCAAGCAGAAATCCGGCGTCCAGGCTACCAATGTTGGTTACAAGGGCTGCGCGCCCGCTTTGACCGATGTGGTCGGTGGGCAGATAGAACTGGCCATCCTGAGTGCCAACCTTGCGGCGCCACATATCAAGACCGGCAAGCTCAATGGCATTGGTGTGTCCACTGCCGCGCGTTACCATTTGATGCCGCAAGTGCCTTCGTTTGAGGAGCAGGGCTTGAAGCCCCTCGATTTCTCCATCTGGTATGCGCTCATGGGGCCGGCAAAAATGCCTCCTGAGATCGTGGCCCACATTTATGCTGACGTGCAAAAGGTACTCGCCGAGCCCGCCATCAGGGAGAACCTTTCTGGCGCGGGCGTGGAGCCGCTTTCGGGCAATGGTGCTGATCTGGCCAAACTGATCAAGGTCGACCTGGCACGCTACGCCCAACTTGCCAAGTCCGCCAATATCAAGGCTGACTAAGCTTCCGGCCGACTGAGCACTAGGCGTATCAAGCGCCTGACACTCGGCAAGGAATTGCAGGCCGTTGTGCACAACGGCGCATTGTCTTATGGCGTTTTTCTGCGCCATCGATTACAACAGGTGCTCAATCCGCTTGTGCGCAATAGGCGGACTGCTTCATGGCAGGTCTCATGGGCCTGTTTTTGATGATCTTTCCATTCCTGAGGGAGATTTCACCATGTTTGACCATATCCTTGTCCCTGTGGACGGCTCTGAAAGCTCTAATCAGGCGCTTGAAAAAGCCTTGGCGATTGCGCAAGCCTTTAAAAGCAGTGTCACGGTGCTAAGCGTCATTGATGCCTATGCCTTCACCGGCGTGGGTGTTGATTTTGCCTACGGCCAGGACGAGTATTTAAGCGCGGCCAAGGCCGAAGCGGAACTGGCCCTGAACGCTGCAAAGCAACGCTTTGAAGCTGCAGGTATTTCGGTCACGACCTCGGTGCTCGAAGGCCACGCCATTTACCGGGGCATCCTTGATGTAGCCCAGTCCATGGATGCAGACCTGATCGTGATGGGTTCACACGGTCGCAAGGGGATTGAAAAACTCATACTCGGTAGCGTTGCGGCGCAGGTGTTGTCGCATGCCCATCTGCCGGTCCTGATTGTTCGCGAATAATGACTAAGGGGAATACCAATGGATTTACTTAAGCACGATCTAGCCCATGAGTTTCCGCAGTATCTGGAAAAGATGCGTGCGCTCAAAGCCGCAGACCCACACTTTGCCCGGCTTTTTGCCGAATACGACGAAGACGACCACGCCGTTAAAAAGTACGAATTAGGCGCGGCGGTGATCAGTGATCTGGCGCTTGAAGAGCTGAAAAAAAAGCGGCTCAAGACCAAAGACGAGATTTTCCAGCGGCTCAAAACGGCCTGAGCTGGTCGCCCTTGAGCGCGCATGTGGCCAAGCACTAAAACTCAGGCGGGCTGTCAAAGCGCATCAGCTGTCCCGTTGCTGGGTGCCTGATGGCCAGCGCGCAGGCATGCAGCAGCAGTCTGGGCGACCGGGCTTGCACTGCTGGCGGCGCGTACAGCGCATCACCCAGGATCGGGTGTCCCAGCGCCTGCAGATGGACTCTGAGCTGGTGTGAGCGACCGGTCAGGGGCTCGAGTTCGACACGGGTGCTTTGGGTGCTTGCGTCAAAGCGCAGTGATCGCCAGCGGGTCTGACTCGGTTTGCCGGCCAGCTTGTCGATGACGCGCAACGGACGTCGTGGCCAGTCCACGATGATAGGCAGATCAATCAAATTCCAGTCACCGTTGGCTTCGCTTTGTGCCGTCGGTGGCAGCTGGCCATCGACCACCGCAAGGTAGCGTTTGAAGACCTCGCGGTTTTCAAATTGCTTGCTCAGTGCGCGCTGCACTGCCAAGCCCCGTGCCATCAGCATCAGGCCAGAGGTGGCCATGTCCAAGCGGTGCACCACGAGCGCGTCAGGCCATGATTGTTGAACCCGCGCGCTGAGGCAGTCCTGCTTGTCTTCGCCGCGGCCTGGCACGGAGAGTAGTCCGGCAGGCTTGTTCAAGACCAGCAGGCTGTCATCGACGTAGATCAGCCGAAAGCCGGTCGGCTCACAAGCCGCTTGCGAATCAGCCCCGCTTGCCATGCAGCAGTTCTCCAAAAGCGCGTCAGCGCTTTGGGCTGGGTGGCGGAAAATTGTGGACAGTCGGGCCTGAGCGCTTGAGTTCGCGCAGCATGAACAGGTACAGGCCTTCAACCTTGTCGCGCGCCCAGGGCGTCTTGCGCAAAAATTTCAGGCTGGAGGCGACGCTGGGTTCGCTGGTGAAGCAGCGTATTGGAATCCGCTGCCCCAACTCTTCCCAGCCATAGTGCTCGGCCAGCGCAGTGACGATGGCTTCGAGTGTGAGTCCATGAAGCGGATTGCCAGCTTGGGGTGTGGTGTTGATGTCCGCAACCATGTCCGGCTTACTTGTTTTTCAGCTTGCCCCGCAGCGGTACCTGGGTAACGATGGTGGGACGAACCGCGTCTGGTGACACTGACTTGGGTGGTGCCGTGTCTTTTTTTGGTTTCTTGACCATTTTTCCGCTGTTTTGCTGACCTTTTGCCATGGGTTTCTCCTGTAAGTTGATGCCTTGATTATCAATGCAACTTGATGCGTGGCCTGTGCGTGCGGTCAATCATTTCCGATAGTGTGATCAGCGCGGTTTTCCTGAATCCGCCCAGCGCCAGCTGGTGCTGTTTGTGCAGCGCCCAGTACATCAGCTTGGCCAGCTGACCCTCAATGAAAAAGCTTCCCTTGGTCAGGCTGCCCATCAGGCTGCCGACCGATGAATATTCGGACAGCGATACCAGCGAGCCCTGGTCGGTAAACACAAACGGCGCCACCGCTTGCCCGGCATGGAGCCGCGGCAAGGCCCGCGTCAGGTACATAGCCTGCTGGTAAGCCGCCTGCGCCCTGGGCGGCACCCAGCTGCCGTCGGGTTGCTGGCAGGCGGCACAGTCGCCAAACGCATAAATGCTGGCGTCGCGCGTGCATTGCAGGTTGCCGTTGACCACCAGCTGGTTGAGTCGGGTGGTTTCAAGCGGCTCCATGCCGCCCGGGCCACTGCCCAGATTGTGTAAAAAATCTGCCGCTTTGATGCCTGCAGCCCACACTGTGATGCTCGATGCAAGCACCTTGCCGCTGGCCATCTTCAGGCTGTCCTCGGTGACTTCGACCACTCTTTCATTCGTGTGTACGTCAATCGCCAGTTTGCGAAGTTCGCGCAATGCCGACGCACTCAGGCGTTCTGGCAGTTGCGCCAGCAGGCGCGGCGCAGCCTCGACCAGTACGATTTGCAAATCCTTTTCAGGATTGATATGGTCAAAGCCATAGTTTCCCAGCACCCTCGCCGCCGCATGCAGCTCGGCGGCAAGCTCGACGCCGGTAGCGCCGCCGCCGACGATCGCTACCGTTAGGCGGCCGCTGCCCTCGCTGCGCGGCACGGTTTGTGCGCGTATGCAGGCATTGATCAGCCGGTCATTGAAATGCTTGGCGGCCTGCGGGCTGTCCAGTTTGATGCTGTGCTGCGCCGCGCCCGGGGTGCCAAAGTCATTGGTCTGGCTGCCCACTGCAATCACCAGCGTGTCATAGGCCAGTTCCTGCGCTGGAGTGATCTCACGCCCCGCTTCATCGTGGCTGGATGCCAGCTGCACGGTCTTGAGCTGACGGTCCACGCCAACGAGATTGCCCAGGCGAAATTTGAAGTGGTTCCAGCGTGCCTGCGCCAGGTACTCGATCTCCTCGGCATGCGTGTCAAAAGTGCCGGCCGCCAACTGGTGCAGCAAAGGCTTCCAGACATGGGTGCGAGCGGCATCCACCAGCGTGATTTCAGCCAGCCCCTTTTTACCCAGACGATTGCCCAGCTTGGTGGCCAGTGCCAGGCCGCCTGCGCCGCCCCCGACGATGACGATGCGTTGCATAAATCCCCCGGTTTGAACTGTTTTTGCTGTGCTCAGGTGAGTGATGTTCATGGTAACCGGCCCGCCTGTCCAGTCGCCGGCTTGCTGGACTGGCCCTACGGCGCCCGGCTGGGGGCCAATCCCTGAGCGGCCACTGTTAAAGTCCGTCACTCATGACGACCCATACTTTCACCGAATTGACCCACCAGCGCGCATTCATGCGCATGTGGTTTGCCCGACTTTTCGGCACGACGGGCAACCAGATGCTGATGGTGGCGGTGGGCTGGCAGATGTACGACCTGACCGGCAGCGCCTGGGATCTTGGCCTGGTGGGGCTGTACCAGTTCCTGCCCGCGCTGTTACTCACACTTGTGGCGGGCCACGTGGTCGACCGGGTGCACAGAGGGCGTATCGTCGCGGCCTGTTTTGCCGCGCAGTCGCTGGTCGCGCTGGTGCTGATTGTCGCCACCCAGGGCTGGGCGGTGCCGGACCACGCGCAATGGGCCTCGCGCGAACTGCTGCTGGGCATGTCGGTGTTGCTGGGTGTCGCACGCGCTTTCCAGATGCCGGCGCAGCAGGCGCTCACGCCGGTGCTGGTGCCGCCCGCGATGCTGGCACGCGCCATGGCCTTCAGCTCTGGTGGCAATCAGACCGCCGTGATCGTCGGTCCTGCGCTTGGGGGCTTGATATTCGTGGCTGGCGCCGCGGCCGTCTATGCCGTTTGTGCCCTGTTGTTTGTCACCGGTTCGGTGTTGATGGCGCGTATCCGCTATGAACATGTGCCGCCGCCGCGCGAGCCGGTATCGCTGCGCACGCTGCTCGCCGGCGCCGAGTTCGTCTGGCGCCAAAAAGCCGTGCTGGGCGCGGTCACGCTGGATTTGTTTGCGGTGCTGCTCGGTGGCGCAACCGCCTTGCTGCCGATGTTTGCCAAGGATATTTTGCATGTCGGCCCCTGGGGTCTGGGTCTGTTGCGCTCGGCCCCGGCGGCCGGCGCGGTACTGGTGGCCATGCTGCTCACGCGCTGGCCCCTGACCCGGCGTGCCGGCCACACCATGCTGTCAGCTGTTGCGCTTTACGGCCTGTGCATGATTGTGTTTGGCATCTCGACCAGCTTTTTGCTGTCACTGGCCGTTCTGGCGATCTCGGGGGCGGCCGACATGGTCAGCGTGGTGGTTCGCCAGACGCTGGTTCAGCTTGAAACCCCCGATGACATGCGCGGACGCGTCAGCGCTGTCAATTCGGTGTTTATTGGCGCCTCCAACCAGCTTGGCGAGTTCGAGTCGGGTGCCAGCGCCGCGCTGCTGGGGCCGCTGGGCTCGGTGGTGGCGGGCGGCATAGGCACGCTGCTGGTTGCGGCGCTGTGGTTCAAGTGGTTTCCGGCGCTGGCGCACCGTGACCGCCTGGCGCCGTGAACCGGCGCCAGATCTCAGGGTGTTTGTCCTGCGCGTATGCGGTTGACCGCCAGCGGCGACACCGCGCTGGCCTGGTTGCCCCAGGCGCTGCGTATGTGCGTGAGCAGTGCCGCCACATCGCTGTCGTCAAGCACCAGCACAAATGGCGGCATGCCGTAAGGCCGTGGATTGCCTTGCGTGGCGGGCGCGTAGCCGCCATTGAGCACTATTTGCACCAGGTTGGCCGTCTGCGCCATGGTCACGGCGCGGTTGCCGGCCAGCGCAGGATAGGCCTTGGCTACTCCCTGGCCCTTGTCACCGTGGCACTGGGCGCAGTGCTGCTCGTAGAGTTTTTCACCTTTGTCATCAAAAGCTCGTGCCTTTGCGCCTGGAGCTGCGCTCGCCTGCGCGTTTGGCGAGGTGGCCATCACAGCGATCTCGGGTGCGCCCACGGCCAGCAGGCTGGCGCCTGCTGCTGGCAATGCCTGAAGGTATTGGGCCATGGCGTTCAGGTCTTGCTCGCTCAGGTACTGGGTGCTGCCCAGCACGACTTCTGCCATTGGGCCGGTGACGGACGCGTGCGCCGAGACGCCGGTTTTCAGCAGCTTCACTATGCTCTGCCGGTCCCAGTCGGCGACGCCGGCTTCCTTTGCGGACAGCAGCGAAGGTGCGTACCAGTTCTGCACCGGAATCAAGCCGCCGGCCAGGCCTAGGCCCTCGCTGGCGCCCAGGGCGTTGCGCGCGCTGTGGCAGGCGCTGCAGTGGCCCAGACTATTGACGAGGTAGGCGCCGCGGTTCCACTCAGCGCTGCGCGCAGGTGTCGCCTTAAATGTGCTTGGGCTGAAGTAGAGCGCGCGCCAAAGCGCCAGCGCGGCTTGCGACTGGTAGGGGAAACGCAGGGCGTGGGCCTGGTTGGTCTGGCTGACTGCTGGCAGGCTTTTGAGGAAGGCCAGCAGCGCGTCCGAGTCCTCGCGTGTGACCTGGGTGTAGCTGGTGTAGGGAAAGGCAGGGTAGAGCAGGCGACCGCTTTTGGAGCGTCCGTTATGCATGGCTCTCCAGAAATGCGCGCTGCTCCAGCTGCCGATGCCGGTTTGCTGGTCGGGCGTGAGGTTGGGGCTCAAAACCGTCCCAAAAGGTGTCTCAATGCCCCGGCCGCCCGCATAGCGCTCACCGCCGCGCGCCGTGTGGCAGGTCATGCAGTTGCCGGCCCGTGCCAGGTAGGCGCCGCGTTCAACCATGCTCTGGCTCACTGGACGGTCTGCACCTGGCGCGTTCACGTCGACTTCGTCGCGGGTGTTCAGCAGCCAGATCAGTGCCGTGGCTGATACCAGGGCCAGGCTTGCGCCCAGCAGCAGTTGCAGTGACTTTTTCATGGTGCGGCCTTGAAAGGCGCGCTGCCGCAGGCGATGGCTGTGCTTGTCGCGGACAGCGCCGGAAGCGCTGCCGCTGGCTTGCTGCTCAGCGGCAAGGCTTGCGCGGCCAGCCAGCTGGCCACCGCGTTGATCTCTTCCAGGCTCAGGCGCGCCACCAAGTCCTGCATGCAGTCTGGCGACTGTGCATGACGCTGGCCGGCTTTCCAGGCGCCCAGCTGGGCGTTGAGGTAGTCACGCGGCAAGCCCAGCAGGCCGGGAATATTCGGCGCCACACCGGTCAGGCTCAGGCCGTGACATTGCACGCAGGCGGTAAGCCGCCGCGATGGATCGCCCTGCAGCGCCAGGCTTTTGCCGCGTGCCAGCAGGGCTTCACTGGCCTGGCTGGCCATCGGTGCGGGGTAGGGCACTTCCAGGCGCGAGAAGTAGTGCGCTATCTCCATCAGATAGGTATCTGTGAGCGGATCTACCAGCTGCGTCATCAGGCCGTAATGCCGTTTGCCGTCGCGAAAATTGACCAGCTGGTTGTACAGGTAGCCCGCTGGCTTGCCGGCCAGGCGCGGGTAGTAGCCGTCGGGTGCCGCGCGGCCCTGCGGCCCATGGCAGGCGGTGCAGGCCAGGGTGCGCTGGGCGATGCTGTCCTCAAACGGTGCGGTGGGCGCAGCTTTGGCTTGCATGCAGGCCGTCAGTGACAAGCCCAGCAGGCAGGCGAGTCGCCCAAGGGCTGTGAATCGGCGAATGGAAGATTGAAGCGAGAGCAAAAAAGTGGTCATGCGAGGTGGGTCTGCCGCTTGGCGCGTGTGCCGCGGCAGCTTCAATTTTGCCTGATGCCGGTTTGTAGTCGCTGCACATGTTGATTGCCGGCATTCGGACACCGCGTGGCACACCCTATAAATTCATAGTAAAAAAATGGCTGCAACGCCCGAACAGCATGCGCGAGCAGCTACTGAATAGATAGCGGTTTATAAATAGCGGTTTAGCGGTCGGTGCTCAAACCGGCAGCTGGATCAGCAGGTCCGAGGCCGGGTAGGCCACGCAGGGCAGTATCCAGCCGCCTTGTTTTTCCTCGGCGCTCAGTCCCGGCCACGCCATGCTGTAGCTGACCTGGCCCGCAAGCAGCAGGCAGATGCAGCTTCTGCAGCTGCCATTGCGGCAGGAGCTTTGCAGCCCGCGGCCGGCCAGCCCAGCCTGCTCAGCGGCTTGCAGCACGGTCAGCGACGCGGGCGCTTCAAAGTGCAGACTGCCCGGGGCAATCCGGGCTGAAAAGACGCGTGGGTCGGCCGGTGTTTCGCGCGCTGGGCGGATGATGGTTTGAGGCTTTGTGCTGGACGACATGCGCTGCATGCTACGCCATGGCGGCACCTTGAAAATGCGGGCTCTTGACCCGGCAAGCAGGCCGGAATATGAATTGCGCGACAATTCTGCTCCTCGAGAAGGTTTCCTCACTTGCTCTCAAGTGTTTTCTAACAAGCGATTTTTCATGTCCAGTTATTCCGTTCGTCCTGCTACCACCCGCGATGCCAAAGCGATTGCCGATATTCATGTTGCCACCTGGCAAGCCGCCTACAAGGACTTGATGCCTGCGGATTACCTCAAGTCCATGACGGTTGAAAAGCGCCTGGCTTACTGGCGCGAAGCCATCGAATTCAGCGAGCCCCAGCTGCTGGTTGCCACCGAGGCGGACAAGGTTGTCGGCTTTGTCGGCTTTGACCGTTCACGTGATGCGGGTACCAAGTCTTCCGTGGGCGAAATCTGGGCGCTGTACGTTCTTGAGGCCCATTGGGGCAAAGGCGCTGGCATTGCCTTGTGGGACGGTGCGCGGGAAGGCCTGAAAGAAGAAGGCTGCACCCAGGTCACCTTGTGGGTCTTGCTCGGCAATGAACGCGCATTGCAGTTTTGCGAACATGCTGCCGGCTTCAAGCGTGAAATGCCCTCACTCAAGACGGTCGCCTTTGGCAGCACCCGGCTCGAAGAGATACGCCTCAAACGCACGGTTGATTAAGCCTGGCGCCAGGCGCAGGCGTCAGGACGGCACGTTGATGACCCGCTCTTCGTCGGGAATCAGCGGCGTGCCTTCATCAGGGCTGACCGGCAGTTCCAGGCCCGGCTCCTCATCGGGCGATTCCTCTGATGGCGGCTTGGGATTTTTGGGCATGGCGTACCTCTTTAGGTTTTTCAGCAGAAATCCAATGATGTTGGCCCCTGCGCGCGCAGCGCTCTAGGTCAAACGATTGTTTTTTTGTCAGTGCGAGCTGACAGGGAAATGTCTTGCTACTTAATTTTTGCGTGCGCACACATGTTTTGAAATGCTCTGTTGTCCTACATGCGGGCCCTGCGCCATCGCACAGGGCTTGGGCTGGCGGGTTTTGTAAATTCAATCTTCAGGCCGGATGTCCTCATCCCGGCGTATTGTTGAACGATCAAAAAGGAAGCCTCATGGAAAAGACTGCCGCACACAAAGCCAGCGCAAGCAGTGAAGCGCCGGATAACGCGATCCAGCGCGGTGTCGATGCCACCGGTGCTGCGTTGCACAGCGGTATAGAAAATGTGGCCGAACCGGCGCGTCATGCGCTGGAGCGCGTGTCCGGTGCCGC
The DNA here is from genome assembly GCA_947443645.1 of Comamonadaceae bacterium. GTDB lineage: Bacteria > Pseudomonadota > Gammaproteobacteria > Burkholderiales > Burkholderiaceae_C > Polaromonas. The sequence goes on along the minus strand of CANEXF010000006.1, from coordinate 159,818 downwards.
GCATGAAACGGTGGACAAGCTGGCCAATAGCGCCAGTCACACGGTTGAACGCTTTTCCAGCCAGACGCGACTCGTGACCGAGGCGCCCGGCTTGGCGCTGGATTATTCAAAGTCCTGGATTCAGCAGCGGCCGCTCGAAGCGGTGGGGGCGGCTCTGGCTTTAGGTTTCGTTCTTGGGCGGCTCACGGCGCGGTGACGTAAAGCCGCTGTAGCGGGCGGCGACTGGCCTGCAATTTGGCTGGTCCGCTGGGTTTGAGGGGCTTTGTTTGGCAGTCGATGCCAGTCATCTGTTAAAACACTTGGCTTGCTTCTTTGTACCTAGCTCCTCATGCCGACCTCAATTTCACCTGTTTCTACTTCCGCTTCACCCATCGCTGGCGAGGCCGCGCCTGGCGCCTTTGCCGTCGGCCCTGAGCCTGTAACGGGCCTGCAGTCCGAGATAAGCTGGACTGAGGCCGGCCAGGTCCGCACGGCGCTGTGGCGCTCTGAGCGCGCAGCGCCTGCGCCAAAGCGCGTGGTGCTGGCCGACGACACCATGAGTGGGGACAGTGCCTACCGTCTGGCCTGCGAAGGCACGGGTTTGCTCTGGCGCGGTGATTTTCAAAACGCCAGGCAGCTGGTGCAGGCGCTGGCCAGACGCATTGACAAACCGCCCAAAGCCTCCAAACAGGCCAGGGTCGAGCGCAAAAAGGCCGACCATGCCGCGGTCGCTGGCGTGCCCGCCGGCCAGGCCTTTCACCTGCATCGTCAGTCCCAGTCGCAGCGCGCGCGCGTGCTGGGCATGGTGTTGATCGAGTTCAGTCCGGACTACAGCATTGCGCTGCGCCGCGCACCCGATGCGCGCCAGGCCTGCAGCGAAGCCTGGGGCGCTGCCGATGCGACCGCGGGCGCGAGCGTGGCCTCCTTGCGCGAGCTGATGGGGGTGATCAGTGCCCATGAATGGCGCAAAAAAGGCGTTGAAATTCCGGCGCTGGGCAAAGCGCCCAACAACCGCATTCACCCGCATTACGGCGTTTTTTCTCCAGTCCGCGGCGAGTACGTGAACCTGGTCGCCACGGCGCCTTTGCCCGCCAAGCGGCCATCCAAATTCGTCGCATTTGACATCGGCACCGGCACCGGTGTGTTGTCTGCCGTGCTGTCCCTGCGCGATGTTGACCAGGTGGTCGCGACTGACCAGGACCCGCGCGCGCTGGCTTGCGCGCGCGAAAACCTGCAACGCCTGCACCTGCCCAACCCGGTCAAGGTCATGCAGGCCGATCTGTTTCCGGAAGGACTGGCCTCCGTTATTGTCTGCAACCCGCCCTGGTTGCCGGCACGCCCGGGCTCACCGCTGGAAGCGGCGGTCTACGACGAAGGCAGCCGCATGCTGCTGGGCTTTCTCAAAGGCCTGGCTGCGCATCTGGCCCCCGGTGGCGAGGGCTGGCTGATCCTGTCGGATTTTGCCGAGCACCTTGGCCTGCGTAGCCGGGCCGAACTGCTGGCAGCGATCGCTGCGGGCGGACTCAAGGTGCTGGGTCGCATGGATGTCAAGCCCGAGCACGCCAAAGTGCTGGAGACCACCGACCCGCTGCATGCTGCGCGCGCGGCCGAGCTCACGTCGCTCTGGCGTCTGGCTGCCGCCTAGTCGACTGCGCCTGCCGTGACTGTGCTGCTTGCGCCCATGGAGGGCCTGCTCGATTTTGTGCTGCGGGACATTTTGACCCGTGTCGGCGGCATTGACCGCTGCGTGTCGGAGTTCATTCGCATCACCGACCAGTTGCTGCCAGAGCGTGTATTCACGCGCATCGTGCCTGAGCTGAACAGCGGTGGGCGCACCTTTGCCGGCGTGCCGGTACGCGCGCAGCTGCTGGGCTCTGACCCGGTTTGTCTGGCTGAAAACGCCGCCCGGCTGGCCGGCCTCGGGCCTGCAGGCATAGACCTCAACTTTGGCTGTCCGGCCAATGTCGTGAACCGGCATGGCGGCGGTGCCGCACTGCTCGATGAGCCCGAAACCATTTTGGCCATCGTCAGCGCCGTGCGCCGCGCGGTGCCTGCCCACATGCCCGTGTCCGCCAAGATGCGGCTGGGCTACAACGACGATTCACGCGCGCTGGACTGTGCGTTGGCGATTGCCGACGGCGGCGCCGATGAGCTGGTGGTGCATGCCCGCACCAAAAAACAAGCTTACAAACCACCCGCCTACTGGGAACGCATCGCAGACATTCGCGCAGTCGTGCGCATCCCGGTGGTGGCCAACGGCGAAATTTGGACGCTGGCCGATGCCCACCTGTGCCGCCAAGCCTCGGGCTGCGACATGCTGATGATTGGCCGGGGGGCGGTGGCTGACCCCGGACTGGGGTTGGCGATCAAGGTGTCCATGCAAGGTCTGGCGAGCGCCCCGGCACCGGCGGCGTCCGTGCCCGGCATCAGCTGGCTGCAGCTGGTGCCGCTGTTGGCCGATTTCTGGCATATCGTTTGCACCCGACTCGACAGCCGGGCTAGAGCCGGCCGCCTCAAACAGTGGCTGAACTTCTTGCGCCGGCGTTTTCCTGAAGCCGAGACCGCCTACCAGACCCTCAAGACCATCAACGACCCGGCGCTGATTGACGTGTGGCTGGCCGGCGTGTTGCAGGCGCGTCTGGCATCAGGTGAATGTCAGAGGTCCGCCGGACCTGAAATGGTTTACGGCGAAAGTCTCAGCGCCTGACAGACATCGAGCCGGCAGACATCGACTCAGTGCTGGCTGGCTCGCTCGGTCTATGCGGTCTATTCGACCTTGGCCCCGGAAGTCTTCACGACCTTGGCCATGCGTTCGTAATCGATCGCCAGCAGGTGGCCGAAGTCGGCATTGCTCATGGCCTGTGGCTCTATGCCCTGCTTGTCCAGGCGCTCCAGAATCACCGGGTCTTTGAGCAGTTTGGCCATCGCTGCATTGACGCGGTTGACATCGGCTGCGGGCGTGCCCACCGGGCCAAGCAGACCGAACCATGAATCGAACTGGTAGCCGGGCAGGCCGCTTTCGGCAATGGTCGGCAGCTCGGGCAGGTATCTGGAGCGTTTCGGTGACGTCACGCCTATCAGCCGCAGGCGGTTGTCCTTGGCAAAGGCCAGTGCACCAATATTGGCCGCAATCACCGCTTGGGCGCGCCCCGAGATCACTTCATTGATGGCTTCACCCGTGGCCTTGAGCGGAATATGCACCAGATCAATGCCCGCCAGTCCATTGAAGTAGGCCATGGACAAATGCGTTGCGCTGCCCACGCCGGCGGTGGCGTAGTTCATCTTGCCGGGATTGGCCTTGGCGTAGCGAATGAATTCAGCTGCGTTCCTGGCGGGCACGTCGGGGTGAATCATCAGCACATAGCCGGCTGTGCCTATATGCGCCATGGGCGCAAAGTCTTTTTGCGGGTCATAGCTGAGCTTGGTGTAGAGCGTGCCTGCGATGTTGTGACTGGCCGCAGCCATCACCATGACGCCGCTGCCGGCTGCAGCCTTGGCCACATAGCCCGTGCCTACCGTGCCGCCTGCGCCGGGCCGGTTCTCGACGATCACGGTCTGCGCGAGCGCCGCGCCCAGCTCGGTGGAGATGGCGCGCGCCAGCAAGTCCTGCACACCGCCGGCGGCGAAAGGCACGACGATGCGCTCGATTCGGGCCGGCGACTGTGCCAGTGCGGCGCCTGCTGACAGTGTCAGGCCGGCGCTGAGGGCCGTGTTCAGAAAATCTCTGCGATGCAGCATGCGGTTTCTTTCGGATGTATTTATATACGCTGGTATCAGTTCACGCAGATCTCATCTGCCAGGCGACGTATGAAGCGTTCGCACCAGGCCAGTTGCTCGAGCGTGACCCATTCATTGGGTTGGTGTGCCTGCGCGATGTGGCCGGGGCCGCAGACGATGGTGGGCACACCCACCTGGTGGAACAATGCAGCTTCCGTGCCAAAAGATACTTTGACGGCTGCAGCTGCGCCCGCGTCAGGTGCGACGCCTTCCTTGTCATCTTTGCCGTCCGTGCTGGCGCAGCGAAAACAGATTTTTGCGATCTCGCTGTCGGCGTCCGTTGCAAAGCCTGGCAGCACCGAGTTGAGCTTGTGGGTGATGCCGGTGTCGGGCGCGACGGCTTGCATCGCGGGGATCAGGCTGTCGGCAAAAGCCTTGGCCTCATTGAACAGCAGCACCGGTGAGTTCAGGTGGTGGTGACGGATCTCCCAGGTCACGTCGCAATCGCGGGCAATGATGTTGAGTGCGGTGCCGCCGGCAATCACGCCGGTGTGTATGGTCGTGTGCGGCACATCGTAGGCGGCGTCAAACGGGCCTTCGGCGACCAGCCTGCGGTGCATGGACTTGAGGTGGCTGACAAATTCGCAGGCGATCTCGACTGCATTGACGCCTTGCGGTGTGAGCGATGAATGGGCTTCAAAGCCGCGCACCGAGGTCTTGTAGGCGTGCTTGCCCTTGTGCGCAATCACCACCTGCATGCCGGTCGGCTCGCCCACAATGCAGGCCGCTGGCCTGAAGCCCTTGTCGAGCATGTCGGCAATCAGCTTGCGCACGCCAATGCAGCCGACTTCTTCGTCGTAGCTGAAAGCCAGATGCACGGGCTGCTTGAGCTTGCGCTTGAGCAGCTCGGGCACCATCATCAAGACGGTGGCGCCAAAGCCTTTCATGTCGGTCACGCCGCGGCCATAGAGCTTGTCGCCTATGACCTGGGCAACAAAGGGGTCGGTGTTCCAGGGCTGGCCGTCCACGGGCACCACATCGGTGTGGCCAGACAGCACCAGGCCGCCGATTTTTGTTTCGCCGTTTTCCGCCGGCAGCGTGGCCCAGAGGTTGGCTTTCTTGCCGGTTTCGTCGTAGCTCAGCAGGCACTGCACGCCTTGCGCTTCGAGCAGCGCGCGCGTCCATTCGATGATGGGCAGGTTGCTGTCACGTGAGACCGAGGCAAACGAGACCCATTTTTCTATCATGGGCAAGGCGCTGAGGTCGGCGGTGCGTACGAATTGCTGGGCGGCTTCGGGAAGTGGGGCGTTCATGGCTTTTTTTCGTTGGGCGTAGGATTTTTGAATTTGAAAGAGGGGTCAAGCGCGGCTTGCCAAGGGCGTGTGCGCAATAGTGTAAAAATTTTAAGGCAGTGTATTGCGGCACTGTTAAGCACCGCCTGCAAAACCCAGCCAAAATCAGTGGCTTAACTCAGCCTTTTAACCACCTCCACGAAAGAATTCATGACCAACGCCATCTTCAATGCCTCCATTCCTGTTTTCAAGCAGATGCTGGGCGGCCTTCAAGAAGTTTTGCGCAAGGCCGAGCTGCACGCCGCCGACAAGAAAATTGACCCCAATGCGCTGCTGCAAGCGCGCCTTTACCCCGACATGTTTGCACTGCTGCGTCAGGTACAGGTGGCCAGCGACTTTGCCAAAAGCGTGTCGGCGCGGCTTGCAGGTGTAGAGGTGCCCAAGCTGGACGACACCGAGCAGACTTTTGCCGATCTGCAGGCGCGCATTGCCACGGTGCTGGCTTTCATTGGCGGGCTGGACGCCGAAAAATTTGCGCACGCTGCTGAACGCGAGATCGTCACGCAAGCCGGCACGCCCAAGGAAAAGCGTTTTACCGGCCAGTCCTATTTGTTCAACTACGGCCTGCCGCATTTCTTTTTTCATGTCACCACCGCCTTTGCGATCCTGCGTCACAACGGCGTTGAAATCGGCAAAAAGGACTACATCGGCAGCTATTGAAAGACGACTGGCTTTGAGCGCGCGTCACCGGTAAAAGTGGCACATCAACATTTTTCAGGCACTTCATGAACGGCACAACTTCAGTTTCCGGCCTCAGCACGGTCGAGTGGTATGCGCAACTGACCAAGCCATTTTTTGCACCACCAGCCTATTTGTTTGGTCCGGTGTGGACCGCGATTTACCTGGTGATCATCATCAGTTTTGGCTTTGTTCTGCTGCAGTGCCTCAAGCGGCGTCTGCCGTTTGCCGTGCTGCTGCCGTTCATGCTGAATGTGTTGTTCAATGCGGCCTATATGCCGATCCAGTTTGGTCTGAAGAACAATCTGCTGGCCAGCCTGGACATCCTGCTGGTGCTGGGCACGCTGGTCTGGGCCATGGCCTCGGTCTGGCGGCGTGTGCGCTGGGTAGCGCTGGCCAATGCGCCTTATCTGCTCTGGGTCTCGTTCGCCAGCGTGCTGCAGCTCAGCATCACCTGGCTCAATCGCTAGGGCACCAGCGTTGGCCGCAAGCCGGCCTCAGTGTGGGCTCTACGTGTTCTTGAGGCCGCCTAGAATCGGCCACTGTTCAAGGCCGCAACGAGATCTCCCATGCCCCTCAAAGTAATTGAAGCCCAGACCGGCGAAAACCCGGTCGCGACCATCATCATCATGCACGGCCTGGGGGCCGACGGTCGCGACTTCCTGCCGATTGCCGGCCAACTGGACTTGTCCAGCGTGGGGCCGGTGCGTTTCCTGTTTCCCAACGCGCCTGTGATACCCGTGACCATCAACGGCGGCTATGAAATGCCCGCTTGGTACGACATCCTGGGCGCTGATCTGGTTCGCCGCGAGGACGAGGCCGGCCTGCGTCAGTCACAGGCAGCCATGGAGGCCTTGCTGGCCAACGAGGTCGCGCGCGGTATTCCGGCCGAGCGCATCGTGCTTGCCGGGTTCTCTCAGGGCTGCGCAATGGCGCTGATGATCGGTTTGCGCCACGCGCAGGCGCTGGCCGGCATCGCCTGCATGTCGGGTTACCTGCCGCTTGCCGATAAAACCGCCGCAGAGCGCAGCCCGGCCAGCCAGCAGGTGCCGATTTTCATGGGCCATGGCACGCATGACGGCGTGGTTGCCTTGCCGCGCGCCCTGGCCTCACGCGATGCGCTCACGGCCATGGGCTATGCGGTGGATTGGCACGAATATGCGATGGAGCATTCGGTCTGCCCGCAGGAAATCACCGACCTGGAGCGCTGGCTGCAACAGGTCCTGGCCTGAAAACTTGATAAAAAGTGCTCGTAACGCAAGCTGGATGAGCGCTGACAGCTATAAAAAAATGAGCAAGTCGCGTATCTGCGCTCAAGGGTAAAGCGGTGCGGGCTGGGTTTTTTCGTAGCCCACCGGCGTGATGCCCTCGCCAGCCTGCTCAAGCAGCTCTTTGTCACGCGTGGCGAAAATGCGCTCCAGATCAGCCGTGGCGGAGTTTTTGCGCTGCTGCCTGAGCGGTGTGAAGCTTGTGAGCGCTGGCGCGGCGTCGGCTACGTCGTCGATCACCTGGGGTGCCAAGGCTGTCGGTGCCGGGCTTGGAGTGACCGCCGGTGTTGAATCAGCGGGTTTTTCCTGCTCTTGCCAGAACTCCTTGCCGGGCAAGGTCTGATGGGGGCAGCTGCCCTCCAGTTCGAACTGCCAGAATATGCCAAGCAACCAGTCATTGGCCTGCGGCTCAAAACGTCGGATGTCGGCTAACAGTGTATTTTGGAACGCGGGCAGGTAGTCCATCAGACGCGTATCCCAGTGCTTGAGCACCAGCCGCACATACATCCCGGTGCCGCGGCGGCGGCTGGACACCAGCAACATCTGGCACTCGACCCAGTCCGCCGGTATGCCGCTTTTGCGCAACAAGTCACGCAGCAGAACCTGCACCAGTTGGCGTCTGGCCGCGTTTTCAGAGCCGTCTTCAATGCTCAGTGGACAGTCTCTGCTCGGGCTGTGCAGGCTGTTGGGCGGGGGTGTCGACCGGCGAGAGCCGAACAAGCTGCTGACAAAATTTTTCATATGTGAGGTTCCGGGCACTGTTTTTGTTCGATTTGATGTGACGGGTGTTTGCAAACCAAGCTTATCCGGCTTAAAAATGCTACCAATTGTTATTTTTCATGGGGGCTGTCAACAAGTCAAGCGGTCTTGGCGGTTTTGCTGGCCAATAGCGTGTGTTTGTGGGATCAATCCCGCATGTCGCGTCGTCGGAATTCGTCGCTTGGGGTTGAAAAGCGGCCGCGTCCGAGCGTGAAGCGCCGGGCTGTGATACCTTCCACCCCAATCAAAAGATACCGGGTAACGACAATATGAACAAACTGCAGCCGCCTGCGGGCGCGCCAACGCAGATCTCGCCACGCGCCTTGTTACAAGACCACGTGGATGCGCTCACGCCTGAGCGGCTGATGGGCATGCGACGCGGCATCGAAAAGGAAAGCCTGCGTGCCCAGCCGGGCGGGGGTCTGGCGCTCACGCCGCATCCAGCGGCTCTGGGCTCAGCGCTCACCCACCCCAGCATCACGACTGACTTCAGCGAGTCGCAGGTCGAGTTGGTCACGGGCGTGCATGCCAGCGTCGATGCGGCGCTTGATGAACTCACTCAGATTCACCAGTTCACATACCGCAGCATGCAAGCCTTGGGCGACGAGATGCTCTGGGTTTCCAGCATGCCCTGCGACCTGCCGACGGACGAGACCATTCCGGTCGCGCGTTTTGGCTCGTCCAATGTCGGGCGTGCCAAAAGCGTTTACCGCCTGGGCCTGAGCCACCGCTATGGCCGGCGCATGCAGACCATTTCGGGGATTCACTACAACTGGTCTTTCCCGGGTGTGACGAGCGAGCAGTACTTCGGGCTGATACGCAATTTCCGGCGCCAGGCCTTTTTGCTGCTTTACCTGTTTGGTGCCTCACCCGCGGTGTGCTCGACTTTTGTGGCCGGGCGCCAGCATGAGCTGCAAAAGCTCAGCGAAAGCACCATGTACATGCCGCACGGCACCTCGCTGCGCATGGGACGTCTGGGCTACCAGAGTGATGCGCAGGCTTCGCTGGCCGTCAGTTACAACAGCCTGGAGGGCTACGGCGCGTCATTGCAGGATGCGCTGACCCGCGCTTACCCGGCTTACGAAAAGGTTGGCATTCGCAATCCTGGCGGCGACTACAACCAGCTTGCAACGTCGTTGCTGCAGATTGAAAACGAGTTTTACGGCACGATACGGCCCAAGCGCGTGATCTTTCCGGGCGAGCGACCCTTGCATGCCTTGCGTGAACGCGGCGTGGAATACATAGAAGTGCGGCTGATGGACCTTGATCCCTTTGTGCCTGTCGGCATCACGGCGCAGACCATGCGGTTTCTCGATGTGTTTTTGCTCCATTGCCTGCTGTCGGACAGCCCGCCAGACAGTCCCGAAGAAATTGCCGCGCTGGCCAGAAACCAGCACCGCACGGCAGCGCGTGGCCGCGAGCCCGGCCTGTTGCTGGAGTGCGATGGCCGTGAGCTCACGCTGGCCGGCTGGGGCGAAGACATCCTGGCCCAGTGCGCGCCGATTGCCATGGCGCTAGACGCTGCGCAAGGCGGCACGCAACACGCCCAGGCGCTGGCCGATGCCAGCGCGGTGCTCAAAGATCCCAGCACGCTGCCCTCAGCGCGCGTGCTGGCGGCCATGGCCAAGGACTACGACAACTCGTTTATCAAGTTTGCGCGCGCCCAGTCAGAAAAAACCCGGGCCAGCCTGCTCAAGCTGCCGTTTTCAGACCAGCAGCAAGCGCATTTCGAGGATTTGAGCCGGCAGTCTATGCAAGACCAGAAGCAGATAGAGGCGTCTGACAGCATGCCGTTTGAGGTCTACCGCGAGCAGTATGTGTCGCCAGACCGGCTCGGTGTGGCCGAACGCAAGACGGCGGCCGTCTGACGCAGCTGCAGCCTGGTTGCAGGATAGAGGATAAAAAAGTCATTTCAGGCAGTCTGGCCGGGCGCTGGCAGCTATTTAATCAATAGCGCAGCCTGTTCCTGCCACCAGGCCATCGCGGCGAAGTAGCCCTCCCACACGCAGCCATTGCAGCCACGCCCGCAGCAGCTGTCGGGTTCGGATGGCGGCAGGCGCAGCGCAATGCCGGCGTCACGCGCCTGCTGCTGTAGCGTCTGGACTCGGGCCAGCAAGGCCTCGCGCTCGGTTGACATGGTCGCGCTTCGGTCTGTCTGCTCGGGCTAACTTGCTATGGCAACTCAGGACTTGCTCAGGCGCCTGCGCAAATACAGGCCTATGAAGGCCAGCCCCAGCACCAGCGCGAACCAGCCCACCAGCACCGACTTGGCGACGATGCCCTGCATGCCTGGCGAGGTGATGAAGTAGGGTGATACCAGCACGCCCAGCCCGATCAGCGTGCACAGGATGCCTTTGATCAGCAACTCGTTGTTGGCTTGCGCTCGCACGTTGCTGTTGTTTGGTTTTTGGGTCGGGGCGTTGGGCAAAGGCATGATGTGGGCGTTGTTTGGTGGTGTTGGCGGTCTTAAAACTGCCTGGATGTGGCCGGAGCCAGCTCTGGCGTTCGATAATGCAGCTCGGTTGGGCGAGCGCAGGCTTCGTGGTGACTGTAACCCGCCTGCCCAGGTATTCAAATAAAGAAAGAACAGCACCATGGCCATCCAATGGTTTCCCGGTCACATGTATCTGACCCAAAAGGCCATCAGCGAACGCATCAAGGAAATTGATGTGGTCATTGAGATGCTTGACGCGCGCCTGCCTGGCTCTAGCGCCAACCCCAAGCTGACCGAGCTCACCGCGTCCAGGCCCACACTCAAGGTCTTGAACAAGCAGGACCTGGCCGACCCGGCCTGCACCGCGCTGTGGCTGGCGCATTACAACAGCCTGCCGAATACCCGCGCCATCGCGCTTGACGCCAGCGAGACCGCGCCCGCGCGCCGCCTGATTGATGCCTGCCACGCGCTGGCGCCGCTGCGCGGCAGCATGGTCAAACCCATGCGCGTGCTGATTTGCGGCATTCCCAACGTCGGCAAATCCACGCTGATCAATACCCTGACCGGCAAGCGCGCGACCAAAACCGGCGACGAAGCCGGCGTGACCAAGCTGGAGCAGCGCATCGTGCTGGCCGACGGCTTTTATCTGTGGGACACGCCCGGCATGCTCTGGCCGCGCATCATCGTTGCCCAAAGCGGCTACAACCTGGCCGCCAGCGGTGCGATTGGCCGCAATGCGTTCAGCGAGGAAGAGGTGGCACTGGAGTTGCTCAATTACCTGATCAAGCGCTACCCGGCCCTGCTGGAGGCACGCTACAAGATAACGATCACGCCCGAATCGACGGACGAGCAGGTGCTCGAGGAAATCGGCCGCAAGCGCGGCGCGGTGCTGACCAAGGGCCGCGTCAATTTGCAGAAGGCCGCTGAAATCGTGATCTATGAATTTCGTGCGGCAACGCCGGGCCGCATCACGCTGGAAACACCCGAAGAGTTCTCCGGCTGGCTGGCCGCCGGGCAACTGCTGGACGCAGAGCGGCAGATCAAGAAAGACGCGATTGAAACCAACCGCCTGATCAAGTTCAAGAAGATTCCCCGGCCGGACAAGCGCACCGCAGCGAACAAGCCCCAGGCTTGACGCGGCTGCACAAATAGCTGTCAGCTCAAGCTCAGCTCATACGGGCCGCATCAGCCGGTCCAGCCGCGCGTCCCAGCTGCTTGCGGGTAACACCTCAGCCAGAGCCGAGTCGCTCAGCGCAAAGCTGGTGCGCAAGACCTGGGCCAGCACGGCGCGCCAGTCATGGTGCGCCGGCAGGTCACGCGCTTCATTGAGGTTGCCGCGCGCCAGGCCGCTCCACTGGCCGTGCCAGCGGCCGCCGTTGATGCGCTGCCCTATCAGCCACATCGCATTGCCATAGCCGTGGTCTGTACCCCGGCTGCCGTTTTCCAGCACCGTGCGGCCAAACTCGCTCATCACCACAATCACATCGCCAGGTTCGGAAAAATCCTGCCGCAGCTGGGCGATGCCGCGCCCCAGGTTGCCCAGGTTGTTGGCCAGCTGTCCGCTGCTGTTGCCCTGGTTGGCATGCGTGTCCCAAGCGCCGGCAGACAGAAAGCCTATACGCAGCGCGCGGTCATGGCGCATCAAGGTGCCCAGGTGCTGCGCGTCCAGCTGCAGGCCCACCGGGTCGGCTGCGCCATTGCTTGCGGCGAGCATTTGCGCGTTCAGCGTTTGCACTGTGGCGGCTGGGCCGTCGCGCTCGCGCATCGCCCTGTCGCGACGGCCTTCGGCGGCGAGCTTGTCGCTGCTCAGTTCGCGCGCACTTTGCATGCGGCTGCCCGCACCCTGGCGAAAAGCCTCGCTGACCTTGTCGCTGCCGCGATACAGGTCCATCAAGGCCTGGCGGGTTTTGTCGTCGGCCAGCACGCCGCTGCGCTCGGCTGACTGGCCGCGCGGTATCAGCCTCACGCTGGCCTGGCCTGCGAGTATGGCCGGATTGGCCTCTCCGACACCGAGCGCCGAGGCCTGCTGGTTGCCGCCTTGCAAATCCGCCAGCTTGTTGAGCCAGCCAGATGCCGCGCGGCTTATGCCGCTTTGCGCGATTTCCATTTCATACTGCGCGGCAAAGTGCGATCGGTTGGGCGTGGGCAAGCCGGCTGAAGGGACAAAGCTCAGCACGCCTTGCTGCCACAGCGGCAGCAGCGGTGACAGCGCGGGGTGCAAGGCAAAGGTCTGGTCGAGCTTGAGCGCCGTGAGCGCGCTGCCGTCCGGCGCGGCAATCGCAATCGTCGGCCTGGCCTGGTAGTAGTCGGCGTCCTGGTAAGGCACAAAGGCAGACAAACCGTCGTAAGCGCCGCGCAACAAGACCAGCACCAGCCGGCCTTGATGGCCTGGCCTGGCACCCAAGGGCGCAGGCTGGGCCCAGACACCTGTTGCGTTGCCGGCCAGTGCCAGCAGCGCACCTGCGCTCAGCAGCAGATGACGGCGTGATGTTGCAACTTTTTTCATGATGGTCATCCTGGCGCTGGTTTATTTGCGCATGAAGTCGGGGCTGGCCAGTATCAGGCCGGTGCGGTTTGTTGGCGTTTCCAGCGCAATGCGTTCCCGGCTGGCGCGGCTCAAGAACGGCGCCAGAAAGTCCGGCTCGGCCATGCGCCTGCCCAGCGTCATCGCATAGTCTGCGCGCCGCGTCAGTGCCTCCGGCGCCAGCCAGGTGGCAGCATCGGTCTTGTAGCCGTCCGGCGTCTGCCAGCCGTGCATGGGCTGGCCGGCTTGCGCCAGAAAACCCAGCGTGAGCTGAATCTCGCGCCTGTCCTTGGCGCCTCCACCGGCCGTCAGGGCCGAGCAGGCAAAGTCCAAAGGCGTTTTGAACAGCGTGTTGTCGGCGCGCCAGAACTCGGGCGAACGCACCAGCGTGCGCAGCAGCTCTCGGATATCGCCCTGGGTGTTGCTAAAGGTCGCGGCCAGCTGGTTCACCAGCTCCGGAGACGGTTGGTCAGCCACAAAGGTGCTGGCCAGTCGGTCCGCAATGCGTCTGGCGGTTGCCGGATGGCGCGCCAGCATGCGAATGGCTTGCTCGCCTTCGTTCACACCATCGGCCTGGAAGCGGCGCCCCAGCAGCATCTTGTCGCCCTGGTCGTGCAGGCGAGGGCTAAAGCGAAAGCCCTCGTCCTGCTGCAGGCCGACGCTCCAGCCGGTGAGAATGCGCGCCAGCTCGCGCACATCGTTTTGCGTGTAGCCGGCGTCCACGCCCAGGGTGTGCAGCTCCATCAGCTCACGCGCGTAGTTTTCGTTCAGGCCGCGCGCATTGCTTTGTGCCTGGTCCAGATACAGCAGCATGGCCGGGTGGTGCGCGCTGGCCAGCAACATGTCTTCAAACTTGCCCAGCGCGTTGGCGCGAATCACGTTGACGACATAGTGGCCGACGAAGGGGCGCACAGCGCCTTTGCCGACAAACACATTCAGGTGGTTGAACCAGAACTCAGTCATGCGTGCGAGCAGCGGGTTTTCCATGGTCGGGTCGCTGCAGGACATCAGCCGCCAGGCGGCCGCCGTTTGCTGCATCTCGCGGCTGAAGTTTTCTGCATCGCCAGCCAGCGCTCCCGGTATGGGCGCAGCCTGGCTGCCGGAGGCTTGTTCGCGTGTCTGACGCCTGGCCTCGCGCTCGGCGCGAAAGTCGCGCACGCTGTCGTTCAGTGGCTGGTTAAAGCGCGCCAGCTCGGGCGGGATGTTGGGCGCGCGCTGGCTGGCGGCGTAGGCTGTATCGATCTGCTGCAGCGCCCAGGCTTGAGGATGGCTTTGAGCGGCTTGGGCGATGCTGGCCTCAGGCCCGTAGCCAAGCCGGTTGCTGGCACGCCAGGCGGCGGCAGGGCCACTGGTCTGGCCGGCCGGCTGCGCCATCGCCGGTGTCAGCGCTGCCGCTGCCAGCAGCAGGGTGATGGCAAGCGCCAGGCTGCTGGCGTGCGTCAAGGGCTGCGGGGGTTGGGACGTGGGCATCAAGTCTTTCGGGTTTGGCCAGTGTGCCCCTTTGCAACGCCTGCGCTGACCCGATTGATGACGCGGCCCGGCAGCTTTACACGGATTCCGTATTTTTCTCAGCGCCTTTCAGCGTCGGAATTGACGACGCCAAGTCGTTGAATTCCAATGCTGACGGGCGCAAGCAGCTACTAAAAAAGTAGCAAAAAGCTGCTCAGGCGGGCTGGTCGATGTAGTCGCTGAGGGGAACGCAACTGCAAAACAGGTTGCGGTCGCCGTAGACGTTGTCGACCCGACCGGTCGCGGGCCAGTACTTGACCTGCTTGAGTGCGGGGACCGGAAAGGCCGCAGTTTCGCGCGAGTAGGGCCGGTCCCAGTCTGCGCACAGCAGGCTGGCCGCGGTATGCGGTGCGTGCTTGAGCGGGTTGTTGTCTTGTGGCCAATGCCCGTCTTCGATGTGTCGGATTTCCTGCCGTATCGACATCATGGTGTCTATGAAACGGTCCAGCTCGGCCAGTGTTTCGCTCTCGGTGGGCTCGACCATTAGCGTGCCCGGCACCGGAAAGCTCAGCGTGGGTGCGTGAAAACCGTAGTCCATCAGGCGCTTGGCGACGTCTTCGGCGCTGACGCCGCTGGTCTCCTTGAGCGGCCTGAGGTCCAGTATGCATTCATGGGCGACACGGCCGTTCTGACTCGCATACAGCGTGGGGTAGTGGTCTTTGAGGCGCGTGCTGATGTAGTTGGCGCTCAGGATCGCAATCTCGGTGGCCTGTTTCAAACCGTCTGCACCCATCATGCGGCAGTACATCCAGCTGATTGGAAGCACCGCAGCATTGCCCAGCGGCGCAGCGGATATCGCCCCCACGCTTTTCACTTCGTGTAATGCGCTGCCCCTTTCACCACCAAGAGGGGCTGCTTTCCCTTGGGGCGGCCCGGCGGAAAAACTCGTGCCCCCACCCGGATGACCCGCCGTGGCGTGGCCGGGCAAATAGGGCACCAGGTCGGCAACCACACAGACCGGACCGACGCCGGGCCCGCCGCCGCCGTGCGGAATGCAAAAGGTCTTGTGCAAATTGAGGTGGCTCACATCGCCGCCGAACTCACCAGGCGCGGCCACGCCGACCAGGGCGTTCATGTTGGCGCCGTCCACATAGACGCGCCCGCCGTGCGCATGCACCAGCTGGCAAAGTGCCTTGACCTGGGTTTCAAACACGCCATGCGTGCTCGGGTAGGTGATCATCACGGCGGCCAGCCGGTCGCTGTATTGCTCGCACTTGGCCTTCAGGTCGGCCATGTCGACATTGCCTTGCGCATCGCAGGCGGTCACCACCACCGTCATGCCGGCCATTTGCGCGCTGGCCGGGTTGGTGCCGTGGGCCGACGATGGAATCAGGCAGATGTCGCGCTGACTCTGGCCATTGGCGTCATGAAAGGCCTTGATCACCAGCAGGCCGGCGTATTCGCCTTGCGAGCCGGCATTGGGCTGCAGGCTGATGCCGGCGTAGCCTGTGGCCTGGCAGAGCCAGTCGCGCAGCTGCTGGTCGAGCTCGGCATAGCCTTGCAGCTGCTCTGGCGGTGCAAACGGGTGGATATTGGCGAACTCCGGCCAGGTGATGGGAATCATCTCGCTGGTGGCGTTGAGCTTCATGGTGCATGAGCCCAGCGGAATCATGCTGCGGTCCAGCGCCAGGTCTTTGTCGGAGAGCTTGCGGATGTAGCGCAGCATGCTGGTTTCGCTGTGGTGGGTGTTGAATACCGGATGGCGCAGGAAGGCGCTGCTGCGGCGCAGCTCTTTCGGAATCATGGTCTCCATGCCTTGTTCAAAGCTGCTCACCTGCGGCAGCGTTTGTCCAGCCGTTGCAAAAAACGACCAGAGCAGTTCGATGTCGTGGCGGCTGGTGGTTTCGTCGAAGGACACGCCAAGGTGATTTTTAAGGCGAAATCTGAGGTTAACGCCCGCCTGGCGGGCGCGATCAGCTATTGAATTTGTAGCGTCTGCAGTCTTGATCGTGACCGAGTCGAAGGCGCTGTGGTTGCTGATCGGCAAGCCCAGTGCGGCCAGGCCGCGCACAAAGATGGCGGTATAGGTTGCCACGCGTTCGGCAATGCGCTTGAGGCCCTGTGGCCCGTGGTAGACCGCATACATGCTGGCCACCACGGCCGGCAGGACCTGGGCCGTGCAGATGTTGGAGGTGGCTTTTTCACGCCGTATATGCTGCTCGCGGGTTTGCAAAGCCAGCCGGTAAGCGGGCTGGCCGTGCACGTCGCGGCTGACGCCGACCAGCCGGCCTGGCATGGACCGCTTGAACTCGTCGCGGCACGCCAGGTAGGCTGCATGGGGTCCGCCAGCGCCCATGGGCATGCCAAAGCGCTGGGTGCTGCCCACCACGATGTCGGCGTCCCACTCGCCCGGTGGCGCCAGCAGGGTCAGCGCCAGCAGGTCGGCGGCCACGCACAGCGCTGCGCCGTCGACATGGGCCTGACCGGCCAGCGGCCTGAGGTCGTGAATGTTGCCGGTGGTGGACGGGTACTGGGCCAGCACGCCAAAGTAGTTGCCCTGGGCCATGAGCTGCGGCAGGGTGCGTGTGGCGCTGCTGACGACCACCGTGATGCCCAGGGGTTTGGCGCGGGTCTGTAGGACCTCAATCGTTTGCGGATGGCAGTCACCGGCGACGATGAAGACCTGGCTTTTGCTTTTCACGCAGCGCCTGGCCAGTGTCATGGCCTCGGCGGCGGCCGTGGCTTCGTCGAGCATGGATGCGTTGGCCATGGGCATGGCGGTCAGCTCGCAGACCATGGTCTGGAAGTTGATCAAGGCCTCCATGCGGCCCTGTGAAATTTCGGCCTGGTACGGCGTGTAGGCGGTGTACCAGGCGGGATTTTCCAGAATGTTGCGCAGTATCACGCCGGGCGTGTAGGTGCCGTAATAGCCCTGTCCGATGAAGCTTTTGAAAACCTGGTTCCTGGCCGCCATCGCCTTGAGCTGTTTGAGCGCAGCCGCTTCGGTGATGGCCGAAGGAATGGCCATCGCGCTGCTGCGTGCAATCGAGCGCGGCACAATGCCTTCAATCAGCTCGCGGCGCGAGGCGGAACCCACAACGCCCAGCATGTGGGCCTCGTCGGCCGCATCAATGCCGATGTGGCGCGCGACGAACTCGCCGGAGTTTTCAAGTTCTTCAAGCGGCTTGGCAGATGGCATCAACATGACGGGCCTCGATGGCATTTTCGGTTCGCGCAGGGCCTGTCGAGGGGCTGCGAACACGGAACTTCTGACGGGGCTTGGACAGGCTCAGCCCGAACGGATAAGGCGGGAACGACGAAGGTATGGCGCTCGGAAAGCGCTCAGGCAGAGGCAGAAAAACTGGCGTAACTCGTCTCGTCCATCAGTGCGTCCAGTTGCGACGCATCCGACAGCCTGACCTTGAAGAACCAGCCCGTGCCCAGCGGGTCGCTGTTGGCCAGCGAGGGGTCGTCGCGCAAGGCCTCATTGACTTCAATGACTTCGCCGCTGACCGGCATGTAGACATCGGCTGCGGCCTTGACAGACTCGACCACGCCGGCCGTTTCTTTTTGCGCCAGGGTGCTGCCGACGGCAGGCAGGTCGACAAACACCACATCGCCCAGCGCGTCTTGCGCATGGACGGTGATGCCGACGGTCGCTATGTCGCCTTCAACTTTGAGCCATTCGTGGTCTTCTGTGTATTTGATGCTCATGGGTAACTCCTGAAAAGGTTTAAAAATCAAGTCAAAAAATTTGATGCAGCGCTTTGCGCACTTGCCTGACTGTGAATATCGCGGCCTTCAACCGCGCCAATAGTGCGTGGCCACAAAAGGCATGGCGACGACTTCCATGGGCACCGGCTTGCCGCGCACCATGGCGTTCAAATGGCTGCCCAGGCGCGCAAATTCCGGGCTGACATAGCCCATGGCCACGGGCCGGTTGATGCTGGGGCCTAGCAGGCCGCTGGTGACCTCGCCAATCAACGCGCCGTCCGTGCTGTGCAGCAGGCTGTGCTCGCGCACCGGAACACGCTCAAGCGCGACCAGTCCGACACGTATTCTTGTGACGCTGGCAGGCAGGTCCAGTTGCGCGAGAATTTTTTGTGCGCCTGGAAAGCCCCCGGCGCGCGCCCCGCCTGTGCGCCTGACTTTCTGGATCGCCCAGGCCAGGCTGGCTTCGACAGGCGTGGTGCTCGTGTCTATGTCAGCGCCGTAAAGGCACAAGCCGGCTTCGAGCCGCAGTGAATTGCGCGCGCCCAGACCGACCGGTTTGACTTCAGGCTGCGCCAGCAGCGCGCGTGCCAGCGTCTCGGCCTGGGCTGCGGGCACAGAGATTTCGAAACCGTCTTCACCGGTGTAGCCACTGCGTGTGACAAAGCAATCGCAAGCCGCAATGTTGAAATGTCCGCCGGTCATGAAGACCAGTTTCTCGACGCCGGGCGCCAGGCGCTTGAGCGCCGTCACCGCCAGCGGCCCTTGCAAGGCCAGCAGCGCCATCTCAGGCATGGCAATGACCTCGCAGCGCTGGCCGATTTTTTCCTGGATGTGCGCGATGTCGCCCTGCTTGCAGGCGCCATTGACGATGATGAAGATGTCCTCGCCCCGGTTGACGAACATCAGATCATCAATGATGCCGCCGGCCTCATTGAGCAGCAGGCCGTAGCGCTGCTTGCCCAGGTCCAGGCTCAGCACGTCCATGGGGATCAGGCTTTCGAGCGCTACGCCTGCGTCTGGCCCGACCAGTCGCAGCTGGCCCATATGGGACACATCAAACAAGCCCGCGGCGCTGCGCGTGTGCAGGTGCTCTGCCATCAGTCCTTGCGGGTACTGCACCGGCATGGCGTAGCCTGCAAATGCGACCATGCGTGCGCCCAGTTCCAGGTGCAGTTCATGAAGCGGCGTTTTCAGCAGTTCGGCGGGGTAGGGGGTGTCAGTTGTGTCTTGGGGCGCTGGATGGAACAAGGCATTCTCCGGGGGCAAACATACGACACGGCCATAAGCCATGGGCTGCCCCTGCTGTCCACTTTACCTGAGAGATTCACCTGGCGATGCAGGCTTGCTCCTTCGGTGGGCCGCTTTGAAAACGACCTCTCTCCAGTAGGGAACGCCTTCCGATGCCACACCGCTGTGCTGATCGACAAGCGCTTGCCAGTCCTTTTGCCTGAGCGTTCAGCACACCATTGAGGGTGCGACATGCGCCTTCGGCGGTTTTCTCGGGGAAAACGCTCTCCTGACAGACCGTATTCTACATGCCCGAAATCGACCGACCATGGTCATCCCGAAAGGCAAGACCAGCGGTGCGCGCATGTTGTGCACCAGCGACGGGTCAACGCGATCGCAACTCCAGCAGTTGTCTGCGCGCTGCCGCCAGGTGCTCGCGTAGCGTGTACCAGTGTTCGGAAAAATCGTCAGGCAAGTCCATCTCGGCCACCTGTTGCTCGATGTTGTCCAGCTTTTCCAGCAGCGCCCTGAGCGCGATCGGATTGTCCTTGGCGACGTCCTGCATTTTATTTTCAAGAAACTTCAGCTCGCCATAAAAGTGATTTAGTTCCGAGCGCAGGCGCCAGTCAAGGTGCCAGGGAACCCAGGTCAGCACAAGCAGTGCAAGGCCCAGTATGGGCAGGATTCCAAAAACAACCATTTCTGCATACTGGGCCTTGCGGTAGGGCAGCAGGCGCTCCATCCAGGGCCGCTCGCCCAAGCTGTAGGCCCTGGCAGTTGGAGACAAGGGGAAATCGCTGCCGCTGAAGCTGGGAAACTGGCGCTGACGCTGTAAAAAATTAGCGCCACCGTGAATTTCCATCGCCGCGTCCAGCAGTGCCCGCTGCAGTGCCGGATGAAGGCCAGGCCTGATGAGCAGGTGGGTTTGCAGGCTTGCCAGTGTCAGATCGCGCGGCGGAATATCGCCGCGCAATTCGATGGCGCCTTGTGGCAGCAGCATGGGTTGCAAAGCGGGCTCCCTGATGGCGAGTGCGCCAGCCAGGTCTGCGCTCAAAATTTGGACATTGCCTTTTTTCGTGAGCAGTTGCAAGGTCTGCGAATCTTCGCCTTCGACTTGAAACAGCAGATCGGTTTTGCCATCAATCAGCGCCTCGGCGCCAGCGACACCGCTCAAGGTCTGAATGTGCACATCCTCCATTGCAATGCCAGCTTGCGCAAGCATCAGTTTGGCCGCGATAGCTGACGAGGAGGAAGGCACGCCTATAGCAACCCGTGCGCCTTTGGCCTGCGTGAGCGACGTGAGCCCTGCCACGCCGGAAAAAATCCACACAGGTTCCTGGCCGACCACTGCCAGGGCCTGGATTTGCATTCGGGCTTTGGCGTAGATGCCATGTGCAAAGCCAATGCTGGCCACGTCGTCGGGGGCCATGATACGGTCAAGTGATCCTTTGATGGTATCGGAGTGGACGATTTCAACCGTTATTCCGAGGCGTTCGAGTTGCTCTGCATAGCGTTGCGCCAGCCGTGTGTAACTGCCTTGCGTTGAGCCCGCTGCGATCACCGTCTTGCTTGGCGGCAACACGTGCCAGCGTGTGACTGACCAAGCTATTGCCAGTGCGGTGCAAAGCATCACGGGCAGATAAAAAAGCCACCAGCGCCTGCGGTAAATGAGTTGCAGCTTCATCGCCCGCGCATCCCGTACAGCCGCTGGCGTACAAATTCAATATGGTGGTGCAGTGTGTAGCAGCGAGTCACCAGGTCTGGTGGGCAGGCAAAACCGCGCAGGGCTTTGTCTATCCTGTCGAGTCGCGGCATGAACTGTGCCAAGGTCAAGTCTGAATGCGCCTCTAGCTTCAAGTCGTTTTCAATGAATTTAAGCTCGCCGTACCAGCGGTTGACCCGGCTCTCCAGCGCCCAGCGCAGGTATCTGGGTATCAGCGCCATCAGACTCAATGCCACAAGTGAGACCGGCAGGACAATCAGCAATATTCTTTCTGCAACCTGCGCCCACCAAAAAGGCATCCACTGCTCCAGCGTTGGCAGGCCGCTGGCTAGTACCTTGCGTGCCTGCGGTGCCGTTGGGAAGTCAAGTCGTCTCAGTGAGGGAAAGTCTCCTGCGCGATGGAACAGTCCGCTGCCTGTATTCACATCCATCGCAACAGCAATGGCTAAGCGCTTGAGCGCTGGATGCAGGCTCTCCCGCGCCACCAGACTGGACTGTGTTGTGAGCAGCGTGATGTCGCGCGGCGGCATGCCAAGGCCCAGCGCGCCTTGCGCAAGCAGGCGTGACTCGAGGTAGGGATTGCGTTCGGTGATAGCTGCAGTTTTATGCAGGTTGGCCAGACGCGCGCCAGGCAGTGCCAGTAGTTTTTGGATGTTCAGCGAATCCGACGGCGCCATCAGCAACACTGCATCGAGCTGCCCTCGGCCCAGGGCCCTTACCGCCGGCTCACCGGTCATGGGTGAAAGTGTCAGGTCCTTGCGATCCACGCGGGCTTGCGCCAGGAGCTGGAGCGCCACTTTTCGGCTTCCGCTGCCCTCCGGACCAACAGCAACACGCAGACCTTGCAATTGCTCAAGATACTCAATTGCCTGGTTACGCGAAAAAATCCAGAGGCCTTCGACGTCGACATTGGCAAGTGTCTCGACTCGACTTCTCTCATAGCGTTCGGTCGATGCGCCCAGATAGCCAAAACCGCCCAGAACCAAGGCCAGGTCTGAAGGGTTGACGGTTTGGCGCAACCGTTCCAGGTTTTGCTGAGAGCCATTGGAGGCTTGAATTTCAAGGGTGACGCCGTGAGCAGCAAAGCGCTCTGCATAGGCCTGCGCATGCCGATAGTAAGCGCTGCCAGTGGCCGCCGTGGTGATGCTCAGGTGGCTGGGGGGGATGGGGTAGACAAACAGCCAGGTCCAACTTGCGGTGATCGCGGCAAGCAGCAACACCGGAAGCTGGATCAAAAGCCATTTGCGTTTGTACAACCTTGCCATCGGCACGAGGAGAACTCCTGTTAGTCTCTTTCGTTATAGCGCAAGCTGGCGAATTTACGCCTCAGGAAAACCCACTTTTGGGCACGCTCTATCCTTTTGACGGCAAGGCGGATAGGCGCCGGCCTACATGCCGCTGTAGTTGGGTCCGCCGCCGCCTTCGGGCGTGACCCAGACGATGTTCTGGGTTGGGTCCTTGATGTCGCAGGTCTTGCAGTGCACGCAGTTCTGCGCATTGATCTGCAGGCGGTCGCTGTTGTCCGCATTTTTCACGTACTCGTAGACGCCGGCCGGGCAATAACGACTCTCGGGCCCGGCGTACAGGGCCAGGTTGATATTGACAGGAACACTCGCGTCCTTGAGCGTCAAGTGTGCGGGTTGCTGCTCTTCGTGGTTGGTGTTGGAGACAAAAACCGAACTCAGGCGGTCAAAGGTGATCTTGTTGTCGGGCTTGGGATAGACGATGGGCTGGCATTCGGCCGCCGGCTTGAGCATTGCGTAGTCGGGCACAGTGCGGTGAATCGTCCATGGCGGGCTCTTGACGCCGAGTTTGGGCAGTAGCCACTGCTCGATGCCGGTCATCAGCGAGCCGATGTACAGGCCCTTCTTGAACCAGGCCTTGAAGTTGCGCGACTGCTTCAGTTCGGCGGCCAGCCAGCTCCTGGCGTAGGCCTCGGGGTAAGCGCTCAACTCATCATGCTGGCGGCCTGCGGTGACAGCTTCGTAGGCCGCTTCGGCGGCCAGCATGCCGGTCTTGATGGCGGCATGGCTGCCTTTGATACGGCTGGCGTTGAGGTAACCGGCTTCGCAACCGATCAGCGCGCCGCCGGCAAACACAGTTTTGGGCAGGCTCAATGCGCCGCCCGCAGTGATGGCCCTGGCGCCATAGCTGATGCGTTTGCCACCCTCGAGGTATTTTTTGATGCTGGGGTGGGTTTTCCAGCGCTGCATTTCTTCAAACGGGCTGAGGTAAGGATTGCTGTAGTCCAGCCCGGTGACCAGCCCCAGCGTGACCTTGTTGTCTTCGAGGTGGTACAAAAAGCCGCCGCCATAGGTTTTGCTGTCCATGGGCCAGCCGGCGGTGTGCACGACCAGGCCGGGTTTGTGTTTGGCCGGATCAATTTCCCACAGCTCCTTCACGCCCAGTGCATAGGCCTGTGGGTCCTTGCCAGCGTCAAGTTTGAAGTTCGCAATCAGCTGGCGTCCCAGATGGCCGCGTGCGCCTTCGGCGAACACGGTGTACTTGCCGTGCAGCTCCATGCCGAGCTGGAAGTTGTCGCTTGGCTCGCCGTCCTTACCGACGCCGAGGTTACCGGTTGCGACGCCCTTGACCGAGCCGTCTTCGTTGTAAAGCACTTCTGCGGCTGCAAAGCCGGGGAAAATTTCGACGCCCAGGTTTTCCGCCTGCTGCGCCAGCCAGCGCACCACATTGCCCAGACTGATAACGTAGTTGCCATCGTTGTGAAAGCAGTCGGGAACAAAAAATGCGGGCGTCCTGGTGGCACCGGTTTCGCTGAGAAACAGCACCTCGTCTTCGGTGACGGGCTGGTTCAAGGGCGCACCCAGCGCTTTCCAGTCGGGGATGAGCTCGGTCAGCGCCCTTGGATCCATCACTGCGCCCGACAAAATGTGCGCGCCAGGCTCAGACCCTTTTTCAAGCACAACCACGGAGAGGTCTGTGCCTTTTTCTGCCGCCAATTGCTTCAAGCGAATGGCTGTTGCGAGTCCGCCTGGCCCTGCGCCCACCACGACCACGTCGTATTCCATCGCTTCTCGGGGGCCAAACTGGGCCAGTATTTCTTGCTTGTTCATGGTTGGCTTGCTGGTAATGAATGAGGAAATGGGAACGGCTCGGGCTCTCTGATTTTATTCTGCTAATGTAAGCAGGAATACCCGAGCTGCCCATTTTCCTTTGTTGTCCCGACGGACTGATCAGGCCCGCTGCGGGGTTTGGGCTGATTCATCCGCGCTTTCAACCAGACTTCGCTTATGAAAATTGCAATTCCCGAGAATAAAAAACTCGTTTATGAAATGCGCATACCCATTCGCTGGGGCGACATGGACGCCATGGGGCATCTCAACAACGGCAGCTACTTCCGCTATCTGGAAACCATTCGCATTGACTGGATGTATTCGATCGGTTGCACGCCTGACCCGCGCGGTGAAGGGCCGGTCATCGTCAACGCCTTCTGCAATTTTTACAAGCAGCTTGAATATCCGGGTGATGTGCTGGTCAAGATGTACGTCAGCGACCCGGGTCGAACCACCTTTGAAAGCTGGACCACGATGGCGCGCGCCGAGTCGCCTGAGGTGATTTGCGCGGCCGGTGGTGCGACCACCATATGGGTGGACTTTCCCAGCCAGAAAGCCGCGACGCTGCCGGACTGGATGCGCCAGCTGGTCAGTTGAGCGCATCATGACCCGGTCCGGAGGTTTTCCAAATGCCCATTACCGAAATTCTGTCTGCTGAACTGCGTCTGGCCATAGACCCTGCTGCGCTGGGTTTTGGGGACACGTCCGAGCTGCTGGACCAGGCACTGCCCTGGATTGGACAAGAGCGTGCTCAGATGGCGGCCCGTTTTGGTCTGGAGATGGATCAGCCCGACTACAACCTTTTCGTTCTCGGTGAAGTCGGCAGCGGACGTTCCACCCTGTTGCTGCAATCGATGCAGTCGGTTGCAGCCGGCCGCCCTGTGCCGCCCGACCTGTGCTATCTCAATAATTTCGACACTCCGGAGCGGCCACGGGCTTTGCGCTTGCCTGCCGGCCAGGGCCGGCTGCTGCGCCAGCTCATGGCACAGCTGACCAAAACGCTGCAGGCGGAAATCCCCAAACGACTGTCTGGCCAGGATTTCAAGACGGAAAGCGAGCGCATTGAAAAGGCTTCCAAAGCGGAACAGGCGCCGGCCTACGACGAACTGGCGGCATTTGCCGAGGCCAGGAGTTTCGCCCTGTTTCGTGAGGAGGGGCATCTGCTGTTTACCCTGAGGGACAAGAAAGGCCGGGCCCTGACGGAAAACGAGGCGCTGGCTTTGCCCAAGGAGAGGCGCGCCGAAATTGACAAGGCAGAGCAGGAGCTTCGCGCGGAGATCGCCCGATTTCTGGAGAAGACCCGTGCCATGGAGCGCGTCATGAATGAGGAGCTCGCGGCCTTGCGGCGCCAGGTCATCAAACCCCTGCTGGAGCATGAGCTGCAGCAAATCGGCAGCCAATTCAGAAAGCTGATCAAGGACTCGGTCAAGCTTGGAAACTACTTCGGCGAAGTCATGCACGATGTGCTTGAAAATCTGGAGCTGTTCCAGGTCGGCGATACCGAAGAGGTGGTCCGCATGGAAGCGCTGGCCACCGTGCTGGCGCGCTACCGTGTCAACTTGGTGGTAGACAACCAGGGCCTGAGTGGCGCGCCTGTCCTGGTCGAGGACAACCCGCTGTTTCGTTCGCTGTTTGGCAGCATCGAATACCAGTCAGAAAACGATGTGCTGGAGACCGACTTCTCGCGCATACGCGCAGGCAGCCTGCTCCAGGCGCACGGCGGTTTTTTGATGTTGCACCTGAGCGATCTGCTGGCCGATGAATTGGTGTGGGAAAAGCTGCGCCGCTTTCTGCGCAGCGGCCGTCTGCAGATCGAGGAGTCCGGCATGATGCATTCGCCTATCGCGGCCGTTTCGCTGCAGCCTGAGCCGGTGGATGTGGATGTCAAGATTGTATTGATTGGCTCGGTCGAGGAGTACTACGCGGTGCAGGAGGGCGACCCTGAATTTGCCCGCCGTTTTCTCTGCAAGGTGGATTTTGCGGAGAGTTTTTCGGCCACGCGGGAGACCTGGCATGCCTCGGCGGTTTTTGTGGCGCATACCTGCGCCAGACTCGGATTGCCCCATTTTTCTGTCGCGGCTGTCGTGCGCTTGCTGGAGGACTCGCATCGCCAGGTCGATGACCAGACACGGCAAAGCGCGATCTTTGTGCATGCCGAGGCGCTGGTGATTGAAAGCGCGTGCCTGGGCCGCGCGCGCGGCGCAAGCCTGGTGGAACTGCAGGATGTCGAAGCCGCTTTGGCTGCCCGTAAGTACCGCCACGATTACCCTGAGCAGCGTGAGCAGGAAACGATTGCCGATGGCGAGCGGCTGCTGGTCCTGTCCGGCGAGCGCGTGGGTCAGCTCAATGCCCTGACCGTGATCGATCTTGGCGATTACCGCTTTGGTTTTCCCGTGGGCGTTACAGCGCGTACCTATGCTGGTGACGAAGGACTGCTCAACGTCGAGCGCGAGGTCGAGCTGTCCGGTCCCATCCATGACAAGGGCGTGCTGATATTGCACAGCTACCTGTCAGCACTGTTTGCCCACATCGCGCCCCTGGCACTGAACGCGGCCATTGTTTTTGAGCAGGAGTACCACGGCGTCGAGGGCGATTCTGCCTCCTGTGCCGAGCTCTACGTGTTGCTGTCGTCGCTGTCGGGTCTGGCCCTCAGGCAGGGCATCGCGGTGACCGGCGCCGTTAACCAGCATGGCCAGATACTGCCGGTGGGCGGCATCAACGAGAAAATAGAGGGCTACTTTCGCAGCTGTCAGACCGTCGGGCTGGACGGCCATCAGGGCGTGCTGATTCCGCGCCGTAACCGGCGCCACCTGATGCTCGACCGCAAGGTCATGGAGGCGGTGGCCAGTGGCCGCTTCCATGTCTACACTGCCGAGCATGCGAGCGAGGGCATGGAACTGCTCACAGGCAGGCCCTTTGGCGAGGTCAATGCCGCTGGCGCTTATCCGCCTGACAGCGTGCTGGGCCAGGCGCAGAAAACCCTGCAGGATTTCCGCCTCGCGTGCCAGCTCTCCGGTGAATACAAGCCCAACAAGTCCAGGCCGGGGCGCAAGCCCAAGCTCAAACCGCCTGGCTGAGCAGGGCGCAGCAAGGGCTTATTTCTGCTTTGGTACCCGCCCCATCAGATAGAACTCCGTGTTGGGCTGCATGTCGCTGAAACTGGCCATTCGGTTGGAAAGACCAAAAAACGCCGTGATGGCGGCAATGTCCCAGGCGTCTTCGTCATCAAAACCATGTTCGCGCAGCGCTGCAAAGTCGGCGTCCTCAATTTCGTCTGCGTGCAGGCAGACCTTCATTGCAAAGTCCAGCATGGCACGCTGGCGCGGCGTGATGTCAGCCTTGCGGTAATTGACGGCCACCTGGTCAGCAAGCAGGGGTTTCTTTTCGTAAATACGCAGGATGGCGCCATGCGCCACCACGCAGTAAAGGCATTTGTTGGCTGCGCTGGTGGCCGTAACAATCATTTCGCGCTCGCCTTTGCTCAGCGAGCCTGCGGGATTGGAGCCGGTTTCCTTGAGCATCAACGCGTCGTGGTAGGCGAAAAAGGCACGCCACTCGGCCGGACGGCGCGCCAGCGCCAGAAAAACATTGGGTACAAAACCGGCTTTTTCCTGCACCTCCAGAACCTTGGCCCGGATGTCGTCGGGCAGGTCTCTGAGTTCTGGCGCGGGATAGCGGGGCGGCTTGCTTTTCATGGTGGGCTCCTTGAATAAGTGTTTGTGACGCGGCATTGTCGGGTGCTCAAGGGCAGGGGCTGATGGCCGTGATTTGCGCGTCAGACTAATATATTAATAAATACTATGAGGGACATGTTATTAATTGACTTTATTTATTTTGCTGTGAAACTTAGACTCACGTGGGTTGTTGATCAAGATTTCGGCGAATGAGTTTGTATGCGTCATAACACCCCCCAGCAGCAGCGCATCGGGCAATCGCACGCCGGCACGCAGCACCACCTGTTAAATCAAAGGAGCCATCATGGTTGATCAAAAAATGGAAAACGAAGGCAAATGCCCTTTCTCGGGTGGCGCCAGCAAGCAAACCCTGGCGGGTACCCGAACGAATGCGGACTGGTGGCCCAATCAGCTGAACCTGAAGGTTCTCAACCAGAACTCGCCGCTGTCCGACCCCATGGGTCAGGCGTACAACTACGCAGAGGAATTCAAAACTCTTGACCTGCATGCTGTGGTCAAAGACCTCACGGCCTTGATGACCGACTCACAAGACTGGTGGCCTGCTGACTACGGCCATTACGGTCCGTTCTTCGTTCGCATGGCCTGGCATAGCGCAGGCACCTACCGCATCGCCGATGGCCGTGGCGGCGCAGGCTCTGGCGCGCAGCGATTTGCACCTCTGAACAGCTGGCCGGACAACGCCAACCTTGACAAGGCGCGCCGGCTGCTCTGGCCGATCAAGCAGAAGTATGGCCGCAAGCTTTCCTGGGCCGACCTGATCGTTCTGGCCGGCACTGTTGCCATGGATTCGATGGGATTCAAGACCTTCGGCTTTGCCGGTGGCCGCCCGGACGTCTGGGAGCCGGAGGAGATTTATTGGGGGCCGGAGGCCGAGTGGATGGGCGACAAGCGCTACACCGGCGACCGTGAACTCGAGAACCCTCTCGGCGCCGTTCAGATGGGCCTGATCTACGTGAACCCTGAGGGCCCTAACGGCCAACCTGATCCACTCGGTTCGGCGCGAGACATCCGCGAGACCTTTGCCCGCATGGCCATGAACGACGAGGAAACGGTTGCGCTGACCGCAGGTGGACACACTTTCGGTAAATCCCATGGTGCTGCCGATCCTGGCAAATACGTGGGCCCCGAGCCCGAGGGTGCCGGCATAGAAGAGCAAGGCCTTGGCTGGAAAAACACTTTTGGCAGCGGCAAGGGCGTGCACACCATTACCAGCGGCATTGAGGGCGCCTGGACCACGAACCCCACCAAATGGGACAACGGCTATTTTGAAAACCTGTTTGGCTACGAGTGGGAACTGAGCAAGAGCCCTGCCGGCGCCCACCAGTGGAAGCCCAAAGATCCTGCCGCAGCGACCACCGTGCCGGATGCGCATGATCCGTCCCTGCGCCATGCGCCGATGATGACCACGGCCGATATGGCCATGCGCATGGACCCGGCCTACGAGAAGATCTCGCGGCGTTTTATGGCCAACCCGCAGGAGTTTGCCGATGCCTTTGCCCGGGCCTGGTACAAGCTGACGCACCGCGACATGGGCCCGATCGCGCGCTACCTTGGCCCGCTGGTGCCCAGGCAAGCGCTGATCTGGCAGGATCCGGTGCCGGCCGTAGATCATGCGCTGATCAATGCGACGGACATTGCCGTCCTCAAGGTCAGGGTCCTGACCTCGGGCCTGTCCATCTCCCAATTGGTCACGACGGCCTGGGCGTCTGCGTCGACCTTCCGCGGCAGCGACAAGCGTGGTGGTGCCAACGGTGCACGCATACGTCTTGCGCCACAAAAGGATTGGCCCGTCAACCAGCCAGCCGAACTGGCAAAGGTGCTGCAGGCGCTGGAGTTGATCCAGAAGGAATTCAACGCTGCGCAGTCCGGCGGCAAGAAGGTCTCGCTGGCTGACCTGATCGTCCTTGGCGGCTGCGCAGCCGTCGAGGCCGCTGCAAAGAAGGCTGGGCATGCGGTATCGGTGCCGTTTTCGCCGGGGCGCACGGATGCGTCACAAGCGCAGACTGATGTGGATGCCTTCGCCGTGCTGGAGCCGACCGCTGACGGCTTTCGCAATTTCACCCCGAAGGGACAGGCGCAGTGGGCGGCGGGGCAGTTGCTGGACAGAGCGAACCTCTTGAGCCTGACCGCGCCCGAGATGACGGTGCTGGTCGGCGGCCTGCGCGCCTTGAATGCAAATGTCGGGCAGACCGCACACGGTGTTTTCACCCAGCAGCCTGAAACGCTGCGCAACGACTTCTTTGTGAACCTGCTCGACATGCGCACCCAGTGGCAGAAGTCAGTCGCCTCAGAAGGCGTGCTGGAAGGGCGTGATCGTACGACGGGCGAGCTTAAGTGGACGGCCAGCGTGGTCGATCTGGTCTTTGCCTCCAACTCACAGCTCCGGGCTATCGCTGAAGTCTATGCGTGCAGCGACTCACAGCCGATGTTTGTGCGTGATTTCGTGGCTGCGTGGAACAAGGTCATGAATCTGGACCGCTTCGATCTGGCCTGATTCCGCCGACCGCCTGCTGACCCGCCTCGGTGAAGACCCGGGCGGGTTTTTTTGTACTATTCTCAGAAGTTTCTGGGAGTACGGTTTGACTGATTCAACCGACAAGCAAGACAAAGCCTACGACAAAGGCCTGATTACGCGCAAACAGGTCATGGGCGAGGACTTCGTCGCCCAAGCCCTGGGCAACGCCACACCGTTTACGCAGCCGATTCAGGAACACATCACCAGCAAAGCGTGGGGCGATGTTTGGCAAAGGCCGGGTCTGGACCTCAAAACCCGCAGCCTGATCACGGTCGCCATGCTGACGGCCCTGGGCAAGCCGCATGAGCTCAAAGGCCACGTGCGCGGTGCGCTGAACAATGGCGTGACCCCCGCCGAAATTCAGGAGGTCCTGCTTCACGCTGCGGTCTATTGCGGCGTGCCTTCTGCTGTTGATGCGTTCCGCAGTGCAGCGGAAGTTGTCGATGCTCCCAAAAACGCCTGACATCGGTTACTACGGAATAAATTGGTCTATGGTGACCGTCCTATGGGCGCTGACAGCTATCAATAATATAGCTATAAGGTCGACGTCAGCGGCGTTTCAGCTTGGGAGAAAAACGATTTATTGGAGCCCCGCGCGAGTCGGCTTTTGCTCCAGCCGGCCCGGCCGCTGCTTTGCCACTCGTGATCATTTACAACCCATAGTCCTTCGCCATGCGCCCTGTCATGCATCAGACCTCGGTCTGTACCTGTCAAGGCATCGCGCGCGTCGTGCATATTCTCAGAACAGACCAGCAATGACTGGGTTTCAAGCCGCCATAAGCTTGTGCACCAGGTCGGCCGTGGTCGAGGCCTTGTATTTGCGCATCAGGCGAGCCCGGTAAATCTCTACGGTGCGGTGGCTGATGCCCAGGGCGCGGCCAATTTCCTTGGAGGTCATACCGCCCATCAGGTGCGCGGCCACTTCGCGCTCACGCGCCGTGAGTTCTGCTGTCACAGGCCGACGTGAACTCAAGTCTTCGAAAGTCCAGATACCCGACTCATGGGGGACCTGACGGTTCAGTGCACGACCAGTGACATGACACCAGAACGGTTCGCCCTGCAAACGACCGCCGACGCGTTTCATGATGCGGTCGTCGGAGTACAGGCCTTTGGTGTTGAGGATGGGAAGCATGCGCGCGCCTATGCGCTCGTACTCGTCAAGACTGGGGTAGAGCACAAGGAAAGACTGGCCCACAAGTTGCTCGCGTGGCGCGTCGAACATCTCGCACAGATGCTGGTTGCAGTCCACGATGGAGCGGTTGCGTGACAACACCAGTCCAATAGGCGCCAGCTCAAACGCCTGCTGATAGTCAACTTTCACATCCAGCATCATGGGACTAACCTTTACGGAGAACTACGTAACTTAATAAGTAGTATCGTAGTGGGTCGCTCAGTTGTTCTGCGACGCAAGGAGACTATTCGTGAAGAAAATTTTTCCCTCCGCTGCGGAGGCCCTCAAAGGCGTCGTGAAGGACGGTCAGCTCATGGCTGTGGGCGGCTTCGGTCTGTGTGGAATCCCCGAGGCACTGATTGACGCGCTGCGCGACTCGGGTGTGCAAAATCTGACTGTGGTTTCCAACAACGCTGGTGTTGACGGCTTCGGCCTCGGTAAATTGCTCGAGACCCGGCAGATCAAAAAAATGATCGCCAGCTATGTGGGCGAAAACAAGGAGTTTGAGCGCCAGTACATCGCTGGCGAACTGGAACTCGAATTCACGCCGCAAGGAACGCTGGCCGAAAAGCTGCGCGCTGGCGGCGCTGGCATCCCCGCGTTCTTTACCAAAACCGGAGTCGGTACGCTTGTGGCGGAGGGCAAGGAGTTGCGTGATTTTGACGGCGAGACCTACGTGATGGAGCGCGCGCTGTTGCCAGATGTGTCTCTGGTCAAGGCCTGGCGCGCCGACAAGTCGGGCAATCTGCAATTTCGCCTGACCGCGCGCAACTTCAATCCGGCCGTTGCGATGGCCGGAAAGCTGTGCATTGTTGAGGTTGAAGAACTCGTTGAAGTCGGGGAGATGGTGCCCGATGAGGTTCATCTGCCTGGCATCTACGTGCACAGGATTGTGCTTAATGCCCATCCTGAAAAACGAATTGAAAAACGAACCATTACCGAAACGGCAGGAGTCTGATCATGAGCTGGAGTCAAGACCAAATGGCAGCGCGCGCTGCAAAAGAGCTCGAAGACGGCTTTTATGTCAATCTTGGAATTGGCATTCCTACCCTGGTGGCCAACCATGTGCCAGCCAGCATAGAGGTCTGGCTGCAGTCAGAAAACGGCATGCTGGGCATTGGGCCATTTCCGACCGAAGATGAAGTGGACGCCGACCTCATCAATGCCGGAAAGCAGACCGTCACCACCATCAAGGGCTCGTCCATCTTTGGCTCAGAACTGTCTTTCGCGATGATTCGCGGCGGTAAGATCAATCTTTCAATTCTAGGCGCAATGCAGGTGAGCGAAAAAGGCGATCTGGCCAACTGGATGATTCCTGGAAAGATGGTCAAGGGCATGGGCGGCGCGATGGACCTGGTTGCAGGTGTCAAGCGCGTGATTGTGCTCATGGAGCATGTCGCAAAAAAGAAAGACGGCACCGAGGACATGAAAATCCTGCCGCAATGCACGCTGCCATTGACCGGCTTGGGGGTAGTGGACCGCATCATCACTGACCTGGCCGTGATGGACGTGACGCCCGAAGGCCTCAAGCTCATCGAGCTGGCACCGGGCGTGACAAGAGAAGCGCTGCAGGCCAAAACGGGCGTCAGGCTGATTTGACCTGACGCTGATCTGCTGATGCAGGAGCCGCAAGCTGTTCAGTTTGCGGCTTTTTTCGTTCCCGGGTTTCTTGCAGGCCTGGCAGCATTGCCGCTTACGGCTGCGGCTGCCACTGGAGATGTTCTGCTTGTTTTGCGCTTGGCTGGTGCGGTTTGCAGAAGCTCATCTCTGGCCAGATTTTCAATCATTGCAAGCAGCACGTTGCGCGTCGTCTGTATGTCGTGGCTGTCTATGTCTTCTATGCTGACCGAGTTGGTTTCTTCCGCCATGGGGACCAGTTTTTTCTTCAGCGCACGACCTTCGTTGCTGAGGTAAACATAGACATTTTTTTTGTTCGTGGGCAGTTGTCTGCGCACGATGTAGCCTTGCGCTTCCATGGCCTTCATGGCGGAAAATGTTGTGGGCTCCATCACGCCAGCGCGTTCACTGAGCTCCTTTTGCGTCAAGCCTTCAGCGTCCCACAAGATGCGCAAAAAAGTCCAATGACCAAAAGGTACACCATGCGAGGCCAGGCGTATTTGCAGGGCTTTTTGAAAAGCGCGAGCCGCGTCGCGGATCAGATGCGCGAGCCGGTCATTGGGTACGGCCTCGCGCCAGTGCTTGATGATGTTTTGGGTTGCGCCGGTCATGAAGCTGTATTGTGTCTGACCTGATGCCCTGGCACGCACTCACGACCTGTTTTTGCTGATTCAAGCATGGCCAGGCAGACCGCCGTGGTGGCGCGAGCCCATTCACCGCTGTGGACCGCAGTCGCCCCTTCCCTAACAGTGCTGAAGAGTTCGTCAATCACTTCCACGCGGGGGATTGCAGACGCGGGAAGCATTTCGACAAGTTTCTCGGTATCGGTGTAGATGGTGATGCCGGTGGCGCTGGGCTTGAGGTCGGCTTTCTCGCAACTCACAATGATTTGCCCGAAGTGCTGATGTGAACGTGTGTTGCCCGGACTGATGTTGGGGGCATACAGGCCGCCGCCGTAATTGCGAGCCGCTTTCAGTGCGGCTTCTGAGTCTGAGCTTGCCGCGCTGAGCAGACGCTTGCGTGAAGCGCCGTAGTCCGCGTTGCTCTTGCACAGTCCGAGCTCGCTGATGTTGTCCATCAGTTCGTCCGAGTCGAAGTGACCATACCCGCTGTAGGTGGCCGATGCAAAGGCACCACCTTCAAACTCCAGCAGCGCACTGTAAGCGCCCTCTGTAGGACGCACAGGGTCCCACGCGCCTGTATGCGCCTTCACGCTGCGCACCAGTCCGCCGCCCAGCAGCCTGATGATGTCTATCTGGTGTGTGGCCTGGCTGTGAATGACGCCGCCACCCGCTGCTGTGTCAAGCTCCTCTGGTCGCCGTGGCCGATACAGAAAATCAGTGAAATTCAGCGCTGTGATCATCTTCACGCTGCCGTAGATTCCGCTGTCAATCAGTTCGCGCGTGCGCTTGATCGGCAGGTTGAAGCTGTGACTGTGGCCCACAATGAGCTGAACCTTTGCCTCGCGTGCGGCGTCAATCATGCGGGTGCACTCCTGAAGCGAGAGTGCCATCGGCTTTTCAACCAGGATGTGTTTACCGTGCGTCGCCGCAAGACACACGTGGTCGGCATGGAACTGATGCGGTGAGGCGATGTAGACCACTTCTACGTCAGGATCTGCACAGAGCTCATCAATAGATGCATGGGTTGGCGCGCTGAAATCTTTTTCGAACTGCGCCCTGGCAGATGCAATCGGGTCTGTTGCGCCAACCAGCCTGACACGGCTGTCCTGCACAAATGTTGGCAGCATGATCGTGAAGGCTCGTCCAAGACCAACGACGCCCAGCCTCAGCGGTGTGCTGGTGCTCTGGCTCATAGGTCCAGCACCAGCTCAGCCGATGTCGCGCGTGACACACAAACCATGATGCTGCTGCCTTTTTCTTCGTCAGTCAAAACCATGTCGCGGTGTTCTGCCTGGCCGGACAGCAAGCCGGTTCGACAGGAACCGCAAGTACCGCTCTCGCAGGAACTGATCACGTGCTGCCCTGCTACGAGCAAAGCCTCAAGAATGGACTGATCCGCCGAGACCGGCACGCGGACGCCACTTTTTTGCAAATAGACCGAGAAGGCCGTATTGACTTGAAATGCGCTGGCGTCGACGCCAAAACTTTCGAAGTGAACCGCACCTGATGGCCAGTGCCCCGTCATGTCCGCGACCGCATCCATCAGCCCGCGAGGCCCGCAGCAGTAGACATGTGCGTTGCTCGGAGTTTCGAACACAGGCCAGAAATCCAGTGCGTTGTTGATGTCGCCGTGGTCATGGTGAAGCTGGACATGCGCCGAAAACTCTGTGCTGTTGAGTTCTGTCAGAAAGGCCGTATTGGCTGCATCGCGCGTGCAGTAAATCAGCTTGAACTGTTGGTTTCCCTGGCCTTTCAGCTGCCGCATCATGGAAAAAATGGGTGTGATGCCTATGCCGCCGGCTACAAAAATGAAATTATTGGCCCGTGGGTGCAGTTCAAAGTTATTGCGTGGCGCGCTCAGTGAAAGCAGGGCGCCTTCATGCAGTTCATCTGCCATGCTGATGGAGCCACCGCGCCCCGTTGCGTCACGCTTGACCGCGATTTGATACATGCTGGCATCGCTTGGGTCGCTACAGAGCGAATAGTTGCGCCTCGAACCGTTCGGTGTCTGAACCGTGATGTGCGCGCCTGCGGTGAAGGCTGGCAGGTCGCAACCTTCTGGGTGGCGTAGCTCGAACAGCTGGATATCCGTTGCCAATGCAACTTTTCTTGCCACCATCAGCTGGAAGAAGCCTGAATCAGCAGGCGGCAATCCCGTTTTTTTGGCAACGCTAGGGTTAACGCTCATCGTGGTCTCCATAAACATTCTTGACAAAGCAAAAGACTTCGAATAATCTTAGTGGACTAAGAATAATCTCGACGATGCGAATTTGCAAGTTGTTTTAAATTTATTCCTGATTCCATCTGTTTGAAGGATATTTGCCATGTTGAGTCACGAAGAAAATGAATTGTTGTGCCGTGTGGAAGGCCAGGCGCCCATGGGGCAGTTGATGCGTCGTCACTGGACGCCGGTTTGTCTGATCGAAGAAGTCAGCGAGCCCGATGGCACACCCATCAAGGCCAGGATATTTGGTGAGGACCTCGTCGTGTTTCGCGACACCAACGGACGTGTCGGTGTGATGGACGAGTACTGTCCGCATCGGCGTGCGTCGCTGGTTTTTGGTCGTAACGAGGACTGTGGTCTGCGCTGCCTGTATCACGGCTGGAAGATGGACGTGGAAGGTAATGTCCTGGAAATGGTTTCAGAACCTGTCGCCAGCGGCATGGTGCAAAAGGTCAAGCATTTGGCTTATCCGACCAAGGAGTGGGGTGGTTTTGTCTGGGCCTACATGGGGCCTGCTGACACCCAGCCAGAGTTTGAACCACCGGCCTGGGCGCCCACAGCCGATGCCCGGGTGACCATTGCTAAAGTGCTCATTCCCTGTAACTGGGCGCAGATCTTGGAGGGCGCCATTGACTCTGCACACAGCTCCAGCCTGCACTCGTCTGACATGGTGCCTGCGCGTGTTGATACGGCCCAGGCAACTGACACGACATGGCTGCGTCCGTCGACTGACAAGGCGCCGCGCCTGCAATTGGAGCGAGGCGTTTACGGTTTCCGTTACGCTGCAATTCGCAGGCCCATCAGCAATGCGGCCAGTAACGACTATGTGCGTTCAACGGTTTTTGTCGCGCCAGCCACGGCGCTGATTCCGCCAAACAATCTGTACAACGTGGCCAATATCAATGTGCCCATGGACGACACCCACACAGCGTTTTATTTCATCGCTTGGGGGCATGCCTCGCAAACTCCAGATACGGCAAGTTGGAGAAAATTTTTAGGCCAGGAGTTGGGCGTTGATCTGGATGAAAATTATTCCCCCTTGCGCAACCGAAGCAATCATTTCTGGCAGGACAGGGCTGCCATGAAAGCCGGAAATTTCACCGGTATTACCGGTTTTCCAAATCAGGATGTGGCGATGTGGGTGACGATGGGGCCTATTGCCGATCGCACGCATGAGCGACTGGGCGCCAGCGATCTGGCCATCGTGGAGTTTCGCAAGCAGATGCTGGAAGCGGTCCGGGCTTTTCAGTCCGGTGCGCCAGCCATAGGCACCGGAGCCATGCGTATTCCAGCCAGCGTTTGCGCGTTCCAGGCCATCGTTCCAAAGAGCACTGACTGGCGAGCGTTTTCCGCGTCTTATGTCTGGGACTCCAGTGCGGCGCCGCTTGAGCCGTCCTATTCAATACCGGCTTGATGAGTACGCTCATGTACCGGAAATTTCCGGTCGAAAACACACGCAAATAAATACAACTATGACTTTTGAAAAATCTTCGAGGAGACATTCCATGAAACAACGTCGACCGCTTTTGCTCGCTACTGCGGCCCTGATAGCTGGCACGCTTTCGCTGTCCATGCCCGCGCTTTGTCAGACGACCTACCCGAACAAACCGATCAAATTTGTGGTTCCTTATTCCGCAGGTGGTTTGCCAGATACGGTGGCGCGAATATTTGCCCAGCGTCTGGGCGACAAGCTAGGTCAGTCCGTGGTGGTGGACAACAAGCCAGGCGCGAACGGGGTGGTTGCTGCGCAGGCCATCGCATCTGCGCCCAAAGATGGCTATACCTTCCTGGTCACGGATGGCTCGATGTTCTCGATCAATCCAGCCATTTATAAAAACCTGGGTTACGACTACAAACGGGATTTTTTGCCGGTTTCCCTGGCAGCTCGTGCACCGCTTTATCTGGCCGTCAACGCCAAGGTGCCGGCCGCTACGCTGCAGGATTTCATTGCGCTGGCCAAGGCCAAGCCGGGTACGCTTAACTACGGTTCGTCCGGCATTGGCAGCACGCATCACCTCACCATGGAAGCCATGAAAGCTTCATTGAATCTGGACCTGACCCATGTGCCGTTCAAGGGTAGCGGACAGTCGGTACCTGCGCTGATTGGTGGTCAGGTTGAAGTGCTGTTTTCTGCTCTGCCTTCGTTGGCGGGGTTTGTGAAGTCGGGTCAGGTCAGGTTGCTGGCTTCCAATGCCGCGCAGCGTTCCAGCCAGGCACCGTCTGTGCCAGCCATCTCGGAGATGATTCCCGGCTTTGATTTCGCTCCTATCGTTGGCGTGCTGGCGGCAACTGGGACGCCAGCCAGTGTGATTGAACGCATCAGCTCGGAAATGGCCGCTATCGCCAAGATGCCTGAGGTGATTCAGACGCTTAACAACGCTGGCATTGATCCGATTGGCGGCAGTCCGGTGGAATACAACAAGGCCATTCTT
Organism: Comamonadaceae bacterium; assembly: GCA_947443645.1. Taxonomy (GTDB): domain Bacteria; phylum Pseudomonadota; class Gammaproteobacteria; order Burkholderiales; family Burkholderiaceae_C; genus Polaromonas. Next base: position 121,643 of record CANEXF010000006.1, on the reverse strand, counting down.
GGCGAAAATGAACGTCTGGCCAAGGCCATCGCGATCGCCGGCATCAAGGCAGAATAATTTAAAACATGTCAAAACTAAAACTCACTTTCGGCTGCTGGAATTACGACCGTACCCGCGCGCTGATGGACGGCAGCGTCCAGCCAGACGGCATTGATCTGAACTACCTCAACATGCCTGTGGAAGAAACTTTTTTCCGCATGCTCAGGCACAAGGAGTTCGACGTGGCAGAAATGTCGCTGTCGTCATACACCGTGTCCATGTTCAATGAAGCCAGGCCCTTTGTGGCGATTCCGGTTTTCCCCTCACGGTTTTTTCGCCACTCATGCATCTACGTCAATGCCAAATCCGGGATTCGTGAGGCGAAAGACCTGATTGGAAAGCGTGTTGGCAACCCTGAATACCAAATGACTGCGCCGGTCTGGATACGCGGCATCCTGTCGGACCATTACGGCGTGCCTGTCGACAGCGTGACCTATTTCACCGGCGGTGAAGAGGAGCCTGGCCGGTCTGAAAAGATCAAGCTCGATTTGCCCGCGAACATCAGGGTCGAAAGCATTGGTCCAGACCAGACGCTTGCACAGATGCTGCTGGACGGCGAGATTGACGCGCTTTACACGGCGCGCATGCCGTCGAGCTTCCTCAAGGGCGGCGGCAAGGTCAAACGTTTGTTCGAGGACTACGAGCAGGTCGAACGTAATTATTTCAAGGAAACAAAAATGTTTCCCATCATGCATACGGTGGCGATTCGCCGCGAGGTCTACGAGGCCAATCGCTGGGTGGCGCGCTCCATGATGAAGGCGCTTGAGGAGTCGCAGCGGCGTACCTATGAAGATCTGTATGAAACGGCTGCGCTCAAAGTCATGCTGCCATGGCTGACCTCGCATGTCGAGCAGGTCAAGCGCGAAATGGGTGAAGACTTCTGGCCCTATGGCTTCGAAAAAAATGAAGATACCTTGAAGACTTTCTTGCGTTATTCGTTTGAGCAAGGTCTTTCAAAGCGACTGCTTTCTCCGCGTGATTTGTTCGCCCCTGAGTCGCTTGAAGCGTTCAAGATTTGATTCGCGTTTGCTGCCGGCAAGCGACTGAAGGTCGAGATGTCTGACGCGCTGCTGGGCCATCTGCTGGCCGTTGCGTCCTTGCTGTTTTTTACTGCGGCGATCATGTTTACCAAAGTGGCATCCAGCCGGATTCACATTGGTGTCGGTTTTTTTGTGGCGACACTGGCCAACATCGTGGTTTCTGCGGTGGCGTTTGCGCTGCAGCTGGCCTGGCGTGATGAGGCATTGACATGGAACATCAACGCGCTTCTTCTGTTTGCCGCTGCGGGCGCCTTTGCGACCTATCTGGGGCGCTGGTTTTTCTTTGAATCCGTCGTGCGTTTCGGTCCGGCCAAGGCCAGTTTGTTTCAGGTAAGCAGTCCGATTTTTACGGCGCTGATGGCCTGGGTGCTGCTGGGCGAAGGTTTGAGCTGGTGGGCTGTTCTGGCTATTTTCATGACCGTTGGTGGTTTGATGCTGGTCAGCTACAAACCTGGATCCTTGGCCAAAGGCCAAAGCGGCGACGGCGCAGTCCCTTATCAGACGGCTGCTCAGCCGCCTGGACTCTTGACCATGAAGGAGCGGGTTCTTCGTTCGGCCCTCTTGCTTGGTTTGGGTAGTTCGCTGGCCTATGCCGTGGGCAACGTGTTGCGCGGTGCAGCTGTGCGCAGCTGGAATGAACCGGTGCTTGGCGCGCTGGTGGGGGCCTTGTGTGGGTTGGCGCTGCACCTGATGTTTACCGCCGACAAGCGCGGTCTTGTGGCACGCCTGCGTTCGTCGAATCGCAGCGGTTGTTATTTGTTTGCGCTGGTAGGGCTGTGCAATATATCGGGTCAGATCTGTGTGATTGGATCCATGCGTTACATCCCCCTCACGGTTGCCACCCTGATGACCTTGTGCACGCCTATTCTGATTTTTCCGCTGAGTTATTTGTTTTTGAAAAAACAAGATGACATGACGCTCACCACCATCCTCGGTGGTATCTTGACCTTGCTCGGTATCTTCATCATTGTCATGCGCTGAGTTGCGGGTTGGCCGCTTTGGCTGCATATGGATAACCTGCCGATTGGGCGCCTACCCTCATGGAAAAACTCGATAAGCGGCTGCACACCGACTACGCTTCGTCCAGAGAAGCCATGGCCATCCTCAACGTCAAGTTGCAGACGCTTTATGCCTACGTCAGCCGTGGCTGGATAAATAGCATTTCCCAACCGGGGTTGAGGGACAAGCTTTACCTGCGGGACGATCTCAAAAGATTGGCGATGCGTTCGCATGCCCGGTCTGGCCATGGTGCAGTGGCTGCTTCCGCCATGAACTGGGGAGAGCCAATCTTCCCCACGTCCATCACGGAAATAACCAGCCAGGGACCGCGTTACCGTGGTCACCTGGCCGCTGACCTGGTCAGATCGGGTGCGTCATTTGAGGCGGTGGCCGAGCTGCTCTGGGGCTGTGCGTTGACGCCATCCGGGTCTTCATGGCCTGTTCAAAGTCCCTCGTCGGCACTTGTGAGGCTTGGCCACGCGCTGACTTCTGTACACGTTCGCAACAACGTCCTGGAGTCGTTCGCACTGCTTGTGTTGCTTCAGGGCATGCGCGGCGGGGCGGCGAAAAATTCGCAGTCACCAAAAGCAATGTTGCCGGCATCGCGCGAGATCATGCAGACAGTGGTGGCCTGCTGCGGCTTTGTTGGGGCTGCACAGCAGTACCGTCCCATGCGCCAGGGCGAATCCTTGGTGGACGGCCTCATGCAGGCTCTGGCTATCCCGTCGACAAGTGAGAACAGCGATGCCCTCAATGCCATCCTGATCTTGATGGCAGATCATGAGCTGCCCCCCGGCACGCTCAGCGCCCGCGTGGTGGCGTCTGCCGGGGGCAGTTTGCACAGTTGCCTTGCGGCTGCGCTGTGCGCCACTTCTGGTACTGACGTAGGTCGCATGTATGAGCGGGTAGATGATTTTCTGGGTAAATCTGCCACAAGGGCCGCGCTCGTCAAACGCGCCTGGCAGCTGCATTCCAAGGGGCAGAGCGTCCCGGGCTTTGATCACCCGCTGTACCCTGGCGGTGATCCACGCGCTGCACAGTTGCTTGACATCGCGCGAAACCGGCAGAGTCAAAGTCGCCCAGCCAGGGCGGTATTTGGCTTTATTGACGAGATGCGCGCCAGTGTTGGCCTGCATCCAAGGCAGGAGCTCGCGGTAGTCGTGCTGGCGCGTGCCATGGGCCTGCCTCGTCAAGTACCGGCAGCCCTGTTCGCGCTCGGGCGCCTGGCCGGATGGATAGCCCACATACAGGAGCAGCGTCTGGCGGGCTCCTTGCTGCGCCCGCGCGCCAAGTTCGTCCAGGCAGATTCGTTCCGGTCCAGCTGAGGGCCTTCTAAACCGTGAATGCACAGTCGGCGAAATCGGCCACATTGATTCAAAGTTCAAGATTGATTGATTGGAAAACCATCACTACGATGGACGGCGTTTGCGCACAATTCAAGGAGACAAAAAATGATATTTGATCGCCAAGCATGGCTGGCAACCGCCTGCGCAGTGATTGCCACGGTGAGCCCGTTGGCTCTTCCTTTTTCTCACGCCCAGGACTACCCGGTCAAGCCCATCCGCATTGTGGTGCCCTTGCCGCCGGGTGGCTCCAACGATGTGCTTGCCCGGGTGCTGGGCCAGAAGATGGCTGAAGCCTTTGGCCAACCCGTCATCGTTGACAACAAACCAGGCGCTGCAGGCAATATTGCGACCGACTTCATGGCCAAGGCCGAGGGTGATGGCTACACCATCGCAATCGCACCCAACCAGACGGTGGCCGTCAACCCGGTGCTTTATCCCAAGCTGCCTTTTGACGTGCTCAAGGACTTGCAAGGTATTTCGATGTTGGGGCGGGTGCCCATGGTTCTGGTGGTGTCGCCCAAGGTGACGGCCACCACGGTGGCAGAGCTGATTGCCCTGGCCAAGGCCAGCCCGGATAAGTTTTCTTATGCATCCGCCGGCTCCGGCAGTCCACAGCATATGGCCGCCGAGGTCTTCAAGTCCATGACCGCGACAAAGTTCGCGCACATCCCTTACAAGGGCTCGGCGCCGGCCTTGGTGGACGTCCTGGGTGCTACGGTTGATGTGATGTTTTGCCCTATCAACTCGGCGCTGCCGCACATTCGCAGCGGCAAGCTGCGCGCCCTGGGCACTACCGGCACCAAGCGGCTCGAGCTACTGCCTAACGTGCCGACCATTGCAGAGACGGTTCCGAACTACGAAAGCGACATCTGGATAGGCATGATCGCGCCAGCGAAAACCCCGCCCGCCATCATCAATAAACTCAATGCCGAGCTGCGCCGATCCTTGGCCTTGCCGGATGTGCAAGGCAAGCTGGCAGAGCAAGGCATTTATGCCGAAACCAGCACGCCGGCCGAATTCACCAAGCTGATGGCGACAGACCAAAAACGCTGGGCCGAAGTGATCAAGGCCGCCAATATCAAGCCCGAATAATCAGCCGACTTATTTTTTAATCTGGAGATTTCATGACCATTCCTTCGGGCTCCGCCGTGCGCCGCGATATTCCCAAGCCTTCCGAACCGGAAGAGACCGTATGGGCCAGCGATGCCATCGCCGACATGCTGCGCGCGATGGACATTCCGTACGTGCTTCTGAACCCCGGTGCCAGCTTTCGCGGCCTGCATGACAGCATCGTCAACCACCTTGGCAATGAAAAGCCGCAGATGATGATGGTGCTGCATGAAGAGCACGCGGTGGCCATCGCGCACGGCTACACCAAGGTCACCGGCAAGCCACTGATCGCCATCCTGCACAGCAACGTTGGGCTGATGCACGGCTCCATGGCGATTTTCGATGCCTGGGTGGACCGCGTTCCCGTCATCGTGCTGGGCGCCACGGGCCCGGTTGACGCCAACAAACGCCGGCCATGGATAGACTGGATTCATACCGCGCAGGACCAGGCCGCGCTGGTGCGCCACTTCATCAAGTGGGACTGCCAGCCGGCGTCTATTCCCTCGGCACAGGAAGCACTGCTGCGCGCGCGGCAGATTGCGACCACCGCGCCGCAGGGCCCGGTTTATGTCTGCTTTGATGCGGCTTTGCAGGAGTCCAAGCTCAGCGAACGGCCGGCGATTCCCGACCCTGCACGCTATCTCGCGCCGCCGCAGGCAAGGCCTTCGGATGCAGTTGTTGCGCAGGCGGCAGAACTGCTGTCCAAAGCCAGTCGCCCAGTAATTTTGATGGGCCGCGTCAACCGCAGCGAAGCGGCCTGGGCCGAGCGCATACAGCTGGCTGAAACCCTCAATGCTGAGGTTCTGACCGACCTGCGCGTGGGGGCGGCCTTCCCGACCGACCACCCGCTGCACGCGGCGCCCAGCGGCGCTTTTCTCACGTCCAATGCGCAGGCCGTTTTGCGCGAAGCCGACGTGGTGCTCAGCCTTGATTGGCTGGACCTCTCGGGCACGCTCAAACAGGCCTGGGGCGACAAGCCCGTGGCCAGCAAGATCATCCAGGTCTCGGTCGACCACTACAACCACAACGGCTGGAGCATGGACCACCAGGGCCTGCCGCCGGTCGATGTCTTCATGTTGTGCGAACCCGAGCCGGCCGTGACCTTGTTGAACCAGCAGGTCAAAGCGCGCAAGACGCCTGCGCCACCGAAGCGTCCACTGCCCGTCGTGGCGCCGGTGCAAGCTGTGCCTGGCGCTTCGGGCGCCAGCAACATGATGGTGTCAACGCTCGCTGCCACCTTGAAGCGCGCGGTCGGCGACCAGAAGGTCTGCCTGATGCGCCTGCCCTTGAGCTGGAGCGGCGAGATGTGGGACTTCAAGCACCCGCTGGACTTTCTTGGCTACGATGGCGGCGGCGGCATTGGTTCCGGCCCTGGCATGTCGATAGGCTCCGCTCTGGGCCTCAAGGGCAGCGACCGCCTGCCTGTCGCGGTGATCGGCGATGGTGACTACATGATGGGCGTCAATGCACTCTGGACGGCTGCAAACGCGCGCATCCCCATGCTGGTGGTGGTCTGCAACAACCGCTCTTTCTTCAATGATGAAGTACACCAGGAACGCGTGGCGCGCCAGCGCAAGCGACCGATTGAAAACCGCTGGATAGGCCAGCGCATCAGTGATCCGGCGCCTGACCTGGCCATGATGGCGCGCGGCCAGGGGCTGACCGGCATAGGCCCGGTCGAGGACGCTGCTCAACTTGAGCAGGTGCTGGTCGATGCGATCGCTGCCGTCAAGCGCGGTGAAACGGTGGTCGTCGACGTGGTGGTGCAAACCGGCTACAGCGCGGCTATGACTGCCGGCCTGACCCGATCCAAGGACTGATCATTTTCCTCTCCCGCTCTCGGGAGAAGCTGCAACACGAAGCCAAGAGCATCAAAGGACCCACGACATGCGCGCACATGAAATCCCTGCAGGCATCCTGCCGACCCAACGCGGTCTTTATTACGGCGGCGCCTGGCGTGCGCCCAAGGCCGGCGTCTATGCCGACACCATCAATCCGACCTACAACGAGGCCATTACCCATGCGCCCGTGGCCGATGCGGACGATGTGGATGCTGCTGTGCAGGCCGCACATGCGGCTTTTCCTGCCTGGGCTGCAACCCCGCCGCTTGAGCGCGGACGCTATCTGCGCAAGGCGGCCGCCGTGTTGCGCGAGCATGCCATGCCGCTCGCGCAACTTGATTCCCTGAACAACGGCAATCCGGTTTCCGCGCTCGCCATGGATGCCGGCTTTGCTGCCGATTGCCTGGACTATTTTGCCGGTCTGGCTACCGAGATCAAGGGTGAAACCATTCCCATGGGTGACGGCAACTTCAACTACACCCTGCAGGAGCCTTTGGGTGTGATTGCCCGCATCGTCGCCTACAACCACCCGTTTATGTTCGCCGCAGCCCGACTGGCCGCGCCGCTGGCAGCAGGCAATACCGTGGTCATCAAGTCGCCAGACCAGGCGCCTTTGTCCATTTTGCGACTTGCTGAACTCGTGGGCGATATCTTTCCGCCGGGGGTGGCAAATTTTCTTTGTGGTGGCCGTGAGTGCGGCGATGCCATGGGTCGCCATCCGCTGGTACGCAAGGTCACCCTGATAGGCGGCGTTCCCACCGGCAAGGCGGTCATGAAAACCGCGTCCGATAATTTGAAGCCGGTGCTACTGGAGCTTGGCGGCAAGAATGCCTTGATTGCCTACCCCGATGCCGATCTGGACAAGCTGGTCAATGGCATTATTGGCGGCATGAACTTCACCTGGTCGGGCCAGAGCTGCGGCTCAACCAGCCGTGTTTTCCTGCATGCGTCGATTCACGACGAAGTTCTTGAAAAGCTGGTCAGGCTGCTGCCTGAACGCCACAAGCCAGGCATTCCTACCGACCCGAAAACGACCATGGGTTCCTTGGTCAGCCGTGCGCAACTGGAGAAAGTGAAGGCTTACGTAGCATCTGGCCTCGAGGAGGGCGGCCGTCTGGTGTGCGGCGGCAAGCAACCCGATGATCCGGCCTTGAAAGATGGTTTTTTCTACGAGGCAACCATATTTGCGGACATGCAGCAGCATATGCGCCTGGCGCGTGAAGAGGTGTTTGGCCCCATCATGTCAGTCTTCAAGTGGCAGGACGAGGACGCCCTGTATGAGCAGGTCAATGGCGTTGATTTTGGTCTGACAGGTTCCATCTGGACGCAAAATCTCAACACGGCACACCGTGCAGCCAAAAGGATTCAGACCGGTTATGTATGGATCAACAACTCCAGCCAGCACTTCATGGGTGCGCCGTTTGGTGGCGTGAAGCAATCCGGTATTGGCCGCGAGGAATGTTTTGCAGAGCTGCTGGAGTTCACCTACACAAAGAACGTGAACCTGAAGCTGGCCTGAGCCGTCCGCGGCACTGCGAAAAAAAAAGACCGGCATGTGCAAGACCGGGCGGTATTGCACGTTGCCGGTCTTCAGACCTGTGGCGTACGCATCAGCTCGAAAGCAGACCTGCGCTTTCAACGCCGTAGGCGCAAATAGCTTCATCTTCGTCACCGGTGCCGCCGCTCGCGCCAACCGAGCCAAGCAGCTTGCCGTCCGGATTTTTGATCAATACGGCGCCTGGTTGCGGCAGGAACTTTCCTCCCGAGGTGGCAGCAAGCGAGAGGAAGAAATTCGGATTGCCTTTGGCCCGCTCTCCAAGGACGCGGCTGCTCACGCCCATGCCCACTGCACCCCAGGCCTTGCCGGTGGCGACGTCCACGCGGAACATGCTGGCGCCATCTTCGCGTTGAAGCGCGCGGACGTGACCGGCATCGTCCAGCACCACCACGGCCATGGGCTGGTAGCCACGCTCTTTCGAGTGCTTGAGTGCTGACGTGATGATCAGGTTGGCTTGCGCCAGGGTCAGTGAGGACATTGAATGACTCCGTAAATATTTAAAGGGAAGGGTCTTACTTTAGCTGGCGGGAATGCCGGGTTTGCTGGGGTTGCTTGCTTAGCGCGTTTCAACTGCGTATTGAAAACGTTCGGTCGTGACATAGGAAATTCGCCACTCTATGGCTTGTCCGCTGTGTTCCAGCATGAGGCGCTCAATTCGAACGCCCAGTGTGTTTTTCGCCAGCTTGAAAAGTCTGGTCTCGGCAGCAGGAAGCGGGCATACGGTCAGGACATCGGCTGCGCGCGAAATCAGCACTCCGCATACAGCGTCATACGCGGGGTACAGCATGGCGGGCGAGTTCTTGCGCAGGTAGGCTTCGAGCTTGGAAAATTTCTTGTAGGGCAGATAAATATGCTCGGAGAGCAGGACCTCACCTTTGGCTGACCGCGTGCGATGCAGGTAAAGCAGTTTGTCGTCGGCTGGCAGCGCCAGTTTTTTTCGGGCTTGCGCTGTCGCCAAGCGCACCTGCATCTTCAGCGTGGCTGAATCAGGAATTTCGTTTTGCGACGCCAGGCTGTAGCCAATAAAGCGCAGCATGGAGATGCGCTCGAAAGCGCGTGTGATGAAGGTTCCCTTGCCGTGTATGCGCTCGACCATGCCGTCGTCGACCAGGACGGTCATCGCCTTTCTCATCGTGCCCAGCGAGACAGCGAACTCGGCGGCGAGCTTGTCTTCTGCCGGCAGCGCCTGCCCTTCAGTCCACGCCCTGGCGCAGATACGCCGCATCAATTCGTCCCTGATCTGCAGGTAACGCGGAAGCCTTTGGTCCGGGGCGGCGGTGACTGGGATTTTGGTGGCCATGGATTGTTGATCGGCAATTAGGTCGAAGGGATGAGCTTCATTATCCATCGAGCGGAATAAATTTACGGCTTGATATACTCCTCTATAGGACTTACGGAAAAATCACTCTGACTTTCGCGTTTCGAGCTGAGCTTCAATCAAATATAAATGGAGACAACAAGTGAAAATTGCCAATTCAAGACCAGCGCTGAAATGCCTGATTGCCGCCTTGAGCCTGGTGGCCAGCGCCGCCTTCGGTCAGGCTTATCCGACCAAGACAATACGCATGATTGTTCCCTTTCCGCCGGGCGGCGGGAACGACGTGATTGCCCGCATCGTGGCAAAAAAGCTTTACGTCAGGCTGGGTCAGCAGGTCATCGTCGACAACAAGGCCGGTGCCAACGGCATCGTTGGACTGACAGCCGTACTGCAGGCGCCACCCGATGGGTACACCTTGGGCATTGTGGCAGCCGGTCCCATGGCCGTGAACCCCAGTCTGTACGACAAACTGCCCTACAACCCGGTTACTGATTTTGCACCCATCACCAACATGGTGAACTACCCCTTGCTGCTCGTGACACACCCGTCCGTACCCGCAAAAAACATGCGTGAACTGCTGGCATTGGCCAGAGAAAAACCCGGCACGCTCTTTTACGCATCGCCAGGTAGCGGGAACTCCGGTCATCTCGCGGGCGAGTTGCTTAACTCTCTGGCAAAGGTCAACACCGTGCATGTGCCTTACAAAGGGCAGGGCCCGGCAACGGCTGACTTGCTTGCCGGCCAGGTTCAGATGCTTTACAGCAGCATTCCATCTGTGCTCCCTATGGTTCAGCAAGGACGACTCAACGCGCTGGCCATTGGCAGCGCCAAGCGTCTTTCATCTCTGCCCAATGTGCCGACGATTGCTGAGAGCGGTGTACCTGGATATGAGGCCTATTCCTGGATCGGCATTGTTGCGCCACTGAATACGCCAAGAGATATCGTCATGAAACTCAACCGAGAAATCGTCGAGATACTGCGGGAAAAAGAAACCGAAGAAGAATTGCTCCGGCAAGGTGCTATCCCTGTTGGGGACACGCCCGAACATTTTTCGAGCTACATCAAAGACGAAATTGTCAAGTGGGGCGCTGTTGTCAAATCGGCCAATATCAAGGCTGACTGAGGCACTGTGATTGTGTTTGTAAGCCCTTATTTAATGTGGAGAGAAATTTGATGACCCTTCCAGTAATCGGAATCATTGGCCTTGGAATCATGGGCAGCGCCATGGCGCAGGAACTTGTCAAGGCGGGCTACCGCGTCACAGGTTATGACGTGCATGCGCCGACCTGTCAGCAGCTCAAGCGCGCTGGCGGCAAGGCCTTGAAGTCGGCCACGGCCGTCGCTGAGTCGGCCGATGTGCTGATCGTGTCGCTGTCAACTTCTGCAGCGCTCGCCGACACCGTTGAAAAACTGCTTGCTGCCAAGCGCGCGCATGATGCCACCTCGCTGCTGGTGCTGGAAACCAGTACCTTGCCCATGGATGACAAGAACAATGCGATGAAAGCCCTGAAAAAGGCCGGCATGTCGGTGATGGATTGCCCCATCAGCGGAACAGCGGTGCGTATGAAGGAAAGGGCCTGGACAGTCTTTGCCAGCGGCAGCAAGAAAGACTTCAAAAGTGCCGAGCCAGTTTTCAAGGTGTTCACCGACAAGGTGCCCTACGTCGGCCTGTTCGGCAACGGTACAAAAATGAAATTTGCCGCCAACCATCTGGTGGCGATCTACAACGTCGCTTGTGCAGAGTCTGTCACGCTGGCCAGGAAAATGGGGCTTGATCCGCAAGATGTTCTTGATCTATTCGGTCACAGTCCGGTGATTGGTACAGGCGTGATGCGCTTGCGCATGCCATTCATGATCGAGCGCAATTACGCGCCGCCCACCATGAAGGTGGAGGTCTGGCAAAAAGACATGCAGGTGATTGGTGACATGGCCAAATCCGTCGATTGCCCCTTGCCGCTGTTCAGTGCCTGTGCGCCTATCTACAGCGCCGCCATGGCGCAGGGGCTGGGTCAGCAGGACACAGCTTCGGTGAGCGAAGTACTGGCCGGCATGGCGGGGATTGCCTGAATTGATCGCGTCATGCGCAATGCTCTTTCAGGCCAAGCGCTAGGCTTGTTCGAGCTGAGTCCGCTTGCGCAGCCCCTGTCGATTAATGCTGTTGTGCTAGAGTGAAATTGAGAGCCCGGCTCTCGCTATGGTCTGACTGATTCATTTCATCTAACAAGGACGCGCTATGAATTTCCGAGCTTCGATATGGCCTTTGGCAGCTACCGCTGCATTTTTTCTCTCATTCTCAGCCTATGCCGCTGAGTACATGGAAAAAACACCATTTCAGTTGTCCCGCGCTTTTTCCCCTGGTGTCATCACCTCGGGCGGAAAGATGGTTTGGGTCGCCGGTCAGACAGCCACCCGGGACAACGATGGCAAAGATATCTCGAACAATTTCGAAGCTCAAACAAAACAGGTCGTCTCTCAGATTGACCAGGTTATGAAGCGTGCCGGTGGCAGCATGGCCAACATCGTGGCTATGACTGTCTTCATCAAGGAGTCGCGCTACGGAGATCGTTTTGTTGAAATGCGTAAGGATTTTTTCCAGAATGGAAATTACCCTGGAAGCGCACTCATCACGGTGACCAACTTTGCACGCCCGGGTATAGAAATCGAGATCCAGGCCGTTGGGGTCATTGGAGACAGCTGTTCAACGGACAACCCTTGCTCCGCAGAAGGCCTGGCTAAAAAGAAGTAGTGGCACCCTGGTGCAGGTTTCCTGCCGGCCAAGAAGATCTGCTGCTACAGGTTTTACTTTCGTTTAAGTGCCTGTAGCAATAGCAGTCAAATAATTGGAGCGGGTGATGGGAATCGAACCCACGCTATTTGCTTGGGAAGCAAAAGTTCTGCCATTGAACTACACCCGCGTCGTGGCGATTATAGATAGCTCTAGCGCAGTGCACGCTGCGCGGAGACTTGACGTTCTTCAGCGCCAGTAGGGCGGCGGCAGCGGCGGCAGGCTGAGTGCTGGCATTGGCTGCTTTTTTAGCGCGGCTTGCAGGGTTTGTTCAAGGCCTTCAGCTGGTGGGCTAAGCTGCGCGCACAGTCTCTTGATGCGCGCTTGTGACATCTGCCTGTCGTTGTATGCGCCCAGCATGCTCTGGGCTTTTCTCAACCATTCCAGCCAGGGCGCCATGACTTCTGGCGCATAGTTGTTGGCGATAAATTCGCTCATGTAGCGTAGCTTTTTGGTGGCGATGCGCCAGCGGTGCAGGCGCGCAGCTGTCAAATTGTCGAGTTCGGGCAGGTCTTGTTCCAGTTGCTTGGCCAGCCGGTCAATGCGCTCGGTGAGCAAGCTCCATGGCGCTTTGGCTTCCTCCGCTGGCTGCGCCAGGCAGCGCCCCAGCTGCAGCAGCAGGCGCTGGCAGTCGCGCCCTTGCAGCGCCGTCCTGGCTTTAAGGTGAGCGCTGGCTTGCTGCAGCTCAAGCGCTTCTTGCAGTCGCTGGCGCAGCGCGGCGTCAGCCAGCTGCGCGGCCAGTGGCGGCCAGGTTTGCGCCACGAACACATCCCAATCGCGGGCCTGGCCCAGGGTGATGCCCAACTGGCGCAAGCCGTCCTGCATGGGCGCAAGCGCTGCCTGCTGCCAGCCGACGGCGCTGGCCATGCTGGCGCAAGCCACACGCAGCCGCCGCAAGGCCACGCGCAATTGGTGCAGGTATTCGCTGTTGTAGTCGCTGCCGCCGGTCTGGTTTATAAACCCCGGCTCGTTGGCCTGCCAGTGTTCCAGGCCATGGGCAATCGCCAGCCGCACCAGCGCTGCGGCGTCGGCGTTTTTGGGCAAGGCCAGAGGGCCGGACTTGAATGGCGCTGCTGGCGGTGCATCCGTTGCCAGCTGGTGGCCGCGCTCGCCCTTGCTGCGGTTGTCCAGCACCAGCGGGTGGCGCTCGGCCAGCAGCAGGGCCAGTGAAAACAGACCGTCTACAGGCCCGCTGAGCAGTTCCAGTTCTATCTCGCACAGCGCTTGCTTGCGCTTGCCCTGGCCCTCGACGCCGGCAATGATCTCTCCAAGGTCGGCGCAAAGCTCGACGGCCGCGCCGCTGGCATCGTGCAGCCGCCAGACATCGCGCCGGAAGCGGGTTTGATAGCGCGGCTGCAAGCGGTCTTTGAGATGCTTGAACGAGGCCTCAAATGCCGTGGCTGCAAGTTCTGGCCATTCGAGTGCCGGGCCGGCGACCGGAAATTCGATTTCCTCGCGCTGGTGCAGACCGGCCTGCGCCTGGCCGCCGCGCTTGACGGTTTGCAGCCAGTGCTTGCCATCGCGGCGCAGCCGCAAGGCGATGCCGGCCTGAGCGAGTTCGCCCTCAGGCGTGTCGAAATAAATGTTTTCAAGCTGCTTACGCTCATGGCGCGCATTGGCCAGCAGCGGATCGGCCCGCAGGGTGTCGATTGCGGCTGGCGCCAGGCGCAGCTTGAGTTCGATTTCCATGCTGTCTGAGCGCAAGACTCAGGGCCGCAGATAGGCCCAGCCTTCACTTTGCTTGCGCATGATCTCGGTCACGCCGGCTGGTACATAGCTGATGGCCGGCAGCATGTCGTCGCGGCTCAGCTTTTGGCCGCGCATGGTGTTCTCGCAGGCGATGACCTTGACCTTGGCCTTCATCGCGTCCGCCACGCGCGAGCCGGTTGGTGATTCGAGCTTGAGCATGCCGATTCCTGGGCCATAGGCGACGATTTCAATATCGACGTTGGCAGCGCCCACATCGTCCTGCAGGTTTTTGGCATTGTTGAGCGCCAGATTCCATTTGGCTGGATCGTTGTCGCTGACCTGAATCACAATTTTTTGGCGTTTTGGCTCGTTCACGCCCGCCGATTGTGCGTGGGCAGCTATCAAAAAAGGAGTTGATGCGAGCAACGCGCCAATCGCGCCGGTTTGTACAAAAAGTCTGCGTTTGAGCATGGGGAGTTCTCCAGAAAATAAGGCGGCAAACAAGGCGGCAAGTCAGACGTTATCGGCACGCAGTTGCGGCAAGGGCTGGGGCTGTGCTGGCGGCCGACGGCTGCGCTGAACTGGTGAGGGTCTGGGGCATGTCGTTCCAGACCTCCTGGCGGGCGATCTTGCCGTCCATGACTTCAAAACGGTCCACGAAGCGTATGCCCGAAAAGGCCTGTCCGTCATTCCATATGCCGTGCAAGGTGCCGCTGCAAAACACCACGCAGTCCTGCTCGCGCCAGACTTCTTCGAAGCGCTCAAAGGTCTTGGCAATGCTGCGGTAACGCGGTCTGGCCCATTCAGTGAGCTCGGCCAGCGTGTGCAGGGTCACGCCGCCCGGAAAACACATGCTGAAGCCGGCGGCGAGATGCGCCTGGGCGGCATCGAGGTCGCGCAGCTGCAGCGCTTCAAGAAAGGCCTTGACTACCTCGCTGGCTACAGGCCGGGATGCGCCGCCGGCCCTGAACACCCGGCCGTCGCGCTGGTAGGTCTGGGCCTGGTTCACAAACACGGTGGTGCCTGCAGGCGATGCGTCTATGACCGAACGCGCGGCAGTGGCCAGGCGCGCGACCAGCCGCTCTTGGACGTCTGCCGCATAGCCGGGCAGCAGGGTGACTGAAATAACAGGCATGTTGATTGTCCGCTCAGCGCAGCACGTCGCCTATGCACAGGTACTTCATTTCGAGGTATTCGTCCATGCCGTGGCTGGAGCCTTCGCGGCCCAGGCCAGATTGTTTGACGCCACCAAAGGGCACATGTTCGGTGGCGATCACGCCGACATTGATGCCGACCATGCCGTATTCGAGCGCTTCGGACACGCGGAAAATCCGGCCCACATCGCGGCTATAGAAATAGCTGGCCAGGCCAAACTCCGTGTTGTTGGCCGCGTCAATCGCTTCCTGCTCTTTATGAAAGCGAAACACCGGCGCGAACGGGCCGAAGGTTTCCTCTTTCGCGCACAGCATGTCGGCCGTGGCTTCGGAGATCACCGTGGGCTCAAAAAACTGGCCCGGCAGTTTGTGGCCGCCAGCGAGCAGCTTGCCGCCCTTGGCAAGCGCGTCGGCGACATGGCGCTCTACCTTGGCGACCGCCGCGTCTTCAATCAGCGGGCCCTGAACCACGCCGTCTTCAAAGCCGTTGCCGACTTTCAAGGCCTTGACCTTGGTGGCGAACTTTTCAACAAACTGGTCGTACACGCCGTCCTGCACGTAAATGCGGTTGGCGCAAACGCAGGTCTGGCCGGCATTGCGGTATTTGCTGGCCATGGCGCCGTCCACGGCGGAGTCGATGTCGGCATCGTCAAACACGATGAAGGGCGCGTTGCCACCCAACTCCAGTGCCATCTTTTTCACCGACGGCGCGCTTTGCGCCATCAGGATGCGACCGACTTCGGTGGAGCCGGTAAAGCTGATGTGGCGCACCACGTCGCTGGCGCAGAAAACCTTGCCTACGGCGATCGAGTTGTCGCTGTCAGCGGTCAGCACATTGAGCACACCGGCCGGAATGCCGGCGCGCATGGCCAGCTCGGCAGCGGCCAGTGCGGTCAGCGGGGTCAGTTCGGCCGGCTTGATCACCACCGGGCAACCTGCGGCGAGCGCTGGCGCAACCTTGCGCGTGATCATGGCTAGCGGGAAGTTCCAGGGCGTGATGGCGGCGCACACGCCAATCGGCTGCTTCAGGACCAACAGGCGCCGGTTGTTGTCAAACTGCGGCAGGGTTTCGCCATTGACGCGTTTGGCTTCTTCTGCATACCACTCGACAAAGCTCGCGCCGTAGGCAATTTCGCCCTTGGCCTCCGCAAAGGGCTTGCCCTGCTCGGCGGTCAGGATGCGGGCAAGATCTTCCTGGTTGGTCATCAGCAACTCAAACCACTTCATCAAGATGGCGTGGCGCTCCTTGCCTGTCTTGCTGCGCCAGGCGGGCCAGGCGGCGTTGGCCGCGGCAATGGCGGCTTCGGCGTCCTGCGGGCCGAGGTTGGCCACGTCGGCGAGCTTGCGGCCATTGGCCGGGTCGTTCACCGCAAAGCGCGTCTGACCGGCCACCCATTGGCCATTGATCAGCGCATCGGTTTTCAACAGGCTGGGGTCGTTCAAAAGGGAAAGGGGGGCGGTCAACATGTCCATGTTGGTCTCATTCTTGTGTGATTTTGAGGTTTTATCGGGTGCGGCCCGGCGCAGCGGCGCTCGCCAGAGCTGACAGGTTGCCAGCATAGCGCCTAAGCCGGGCTGATGTCAGCCCCACGCCTAAAAACCGTGCCTGATAGGGCTGCGGTGCAAACTTATAATCCTGAGCTTGGGTCAAAGACTGTCCTGCCCGCCGACGCCTGGTCGGCCAACATAAGCAAAACATGAGCAATTCCACTTCCACGCCCGAATTTTCCGTCTCAGACATCCGCAAGACTTTTCTTGATTTCTTCGCGTCCAAGGGCCACAGCGTGGTGGCTTCGAGCTCGCTGGTGCCAGGCAATGACCCGACGCTGATGTTTACCAACTCCGGCATGGTTCAGTTCAAGGATGTGTTCCTGGGCACCGACAAGCGGCCCTATGTGCGTGCGGCCTCGGTCCAGGCCTGCCTGCGTGCGGGCGGCAAACACAACGACCTTGAGAACGTGGGCTACACCGCGCGGCACCACACGTTTTTTGAAATGCTGGGCAACTGGAGCTTTGGCGACTACTTCAAGCGCGACAGCCTGAAATGGGGCTGGGAGCTGCTGACCGAGGTCTACAAGCTGCCGGCCGACAAGCTCACGGCCACCTGCTACATCGACGACCAGGAGGCCTATGACATCTGGACCAAGGAAATCGGCCTGCCGCCTGAACGCGTGATTCGCATTGGCGACAACAAGGGCAAGAAATACGCATCCGACAACTTCTGGATGATGGCTGATACGGGCCCGTGCGGTCCGTGCAGCGAGATTTTCTATGACCACGGTGCGCATATTCCTGGCGGCCCACCAGGCAGTCCAGGCGAGGACGGCGACCGCTTCATCGAGATCTGGAACCATGTGTTCATGCAGTTCGACATGCAGGCCGATGGCAGCCTGGTGCCACTGCCCGCGCCCTGCGTCGATACCGGCATGGGCCTGGAGCGCCTGGCCGCCATCTTGCAGCATGTTCACAGCAACTACGAGATCGATATTTTTGCGGCCCTGATCAAAGCCGCCGCTCGCGAGACCGGTGAAGTCGATCTGGACAACAAGAGCTTGCGCGTGATTGCCGACCATATTCGCGCCACCGCGTTTCTGGTCAGCGATGGCGTCAACCCGTCCAACGAAGGCCGCGGCTATGTGCAGCGCCGCATCATCCGCCGCGCGATTCGCCACGGCTACAAGCTGGGCAAAAAGACTCCGTTTTTTCACAAGCTGGTGCCCGATCTGGTCGCGCTGATGGGCGAGGCCTACCCCCGCCTTGCAGCGCAAGCCGAACGTATCACCGAGGTGCTGCGCCTCGAGGAAGAACGTTTCTTCGAAACGCTGGAAATCGGCATGACGATTCTGGACAGCGCGCTGGCAGGCACCGACGTGTTGCCCGGCGATGTGGCCTTCAAGCTCCACGATACCTATGGCTTTCCGCTGGATCTGTCCGCTGATGTGTGTCGCGAGCGCGGCTTGAGTGTGGACGAAGCCGGTTTTCATGCAGCGATGGACAAGCAAAAAGCCCAGGCCCGCGCGGCCGGCAAGTTCAAGATGGACCGCGCGCTGGACTACAGCGGCGAAGGCCACGCGTTTACCGGCTACGACTTGCTGGAGGAACCGGCCAAAGTCGTGGCGCTCTACGCCGATGGCGTGGCCGTGCAGACGCTGGCAACCGGTCAAAACGGTGTCGTGGTTTTGAGCACCACGCCGTTTTACGCAGAGAGCGGTGGCCAGGCCGGTGACCAGGGTCGCCTGGTGGTCGGGCAGAGCACCAAGGACGCGCAGTTCGAGGTGCAGGATACGCAAAAAATCAAGGCCGATGTCTTTGGTCACCATGGCCATGTCAGCTACGGCACGCTCAAGGTCGGTGATGCCGTGACCGCCCAGGTCAACGAGCCAGTGCGGCTGGCCACGGTGCGCAACCACAGCGCCACGCATTTGATGCACAAGGCCTTGCGCGAAGTGCTGGGTGAGCATGTGCAGCAAAAAGGCAGCCTGGTCAACGCCGATCGCACGCGTTTTGACTTTGCCCACAACGCACCTGTGACGGACGCGCAGATTCACGCCATCGAAGCGCGTGTGAATGCCGAGATTCTGGCCAACGCGGCGACTGACGCGAGCGAGATGGACATGGAGGCCGCGCAGAAAACCGGCGCCATGATGCTGTTTGGTGAAAAGTACGGCGACAAGGTGCGCGTGCTTAGCATTGGCTCGAGCAAGGAGCTGTGCGGCGGCACCCATGTGGGCCGCACGGGCGATATTGGCCTGTTCAAAATTGTCGGCGAGAGCGGTGTCGCCGCCGGCGTGCGGCGCATCGAGGCCGTGACGGGCGCCAATGCGCTGGCTTACCTGCAGTCGCTGGAGGCCACGGTCGAGGCCGCAGCAGGCTCGCTCAAGGCCAGCCCGTCCGAGCTGCAAAACCGCATCTCCCAGGTGCTGGAGCAGGTCAGGTCGCTGGAAAAGGAAGTCGCCGCGCTCAAGGGCAAGCTGGCCTCTTCACAGGGCGATGAGCTGATGGCGCAGGCGGTCGAGGTCAAGGGCCTCAAGCTGCTGGCCGCGCGACTCGAAGGCGCAGACGCTAAAACCCTGCGTGACACCATGGACAAGCTCAAAGACAAGCTCAAGACCGCGGTGATCGTGCTGGCCGCCGTCGATGGCGACAAGGTGCAGATCGCCGCTGGCGTGACGCCAGACAGCGTGGGCAGGATCAAGGCCGGCGAGCTGGTCAATTTTGTTGCGCAGCAGGTCGGCGGCAAGGGCGGTGGCAAGGCCGACATGGCCATGGCCGGCGGCACCGACGCGTCCAAGCTGGGTGATGCACTCAAGTCTGTGCAGGCCTGGGTCACCGAGCGGCTTTAAGCCTCAGCTCAGGGCGGGCCATTTGCTACTGAAAATGTAGCTGCTTGCGCCCGCCAGCATTTCCCTGGCGGCCCATTTAATGCCTGGAAATGGGCGGAAATGCCAGCCCTGTCGGCTAGACCGAAGCCCAAAACACGCCAAACCAGCCGCGGGCGTCGGTCCAATGTTCAACCTGCGAAAAGCCGGCCTGCCTGAGCAGCGCCGTCATGCCATCCAGGCTGTATTTGTATGAGCTTTCGGTGTGTATGCGCTCGCCGGCGGCGAAGCTGCGCCTGTTGCCCGGCCAGGTCACGTGGGTGTCACAAGTCGCCTCCAGATGCATTTCAATGCGTGACTGCGCGGCATTGAAGAGCGCGCGGTGCCGCCACTGGCGCAAGTCAAAATCAGCGCCCAGCAGCGCATTGACATTGAGCAACAGGTTTTTATTGAAGGCTGCCGTGACGCCCAACTGGTCGTCATAGGCCGCTTCCAGCGTCGCCGCGTCCTTGACCAGGTCAATGCCCAGCAACAGGCCGCTGGCGTGGCCTTGCGCCGGGCTGGCGATGTGCTGCAAAAACCGCAGCGCCTGGGCTGGCGAAAAGTTGCCCAGGCTGGAGCCGGGATAGAAAAACACCCGGTCGTGTGGCTGAACCGCCTGGGGCAGGTTCAGCTGGCTCGAAAAATCCATACCCAGACCCACAATGTCCAGCGTCGGAAAGCGCAGCTGCACTTGCCTGGCCGCGTCTTTCAAGAAGTCCACAGAGATATCCACCGGCACATACTGGCGCGGCAACAGATGCGGAATCAGAGTCATGGCTTTGGCGCAGTTGCCGGCGCCCAGGTCAATCAGGCAGGGTTGCGCAATCCCTGCGCGGTGCAATGCGGCGGCGATTTGCTCGTGGCAGGCCGCAAAAATGCCGGCCTCGGTACGCGTCGGGTAGTACTCGTCGAGCCCGGTGATGGCTTCAAACAGTTTGGAGCCCAGTTCGTTGTAGAAAAATTTTGGACTCACGCTGGCTGCCGCTGCCAGCAGGCCTTCACTGAGCTCCTGGGCGATGCCGCTGGCCAGGCCGGCCTGTGGCGGTGCGTACAAATTGATGAACTGCGGAGACAAAGGCTGCGCAGGGTTCGCGAGTGCGGTGATGTTGAGGGCGAGGTTCAAGGTTGGTCGGCGCCTTAGAGCGCGTTAGGGCGCTATGGAGCGCTATAGCGGCTGCAGTGAAAATTAAAATTAGATTGGAAGGCGCATTGGGTGACGCGCCTGTAGGACTGTAGCGCTTAGCGCCCGATTGCGGGCCAGCGACTGGCTTGTCCCTGACAATCTGGGCATGAACAGAAAATTTTTCGAGCGCCGCGATTTTTTGCAGGGCGCGCTGCTCGCTGCCAGCACGCTGGCATGGCCTGGTTTGGGCGCCCAGAGCTTGAGCGGCACGGCCTATGAAGTCAGCCCATGGCGCGGGCCGGTGTCGGCGCTGGGGCTGCTGGACACCGCTGGCAAGACCTGGCAACTTGCAGACCTCAAGGGGCGCGCGGTCTTGCTCAACTTCTGGGCCAGCTGGTGCGAGCCGTGCCGCGCCGAAATGCCGACCCTGCAGCAAGTCGCTGACCTGTATGGCGCCGAGCGCCTGCTGGTGCTGGCCATCAACTTCAAGGAACCCGCCGCGCGTGCGCTGCGATTTGCCCAGACCACGGGCGTGAGCCTGCCGGTCTTGCTGGACAGCAGCGGCCAATTGGCCAGCCAGTGCGGCGTGAAGGTCTTTCCCACCACCTTGATGCTGGACCGCCATGGCCAGCCGCAGCTGCGCGTCAAGGGCGAGGTGGATTGGACCGGCCGCGCCGCAACCGCGTTGATTGAAGGCCTGCTCAAGCGCTAGGCCCAGCCGCAGAGCGTTGCCGGCGCTGCGTGTCAGATGACCGGACGCGGCGATAATGCGTGATGCGCTCAAAGGCCTGCTGGCCTTGTAGCGGCTGATTCTTCACAACATCTGGCGGCATCTTTACCTGCTGCCATGCACGTTGCCCTCTTTTTTACCCGGAGTTCTCTTTATGACCACCGCACGCCGCAGCTTTCTTAAAAATACCGCCGCAGCCGCCTTCGCTGGCGCGCTGCCTTCGCTCAATTTCGCGCAATCAGCGCCTGCCGCGCCAGCTGCAAACCGCAATTTCGCACCGCAAAGCGGCGCTTGGCGCACGTTTGACGTGACCACCCGTGTGGACATCGTCAAGCCCGAGGGTGTGACCCGCGTCTGGCTGCCGATTCCTTCGGTCAACAGTGATTACCAGCATTCGCTTGAAAACAGCTATTCAAGTAACGGCCAGGCGCAACTCACGCACGACGGCCAGGACGGTGCCAAGATGCTTTACGTCGAGTTCGCCGCTGGCGAGGCCAAGCCTTTTGTCGAACTCACCAGCCGCGTGCAGACCCAGGGTCGCGCGGTGGACTGGTCGCAAAAAACCGCTGCCGCTGAAAGCGCCGACACCCTGCGTTATTTCACGCGCTCAACCACGCTGATTCCGACCGATGGCATTGTGCGTAAAACTGCGCTGACCGCGACCCAGGGCGCCAAGACCGACTTTGAGAAGACCCGAAAACTCTACGACTGGATCGTGGCCAATACCTACCGCGAACCCAAGGTGCGCGGCTGTGGCGTCGGCGACATCAAGACCATGCTGGAAACCGGCGATCTGGGTGGCAAGTGCGCCGACCTGAACGCGCTTTTTGTCGGCCTGTGCCGTTCTGTCGGCGTGCCGGCGCGTGATGTCTACGGCATTCGCCTGGTGCCATCGGCTTTCGGCTACAAGGAGTTGTCGGGCAACCCGGCCAGCCTCAAGGGCGCGCAGCATTGCCGCTCCGAGGTCTACCTCAAGGGCTACGGCTGGGTCGCGATGGATCCGGCTGACGTGGCCAAGGTCATGCGCCTTGAAACGGCTGACTGGATCAAGACCACCACCAACCCGGTTGTGGCGCCTGTGAACAAGGCCTTGTTTGGTGGCTGGGAAGGCAACTGGATGGCCTACAACACGGCGCACGATGTGGCCCTGCCGCATTCCACCGGCGAAAAGCTGGGCTTTTTCATGTACCCGATTGGCGAGAACGCAGCCGGCCGCTTTGACTCCTACGCGCCGGATGACTTCAAGTACCAGATCACGGCTAAACAGATCACCGGCTAAAAAAATCCGGGCCGGCGCGTTTGCCGCTTGCCCGCTTTCAGCTCAGGCCCGGAGCAGCCGGGCAAACAACTGGTTGCGAAAATGAATGCCCAGCCGTGCGAAGGCCCGGTTGCGGTAAGTCTTGACCGTTGGCAGCCCCAGGCCCAGGTCGGCGGCAATGCCGTCCTGCGTCATGCCGAGCAGCAGCCTGGCGCAGACCGCCAGTTCGCGCGGCGTCAGTGCCGCCTCAATGTGCAGCAGCTTTTGCTGCCAGTGCGCCAGCATGTCTTCTGGTGCATCGCTCGGTGCCGCGGCCAGTTGAATGTGTTTTTGCGTCAGCGCAAGCAGCGCTGGCGCCATGGCCTGAAAGTCGCCCAGCTGTCTGTCGCTGAAGGCCGGCTGGTGTTGGTGCCGGTAGAAGTTCACTGCAAACAGGCTATCGGCGGATGACTGCACCACCGATAGGCGCTCGGCCACGCCATGCGCATCGTAGACGCGTGACCTGTGCTCGACTGGCACTTCAGATGCGGTGATGTGGCAGACCAGGGTCTGGTCGCCGCAGGCAGCTTCGGGTGTCAGCGTGCGGTCGCTCAAATGTGGCCCCGACAGATAGGCGCGCCAGCATTCCCGGGTGGTGTCCCGCACGCCATGGCTTGCCGACATGAATAGCCTGGGCGCGCGGCCGCGGCCGGTCTGGTAGACGGCGCACGATGCAGCCGCAACGACCGGGTGCAGGCTGCTGAGCAGCGTTGACTCAAAGCGAGGCTGGCCCAGCTGGCCAATCATGGCAGCAAGCGCCTGGCCGGCCAAGGCGGAACTGCTGTCCGTCTGGTCTACGGTCCACTTTCTCATAGCTGGTATCTGTGCATGCTGTCATCTTCAGGGATGACAGCGTCACAGCGCAACGGGGATTACGCTAGGCTGATGACTTCTTTGCCCACACCTCAGCTCAAGTTCTTTGCCGATCTGTCCGTGCAGGTCGAGCCACCCCAGGAAGTCGGCGCGGCCCTGCATGGGCTGCGTCGGTTGATCCCGATAGCCGGCGGCGAAGTGCTTGGAGATGGCTGGCGTGCCCGGATTCTGCCTGGCGGCGCCGATTTTCAGCTGCTCGTCAATGACCGCGTGGCGGAACTGGACGCGCGCTATGTCATGGAGACGGATGCGGGTGACAGGATTTATGTCGAAAATCGCGCGATTCGTTCCGGCCCGGCTGAGTTGATCGCCAAGCTGGTTCGAGGCGAGGCGGTTGACCCTGCGCAGATTTATTTCCGTTGCTGCCCGCGCTTTGAAACCGCATCGCCGGCGCTGGCCTGGATCAGCGAGCGCCTGTTTGTAGGCAGTGGCGCCCGCTTTCCCGACCGGGTCGTGATGCGTTTCTTCGAGCTGGCATGAGCGTCAGACCTTGCGTCGCACAGCTTTACAAATCAGACCATTCATAAAAAAACTGGAGACATGTATGAAATTTTTCCCCTCATTGGGCCGATGCACTGGCTTGGCAGGCCTGGTATTGCTGGCCTGTAGCGCGGCCTCCAGCGTGCAGGCGCAAGCTGCCTACCCGAGTCGGCCGGTGCGCATCATTGTCGGATTTCCGGCCGGCACAGGCCCCGACATCGTGGCGCGTCTGTTGGCGCAAAAGCTGTCCGAAGGCTGGGGCAATATGGGCGTGATCGTTGACAACAAGCCGGGCGCGGGTGGTTTGATCGCTGCGACCGAAGCCGCGCGCGCAGCGCCTGATGGCTACACGCTGATGCTGGGTGAAACCGGTCAGCTGAGCATTGCACCCAGCAGCTACAACAAACTGCCTTATGACCCGGTCAAAGACTTTGTTCCGATCAGCCAGGTCGTGAGTTCGGATTTCGTGCTGCTGGTGAATCCGCAAAAAGTGCCCGCCCATAACGTCAAGGAATTTGTCAGCTGGACACAGCAGCAAAAAGGCCTGTTCATGGCGACCTTCGGAGCCGGCACGCCGGGACATTTTGGCGCCTATATGTTCGGTGATGCGGTCAAGCTCAAGCCCGAACCCGTGCATTACAAAAACACCGGCGATGCGCTGGGCGGGCTGTTCAGTGGTGACGTGCAGGGTGTTTTTGCCAGCGTGGGGCTGGCCGCGCCCAATGTCAGGGCCGGCAAACTGGTGGCCTTGGGCACGACAGGCGCTGTGCGTGCAGCGGCCTTGCCGGACGTGCCGACCATCAAGGAGCAGGGTTATCCCAACCTGGAGTTCACCTCATGGTTTGGCATTGTGGCGCCGGCAAAAACACCGGCGGACATCGTCGCAAAACTCAGTGCTGATATCCAGAAAGCCGTGAAGGCGCCTGAAGGCAAAGCGAAAATGGAAGATGCCGGATTTCGGGTCACAGGCACGAGTCGCGAGGAGTTTGCGCGAATCATTGCTGCCGACACCGTGACCTGGGGCAAGGCTGTCGCAGCGACCGGCTTCAAGGCCGACTAGCCGGCTTGCGCGCGCTCGCCAGCGCCGATTGGGAAAAGCAGTTGCTGCGCGCTTTCGAACTGGCGCGCCAGACCTGTCACCGGGTCTGTGAAGGCAATGGTTTTTGCCAGCAATTGCAAGGGGTGTGCGTAGTCGATTTGTCCCTCGGGCGTCAGCACCGGGTACAAGCCGTCGCCCAGCAGTGGCAAGCCCAGGGCGGCCATGTGTACGCGCAGCTGGTGGCGTTTGCCGGTGACGGGCTCGAGTGCATAACGGGCGAGGGTGCCCTGGACTTCGAGCACGTCGATACGCGTGATGGCATTGGGCGGGCCGCTGACCTCATGCTGCAGCATGAAGTGACCGGCCTCCACGATCCGGCTTTCCCGCGTGAGCGGCAGCGCCAGGCCCTCACGCCAGGGGGCGATGGCCTGGTAGGTCTTGTGGACGCTGCGCTGGCTGAACAGCGCGTGGTACTGCGCCCGGCTGTCGGGCCGGACTGAAAACATCACAAGGCCGGCCGTGTCGCGGTCAATGCGGTGCACCGGCACCAGCGTGTCTATGCCGAGTTTTTTCTTCAGTCGCACCAGCACCGTCTCGCTCAGGTAGTCACCCGAGGGCATCACTGGCAGGAAATGCGGCTTGTCCACCACCACCAGATGCTCGTCCTGATGCAGCACGACCTCATCAAACGGAATGCGTGGCTCGTCGGGCACGGCGCGGTAATAGTAGACACGGACATGGCCCCGATAAGGCGTGACTGGCAAGAGGCTGACGCCATGCTCATCAACCACATCGCCCTGCAGCATGCGCTGCCGCCAGACCTCACGCGCTACGGCCGGGAAGCGCTCGGCAAAAAAGTCCAGCATGCTGGGCCAGCGCCCTGCGGGCAAGCCTATGCAGCTGGGTCCTACGCCGCCTCGGCTAGGCGGTTTGACGGGCTTAGATGCGTTCAAACACCACATCCCACACGCCGTGTCCCAGCTTGATGCCGCGGTTTTCAAATTTGGTCAGTGGGCGGTAATGCGGTTTTTCTGCGTAGCCGGCAAGCGCTGCCTCGCTAGCGCTGTTTTTCAGTCGCGGCTCGCTGCTGAGCACTTCGAGAATTTGCTCGGCATAGGGTTGCCAGTCGGTCGCGCAATGCAGATAGGCGCCGGGCTTGAGCCGGGCTGCCAGCTTGGCGATCAGCGGGGCTTGAATCAGGCGACGCTTGTTGTGTTTTTTCTTGTGCCAGGGGTCGGGAAAAAAGATGTGCACGCCGTCGAGCGAGTCCAGCGCCAGCATGTGGTCAATCACCTCGACCGCGTCGTGCTGCAGTATGCGGATGTTGCTCAATGATTCTTCTTCAATGCGCTTGAGCAGCGCGCCCACGCCGGGCGTGTGCACCTCGCAGCAAAGAAAATTCTTTTCTGGCATCAGGGCCGCAATCTTTGCGGTGGCCTCGCCCATGCCAAAGCCGATTTCCAGGATGGTCGGTGCTTCGCGCTTGAAGGCGGCTGCGTAATCCATCAATGCCGGCGTATAGGTCAGCAGGAACTGCGGACCGACATCGGCAAAGGCTTTGGCCTGGCCCAGCGTGGTGCGGCCGGTGCGGCGCACAAAGCTGCGGATATTGCGTGGATACATCACGTCGGCGGGCGCGCCTTCTGCTGCGGCAGGGGCGTTCGACTCCGATGGGGGTGCTGGCGTGGGGGCTGGTGCAGCGTTTGCTGGCTCAGCGGGTTGGTGGGGGGCAGGGGATTCAATCACCCATTGATTTTAGTCGTCTGCGCGGCCGTGCTGCCGTGTAGACGGGCCCATTGCTGCGTGGCCTGCTGCAACCAGTCGGCTGCCGTGGCCGCCTTGGGGTTGCCGGGCAGACCCAGTTGCCGTCCGGCCTTGTCTAGCGCTGCAATCGGGTCGCTGGTGTCCAGCGCTTGTGCGCCATTTTGCTTGGAGAGTTTTTCACCGTCTGCGCCCAGCACCAGCGGCGTGTGCAGGTAGCGTGGCTGGCGCAGCCCGAGCGCGCGCTGCAGCAGGATCTGCCGCGCCGTGTTGTCAGCCAGGTCTTCACCGCGCACGATGTCCGTCACGCCCTGCGCGGCATCGTCAACGACGACGGCCAGCTGGTAAGCCCACAGACCGTCGGCACGCTTCAAGATGAAGTCACCCACCGCCTGGCTGACGTTCTGGCTTTGTGCGCCCAGCCGCCTGTCGTGCCACTGGAGTGCATTTTCTGCTATTGAATCAGTAGCTGCCTGCGCCCGTTCCTGATCGTTTTCAAGGCTTTCTGATGTTGAGAAATCACTTGTGAACCGCCATGCGCGAGCGCTCCGGCCGGCCAGGCCATTCCTGCATGTGCCGGGATAAACCAGTTCGCCGTGTCTTTCGCGCGGCTGGCCTGAGGCCGCCAGGGCGTGCGCGATGTCCTGCCGGGTGCAGCCACAGGGATAGGCCAGGCCGCGCGTTGTGAGCTGGTCCAGCGCCTCTTGATAAAGCGCGCCTCGCTGTGACTGGTAAAGCGGGGGCTCGTCTGCAAGCATGCCGCAGGCGGCCAGCTGGGCGATGATGGTTTGGGCGGCGCCTGGAACGCAGCGCGGCGTGTCTATGTCCTCAATTCGCAGCAGCCAGCGCCCTTGCTGTGATCGGGCGTCCAGCCAGCTGGCGAGCGCTGCGAGCAAGGAGCCTTCATGCAGCGGGCCGGTGGGCGAGGGCGCAAAGCGCCCCCTGTAGGCGCTCAACAAATTTTCAGTGCCATTTCCAGGCCTGAGACAAAGGCGTTTTCAACGCGGTGACCCAGGCACCAGTCGCCGCAGGCACCTAGGCGCGACTTGGCATCCCAGAGATGGCTTTTGCCCAGCGGCTCGGTGGTCTGGGCATAACGCCAGCGGTGCACGGTGGCGTAATTCGGCTCAGCGCGTATGCCCGTGACCTCGGTGAAGGCCTTGAGCAGCTTGCCCTTGACGCGCTCGCCATCGTCTTCCAGGTGGCGCTGTGACCAGTCGGGGCTGGCCTGCACGGTCCAGCGCTCAATTGCCTCGCGTCCAGGTTTAGACGACTCGCGTGCCAGCCAGGCGATGCGGTGGTGGGTGCTGCGCGCGGCGTTCCACTGGGGGCCCAGGTGCGGCAGCTTGTCTTGTCCGGCCAATGGAAAGGCCAGCATCAAGGTCCAGCACGGGGCTACGCTCACGCGGGCAATCGCTGGCATGAGTGCTTTGCCCTGTTGCGAGGACAGCAGCAGGGCCTGGGCCTGCGCTGGGGGCAGCGCCATCACGACGGCGTCAAAGCCCGAATGCACCAAAGTGCCGGCCCCCGGGCCTTCGGTATGCAGCTGCCACAGCTTGGGGGACAGCGCGTCGGGCTCGATCCGCGTGACTTCGGTCTCCACCAGCAGCTGACCGGCGTCTGCAAGAGGCTTGGCCCAGTGCTGAACCAGGGCGTTCATGCCTGGCGCGGCAACCCAGTGCGACTCCTTGGGCGGCAGTGAAGCGGCGACGACGCGACCGCGTTCGTCCAGGATACGTACGGTGTTGGCGCTCCAGGGCCTGACCAGCCCCGGCGCGGTGGCCAGTGCCTTTTCAAAACGCGGGTCGCGCACGGTGAAATATTGCGTGCCGTGGTCAAAGCTGCCGAACTCGGTGTCGCGCGTGGCCATGCGGCCACCGGCGCCGCGGCTTTTTTCGAACACCGTGACCTGGTGCCCGGCCTGCACCAGCGTGCGTGCGCAGGCGATGCCCGCGATACCCGCGCCTATCACAGCGATATGACATGCAGCTGGCGCATCAGCGAAGGAGGTGCGGGTTTTTTGGGTCATGTCTTTGGGCTTTTTTGTGAAAGATGAAATCGGCTGCAGCAACCGTTTCGCTGCATCGCGACAAGCACACTCTACACGCAGTCGCGGCCTGGCAGGCGGGTCTTTGCGGCTGGCCTGGTCTTCAGCGTTCCAACAGCGCGCAACGGGTGCTCGCATTGTCGAGTTGTTCAAGCCACCATTGCAAGGCCCGGCCAGGCTTGCTGCCAGCACTGTTGCGCCAGGCATAACTGACACGCACCACGCGCGGGGGGCGTGCAACCGTCTTGGCCACCAGTCGTCCGGTCTCGACGTGAGGACGCGCCAGGTACTCCGGCAGGTAGCCCGCGCCCAGGCCGCGCAGCTGGGCGTCGAGTTTGGCAAGCATGCCGGGCACCGTGAACACGTCCTGACCACCGAGCAGGCCGACGCTCAGGCCGTCGCCGCGTTGCACCGAATCGGCTACCGCCACCGCGCGGTGCTGCAGCATCATCTCGTCGGTGATGGCTTGCGTTGCCTGCGCCAGGGGGTGGTGTGGCGCTACGGCATAGACAAAGCTGATGTGACCCAGCGGCTTGCTGTGCAGGGCATGGCTGCCAGTTGGCTCGGCGACGGATCCACTGCTCACGTCCAATGCCACGCCGATGGCCAGATCAGCCTGACCCGAGCTCAGTGCCTGCAAGGTGCCGGACAGGGCTTCTTCACGAATTTTCAGCCGCGTCGGAGGTTCAAGCGCAAAAAAGGCCTCGCACAACTCCATCACCGTGCTGCGTGAAATCACGCTGTCGACGGCCAGCGTGAGTTGCGGCTCCCAGCCGGTGGCCACCCGCTTGACGCGGTTGGCGATCGCGTCGAGTTCAAGCAATACCCTATTGCCTTCACGCAGCAGCTCCTTGCCGGCTTCGGTCAGCCTGGCCTGACGCGATGAACGGTCGAACAGCAGCACGTCGAGCGCGTCCTCAAGCTGGCGCACACGGTAGCTCAGCGCACTCGGCACCACGCCCAACTCGCGCGCCGCCGCCGCCATGCTGCCGGTGCGGTTGATGGCGTCTATCAGACCAAGCGCTTCGGGCGTGAGGACGTTGCGCAAGCTGCTGTTTGTCATAAAACGGTCTTATCATTCAGTTAATTTGAATGATGCCATCAAATGACGGCAATTGCCGGAGCGCTGTTCGGCTCTACATTCGATACATTCGGCTTTTCGAAACAGACAGGCTTTGCCTCTGTTGCCCGCGTGCCTTGTACATCCCGTATCCTGAAAGGACTTTTCCATGATTACCTTGCGCAAATCCGCAGAGCGCGGTTACGCCGACCACGGTTGGCTCAAGTCTTTCCATTCTTTTTCTTTTGCCGGTTACTACGATCCCGCGCACATGGGTTTCGGCAATTTGCGCGTGATCAACGAGGACCGTATAGAGCCGGGCCAGGGCTTTGGCACGCATGGGCACCGCGACATGGAAATCATCAGCTATGTGCTGAGCGGTGAGCTGGCGCATAAAGACAGCATGGGCAACGTCAAAGGCATTCCGCCCGGCGATGTGCAGCGCATGAGCGCAGGCTCGGGCGTGCAGCACAGCGAGTTCAACCATGCCCCTGGCCAGACCACGCACTTTCTGCAGATATGGATAGAGCCCAATGTCACCGGCATAGCGCCCGGTTACGAGCAAAAGAGCTTTAGCGCAGCAGACAAGCGCGGCCGCCTTTTGCTGGTGGCGTCAAATGACGGCGCACAGGGCTCGGTGACGATTCATGCGGATGCCAAGCTGTATGCAGGCTTGTTTGACGGCGCCGAAACCACTACCCTCACGCTGGACCCCAAGCGCAAGACCTATGTGCATCTGGTGCGAGGCGCACTGGAGGTCAACGGCCAGTTGCTGGCGCAAGGCGATGCCGCACTGCTGGACGCTGAAAGCAGCCTGCAATTGCGCTCTGGCCAGGACGCTGAAGTGTTGGTGTTTGACCTGACGGCCTGACACCTTGGGGCCGGGCATCCAGGCCGGCCGGATTTTTCTCGATCTCTCGTTTTTCATTTTTTATCAAAGGACTCACCATGCTCAACAAACTCCAGAATCCCCTGTCATTGATCAGCCGCATCCTGCTGGCGCTGCTGTTTGTACCCGCGGGTTTCAACAAGATCGCCGGTTTTGCCGGAACGGCGGGATACATCGCCTCCAAAGGCGTGCCGCTTCCTGAAGTTGCAGCGGCCATCGCTATAGCGGTTGAGCTCGGACTGGGCCTGCTGCTGCTGGTGGGTCTTCAGACGCGCTGGGCTGCGCTGGGCATTGCCGTGTTCACCTTTGTCATCACCTTCATCTTTCACGGTTTCTGGGCTGACCCAACGCAGTCATTGGCCTTTTTCAAGAACATGGCCATCGTCGGCGGCCTGCTGAGTGTTGCGGCATGGGGCGGCGGCGCATGGAGTCTTGACGCCAAGCGCAGCGCCTGATGCTTCGATTCAAGTCTTTGCCCATTGAGAAAGCAGTGCTGTGAAAAAAAATACCGTTGTTTATCACTCCGGCTATGGACACACCCAGCGCATGGCGCAAGCCGTGGCTGAAGGCGCAGGTGCGGAACTGTTGGCCATTGATGCCGATGGCAATCTGCCAGACGGCGGCTGGGACAGCCTGAACGCCGCTGACGCCATCATCATGGGCTCACCAACCTATATGGGCAGCGTGAGCTGGCAGTTCAAGAAGTTTGCCGATGCCTCGTCCAAGCCCTGGTATGTGCAGGCCTGGAAAGACAAGGTTTTTGCCGGCTTCACCAACAGCGCTAGCATGAATGGCGACAAGCTCTCTACGTTGCATTACCTGTTTACCCTGGCCATGCAGCACAGCGGCATCTGGGTCGGCACCGGCTGTATGCCTAGCAACAGCAAGGCCGCCGAACGCAACGATCTCAATTACCTGGGTTCGTTCAGTGGCGCCATGGCCCAGTCGCCATCGGATGCGGGTGCCAGCGAGATGCTGGCGGGAGACATCGAGACAGCCCGGCATTTTGGCAAGCGTGTCGCCGAGGCAGCTGCAAAGTTCCAGCGCTAAACCTTTGTCCCGCACGTAGCGCTTGACCTCAGCGCGCCTGCTGGTGCGCTGAGGTCGCGCGCCAGGCGCAGGCCGCTGAATTGCCAGCGCGCGTCCGGCGGGAAAAAGTTTCTGTAACTCGCGCGAATATGGCTTTGCGGTGTGGCGCAGGAGCCGCCGCGCAGTACAAACTGGTTGCACATAAACTTGCCGTTGTATTCGCCGACCAGACCTTCCCAGGGCTGGTAGCCGGGGTAGGGGTTGTAGTTCGATTGCGTCCATTCCCAGACATCGCCAAACATCTGAGCCGGCTCGCCCTGGCTTTCTTCCTGTTGGGGCAGCGGATGAAAAGCTGCATTTTCGACAAAGTGGCCTTGCGACTGCATGGACTTTGGCAGACTGCGCGCAGCCAGCTCCCACTCAAACTCTGTGGGCAGACGCGCGCCCGACCAGCGCGCAAATGCATCGGCTTCAAAGTAGTTCAGGTGGCAGACCGGGGTGTTGGGGTCCAGCTCCACGAGTCCCTGCAAGGTGAAATTCTGATAGCTCTGACTGCCGCGAGTCTGCCAGTAAAGCGGCAAGCTATGCGGGCTGCTCGCCGAGGCCTGAACCCAGTCCCAGCCCATGGACAGCCACAGCTCAGGTCTTTGGTAGCCCTGTTCGGCAATAAAGGCCATCATCTCGCCGTTGCTGACCGGCCTGCTGGCCAGCTCGAAGGGTGCGATGTAGACGCGGTGGCGCGGTGTCTCATTGTCAAAAGCAAAGTCAGCGTCCAGCGTCGCGTCAAAGCCGTGCTCCAGCAAACCACCGGCATAGCTTAGCCAGCGTACAGGCTGGGGGCTGACGCCGGCCAGCGGCCAGCGCGCTGCATAAGCTGGCCGCGCCGGGTTGAAGGACAGCGCGTGCTTGATGTCTGTCAGCAGCAGTTCCTGGTGTTGTTGCTCGTGGTGCAGGCCCAGCGTGACGAGTTCCAGTAGTTCGCGCTGCTTGGCCAGCGTGCCTTGCGCCTGCAGCTGCATGACTTCAAGCATGCGCTGGTTGACCTGGGCCCGGTAGCTCAAGACCTCTGGCAGCGTGGGTCGGCTGATCAGGCCGCGCTGCGGACGTGGGTACTTGTCGCCAACGCCGTTGTAATAGCTGTTGAAGAGCACCCTAAAACCGGCATCAAAGGGCTTGAAGCCGAGCTCAAAGCGTTCCAGCACAAAGGTCTCAAAAAACCAGCTCAGATGCGCCAGATGCCATTTGGCCGGGCTGGCGTCTGGCATGGACTGGAGCTGGCAGTCTTCAGCGCTCAGCGGCTGGATCAGGTGCTCGGTCTGCGCACGCACTGCTGAAAAGCGTGCTGCCAGCTGGCCCATTGCGCTGCCTGGGTGCAGATCGGGCTGCGCGCCAGCGGGCGCTGAAGCTGCGTTGTGCGTCATGGCTGCGGATTCACTCTTGGCTTGAGCGTTGGGTCCAGCGCGCGGCGTTCGTCAAAGACAAAGCATTCGCCCTCAAAATGGGCGTGGCCGTTGGACTCGAAGTATTTCAGGATGCCGCCGTCGAGCTGATATACATCTTGCACACCGGCTTCGCGCATGAAGATGGCCGCTTTTTCGCAGCGTATGCCGCCGGTGCAAAAACTCACCACGGTTTTACCCACTAGGTCTTGCCTGCGCTCCAGCAGCGCTTGGGGAAACTCCGTGAATTTGCTGATGCGCCAGTCGATGGCGTTTTTGAAGGTCCCCACATCGACTTCAAAATCATTGCGGGTGTCCAGCGTCACAAGCGGCTGGCCCTTGTCGTCATGCCCGGCATCGAGCCAGCGCCTGAACGTGGCCGCATCGACGGCAGGCGCACGACCGGCCGCGGGTTGAATGGCCGGGTGGTTCATGCGTATGATTTCCGGCTTGATCTTGACCAGCAGTTTGCGAAACGGCTGGGCGCTTGAAAAGCTTTCCTTGACTTCCAGGTCAGCCAGTCGCGCGTCAAGCCGCAGCCAGGCCAGAAAGTCGTGAAGCTCGGCCGCCGGGCCGGCCAAAAACAGGTTGATACCTTCTTCGGCCAGCAAGACCGTGCCCTTGAGAGCGCGTGTCTGCAAGGCTTCCAGGATGCCGGCCTGCAATTGGGGCAGTTGGGTCAGCGCGACAAACTTGTAGGCCGCAATATTCAGAACATTCATGATGTCTGGAATTGTAGGCAGGTAAGAGTCGAAAGGAGCTATGTGGGAAATGCAAGCAGGGGCCGCAGAACCGGCTTCGCCGGGCTGCAGGCGCATCCTTCTATACCTCAGGACGATCGGGTTTGGTTGTATGTCTTCTTCAAGCAGGAGCCGCGGGACTGGCTTTGCCAGACCGCAGGCGCAGCGGCCCCTCGGGGGCAGGGAGTTACACGAAGTGAACGACCGTGGGGCATAAAATAGTTCTATGTTTGTTCACCTACGTATCCATACCGAATTTTCAGTCGTCGACGGGACCAACCGCATTGATGAGATCGTCGCCAGTGCTGCGGCCGACCGGCAACCCGCGCTGGCTATCACTGACTTGAGCAACCTGTTTGGTACGGTCAAGTTTTACAAGGAAGCGCGCGGCAAGGGCGTCAAACCCCTGATTGGTGCCGATGTCTGGGTACAGGTGCCTGGCAAGGACGCGTCGGCGCCGCCCGCTCGCTTGCTGCTGCTAGTGCAAAACCACCGTGGCTACCTGAATTTGTCCGAGCTCATCACGCGTGCCTGGACCCGGGGCGTGGTGCGTGACCAGGCCATCATCAGCCTGGAGTGGCTCAGTGAGCTCAATGAGGGTTTGATTGCGCTGTCCGGCGCGCAGCGCGGGGCCATAGGCCAGGCGCTGGTACAGGGCGATGATGCGCGGGCACTGGAGTGCGCACTGTATTTCGCGGGTATTTTTCCGCACCGTTTCTACATGGAGCTTCAGCGCGCGCAGCAGGCCGACGATACGCGGCATGTGGCTGGCGCTGTGCAACTGGCGGCCAGGCTCAGCTTGCCTGTGGTCGCGACGCACCCGGTGCAGTTTCTGACCTACGAGGACTACGAGGCGCACGAGGCGCGGGTGTGTATTTCCGAGGGTGAGATTCTGGGTAATGCGCGCCGCGTGCGCAAGTTCACCCGAGAGCAGTATTTCAAGTCGTCTGCGCAAATGACAGCGCTGTTTGCAGACATTCCGACGGCCGTGGCCAACACGCTGGAGATTGCCAAGCGCTGCAACCTCAAGCTCGAACTCGGCAAGCCCATGCTGCCGGATTACCCGACGCCCGAAGTCGACGGCGTTCGCATGCCGGCCGATGCGTATTTCCGCCAGACCTCTTTTGAGGGACTGGAGGAGCGCCTGCTGCATCTCTACCCGAATCAGGCGGTGCGCGACGAAAAGCGCCCCGGCTATGTCGAGCGCCTGGAGTTCGAGATCAACACCATCTTGAAGATGGGTTTTCCGGGCTACTTTCTGATCGTGGGCGACTTTATCAATTGGGCCAAGAACAATGGCTGCCCTGTCGGCCCTGGCCGTGGATCTGGCGCCGGCTCGCTGGTGGCTTATGCGCTGAAGATCACCGACCTTGACCCGCTGCAGTACAACTTGCTGTTTGAGCGCTTTTTGAACCCCGAGCGGGTATCCATGCCCGACTTTGACATTGACTTTTGCCAGAGCAACCGCGACCGCGTGATTGACTACGTGAAAGACAAGTACGGCAAGGAGGCGGTGAGTCAGATTGTGACTTTCGGCACCATGGCGGCGCGCGCAGCAATCCGCGACGTGGGGCGCGTGCTTGATTTTCCCTACGGCTTTTGCGACGGCATTTCCAAGCTGATTCCAAACAAGCCAGGTCAGGCGGTGACGCTGCAGCTGTTGCCGGCAGAGCGCAAGAAAAACGACAAGATGGTTTACGCGCTGGAGGCCGAGCCGATACTGGCCGAGCGTGAACGCAAGGAAGAAGACGTTCATACGCTGCTGGAGCTGGCGCGCAAGCTCGAAGGTCTGACGCGCAACGTCGGCATGCATGCCGGTGGGGTCTTGATCGCGCCGGGCAAGCTGACTGATTTTTGCCCGCTTTATCTGCAGCCCGGCAGTGGCTCGGCGGTCAGCCAGTTCGACAAGAACGACGTCGAGGCGATTGGCCTGGTCAAGTTCGACTTCTTGGGCCTGGCCACGCTGACGATTCTTGAGATCGCCAGGCAGTTCATCATGGCACGCCATCCTGCCCAACAAGACTTCAAGTTCGAGAACCTGCCGCTCAACGATGCGCGGGTCTACCGCTTGTTTGCCGAGGGCAATACCGAAGCGGTTTTCCAGTTTGAAAGTATCGGCATGCAGCGCATGCTTAAAGACGCCAAGCCGAACCGCCTGGAAGACCTGATTGCGATGAATGCGCTGTACCGGCCAGGTCCCATGGACCTGATTCCGACCTATATCGCGCGCAAGCAGGGCAAGGAAGTGCCCGAGTACCCGGACCCGCGCGTCAAGCCGATTCTCGAAGAGACCTACGGCATCATGGTCTACCAGGAGCAGGTGATGCAGACCGCCCAGATCCTGGGCGGCTACTCGCTGGGCGGCGCCGACATGTTGCGCCGGGCCATGGGTAAAAAAGACGAAAAGGAAATGGCCGCCCACCGGGAGATCTTCCGCAAGGGCGCTGGCATCAATGGCCTGAGCCAGGAAAAAGCCGACGAGGTTTTTGACTTGATGGAGAAGTTTGCAGGTTACGGCTTCAATAAGTCGCACTCTGCCGCCTATGCGCTGCTGGCCTACCACACGGCCTGGCTCAAGGTGCATTACACGGCCGAGTTTTTCGCCGCCAACATGACGGTGGAGATGGACGACACCGACAAGCTGAAAATCCTTTTTGGCGACGCGACCAAGATGGGGCTGAGCTTTGAGTCGCCGGATGTCAACCGCGGTGACTACCGCTTTGAGCCCACCAGCAACACCAGTGTGCGCTACGGCCTGGGCGCCATCAAGGGCACGGGACAGCAGGCGATTGCCGCCATTGTTGCGGCGCGCAAGGAAGGTGGGCTGTTCACCTCGCTTTATGACTTTTGCGTGCGCGTGGACCGCAGCCGCCTGAACAAGCGCACGGTGGAGGCGCTGATCAAGGGCGGTGCTTTTGACAACCTGCATCTGAACCGGGCCGAGCTGCTGGCTTCGGTTGACCGGGCGTTTGATTTTTCCGCAGCGACCGAGGCCAACGCCAACCAGGGCGGGCTGTTTGACATGTCTGACTCGCACGCAGCCAGCACGCAGGAGCCGGCGCTGGTAGAAGCCGTGCCGTTTGGCATCAAGGCGCGTCTGGTGCACGAAAAAACCGCCATTGGGTTTTATCTATCAGGGCATTTGTTTGACGAGGTGGAAACCGAGGTCAGGCAGTTTGCCAAACGAAAGATTGAAGACCTGATTGACTCACGCGAGTCGCAGCTGCTGGCGGCCATCGTGAGTGATTTGCGCGTCATCAACGGCAACCGCGGCAAGCTGATTATTTTCAAGCTCGACGACAAGACCGATGTGCTTGAGGCCTCGGTCGACGAGACCGTGTTCAACGCGCACCGCCACCTGCTCAAGGACGACGAACTGGTGATTGTGCAGGGCACGCTGCAAGGCGCGTCCGAGCGCTTTGGCCGGCGTTTCAAGGTCACGCAGGTCTGGGATCTGGAGACCGCACGCTGCAAGTTTGGCAAGTACCTGCGCGTGGCCGTCAATGGCACGTCGCCGGACATTTCACGGCTGGTGCGGGACTTTCCGCCACGCCGCGAAATGACAGACCAAGGCGACCTGCTCAGAGGTTTGCCGGTGCGGTTGAGCATCAAGCGCGCAGCCGATTTTGGTCAGGTGGGCGCCGAGCTGGTGCTCGATGACCGGGCCAAGTTCTTTCCCAGCGACGCGGCTCTGGCCAGCTGGACGGCGCAGGCTGACAGGGGTATGGCGCAGATTGTTTACGAGTAAAAAACGGCTCTAGCGCATTAGGGGCGGGCGCTGGAAGCTATTTAATTGATAGCGGCTGGCGGCCGTGGTGTAGTTCGACAACGTCGTACTTGGACTCAGTCTTTGGGCCGGAACTCGATGATCATGGGGCTGGGCACGCGGCCGTCGGTGTCGCGCGG
Organism: Comamonadaceae bacterium; assembly: GCA_947443645.1. Lineage (GTDB taxonomy): Bacteria > Pseudomonadota > Gammaproteobacteria > Burkholderiales > Burkholderiaceae_C > Polaromonas. The sequence continues at coordinate 83,990 of CANEXF010000006.1, read as the reverse complement.
CATGGTTTCGGTGCGGATGATGGCCTTGAGAACGGCCTCGTCCCAGGCCTTGTTGCCGCTGGATTTGATCAGCCGCTGGCTCAAGATGCTGCCGTCGGGTGCGCTGCGCACTTCCACTTCAGCGCTGGCGTTGCCTGAAATATCATCGGTGAAGACAATGTTGGGCTTGACCTTGGCCCGGATCTTTCCGCCATAGCTCGCTGATGGCCCGCTTGATTTCTGGGCACTGCCGGTGGCGTTGGCTCCGCCCGTGGCACCGGCCAGGCCCATCATGCGGTTGATGGCTTCCTGACGCTGCTTCTGCGTTGCGGCTTGCGCCTGTTTTTCACTGGCCTCCTGCTTGGCCGCCAGCTTCTTGGCTTCTTCTGCCGCTTTGAGCCTGGCTTGTTCCTGCGGGGCCTTGAGCTCTTTTTGCTTCTTGACCAGGGCCTCGGCCTTTTGCTTGTCCAGCAGCTTTTGCGCATCGGCTTCTTTTTGCTTTTGCACTTGCTTGCGCTTTTTTTCCTGCTCAAGCGCCATGTCCACATCGGCTGGCTGTGGGCTGACCTTGACTTCAGCGGTTTTGGGGCTTGGCTCGGGCGGCGGGGGCGGTGGTGGCTCGACCAACCTGGGCGCAGCCTGTTCGGGCACGCTGGACCAGAGTTCTGCCTCGAAGGCCATGGACCGGTCTGTGTGCTTCCAGCTCACTCCCCAGGTCAGCGCGGCGATCAGCAGGGCATGCACGAGCAAGGCCAGGGCAAACGCGCGCACCTCGCCCGCATCGCGGGGCGGGGCAAAGTCGAGGCGGTCTGCTGCGCTGGGCATGGCGGGCGTGTGCTTAATGGCCGGTCTGGCGGATGTGGCTCAATTGCTGGTCTGCACCGAGAGCCCGACGCGTGACACGCCGGCCTTTTGCAGCTTGTCCATCACATTGACCACGGTCTCGTACTTGATGGACTTGTCGGCGCTGATCACCACGGGCACGGCCTCGGCACCGGCCTTGACCTCGGGTTCCAGCTTCACAACATCAGCCGCCACAGTGCCTGCGCTGCTCGGGAAGGTGCTGGTTTTCAGCTTGATTTGAATCGTTTCGTCCTTACCAATCATGATCTGCACCGGGTTTTTAGGCTGGACCGCTGCCTTGCCGACTTTGGGCAGTGCAATCAGGCTGGGCGTGATCAGCGGCGCAGTGACCATGAAGATGATGAGCAGCACCAGCATTACGTCAATGAACGGCACCATGTTGATTTCACTGATGGTGCGGCGGCCGCGGCCGCGGGAAGAGATGGCTGGCATATCGATTTCCTTTCAGGTCGCAGCTGCCAGGCTGCGCCTGACGAAAGGACGCAGCGCCGGGCCGCCCCAAGCAAGTCCAGCCCCCTCTGGGGGCAGCGTATTACACGAAGTGAAAAGCGTGGGGGCCAAAGGACGCAGCGCTGGGCCGCCCCAAGCAAGTCCAGCCCCCTCGGGGGGCAGCGTATTACACGAAGTGAAAAGCGTGGGGGCCAACATCCTAGTGACCTGACGGAGACTGGGCGCCGAGGTTGCGTTGCAGTATGTTGGAAAACTCTTCGATAAAGGTTTCCAGCTTGTTGGCAATGCGGTCAATGTCGTGCGCAAAACGGTTGTAGGCCACGACGGCCGGTATTGCCGCGAACAGGCCGATAGCGGTGGCGACCAGCGCTTCGGCGATGCCGGGGGCAACGGTGGCCAGCGTGACCTGCTCGAGCGCGGCCAGTCCGGTGAAGGCGTGCATGATGCCCCAGACCGTGCCAAACAGGCCGACGTAGGGCGACACCGAGCCGACTGTTGCCAGAAAAGACAGATTGGCCTCAATCGCGTCCATCTCACGCTGGTAGCTGGCCCGCATGGCCCGGCGCGCGCCGTCCAGCAAGGTGCCTGGGTCGCTGATATGGCGCTCGCGCAGTTTTTGGTATTCGCGCATGCCGCTGGCAAAAATGCGTTCCATGGAGCCCGAGTTCTTGGCGTTTTGCGCCGCGCCTGCAAACAGGTCGTTCAGGCTGGTGCCAGACCAGAACTCGCGGTCAAACTCGTCATTGAGCTGCTGCACGTGTTTGAGCGCGATGATTTTTCTGAAAATTGCAGCCCAGCTGGCAATCGATACGCCTATCAGCAAGGCGACCACGGCCTGGACGACCCAGCTGGCGTGAAGAATCAGGCTGACAATGGAAAGGTCTTGGTTCATGTTGAAACTTTTAAATTCAGGTTCAGGTTCACGCAGGGGAGCTAAGGCGCTCGAGTATCGCGGCTGGAATTCGCGCGGGTTGCATGCTTGCCGCATCAACCCAGCCGATGCGTATGCTGCCTTCACAAAGTATCGTCCCCAGGTTTGCCACTGCAGCTGATGCACTGGGCCCAGCAGGTGCAGGCTTTTTCAGGGACGACCGCTCGGCAACGTGCTCCGATTTCAATAGCACCTGCTGACTGATTATCATGGATGCTCGGCCTGCTTCTAGCAAACTGGCGGTCACGATCAGTTCGTCATCAAGCCGGGCAGGGCGAAGGTAGCGCAGGCTGGTCTCGGCCACCACAAACATGCCGCCGCTGCTTTCCTTGAGGCGCTGCTGCTCTATGCCCAGTGATCTGAGCCATTCGGTGCGCGCGCGTTCAAAAAACTTCAGGTAATTGGCGTAAAAAACGATGCCACCCGCGTCGGTGTCTTCCCAATACACGCGCACTGGCCAGCTGAATGTGGCCCCCACGCTTGCCACTGCGTGTGCTGCGCTGCCCGCCGAGTGGGCCGCTGCGCCTGCGGTCTGGCGAAGCCAGTCCCGCGGCCCGTGCTTGAGAGGATTGCCGCCTTCGTTTAATTGGGTTGTCTTCTGGCTAGCCAATGACCTTCTCCAGCCGTGCAATGGCTTCTTTCAGGTTTGCCATTGAACTTGCGGTGGAAAACCGCACAAATTTCTCGGGCGCAGCATGGCCGAAATCCCGGCCTGGCGTGACGGCCAGATGGGCGCGCCGCATCAGCTCGAAGGCGAAGTCCCAACTGCCGCCGGTGCCGTCGGCTTGTGCGCCGGCCAGACCCCACTGCGCTGCGATCTTGCTGCAGTCGGCGTAGGCGTAAAACGCGCCATCGGGCATGACAGGCACAGTCAGTCCCAGGCGGTTGAGTTCGGGAATGAAGTAGTCGCGTCTGGCCTTGAAGGCCAGGCGGCGGCGTTCGTATTCCGCCAGGCTGTCAGGCTCAAAGCAGGCCAGGGCGGCCTGCTGGGCCACCGTACTGGCGCAGATAAACAGGTTTTGCGCGATGCGCTCGACGACCGGCGCCAGCGCTTCGGGCACCACCAGCCAGCCCAGCCGCCAGCCTGTCATGCTGAAGTATTTGCTGAAGCTGTTGATGCTGATCACGCTTTGGCCCAGCTCGCCGGGCATGGCCAGCGCGCTATGACCAAAGTGCTCCTCATAACTGAGGCCCAGGTAGATCTCGTCGATCAGGGTGATGCCGCCGCGGCTGTGCACAAACTCGTGAATGCGCTGCAGCTCGTCGGGTGCAATCGAGGTGCCGGTCGGATTCGATGGCGAGGCCAGCAACACCCCACGCGTGTTCTTGGTCCAGGCCGCTTCAACCTTGGCCCGTGTCAGTTGAAAGCGCTCCTCGGCGGTCGTCGGAATCAGGATGGCGCGCCCCTCGGCGGCACCGACGAAGTGCCTGTTGCAGGGGTAGCTGGGGTCTGGCATCAGTATCTCGTCGCCAGCCTCAATCAGTGCCAGGCAGGCCAGCTGCAGTGCAGCCGAGGCGCCGGCGGTGATGATGATGCGGCTGGGCGCCACGTCTGCCTTGAAGCGCGAAGCGTACCAGGCGCTGATTTTTTCGCGCAGCGCGAGCAGGCCTGTGGCTTCGGTGTATTGGGTGTTGCCCTGCGCAATGGCTCTGGCGGCAGCCTCTGCCACCAGAGGCGGCGCAGTGAAGTCAGGCTCGCCGATGTTCAGGAAAATCATCGGCTCGCGCGTCTGCGCAAACTCGCTTGCCAGGCTCGCCGCGGCCTTGGCGACTTCCATCACATAAAAGGGCTCTATCCGCTGGGCGCGCTGGGCAATTCTCACGGCTTGGCTAATGTATTTGGCGCCGCAGGCTTACCGGGCCTGGTCGGCCGAGACTTCCGCTGCGCGCAGCGAAGGCGCCATCTTGTGCAACACGCCATTGACGTATTTGTGGCCGTCTGTGCCGCCAAAGGCCTTGGCCAGTTCGATGCACTCGTTGATGACCACGCGGTAGGGTACGTCCAGGCAGTTCTTGAACTCGTAAGCGCCTATCCACAGCACCGCGTGTTCAATCGGTGAAAGCTCGCCCATGGGACGGTCCAGCAAGGGCGCAATGCTGTTGTCCAGCGCCACGCAGTCGCTGATGCAGCCATGCAGCAAAGCGTCGTAGTGGGCCGAGTCGGCTTTGTGAAAACCCACCAGGTCGCGCGTGAAGGCGTCAATCATGTCGGCCTCGTTGCGGCCCACCAGATGCTGGTAAAGCGCCTGCATGGCGAATTCACGTGCGCGGGTACGTGCTGACTTGTCGGCCGCCTTCTTGGCGCCCGTGTCGGTCAGTCCGGTGCGGTTTTGCGGTGGACGTTTGAGTTTCAGGATAGGGTCAGCCATGGAGCAGCAGTCAGTTAGGGTGTATTTTTCGCAGAGTGCTCGGGCTGTCAAGCCTGAGCTCAGGCAATTTCATCAAGCAGATTGGCCATTTCGACCGCAACGCGTGCAGCGTCGCGACCTTTTTCGATCTGGCGCGCCTGGGCTTGTGCCAGATTTTCGGTTGTCAGGATCGCGTTGGCGATAGGCAGCTGGTAGTCCAGCGCCAGTCGCGTCACTGCCGAGCCGCTTTCATTGGCGACGAGTTCAAAGTGATAAGTCTCACCACGAATGATGCAGCCCAGCGCAATCAGGGCGTCGTATTTGTCGCTCTCGGCCAGGGCTTGCAGCGCGCAAGGCACTTCCAGCGCGCCAGGCACCAGCACGTGGGTGATGTGCTTGTTGTCCACGCCGAGCGCGATCAGTTCTTGCTTGCAAGCCTCAGCCAGGGCGTTGGTAATGCTTTCGTTGAAGCGCGCCTGCACGATACCGATGACGAGCTTTTTGCCGTCCAGCTTGTCAGCTGAGCCTTTTTCTGCACCAAACACGATGAGTTTCCTTTAAATAGCTGAATGCTTATTTGCTGATGTAACCGACGATTTCGAGGCCGTAGCCGACCATGCTGGGCATGCGCCTGGGGTTGCCCATGAGTTTCATTTTTTGCACGCCGCAGTCGCGCAGTATCTGCGCGCCTATGCCGTAGGTGCGCAGGTCCATGCGGCCACGCTCTGGCGCCTGGCTGGCTCTGGCCGTGCCTTCAAACTGGGTCAGCAGTTGCGCGGCACTCTCGCCGCAATTGAGCAGCACTGCGACACCCTTGCCAGCGTTGGCAATGTGCTTGAGGCTCTCGTCGAGGTTCCACGAATGCATGGAGCGCCCGGTTTCCAGCGCATCCAGCACCGACAGCGGCTCGTGCACCCTGGCAACGACGGTTTCTTCTGGCGACCATTGCCCCTTGACCAGCGCGAGGTGCAGGCCCTGGCTGGGCTTGTCCCTGAATGCGTGCGCCGTGAATTCGCCGAAGGCTGTCTGCAGGCTGCGGCTGCCGATTTTTTCAACCAGCGACTCGTTGCGGCTGCGGTGCTCTATCAGATCGGCAATGGTGCCAATCTTCAGCTTGTGCTCGGCGGCAAAGGTCAGCAGGTCGGGCAGGCGCGCCATCGTGCCGTCGTCTTTCATGATCTCGCAGATCACTGCCGCCGGGGTGCAGCCGGCCATCGCGGCCAGGTCGCAGCCGGCTTCTGTATGACCGGCGCGCATCAGCACGCCGCCGTCGACGGCCTGCAGCGGAAACACATGGCCGGGCTGCACCAGGTCGCTGACGGTGGCGTTTTTGGCAACGGCAACTTGTATGGTGCGGGCCCGGTCGGCGGCTGAAATACCGGTTGTGACGCCTTCGGCGGCCTCAATTGACACGGTAAAGGCGGTCGAGTGCTTGGTGCCATTGCGCGTCGCCATGGGCGGCAGCTCCAGCAATTCACAGCGTGCGCGTGTGAGCGTCAGGCAAATCAGACCGCGGCCGTAGCGGGCCATGAAATTAACCGCGTCAGCCGACACATGGTCAGCCGCCAGAACCAAGTCACCTTCGTTTTCGCGGTCTTCCTCGTCAATCAAGATAACCATGCGGCCAGCGCGCATCTCTTCAACGATGTCTTCTACAGGGGAAATTTGCACGGTCATGTTCGGGGTTTCCAGTTGTCTGTTGGGTCGTCTTGCAGCATGCGCTCGACGTAACGCGCGATCAGGTCTATCTCAAGGTTCACGCGGGCACCGGCGAAAAGCTGGTGCAGGGCGGTGTTTTGAACGGTGTGGGGAATCAGGTTGATGCTGATTTCGCAGCCATCGCCATCCGGCAGATCGTTGACCCGATTGACTGTCAAGCTCACGCCATTGACGGTGATCGAGCCTTTGTAGGCCAGGTATTTGCTTAGCTCGCGCGGCGCATGTATGCGTAGCTCCCAGCTTTCGCCAACTTCAGCAAAGTGCGTGACCTGGCCAATGCCATCGACGTGGCCAGACACAATGTGCCCGCCCAGACGGTCGTGGGCGCGTAGGGCTTTTTCAAGGTTGACCACGCCGGTTTCATCCAGACCGCTGGTTTTGGCCAGGGATTCTGCCGAGATGTCTATGGCGAACTGGTTATGTGCGCTGTCCAGCCATACGGCTGTCATGCACGCGCCATTGATCGCAATGCTGTCGCCCAAGCCGACGTCGTTGAGGTAATCCACAGGCGTTTCGATGGTGAGTCGCTTGCCATGGTCTGAAGAGCTGCCCAGGCTTTGGATGGCGACGATGTGCCCCAAGCCGGTGATGATTCCGGTAAACATGGCTGTATTTTCGCAGGGATTCGAGGCAAAGCGTCCGGCGACCGCGCTATGACCTCATTTAAGTGCCGTCTGGGCACCTAATAGGCGCTTAAAACTGGTCCCGGCCGGCAATAGCTGCCCGGATGCGCAGATCTTCGCCGACCATTTCAGTCGATATGAAACGCAGCTGCGTGGCTTGCTCAAGACTTTGCAGTGGTCCAAACGAGGCCATGCCCTGCGCCTCACCGAGCAGCTTGGGTGCCAGGTAAAGCAGCAGCTCGTCAACCAGCCCGGCCGCTATCAGAGAGCCGCTGAGTTTGTGACCGGCCTCGACATGCAGTTCGTTGATTTCCCGCCTGGCCAGATCTTTCAGCATGGCCGCGAGGTCAACTTTTTTGTTCGGACCGGGCAAGTAGGTGACGCTGGCGCCACGCGCTTCCAGCCCTGCTTTTTTAGCATCATTTTGCTCGGCAGCGTATATGTAGACGGCGCGACCAGCTATGAAAAGATGAGCGTCGAGCGGCGTTTCAAGGCGACTGTCGACCAGCACAAGATGCGGCTGGCGTGGGGTGTCCACCAGGCGCACGTCCAGCCGCGGGTTGTCCTGGAGCACGGTGCCTATGCCTGTGAGCACGGCGCAGCTACGGGCCCGCCAGGCATGGCCGTCGGCGCGTGCGGCTTCTCCCGTGATCCATTGGCTTTGGCCGTTCAGCAACGCGGTTTTGCCATCCAGCGAGGCCGCCATCTTCATTCTTACCCAGGGCGACTTGCGAATCATGCGGCTGAAAAAGCCGATATTGAGCTCGCGCGACGCGGCGGCGCCCGGGCCGACCTCCACTTCAATGCCGGCCGCGCGCAGCCGGGCTATGCCTTGACCGGCCACCAGCGGATTCGGATCCTGAATAGAAACGACAACCTTTTTAATACCCGAAGCAATCAGCACGTCGCAGCACGGCCCGGTTCGGCCCTGGTGGGAGCAGGGCTCCAAGGTGACATAGGCGGTCGCGCCCTGAACGGACAGACCCTTTTGAGCCGCGTCTCTCAAGGCCATGACTTCGGCGTGCGGGCCGCCCACCTGCTGGGTGTGGCCGAGGCCCAGGATGCCGCCGCCCCCTGAAACCAGTACGCAGCCTACGCGGGGATTGGGTGAGGACAGCTTGAGTGCTGCCTGCGCTAACTCAATGGTCTGTTGGATGAAATCTGCCGACTCTAGCTTCATTGACTGCCTAGATGGCGACGCACTGGAATCAGAAAGTCCTTATTTCCAGCACTCGTCGCGGGTTTTGGTAGCGCTCGCCACACCTCTTATACCGGTGGATGTGATGGTGAACATGCCGCAGGCATCGCTCGCTGCCTTGCCGCCAGAAATTGGCGCCATGGTCAGAGTGTAGGCGGTCGTGCTCAAGGTGGCGGTGTAGTTGCCGGCAGTCGTGATGCTGCTGTTGAGCTGGTACAAGGCGGTACCGTCCGCCGGGGATTTACGCAGGTTGTCTGGCATGCCGACTGATGAGCCGAGCACGCTGTTGCCGGCTCTATCCTGGGCATACTGGTCATTCGCCGCATAAAAGCGTTGCATGAACTGCGCGGCCTGCAGCAGCTGAGTCCTGGCGTCGGCCCGTCTGGCTCTGGCGATATAGCTTGAGTAAGACGGCAGGGCGATGCTGGCTAGCAGGCCCACAATGGCCACGACTATCATCAGCTCTATCAGCGTAAAGCCGGCGCTACTGCGTTTGTGGGCTATCGAAATGGAAGACATGGATCAAGCTCCTGTGGCATCAAGCAAATAGTAAGGCGTGCAACTGAAAACGCCTTTCAGCGCAAAAACAACTGACGCCAGCTGCGCCTAACCACACCGGTGACTGTCGCGCAGGTGCCGGAAACAATGCAGGAAATATTGGTCTGCGGCAGCTGTTGCGTACTCAGTGGTGTGAATGCAGTGCTGGTTGGCGTCGATTGGGCGTCGTTCTTGATGTAGCGCGTTCTGCCGTCTGCGCTGTTTTCATAGCCGCTGACCAGCAAGTCTGCGGATGTGACGGTACGACTGCCGTTGGTATCAAAAATCGCAGCCGAGGGCCCGCTACCCGTGACCGCATCGATCACATAGTTCCAGGCCTTGCCGGTGCCGGTTTGTACGCAAGGGTTTGTCGAGACATTCGCGGGGGATACCGTGTCAATCGCAACAATACTGCCCACCAGTGCTTCGATCGGGTTGGTGACGCGCTGCCCGGTATTGGGCAAGTCAATATACCAGCCGCGTTTTGTCGTCCAGTCCACAGGGTTGCGAGACACAGAGTAGTAGTTGATGGTGGTCGATGTTGTGGTCAGGTCGGCGTTGGTAATGATGTTGGTTCCGGTGATCGCCGCCGAGATGCTTTGCTGCACCAGCTTGCTTGTACCTGTTTGAACGACACCTGCCGGGGTGCTGGTGCTTCCGAAGGCCACGCTGTCCCACAAGCCGTAAAGGGTCTGTGTGCTGGTTGTCGCGGTATCGGTTGTTTCGAACAGCTTGCCCGTTCCAAAGCTTACAACCACTCCGCCATTGGGATGGGTGACAACCGCGGGCGGTGCAGTGATCGGTTTGCCGCTTCCCGCAGCATAGAGTGGCGAGCCCGACAGGCCCAAGCCCCAGCTGGAGGAATTGGTGTTGGAGAGGTCAAACTTCCACAGGTTGCCCATCAAATCGCCTGCGTAGGCGCCGATGATGCGCTGGTTGGCGTCCCGCACCAGGCGTACACCACCCAGGCCGTTGCCACCGCTCGCACCCGTGCTGATGTCCCGGATCAAGGCGCCGGTTTTCAGGTTGGCAACGTAAAGGTGGGCTACACCATCTGCGCCGTTGTAGCCATTGCCGAATACTGCAACCCAATCGCCACTCGGCGTGACCCCTGTCTGTACGTCGGTCAGGAGATGGCCGAGATTGGCGAAGCCGCTTGAAGCCGTGGTGATTTCCCACATCACGCTGGCGGCCGTCATGCTGGTTGGGTTGGTGACGTCCAGGGCAAACACTGTCTTGGCACCCGCACCGGCGGAGCCTAGCAGCATGTTGGTCCAGGTGGTGCAGCTCGAGCCACCCGTCAAGCAGGCGTCAGCCTCTATAGTCGTGCCGTCAACATAATACTGATGGTTATAGCTTCTGCTGGCCAATTGACTCATCTTGGGCATGACTGCGCGCGGAACAAAGGCAAACACTTCAGCGCCCGTGCTGTCACGAAAACCGTGCAACATGCCGTCGTTTGAACCCGCGAACAAAACGCCTTCGGCGCGAGCCGCCTTGGCCGTCAGGAATGCGCTGTAACTGGCTTGACCAAAGGTGCCTACCGGTAACTTGTCGTAGTTCATGTTGAGCGCGCCTTGGATGAATGTAGGCGTCGAATTGACAATGTCCCCGAGAATAAACTGGCGTGCGCGGTACACGTTCGTGGTGGAAATCTGGCCTCTGGCGTCGAGAATGTCCTCTTTGCTCTGATCGCCCCGCAAGTAGTTGACCAGGTTTGCGCTTGCTATGACGCCGCTGGCGCTCGCAACACCGGTTGTGCTGCTTGTGACGTAGCTATTTGAACTGTCGAAACTTCCCATCGCAGAGCCGTTCCAAGCATAGATATTGCGCCCTGAATACGTTATTCCACTAAAGCTCGTAGGTGCACCGCTGCAGGGTGCGAGGTCAGGAGTTCCATCAAGTTGCCCGCCGAGGTACCAATGCTTTTTTGTCGCATCTGTAGGATCGGTCAACCATGACCCGGTTACCCGCCACTGGATACATTTTTCTGCGCCGCTACTTGGGTCAAGTTGCGACGCAAGTACGTTGCCAGTCCACGTGCCTGTGGTGTAGTTGGGCGTGTACTTTTTGGTACTGGTGTTCAGGCTTAGAGTCGATGCTGCGACACCCGATTGCGAGGATTCGATTTTGGTAATTTCAGCCAACATGCCCTCAACACCATCGCTGAGCGCATCGGCATCCTTGGCGCTCAACATGCGCCCTCTGGCATTGACGGTCGCATGCCACATATCGTCAATGGTTGTCGCCGCATTACCGCCTGATGGCGGACTGGGCCAGCTGATCGTGCCAGAAGTGATGCTGTCTAAGGTTGCCTGCGTCTGCGTCAGGGTTCCATTGATGCCCAGACCCACGGCATAAAAGCCCAGGTTTTGCCAGAATGATTCGTTGTTTACTGAAGTAGGTACGTTGTTCCTTAGATCCGTACGCAGATCGGTGATCCAGTACTTCATGGCGATATCGGCCAAAGACGTGTAAGACGACGCTTGTGCGTAAGGCTTTTTCCGGCCGTCGTAGTTAAAAGGTGGCAGTGCAGTGTTGTCTGGCTTGTAGCCCGTGATTGCTGTGATGGCCGTGTAGTCGGTATCTTCCAGTGCCGGCGCGTAGTCGTTGTAATACCCGTCCGTGGTTAGCAGCGCATATGAACGGCGGCATGAAGCGTGGGCCAATCTGCTCGCGGCGGTATCACTGCCCGAGGTTGACGGCGTTGATAGTCCTTTCGATGTTGGATCTGGCGTGTCAGCCCAAGGTCCAAAACTATCCGCCCGTGAAAAGTATTTTCCAACTGCGATCAGTGATTCGCGGGTAGGTGTGTCCGACGTGGCGTCGCGTGAATAGAGCCAGTCGTAAAAAGTATTTTTTCTAGTCTGATCCAGCAGGGCAACGCCTGAGCCGTTGCTTCCTAACACTGTTACTGGTGTTCCTGCACCGAAGCCAGTGTTTCCCAGGTCACTGAAAACTGACCAGCCGATGCGCAGGTTGCCGATTACATCCTGAAAGGCATAACCGAGTCCGGTTTTGACCAAGTCCAAGCGGTTGCTGTGAAACTTTTTCCAGTTGGCATAGTTCTGTTGTTCTTCAGCCAACGAGCAGCTTCCGCCAGGTGCGCCGCCGTTGCAATCGGTTCGATTTAAAAACTTTGGAAATGGTCCTGCACCAGAAGAAGGGCACACCGTCTTGCCTACGCAGTTTGGATAAGAATTGGTTTTGACAGTGCTCGGATCTGGATCAAGCAGGGCTGTAGCGGGGGTGTAGTTCGAGAAGTAGCTGGACAGAAGCGTCGGGTTGTTCTCGCCGCTCGTGCCGCCCCACACCGCCGGAAGGTTGGACTGTTGGTAAAGAAAAACATAGAAGTCCAAGCTGGAAACTGGGCTTGCCGCAGTCGTGGTGGTGCCATCGCTCTTGAGACGCAAGCGGTAGCGCACCCGCGGGTCGTAGTGCAGGCGGTTCACATCGGGTGACAGTTCGTAGTAGGGGATGGACGCGCTGGGCGGTACGTAAGGATCCCACCTTGCCAGCGTGTCTATGCTGGGGTCAATTGTTGACGCTGAGCAAGCGCCGTTGCGGTTGCTGCGTGTACAGACGTAAATATTTGAGTCGAGAGGACTTTTTACGTAGGCGCCATTGGCGTAGTTTTGGCTGCTTGAAAAAGTAGGGTAGATGGGGGTCGCAACAGGCACAAAGGGCTGATAGATGCAGGTATTGTTTATGTCCAGCGTGCCCGAGCAGTCAGCCAGTTTCACGGCGCCGCCTGGGCCTGTCATGCCGTAACCGCCTGCTGTGCCGCCATACTGGTACAAGGACTGCGACACCATGGAGCCCGAGTCGTCAAAAATCAGCATCATGTTGGGGACGACCGATCCGGCCTGGGTCAGCAGCGGCGTTTGCGACATTGTGACCGCCTGGGACGCCATCATCAGACTCGCGGCTAGCGTGCCAGTGACGAACTTGAGCATGTGGTTGAACGTAAGCATGGGCTTGTCCTTTCCTGTCTACTGAAGATTGATCGTTGACTGAAGCCAGACTTCGGTGCCTTGCGGCCTGCTGCGGCTTGCGTCGGCGGCCGCCACCTCAGGGCCAAAGCCGCGAGCAGTGACGACAAACGAGGTGGTGGTGTTCACAGTGGTACTGCCGCTGACCATCACTGGCAGTGGCGCGACCATGCATTCTGGTGGCCTGTTGTAGGTTGTGGTCATACCGGTCTGGTTAACCAGGCTCAAGGGCAGCACGAAAACCGAACTGGTGACGGCGTCCCAGTTGCTGGCGGTTTGCCAGACTGGCGTGGTGCTGGTCGACAAAATATTGGAGGCTGTAAAGGTGGTGACATAGCTGCCTGAGCCTGCGATAGCCTGAAGTGTTGATGCTTCGCAGTGGCGTAGCGCTATCTCGGCGGCTTGGGTGGCAAGTTCGTTGGTGCGAACATTGCTCATCACAGCTTCATTGGATGCGACGTTGCGAACGCTGCTCAAGGCCAGCAGAGAGATCACGACCAGCAAAATCATGGCGATGATGAGGACCACGCCTTGCTGCGCTGACCTCGACCTGGCTTGGTGCATGGTGCTGCCCTTGCTTGTATGAGTTGGGGACGGAACTGACAGTGTCATGACGGGCCAGCTTTTAGAAAATTAAAGCAGTCGGTTTCTCAAAACGACGGTGGTTGAAAAAGCCCGCCGCAGCCGGAGGTCTGGTGGAGAGGTTTCCAGGGTGCCGTCACACTTGACGTACTGCGCTGAGGCCGCGTCGGGCGCCACAGCGCTTTCACTGCGTACCAACACGCAAACACGAACAGAAATTACCTTGGCCCAGCGTGCCGCGTCATCCGCCAGCGCGGCCATGTTGACGTCATTGATCACTTGATCGGCTGTCAGGTAGCCCGCTACTGTTGCAGTGATGGCGGTGTTGGTGGAACTCACCACGCCGTAGGTGAGCTGCATGTCCTCGATGTTCTCGACGATGGGCTGCGCACTACTAGAGCCGCCGTTGCCTTTGCAGTACAGGCTGGGCGTGACGATGCCGGTGGAGGTCCCCACATAAAAACGGTTGTCTGCGACGGTGTAGGTCACGGCCGCAGTGGACGTAGCGGCGCCAACGACCGTCGTGACGGTAGACGTGATGGTGCTTAGCGTATTGCCCAGGCAATCTGTAGGGCGTCCGCTCGATGATGCAATCGTGTTGTACTGATCGGCTTCATAGTTGACCGCGATGGAGTCGGGCAGGGTAGTGGTACCGCCAGCGCAGCTCAGCGTGTCCAAAGTGGTCCCTGCCGTGGTGATGTTGCTGAACTTGCCGTCGCAGCCTCGAATATTGAAGTTGCTCAGGGTGTAGCCACTGACGGGAAACGTGCTCGTGCCATAGACCGGATTGGTGCGTGATAAGTCGGTACGAAAGGCTTGAATCGGGTTGTTGCCAGCCATCTTGAGCTGTTGGGTCAAAATGGTCAGTGCCGCTTGACCGTCTTCAGCCATACGCGCTTGGGCTTCGGCCGATCGACCCGCACCTGCTGCGCCAATGTAGGCCGACATGGCGGAGACGACGATCACCAGCCCAATGGTCAGGGCGACCAGAAGTTCTATCAGTGAAAAGCCTTTGATGAACCGGGCGCGATGATGTCGGTTGGCACGCGTCATATTTTGAACCTCACGTACAGGCAGCGCGGGCTGGGGTTGGTATAAGTCCCTGTGACTTCAGTCGGACAGTTGTCAGACGATGTTGGGCTGAGTGCCGAGTAGGTGGTGGGCTCCTGCCACACAAGCCAGAGGTTGCCGTACGAGTTGGCAGTGCATGGCGATGTGTCACATTTCATGATCATCCCGCCGGCGGGCAGCGCTACGCGAGCGGCCTGTTTGGTGGCCGCGTTGTCCATGGCTGCCAGCGTTGATTCAGTACAGTTTGGATAGCTGCAGTTCGCCAGAGCAATCGTGGCAGTTGTCCCGTCGTAGCTTAGCGCTGATGTGTAGGCATCTGCAACGAACCCGTTCGGGTTGGCACGAATTCGTTCTACATGGGCTGCAGCCAGGCTGACAGCCGTTGCTCTATAACCGGACAATTTTGGTGCCTGAACAGCGAATGACAGCATGCCGCCCAAGGACAGCATTCCGAAGGACAGCAGGAGTATGGCGATCAGAACTTCAATCAGCGAAGCGCCTGACTGAGCTTTTTTCTTGTGCGGTGTTATCAGTATGTTGAGCATGATGAATTGCCGTCCCCTGCAATACGTGCGCGCCCGCCTACGTTGACGCAGACAACGCGCTGGACAGTGTTGGCGTAGTTGCCGCCGCCAAACTGGAGTTGCGTTGCATTTGACAAGCTGAGCCGGCCAGTGGCTGTGAATTGGAATTTGTTGACAGGGCTCACTTCTGCTATGGAGTCCATGGAGGTGATGGGAGCTTGCACCCTGAGCAGGGGATCGCCTGCTGTCATGGTCCCGCTGTTGTCCAGGTCATAAAAAATAATCCAGCCGCTGACCCAGCCGTTTCCGCCGGTTCCGGAGCCCGTAGAGCAGCTTGGGCTGCTCGCCTCGGGCGCGTCGCTTCGGCACATCACGACGTCGCCGCCGCGCCGGATCGACTCGCTGCGCGCATACCGCATGTCGGCCAGAAAGGTGTTGACGTTGCTGGAGATGGTGTTGGACTGAATCAGTGACTTGAACGACGGTGCAACAAGCGTCGTCAGGATAGCCACAATCGTCAGCACAACCAGAACTTCAAGCAACGTGAATCCGCGGGATTTCTGCATATGGTGGATTTTGTGGCAACACCAAAGTCAGGGTTCCCGCGGTTGACCAGCGGGAGTCTTTGCTTGACCAGTGGCTGATCTGTACGCGTCCGCTAGCGCCTCACCTCATCGACCAGTGTCTTGAATTCGTCAATGTCTTCAAAACTTCTGTAAACGCTGGCAAAGCGGATGTAGGCGACCTTGTCGAGCTTTTTGAGTTCGCGCATGACCAGCTCGCCAAGGCGGTTGGAGGGGACTTCCCGAACGCCCAGGTTCAGCAGTTTTTCTTCAATCCGCTCAATGGCAGAGTCGACCTGCTCTGTGCTCACAGGCCGTTTGCGCAGCGCCAGGTTCATGGAGCCCTGAATCTTTGCGCGTTTGTACTCTATGCGGCGGCCGTCTTTTTTGACGATCGACGGGAAGGTGACATCTGCCCGTTCATAGGTCGTAAAGCGCTTTTCGCACGCGCCGCACTGGCGGCGGCGGCGTACGAAATCTGCATCTTCCGACACCCGGGTTTCAACAACCTGGGTTTCAAGATGACCACAGAAAGGGCATTTCATGGGTTCAAGGCCGCATCAGGCAGGAACTCAGGAGTACACCGGGAACCGGCTCGTCAAGGCGTGGACTTTGGCGCGTACGGCGTCAATATTGGCCGCGTCGCGCGGATTGTCGAGCACATCGGCAATCAGGTTGGCGGTCATGCGCGCTTCTTCGTCCTTGAAACCACGTGTGGTCATGGCCGGTGTGCCAATGCGCACGCCGCTGGTGACCATTGGCTTTTCCGGGTCGTTCGGGATGGCGTTCTTGTTGATCGTCATGTGGGCGCTGCCCAGCACGGCTTCAGCTTCCTTGCCAGTGATGCCTTTGGCGCGCAAATCAACCAGCATGACATGGCTTTCGGTCCGGCCGCTGACAATACCCAGGCCGCGTTGCTTGAGCGTTTCTGCAATGATGTGGGCGTTGGTCAGAACTTGTTGCTGATAAACCTTGAATTCCGGCGTGAGCGCTTCCTTGAAGGCGACGGCCTTGGCCGCGATCACATGCATCAGCGGGCCGCCCTGCAGGCCGGGGAATATGGCGCTGTTGATGGCTTTTTCATGCTCGGCCTTCATCAAGATGATGCCGCCGCGCGGTCCGCGCAGGCTTTTGTGGGTGGTCGAAGTCACCACGTCTGCATGTGGCACCGGATTGGGATAGACGCCCGCAGCGATCAGACCGGAGTAATGGGCCATGTCCACCAAGAAAATAGCGCCTACTGCCTTGGCGACCTTGGCGAAACGTTCGAAGTCAATGCGCAGGCTATAGGCGGAGGCGCCCGCAATGATCAGTTTGGGCTTGCTCTCATGGGCCTTGCGTTCCATGGCGTCGTAGTCGATTTCCTGCTTGTCGTTCAGGCCGTAGGACACAGCGTTGAACCACTTGCCGCTCATATTGAGCGCCATGCCGTGGGTCAGGTGACCGCCTTCGGCCAGGCTCATGCCCAGGATGGTGTCGCCGGGTTTGAGGAAGGCCAGAAATACCGCCTCGTTGGCTGAAGCGCCGCAGTGCGGCTGCACGTTGGCGGCCTCGGCGCCAAACAAGAGCTTGACGCGGTCGATTGCGAGCTGCTCGGCCACGTCCACGTGTTCACAGCCACCGTAGTATCGGCGACCAGGGTAGCCTTCAGCGTATTTGTTGGTCAGTTGCGAGCCTTGTGCGGCCATCACGGCGGGTGAGGCGTAGTTCTCGCTGGCGATCAGCTCGATGTGGTGCTCTTGGCGCGCGTTTTCAGCCTGAATCGCGGCAAAGAGTTCAGGGTCGGTTTGTTCAATGAGAATGTTGCGGTCGTACATGGCAGTCCTTCAGACAATGGTCCCCGTCATGGCGTGCATGAAACAAGGGCTGCCCAGGCGAACGGCTAAACACTGTGGCCGGTTTTTGAAACCGGCGTCAGCGGTGCGCTTCCCAGTGGTGTCCCACGTCAGCATCAGCGCGGTCCGGACTTGCCGGAAACTGCTGTGCCTATCGCCAGTTGCGCACTGTTCAAGTGTACCGCAGAGCCGTCTTGCGGCCGGCGTCAGCGGCTATTTCAAGCTTGCATGCCGGGTAATCACCGGCGTTACCTCGGCCGCAGCTCAGGAGCTCGACAACGAGGCGACCTTGTCGCCCGCCTCAAGCGGCGTGGACAGCATTGGCATGGAGGCCGGCACCGGGCGCGATGTCGGCGGCGCTGCATGGTAGGGTGACAGGCCTTTGCCGCCGACCACCGCCAGCAGGCGTGCGTGTTCTGCCATGACCTTGCCGGCGTAGCCGCCGTCGTCTTCCATATTGGCCGCGCCTACATAGAATTTGAGGCCACCTTCGACAGAGCCGGCGCGGGTGATGCATTCCTGCAGCACCCTGACGCCCACGCGCAGATTGGTCACCGGGTCAAAGGCCGCAAGCTTGCCGCCAAAGTTGTCGTATTTGTCGTGGTGAACCTTTGTCATCACCTGCATCAAGCCCTGGGCGCCCACGGGACTTTGGGCAAATGGGTTGAAGCCTGACTCTATGGCCATGATGGCCAGAATCAGCGTCGGATCGAGCTTGGCTTTTTCGCCAATCTCAAATGCTTCAGACACCAGAACGCTCAAGGGCTCAGGCGCCACACCGTATTTCCGGCTGAGCCAGAAGGCTACGGCGGCCTGCTGTTTAGGCAGATCCATTGGGTTGGATGCCGTGGCGCGATCAATCGCGTCCATTTCCGTGAAACCAATCACGGGTTCCTGGCGCAGCTGCAGCCAGGTCATCAGCTTGACTTCACCGGCTTCACGCAGGTCGGGTCTGGCTGTCAGTGTGAGCACCGCAAACACCACGGCCAAGCCTAGCAGGGCAAAGCTGTTGTGGGTGATTTCAAAAAAGCCCTGAGCAATGTCATCAGCAATATTGGCCATACTGCTGCGCACATTTTTCAAGTGCACTTCAATGCTGAGCTTGAGGATGGAATTTCCTTGCGCTGTCATAGCACTCCTTCTCTTGCGCTTGCCAGACTTTTAAGGGTCCGGCAGGCTTTGATTGGGTCGCCATCAAACCAAGGCGGCGTTGTGGGCCTTGTCTTTGTTGACCCTGATGTAGCCGTGCCTGAGTCGGCGGCGGCTTCGGGTGGTCCATGGTTTTGCACGGACTGGCGGATTCTAGTAGCTCGTCAAATAACCTGTCAATAATAACAAATTGCTTTGTTATATCTATTTAAGAATTTAAAGCCCCTGTTTGAGCCTCAATCGATCAATTTTTAGTGCTTCAGAAGGGCGTTGGGGCAGCCTGAGCCCTGAGTGTCGCAATCACAGCTTCAACTGTGATTGAAAAGTTTGCCTTGCTCGCGATGCTGACAGCGCTTAAGCTGCAATTGCTCGAGTCATTCGAGCATCTACCGGGTAGCCAATCCCGGCAAAACTGAAGGCAATCACTTGCCTTCACCGCACTGCGAGACGATTCATCTCTCCTTTGCGAACCCCGACGGCATGAGCATCAATGCCCGCCGTCAGCCCCGGCCAGTTTTACTGGCCGGGGTTTTTTGTGCCGTGCCAAAGCTGGCTGGCTTCACGATCCGGGCAGGTCCTGCCTGGCGCCGCATCAGACGCGTTGCTCTATATATGTAGAGGGGAACGGTTTGGCTCGGGGCCTGGATGCTTGGTATGGATTCATGGTGCTATAAATTAAGTAGCTGCCAGCGCCCGTCCGGATTGTGCTGCAGGCCAAGATGGTGTCTAAAAATGAAGCTCGAGCAGCCGTTTTGTGCTGGCTGGCGCGAGGCGATGTGCCAGCCATGCAGCAGATTAAATTGCGGCCCTTTGCGCGAGCCTTTGGGGCCTGCGCATAAATCAGCGAAAATACCGGCAGTGCGCAACTTTGCGCTCCCGTCATCGTTCTCTTCAGTGCCGCATTGCTGGCGGCCAATTCGCTGCCTTCCGCAGCTTTTTCCGAACCGATTTTTATAACTTTTCCTGCTGCGCTCGCCGCCGTCAACCATGTTCAAATCTTCCAAACCCGACACCACTGCAGCGACCGCCGCAAAAACCGGCGCCGCCAAATCCGCAGACGCGCATCCGCTGGACGGCCTGACAGGCGGCGCGTTTTCTGCCCCGACCTCTGGTGAGCGCACTGCGCGTATTCGCCAGTGGCTGACGACCGAGCCGAGCGCCGAGCAAATGGCTGATGTCTACAAAGACCTGGCCAACCGCGACAAGGGCGCTGCCAAGCCGCTTAAGGAAAAGCTCGACGAAGTCAAGCGCAGCAAGGGTCAGGAACTGGTGGCCGCCGAGTGGGCTGACAAGGCGCAAGCCCTGCTGGCTTTGCCCAAGCTCAACCTGGCTGATGCCCTGGCCTGGCAGCGTGATGCCGCCAAAGCCGGCGCGCCTTTGTCGCGCGAACCCCTGGCCGGCCTCAAGGTGCAACTCGCCGAGCGTGTCAAAACCATAGAAGACCTGCAGCACCGCACCCAGGTGCAGCGCGAAGCGGCTGTGCTGATCGCCCAGCGCATTGAAGTGCTGTCCATCAAACCCTGGCGCGATGCACAGGCGGCGCTGGAAACCTTGCGCGCCGACGTGGCGCATTGGCAGGGGCAGGCTGACGAGATTGCGCAAGATGCCAATTGGGCCAGCGTGGACGCCAAATTCCCACCGCTGCTGGACGCCGCGCGCGGCCAGTTGCTGGCCGTCTGGGAGGCCTACCAGGCTGCAATTGCGCTTGCTGTCAAAGCCGCTGAAGACACCAGCGCACCCTTGCCAGCCGTGCCGGTCTGGGCCGACGAGCTGCGCATCGCGCGTGGCGGCCCGGCTGCAGCTGCTGTCGAGCCCGGCGCGCGCGCGCCCAAGGTCAAGATTGACCCGACGGTACTCAAGGACCTGCGCGAAAAAGCCGCTGCCACCGTGCAGCAGGCGCTGGCCCGGCTCGAGCATGAAGTCACTGAAGGCCACGGCAAAGCCACGCCCAAGGTCGCAGCCGATTTGCGTCAGGCCCTGAAGGAAAACATCCGCAACATCGACAGCAAGCTCGAAGCCGCCGCCCACGCCGCTCTCACGGCCGCTGGCGAGCTCGAAGGCTGGCAGCGCTGGCGTGCCGACCAGATTCGCGAAGAATTGGTCGTCAAGGCCGAGGCGCTGCTCGTCAAACCCATGGGCGGTCGCAAGCAGCAAGACGCCTTGCGCGTGATGCGCGAACAGTGGAAAACCAGCGACCAGGGCGGCACGCCCAACCAGGCGCTGTGGAAGCGCTTTGACGACGCCTGCAACGAAGCCCACAAGGTGGTCGAAGTCTGGCTGGAAACTGTCAAGGAACAGACCGAAGCGACCAAGGCCCAGCGCCGCACGCTGATCGATGAAGTGCTGGCCTGGGCCGAAGCCAACAAAGGCAACACCGACTGGAAGCAGCATATTCGCAGCCTCAACAGCTTTGTTGAAAAATGGCGCGATGCCGGCCACCTCAGTGAAAAAGTGTTCGCTGAAATCCAGCCGCAATGGAAAGCTGCGATGGACCTGGCCGATGCGCCACTGACTGCCGCGCGCAACGAGAGTCTGGCGCGCCGCAAGGCCATGATTGAAGAAGCCCAGGCGCTTGGCGCCGAACCCATGCTGCGCATTGACGCCGTCAAGCACTTGCAGCAACGCTGGCAGCATGAAGCCCAGGGCGTGCCTATCGAGCGCAAGCAGGAACAAAAGCTTTGGGACGCCTTTAGAAAGCCGATTGACGACGCCTTCCAGCGCAAGACAGCAGAGCGCGAAAAAGCCGCCGCCTCGCTGGGTGAGTTTGACCGTATGGTGCTTGATGCCGCCAAGGCCGTCGAGGCCGCAACGCAAAGCGGTGACGCACAGCAAATTCACGCGGCCGCCAAAGCGCTCGAAGCGATTGTGCGCGGCCAGGTGCCAGCGCCCGCAGCACCAGCTGCCAGCGCCAGCCCTGCACAAGTCCAGGCACCAGAGGAAAATCAGGCTGCAGCGCCCGAGCAGCAAGCGCCAGCAGCTGCAGAAACAGTAGCAGAAGAAGCGCTTGAGCCGGCCGAAGCCGCGGCGCCCGCTGAAGTTGTGGCCGAGGCAGAGGTCGAAACACCAGCTGAAGCCGAGCCAGAAGCCGCGCCGCAAGCCGTGGAGCCCGCACCGGCACCGGCCAAACCCGTCAAGCCCGTGGTAGCCATGCGCGGTGATGACCGCCCTGGCATGCGCAAGGCCGAAGCTGCGCCAGCCGCACGCGGCGGCAAGTTTGGCGACCGCAAAGACACCCGTCCTGGCAGCAAGCCGGGCGGTGCACGCCAGAGCACTGACAACAAGTTCGAGCCTTACCGCGCAGAACGTGAAGACCGCGCGCCGCGATTCAGTGAGCGTCCAGCCTTTGAAGAACGCGGCCCGCGCCTGGGCGACGCCGCCTTCCGCGCCCAGCGCGAGGCTTTCGAAGCCGCCAATATGGCACTGAAAAAACTCACCATGCAAGCCCACGGTGAAGTGCTGACGCACCTGCTCAGCGCCTGGGAAAAGCGTGATCCGGAACAGTTGCCAAGCGCGCAAGACCTTGGCAAACAGGTCACGCCCGCCGTGCGCAGCAGCTGGGTCAAGGCCGTCAGCACGCCGTCCGGCAAGGACGCCGCCGAAGCCCTGCTGCGCCTGGAAATGGCCGCAGAAGTACCGACGCCAGCCGAGCACATCAGCGCGCGCCGCATGATGCAACTGCAGTTGCTGACCAAACGCAATGCGCCCGTACCGGCCGAGACCTGGGGCGAAGACACCGCCAAAGTGCTGGCTGGTGAGTTTGATGCCGGCAACGCACGCCGCGTTCAAACCGTGCTTAAAGTGCTGCTCAAACGATGACTGTGTGGGGGGCGCCTGGTCAAGCTGCGGACGGACGCAGCGCCGGGCTGCCTCAGGCCACTCCAGCCCCCCGGAGGGCCGCATGCTACACGCAGTGAAAAGCGTCGGGGCTCCAGTCGACCGGCCGCAGTCCTTGGGCGAAGAAATCGCCAACAGCATCAGCCATGGGCTGGCGCTGCTGGCGGCATTGATTGCCGCGCCTTTTCTGGTGCTGGCGGCCGCGCGCAGTGGCGACCTGCTGGACATCGTTGGCGCCGGCGTTTTTGCGGCAACCATGGCGCTGCTCTACAGCACGTCCATGCTGTACCACGCGCTGCCGACCTTTCGGGCCGCGCGCGCCAAAAAGGTTTTCCAGGTGCTTGACCACAGCGCCATCTATCTGCTGATTGCCGGCACCTACACGCCGTTCACTCTGGGCGTGCTGCGCGGGCCTTGGGGCTGGACTCTGCTCGGCCTGGTCTGGACCATGGCGGTCGCAGGCATCGCCGCCAAGGCTTTTGCGGGCATACGCTGGCCGCGCCTTTCAACCTTTCTCTACCTCGCCATGGGCTGGATAGCCCTGATCGCCATCAAGCCTATGTGGCAGCTGATCCCGGCTTGGGGATTGTTCTGGCTGGTCGCTGGCGGGTTGGCCTACACGCTGGGCGTGGCCTTTTTTGCAACCGACCATCGCCTGCGCTATGGCCATTTTGTCTGGCATATCTTTGTGGCCCTGGGTACGGTCTGCCACTGCATCGCGGTGTTTGGCTACGCAGCTTGAGGCCCGCGCTTCGCGTTACATCCGCCTTGGCTTGACGCCCTTATTTTCATGCGGCATGATGGCACGAGCATTTTGCAGGAGTCGCCATGCTTAAAGAAGTCGGTGCCAGCGGTCAGATATCGCTGGGTAAGAAGTTTGCAGGTCGCCTGTTTGACGTGATCGTTCATCCCGACGAGCGGTTTGAACTCATTCCAATGAAAGCCGTGCCCGCCAACCGGGTGCCAGAAGCTCGGCCTGTTGTCACGGCCGATGGCTGGTTGCCTCCGGGCGGCTACGAGCAGTGCTCCCAGTGGGCGCTGGAAAACAGTGCGGCGTTTGAAGCCTATACGCAGCGCATCGCTCAGGTCGGCACGGCTACCGAGCAGCTGCAGCAATATCTGGTCGGCCACGGTAATAACGGTCATTAAGGATTCATCATGTTGAAAGAAGTCGGCGCCAGCGGCCAGATATCGTTGGGTAAGA
Source organism: Comamonadaceae bacterium (assembly GCA_947443645.1). Taxonomy (GTDB): domain Bacteria; phylum Pseudomonadota; class Gammaproteobacteria; order Burkholderiales; family Burkholderiaceae_C; genus Polaromonas. Next base: position 60,587 of record CANEXF010000006.1, on the reverse strand, counting down.
AGTTTGCGGGACAACTTTACGATGCTGTTTTTCACCCCGACGGTCGGGTTGAGTTGCTGCCAGTGAAGGTTGTACCTGCAGACCTACAGGTTGGGGAAGAAGTCGCGTCTTATGAGGTCAAGTCGCCAGTTCGTCCCCAGTCAGTCTCAGTCGCTGCTGCAGGAAATCGGAAGTGGGCGGCCGACAACGCTGCCGAGATTGCGAAGTACAACGCTTGGGCCAGCACGCGTGAGCCTTATGCTCAACGTGTACGGCGCTGGCGTCAATCACAAGCGGACAAGCCCACCGCATTGCCAACCTGATCTGTCGGTAACCGCGTTTCGTTTCACTCCTGTCTGTTCACATTTATGGCCCGCTTCGACATCTATCCCAACCCCATTGCCGAAGACCGCCCCGAGTTTCCTTTTGTGCTTCAGATACAAAGCGATCTGCTTTATCAATTCACAGAACGAGTGTGTGTGCCCCTGGCTCGCTCTAAGGCGGTGCCCGGGTTGACGGAACGCTTTAACCCGACGGTTGAGGTGGCAGGTGAATTCTTGCGCCTGCATCCCTTGGGTATCAGTGTTTTTTATGTCAATGAATTGCGTGCCAGCATCGCGTCTGTACAAGCGCGGGGACCCGATATCGAAACCGCGCTCGACATGCTGTTGCGCGGTTACTAGGCCCTAAGCCATGACCCCCCAAACCTTCATCGCCAAATGGGGCCCCGGCGGCCCGGCCTTTCACCTCAACGAAGAGCAGGGCGCGCAAAGCCACTTCATTGATCTGTGCGAACTGCTGGGCGTGCCTAAACCCGGCAGCGAAGACGGCTATCTGTTCGAAGAAAAAAATGCTGTCATAGGCGGGCGCACCGGCTATGCCGACGTCTTCAGGCGCGGCGCCTTTGCCTGGGAGAACAAGGCACCCGGCAAAAACCTCGACGCCGCGCTCAAGCAGCTGCTGAGCTACAGCCTTGCTTTGAGCAATCCACCTATCCTGGTGGTGTGCGACCGCCTCACGCTGCGCATTCACACCCAGTTCACCGGCCACCCGACCGAAACCCACACGGTCACGCTGGCCGAAATGGACCAGCCCGACAAGCTGGCCCTGCTGCGCCGTATCTGGACAGACCCTGAAAGCTTTCGCCCGAAAAAAACCAGCCGAGACATCACCGAAACCGCGGCCAAAAGTTTTGCCACCCTGGCCGATGGCCTGCGCAAGCGCGGGCCCGCCAAGGACACAGATCCGATGGCGGCGCAGCGCCACGCCGACGAGGTAGCGCACTTCCTCACGCAATGCCTGTTCTGCTTTTTTGCCGAAGACGTGGGCCTGCTGCCCGGCCGCATGTTTGAGGGCCTGGTCAACAACCGCAAGCTCACCAGCGACAAGCTCACCGCGGGCCTGAGCAACCTATTCACCGTCATGCGCGACGGCGGCCTGTATGGTAACGACGACATACCGTGGTTCAACGGCGGCCTGTTCAAAAAAATCAAGGTGCCGGCGCTCAACGTGCTCGACACGACCGAGCTGCGCAACGCCGCGGCGCTGAACTGGAGCGCGATTGATGTGTCCATCTTCGGCACACTGTTTGAGCGCGGGCTGGACCCCGGCAAACGCAGCCAGCTCGGCGCGCACTACACCGACCCGGCCACCATCATGCGCATCATCGAGCCCGTGCTCAAGCGCCCGCTGCTACAAATATGGGAGCAGACTGCGCAGGCCATACGGGCGCTGATGGCCAAAAATACACGCAAAGGCGACAAGCACTACAAGGCCGCCAAACAGCGCTTCATCGGCTGGCTGGACCAGCTCAAGAACTACCGCGTGCTAGACCCGGCCTGCGGCAGCGGCAACTTTTTGTTCCTTGGCCTCAAGGCGCTCAAAGACATAGAGCACCAGAGCCACATTGACGCCGCCATGCTGGGCCTGGACCGCGAGGCCGACCTGGTGACTGGCCCGCACAACATGCTGGGCATAGAGCTCAACGAATACGCTGCCGAGCTCGCGCGCGTGACGGTGTGGATAGGCGAGCTGCAGTGGCGCTTGCTGCACGGCTACGAGTTCAAGACCAACCCGGTGCTGGAACCGTTGGACCATATCGAGTGCCGTGACGCGCTCTTGAGATTTGACGCTGAGGGCAAGGTGTACGAAGCAGCGTGGCCCAAGGCGAGTGTGGTGATTGGCAACCCGCCGTTTTTGGGCGACCGCAAGATGATTCGGGAGCTGGGCGAGGCATACACCTTCATGTTGCGTAACGTGTATGACGGACGGGTGCCCGGCGGCGCAGATTTGGTGTGCTACTGGTTTGACAAGGCGCTCAAGGCAATCGAAACCAATGGCCTGGGTGCGGCGGGGCTGGTGGCCACTAACTCGATTCGAGGTGGTACCAATCGCAAAGTTCTTGAGGCGATAACGCGGTCCTCACGCATCTATGAGGCCTGGAGTGATGAAGGCTGGGTGAATGAGGGGGCAGCTGTGCGCGTCTCACTCATCTGCTTCGGTCATGCCGCTCAAACTGCGAGGCTTGATGGTGATGACGTTGAACTTATTCCCGCAGATTTAAGTGTGACGCACGGTGTGAGTGAGGTGAGGAAGCTGGTCGTGAACGCCGATGCTTCTTATATTGGGACGCAGAAAAATGGCCCCTTCGATATTCCGCGTGATCTTGCCGCTCAATGGTTGCGCTTGCCAAATCCCAACGGAAAGTCCAATGCGCTTGTGGTTCGCCCCTGGGCCAATGGCCTGGATGTCACGCGTCGACCGCAGAATCGCTGGGTCGTGGACTTTGGCTGCGATATGCCGCTGAGTGAGGCTGCGTTGTTTGAGACGCCGTTCGCGTATGTTGATCAAGCGGTCAAGCCAACACGAGCCAATGTGCGCCGCGACTGGCACCGCACACATTGGTGGCTTTACGGCGATGCGCGACCAGGCCTGCGTGAAAAGTTGTCGAAATTGCAGCGCTTTGTCGTCACGCCGATGGTTGCAAAACATCGTGTGTTTGCCTGGATGCCAGCAATCCAGATCCCTGAAAACCTTTGCGTTGCCATCACCCGCGCCGACGACACCACCTTCGGCATCCTGCACAGCCGCTTCCACGAACTCTGGTCGCTGCGCATGTGCAGCTGGCTGGGCGTGGGCAACGATCCGCGCTACACGCCCACCACCTGTTTCGAGACCTTCCCCTTCCCTGAAGGCTTGAGCCCCGCTGACACAGCGCACCAGAAAACCGAGGCATTGGCGGGCAGCCCTCACCCCCACCATCTCCCAGCGGGAGAGGGGGTCACACCGGGGACGGGCGCACTGATTCCTGCGGGTCTTGCGGGCACCGTGCGCCCGGCGGCCGAATGCATCGCCCGCGCCGCCCATCGTCTGAACGACCTGCGCGAAGCCTGGCTTAATCCACCCGAGTGGACGCAGCGGGTACCCGAGGTCATCCCCCTCGGCATGACGGTCAGCCCTTACCCTGACCGCATTCTGCCCAAAGACGGTTTTGAAAAAGAGCTGGCCGAACGCACGCTGACCAAGCTCTACAACCTGCGCCCGGCCTGGCTGGACGCGGCGCACAAGGAACTCGACGCCGCCGTGGCAGCGGCCTACGGCTGGGCCGACTACAGCCCCGACATGCCTGACGAAGAAATCCTCAAGCGGCTGCTGGCGCTGAACCTGGCACGTTCGTCGCCGCTGAAGGTAGCTTAGCTTGCACGGCTGTCATTGCCAGCCAAAGCGCCTTATGTAATAGCGCTTCATCAGCGTCGTCAGCAGCGCATAAGCCAGCAGGATGGCCGCCAGCCAGGCGAAGTAGGGCAGCGGCAGCGCTGCCAGCTTGAAGTAGCCGGCCAGCGGCCCCATTGGTAAAAATATTCCGGCAACCATGATGCCCAGCGTTGTCGCCATCAGCGGCGCGGCGGCGCGGCTTTGGGCGAAGGGGATTTTGGGCGTGCGAATCATGTGCACGATCAGCGTCTGTGTGAGCAGGCCAACGACAAACCAGCCCGACTGGAACAGGGTCTGTTGTTCGACAGAGTTGGCCTTGAACACGAACCACATCACCGCAAAAGTGGTGATGTCGAAAACCGAGCTGATCGGCCCGAAATAAACCATGAAACGGCCGATGTCGTCGGGGTTCCAGCGCAAGGGTTGCCGCACCAGATCCGCATCGACGTTGTCAAACGGAATGGCAGTTTGCGAGATGTCGTACAGCAGGTTTTGCACCAGCAGTTGCAGCGGCAGCATGGGCAAAAAGGGCAGAAAGACGCTGGCGATCAGCACAGAAAAGACGTTGCCGAAGTTGGAGCTCGCCGTCATGCGTATGTACTTGAGCATGTTGCTGAAGGTCTTGCGGCCTTCGATCACGCCTTGCTGCAGCACCAGCAGACTGCGCTCGAGCAGGATGATGTCGGCAGCCTCCTTGGCGATATCGACGGCTGTATCCACCGAGATGCCGATGTCGGCCGCGCGCAGCGCTGCGGCGTCGTTGATGCCGTCACCCATGAAGCCGACGATGTGGCCGTTGCCGCGCAGGCTGCGCACAATGCGCTCCTTGTTGAGCGGCGAGAGCTTGGCAAAAATCGTGTTCTGCTCGACCGCCCCGGCCAGGGCCTTGTCGTCCATGCTGTCGATCTGCGTGCCGAGCATCATGCCCTGAACCGTCAGGCCGACCTGCCGGCAGACCTCGGCGGTCACCAGTTCGTTGTCGCCTGTCAGCACCTTGACGCTGATGCCGCTTTTGGCCAGCGCCTTGAGCGCCGGGGCGGTCGATTCCTTGGGCGGGTCGAGAAAGGCGATGTAGCCTATCAGTGTCAGTGCGGCCTCATCGGCCACCGAATAAACCGTCTGCTCGGGCGGGATTTCCTTCATCGCCACGGCCACGACGCGCAGGCCTGTTTCGTTCAGGCTGCGCGTGACGCGGTGCACGCGATCAAGCGTAGCGGCGTCTAGCGCGATGGTTTTGTCTCCCTCGCGCACGTGGCTGCAAACGGCCGTGACTTCTTCCACGGCGCCCTTGCAGATCAGCTCGTGGTGATGGTCCCGCTCGGAGACCACCACCGACATGCGGCGGCGCTGGAAGTCAAACGGGATTTCGTCCACCTTGCTGTAGTTCTGATCGAGTTGCAGCTCTCTGGCCACATCGAGATGCTCGAGCACGGCGCGGTCCAGCAGATTTTTCAGGCCGGTCTGGTAGTGGCTGTTGAGGTAGGCCAAGCCCAGCACCTCCTCGGACTCGTTGCCAAACGCATCGGTGTGGCGCGCCAGCGCGATCTTGTCCTGCGTGAGCGTGCCGGTCTTGTCGGTGCACAGCACATTCATCGCGCCGAAGTTCTGGATCGCGTCTAGCCGCTTGACGATGACCTTCTTGCGCGACAGCAGCACCGCGCCCTTGGCCAGCGTGGTCGTGACGATCATGGGCAGCATTTCAGGCGTCAGCCCGACCGCCACCGACAACGCAAACAAAAAGGCTTCAGGCCAGTTGCCCTTGGTAAACCCGTTGATCAGCAAAACCAGTGGCACCATGACCAGGGCAAATCGTATCAGCAGCCAGCTGACCTTGTTCACGCCGGCCTGGAAGGCGTTGACCTCTTGCGTTTCAGCGCTCGCGTGCATGGCCAGCGTGCCAAAGTAGGTCTGGTTGCCGGTGGCCAGCAAGACCACGGTGGCCGAACCCGAAACCACATTGGTGCCCATGAACACCAGGTTGCTCATGCCGAGCGCCGCTTGTGCAGGGTCCTTGACGATGGCAAATTTTTCAACCGGCAATGATTCCCCGGTCATGGCCGATTGGCTCACAAACAGGTCTTTGGCGACCATTACCCGGGCATCGGCCGGAATCATGTCGCCGGCGGACAGCAGCACGATGTCGCCAGGCACCAGCTGCTTGATCGGCAGCTCCAGCGGGCCTACAGGCGGCAGCGCGCGCCGCAGCACGGTCGCCTTGTTGCCGACCAGTTCTTTCAAGGCTTGTGCCGCCTGGCTGGAGCGCCGCTCCTGCACAAAACGGATCATTGTGGACAGCGCGACCATGGCGCCAATGACGATGGCGGCCTTGATATCAGAAGTAATCCAGGACAGGGCCGCCAGCAGGCTCAGCAGCAGATTGAAGGGGTTTTTGTAGCTCAGCCAGAGGTGGCGCCACCACGGTATGGGCTTTTCGTGCTCCACCTCGTTCGGGCCAAACCTGGCGCGCAACGCGTTGGCCTCGGCGCGGCTCAGGCCTTCTTTGCGGGTGTGCAGCTGGGCAAGTACATCGGCCAGATCAGCCTTGGCTAGCTGCACCAGCTGCAGTGAAAACTGCTCAGGTACGCGCCGCGCGTGATCGCTTTTTGACAGGGACTCGAGGATGATGCGGCGACCAAACAGGTGGCGGGTGCGCCGTGCGCTGAGGAAGCGGGCAAAAAGTGGTTTGACACGGTCCATGGGATGGCTTGTCCTTGGCTTGGCCGCGCGCCATCAGGGCTGCGGGCTGTTTCCGGTTTTGAAAAAGGCATCAAACAATGCTGCAAGTGCCGCGAAATCCTGCGCAAACCGTGTCTGGTTCACAAAATAGGCCTCGGCTGTCACGGCAAAAAATTCGGCTGGTGATTGCGCGCCATAAGCATCGAGCCAGGGCGCTGGGCCGCCAAAGCGTTCGGCCATCACCACCTGGCTTTTAAAGTCTTCGTAGGCCGACTCCATCACTGCCCGCCAGGTGGCATGCGCTGCACGCGAGGGCAGTGGCGGGCAGCCGTTGGCCGCTCCATCCCGCATGTCGATTTTGTGGATGAACTCGTGAATCACGACATTCTGGCCACGCTCGGCTGATTCGCCGGAATCCGCGACGTCCTGCCAGCTCAGCGTCACCGGGCCACCCGCCATGGCTTCGCCAGCCAGGACCTCGTTGTAGCGGTGCACGACACCGGCCGCGTCGGTGCGTTCGCGCCGCGCGAGCATGGCGCCTGGGTGCACCACAATGCCCTTGAAGTCATCGTAAAGCTTCAGGCCTGCACGGCCCAGGTGCAGCAGCGGCAGACAGGCCTGAGCGGCAATCGCCACGGCCATCTCGTCGCTTAGCGCCAAGCCCTGGGCGCCACTGAATTCCTTGCCAGCCAGAAACTCGCGCGCCAGGCGGCACAGCCGCGCCTGCTGGTCGCTTGAAAGCCGGGCCAGAAACGGGTAGCGTGCCAGTGTCTCGCGCCATAAGGCTTCGGGAATGGCCGGGGCCTGGTTGGTGTGCAGCAGAAATCGCAGGCAGGTCAGCATCAAGGGAGAGAATAAGCCATCTCTGACAGGCGACCTAGAATTGATCGAAACCTTAGGCGAACGAATGGCACATTCACACGACTCCACAAGCGCGCATGGTGCGCATCGGCATGGGGCCCATCATCATGGTGAGCCGCAGAACCAGGGCCGGAATTTTTTCATCGCGGTTGTACTCAACAGCATTTTTGTCGTTGTGGAGTTCGGCTACGGCCTTGTTGCCAATTCGACCGCACTGATGGCTGATGCCGGTCACAACCTGTCGGATGTGCTGGGCTTGCTGCTGGCTTGGGGCGCGATGTTTCTGGCGCGTCGTGTGCCCAGTGAACGCTATACCTACGGCCTGCGCAGCAGCTCTATTTTGGCGGCTCTGGCCAATGCCATGTTCTTGTTGCTCGCCTGTGGCGCCATTGCGTGGGAGGCCATCTTGCGCTTTTACGCGCCGCCCGTTGTCGCCAGTTTGACGGTGACCTGGGTCGCAGCCCTGGGCATACTCGTCAACGGGGCATCGGCGTGGCTGTTCATGAAAGGCAGCAAGACCGACATTAATATTCGCGGTGCCTACCTGCATATGGCGGGCGACGCGGCCGTGTCTCTGGGTGTGGTGATCTCGGGTCTGGTGATGCTGTTCACGGGCTGGTACTGGCTGGACCCGGCTGTCAGCCTGTTGATTGTGGCCGTGATTTTGCTGAGCACCTGGGGACTTCTTCGCGAGGCGCTGCAACTGGCCTTGAATGCTGTGCCGCAGCACATTGAGCCCGCGGCGGTAGACCAATACCTGCGCCAATGCCCTGGCGTTGCCGATATTCATGACTTGCATATCTGGGGCATGAGCACGACCGAGAGCGCCCTGACGGTGCACCTCGTGATGCCGCAAGGCTATCCTGGTGACATCTATCTCGACAGCGTCGTGCACACTTTGAAAGAACGCTTTCAAATTCAGCACAGCACCTTGCAGGTGGAGCAGGGCACAACTGACCACAGCTGCTTCTTGAGTCCTGGCGTGTCGCCCGTCCTGAGCCCGGCGGCATCGACGTCAGCGCACGCGCATTGAGTCACCATGAGTCCGGTCAATACCAGCACCTTGCGGCAGATCCCGCTCAGCATCTGGGTGCTGGGCTTTGTGAGCCTGTTGATGGATATTTCTTCGGAGATGATTCACAGCTTGCTGCCGCTGTTCATGGTCACGGTGCTCGGGGCGAGTGCGTTTTCTGTCGGCCTGATTGAAGGTCTGGCGGAGTCCACCGCGCTGATCGTCAAGGTTTTTTCTGGCGCCTTGAGTGATTACCTCGGAAATCGCAAGTGGCTGGCGCTGTTTGGCTACGCGCTGGGCGCTGTGACCAAGCCGCTGTTTGCACTTGCGCCTTCCCTGGGCGTGGTGCTCACTGCCCGGCTGCTGGACCGCGTTGGCAAGGGCGTTCGCGGCGCGCCGCGCGATGCGCTGGTGGCCGATATCGCACCAGCACATTTGCGCGGCGCGGCCTTTGGTTTGCGGCAATCACTGGACACTGTAGGCGCTTTTGTCGGGCCTTTGCTGGCCGTGGGTCTGATGCTGGTGTGGGTCAACGACTTTCGTGCCGTTTTTTGGGTGGCAGTGATTCCCGGCATATTGGCGGTCGTGCTGCTGCTTGTCGGCGTGCGTGAGCCCGAGCGCAGCGAGCCGCATCAGCGTATCAATCCGATTCGACGTGAGAACCTCAAGCGCCTGGGCCCGGCCTACTGGTGGGTGGTGTGCATAGGCGCGGTGTTCACGCTGGCGCGATTCAGCGAGGCCTTTTTGGTCTTGCGCGCGCAGCAAGGCGGCATGGCGCTGGCACTGGTGCCGCTGGTGATGGTGGCCATGAACGTGGTGTATGCGTTCTCGGCTTATCCCTTCGGAAAGCTGTCAGACCGAATCAGCCATCAGGCGCTTCTGGCACTGGGCCTGCTGGTGCTGATAGCCGCTGATCTGGTGCTGGCAAGCAGCGCGCATTGGTCGGTAGTGCTTGCAGGTGTTGCGCTGTGGGGCGTGCATATGGGTATCACGCAGGGTTTGTTGGCGACCATGGTCGCCAACACGGCGCCGGCTGATTTGCGCGGCACAGCCTACGGGTTTTTCAACTTGATCAGCGGCCTGGCCATGCTGGTTGCCAGCGGTCTGGCCGGTTTTGTCTGGGACCGCCTGGGCGCCGCCTTCACTTTTTATGCGGGTGCTGCGTTTTGCGCCTTGACGCTTTCTGCCCTGGCCTTGCAAGCCCTGCGCCGCAGGACATCTGCCTGAGCATTTCATCGGGTCAGTCGTAGTCCTTGCGGACGTTTTGACTGATCTTTCAGGTCAGCGCGATGCGCTGCAGGTTACCGGCTGACAGACGCAGCACTTCGGCGCGCGGCAAGGGTGCTTGTGTGTCCCAGTCGCTAAGCACCACGCGCTGCAAGCCGTTGTGCAATTCATGACGGGCCGGCTTGTGGGTGTGGCCGTGAATCATGGTGGACGCGTTGGCGGCTGCCAGCCACTGCACCACACTGGCTGCATCAAGGTCGGCGTAGTCAGTTCCTGTGTGTTTTTTGGCTTCGCTTTGCTCGCGCAGACTGCGCGCAATGGCTTGACGCTCGGCCAGCGGCCTGGCCAGAAACGCCCGCTGCCATTCGCTGCTGCGAACTTGTTTTCGAAACTGCATGTAGTCCAGATCGGCAAGACACAGGGCGTCACCATGCGAGAGCAGCCAGCGCTGGTCTGGCTGGCCGCCAAAGACCAGTACAGTGGGGTCGGCCAGCAGGCCGACATTGCACAGGGCCATCAGCGAGCTCGCACCTTCGGACTGGCCAAGCAGGAAGTCGCGGTTGCCGTGCATCAAAAATACAGCCCGGCTGTCTGCACAGCTGCTCAGTACCTCAGCACACTGGTCTTCAAAGCTTGGGCTGTCTGACGCGGCGCCGCTGCCCAGCACGTCGTCACCTACCCAGACTTCAAACAAGTCGCCCAGGATAAACACCGCGTCGGCCGGTGTGCTTTGCATGTAATGCTGCCAGGCTTTGAAAGTGGCAGAATCAGCGGCTTGCAAGTGCAGGTCCGAAATGAAATCGACCGTGCGCCAGGCTGGGGGAGCAACCAGCTCCACCATCTGAGGCACGGTCTGTGGGTGTTTCAATGAATCCATCCTTGAAACGCCCATCTAGACGAATCGACGATTTGGAACTTAAAGGACGACGGCTTTTTCGATCACGACATCGGTTTGTGGCACATCGCTGTGGCCGCCCTTGTTGCCGGTTTTGACAGCTTCAATCTTGTCAACCACGTCGGTGCCCGCGACTACTTTGCCGAACACGGCGTAGCCCCAGCCGGAAGCGCTGGGTGCCGTGTGGTTGAGGAAACCATTATCCGAGGCATTGATGAAAAACTGTGAACTGGCCGAATGCGGTGCGTTGGTGCGCGCCATAGCGACGGTGTACTTGTCGTTCTTCAGGCCGTTGCTGGCCTCGTTTTCGATTTCGCCGTCCGTGGCTTTTTGCTTCATGCCGACTTCAAAGCCGCCGCCTTGCACCATGAAGCCAGGAATCACGCGATGAAACACGGTGTTGGCGTAGTGGCCTTTTTCGACATAGCTCAAAAAATTGGCAACCGTTTTTGGCGCTTTTTCGGCGTCAAGTTCCAGCGTGATCACGCCGTGGTCTTTGATGTGAAGTTCTACTTTGGGATTGCTCATGATGGTCCTGTATGGATGGGTTGTAAATTTTTTGCGCGACTGAATCAGTTCAGCAAGGTAGCTGATTTTATAAGTATCGGCGTTTTGGGCACGTCGCTGGTGAAAGGTCCGCCAGCACCGGTGGCTACGCCTTTGATCTTGTTGATCACGTCCATGCCGCTGGTGACCTTGCCAAACACCGTGTAGCCGAACAGCTGGGGTGCGTTGGTCAGCTGGGCACGTGGCGTGTTTTTATAGACTTGCCCCTGGTATTCAAACCTCGGCACAGGATCGCCCGGGGGAATGACCGTGGGATTGAGAAAGTCGTTGTCCTTGACATTGATGAAGAACTGCGAAGACGCCGAGTTGGGCTCGCTGGTGCGGGCCATGGCCAGCGTTCCGACAATGTTTTTAGGTCCACCTTTGGCGATGGCTTCCTGGCCTTCATGCACAACCGGTGGCCGCGTGGGCTTTTGGGCATAGGTGGCGTCAAAGCCACCGCCTTGCACCATGAAGTTGCTGATCACGCGGTGAAAAATCGTGCCGTCATAGTGTTTGTCCTTGACGTACTGCAGAAAATTTTCAACGGTTTTGGGTGCTTTGTCGGGGTAGACCTCAACGATGAACTCCCCTTCGCTGGTGACGAACTTGACCTTGGGCGCTGTCTGCGCGCCGGCCGGGCTGTGCAAGCAGGCGATTACCACCAACGTGGCCGCCAGCCATGTGCGCCTTGCCGGCTTTTGGCGCATGAAGTTTTCGGGGGTCATTCAGATCACTCCTTCAAAAAATATTTTCCACTGGCTTCCCTGACGGGTCCAGTACTGGCGCTTGGTGCGGCCTGTTTTTGCGCCCTGGACCAGCTCGCCGAAGGTTGCGACCATGGTGTCGTTGCTGTCGGTCCAACGCAGGTAAGAGACGTCCTTGAGCTGCACGCCACGGCCACCGAGTTGCCGGACTTCAGATTGCACGGCTGGTTTCCACTCTGCCAATGTCTTGCCATAGCTGGTGAAGTCTGTGGTGTACCAGGACAACAGCCGTCCTATGTCGCCGCTGGATTTGGCTGCGCGCCAGCCGTTGAGTGCGTCTTCAAACAGCAGGCTGTCCATCTTCACCGCTTGTGGCGCTACCCATTTGATTTTTTGTGCAATCACCACCGGTGTGGTGCGTATCTCGACCGTCTTGATGATGTGCAGCAAATCAGGGTTGGCCAACACCACACAGCCGTCGGTCGACAGCGGTGGACGTGAAAAGTTCTGGGGCGGCGTGCCGTGCAGCCAGATGCCGCCACCGGTTTTTCCGCGCTTGACATCGAGCTGGTTGGGATAGTTGACCGGCAGTGCGCCCGAGCCGTAAAAGTCTTTGAGGGACTTGGGGTCGAGATTGCTGGTGATGAAGTAAACCCCCAAAGGTGTGCGCAGATCGCCTTCAGTGTTTTTTTCGGTCCCGGACTTGCCAACCGATATGTAGTAGTCGCCCATCAGCTTCAGCCCGTCTGGGCCGTTTGCGAACAGATAAAGCCTTGATTTCGAAGCGTCCACGGCAATTGCGTGTTTGTTTTGCGATGAAAGTGCCAGAAACTGCGAAGGAAGCAGCCCTTGCGCTGGTCGCTCGCGCAAGGCTTGCAGACGCAGTTGTGATTCGTTGCGCAGGTCTGCGAGCATCGGTCCAGCGGCCTTGGCCGTGGCCTCTGGCACATCGCCCAGCATGCGTAGCGGGCGTTGCTGGGCTGTCAGCAAGTCGCCATAAATCAGCTGGGCCAGCTGGAAGTTGGGGTGGTCTCGCACCAGTGCTTCGGCTTTCGGCAGCGCTTCGCGTGTCCTGGCCTGGCCTATGAGTTTGTAAATGTCTATCAGCCGTGCTTCTGCTTCGCCTTCTCGCGGCTGTTCGGGCGCGGACTTGCGGCTTGCGCTGGGCGTCTCGTCTGCGCGGCTTTTGCGCTTCTTTTTTTCAGCGTGTGCCAGTGGCGTAAGGGTTAGCGCCAGCGCAATCAATAGAACAGCAGGAGCGATCCGATTCATTGGCTTCATGCAGAAGTGGAAATTTGGACGCAATTCAGGACGCAATGGAGGATTTGAGAAAAGCGCATGCTGCGCCCGCGGAATCTACTGCGAGTCATCAGCCGCCCGTCGATTCCCGGACAATCAACCAGCGATCGCCAACCTTGGCCAAGTCCAGTGTCTTGCGGCTCGAAACATTGAGCGCGTTGGCGCTGTAATCCTGCTTGAATTTGACGGTGGCCTTGCCGCCTTGCACGGCAACCGACAGGTTGGACAGTTTTACGCTGATACGTGATTTACCCACGATGCGCGTGCGCCTGTCGGCCTCCCAGCTTTTGCGTGTCTGGTTGCCGGGCGGGTCGAAGTTCTGGCCATAGCTGCCCAGATAGGCGTTCATGTCTTTGCTGGACCAGGCTTCTGCCCAGGCGCGCACCGCGGCTTCAACTTCCTTTTGACCAGCACTGCTCGCCTCCGGCGAAGGTGCAGCGGGCGAAGCCGGTGGTGTCGCGACAGGCGCAGGTTTGTTTGTCACTGCGGGTGCTGGCGCAGGGGCGGGAGGTGCTGATTTTGCCGGCGCTGGCGTGACCACCGCCGGTGCAGCAAGGACGGGCATGGCGGGCGCTGCTGTCGGTTTCTGGCCTTTGCTTTCTGGCGCGAACAGGGTACGGATCAGCGCCAGCTTGGGTTGCACGCCGGTATTGCTGGCGTCTATCTGCAGGGCCTTGCTGTAAGCCTGGCTCGCGAGCTTGGCATAGACATCGCCCAGATTTTCATGGGCGGTGGCATAGCTCGGGTTGGTTCGAATCGCCATTTCAAGCGCGGCTCTGGCCTTGTCGAACTGGCTTTGGCCGGCGTAGAGAACAGCCAGGTTGTTGTAGGGCTCTGGCAGCTCAGGGTAATCCTGGGTGATCTGCGTGAAGGTTGAAATGGCGTCAGATGGCTTGCCGGCTTCTGTTTGTATCACGCCCTTGATGAAGCGCATTTGCGGGTCACGCGGCTTGGCTGCAAGATATTGTTCGGCCTTGCTCAGGGCCTCGCTGAGTTGTCCTGCACGCATCAGCCGATTCACGTCGGCATAGTCGTCAGCATGCGCAGCCGCAGCAGACAGCGATGCGGCCAGCAAGAATACGCGCAGAGCGGTCTTCACATACACAGAGAAATCACCTGAAGGATATGGACTTGAATGGCTTGCTGACTTGAACATAAGACCTCTGCAATTTCGAATGCTTTTGACGGTGGACGCCGGCTGGATATACTGCTCGATTGTAACTGAGGGGTATAGTTCAGCCATACCGGCCGGGAGTCGGTTTTTCGCCCGAGCATCACCCCTGCCAAGCTGATTTCAAATACTTTCCTATCTGACCGCTGACCCGCCCCAGCCCTTGAGACGGCGCTTTTTTATGACCTCTTGACAAGCACGCGTCAAGCTTCGCACCCAGACCATTCATGAGCCTCAGGATTTACAACACGCTGTCGCGTGCCGTGGAAGAGTTTTCGCCGCTGATTCCCGGCCATGTGCGCATGTACGTGTGCGGCATGACGGTTTATGACCTGTGCCATCTGGGCCATGCGCGTGCCATGGTCGCCTTTGATGTGGTTCAGCGCTGGCTCAAGGTCTCGGGCTTGAGCGTCACTTATGTGCGCAACGTGACCGATATTGATGACAAGATCATCAAACGTGCGGTTGAAAACGGCGAAACCATACGCGGCCTGACCGACCGAATGGTCGCCGCCCTGCACCAGGACGCCGATGCGCTGGGTATAGAGCGGCCCAGCCACGAGCCGCGTGCCACCGACTATGTCCCGCAGATGCTGAGCCTGATTGACCGGCTTGAGCAAAAGGGTCTGGCCTACCAGTCGCAGGCCGGTTCTGGCCAGGGCGATGTGAACTATTCGGTCCGCAAGTTCGCCGGCTATGGCAAGCTTTCTGGCAAGTCGCTTGACGAGTTGCGTGCCGGTGAACGCGTTGAGGTGCTTGACGGCAAGGACGACCCTCTGGACTTCGTGCTCTGGAAAAGCGCCAAGGCCAGTGAGCCCGATGACGCCAAGTGGCCCAGTGCCTATGGCATGGGACGGCCGGGCTGGCATATAGAGTGCTCGGCCATGGCGTGCGAGCTGCTCGGCGAGTCTTTTGATATTCACGGTGGCGGCGCTGACCTGCAGTTTCCGCACCATGAAAATGAGATCGCCCAGTCAGAAGGCGCATTCAACAAACCGCTGGCCCGCATCTGGATGCACAACGGCTTTGTGCGCGTGGACAATGAAAAAATGTCCAAATCGTTGGGCAATTTTTTCACCATCCGTGAAATTTTGGCGAAATATGACGCCGAAACAGTGCGCTTTTTCATCATCCGCGCGCATTACCGCAGCCCGCTCAATTACAGTGATGCGCATCTTGACGATGCGCGCAACTCTCTCAAGCGCTTGTATACTGCGCTTCATTCCGTTTCTCCCGAGCTTGTCCAAGGGGACACGTTGACGAGCGAGGCCCGGACTGTGCTGGACTGGACCAATCCCTTCGCTGCGCGTTTCAAGGCCGCGATGGACGAGGACTTTGGCACGCCCGAAGCCATGGCGGTGTTGTTCGAGTTGGCCGGCGAAGTCAATAAAACCGGTTCAGTCGAGCTCGCTGGCCTGCTCAAAAGTCTGGGTGCTTGCCTGGGGCTGCTGCAAAGTGCGCCTGGCGTTTTCCTGCAGACGGGTGCTGGCCTGGACGACGCGAGCATTCAAGCCTTGATTGCCCAGCGTCTGGCGGCAAAAAATGTCAGAGATTTCGCGGCGGCTGACAAAATCCGTAATGATCTGCTGGCTCAGGGCATTGTCCTGAAAGATGCGCCTGGCGGCACGACCTGGGAGGCGAAATCTTGATTTCCTCTCGTCGTTTCGGCCTCCGGCCCACAAATTGCATGCGCCACCAGCTATGAAAAACATAGCGAAACCCCAGCTCGCCAAAACCGGTGAGCAAGCCGCTTTGCCCGAGGTCGCACCGGTTCTGACCATTCCCGCCTATTGGGCCGACGCCTGCAAGCATCTGGTCAAAAAAGACCGCGTCATGAAGCGGCTGATCCCGCAGTTTGGTGATGCCTGCCTGCAGTCGCGCGGCGACGCTTTCAGCACCTTGGCGCGCAGCATCGTGGGCCAGCAAATATCCGTCAAGGCCGCGCAGACCGTGTGGCACCGATTTGTCGCATTGCCCAAGAAAATGACGCCCGGCCATGTACTCAAGCTCAAGGTTGACGACATGCGTGCGGCCGGCCTGAGCGCGCGCAAGGTGGAATACCTGGTTGATCTGTCCATCCACTTTGACGCCGGCACGGTACACGTCAAAGACTGGGCAGCGATGGATGACGAGGCCATCATCGCCGAGTTGATCGCGATTCGCGGCATCGGCCGCTGGACCGCCGAGATGTTTTTGATTTTTTACCTGATGCGCCCCAATGTGTTGCCGCTCGACGATGTCGGCCTCATCAATGGCATCAGCCACAATTATTTTTCAGGTGAGTCGGTCAGTCGCAGCGATGCGCGCGAAGTGGCCGCCGCCTGGGCGCCTTATTGCAGCGTCGCGACTTGGTATATTTGGCGTTCGCTGGACCCCTTGCCGGTTGTCGATGCAGAGCAAGCATCCGTTTAAGTAGCCTTCAGGAGCAGACCATGGCCAAAAAGACATTCCTCGATTTCGAGCAGCCGATTGCGGACCTTGAAGGAAAAATTGAAGAGTTGCGTTATGTGCAGACCGAATCAGCGGTGGACATTTCTGAAGAGATAGACCAGCTCGCCAAAAAGAGCCAGCAGCTCACCAAAGACATCTACAGTGACCTGACCCCATGGCAGATCACCAAAATCGCCCGCCATGCCGAGCGGCCCTACACGCTGGACTACGTTCGCGAGATATTCACTGACTTTGTCGAGTTGCACGGCGACCGGCATTTTTCGGATGACCTGTCCATCGTTGGCGGCCTGGCCCGTTTCAACGGTACGGCCTGCATGGTGCTGGGCCACCAAAAAGGCCGTGACACCAAAGAACGCGGCTTGCGCAACTTCGGCATGAGCAAGCCCGAAGGCTACCGCAAGGCGTTGCGGCTGATGAAAACCGCAGAGAAGTTCAAGCTGCCGGTGTTTACCTTCGTTGACACGCCTGGTGCCTACCCCGGAATCGACGCCGAAGAGCGCGGTCAGTCAGAGGCCATCGGGCGCAATATTTTCGAAATGGCGCAGCTCGAAGTACCCATCATCACCACCATCATTGGTGAAGGTGGCTCGGGTGGCGCGCTGGCCATATCGGTAGCCGACCAGGTCGTGATGCTGCAGTATTCGATTTACTCGGTCATCAGTCCCGAAGGTTGCGCCTCGATTCTCTGGAAAACCTCTGAAAAAGCCGAAGTGGCCGCCGACGCGCTGGGCATTACCGCGCACCGCCTGAAAGCGCTTGGCGTGATCGACAAAATCGTCAACGAACCGGTAGGCGGCGCGCACCGAGACCATAAGCAAATGGCCGCGTTTCTTAAGCGCGCCTTGAACGATGCTTTCCGTCAGGTCAGCGACTTGAAAATCAAGGAATTGCTGGACCGTCGCTACGATCGTCTGCAAAGCTATGGCCGCTTCACAGACACCAAAGCCGACGCAAAATAAGTCGCGCATTCAAAAGCGGCCCGACTTGTCAAAGGCTGCCATCGCGCAGCAAAGCGACGCCAACCCGGCCACTTCAGCGCTGACGCAGCTGGCTTTTGACCGGCCTGTAGGCGTGGCCTACAGTGGCGGCGCAGATTCCACGGCCTTGCTGCTGGCGGCTGCCAAGCGCTGGCCAGGCCAGGTCCATGCCATCCATATTCATCACGGCTTGCAAAGCGCGGCTGATGATTTCGTGCGTGTTTGCGAGTCGGTTTGCGCCTCTGTCGATGTGCCGCTGCACGTGCTGCAGGTAAACGCCGCGCACGCCAGCGGGCAAAGCCCGGAAGATGCGGCGCGCAACGCCCGCTACGCAGCGCTTGCTGACACTGCGAAGCAGCTGGGATTGAGCGCAATGCTGCTGGGCCAGCATGCCGACGATCAAGTCGAAACCATGCTGCTGGCGCTCAGCCGCGGGGCAGGGCTGCCGGGTCTGGCTGCGATGCCGGCGCAGTTTGAGCGCGCTGGCGCGGTGTTTTTCAGGCCGCTGTTGGAAACACCTGCTGCAGTGCTGCGCGACTGGCTGACGCATCAGAACATTCCTTTTGTCGACGATCCGACCAATACCGACGAGCGCTACACCCGCAACCGTATTCGAGCCCGCCTGTTGCCCGTACTTAACCAGGCGTTTCCGCAATTTCGTGAAACGTTTGCGCGCAGCGCCCGGCACGCGGCGCAAGCGCATGAGCTGCTGCTCGAGGTGGCCGCTGCAGACCTGGCGCTGACGGGCACGCCACCTGCCATCAAGCCGCTGCAAGAGCTGTCAAAGGCCAGGCAGGCCAATGTCTTGCGGCACTGGCTGCGTGTGGCGCATCAGGCCACGCCAAGCGCGGCGCAACTCGAGCAGTTGCTGGCGCAAATTGCCGTTTGCACCACGCGCGGACATCAGATCCATCTGAAGGTCGCGAGCGGCCACATCAGGCGTAACCGGGCGGTTCTGGATTACTCGCCCACAGTCGATTGAGGCTGCTCCTGCCTGCGGTCTGCTGGCCCGGCTAGGTATAATTTAAGGCTTTGCTGATGGCGCCCAGGCTCTGCGCGTCGCCTGATGGACTGCAGTTTGCAGGCCCAGCAGGCTTCCAAAGCAAACTTTTCGGCAACCAACTTCTGATTGACATCCTGCAATGGCATTGATCGTTCATAAATACGGCGGCACATCGATGGGCTCAACCGAGCGCATCCGCAATGTGGCCAAGCGCGTCGCCAAGTGGGCGCGAGCTGGCCACCAGATGGTGGTCGTTCCCAGCGCCATGAGTGGTGAAACCAACCGCCTGCTAGGCCTGGCCAAAGAGCTCGCACCGGCAAGGCCTGATGACGCCTACGGCCGGGAACTCGACGCGCTTGCCGCCACGGGCGAGCAGGCGTCCAGCGCGCTGCTGGCCATCGCACTGCAAGCCGAAGGCATGCAGTCGGTCAGCTACGCAGGCTGGCAGGTCACCATCAAGACCAACAGCGCCTTCACCAAAGCCCGCATCGAGTCCATTGACGACAAAAAAGTGCGCGCCGACCTTGACGCTGGCCGGGTGGTCATCATCACCGGCTTTCAGGGCGTCGACGATGGCGGCAATGTCACCACGCTAGGTCGTGGCGGCTCGGACACCTCGGCTGTGGCGATTGCCGCAGCCTTGAAAGCCCACGAATGCCTGATCTACACCGACGTTGATGGTGTCTACACCACAGACCCGCGTGTGGTGCCCGAGGCGCGGCGTCTGCAGACCGTGAGCTTTGAGGAAATGCTGGAGATGGCCTCCATGGGCTCCAAGGTGCTGCAGATTCGCTCGGTCGAATTTGCCGGTAAATACAAGGTTCCGCTGCGCGTGCTGTCTAGCTTCACCGATTGGGATATTGACATCAACATTGAGGCCAAGTCCGGCACTCTGATCAGTTTTGAGGAAGACGAAAACATGGAACAAGCCATCGTATCGGGCATCGCATTCAACCGCGACGAAGCCAAAATCTCTGTGCTCGGCGTGCCAGACACTCCGGGCATCGCCTATCAGATTCTCGGTGCCGTGGCGGAAGCCAACATCGAGGTCGACGTCATCATCCAGAACATCAGCCGCGATGGCAAAACCGATTTCAGTTTCACTGTGCACCGCAATGACTACGCCAAGGCAATCGACCTGCTCAAGGCTAAAGTCCTGCCGGCACTGGGTGCGCAGGAAATCACCGGTGACGCCAAGATATGCAAGGTCAGCATCGTCGGTATCGGCATGCGCAGTCATGTCGGCATCGCCAGCAAGATGTTTCGCGTGCTGAGCGAAGAGGGCATCAACATCCAGATGATTTCCACCAGCGAAATCAAGACCTCTGTGGTGATTGATGAGAAATACATGGAGCTCGCGGTGCGTGCCTTGCACAAGGCTTTTGACCTGGACCAGCCCCTGAACTGAAATTGACGGCGAAGTCGTGAGATAATTCGATTATTGGAAACGTGACCGAGTGGCCGAAGGTGCTCCCCTGCTAAGGGAGTATGGGGTGTAGAGCCTCATCGAGAGTTCGAATCTCTCCGTTTCCGCCAGTAATACTCTTTAAGAGTCCATGAAAGCCCCGAACAGTCTGACTGCCGGGGCTTTTTCATTGGAGAACAGTCCTTAATCATCCCAAATAAGCCATTCCTGCCCCGCGCCAGCTCAGCGTGATTCGTGGTGTTGGGAATGGTATTTGTGGGGCGATACCATTGGGATTAACAGTCAAAGCCATCGAGGCAGCCAAACCCCGGTATCCATGCGGCTTCCAAGCCGTCAAGGAAACAAAATAAGCCCCTCCTGAGGGGCTTATTTTTGCTTGTTTTCCAACTCGGCGTACTAACCAACGCAGTTGGCTTCGGCAAAGTCTTCAATTCCAAGGCTAGGTAAAACTGATGCTGTTGCGGCCTCTATTTGCGTGTGCGGTGTGAAAGTGCCTGGCCTGTAAGCGCTATAGCCAAAGCAAGCAGGATCAACCCTGTCGCTACAGCGAAGGTGAGTCGCATGCCTGACTCAATTGAACCTGGCGGAGCGGTCAACAGGCTGGCCGTGGACGCTCCCATGGCGAACACTGCGCCCATCACTGATGCGCCTGTGATCAACCCGAGATTGCGCGACAGGTTGAGCATGCCGGATATGACACCGCGCTGGTCTGGCCGAATATTGCTCATCACTGCCGTGTTGTTGGCGGCCTGAAATAGTGCATAGCTACCAGTGATTGCGGCGAGCGGCACGACATAACCAGCAATGCCGAACCCTGTCGGAAGCAGGGCCATAGTGGAAGCGCCGAAGGCCATGCCAATGAGCCCGGCAATGCCCATCCGGTATGCGCCCAACCGGTCAACAAGGCGCCCGGCCGGAGCACCTGTGAGTGCCGCAATGATGGGGCCTGACGACATGACAAGGCCGACATGCGCGGGGTCAAGTCCAAGTGCACCAGCAAGATAGAAGGGGCCGACAACCAGTGTCGCCATCACCACCGTAGTAACAAGCGCACTCATTGCGAAGCCGGCGCTCAGCACAGAATTCTGGAACGTTGCCATCCGAATCAAGGGGGCCTCTGTCCGCGACTCGGTGAAGACGAAAAGTCCGACACCAAGGAGGGCCATCAGCAGCAATGTGATGTTGAGCTGACCGAAACTACCACGTCCTATGGTCATGGCAAGGGCATAGGCTGCAAGCGTCATCACCAGCAATGCGGTCCCCGGCACATCAAACTTGGATTGCGTGCTCTTTTCAACTTTGTGGTCCACGGGCAGGTACTGATGCGCGAGCGCGAGCGTCAAAATCCCCAACGGCAAATTAATGAGAAACAGTGCTGGCCAACCGAAGCCTGCGATCAAGAGGCCACCCAGTGTGGGACCGAGCGCGGTTCCTATGGCTGACATGGTGCCCAGCAGTCCCATGGCACTGCCTGTCTTTTCCTTGGGGACTGCCTCACCGACCATGGCCATCGTGAGAACCATCATGACTGCCGCACCCAAACCCTGTACCACTCGCGCGGCAATCAACAGCCACAGCGTCGGCGCGATGCCGCACAGGCCAGAGGCAACCGTAAACAGGCATATTCCAAGCAGCATCAAGCGCCTGCGGCCAATCAGGTCACCCAAGCGTCCTGCGCTAACAATCAGTGTGGTGATAGCCAGTAGGTAGGCAAGAACCACCCACTGAACTTGTTGAAAGGAGGCATTAAATGCATGAGCCAAGGTGGGCAGGCCAACGTTGGCAATGCTGGTACCTAAAGACGAGAGCAACATGGACAGCGACAAGCTGACAAGCGCCCAGCGAACAGGTGGTGTTGTTTGGCCTTCTGCGGCTATTTTTTCTGATTTTTTACTTTTTAACGTCATATGAATTCCTTCTTTTTAACCCGTGCGATGGGGTGCGTTAAGCGTAGGCATTTGTGAGGCATTGCGGAAGGCGCAGCATTCGCAATTTATTTGTGCGTTCAACGCTATACATTGGGGGAATTACGCTATCGTGAAGTCATGTTTGCACCCGATCTCAACTTGCTCGTAACCCTGGACGCACTGCTCTCTGAGGGCAACGTGACGCGCGCGGCCAAGCGATTGCATCTCAGTCCATCGGCCATGAGCAGGGCTCTGGCAAGGCTCAGAGACACAACCGGAGATCCACTGCTAGTGAGAGCTGGACGGGGCCTTGTTCCAACGCCCAGAGCGCTTGAACTTCGCGCGCAGGTCAGTCAGCTTGTGCAAGAGGCCCAGTCGGTGCTTCGTCCCGCAGCGGCGCCAGACCTACAAAAGACGATCCGAACGTTTACATTGCGAACCAGCGAAGGCTTTGCTGAGAATTTTGGTCCAGACCTCATTGCGCGTACGAGCTCGGAGGCTCCTGGTGTGCGATTGCGATTTGTGCAGAAACTAGACAAAGACAGCGCTCAATTGCGTGAAGGTACCGTTGACCTAGAGACGGGCGTAGTTGCCAGTGCGATGGGACCGGAAGTGCGAGCCCAATCCTTGTTCAGAGACCGTTTTGTTGGCGTCGTAAGAAGGGGGCACTTTCTGAGTCAAGGCAAGATCACTTCTGAAAAGTATGCGACCGCCAAGCATATTGGTTTCTCGCGCCAAGGGCTCGAAATGGGTCCAATTGATGAAGCGATGAGTGCAATCGGTCTTGAAAGAGCGATTGCAGCAATAGTCGGGGGATTCTCTACCGCAGTGGCGTTGGCTCGTGCCACTGATTTAGTCGCAAGCGTTCCAGAGCGCCACACCGGAAATTTGCGAGCAGGAATGCACACCTTTACGCTTCCGTTTGCTACACCTGAGTTCACGGTATCGCTGCTTTGGCATCCCAGGTTTCAGGCTGATCCGGCACATCAATGGCTTCGTAACATTGTTGGGAGTACTTGTGCGCTGCGCCCTTAACCAGCCATCACAGCGTGGCCGATAGTTTTGAAAAATGTTGATGGCTGGAATCCAGGCAGTTTATTCTGGCGTATTTTTACCCTGCCCAATCAAAAAAGCCATCAATCTTTCGACTGATGGCTTTTTTTCCACTCGGGTAATTGTTTGCGCTTAGCTTGCTGGCGACATCACGCCAGCCGCACGCCCATGAGAGAGCCTTTACCAGACAGGACTTTCAGCGGCTCGCATGCCTTGTGGCAGAAGTAATTGCCGGGGTGTCAACAATGCCCAGTTGGCTTCTGTGTGCTCAAACCCAGATAGTTTTCCACCTGTTCCACCAATGCTGCGCTCGTGCTGTTCGATGTTTGCAAGTGCACATGAGGCGCAAGGGGGTATTCATAAGGGCTATCGATGCCCGTGAAATTTTTCAATTCCCCACGTCTGGCTTTGGCATATAGCCCCTTGGGATCGCGGCGCTCGCATTCCGCCAGCGAGGCGTCGACAAACACTTCCACGAATTCCCCAGTCCTGAAAAGGTCTTGCGCGCTGTCGCGGTCCGCCCGGTAAGGCGATATCAATGCGACGATCACAATCAAGCCAGCATCCACCATTAAGCTGGCGACTTCTGCCACCCTGCGGATGTTTTCGACCCGGTCTGCATCTGTAAACCCAAGGTCCCGGTTGAGTCCGTGGCGGAGATTGTCACCATCCAAAATATAGGTATGCAGTCCGCGTGCGTGCAGCCGTTGCTCAAGTAAATCGGCAATGGTTGACTTTCCCGCACCTGAAAGGCCGGTCAGCCAGAGGCAGCGTGGTGTTTGCTGCAAGCTCATCGCGCGAACTGGCTGGCTGATTTCCAGGTTCTGCCACCGGATATTACTCATTCCTGAATACTGATGACGCGGTTGATCTCATCGGTCTTGAAACCCAGCGCCATAGGCCGCTGTACGCCGGGCAGGGTGATCACATCATAGAGTTCATCCACCACGCCCTCGATGCGCATCCAATGCACTGCGTCGCCAGTGCGCAAGTCAATGACCTGCACGCCGCAGCGGGCCTCGGCGCCGCGCAATTTAAGATTTTCATCCAGCGCCAGTCCGCTGAAGGTTTTGTTATGGCGCGGCTTGGAGGTGCCTATCAGCGCAAAGTTGCCATGAAAATGCAGTCCGCGCATATAGCCGGAACAAAAACTCACCGGTACAAAGCGACCGGTTTCAAGCTCAATGTGTCCGAATTCACCAGAGCCCGAATTGAGCAGCCACAGCTTGCCCTGATGCCAGCGCGGCGAGTGCGGCATAGACAAGCCACTGGCCAATATGGAATTGCTGTTCACGTCCATCACAATACCGCCACCTGCGCGGTGCTCGCGCCAGCCGTCCACCACGTCGGATTGCCCAACGGCAGTAACATAGGCGGGATGCCCGTCCTTCATCGCCAAGCCATTCAGGTGACAACGGTCTTCGGCCGCCAGTTTGCTGACAAACGGCGGACGCCAGAGCGGTTTGAAACTATGGGTGTCGCTCAAGGTCGCCAGGCAACCAAACAGCGTATTGACAAATACCAACTGACCGTCAGCGCCAACTGCCATGTCGTGAATGTCCAGATCGCCCGTGGTGTTGCCAACTTGCGGCACATAGAGTCGGTCATAGCCATCCTGCAGCTGGCCATGGTTGAACAGGTTCTCAAATCGCCAGACCTGATGCAGACTGCTCATGTAAAAGCCATTAGCCGTGGGACACAGCCCCATGCAGCGATTGAAAGTACGCTCAAACATGGACAACTCACCCGTCCCCTTGAGGCCGAGTAAAAACAGTTTTCCGATCTGGTAGGTGGTCAGTGCGATAGAGAGCTTTTGCTCCGCCATCCAGGCCGTGAAATGGCGCGAGGTGGTGATCTCAAAGTTGGGCGCCGTTCGGGTACTGGGCTCAATGGTCTGCATGGCTAAATCTCTTGTTTAAATCGTGGAAACAGGTAACGCTGGAATCAAGCGTTGAACTTGACCTGTGCAATGTATGGCCCACATTTTTTGCAGCAGAGCTTCAAAGTGGGTCACATAGGTGGAGATGTCGCATAGTGCTGAGCTGGCCATTTGATCACGCAACAACGCACGGCCGCTTCGCAGTGTTGTGCAGTCCAGGGCCAACGCAAGCGCCCTCGCCACATAGCCGGCCTCATCTGGGGCCACCCAATCAGCGTGGTTCAGCGTGGTCATGAAACTTGCGCCCATGCGGCCAACAAAATTTCCGCCTGCCAATGCAAGCACCGGTACACCCATCCATAGCGCCTGTAGCGTCGTGGTGCCGCCGTTATAGGGTAGGGGGTCGAGCGCGATGTCCATGTCGCCATACTCCTGCATCATCTCGGCCAGACCGCAAGGACCACGGAAAGTCAGGCGTTCTGCTGCAATTCCCTGCGCTGCAAACAAGTCTGAAAAGCGCTTCTGCACGGCGGCATCGCGGAATGACGGCGCCTTGAGCAACAGCTGTGAGCCAGGCACCGCCTGCAACACTTGCGCCCACAAGGCAATCGTCCGGGGCGAAAGTTTCATGGCGTTATTGAACGAGCCGAACACCACTGGTGCAGCCACTGGGCGTGCGGGCGGCAGCGCGTAGTTGTCCACCGGCGCCCAGCAAAACACGCTTCCCGGTAACTGCGCAAGGCCTTCGCTGTAAAGGTGGGCATGGTCCGCCGGGCTGACTATGGCGTCACACACCAGCCAGTCAATGGCCGCCAAACCGGTGGAATACGGGTAACCTAGAAAAGTGGCCTGCACTGGCGCAGCACGCAGGGCAAAAACGCCCAGGCGATGGGTGGATGTATGCCCCGCCAGATCAACCAGGATGTCAATCTGATCGGCAACAATCGCTCGCTGCAAGGCGCCATCGTCGAGCTTGACAGCCTCCAGCCAGTGGTCGGAACAGGCCTTGGCCTGACGCGTGTAGTCATCGTGCATCGTCCCCGTGTGATACACAAAAATCTCGAGGCGCGCATGGTCGTGGCGCAGCAATACCGGCAACATGAAAATGTTCACCGGATGCTGCCTGTGCAAGTCGCCCGTCACATAGCCGACCCGCAAACGTCGATTCGAACTCAGGGCATTGGAGAAGTCGGTCTTTTGCACCACTGCGGTTTCTATGGGTGCGCACAAACGACGATGCAAAGCGGCTACTTCTGTCGGCGGCAGCGCGTCGTGGTACAGCGAGGTCATCGCCACACTGGAGGCCAGGCGAGATAGCGGATCACCCCCCGACTCATAAGCGGCTTGCAATGTCGCCAGATGGCCGTGTGCGTCACCCATACGCCCTTGTAGTCCGGCTGCCAGCAACGCAGCGTCCAGATTGCCCGGCTCCAGTGCCTGCACCCGGCGCAAGCTCTCACGACAATCGGCCAGCGCATAAACCTCGGACTGTATCTTGGCCAGCGCCATGAAAATGGGCACACTTTCGGGGCTGAAAGAAAGTGCTTTGCTCAAGATGTCAATCGCTTCCTGCCAATAATTGTGCGCATAAACTCTGGCCGCCAGTGTCTGCAAAAAATCCGGATTGACCGACAGCGAGGCACGCGCAAAAGCTTTCTCTGCGGCTGCGATATTGCCCGTTTCAAGCAAGGCTTCGCCCAGATACATCATTGAGCCAAAGCGCACCGGACGAATATCCAGCAGGCCGGACAAAGCCGCTACCGCGCCTTTGGCATTGCCCGCATTGAGCCGCCAAACGCCCATCCAGTGCAAGGATTCGCCCGCCACCGGTTCCAGCGACTGCGCTTGTGCCAGCGTCTGAGGCACTTCAAGCTCGCTGTTCATCTCTGATAAACGTGCCAGATACAAGCAAGTCAGCCAGTCGCCGGGGCAACCCTCGACCCACAGTCTAAACCGCTCAGCCAGTGAGGATGCCGCCGTGAGTGCGGCGCGGCCCAGCATGGCGTCTCCCGTGCCGGCCTCTTTCCATGGTCCAATTTTTAGCGCCTGCAATGCCGGGCCAAGGTTTGCATCAAAGCGCAAGGCCTGACGAGCCGCGTAGCCTGCCTGCCACGGTAAGTCGTGGCTGGCATAACTGCGTGCCAGGTCAAGCCACAGCTTTGCTTGTGTGGTGGATTGGTTTAATTGTCGCCACAGCATGGCGATAGTGTCGTGATGGCTGACAGCGGTCATTCAATTTTTGATTTTGGTGTGTCTTGTGCGCTGACTCGGTGGTTTCAAGGAAAGAACTCCCACGCCAGTTCCTTGAGCCTGGCATCGTCAATATCTGCCATACAGGCCAGGGCCCACAGCTCAAACTGCTTTGGCCGGCGACGGCCAAGCACCTTTAAAAACCCGGCGTCCTGCAAAGTGCCAAGCAAGACTTTCAGGGTGAAACCGCAGCGATGTGACATGAACAGATTGCCTGCAGCCATGGCCGGGCGCAGCCCATAAAGAATATCCAGTGGTGAAATCGGACCAGCGGCAGAAACGTAAGCTGTTTCCGTCAATTTGTCGTCGGCGACCTGGGCGCATACCGACTGTAGATCGGGGCAGGTCATGACCACTATGCCATCGCTGCGCAACACCCGTTTGAACTCCGCCAGCGCCTGCGGCACCTCGTGTGGATAGAGGTGCTCAATGTTGTGCGAGGAGTAAATAGCATCCATGCTGCCGTCAGGCACAGACGCCATATCGGTCATGCTACCCAGGACATCGGGGGCCACCTGCGGATCAATGTCCAGGCGCAGTTCCCGCCATTGCGATGCAGAAAATCCCTTGAAACGCTGCGCGTGCCCCGTCAGGGGGTCAAGGCGAAGGGGGCCACAACCGACATGCAGAAAGGTTTTTTCAGGCAAGCTGAGGCGCTCGCTCACCCGATCACCTGCAACGCCACCGGAAGGCCATTGGTGTAAATGTCTTGGAGGCCATTGGTGACGCCACTGCTGGCCAAGT
The DNA here is from genome assembly GCA_947443645.1 of Comamonadaceae bacterium. GTDB lineage: Bacteria > Pseudomonadota > Gammaproteobacteria > Burkholderiales > Burkholderiaceae_C > Polaromonas. The sequence continues at coordinate 32,810 of CANEXF010000006.1, read as the reverse complement.
ACACGTAGGCGTGACCTGGGCTGACTGCTGTCGCTGACCAGTACGCATAGGGCTCCCACCCGGGCGGTGTGGCGTTAACCGTGGTTGAGCCAATGCCGTTTCCGTTGTAGGCATCCCAGACCGCCAGCAGGTCGTTATAGCTCGCATTGACGGCATTGCTGCCGTTCGATGCTGTTGCTGAGCCTACCGCCGTGCCGCCGCTGTTGCTGGCCGCGCCCACCGTCGGCAAGGCCAGTTTGATGCCGTTCAGGGTGGCATATCGGTAAACGTCGGTCGTGCCGTAATTGCCGTCGGCGTTCAAGACTGTGGTGTTGACAACGCCGTTAATGTCATGGTTAAAGATTGCATCCAGCACGTCGTGTGTCATGTAGTCACCCGTGGCGTTGGTAGGCGTGGTATCGGCTATGCCGTTGCCGTTTCTGTCCCAGTAGTAGTAGATGCTTCCGCCGTCCACCTGCACCGGTGCGATGAGTTTTCCGTAGGCGCCCAGGTCAATCACGTTGCCCAGGGCGACGCCCTGTACCGTTCGGCTAACGTCGCTGTCCACCAGCACCTGCGCGAGGCCTGTGGTGCTGTTGTAGACGTTGTAAAGGCCGCCACTGGTATTGGTTACCGTGCCCATGCTGAGCCAGTCGCCGCCGTTGAGCGCGGCGGCATCGCCAGCGTTGCCGTCGATGACCAGCTGGTGACGCCCTTCGCTGGCCGCAAAGGTATAGGTGCCGCCGCCATTGCTGCCATCTGTCCAGCCCAGGGCGGCGCGGGTGCCGCTGTTGATGAGGTTCATGTCGGTCATGTCAATCACATCGTTGTAAGCCACCACGATTGAATTGTTGCCGCTGCCGGTCAAGTCTATGTGCTCAATGGATTCGATGCGTGAGGCGCTGCCCAGCGTGCTGCCGCCCTGATTGCTGATGCGGGACAGGTCAAGGGTGATGCCGGCGCCATCAAGCATGAAGGTGTCCATGCCGCTGCCGCCATCTACTCGGGCCAGTTGGCTGTTGTTGCCGCCGGCACCCAAGGCGGCGCTGAGGGCTGCAACGTTGCTGGCGTTGACGTGGATGATGTCATTGCCCGAGCCGCCGTAAAAGATGTCTGCCCCGCCGTGGCCTATGAGAACGTCGTTGCCTGCGCCGCCCACCAGCGTTTGGCCATCGGTGGTCCCGGTCAGGGTATCCGCGCTGCTGGTGCCGAGCTGATCTACGGCCGTTGGCCCAAACGAGCCGTTGACGGAACCAAAAATCACATAACTTCGCCCGGCATTGAAGCCGGCGGCCGGGGCGCTATTCGGTGCGCCAACGATCAGGTCGGCCAGGCCATCGCCGTTGACGTCCCCCGCGCTGCGCACACTGCCGCCGCTCTGGTCACCGGCAGACTGGCCATTGATGACAAATCCACCAATCCCCAGTGCGACGGACGACAATTCGATCGCCAAGGTTGCAGACTTGCCGAACACCACATAACTGCGCCCGGCATTGCTGCCGGTGGCGGGGTCGCTGTAACTGGCCCCGATGATCAGGTCGGCCAGGCCGTCGCCGTTGACGTCCCCCGCGCTGGAGACACTGGCGCCACTTTGGTCATTTGCAGCCCAGCCGTTGATGACGAAGCCGCCTGTGCCCGTGCTCTGACCAATAGCGGTGAGATCCACGCTGGTGGTGCCCGTCTTGCCGAACACCACATAACTGCGTCCGCCGTTATTGCGGGTGGGGCTGACCGGGTCGCCACCGGGGGCGCCTATGATCAGGTCGGCCAGGCCGTCGCCGTTGACGTCACCCGCATTGGCGACGCTCCAGCCGCTCTGGTCATTGGCGCACTGACCGTTGATGACGAAGCCGCCTACGCCCGTGCCCTGACCAATCGCAGACAGGTCCACACGGGTCGTGCCGGTTTTGCCAAACACCACATAACTGCGTCCGACCTGCGCAAGGTTGAGGGTACCGGTACTAATAACCGCACCAATGATCAGGTCGGCCAGGCCGTCGCCGTTGATGTCACCCGCGTTGGCGACGCTCCAGCCGCTCTGGTCACCCGCAGACTGGCCGCTGATGACAAAGCCGCCCACGCCCGTGGTCTGATCGATGGCCGACAGATCAATGGCCGTGGTCGAGCTCTTGCCGAAAATCACATAACTGCGCCCGGCGTCCGTGCCGGCGGCGGCATCGCTCAATCTGGCGCCGACGATCAGGTCGGCCAGGCCGTCGCCGTTGACATCTCCAGCACCGGACACGCCCCCGCCACTCAAGTCAGTCGCGCCCTGACCGTTGATGACAAAGCCGCCCACGCCGGTCGCCTGACCAATGCTTGAGAGATTGATGGCTGTGGTCGAGGTCTTGCCAAACACAATATAGCTTCGCCCGGCATCAACGCCGGCGGCCGGGTCACTGCGATAAGCCCCTATGAGCAGGTCGGCCAGACCGTCGCCGTTGACATCCCCAACGCCGGTCACGCTGTAGCCGCTCTTGTCACCCGCAGACTGGCCGTTGATGACAAAGCCGCCGCTGGGTGTCGTCAAGTTCGCAATGGCAGACAGATCAATGGCCGTGGTCGTCGCTTTGCCGAACACCACGTAGCTGCGTCCCGCGTTGGCGCCAGCGGCCGGACTGCTGTATCGGGTGCCAACGATCAGGTCGGCAAAACCGTCGCCATTGACATCGCCGGCGCCGGCGACGCTGATGCCACTCTTGTCACCCGCAGACTGGCCATTGATGACGAAACCACCGATGCCCAGCGCGATGGCCGAAAGACTGATGGCGGTCTGCACTGAGCTCGTCATGGCGTTCGCCAGCAACACTTGCGCCAGGCCGGAGTCGCTGTTGTAAATGGTGTAGAGGTTGCCGCCGTTGCTGGCCGTGCCCACACTGGTCCAGTTCATGCCGTTCAGCGTGACCACATCGCCGGCGTTGCCGTCGATGACAAGCTGGTGGCGAGCCTCGACGCCGGAGAAGGTATAGGTCCCGCCGCCATTGCTGCCATCGGTCCAGCCCAGGGCAGCGCGGGTGCCGCTATTGATGAGGGTCACGCCGCTCATGTCAATCACATCGTTGTAACCCAGCGTGAGCGAATTGTTGCCACTACCGGTGATGTCTATGCGTTCTATGGATTCGAGGCGCGATGTGCTGCCGGGCGTACCATCGCCCTGATTGGCCAGATTATCCAGATTGAACATGATGCCGGCGCCGTCCAGCCTCAGGGTGTCGAAACCACTGCCGCCGTCGACCCGGGCCAGCTGGGCGGTATTGCCGCCGGCACCAAAGACCGAACTCAAGGCCGTCACATTGCTGGCATTGATGATGATGATGTCATTGCCTGCGCCGCCGTAAAGCACATCCGCGCCGCCCGCGCCAACCAGGGTGTCATTGCCTGCGCCGCCAATGATGGTTTCTGCTGCGCTGGAGCCTGTCAGGCTGTCGTTGCCGCTGGTGCCGAGCTGATCGACAGCCGTTTGTGCAAATGCCCCATTGATAGAACCAAAAATGACATAGCTGCGTCCGGCATTGACCCCGGAATTGGGGTCGCTGTAGCGTGCGCTGACGAGCAGGTCGGCCAGGCCGTCGCCGTTGACGTCACCGGCGCTGGCAACACTGAAGCCGCTCTGGTCCAGCGTGCATTGGCCGTTGATGACAAAGCCATTGGGTGACGTCGTTGTCAAGTCGGCTATGGTTGAGAGTTCAATCGCGTTGGTGCTGGTCTTGCCAAAAATGACATAGCTGCGCCCGGCATCGACACCGCTGATGGGATCGCTGAATTTTGCGCCTATGATCATGTCGCTCAGGCCGTCGCCGTTGACGTCACCGGCGCTGGCAACACTGAAGCTGCTCTGGTCACCCGCACACTGGCCATTGATGACGAAACCACCCAGCCCCGCAGCGACAGCCGACAGTTCGATGGTCGCAGTTGTGGCCTTGCCGAACACCACATAACTGCGCCCGGCATTGCTGCCGGTGACAGGGTCGCTGTAACTGGCCCCGATGATCAGGTCGGCCAGGCCATCACCGTTCACGTCGCCAGCACCAGCTACGCTCAAGCCGCTCTGGTCCAGCGTGCATTGGCCGTTGATCACAAAGCCACCCAGGCCCGTGGCCTGACCGATGGACGAGAGGTTGATGGCGCTGGTGTTGTCGCCCTTGCCGAACACCACATAGCTGCGCCCGGCATTGCTGCCGGTGGTGGGGTCGCTGTAGTTGGCACCGACGATCAGGTCGGCCAGGCCATCGCCGTTCACGTCGCCAGCACCGGCGACGCTGAAGCCACTCTGGTCGAGTGTGCATTGGCCGTTGATGACGAAGCCGCCCTGGCCCGGATTCTGCGCAACGAGTGCCAGGGCAACGCCTGTAAAGGAGGTCTTGCCAAACACGACGTAGCTGCGCCCGGCATCTACGCCGGTGGCCGGGTCGCTGAGTTTTGCCCCGACGATCAGGTCGCCCAGGCCGTCACCGTTTACATCACCCGCGCTGGCCACACTGAAGCCGCTCTGATCCAGCGTGCATTGGCCGTTGATCATGAAGCCGGCGCTGGTTCCAGCAGAAATGGTCGACAGGCTGATCGCTGTAGTTGTGGTCTTGCCGAACACCACATAGCTGGCCCCCGCATTGACGCCGTTGACATCACTGTAACGTGCGCCGACGATCAGGTCGGCCAGGCCGTCACCGTTGACATCTCCTGCGCCGGCGACGCTAAAGCCGCTCTGGTCACCTGCAGATTGGCCATTGATGACGAAGCCACCCACGCCAGTTGCCTGACCGATCGACGAGAGATTGACGACAACGGTGTCGGTTTTTCCGAACACCACATAGCTGCGTCCGGCGTCGACCAGGGCGCTGGTCGGATCGCTGAGTTTGGCGCCTATGATCAGGTCGTTCAAGCCGTCGCCGTTGACATCGCCGGCGCTGGCGATGCTGTAGCCGCTCTGGTCCGAGGCGCACTGACCATTGATGATGAAACCGTTGACGGACGAGAGATTGATGTAGACCGGTGAACGCGCCACGGTGCAAGTGATGGCACTGGCCACCAGCAATTGCGCCTGGCTCGCATCATTGTTGTAGACGGTGTAGCTCGCGCCGTTGTTGCTGACCGTGCCCACGCTGCTCCAGCCCATGCCGTCCAAGTTGGCTGCCAGGTTGGCGGTGTCCCCGCTGTTGCCGTCAATCACCAGCTGATGGCGATTTTCGGTGGCAGCAAAGGTGTAGGTGCCACCACCGTTGCTGGCGTCCGTCCAGCCCAGCGCCGCTCGGCTGCTGCTGTTGATCAGGTTCATCCCGGCCATGTCGACCACATCATTGCTTTGGATGATCAGCGCATTGTCACCGCTGCCCGTGAGGTCGATACGCTCGATGGACTCAAGACGTGACGTGCTGCCAGGCGTGCTACTGCCGACGTTGGCAATCACCGTGAGATCGAGCATGATGCCAGCGCCATCCATTCTCAGGGTATCGATGCCACCCCCGCCGTCCACGCGCGCCAGATTGCCGTCGGTCACGCCCAGCGACAGTGCGCTGACGTTGCTGGCATTGACAACGATGAGGTCGTCGCCCGCGCCGCCGTAGAGCACGTCGGTCCCGCCATTGCCGGTCAGGGTGTCGTTGCCTGCCGCACCGACCAGCGTTTCAGCGGCGCTGCTACCACTCAGCACGTCATTGCCGGTGGTACCGAGTTGGTCGACTTCCGTTTGGGCATAGACCCCGGTGTTGGAGCCCAGGATCACATAGTCGCGTCGGATATATGTTCCCGTTGCGGTCCGTGATTTACTGGCAGAGACGATCAAGTCCGCCAGGCCGTCGCCATTGACGTCGCCAGCACTGGCCACACTGACGCCAGAAAATTCGCTTGAAGATCCAGTTATGATTTTAAAACCGCCCCAGCCGCCGGTAACGGCGGAAAGCTCGATGGCGCTGGCGTCGGTTTTCCCGAACACCACATAGCTGCTACCAAAAGTACTGTATCCGCCAATGATCAGGTCATTCAGACCGTCACCGTTGATGTCGCCGGCACTGGCGACACTGAAGCCGTTTAGCTCGCCTGGTATGTTGGCGGAAGGCTTTATACCGTTGATGACGAAGCCGCCCGTGCCCAGGACAGACAGGTCGACGGTGCTGGCGCCGGTCTTGCCAAACACTACATAGCTGCGCCCAGGCGATGAGCCGGTTGCGGGCGCCCCAACAATCAGGTCAGCCAGGCCGTCGCCGTTGATGTCACCTGCGCTGGCAACGCTGAAGCCAAAGCCTTCAGAGACGAGCGCGCCCTTGATCATGAACCCGCCCGTGCCCGCAGCAACAGCTGTGAGATTGATGGCGTTGGTGTCGGCCTTGCCGAACACCACATAGCTGTGTCCAGAATTGCTGTTTTTGGGGGCACCTATGATCAGGTCAGCCAAGCCGTCTCCATTGACATCGCCGGCACCGGCCACGCTCTGTCCGCTGTAGTCGCCGGCCGACTCACCGCGAATCACAAAACCGCCGCTGCCAGCGGCGACATCCGTGACATTGACGGCCATGGTGTCAGCTTTGCCGAACACCAAGTAGCTGGTCCCCGCCATGGGGAAGCCGATGATCAGATCATTCAAACCATCGCCGTTGACGTCGCCGGCACTCGCCGCAGCTCCCCCCCTGTTTGCACCCATCGCACCTGTTGCTGCCGATTCAATGATGACGAAGCCGCCCGTACCCAAGCCGACGGCGGAAAGCTCTATGCTGATGGTGTCGCTTTTCTTGCCGAACACCACAAAGTGTTGGCCGGTGACGGGGCACGTCACAAGCAGGTCGCCCAGGCCGTCGCCATTGACGTCGCCGGCACTGGCGACAGTGCGAACGTACATCGTCCCACTCCCGTTGATGGCAAAGCCACCGATGCCTGTGGTGATGGCTGTTGCAAAAACGGTTTGGGTGTCTGTTTTTCCGAACACCACATAGGCGCCGCTACTCTCCAAGACTATCTGGTCATCGAGACCGTCGCCGTTCACATCACCAGCGCTGGCCACGCTTGCGGCTATTCCGTCCGATACAGCGCCAGAGATGGCAAAGCCACCGGTGCTGGCAGGGCCGCCCATGCTGGTCGAGTAGAAGGGTTGAAGATTGACCCCCGCCGCGGTGAAATTCAGCGCCGTGGCGTTACTGATGCCTGCATAGGGGTTGCCTACCGCATCGGTCAGCACGCCCGCCGCCATTTGTACGTTGTAGACAAACTTAGTCAGATCGGCTGCGAGATTGATGGTCACCGTGTTGCCGCTGATGCTGACCTGACTGGTATCGCTGATGGAGACGGTCCGGGTGTCGCCGGCGCCATTGCTGATCACGATGTTGCCGCTTCCGGCCAGCACAGTCTCGCTGAAAGTCAGCACGATATTGCTACCCGGCGCCATGGCGGTGGTGTTGTCTGTCGGGCTGCTGGACGTCAGCGTGGGCGCAACAGCCTCCACTTTGTAGTTCAGGTTGTCGGTGATTGCGGTGAAGGTCAACGTGGCGTTGTTCCCGGCGGCATCGGTCACGGCGCCGCCGTTCAGCGTCATGGTGGGCAAAATACTGATGCCGTTGGCGTCGTTCTGGCCGGCCAGGATGGTGTAGCTGAACACCAGTGCGTTGCTGCCGCTGCCCGCGCTGTAGTTCGCGTTCACATACGTACCACCGATGTTGAGTGTGATGGTTGGCGTGCCGCCCGTCGTGCTCACGTAGGCGATCTCGCTCGTGCTCATGGTGACACTCACCACATCACCGACGCTGAGCGTGTTGTTCACCATCGTGCTGCCCGAGGTGATGGCCACGTTGCTGATGGTCGGGACAATGGTGTCCACCATGAAGCCCGGGTTGTCGGCTACAGCCACATGGGCAAGGTCAATAGCGTTGCCCGCCAGGTCATAGACGCCGGTTCCATTCACCAACAAGCCATTGGCATCAAGGCTGATGCCATTGGCATCGTTTTGTCCGGCAAGTATGATGTATTTGAACAGCAGTGTATTTGTGCCGGCGCCAGAAAAATAAGTGGCCAGCACCCGGGCGCCGCCGATGTTCAGCGCGAGCGTCATCCCGTTGCCAGAAATGACCGCTTCGGAGAGCGTGACCGTCGCGCTGAGCACATCGCCAGTGTTGAGGGTGTTGTTCAAGATGCCAGTGGCAGAACTCAGCACAATGCCGCTGACTGTTGGCCTGATGGCGTCGACCCGGACGCTGGCATTGTCCGCCACCGCAGCGTAGTTCAGCAGGGCGCTGTTGCCCGCAGTGTCGGACATCGTCGCGCCGTTGAGCGCGATGCTGTCGGCGTCGATACTGATGCCGTCGGCATCATTCAGGCCGGCCAGAATGGGGTAGTTGAAGACCAGCGCGGTACTTCCGCTGCCAGAGGCATAGCTGGCCTGCACAATGGTGCCGCCTATGTTGAGCGCGATCGTGGGCGTGCCGCCCGCCGTGGTCACCGTCGTGGCTTCACTCATGGTCACGGTGGCAGCCATCCCGGACCCTATGCCGAACAAGGACCCTACAGCCCCTCCCAGCACCTTGACGACGATGCTGCTGACGCTGGGCGCAATGGTGTCGACCTTGAAGCCGCTGTTGTCAGTCACCAGGATGCTGCCCAGGGTGCCCGCGTTGCCGGCGGCATCGACCATGGTGCCGCCGTTCAGGCTGATGGCGTTGGCGTCAATGCTGATGCCGTTGGCATCGTTCTGGCCCGCCAGGATGGTGTAGTTGAAATAGAGGTAGTTTCCGGCAGTCGATGCATAGTCGGCCAGTACCGTGGTCCCGCCTAGGTTGAGTGCGAGTTGTGGCGTGCCAGTGATGCTGACGGCTTCTGTGGTGAGGACACGCGCGGTGAGCACATCGCCTGCGTTGAGGAAGTTGCTTTGAATCCCCGTGGCAGAAACAACACTTATCAGGCTGATGGACGGCGGCGTGTTGTCGACGATGTAGTTGAGGCTATCGGCCGTGCCAGCAGAATACAAGGTGGCAGCGTTGCCGGCCGCATCCTGCAGCGTGCCGCCATTGAGCATGAGGCTGCTGCTCGCTATGCCGAGGCCTGTGGTGTCGTTCTGACCGGCCAGTATGGTGTAGTTGAAGACCAGTGCTGTGCTGCCGCTACCCGACGCATAGCTGGCCCGGACCAGGCTGCCATTGAGGTTGAGCGCGATCTGCGGCGTGCCGGTAACGCTTGTGGCTTCGCTCATGGTCACCGTGATGCTCACCACGTCGTCCGCATTGAGCCGGTTGTTCATGATGCCGGTCGCCGAGGTGATGGCGACGCTGCTGACGCTAGGGGCTATGGTGTCGACCAGATAAGCCGCGTTGTCGGCCACCAGCGCGTGGGTCAGCGTCGCCGTATTGCCGGCAGCGTCTCGCAGTGTGCCGCTGCCCGCACTGATGCTGTTGGCGGCAATGCTGATGCCATTTGTGTCGGTCTGCCCGGCCAACAGGGTGTACTGGAACACCAGTGCCGTGCTGCCGCTGCCCGAGGCGTAATTCGCCTGAACACTGCTGCTGCCAATGCCAAGCGTCACATAGGGTGTGCCGGTGATGGTCGTGGCTTCGTCCATGGTCACGGTGACGCTGAGCACATCGCCGGCGTTGTAGATGCCGTTCTGCACGCCTGTTGCCGAGGTGATGGCAACGCTGGCGACGCCCGGTGCCGTGGTGTCCACCAGATAGCTGGGGTTGTCCAGCACAGCGCCATGCGCCAGTGTGGCTGCGTTGCCTGCGGCATCTTGCAGCATGCCACCATTGAGGGTCAGGCTGTTGGCATCCACACTGATGCCGTTGGCGTCGGTTTGGCCGGCAAGAATGGTGTAGCTGAAGACCAGCGCCGATGTGCCGTTGCCCGAAATATAGCTGGCCTGTACCGTGGCGCCGCCGATGTTGAGCGCAAGCTTGGGCGTGCCGAACACCAGGGTGGCCTCGCTCATGACGACGGTGAAAATGGCGACATCGCCAGCATTGAGTTTGTTGTTCAGAGCGCCGCTGGCCGAGCTTTGAATGACACTGCTGATGCGTGGTGCAATAGCGTCAACGACGAAGTTGCTGTTGTCAGCCACCAGCGCATGCGTGAGCACTGCGGCGTTACCTGCGCCATCCATCAGCGTGCCGCCGTTAAGACTGAGGCTGTTGGCCGCAATACTGATGCCGTTCGCGTCGGATTGTCCGGCCAGCAATGTGTAATTAAAGTACAGATAGATACCACCGCTGCCCGAAACGTAGTTGGCCAGAACGGTCGTGCCGCCAATGTTGAGCGCCAGCTGTGGCGAGCCGCCTGCGGAGTTGACGATGGTGACTTCGTTCATGCTGACAGTGACGGTGACCACATCGCCAGTGTTGTACAAGCGGCCGTCCGCAGCGCCCGTCGCCGAGCTGATGGTGACGTTACTGACGAACGGTGCAAGGGTGTCCACGATATAGCCAGGATTGGCACCTACCGGGGCACTAAACAGAGAGGCCGCGTTACCGGCGGCGTCGGTCATCGTTCCGCCGTTGAGGCTGACGGCGCTGGATGAAAAGATGATGCTGCTGGTCTGTCCGGCCAGTATGGTGTACGCAAAGACCAAGGCCGTGCCGCCGTTACCCGACACGTAGTTGGCTAATGCAGTCCCAGTTCCACTGAAGTTGAGCAAGAGCTGCGGCGTGCCGGTGACGGTGGTGGCCTCGCTCATGGTGACAGTGGTGTAGACCACATCACCCGCATTCAGCCTGCCACCCACGATGCCTGTGGCCGAGCTCAGTGCAATGCTGCTGATGGTCGGTGCAATGGCATCCACGAGGTAGCCTGGGTTGTCGCTCACCTGGGCTTGGTTCTGCAGGGCAGTATTTCCAGCGGCATCTTTGAGCGTGCCGCCACCTACTACAAAGCTGTTGGCGACAATGCTGATGCCGTTGCTGTCAGCCTGGCCGGCTACAATGGTGTAGGTGAACAACAGGTCTGTGCTGCCCGAGCCGGACACACAAATGGCTTGGACAGTGGTGGTGCCTATTTGGAGCGAGAGCAGCGGAGTGAACGTGAAGTTGAGGGCCTCGCTCATCGTGACCGTCGCGCTGACCACATCGCCCGCGTTGAGCGTGTTGTTGACACGGCCTGTGGCTGAGGTCAGGCGGACGCTGCTTACCGTCGGCGCGGCCGTATCGACCGCCAGGCTGATAACCTGTGCTGCTGTATTGGGGTTGCCTGCTGCGTCGGTGAACTGGCCGGCTAAGACAGAAATACTGGCGGTGGTGGTGGTGTTGAGGTCAGGGGTGAATGTGGCGTAATAGATTAAATTGCTGCTGCCAGCTACAAAGTTTGTAAGCCTGCCGCCGCTGACGCTGACGTCACCCGACGTAAACATACCGGGCGTATATTGAACCCCATTTTGAAGTATTGCAGCTTCGCTCAAGGTGAAGGTGATCTGGGCTGACTGACCGACGATCAGCGCGGTTTTTGAACTGGTGATGCTGATGTCAGGCACCAGCGTGTCAACCGTGACAGTCTGACTGGCTTGGGTGGCGGCGGTGCCCCAGATGTTGGTGACGTCGGCCTTGATGGTTTTGATGCCATCGGCACCAAAGCTGCTGCCGGCCACACTGACGGACCAAACTCCACCGGCTTGTGTATAAGTTGTGGCGGTGCTGCCGTCGGCCAGTGTCACGGTGACGGTTTGACCGGAATCAACATTGCTGCTGCCGAAGCCACTTATAACGACGTTACCGGCTTTTTCACCGGCGTTGACGATATTGTCCCCACCGGTGTAGTTCATGTAGATGACCGCTGGATCGGAATTGATGTTCAGCTCCCGGCTGCTGCGGTCGACTTTGGTAACGCCTCCGACCGTAACGCTGACCGCAACTTCATATGCTGAATTGATCCGCGCTGGTGCCGCGACCAGATCCAAAGCCCAGTTGCCCGTGCCGACGTCGTAGCTGAGCCCCGACGGGTTGCTGGCCGCGCCAACCGTCAGACCATAAACCACGGAATAGACGGGTCCAGACGGCAACAGGGACGTGACCGTCACGCTGAGCGAATCGCCGTCACTCAGATTGATAAAAGTCAGCCCCCCATCAGCGGTTTTTTCTGCCTTCCCGCTGACCACTGGGGTGGAAGAGTTCGTGAACTGATTATTGACGGTTGGCGTATTGGGTTGCGCAATACTGAACAGCAGGTTGCTGCTGGCCAGATTGGAGCGGTTGCCTACCGCATCGCTGACGCTTGCCGTGACGGTGTAGGTGTTGCCATTGCTGAGTGCCTGGGCGTCGGCGATGGGTAGCTCGTAAGTCCAGGCACCGCTGGTGACGGCGGTGGTGTAGGTTTTCTGGTTGAGCGAGAAGCTGACGATTTGGCCGTCTTCTGCACCGGTGGCCGTGCCGTTGATGGTGAGCGGCGTGACGTCGAGGGCGGCATATTCCGCCATAGTCAGGGAACCACCTGAGATCGGGCTGATGGTGATGGTGGGTGCGCTGGTGTCTATGGTGGTGCTGTAGGCCGCGCTGGCGGTGCCCAGATTGCCCGCTGCATCACGGGCCTGCGCCGTGTAGCTCGGGGTCTGCGCATTGGTCAGCGTGCGCGAGTCGGTGAACGCCCAGGTGCTCTGGCCGTCGGCCAGCACGGTGACGGTGGCGTCGCCCAGGTAAGTGGCGCCATCGTAAATGCCCAGTGTTTCGCCCGCACCGAGTGCGGCACCAGCGGTGCTCCCGCCCAGGGTGCCGGTCATGGAAAGACTGGTGTCGTCGGTCTTGCCGCCGCTGCTGACGCTGCCGGTGATGCTGCCAACATCGTCGATCAGGCCCGTGACAGCGGTGGCCATGGCGGGCGCGGTGGTATCGACCTGATAGCCGCCGTTATCGACCACGGCCACGTGGTCCAGGCCCGCTGGGTTGCCAGCCGCATCGGCCAGCGTGCCCCCGTTGAGGGTCAGGCTGTTGGCGTCAATGCTGATGCCGTTGGTGTCCGTCTGGCCGGCCAGGACGGTGTAGGTGAACACCAGTGCCGTGCTGCCCGAACCTGAGGCATAGCTGGCCTGCACGGTGGTGCCGCCAATGACGAGGGCGATCTGCGGCGTGCCGCCGCCCGTGGTCACCGTGGTGGCCTCGGTCAGGGAGACCGTCACACTGAGCACATCACCGGCGTTCAGTGTGTTGTTCTGCATGCCTGTGGCCGAGCTGATCACAACACGGGTGGCGGCAGGTGCAAGGGCATCGACCAGATAGCCGGCATTGTCGTTCAAGGCGACGTGGCTCAAGGTGGCGTTGTTGCCGGCTGCGTCGGCCAGCGTGCCACCGTTGAGGGTCAGGCTATCGGCTGTAATGCTGATGCCGTTGGTGTCCATCTGGCCGGCCAGGACGGTGTAGGTGAACACCAGTGCCGTGCTGCCCGAACCGGAGGCGTAGTCGGCCTGCACCGTGGTGCCGCCTATGTTCAGGGCCAGCTGCGGCGTGCCGCTGACCAGGGTAGCCTCGTTCAGGGTGACGGTCACGCTGAGCACGTCGCCGGCATTGAGGGTGCTGTTCTGCACACCGGTGGCCGAGCTGATGGCCACACTGCTGATGGCCGGCGCCGTGGTGTCAACGATGTAGCTGGCGTTGTCTGCGACCAGCGCATGCGTGATCACCGCGGCATTGCCAGCGGCGTCCGTCAGCGTGCCCCCGTTGAGTGCCAGGCTGTTGGCATCAATGCTGATGCCGTTGGTGTCGGTCTCGCCGGCCTGCAGGGTGTAGGTGAACACCAGGGCCCGGCCGCCATTGCCCGAGGCGTAACTGGCCTGCACCGTGGTGCCGCCTAGGTTCAGGGCCAGCTGCGGCGTGCCGCCGGCTGTGGCCACGAGGGTGTCCTCGGACATATTGACGGTGACACTGAGGACGTCGCCGGTGTTGTACAGGCCGCCTTGAATCCCGGTGGCCGAGCTGATGGCCAGGCTGCTGATGGCAGGCGCTGTGGTGTCAACGAGGTAGCTGCCGTTGTCTGCGAGCAGCGCATGCGTGAGCACCGCGGCATTGCCTGCGGCGTCCGTCAGCGTGCCCCCGTTGAGGGTCAGGCTGTTGGCGTCAATGCTGATGCCGTTGGTGTCCGTCTGGCCGGCCAGGACGGTGTAGGTGAACATCAGTGCCGTGCTGCCCGAACCTGAGGCATAGCTGGCCTGCACGGTGGTGCTGCCCATGACAAGTGCCAGCTGCGGGGTACCGGTGACGAGGGTGGCTTCGGTCAGTGTGACGGTGACGCTGAGCACATCGCCGGCGTTGAGCTGGTTGCCCGTGATGCCGCTGGCCGAGGTGATAGCCAGGTTGTTGATGGTCGGGGCGGCGGTGTCGACCAGATAGCCGGCGTTGTCAGCAACAAGCGCGTGCGCAATGGTGATGTTGTTGCCTGCGTCGCTCACCAGCGTGCCACCGTTGAGGGCCAGGCTGTTGGCCGCAATGCTGATGCCGTTGGTGTCGGTTTGTCCCGCCAGAATGGTGTAAGTGAACACCAGGTTTGCGCTACCCGAGCCGGATGTGTAGACCGCTTGTACCGCAACACCGCCGATGTCGAGCGTGAGCGTCGGCGACCCGGTGACGATGGTCGTATCGCTCAGGGCAACGGTGATGCTGACCACGTCGCCTGCATTTAGCGAGTTCGCCACGATATTGGTCGCGGACGTGATGGCAACGCTGCGAACGCCTGGCGCGGTGTTGTCAACAATGTAAGCGGCATTGTCGGCCACCAGGCTATGGGCCAGCAGGGCTGTATTGCCGGCGGCGTCTTTCACGGTGCCGCCGTTAAGTGAGAGGCTGTTGGCATCAATGCTGATGCCGTTGGTGTCGGTTTGGCTGGCCAGAACGGTGTAGGTGAACACCAGGCTTGCGCTGCCCGAGCCGGATACGTAGTTCGCCAGGACGCCGGCGCCGCCGACATTGAGCACAAGTTGCGGCGAACCCGTGACGTAAGCAGCTTCGCTCATGGTGACGGTGACACTGATCACATCACCGGCGTTGACGATGCTGTTGTGAATGCCGACGGCCGAAGTGATGGCCACGCTGCTCACGGTCGCGGCGGTGGTGTCCACCCTGTAGCTCGCGTTATTGTCTACTTCTGCATGGGTTAGCGCGGCCCCATTGCCCGCCGCGTCTGCCAGCGTGCCGCCGTTGAGGGTGAGGCTGTTGGCATCAATGCTGATGCCGTTGCTGTCGTTCTGGCCAGCCAGAATCGTGTACGAAAACACCAGGGCCGTGCTGCCCGAGCCCGAGACATAGCTGGCCTGAACTGTGCTGCCACCGATGTTGAGTGCGAGCTTGGGAACGCCGCCGGTTGTCACAACGGTGGTGGCCTCGCTCAGGTTAACGGTGACGCTGATCACATCAGCCGTGTTGTATTGTCCGCCTTCAACTCCGGTGGCCGAGCTGATGGCCATGCTGGTGATAGCTGGCGCTACGGCATCCACGCGGTAGCTGGCGTTGTCGCTCACCAGGGCATGCTCCAGTACGGCGATGTTTCCGGCTGCATCTTTGAGCGTGCCGCCGTTGAGGCTGAGTTTGTTGGCATCAATGCTGATGCCGTTGCTGTCAGTCTGGCCCGCCAGAAGGGTGTAGCTGAACAACAATGCGGTGCTGCCGGAACCGGATGCATAGCTGGCCTGGACGGTGGCGCCGCCGATGTTGAGCGCAAGCTGCGGCGTGCCGGTGACAAGGGTGGCCTCACTCATGGTGACGGCGATGTTGACAACGTCGCCAGCGTTAAAGAGTCCGGCCTGAATACCTGTGGCCCAGCTGATGGCGACAGCGCTGACGCCAGGCGGGGCGGTGTCTACCGAGAGGCTGGTTGCCAGGGCCGTGTTGGGGTTACCTGCTGCGTCGGTAAATTTACCTGCGGACACGCCAACGCTGGCGGTCATCGTGCTGTTGACATGGGGCGTGAAGGTGGCGCTGTAGCTGCTGCCGCTGCCGCTGAATGCGCTGAGCGTTCCCCCGGTGACTGTCACATCGTCTTGCGTGAAGTTGCTTGTGCTTTCACTCAGGGTGAAGGTGATGGTGGCGGTTTCACCGGCGATCAGAGCGGCTTTTGAGCTGACGATGCTGGTGATGCCAGGTGCCACTATATCGACCGCTACCGCGCGACTGGCTTGTGTCGCAACAGTGCCGGCGAGGTTGGCGACGTCAGCCTTGACCGTGCCACCTGAACCAAAGCTGCTGCCGGCCACACTGATGGACCAAACGCCACCGACCTGGACGTAGGCCGTGGCGGTGCTGCCGTCGGCCAGTGTCACGGTGACGGCCTGGCCGACATCGACATTGCTGGCGGTGCCACTGATGAGGACGCTGCCGGCCATTTCGCTGGCGTTGCCGATGTTGTCTCCGGCTATCCCGCTGATGCTGACGACGGCAGGCTGGGTGTTGATGGTCAACTCGCCTGTGCTGATGTCGGTTTTGGTGACGCCGCCTGCAGTGACGCTGACGGTGACATCGTATGTGGCATCGGCCAGGACGTTTGGCACGCTGAGTTGCCAGTTGCCGGTACTGGTGCTGTAGGTCAGACCGGCCGGATTGCTGGTGCTGCCTATGGTCAGGCTGTAAGTCACCGCATTGACGGTGACGCTGAGGGTGTCGTCAGCGGCTAGCTTGATGTAGTTGACGTTATCCGTCGTTTTTTCGACATGCCCTGTCAGCACAGGCGTGCTGCTGTTGGTGTTCAGCAGGGCGATCGTGGGCGTGCTCGGCAGCGCGATGTTGACGATGAGTTCGCTGCTAGCCTGATTAGAGATATTGCCCACCGCATCGCTGACGGTTGCGGTGACGGTGTAGGTGTTGCCGTGGCTGAGCGCCTGGGCGTCGGCGATGGGGAGGTCGCAAGTCCATGCACCGCTGCTGACGACCGCAGTGTAGGTTTTTTTGTTGAGTGCGAACGTGACAATTTGACCGTCTTCTGCACCGATGGCCAAGCCGCTGATGGTGAGCGGCGTTGCAGCAAGGGCATCGTACTCAATTTTATTCAGGGTACCGTCAGAAATGGTGCTGATGGTGATGGTGGGCGCGCTGGTATCTATGGTGGTGCTGTAGGCCGCGCTGGCGGTGCCCAGATTGCCCGCTGCATCACGGGCCCGCGCCGTGTAGCTCGGGGTCTGCGCGCTGGTCAGCGTACGCGAGTCGGTGAACGCCCAGGTGCTCTGGCCGCCGGCCAGCACGGTGACGGTGGCGTCGCCCAGGTAATTTGCGCCATCGTAAATACCCAGTGTTTCGCCCGCGCCAAGTGCGGCGCCAGCGGTGCTGGCGCCCAGGGTGCCGGTCATGGAAAGACTGGTGTCGTTGGTCTTGCCGCCGCTGGTCATTGAGCCGGTGATGCTGCCAACGTCGTCGATCAGGCCCGTGACTGCGGTGGCCATGGCGGGCGCTGTCGTGTCAACCAGATAACTGCCGTTATCGACCACCGCGGCGTAGCTCAGGCGTGCCGGATTGCCAGCGATGCCCGTTACCGTACCGCCGTGGAGGGTCAGGCTGTTGGCGGCAATGCTGATGCCGTTGGTGTCGGTCTGGCCGGACTGGACGGTGTAGGTGAACACCAGTGCCGTGCTGCCCGAACCCGAGGCATAGTTGGCCTGCACTGTGGTGCCGCCAATGGTGAGTGCCAGCTGCGGGGTGCCGGTGACCAGAGTGGTATCGGTCAGGTTGACGGTGACCGTGACGACGTCGCCCGCATTGAGGGTGCCGTTCTGAATCCCGTTTGCTGAGCTGATGGCAACAAAGCTGATGCGCGGGGCGGTGTCAACGAGGTATGCGACGTTGTCAGTGATGGGCGGGTGTGTCAGCGTTGCGGCATTGCCGGCGACATTTTGCAGCGTGCCTCCGTTAAGGGCAAGGCTGTTGGCGGCAATGCTGATGCCGTCAGTGTCCGTCTGGCCGACCTGGACGGTGTAGGTGAACACCAGTGCCGTGCTGCCTGAGCCGGAGGCGTAGTCGGCCTGCACCGTGGTGCCGCCTATGTTCAAGGCCAGCTGCGGCGTGCCGCTCGTTGAGACAACCGTGATGGCCTCACTCATGGTGACGGTGATGCTGACCTTGTTTCCGGCGTTGAGCGTGTTGCCAACAATACCCGTGGCTGAGGTAATGCCTATGCTGCTGATGGTCGGGGCCGTGGTGTCAAACGTGAACTGGAGCGCGGCGCTGGTCGCCGAGACATTGCCTGCCGCATCGGTTTGACGTGTCTGTACGGAATTGCTGCCATTGACGGGGGTGAAGCTGCTGCTCCAGGTGCCGCCGCCGTCCGTGCTGTATTCAACGCTGGCGCCGGCCTGGTTGCCGCTGACGCTCAGGCTGCCGTCGCTGGTGATGGCGTCGGTGCTGCTCGTTCCGGTGTCATTGGTCAACGTGAAAGTCGGCGCGGCAGGCACGCTTGTCATCAGCGTGAACTGAAACGGCGCGCTGCTTGCAGAGACATTGCCTGCCGCATCGGTTTGACGTGTCTGCACGGAATTGCTGCCACTGACGGGGGTGAAGCTGCGGCTCCAGGTGCCCCCGCCGTCCGTGCTGTATTCAACGCTGGCACCAGCCTCCGTGCCAGTGACGCTCACTCGAGCATCGCTGGTGATGCCGTCGCTGTCGCTTGATCCGGTATCGTTGACCAGGGCAAAAATGGGCGTGACTGGCGCCACGGTGTCCACCACGATACTGCGCGTGGTGGTGGCTGCGACGCCGCCAATGGTGGCGGTTGCGCTGATGGTTTCTCCGCCTTGACCCATGGCCGTGATGTCAGCGGGCGTCAGGACGTAACTCCACGTCGTGCCACTGACGCTGGCGGCACGCGTGTTGGCGCCTATTCTTAAATTGACGCTTGCACCTGACACCGTGGTGCCGGTGATGGTGAGGCCTTGCTCGCTCAAGTTGAGCACGTCATCGGTAGCGATGTGGTCAATGGCGATCGATGCGTTCTCTTGCGCTGTCAAGGTCGAAACGACCGCAGTCAAACTGGTGGCCGCCGTGCCGTTGGTGGCGGCGGATGCGGTGCGTGCGCCGACGATGACCGCGTCCAGCGTGCTGGCGCTGATGGTGGCACTGCCGCCTGTTATGGTCAAGCCGCTGACCAGGACGTCGATGGTGGTCTGCATGTTGCCGCCGTTGGCCGAGTCCATCCCCGACAGGGCGGCCAGGACTGCGCCGTATTTTTCAGCAGCACTCAGGTGGTCCGGGGTGTAGCTGGCGTTGGCGCTACCGGCAGCATTCACCGTGGTGACAACGTCGGTGCCGATCAGGTCTGTGACGCCAAAGACGCCTGCCACGGCGGCATTGGTCTGGGTGACCACCGTGGTGGTGATGGCTGCCGTGCTGGCTCCCGCAAAAACAACGCCTGCCTTGAGCGCGGCGATGCTGGTCAGTCCATTCAGGTTGACCGTCACCGTACCGGCTTGGGCCACGCCCATCGCCATCAGATTCATGCTCAGGTTTCGTGCTTGACCGGTTGCCTCGTCGATGTAATCTGGATTGACTCCAGCGTTGCTTACCTTGGCAATCACCACGCCGGTGTAGCTTCCAATGTCAAAGCTAAAGCTGCCGGTGCTGGAGATGCGCCCGGTTGCCAGCAGGGTAGTGCCGTCCGCCTTGAAGATGCTGACTGACAGGTCATTGCCGGTGATCACTGGTCCTGCTACAACGGTGCCCACGACAAAGTTGTTCGCAGCTGCGCCAGAACCAGCGGCGATGCCACTTGCCGCGCCACCTCCGCCACCGGCCGCTGCAAGAGCGCCTGCACCGCCGAGAAGGCCATAAAATCCGATGCCCGCAGCGTCCCTGTCGGCCGCAGGAAAATAGCTTATCTCGCTGCCCCGTAGGCCCGCCAGTGCGGTGTGCAGGGCCGTATTGCCTTGCGCCATGCCCATCATGGTGTCCTGGCTGCCGTGTGCATAGACCAGGCGGTTGCCATCGCCCAGGGCTGCCCCGTTCGCGCCGTCACCTTTGAGCACGTAGCCGGTGCCGTCCTGGCTTGGCAGCGTGATGTCGCAGGCCATGGCGGCCTTGCATTCGACGTAGTAGTTTTCCAGTGTGACCTGGGTGCCGTCGGCGTAAGTCAGGCGCAGGTTGTCACCGGCGCGTTCGGCCATGACGTTGTCCAGAATTTGCTCCGTAGCGTCTTTGATTCTTACGATGCGGTAGTGCTCGCCCCCCTGGGCCTTGAACGCATGGGTCTGTCCAGCCTTCAGCGGCTGCACCGTTTTTCCATTCAACAGGGCAAGAGAAGTGTCTGGCGTGGCGGCGGTGGTCATTTTGGAGCGTCTTGGTAAATTCAAAAATCAGTACTGATTTAAAACAAATATCAGCGCTCGTTCAGCGCGCCGCCAAAAGCCTTGAACACCGGCTTGGCGAGGTACTGCAACACCGAGCGTCGGTTGGTCCGGATATCGACCGTGGCGGTCATGCCTGGTTTGAGTTCGACGCCGGCCAGCTTGGGATTGGCCTGGTCGGCATCAAGGCGCACTTGTGCGCGGTAATAGCTGCTGACCTGACCGCTAGGGCCTTGTTCTGTCAGGGTGTCCGAGCTGATGTAGCTCAGCGTGCCGTGAAGGCTGCCATAAATTGAATAGTCAAACGCATCTAGCTTGATGGTTGCTGGCAACCCCGACTTGAGTTGACCAATATCGACAGGGTTGACCTTTACTTCAATCACCATGCCGCCATCGCTTGGCGAAATTTGCATGAGCTCGTCGCCGGCGCGCAGCACCCCACCTATGGTGGTGACCTTTAGGACCTTGACGACGCCAGCGACTGGCGCGGTCATTACGGTGTGGCTGAGAACGCTTTGCCGCTCCTCCAGCTTGTAGCGGCTGGAAGAGATGTCTTCCGACAGCTTGGACGCTTCCATGCGCGCGTCTTGCACGTATTTGTTGCGCACGGCATTGATCCTGCCGCGCAACTCGCTCGCCTGGCGACGTGAACGCATCACCTCCAGTCGGCTGGTGTCGCCCGTTTTGAGCAGGTTCTCATTCATGATGAGTTCCTCCTGCGCCATGTCGAATCCTTCTTCCAGCGTGGCCAGCTCCTCCTGCAGGCTGCGCTTGCGCTGGAGATACAGCGCTTGCTGGGCTGCTGCGAATTCCGGGAAGGCCTTGAATTTCTGTCCGAAGTTGGGTGTCTGGCCAACGGCTTCGGCCTGTGCACGGATCAAGGCTGCCGCCAGTGCGATGTCTTTTGCGTGGCTTTCTTCGTAGGCCGCATTGGAACGGTCTCTTTCCAGCTCGGCGAGCTGCTGTCCCGCCGTTACGGTTTGACCTTCCTGAACCAGAATGCGCGACAGGACACCACCGTCAGCGGCTTGAATCACCTGGGTGCGGGCACTGGCAATGAGTTGTCCCTGAGCGCGCACGGTCTGGTCGATTTCGAACAATGCAGCCCAAAGTACAAAGATGCTCAGCCCGATAAACAACAGCACCGTCGTCGATAGACTGCCTGCACGCTTGAGCAAGGACGTTGCTTTCATGCGCGATTCTCCTGGTGGCTCGCGGGCGCTGTTTGTAGTTTTCGTAAAACTTCCGCCTTGGGTCCATCCATCACAACTTGATGGTTGGCGATGACGATGACTCGATCAACCAGGTCCAGCATTTCGGCTTTGTGGGTCACCAGAACAAGGCTGTCTCCAGGCTTGAGTACGGCTTTGAGCGCCTGTGTGACTTGCAGTTCGAGGCTGCGGTCCATCGAGGCCGTTGGCTCGTCAAGTAACCAGATGGTGGGTTGACGCAGGAAAGCCCGTGTCAGATTGACCAATTGACGCTGACCGCCGGAAAGCCCGGTGCCGCCTTCAAAAATTTCTTGCTTCAATCCCTTGGGGTGACTTGTGACGACGGTCTGCAGCAAACCGGTCTGGCGAGCCGCTTGCAAGATGATTTCATCGCCCGGATCAAGCTGTCCCAAAATCAGGTTGTCGCGCAGGGTGCCGGCAAACAGTCGGCCATCTTGCTGGACATAGCCGACATGTTCTGCCAGTGACGGTTTTGCAATGTGGGCGAGATCGACATCGTCGAGCAGGATGCGACCCTCCTGGGGTTTGTACATGCCGGACAGGAGGCGCAATAAGGTCGTTTTTCCCGCACCGACCGGGCCCAGCACGCCAATTTTCTCGCCGGGCTGAATATGCAAGCTGGGAATCATCAACGCTTTGTTGCCACCGTAGAGGGTTACAACGCCTTCAAATCGATAGGCGCCGCGTATGTTTTTCAGCAGGTGTGGCTGCTCCTGTCCATGATGGTCGTCTTGCAGAACCCACAGGCGGTCCAGACCTTGCAGGGCCGCTTTGGTATTCGACCACTGCACCAACTGTGCCGGGATCATGGCCACCGGCGCCAGTACGCGTCCCGAAAGGATAGAACAGGCAATCAGCGCGCCCATGGTGAGCTCACCTTTGCTGACCAGCAGCGCACCGAGTGCAACCAGTAAAATATAGGAAACCTGTTGAAATGCGGCCGTCAGGTGCTGCGAATGCTCGCTGATATTGCGCATCTGCAGTTCGCTGCTGCGGGCATCGTCGGTGGTTTTCATCCACCGCGACAGCATGCGCCAGCCGCCTTGCCCGCTTTTGATGGTCTCGGCGCCTTCGATGGTTTCGACCAACAGGCCCGTCTTCTGGTTGCTCGCCGCTATGGACTTGCTGGCGAAGGCCTCGACCTGGCCCCGGTAATAAAGGCCAATCGCAATCGAGAGCAAGAAAAATGTGAAGGGAACCAGCGCGAGCGAGCCAGCAATAAAAGCGATGATGAGTGTGAAGAGAATGGCAAAAGGTGCATCGACCAGCAGATTGGTTGTGACCGACGTGAAAAACGCACGCACAGTTTCGTAACCACGCATTTGCCCTGCAAGTGCCCCCACACTTTGCGGCAGTTGGTCCAGACGAATGGACAAAAAGCGCAGGTAGACGGTGCGCGACAGCCTTTGGTCGACCTGGTCGATGAGCCGCTCATAGATGTTGCTGCGCACCTGTCTGGCAAGCAGCTCGAACAGGACTGCCGCCAGTACGCCGAGGGTCAGAACCATCAGCGTCTGCGATGCGTTGGTTGGTATGACGCGGTCATAGACCTGCATGCTGTAAAACGACGCTGCCAAAGCCACGGTGTTGATCATGAACCCGCCTATGACGGCCTCGCGAATCAGCCGGCTGTGGGAAAAAATTTCATTGCGTATCAGCTGGAAGAGCGGGCTGTTGCCGGCCGTAAAGGGTTTACGCAACCTGAGCGTGGCAATCAAGTGATCCGAGAGTGCGTCGTCGGCCTGCTCACTCCAGCGACTGGTCTGGTTGTCCCACCACTCGCTGACCCATTGGTCTTGAGAATTTTTACCGCGCAAGATGCCCCATTTGCCGCTATGGTGCTCACCTTGCACGCCATTTCCGGCATACAGCAGCGCCGGCACGATCGCGGGATCGGGTGCATCGAGCCAGCGTACAGGCGGCAGCTGCAGGTGCTGGACGATGGTTTTGAGCTGTTCTTGCGGTGTGCTGTAGGGTGTGGCCAGGGCTGTCTGAGCCGCTTCCTGCAATGCAAGCCGATCAATCGTTTCATGCTGCAACTGCGAAAGTCGCGTCAGGCTGAATAGTAAGGTCATGGCTGCCGCTGTATGGCGGAGGACAGTCCCTGACTGTTGATGGCTAGACGCCAGGTTATGACCACCTGCGCGGACTCAATATCGGCCAATTGGAGTTCAGTTTGAGCCAGCTCGCGCGCTGCATTCATCACATCAAGCCAGGTTTTTCGGCCTGCGAGAAATTGCCTGTCATAGGATTCAGAGACGTCTTGCGTTGCGCGGAGGGCCGCCTGAAGAGCCTTGAGCCGACTTTGCGATGACACAGCCATGGCATGGTCGGCGAGGACTTGTTCGCTGATGTTGCGAGTTTGCGCCTCGACTTCTACCAGTGCAGCCTGGTACTGTGAACGGGCCGCGTCGACGCCGGACATGCCGGACAGTCCAGCGCCAAAGTGGCTGTTCAGACCAATGAAGATGCGACTCGCATTGGGCATATTGGGATAGGCATAGTTGCCATGCTGAAGCTCCGCCCGCAAATAGACCTCGGGGTAGAGCTCGGCGCGTCGCTCTGCGACCGTGAACTCTTGCAACGCGGCCTGGGCATGTGCCTTCATGACAGTGGGGTTGCCCGCAACTGTTTGATCTATCAGCTGTTGTAGTCCCGAATTCAATGAGTAAGGAGCAGCGATCGCTGCGCGCAAGGCGTTAACGTCAACGGGCTGACCGAGCATCTGCCCTAGCCGTGCGAGTGCGATGTCATGCTGGGCATTGGTCACTGAGATGTCTGAAGCCAGCGATTCAATTCGTGCAACTGCCAGTACCAGATCGCTGTCAGATGAAGCGCCCTCGTCAATGCGGCGCTTGACCTGTGCGCGAAGCCGGACATGCGTTGCCATGCTTTTGTGATTGGCGATATTTTTTAGGTGTGCGCCCAGCCAGTCGCCGTAGCTTTGAAGCACTCTCAGTGCCAATTGCTGGCGTACTTCTGCCAGCAGGGCCTGGTTGACTGCAAGGTTGGCCTGGGCCTTTTGTATACCGGCCGTCAAGCGTCCTCCGGTCCATAAAGGCTGCTGCAGGCGCAAAGTAGTGACCGTTCCGTCACCTTGGTAGGCGACGTCTTTAGCGCCTGTTTTCGCCTTTTCCACAGCAATCGAAGGGGTGGGGTAGAGCTGCCATCGTGCGCTGTCAACCCCGGCTTGGGATGACTCCAGCTGCAGTGCTTGCGCGCGTGATGACGGGTGCGACAACAGCGCGGATGACATCATTTGCTCAAGCACTTGAGTTTGTCCCCCTATGGGAGACAGCATCATCAACAGAACTAATTTGAATTTCACAGAATTAAGAAAAATTGCGTTTGCATCAGGCTGATCAAACGTCGAATCAAGAACAGGGCAAGAGCGGTGCCTGCCAATGCATGAAGACAGTGAAAGTGAACGCTGACGCTCGAGCGTGCGTGACGCAAGCTAATCCGTCCTCAATCACGCTGATCCTAGTCAACATGGGTAAAAAAAGCACGCACCGAAATCACGTGAAACTCACGCTTTCTCACCAATAATTGAAGCGGATTTAAACTGCGCGAAAACTTGCGCAGCGCAGGCGGCAATGCCTAGGCCGTGAAAACGTAACCCGTACCGCGAATGGACTGCAATGGCAATTTACCCAGGCCGGCCTGTTCGGTGCGTTTGCGCAGACGGCTGATGACTGCATCAAGCCGGTGCGGGTCATAGTTGTCATTGCCCACCTCGAAGGCTGCGATCAGCGTGTCGCGTTCGACGACCTGGTCGCTGGTAGCGAGCATGATTTTCAGAAGACAGCGTTCGGCTTCCGTGATGCTCAGTTCGTTGCCATGCGGGTTACGCAACGCCCAGCCCCCGTTGAGCAGTGTCCAGCCGCTGACCGGTAACGTCGGTTCTTCTGCTGCAGCTTCTGCGAGTACCTGTGAATTTTTTGCAGGGCGCAAACGCCTGCCAATGGCCTGCAGGATGGCAGCCAGTTCACGCAGGTCGATAGGCTTGACCAGATAGGCGTCTGCGCCCAGCTCCAGGCCGTGCAGGCGGTCTGAAAGCATTGCTCGTGAAGTTAAAAATACGATACCCAGGCTGGGGTCAGCCCGAAGGTGCCTGGCAATTGAGAAGCCGTCTTCTCCGGGCAGACCGACATCAATGACGACGATATCGCAACGTACGCTTGCCAGGGCGCGGTACAGTGCGCCGGCATCACCATAACCACTGACGTCAAGGCCAAGCGCAGTCAGCCCAAAGACGAATTCTTCGCACAGATCCGTCGTGTCTTCGACCAAATAAACGCGTAATTTTTCGGTTGCTGAGGGCGTAATGTCGTTGGTGGGCATCGTAATGAGAACTAGCATAGCGCCACAATGGCCTCAAGTCACCCACGAAGACTGACGCTTTCTCACATTTATTCACTTTGTAATCGGTAAAAAATAATTACATGTGGGACGGAGAATTGATTTCCAGTCAAATTTTGCGGGTTTTGTTATGCTGAAAATCTGGTTAACGTTGTTAATGGCCATGTTTCGCATGCCGGCCCAGGCTGCGGCGCTAGTCTAGCGATGCGGTCCAGCGGTTGTTCCAGGCCTTGTCAATGTCTCTGCGGTCGCGCTTGGTTGGCCTGCCGTGCTCCAGGCTGCTGGCCGGCTCCTCGCCCAGTCGGCGCTGCTCGGCTGCAGCGGCTTTGAGGCGCAGACTTTCTTCGGTTTCTTCATAGAGCTGCTGGGCCACGGGCGCCGCGCCGCGTTGGTTGCTGATGCCGCGTACCACCAGCGTGCGTATTACCGGGCCTTGGCGCAGGCTGACGGTGTCGCCGACCTTGAGCTCGCGCGCGGGTTTGGCTTCAATGTCATTGATGCGCACGCGGCCCTTGTCTATCTCTTCCACTGCAAGCGAGCGGGTTTTGTAAAAGCGTGCGGCCCACAGCCATTTGTCTATGCGTAGTTTTTCCATGAAGCGTCATTTTGAACCACTGGCAAGCGCACTGTCGCATCTGCCTTGACAACCCTGCCATGGACCAGACGATTTATCGGCACCCACATGGCCAGGCCAGCCCCTGATATCCGCACTTTCCCCAATGCCTGCGGACAGCCTTTTGACAGCAAGGCAGTGCATGATCAGTGGTTGAGCAATGATATTGTTTTGCCGACTAGCCCCGTTCACTGAAGGAGACACCCATGCGTCGCGATACCTTTTTTAAAACTCTGGCTGCGCTGGCCGCAAGCGGCGCATTTCCGATGTCTGCCTATGCCGGGGTCAACGTCAAGATGATGATTCCGGCCAACCCGGGTGGCGGCTGGGACACCACGTGCCGGGCCCTGGGCAAGGCCTTGACCGAAGCCAAGGTAGCCGACACCGTGAGCTATGACAACCGGGGCGGCGCGGCCGGCGCACTGGGTCTGGCGCAGTTTGTCAACGGCTCCAAGGGCGACCCGAATGCGCTGATGGTGATGGGCGCGGTGATGCTGGGCGGCCTGATCACTGGCAAACCGCCGGTCAGCCTGTCACAGGCGACGCCGATTGCCCGCATGTCCAGCGAATACAACGTGTTCGTGCTGCCCGCCAACTCACCCTTCAAGACCATGAAGGACGTCGTGGCGCAGCTCAAGAAAGACCCCGGCAGCGTGAAGTGGGGCGGCGGCTCGCGCGGCTCCACCGAGCACATCGCGGCCGCCATGATTGCGCAAAAAGTTGGCGCTGACCCCTCCAAAATCAATTACGTGGCTTTTCGCGGCGGCGGCGAAGCCACGGCTGCCGTCCTGGGCGGCAACGTCACGGTGGGCGGTAGCGGCTACAGCGAGTTTGCCGAATACATCAAGGCCGGCAAGATGCGTGCGATTGCCGTGACTTCGGGCAAGCGCCTTGAGGGGGTTGCCGTGCCGACGCTGAAAGAGCAGGGCATTGACGTTGAAATTGGCAACTGGCGCGGCGTCTATGGCGCACCCGGCATCAGTGCCGAGCAGCGCAAGGCCTTGACCGAGATGGTGCTGGCTGCACTCAAGACCCCAGCCTGGGCCGAGGCGGTCAAGAAAAACGACTGGACGCCTGCGGTGCTGACTGGCGACGCCTTTGCGAAGTTTGTGGACGATGACTTCGCCGCGCTGCGCGCCACCATGGTCAGGTCCGGCATGGTCTGAGGCCTGCGTGCGGAGTCACACCGACGCTTGTAGAGGCGCTTATAAAGACGCTTGAACCGGCGTGCTGCGAGTCATTCAGGCCAGCGCGCCGTTTTCATATTTGTAAATAGTTCAGCTTTCATCCTATGACAACTACAGATTCCCCTATCGCTACTGCAGTCTGGCCGCAAACCCTTGTTGGCCTAGGCGTGCTGCTGACCGGACTGGCGTTGGCTTTTGGTGCCATCAGCATTTCTTCTACCGCCGGCTATGGCGGCGTCGGCCCCAATTTTCTGCCCTGGCTGGTGTCGGTGGTGCTCACGTTGTGCGGCGTGCTGATCATCCGGGAGGCGCGCACCGGCGGCTTTCGTGCGCTTGAAACGCCCTCGGGCGCGGCGCGGGCCTACTGGCCCGGTTTCGTCTGGGTCTCGGCCGGCTTGCTGCTCAATGCGGCATTGATCACGACCATAGGTTTCATTTTGAGTTGCGCGCTGTGCTACCTGCTGGCCGTGCAGGGCCTGCGCCGCGCCGCTGGCCAGCCCTCGGGCGCGCCGCGCACCTGGGCTGTTGATTTAGTCAGCGGCCTGCTGATTGCCGGGCCGGTGTACTGGACCTTCACCCAATTCCTGGCAATCAATTTGCCTGGTCTGACTGCAACAGGGTGGATCTGACATGGATATTCTCAATGCACTGATGGCGGGCTTTGCCACCGCGATCACGCCCGCCAATCTGCTGTGGTGCCTGGTTGGCTGCGCGCTGGGGACTGCCGTTGGCGTGCTGCCTGGCATTGGCCCTGCGGTCGCGGTCGCCATGCTGCTGCCCATCACGTCCAAGGTTGAGGTCACGGCCTCGATGATTTTCTTTTCAGGCATCTACTACGGCGCCATGTACGGCGGCTCGACCACCTCCATCTTGCTGAACACGCCGGGAGAAACAGCCAGCATGGTCACGGCGATGGAAGGCAACAAGATGGCCAAGAGCGGGCGTGCCGGCGCGGCACTCGCGACCGCGGCCATAGGCTCGTTTGTCGCGGGCACGATTGCCACCGTCATCGTCACCTTGTTCGCACCCTTTGTGGCGGACTTTGCCGTCAAGCTTGGTCCGCCAGAATATTTTTTGTTGATGCTGCTGGCCTTCACCACGGTTAGCGCGGTACTGGGCAAAAGCACTTTGCGCGGCATGACGGCGCTGTTTGTCGGGCTGGCCGCGGGCTGCGTCGGGCTGGACCAGATTTCCGGCCAGGGCCGTTACACCGCTGGCGTGCCCGAGCTGCTGGACGGCATAGAAATTGTGCTGGTCGCGGTTGGCCTGTTTGCTGTGGCCGAGGTGCTGTATGCCGTGCTCTACGAAGGCAAGTCGGTCGAGGCGCAGAACAAGCTCAGCCGCGTGCACATGAGCGCGCGCGACTGGAAGCGCTCGATTCCGGCCTGGCTGCGCGGCACGGCCATAGGCACGCCTTTTGGCTGCATACCGGCAGGCGGCACCGAAATACCGACTTTTCTCAGCTATGCGATGGAAAAAAAGCTCGCCAAGGACAGTGAAGCCAAGGCCGAGTTCGGCACCACGGGCGCCATCGAAGGCGTGGCCGGCCCGGAAGCGGCCAACAACGCGACCGTCACGGCGGCGCTGATTCCGCTTTTGACGCTCGGTATTCCGACCTCCAACACCACGGCGATTTTGCTGGGCGCTTTCCAAAACTACGGCATACAGCCCGGCCCGCAGTTGTTCACGACCTCGGCCACGCTGGTCTGGGCGCTGATTGCCTCGCTCTACATTGGCAACGTGATGCTGCTGGTGCTGAACCTGCCCATGGTCGGGCTGTGGGTCAAGCTGCTGAAAATCCCCAAGCCGCAACTCTATGCCGGCATTTTGATTTTTGCGACAGTGGGTGCTTACGGCATGCGCCAGAGCGCGTTTGACCTGTTCCTGCTGTACGCGATTGGCCTGCTGGGGGTGTTGATGCGGCGCTTTGATTTTCCGACCGCGCCTGTGGTGGTCGGCATGATCCTGGGCCCCTTGGCCGAGGCGCAACTGCGCAACGCGATGTCGATAGGCGAGGGCAGTGCGATGGTGTTCTTGCAGCGCCCCATGTCGAGCGCGCTGGTGGTGATTGTGCTGACTGTGCTGGTGTTGCCGCGGCTGGCCAAAATCTGGATGGAAAGAAAAAAAGCATGAACGACAAACTGACTTGCATGTGCGCTCCGGCAGGCCCTGCGCTGTCTGCGGATACCGCTCAAGTTTCTGGGCGTCGCGGTTTTCTCTCAAGCCTGCTCGGGCTGGGTGCGGCGGCGTTATTGCCCGGCTGCCAGAGCCCGGGCGCCAGCGTGGCGCAGGGCCAGCCGTACCGAATCGATATTCACCACCATGTGGTGCCGCCCAATTACGCGGCCCATCTGGCCAGCTTGGGCATTGGCGGTGTGCCGAAATGGTCAGCGCAGATGTCTATCGACGACATGGACAGCAATGGCATAGCGACATCGGTGGTGTCCTTGATGCAGCCGGGCGCTTACTTCAAGCAGATCGATACGGACCGCCGCGTGGCGCGCGAGTCAAACAACTATTCAGCGCAACTTGCACGGGATTTCCCCGGACGCTTTGGCTCGTTTGCAGCGCTGCCCTTGATGGATACCGAGGGCAGTTTGCGCGAGATCGACTATGCCCTGGACACACTCAAGGCTGAGGGCATAGGTTTGATGACCAGCTATGGCGGCAAGTACCTTGGTGATCCTCAGTTCTGGCCGATATGGGAAGAATTGAACCGGCGCAAGGCCGTGGTCTACACCCATCCGCTGATGTCAGCGTGTTGCCGCAATCCGGTTGATGGCTTGCCACCGGCAGTCATCGAGTACGCGACCGACACCACGCGCAGCATTGCCAGTGTGCTGTTCGGTGGTGTGGCCAGCCGGTATCCGGATATCAAATGGATCTGGTCACACAGCGGCGGCAGCATGCCGTTTTTGTGGAGTCGATTCACCCGTCAGGAGCTGGACATGAAGGAGCGCGCCAGGGCGGTGCTGCCCCAAGGGGTTTTGCACGAGGTCCAGCGCTTTTATTTTGACACCGCCCAGGGCCACCATGAGGGCGCCATGGCGGCCTTGCGTGCGCTTGTGCCAGCCTCGCAAATCATGTTTGGCAGTGACTTTCCGTTCCGGCAGGCGCAGGACGTGCGGATTGGCTTGTCGGAGCGCCGCTTCAGCGCGGCCGAGCGGCTCGCCATAGACCGTGGTAACGCCGTGCGAATCATGCCCCGCTTGAGCGCCACCTGAGTCGCCGCTTACTCTTGAGGCGCGCTGGCGTCCACTTCGAGCAGCAGGCGCATGCCTAGCAGTGTGTAGCGCGAGCTTTCGGTGTTGATGTTTCTGAACGAGCACCGCGCATAGAGCGCCCAGGTGTGCCATGAGCCGCCGCGGCGCACCCGCATGCTGCCCGAGTCCGCGCCTTTGGGGTCCTGCCGCGGTGAGCTGGCGTAATAGTCTTCCTGGTATCTGTCGCTGACCCATTCCCAGGCGTTGCCAACCATGTCGTACAGGCCAAACGCATTCGGTGCATAGCTGCCCACGGGCGCCGTGAAGGCGTGGCCATCGTCTGTTGCCAGCGCGTAGGCCTTCCACTTTGGCCAGTTTTTTGCGGCAGAGGCATCAAAAATATTTGCCACCTGCGCCAGCGACTCAGGCGCATTGCCGTTCGGGTAACGCGTTTGTGCGCCGGCGCGGCAGGCGTATTCCCATTCGGCCTCGGTCGGCAGGCGATAGGTCTTGCCTTCATGCTGGCTGAGCCAGCGGCTCATGGCCTGCGCATCGTTCCAGGTGACATTGAGCACCGGTTCGTCATCGCCCTGCGCAAAGCCAGGGTTGCGCCAGGAGTATTTTGGGTCACGCCCTTCGAAGGCGTCGCCACGCTGGCTTTTGGCCGGGTCGTAGCCGGGGTTGTAGCCATAGCCGCCCGTGCCATCGGCTTCTGACTCGGGCCGGTAGCCCGAGGCCTGAACAAACCGGCGGAACTGGCCAACAGTGACTTCATGCTGGCCCAAAAAGAATGGCCGTGAAATCTGGACAAGGTGGGCAGGCGCTTCGTCGCTTAAACCGGGAAAACGGTCGCTGGCGTACTGCGGATAGGCCGTGGCCAGCGACGCGGCCGATTCATCGCTACCCATCAGGAATTCGCCCGCAGGCAAGCGCACAAATTTCATGCCCAGAGAGTTGGTGATCGGCTCGGTCGGCGATCGCGTAGCCACGCTTGAGCAGGCCGGCAATACCAGCACCAGCGCCAGCAGGATGATCCGGGTGCTGGCGCCATGGTTGCCCACTCGTGGACCAAGGGTAGTGGCCGTCATTCGTACCAATCTATATATTAAACAGGTCTTTGGCGCTTATGGGGCAGGCGCTGGCAGCTATCAAAAAAAGAGCACTCTATTCTGTGGGTGCTTATTTCTCGGCGCCCAGCGCCAGTGCTGCTGCGCGTGAAGCCGCCAAAGCCTGCGCATCAGCGCCGGTCTGGGTTGGCCAGCCGGCCAGATGCTGCGCGCTCAGTTCAGCGAGTGCGGCCAGCCACACCGGGCTGTCATTGAGGCATTCGATGTAGCGAAACTCCTTGCCGCCGGCAGCTAAAAACGCGTGCTGCGCTTCCATAGAAATTTCTTCCAGCGTTTCCAGGCAGTCGCCGGTGAAGCCCGGGCACACCACGTCCACGCTTTTGACACCAGCTTGCGCCATCTTGATCAGCGTGGGTTCCGTGTAGGGTTCCAGCCATTTGGCCTTGCCAAAGCGTGACTGGAAGGTGACCTGGTAGCGGTCTTTGGCGAGTCCGAGTTTTTCGCCCACCAGGCGCGCTGTCTTGTAGCACTCGCAGTGGTAGGGGTCACCGAGCTTGAGCGTGCGCTCAGGCACGCCATGAAAGCTCATGACCAGTTTTTCTGCCTGGCCGTTGACTCGCCAGTGCGCACGTATCTTGTCGGCCAGTGCGTCTATGTAGCCGTGCGCGTCATGGTAGTGATTGACAAAACGAAACTCGGGCAGGCGGCGCACCTTGGCGGCCCAGGTGTAGACCGCATCAAACACGCTGGCGGTCGTGGTCGCGCTGTACTGGGGATAAGCGGGCATGATGAGCACACGCGTCACGCCATCGCGCTTGAGCTGGTCAAGTTGGGAGGCAATCGAGGGGTTGCCGTAGCGCATCGCGTAACGCACTTCGACGTTGTGGCCGCGCACGCCCAGATAGCCGCCCAGCATGGTGGCCTGCTTTTGTGTCCAGACCTTGAGCGGTGAGCCTTCCGGCGTCCAGATGCT
>CANEXF010000005.1 GCA_947443645.1 Comamonadaceae bacterium | reverse complement strand
GGGCCGGAGTTCTCCACCACCAGGCGGTTGAACATGATTTTCTTTTCAACCTGGTTGCGGCCCGTGATGTCGCGGCAATAGGTAGAGCAGCCAATCATTTGGCCGTCTATCAGGTGCATCACTGTGTAGCGTTCTAGGATGCGGCCATCCTTCATCTCGAGTTCTTCGAAGGACTCCATATTGCCCTGGACTTTCAGCAAGTCCACGCGCTCCATGAACTGCGCCGGATCTTTCACCATGGAGGCGTGGTGGGAAATACCCGCCTCCATGCCACACTTCATAGCAGCCTCGCAGTCCTTGCCCCATATATCCAGGTATTGGGAGTTGATGTACATGTCACCGGTGAGATAGTCGGCGGTCAGCATGCCCTCTGGCGACGCATTGAGCGCACTGATCAGGAAGGCGCGCGAACGTTCCAGTTCCTGGATGCGTATGGCTTGGTCCTGGCTGGCTTCGGTCAGTTCTTTTTCTTTGCGTGTCGGCTGGCCCAGCAGGCCTTGCAGTCGGGGAAAGCGGTCTAATAATGAGCTCATGGCAATCCAGGCTAGGGTGGGGCAGTCTTCAGGCGCTCAGCCATTCGGCCATGTCGCGCAATTCAAGGGCAGCGGCGGCACGGTCTTCGGCAGGCATGCGGTTCAGGTCAAGCCGCAGCCGCATGTTGCGCAACTCTTGCTCCAGGGCTTTGCGCTCGCTGCCTTTGGCATCGAGCAGGCCGCGCACGGCGTGCGCGATGATGGGTTCTGAAAACCCCTTGGCGTTGATGGAAACGCTCTGGTCGGCGTCGATTTCATCGCGTACCAGCGCGTAGGTGTCGTCCGAAATCAGGATGCCGCCGGGTTCGGCCGCCTGCTCCAGCCGTGCCGCGAGGTTGACCTCCGGGCCAATGATGGTGTAGTCCATGCGCAGCTGGCTGCCAAAGTTGCCGACGTCGCAAAAACCGGTGTTGATGCCGATACGGATGCGAAAGGTCTTGCCCGGTCCGACATCGCGCCAAAGCGCCTGCAGATTCACCATGGCTTGCTGCATGGCAATCGCCATTTTCACGCACTGCAGGGCGTCTTGCTGGACGCCGCGGCTGTGCGGATCGCCGAAAAAGATCACGATCGCGTCGCCAATGAACTTGTCCACCGTGCCGCCGTAGTCGGCCGCGATACGTGACATCTCTGTGAAGTAACTGTTGAGCAGGCGGGTGATGTCTTCGGGCTGCCACTTGGCGGTGGAGGCCGTGAAGTCCTTGATGTCAGAGAAAAAAACTGTGAGTTTTTTTCGCTCGGTGCGTATCTCGGCCTGCTGCGAGCCGTCAAACAGCGACTGGTAAACCTGCGGCGCGAGGTAGCGCGAGAGTTTTTCAGACAAGGCTTCAAGGCGTCTGGCACTGCCGCTGCGCTCCAGGTGCGATTGCACCCTGGCCATGAACAGCGGGGGGCTGATGGGCTTGGTGATGTAGTCGACGGCGCCTAGGTCTATGCCCAGCTGCTCTTCTTCCATGGTGCTGAGCGCGGTCAGAAATATCACCGGTATGTTCGCTACCGCCGGGTCTTGGCGAATCCGGCGCAGCACCTCGTAGCCGTCCATCTCAGGCATCATGATGTCCAGCAGTATCAGGTCGGGCGGCTTGGCGGAGGTGACCATGTCCAGTGCTTGCTGGCCCGACGAGGCCAGTTGCAGCTCGTAGTCGTCTTCCAGCAGGGACGTCATTAAAAAAAGGTTGTCGTCGGTGTCGTCGACAACCAGCACGCGCGGCTTGGTATGTGCCGTCGCGACGCCTTGCAGGTCGGCGCCGGCCGCAGTTGGAATGGGATCTCGGTTCATCAATAGCCTGGAAGGGTTTGAGCGGAACCGGCCTGGTTTTGATCCGCCATATAAATAATTGTACTGATTTTGGCGAAAATACCGATTAGACTGTTTGGTCGTGTGGGCTTTATGCGCCGGCATCGTCTTTCAACGGGTTGGGCGGGAAGCAAAACCGGGCTGGCTAGACCGGCGTCTGGTCCTGCGGACTGCTTTCTGTCTGGTGCTGGCCTTGCGCCCGCTCCTGTGCCATTTGCTCCTCAAGCTGCAGCCGCCCCTGTTTGGCCACGGCAATCAGTTTGCTGCGGTTTTTACGGTGCGGATACATCTTTTCGAACAGCTCGATGTTGTGCTGGCGAAAGCGCTGTGCGCTTTGCTGGGCTTGCTCTGGCCCCTGGCCCAGCAGTTCCAGCACACTGCGGGCGCTGCGCAGGCTGGATTCGAACAGCTCGCGCTCGACGCGCAGCACGCCGCGGTCGCGCAGCGCGTTCCAGTGCGAGACATCGCGGGCCCGGGCGATGATTTCCAGATGCGCAAAGTGCTCCTTGACGAGATCGACGATCTTCAGCGACTGCTCCACATCGTCGACGGCCAGCACCAGAATCTTGGCGCTGGCAGCGCCCGCGGTGCGCAGCAGGTCGAGCCGGGTTGCGTCACCGTAGAACACGCGGTAGCCAAAGCTGCGCACGGTTTCAATCATCTCGGCGTCATGGTCCAACACGGTGGGGGCTATGCCCTGGGCCAGCAACATGCGGCCAACGATCTGACCGTAGCGGCCAAAGCCGGCAATGATCACGGACGCATGTTGCGGCTCTGAAATTTCTTCCAGTTGCGGCGTGCTGCGCGCGGCATAACGCGGCAGTAGCAGCTTGTCTATGGCCGTGAGCAGCAAAGGGCTGATCAGCATGGACAGGGCGACGGCGCCTATCAGCAGCGATGCGGTTTGCGCCGGGAACACCTGCGCGCCGGCTGCGGCCTGGAACACCACGAAGGCAAACTCGCCGCCCTGGGCCAGCAGCACGATGAAAACCGGCCGCTCCTGATACGGAATCTTGATAAGCCGGGCCAGGCCGTAAATCACCAGCATCTTGCAGGCCAGAAAGCCCAGCAGTATGGCGGCCATCAGGCCAGGAAATTTGAGCAGCACGCCAAAGTCAATGCTCATGCCGACGGCAATGAAAAACAGTCCCAGCAGCAAGCCCTTGAAGGGCTCGATGTCGGTTTCCAGCTCGCGCTTGTATTCGCTTTCGGCCAGCAGCACGCCAGCCAGAAAAGCGCCCAGCGCCATGCTCAGGCCCACCAGCTGCATCAGCGCGGCATTGCCGACGACCAGCAGCAAGGCGGCCGCGGTGAAGATTTCGGGTGTGCCGCTGTTGGCGATCCAGCGCAGCAGCGGGCGCAGCAGCAAGCGTCCGCCGAGCACGATGCCGCCAATCACTGCTACTATTTTTATAGCTTCCAGCGCCCGATTGGTGGCCGTCAGCGGGTCATTGTCTCCTGCCATGGCGCCCAGCAAGGGCAGCAGCGCGAGGATCGGAATGGCCGCCACGTCCTGAAGCAGCAAGATCGACAAGCCGGCCTGACCGCTCGAAGTCGGCATCAGGTTGCGCTCGTGGATTGCTTGCAGCGCAATCGCGGTGGACGACAGGCCCAGACCCAGGCCGGCGACCAGTGCCGTCTGCCAGCCGACGCCAAACGCCATGGCCGCGCCCGTCAGAAGGGCCGCGCAGCCCAGCAACTGGGCGCTGCCCCAGCCAAAGATGGGACGGCGCAGATTCCACAGGCGCTTGGGCTCAAGCTCCAGTCCGACCAGGAAAAGCATCAGCACCACGCCGAATTCGGCGAAATGAAGAATGTCCTGCACATTGGTCACCAGCCCCAGGCCCCAGGGACCTATGCCTATGCCAGCCGCCAGGTAGCCAATGATGGCGCCCAGCCCGAGTTGTTTGGCCAGCGGCACGGCAATTACCGCCGCCGACAGGTAAATAAAGCTGTTGATCAGCCAGGACGGTGCATCGCTCATGCTGGCCTCAGCGCAGGAAACAGGCGCTTGCACAAGGCTGAATATGCGGGCGGCTTCGGCCTTGCGTCTGGGTTTCGTTTTTTGTCTAAGGTGGCCATGCCGTTACCATAGCGGAAAAATCCAGTTTGACCATCTCGTTCAGGCGCCAGTGCAGGGCGACCTGAGTCCAGCACTTGAGGAGATTTCTATGCCTGTGGTTGTGATCGCCAATCCAAAGGGCGGCGTCGGCAAGTCGACGCTGGCCACCAATGTCGCCGGTTACTTTGCCAGCCAGGGCCATGCCGTCATGCTGGGCGACGCCGACAGGCAGCAGTCTTCGAAGCTCTGGCTTGATCTTAGGCCTGAGGCCGCCAGGCCTATCGCGACCTGGGATGTGAACGCCGACCTGATCGTCAAACCGCCGCGTGGCACAACCCATGTGGTGCTGGACACGCCGGGCGGCCTGCACGGCTGGCGTTTTAACGATGTGATCAAGCTCGCCGACAAGGTCATCGTGCCGCTGCAGCCCAGCGTGTTTGATATCTTTGCCACGCGCTCTTTTCTGGACCAGCTGGCCGAGCACCGGCATGCGGGCAAGTTGCAGGTCGGCATTGTCGGCATGCGGGTCGATGCGCGCACGATCGCCGCTGACAAACTGTCTGAGTTTGTGCAGGGCCTGGGTCTACCGGTGCTGGGCAATTTGCGCGACACGCAAAACTACATCCACCTGGCGGCTCGCGGCCTGAGCCTGTTTGACGTTGCGCCTGGCCGGGTTGAAAAAGACCTGGAGCAGTGGCGCGGCCTGTGCAACTGGCTGGACAGCTGACAGGGCTTGCTTCGCGCTGTCGCTGAGCGGACGGCTTGGCCCAGCCTGGTCCGCGGCTGCCGCTACAGTAGCCGCATGAAGACTTTTGAAACCCTTTCTGAACTTGCGGCCTGCGTTGGCCAGCTGGTTGCTGTCAGCGACTGGACCACCATCACGCAGCCGCAGATCAATCTGTTTGCCGAGGCTACCGGTGACCACCAGTGGATTCATGTGGATCCCGAGCGTGCCGCAGCGGGGCCGTTTGGCACCACCATCGCGCATGGTTTTTTGACCTTGTCACTGATTCCAAAGTTTTTTGCTTCCGCGTTTGAAATCACCGGCTCGCGCCTGGGTGTGAACTACGGCTTGAACAAGGTGCGATTTACCGCGCCCGTGCCCGTAGGCAGCCGGTTGCGCGCAAGCTTTGTACTGCTGGCCGCCCAGGCGATTGACCAGGGCGGCATGCAGATGAACTGGGAAGTCACGATCGAACGCGACGGCTCGGCCAAGCCGGTCTGCATCGCCGAGTCGCTGGTGCGGCGTTACGCCTGAGGCTGCGCGTCTGCAGGGCTGCTGCCAGCGGCTCCGGCAAAGCCGTTTTGCCGCCAGGCCTCAAAGACACTGACGGCCACGGTATTGGACAGGTTCAGGCTGCGCTGATCCGGCAGCATGGGCACCCTGAGCCTCTGGCTGCCGGCAAACGACTCACGCAGTTCAGGCGCCAAACCCCGGGTTTCGGAGCCAAACACCAGCCAGTCGCCGGGTAAAAAAACCGCTTCATAAAGGCTGCGCGCGCCGCGCGTGGTCATGGCGAAGCAGCGCTCTGGCAGCGGCTGTTCACTGTCCAGAAACGCCTGCCAGCTGGCGTGCCGCAGCAGTTGTGCGTACTCGTGGTAGTCCAGACCGGCGCGCCGCATGTGCTTGTCGTCCATGGAAAACCCCAGCGGTTCGACCAGATGCAGCCGGCAGCCAGTATTGGCCGCAAGACGTATCACGTTGCCGGTGTTGGGCGGAATTTCGGGCTCGACGAGGACGATATTGAACATCCGCGGATTGTCGCCTGCCCGCCCGTCCTTCGATACCTCAGGACGAACGGAATCCAGGCTGATCGACTGTGGAGGCATTCCCATTCAAGCAGGCGCCGCGGGACTGGCTTCGCCAGACCGCAGGCGCAGCGGCCCCCTCGGGGGGCAGAGATCTACACACAGTGAGTGAGCGTGGGGGCCTCAATTTCCCGTCGGGCCGCCCCAAGGGAAATTAGCCCCCTCGGGGGGCAGAGAGCTACACGCAGTTAGCGAACGTGGGGGCCATACTTCACTCTGTTCTTGCAATCGCCACCCCCGTGACATGCGCCGCGCCGGCCGCGCGCAGTGCCTGTGCAGCCGTGAAAAGCGACGCGCCGCTGGTCATCACGTCGTCGACCAGAACCACGCGCCGCCCCTGCACCAGCGCCACACGCAGCGGGTCGACCTGAAACGCACCTTTGACGTTGGCCAGACGCGCTTGCCGCGAAAGCTCGGTCTGCGGACGCGTGTGTTTGAGCCGAAGCAGCAATCGCGCATCCGCATGGGCCCGGCTGGCGGACTGCCTGGCGAGCGCGCTTGCCAACTCCCAGGCCTGGTTAAAGCCGCGCGATTGCAGACGCTGCGCCGACAGCGGCATCGGCAGTATCAGGTCCTTGGCCTGCAAGTCCGCCAGGGCCGCACGCACGCCAGGACTCGCCAGCAGCAGCTCGGCAAAAAAAGCCGACCAACCCGGACGTTGGCCAAATTTGAAGTTGCTGACCAGAGCCGACCAGGGGTAGGCATAGGGCACGGCGACCAGCGTGGCGTCCAGTGGCGGGTGCTGCCGGATGCAGGCCATGCACAGCGTCTGCGCCGACCGAAGTCCCAGCGACAAGTCGGTTGGCAATGCCTGTGCGCAAGCCGCGCAGCGCGCAGGCTGCGGGGAAAAGCGTGCAACACAGGGCGCGCAAACCTGGCGCGCCGGCCAGCTGCGGCACACCGCGCACTGGCTGGCCAGGGCCGGTCGCGAAAAGGCCGGCAGCATTTCGGGCTTGAAGAGGCTTTTGAGCACGGGTTCAATATACTCTCGTGGCGCTTACCTTGAGCGCGCCAACATGTGCTCTTCTTCGCGCCTTTTTAGCGCCACTTTCAGCGCCCAACCCGCAGCTTCATGACAACAACTCAGCGCCCCCCCACCCTGGACCCGATCGCCGTGGCCCGCTGGCAGCGCGTTGCGCCGCTGGCATCACCCTGGCTGCACGAAGAGGTTGCCAGCCGCATGCTCGATCGCCTGCAATGGATTAAATTGCAGCCGCAGTCATGGGCGCATTGGGGCGCTTTGCGTGGCGGTCTGAAGGCCCATGCCGAGCTTGCCCGCAAGTATTCGAAATCAGAGCTGTTTGTGGCCGAATCGACCGAACAGCGGGCGCAAGCAGCTACTAATAATATAGCAAAGCCTTGGTGGAGTCCGGCCAGCTGGGGTCGCCGGTCAGCGCGCTTTGCCGCGCCACCGGAAAGCAGCGTGGACATGCTGTGGGCGAATATGGCGTTGCATGAGGCGGGCGACCCGCAGGCCTTGCTGGCCGACTGGCACAAGGCGCTCAAGGTCAATGGCTTCTTGATGTTTTCGTGCCTGGGGCCGGACACCGCGATCGAGCTGCGCGAGCTCTACCGGGCGCTGGGCTGGCCGCCTGCCGGACATGAGTTGACCGACATGCACGACTGGGGCGATATGCTGGTGCAGGCCGGTTTTGCCGAGCCCGTGATGGACATGGAACGCATCACGTTGACCTTTGAAACGCCGGCGCGCCTGCTGCAGGAGTTGGCCGAACTGGGCCGCAACTTTCATCCGGCGCGGTTTGCCGGTTTGCGCGGTCGCCAATGGAAGACGCGACTTGAGTCCCTGCTGGCGCAGCGCCTGCCCAGAGACGCGTCAGGGCGACTGGCTTTGACTTTCGAGGTGATTTACGGTCACGCGCTCAAGCCGCAGCCCAAAGTCAGCATGAGTGCGCTCAGCGCGTTCTCGGTGCAGGACATGCGCGACATGCTCAAGGAGCCGCGCCGCACCCATGGCAAAGCCCAGCCCTGAACTCAAAGGCCCAAGTGCGGGCTCGGCATTGGGCCGATGCGCCGGATTTTCAATAGAAGCTGACCGCTATAATTTGCGAAGTTTATTTTTGGGCATGTTCCCACGCCTCGAGCGGCCTGCACGGCGGGCTGCCGATTTCTGAGTGTCGACCCCCGTGACGCATCCGACTACTGCGCTTCGAACGTCTTCCTTTCGCTTTGCCAGCCAGCTGCCTGTCAGCGTTGGCAGCAGCGTTGACGAGGGCGCTGAGGCCGGCGTGCAATGGCTGCTCAAGCGCAACTGCTCTGTGACACCGGCGCAACTCGGTTGCATGTATGCGTCTCTGTGTGTGTTGTCTTTGGGGATTGCGACTTTTTTCTGGCTGCAGGGTGCCACACTGGTGATGCCTTTTGCATGGGCCGAGTTGCTGGCGGTGGGTGCTGCATTTTTGATTTATGCGCGACATGCGCGCGATGGCGAAAAAATAGTATTGCAGGGCGGGCAGCTGGTGGTCGAGCTGGAAACAGCGGGCCACACGCGGCGTGCGGAGTTCAACCGTGAATGGGTTCGCGTCGAGCCTGAAAGCGGTGATGGCTCATTGATTGAGGTGTCTGGTCAGGGACAGTCTGTACGCGTGGGGCGGCATTTGCGCTCTGAGCTCAGGCCGGCACTGGCCAAAGAGATTCGGTTTGCTCTTAGAACTTGGTGAGACCTCTGGCCTGCGTGAAAAAGCATGCTCGGGTCTGGTTAAAGACGAAGTCAGGAAGTCAGAGTCAGCGCTAACTTTATAATCGGCGGCTTGAATTCGAATTGACAAGTTCGGCGGGTAATTCCGGTGAGTAATTTCGGCGAGTAAATCGACGAGTGATGGAAGCAAAAAAAGTGATCACGATGAATGCAAGCAAAACCATGAGCAAATTGATCCGAATTGGCACGCAGCATGCGGGCCCAACATTCGCAGCCCTCGCTACATTGGTAAGCACAGCCGCTTACGCCGTCAACGATTTGCCCGGTGGGCCAGCTGTGCGTCAGCTGAACCTACAGACGGCAGTCACCAAAATTGCCGAAGAGCAGCAATGGCTGCACTGGTTCATGATGATTATTTGCATCGTGATTTTTCTTGCGGTCTTTGGTGTGATGTTCTATTCGATCTGGAAGCACCGTAAATCAGTCGGCCACAAGGCGGCGAATTTCCATGAGTCCACCGCAGTTGAAATCGCCTGGACCATTGTTCCGTTTGTGATCGTGATCGCGATGGCACTGCCAGCCACCAAAGTGCTGGTGGCCCAGAAAGACACGACCAGCGCCGACATCACCATCAAGACCACGGGCATGCAGTGGAAATGGGGTTATGACTACATCAAGGGTGAAGGCGAGGGCATAGCTTTCATCTCCACACTGGACAACGCCCAGCGTGAGATGTCAAACCATGGTGGCCCATCAGCCGACAACGTGCCTGATGATTACCTGCTCAAGGTCGACAACCCCATGGTTGTTCCGGTCAACAAGAAAATCCGCATCATCACCACCGCCAATGACGTGATCCACGCCTTTGCTGTACCGGCTTTCGGTATCAAGCAGGACGCGATCCCCGGTTTTGTGCGTGACACATGGTTCCGTGCCGAGAAAATCGGCGACTACCACGGTCAGTGCCAGGAGCTGTGCGGCAAGGAGCATGCCTACATGCCCATCCACGTGAAAGTGGTTTCCGCAGAAGACTACACCGCATGGGTTGCAATCAAGAGCAAGGAAGCAGCTGCCAAGGCGGATGATCCTTCCAAGGTCTGGACCCTGGTGGATATCAAGGCACGCGGCGAAAAAGTCTACGCAGCCAACTGTGTGGCTTGCCACCAGGCCAATGGCAAGGGCGCAGGCCCGATCAAGCCGCTCGATGGCTCGGCTGTTGTGCTTGACGCCGACCACACGCAGCAGATCATGAAGCTGCTCAACGGTGCTGCTGGCGGTGCCATGCCATCGTGGAAAGCCTTGAGCGACACCGATATCGCAGCGGTAATCAGCTACACCAAGAACAATTGGTCGAATCAGACTGGTCAGCTGGTGCAGCCTTCTGAAGTGCTGGCCGCGCGCAAGTAAGCGCTGCAGGCTACTGATTCGAAAAGACGATTTTCTATTTATAAGCGCCAGACCAGCCGGTCCGCCGCAAAGACAAAGTTACCGAAAAAAGTGCCGGGTAAATTACCGGCATTAGCCACCAAAGGAAGCCAAGATGAGTGCAGTTCTAGACCATCACGATCACGCGCATGATGAGCACGATCACCACGACCATGCGCCTACTGGCTGGCGCAGGTGGGTGTTCGCGACCAACCATAAAGACATCGGCACGCTGTATTTGCTGTTTTCTTTCACGATGTTGATGTTCGGTGGCGTGCTGGCCTTGCTGATTCGCGCCGAGCTGTTCCAGCCGGGTCTGCAGCTGGTCAATCCTGAGCTGTTCAACCAGCTCACCACCATGCACGGTCTGATCATGGTGTTCGGTGCCATCATGCCGGCCTTCGTGGGTTTCGCCAACTGGATGATTCCGCTGCAGATTGGCGCGGCTGACATGGCTTTTGCCCGCCTGAACAACTTCAGCTTCTGGCTGATGATTCCGGCCGGTCTGATGCTCACGATGTCCTTCTTCATGCCAGGCGGTGCGCCTGCTGCGGGCTGGACCTTGTACGCGCCCCTGACGCTGCAAATGGGTCCTTCCATGGACGCCGGCATTTTCGCGATGCACATCCTGGGCGCTTCGTCCATCATGGGCTCGATCAACATCATCGTGACCATCCTGAACATGCGCGCTC
Organism: Comamonadaceae bacterium; assembly: GCA_947443645.1. Taxonomy (GTDB): domain Bacteria; phylum Pseudomonadota; class Gammaproteobacteria; order Burkholderiales; family Burkholderiaceae_C; genus Polaromonas. The sequence continues at coordinate 179,079 of CANEXF010000005.1, read as the reverse complement.
CAGGCATGACTCTGATGAAGATGCCGATGTTCTGCTGGACCTGGTTGATCACCGCTTACCTGCTGATCGCAGTGATGCCCGTGCTCGCTGGCGCCATCACCATGACGCTGACGGACCGCCATTTCGGCACCAGTTTCTTCAACCCCGCCGGCGGCGGCGACCCAGTGATGTACCAGCATATTTTCTGGTTCTTCGGTCACCCCGAGGTCTACATTATGATCTTGCCGGCCTTCGGCATCATCAGCCACATCATTCCAGCCTTTGCCCGCAAGCGCCTGTTCGGCTACGCGTCCATGGTCTACGCCACCGGCTCCATCGCCATCCTGAGCTTTGTGGTTTGGGCTCACCACATGTTCACCACCGGCATGCCGGTGACGGGTCAGCTGTTTTTCATGTACTCGACGATGTTGATCGCGGTGCCTACTGGTGTGAAAGTGTTTAACTGGATCGCCACCATGTGGAAGGGCTCGATGACCTTCGAGACACCCATGCTGTTCGCGGTTGGTTTCATCTTCGTGTTCACCATTGGTGGCCTGACGGGCGTGATCCTGTCGGTCGCGCCAATCGACACGCAGCTGCAGGACACTTACTACGTTGTGGCCCACTTCCACTATGTGCTGGTCGCTGGTTCGCTCTACGCAATGTTTGCCGGCTACTATTTCTGGAGCCCGAAGTGGACTGGCGTGATGTACAACGAAACCCGCGGCAAGATCCACTTCTGGTGGTCGCTGATTTCCTTTAACGTGACCTTCTTCCCAATGCACTTTTTGGGTCTGGCCGGCATGCCGCGCCGTTACGCCGACTACCCGATGCAGTTCGCTGACTTCAACGCCATCGCCAGCGTGGGCGCTTTCTTCTTCGGCTTTGCGCAGGTTTATTTCTTCCTGTTTATCGTGGTGCCCACCATGCGCGGCAAGGGCGCTCCCGCCAAGGCCAACCCATGGGTTGATGAAGGCGGCAAGGGTGCTGAAGGTCTGGAGTGGGAAGTCCCATCACCTGCGCCTTTCCATACTTTTGAAACCCCACCCAAGCTGGACATCACCGCAACGCGCGTGATCGGCTGAAGTCTCCAGAAAACACACAAGGCTCGCCATGACACCTGAACAAAAGAAAAGCAATCTGCGATTGGCGCTTGTCCTGGCTTCGGTCGCGGTGGTGTTCTTTGTGGGTTTTATGGCCAAGATGATCTACCTCGGCCATTGAGCCAGGTAGCGGGTCAAACCAGTCAGTCATGTGATGCATCTCAAGGGTGAAAACGTCAAGATGGTGCGCAAGCTGGGCGTGATCGTGCTTTGCATGTTCGCCTTCGGCTACGCCTTGGTACCGATCTACCGGGCCATCTGCGAGATGACGGGCATCAATGTGCTGGCGCTGGGTGACCGGCAAATCCCTGGCGCAACCGCCAAGGCACCTGACAATACGCAGGTCGACCTGAGCCGCACCATCACGGTTGAGTTTGATGCCAATTCGCGCGGCCCCTGGCATTTCAAGCCCGCGAAGAACAGTTTGCAGGTGCATCCCGGTGAGCTGACCACGGTGATGTATGAGTTTCAGAACGTGCAGAACCGCACCATGTCCGCGCAGGCTATCCCCAGCTATGCGCCGGCACAGGCCGGGGCGCACTTCAACAAGCTCGAGTGTTTTTGTTTCAGCCAGTACACGCTGGCGCCGGGTGAGAAAAAGCAGTGGCCGGTGGTGTTTGTGATCGACAACAAGCTGTCCAAGGATGTCAGCACCATCACGCTGTCGTACACATTCTTCGAAGTTGGCGGCAAGACACCTGCTGCGCCGGTCACATCGGCTGCACCTTTGGCGCAGCCGGCGCCTGACGCATGAGCGAAGAGCTCAAGCCTGCGGCACACAAGCGCAAGGGCTCGCTTTTGCGCACGGTCAAGGCGGTGTTGTGGTCGTTTGTGGGTTTGCGGGCCCGGGGCGATTATGAAAAAGATGTGGAGCAGTTGAACCCGCTGCACATCGTGGTGGTAGCCCTTATCGGGATTGTTATTTTTGTAGGTAGCCTGATTCTTCTGGCTACTTGGGTGGTGGGCAAGTAAGGCTGCGTGGCCTGCTGGCTTGCCTCAGATGAATTGAATGTTGGAATTTAGCGAAAACAGGAGTTGGGAATGTCTTCAATAGCGTCTTCAGTGGCCCCCGCAGCGGCCCCTCATTACTTTGTGCCTGCGCCGTCGCGTCACCCTGTGATGGCTGCCATTGGCTTGTTCTTCGTGATCCTGGGCGCTGGCCAGTGGGTCAACGGCGCAGGCTGGGGTGCTTACTCCCTGGCTTTTGGCCTGATCTGGTGGCTGGGCACGCTGTACCAGTGGTTCAGCGAGTCGATTCGCGAGAGCGAAAGCGGCCTCTACGGCTACAAGATCGATCTGTCTTTTCGCTGGAGCATGAGCTGGTTCATCTTCTCCGAGGTAATGTTCTTCGGCGCATTTTTCACCGCTCTGTGGTGGGCCCGTGTGCACTCTGTGCCCGGTTTGGGCAACCTCGAAAACGCCTTGCTCTGGCCTGATTTCAAGGCAGTCTGGCCCAGCATGGCTGCCGGCGTGACGGCATCGCCTGCCGACATCATCGAGCCGTTTCAGACGGTCGGGCCTTTCTGGCTGCCAACCATCAACACCGCATTGCTGCTGAGCTCCGGTGTGACCTTGACGATTGCCCACCACGCGCTGCGTGAAGGCCACCGCGCCAAGACCATAGGCTTCATGTGGATGACCGTGCTGCTGGGTGTGATCTTCCTGATCGTGCAGGGCTATGAGTACCACCATGCTTATTCAGAGCTCAACCTCAAGTTGACGTCTGGCATCTATGGTTCGACCTTTTTCATGCTGACTGGCTTTCACGGCTTTCACGTGTTTGTCGGCATGTTGATGCTGCTGTTCATCACGCTGCGTCTGCAAAAGGGTCATTTCACCGCTGACAAGCATTTCGGCTTTGAAGGCGCTGCTTGGTACTGGCACTTTGTGGACGTGGTCTGGCTGGGTCTGTACATCCTGGTTTACTGGCTCTGAGCCAGTAGTTCCGCGCATCGGGGTTGATCCCCCGGTGCTGCAAAACCCAAAAACAAAGGCCGCATTGAGCGGCCTTTGTTTTTGAGCTTTATTAATTTTTATCGACCAACGGGAATGCCGGTAGGCTGGATGTAGCCCAGCTTCCAGGCAAGCAAAATGCAGATGAACAGCAAAATCGAAAAGCCGACGCGAAACGCCAGCGCGCGCGCCATGTTGTTGGTTTTGGCTTTGCCATTTCTGCCGTCTTTGAGCATGAAAAAAAGCGCCGAGGCCAGACTGCCCAGAATCGCCAGGAATGCGAGAGCTACAAGATATGTCATGGGCAGGATTATCAACCCATGAAGCCCTTGTTGCGTCAACCCCGGTTTTGGCTGCTGAGCATCGCTGCATTCGCTGTCGCTGCGGGCACCTTCTCGCTAGGCCAGTGGCAGTTGCGCCGCGCAGCGCAAAAAGAGGCGCTGCAGGCGGCCATTGAGGACCAGTCCAGGCAGCCGCTGCTCGATGCACAGTCGCTGCTGGCGATGAAAGACGACTCTGGCGTGGTGCACCGGCCGGCCACACTCAAAGGCGTCTGGAAAACTGAACACACGGTGTTTCTGGACAACCGACCTATGGGCGGGAAGTCCGGCTTTGTGGCGGTCACGCCGCTGCTGCTTGAGGGCAGCCGCCAGGCCGTACTGGTGCAGCGCGGCTGGGTGCAGCGTGATTTCATGGACCGGGCGCATGTGCCGGCCATCACAACGCCGGCTGGTCTGGTTACCGTGCATGGCAGGATTGCCCCGCCGCCTTCCAAGCTATACGAGTTCAAGGGCGTGGAGAGCGGCCCTATCCGGCAAAATATGGACATCGCTGCGTTTGGCAGCGAGATCGGTGTGCCGCTGCTGGCGGTGTCCATGCTGCAGACAGACCCGGCCAATGAAGGTCTGCTGCGTGACTGGCCTGCGCCTAATCTGGGCGTGGACAAACACTATGGTTATGCCTTCCAGTGGCTTGGGCTGTGCGCCCTGGTGCTGGTTCTCTATGTCTGGTTTCAAGTTATCGCTCCGCTGCGCAAGTCCTTGCGCTTTTCAACATGGCCCCCAGGCCTCAAGAGTTCCAAACGTCGTGACAACAAGTAATCCTGAAAACATTTCAAGTCCAGCCGTTCAAGCGGCGCAGGACCAGCCTCTGGGTCTGACTGTGCACACGGTTTCCGTGCCGACACAAGACGGCCCGCGCAACACCGCGGGACGTTGGAAAATGATCGCCGTGCTGCTGGTCTGCGCCGCGCCCGTGCTGCTTTCTTATTTCACCTATTACGTGATCCGTCCTGAAGGTCGCCGCAACTACGGCGAGCTGGTCGATCCGCAGCGTCCGCTGCCTGACATCGCCACGCTGAGCCTGAGCGGCCAGCCCGGTGAGCTCAAGGCGCTCAAAGGCCAGTGGCTGCTGATCAGTGTTGCCGGTGCGGCTTGCGACAAGTCCTGTGAACAGCGCCTTTATTTCCAGCGTCAATTGCGAGAAGCGCTGGGCAAGGAAAAAGACCGCCTCGACTGGGTCTGGCTGGTCAATGACACGCAGGCCGTCGACAACCGACTGCTGCCGGCCCTTGGCAGCTCGACGGTGCTGCGTGTGCCTGCGCCAGCACTGGCCCAATGGCTGGCGCCTGCGCCAGGCCAGCTTCTGGAAGACCATATTTATCTGGTCGACCCGCTGGGCAACTGGATGATGCGCTTTCCCGCCAATATGGACGCCGAAGGTGCGGCCAAGGCCAAGCGTGATCTGGACCGACTGATGCGTGCCTCAGCCAGCTGGGACAAGGAAGGCCGGTGAATATGGCCCCCACGCTCGTCACTACGTGTACTTCGCTGCCCCCCGAGGGGGCTGGCCTTGCTTGGGGCGGCCCGGCGCTGCGGCCTTGTGCCCCCACGCTGATTTTTGGGGTCAGAGCCCAAATTCGCCGAGCCTTTGGCTCTACCGGAGAGGGCGGTGCATGCACCGCCGCGAAATTGGTGTCTGACCCCAATAATCGGCTGCCCCCCGAGGGGGCCGCTGCGCCTGCGGTCTGGCAAAGCCAGTCCCGCGGCCCTTGCTTGAATAAACCCCCTGCGCTTATTTCTGTGGCGTTCACGCTCGGCGCTTCTCCTTTGTAGACATGGACACGCAAGCCCTTTACGACCTGAGCCCGACCCTGCGACTGATGATCATGGGTCTGGTCGTGGCCAGCGGGCCGCTGGCCTGGGTCTGGCTGCGCAAGCGCACAGCGAGCTCGGCGCAGCGCCTGCGGGTGTTGACGCTGTTGACCCTGTTTTTGACCTTTGACCTGGTGGCCTTTGGCGCATTTACCCGGCTGACCGATTCCGGCCTGGGCTGCCCAGACTGGCCTGGCTGTTATGGCCATGCCAGCCCGGTGGGCGCGCAGCTGCATATCGATGCGGCGCAATCGGCCATGCCGACCGGTCCGGTCACGCACCCCAAGGCCTGGATTGAAATGATTCACCGCTACCTCGCTACAGGCGTAGGTGTGATGATTCTGACCTTGACCGCCGCGAGCTGGCTGGAATTCCTGCGCGGCAAACGCAGCGCTGAAGCGGGCGAACCCGGGATTAGCGGCCGTCGGGTCGAGAAGCCATGGTGGCCGACGCTGACGCTGGTCTGGGTTTGCTTGCAGGGCGCATTTGGCGCGCTGACCGTGACCATGAAACTGTTTCCGGCCATCGTCACCATGCACTTGCTTGGTGGTCTGGTGTTGCTGGCCTTGCTCAAGCTGCAGGCCGTGCGCTTTGCGCAAGCCGGTGGTGAGCAGGCGGTGGTGCTGGTGCGCAGCAATTTGCGGCGTTTGATGTGGCTGGCTTTTGCCCTGCTGTGGCTGCAAATCGCTCTGGGCGGCTGGGTCAGCACCAACTACGCCGTGCTGGCCTGCAATGACTTTCCGACTTGCCAGAACACACTCTGGCCGGACATGGATTTTCGCCAGGGCTTCACACTGTGGCGCCAGCTTGGTGCTGGCCTCAATGGTGACAACCTGAGCTTTCAGGCGCTCACGGCCATTCACTATGTTCACCGCCTGAGTGCCTACCTGGTTTTTGCCGCACTCATGCTGCTTGCCTGGCAGCTTTACCGCGTTCCGGCCCTGCGCCGTCAGGCGCATTGGCTGGCGGGCCTGACGCTGCTGCAAGTGGCCACGGGACTGGGCAATGTGGTGCTGGGCTGGCCTTTGCTGGCGGCGGTTTCGCATACCGCAGGCGCGGCGGCGCTGGTGCTGGTGCTCACGGGCGTGGTGCTTGGCACCCGCAAACTACCCCAGACCTTGAGTGCGTCAAAATCGACTGTCCAGAGATCGCCCGCATGAACCCAACTGACTCCCACTCCAGCCCAGATATTTCGATGATTGCCAGCCCCGTTCCTTCAAAGTTCGCACAGTTTTACGCCTTGACCAAGCCGCGCGTGGTGCAGCTGATTGTGTTTTGCGCCTTGATCGGCATGGTGCTGGCCGTGCCTGGCGTGCCCAGTTGGACCGAGGTGCAACTGGCATTGATCGCCTGCGCTGGTATCTGGCTGGTGGCTGGTGCAGCGGCTGCATTTAATTGCCTGGTTGAGCAGGGCATTGATGCGCGCATGAAGCGGACCTCCTGGCGCGCCACCGCGCAGGGTCAGATCAGCAACCCCTTGACGCTGAGTTTTTCGGCCGGCTTGTGCATTGCTGGCTCGGCGATCTTGTATATTTGGGTCAATCCGCTGACCATGTGGCTGACTTTTGCCACCTTTGTCGGCTACGCGGTGGTCTACACCGTGGTGCTCAAACCTATGACGCCGCAAAACATCGTGATCGGCGGCGCTTCAGGCGCCATGCCGCCGGTGCTGGGCTGGGCGGCGATGACGGGCGCAGTCAGTCCTGAAGCCTTGATCCTGTTTTTGATCATCTTTTTGTGGACGCCGCCGCATTTCTGGGCGCTGGCCTTGTACCGGGTCGAGGACTACCGCAAAGCCGGTTTGCCCATGCTGCCGGTCACGCACGGCAACGAATTTACCAGGCTGCAGGTTTTTCTCTACACGCTGGTGCTGTTTCCGGCTTGCCTGATGCCTTTTGTCTTCAAGATGAGCGGCTGGCTTTATCTTGTGGCCGCCGTGGTGCTCAGCATAGCTTTCAGCTGGTACGGCTGGCGGCTCTGGCGCAATTATTCGGATGCACTGGCGCGCAAGACCTTTCGCTTTTCACTGATTCATCTGTCGGTGCTGTTTGCGGCACTGCTGCTGGACCATTACCTCATTTAGGCCACGCCATGAAGCACACCCTGAACGCCCAAAGCAAACGCAACGCTCTTAAATTAATAGCTGCTGGCGCCCTTGCCTCGGCCGCTGCAGGCCTTTTTACTGCCTGCTCCAAGATTGAGAAGCCGCAGTTCGTGAGCATAGACCTGACCGGTGCCGATTACGCCAAGGACTTTTCGCTGCCAGACCAATACGGCCAGCAGCGCAGCATTCGTGACTTCGCCGGAAAAGTCGTGGTGGTGTTTTTTGGCTTCACCCAGTGCCCGGATGTCTGCCCGACGTCCATGGCTGAGCTGGCGCAGATCAAGAAATCACTGGGCGCAGATGGCGACAAGCTGCAGGCGGTGTTTATCACTGTAGACCCCGAGCGCGACACGCCCGAGCTGCTCAAGGCCTATATGGCGAATTTTGATGCGAGCTTTCTCGCGCTGCGCCCGACGCTGGCGCAGCTGCCAGAGCTCGCCAAAGACTTCAAGATTTACTACAAGAAAGTCGAGGGCAAGACGTCAGGCAGCTACAGCATGGACCATTCGGCCGGCAGCTACGTCTATGACCCCAAAGGGCATTTGCGTCTTTACAACCGCTATGGCAGCGGCGCCGAGGCGCTGGGCGCTGACATTCGCCTGCTGCTCCAAGGCATGTGAAGTGTGGCTGGGCTGACCCGCGCCGGGTCAGCGTCCTTGCTCGGAGTTCAGGCGTAAGCCGCCAGCACCTTCTTCATTTTTTTCATCGCTGCGACTTCAATCTGGCGAATCCGCTCCGCGCTCACGCTGTACTCGGCCGCCAGGTCATGCAGCGTCATGCCGCCTGAACCGTCGTCATTGACCTTGAGCCAGCGTTCTTCAACGATGCGTCGCGAACGGGGATCGAGATCCTGCAGGGCCGCTGTGATGCCATCGCTGGCCAGGCTGTCACGCGCACGCGACTCCATCAAGGCGGTAGGCTCTTGCGTCGCGTCTGCCAGATAGGCAATCGGGCCGAAGGCGTCCTCGCCGTCATCGCTGGGGCTGGGATCGAGCAGCACGTCGCCGCCCGACATCCGCTGCTCCATCTCTATGACTTCTTCCCGCTTGACGTTCAGCGTCTTGGCCATCGAGTCAATCTGACCTTCGGTCAGGGTGTCGCGGTGCGTTGCCACATCGGCGTCGTCCTTGAAGCCCTGCTTCATGGAGCGCAGGTTGAAAAACAGCTTGCGCTGGGCCTTGGTGGTGGCCACCTTGACCATGCGCCAGTTTTTCAGGATGTACTCGTGCATCTCTGCCTTGATCCAGTGCAGCGCGTAGCTCACCAGCCGCACGCCCTGGTCAGGGTCAAAGCGTTTGACGGCCTTCATCAGGCCGATATTGCCTTCTTGAATCAGGTCGCCATGTGGCAGACCGTAACCCAGGTATTTGCGCGAGGTGGACACGACTAGGCGCAAGTGCGAGAGCACCAGTTTTTCAGCCGACTCCAGGTCGTTGTCGTCTTTGAGCTTGCGGGCGAACGCCTGCTCCTGCTCCAAAGTGAGCATGGGCAGGCGGTTGACCGCAGAAATATAGGCGTCAAGATTGCCCAAGGGAGGCAGCAGTGACCACGGATTGACGGCCGTGACCGCGCCGGCAGAGCCTGCGGGGACAGCGATTGCAGCAGCGGTAGGGGTCAAATTCTGGGGGGCCAGAGCAAATGACATGGTCAAACTCCTTGTGTCTAGAATTAAATATTAGCACTCTGTTAGTGCGAGTGCTAAGCAATAGGTTCAATCCTTGAGATAGCGCAAGGCTAATTGGTGGAAACCCTTGGGTGCGACTATAGCCCCCGCGTTTTTCGATTGAGTAAAGCCGTTGGCGACAAAGTGCGTAGGCGCAGGCCTTTGGTGCTACGTTATTCATAGCTGCTCGCGCACGTCCCGACTGCATAAAGTGCTGATTTGAGCCTTAAGGATGCGGCCTTCCACTGGGTCGAGACGCTGGCTGGGTCGGCATCCTGTGGCAGACTGCCCCACAGCCTGCGCGCAACGCCAGCCGTATCCATCCACAACAACGCAGACAAACCATGACCATCCAGCTTTACGCCTTCGACACCCCCAACGGCCGCAAGATCAGCGTCGCCCTGGAAGAAATGGGCCTGCCCTACGAGGTGCATGTCGTGGACATCACCCAAGGCGAGCAGACCGCGCCCGACTTTCTCAAGATCAGCCCCAACAACAAGATCCCCGCCATCATTGACCCCGACGGCCCGGGCGGTGAGCCCATCAGTGTGTTCGAGTCCGGCGCTATCCTGGTCTACCTGGCCGAGAAGTCCGGCAAGTTTTTGCCCAAAGATCCACGCGCCCGCGTCGCTGCATTGGAATGGTTGATGTTCCAGATGGGCGGCTTCGGCCCCATGCCGGGCCAAGTGCACCACTTCGCCGGCCTGGAGAGCGAAACCGACCGCCGCTACGGCCTGGAGCGCTTCATGGCCGAGACCCGCCGCCTCTACGGCGTGATGGACAGACGCCTGTCCGATAACGCCTTTTTTGCGGGCGAAGAAATTTCAATAGCCGACTTCGCCATCGTCGGCTGGGTCTGGCGGCATGAGCGGCACAAGATTGTTCTGGCCGATTTCCCAAATGTGCAGCGCTGGTACCGGGCGATGATGGCGCGGCCATCGGTGGCGCGCGGTTTTGCGGTGCCCTTGAAGCGCGGCTGACAACGCATCGCCGCGCAAACTGTTCAGGTTCTGCGGCGGCGCAGCAGGTACTCCGCTGCCTCGAACAGAGCCTCGCTCAGCAGCGCCAGCAATGTGGCCGGCAGGGCGCCTGCCAGCAGCAACTGGCCGTCGTTGAGCGCCAGCCCGGTGACGATGCGTTCGCCGTAGCCGCCCGCGCCAATGAAAGCCGCAATCGTCGCCGTGCCGATAGCAATTGAAGTCGCGGTGCGCAATCCGGCCAGGATGGTGGGCAGCGCCAGCGGCAGCTCGATCAGCCGCATGCGCTGGCTCGCCGTCATACCCAGCGCCTGCCCGGCCAGCCGCAGGCCGCTTGAAACTTCACCCAGGCTAGTGACCGTGTTGCGCATGATGGGCAGCAGCGCGTACAGCATCAGCGCCATCAGCGCCGGCAGTGTGCCAATCACGCCCATCAGCGAGATCAGCATCGCCAGCAGCGCCAGCGAGGGTACGGTCTGCAGCAGACTGGTCGCGCCCAGCACCAGCGCGCGCAGGCGGGGGTACGGAAACACCCACACCGCCAGCGGAATGCCGATGAGCGCCGCCAGTCCGACCGAGATGAAGGTCAGCGCCAGGTGCTGCCCCGTCAGCCGCGCCAGGTCGGCGCCCAAGAGTTTGGCCCAGAAGCCGCGCTGGCCAGAGTCGTTTGCAGCACTTGTTCCACCTGGCCTTGTTCCGCCGCCAGGCCGCCCCAAGGCGGAATGCGCCCCCTCGGGGGGTAGCGATGACACGTCAGTGCCGAGCGTGGGGGCTTTATTTCTCAGGTGATCGCGTGCGATCACGTCAAACGCCACACCCTGCAGTTCAGCCCGCGCATTCATGGCGATCATCGCGTTCTCGTCGATGCTGCCGCTGAGCTTTTGCAGCGCAGCCCAGGCTTGCGGAAAGCGCTGCTGCACATCCAGCCGGTACAGCAGCACCGCGTCATAACGCGCAAAGTAGGCCTTGTCGTCCTTCAGCACGCGCAGGCCCAGGTGGGCTATCTTGGCGTCGGTGGTGTAGATGTCGATCACGTCCACCTGCTTTTGCGCTATCGCGTCATAAGCCAGCCCGTGGTCCAGCGCCACCGGTGTTTGCGGCGCGCCATAACGCTGCGCCAGAGGCTTCCAGCCGTCGGCCCGACCCATGAACTCGTTCGACAAACCCAGTCTCAAGCTGGGATGTTTCACCAGATCGCTGAGCGAGGCGATGCCCAGGCGCTGCGCCGTGTCTTCACGCATGGCCAGCGCATAGCCGTCGTTAAAGCCCAGCGGTACCGCCACCCCCAGACCCAGCGGCGCCAGAGCGCTGTTCATCGCCTGCATCGTCATGGACGCATCGCCCTTCAAGATCTCCTGGCCGATGGTGCCCATGTATTCCGGGTACAGGTCTATGCTGCCTGACCTGAGCGCCGCATAGACAATGGCCGTGTTGCCCAAGCCCTGCAACACCGAAGCTGGCGCAGTCAAGTGCGGCGCAGCTGTTTGCGCCAGCACCTGCGCCAGGATGTAGGACTCGGTGAACCGCTTGGAGCCTATGCGCAGCGTGTCCTTGGCCGGCGGCGCGGCCAAGGCAAGACTGCTGAAGGCCGTCAGCAACAAGCCGATGAGGGCGATGCAGCAGGCGGCAAGGGCAGGTAGGCGGCGCGTTACGGGCATGGGGCTATTGTGTCCGCCATAAAGCAGGCAGCATATCTCGTCACCTTTACCCTCGAGCCTGTCTGCCAAAACCATTCGGCTATGGACTGGGCTTCGCATGGTCCTGCTCCTCACGCGGCGCCATCGTCGGCTGGGGTGGCGTTGAAACGCGCGCCCTGACGTTGCGTGTCTGCTGAGTTGCTATTCATTGCACAGCGGCTTGCTCTTTCTGCGAAGGGGCTGTAAGCCGATTTCTTTTAAGATTTTTTGTACAGAGGGCTTTTGACGCCGCTGACAAGTTCCGTGTGGCGCCTGTCGTCCGTCTGGGATAGTCCACCTAGAATGCGCTTACAACTTCAGGGATGCCATGAGTCAACTCCTCATCAATGACTACCTCAAGCAGCTCGACGTCATCAAGAAGGCCAGCGGTAGCAGCCGCGAAACCATCGTCCGCGAGGCGTTCAAAGACCTGCTCAAAGCCTGGGGCAAGCAGCACAACCTGATTTTTCTCGCCGAATACCCGCTCAAGACCGCAACCAAAACCAACATCGCGGTTGACGGCGCCTTGCTGCACGAACTGCGCATGCCTTTGGGTTATTGGGAAGCCAAGGACGCTGACGACGATCTGGACGAAGAGGTCAGCAAGAAGTTCAAGAAGGGCTATCCGCAGGACAACATCATTTTTAGCGACGATGCAGTGGCCGTACTCTGGCAAAACCGCAATGAGGTCTTGCGCTGCGAGATGACTGACACGCAGGCGCTCTCCAAGCTGCTAAAACTGTTCTTCAGCTTCGAGCGGCCCGAAATTGCGGGCTTCCGCGCTGCGGTGGAGCAGTTCAAGGCCGATCTGCCTGCGGTGCTGCAGGCCCTGCGTCAGATGATCGAGAGCGAGCATGACCGCAATCCGGGCTTTCGTGCGGCCGAAGACAAATTCCTTGTCCATGCGCAGGAGGCGATCAACCCCGCACTTGGTGAAGCGGACGTACGTGAGATGTTGATCCAGCACATCCTGACCGAAGAAATATTCGCCAAGGTCTTTGATGATTCCGACTTTCACCAGCACAACAACGTGGCGCGTGAACTTTACGCGCTAGAGGGGGCGTTTTTCACCGGCGCATTAAAGAAACAAACCCTCAAAGGGCTGGAAACCTACTACGCCGCTATCCGCGCCGCCGCTGCGCAGATCAGCAGCCACGGTGAGAAGCAGACTTTTCTGAAGATCATTTACGAGAACTTCTACAAGGTCTACAACAGCAAGGCCGCTGACCGGCTGGGCGTGGTCTACACCCCCAATGAGATAGTGCGCTTCATGATCGATGGCGCCGACTGGCTGTGCGAACAGCATTTTGGAAAAAACCTGATCGACAAGGATGTGGACATCCTCGACCCGGCCACCGGCACGGGCACCTTCATATGCGAACTGCTGGAACATTTCCGCGGCCAGCCGAAGAAGCTGGAGCACAAATACAAGCACGAACTGCACGCCAACGAAGTAGCCATCCTGCCCTACTACGTAGCCAACCTAAACATTGAGTCCACCTACGCCGCCATCACTGGTAAGTACGAAGAATTCCCTAGTCTGTGCTTTGTGGACACGCTGGACAACGTGGGCCTACATACCTCTGCCAAGGGTGTGAACGCCGATCTATTTGGCAGCGTCTCTGAAGAAAACGTGGCACGCATCAAGCGGCAGAACGGCCGCAAGATCAGTGTCGTCATCGGCAACCCCCCGTACAACGCCAACCAGGCGAATGAGAACGACAACAACAAGAACCGCGAATACCCACAGATCGACGCGCGTATCAAGCAGACTTACATCGCCGAGAGCACTGCGCAGAAAACCAAGCTCTATGACATGTATGCGCGCTTCTTCCGCTGGGCCAGTGATCGCTTGAATGAGAACGGCGTGCTCGCGTTTGTCACAAACCGCAGTTTCATTGAGAGCCGCACCTTTGATGGTTTTCGTAAAACCGTGGCGAATGATTTTGCTGATATTTACGTTGTGGACCTTGGTGGCGACGTGCGCGCCAACCCGAAGCTCAGTGGCACAAAGCACAACGTGTTTGGCATCCAGACCGGTGTGGCCATCAGCTTCATGGTCAAGAAGGTCAGCACAACCAAGGACAAAAGAGCAGCGCGTGTGCACTACGTGCGTAGGCCCGAGATGGAAACGGCTGAAGAGAAACTGGGTTTTCTAGCTAACCACGGGATGAGTGGGCTGGCCTTTGATGAAATACAGCCAGACAAGGCCCACAACTGGGTGAACCTAACCAGCAACGATTTTGAGACGCTGATTCCGTTGGCAAGCAAGGAGACCAAGGCGGCAAAAACGGCGGGCAAAGAGCGGGCGATTTTCAAACTGTTCACGAACGGCGTGAATACCGCGCGAGATGATTGGGTTTACGACCTCGACGGTTCAGTGCTGGAAAACAAAATCACTTTCCTTATTGACGCCTACAACAAGGAGTTTGAAACAACGCAAAGGCGTGGGAAAGTGGACGTAAAACTGGTGAGTAAGGTCATCAAGTGGAGTGCGGGGTTGCTTGGTAACGTCGGCCGGGTCTCCGCTGAGCCATATTCAAAGGCCAGAGTGATTGAATCGGCATACCGCCCGTTCTTTGGTCTTGCCTATTACGCGGACCCAATATTTTCAGATCGCCTGACCGGAAATCACGCTGAATGTTTTGGTTCGGCCTTCAAGCTTGAGCCTAAGTGCTTCGCGCTGACTGCGCCAGGCGCGTCAAAGACTTTTAGTTCTCTGGCGACGAAAGGAATGGCCGATTGGCACTTTCTTGGGGATACACAGCTTTATCCGATTCAGCGGACGGTGGATGGAGGCGAGGTAGAAAACATTACCGACTGGGCGCACAGAAAATTTGTCGCCTTTTACGTCGATGAAATTGGCAAAGGCAAGTCCGCCCGCAAGATCACCAAGGAAGCCATCTTTCACTACTGCTACGCCGTGCTGCATGACCCGGTGTATCGCGAGAAGTACGCGCAGAACCTCAAGCGCGAGTTCCCGCGCATTCCGTTCTATGCCGGTTTCTGGCTATGGGCGGCTTGGGGCGAGGCGCTGATGAAGCTGCATATTGGTTATGAGGAGATCGAGCCATTCCCGCTCAAGCGCACAGACACCCCTGACGATAAAGTCCGCGCCGCCGGCCTATCCCCCAAAGCCATGCTGCGCTCCGACCCGGCCGCTGGCAGCATCACACTCGACAGCGAAACCACCTTGCGCGGTATCCCAGCTGTGGCCTGGAGCTACAAACTCGGTAACCGTAGCGCGCTCGACTGGGTGCTGGACCAGTACAAGGAAAAAAAGCCGAAGGATCCCACCATCCGTGAGAAGTTCGATACCTACCGCTTTGCTGACTATAAGGAAAAGGTCATCGATCTGCTCGCGCGCGTGACTACGGTGAGTGTCGAGACGATGAATGTGTTGGAGGCGATGAAGGTCGCACGCCGATAACAACATCGCTACTGAAATTGGTTAGGTGCTCGTCAACGCAAATCGCTATTGATCCGTCGCATGGGACGTGGCCAAAAAAGCGAGACGGACCGGTTGTAGACCTAAGCTTCTGGCCTTATTTCTTGTCTTGGAGCGGGAAGGGGTCGTTGCCGAAGCTGTCGCGGTGGCGAATTTGTCCCTGGCGGTTGTGGATCAACAACTCTCTTTGGGCGCGCCACCCAGTCGTCGCCATGACTAACGAGGCGAACATCTTCGGATTGCTCATGAAAGCTCACCTTCGATACTCGATTCGCTCAGGGCTTGAGGTTTACAAAATAATGTATAAAATGTAATTTTGTAAACAATGCATAAAGCCCCCCAGGAGAATCACCATGATTGGAAACCGCCTAAGACTGGCGCGTGAAGCGGCCGGTTTGTCGCTGCGTGCCATGGAAGATGCTATTTCCGGCAAGGTATCTGCACAGGCCATTGGAAAGTACGAAAACGACCAGATGATGCCCGGCTCAGACGTGTTGCTGGCGCTGGCGCGGGCGCTCAAAGTTTCGCCTGAATACCTGCTCAGCAATCGGGATATTGCGCTGTCGGGGGTGGACTTTCGCAAAGACCCGGCCACCGGGGTCAAAGAAGAAAAAGCTGTGGAAGCCGTTGTCATTGATCACCTGGAGCGGTATCTGGAGGTCGAAGAACTGTTGCCTGACGCCTTGCTCGATTGGCTGGTGCCTACGGCAAAGGAGTTTTCGATACGTTCGGCTGAAGAGGCAGAAGCTGCCGCAGATGCCTTGCGGCGCTTGTGGAAGATTGGAATTGATCCGATCCCCGCCATGGCCGAACTGCTGGAAGACAACGGTGTGAAAGTGATCGCGCTTGACTTGCCGCAGACCGTGTCCGGGTCCAAGGCATTTGCCAGTCGTGATGGGCAGCATCCGGTTGCAGTCATTGTGGTGAACAAAAACCATAGCGGAGAGCGGCAACGCTTCACGCTAGCGCACGAGTTGGCTCACTTGGTGCTGCAACTCAAGGGTAACTGGGAAGAAAAAGAAGGTGAAAAGGCTGCAGACCGTTTTGCAGGGGCATTTTTGGTCACGCGCGAGATGCTTTTCAAGCGTTTGGGCAAGGTCCGAACGGCATTGTCGCTAGGCGAACTGCTCGAGCTCAAGGCTTTCTTCCGGGTCAGCGTATCGATGCTTGCCGTGCGATGCAAGCAACTGGGCATCATCAGCAAAGCCGTGTTCAATAGCCTCTGGGGAACCATGGTCCGGATGAATTGGGTCGGTAAAACGGCTGTTGAACCTTATCCTTTTGAAGCAGAAACGCCCACGCGCATGGAGCGCTTGTGCCTGCGAGCGGTTATGGAGGAGGCGATGTCGGGGGCCAAGGCTGGCGAGCTTCTTCAAATCAGCGTCCGGGAACTGGACGCACGTTTGTCGCCAGCAGGGGTTTGACAAAGTGATCCTCCTCGTCTCGGACACTTCAGTACTGATTGATCTCGAGCGCGGAGACTTGCTCCCGATGGCCTTCGCCACGGGCATTCCGATGGTGGTGCCTGACCTGCTGTACGAGAAAGAGTTGGAGGCCTACAACGGGGCTTACTACCGTGCGTTGGGGCTGCAAATTGTCAGCTTGCAACCTGACGAAATGAGCTTTGCGCAGCTCGTCAAAAATGAACTCAAGCCCTTGAGCTTGCCTGATTGTTTTGCACTCTCCTGCGCGCGTCGGCCCGACCATGTGCTGCTCACAAGCGACGGACCACTGCGGACCGCCGCCAAACACTACGGTGTGGAAATGTACGGCTTGTTGTGGCTGCTGGATGGGTTGGCTGAAAGCAGCGTGACGACGCATTCAGCACTGCACGAAGGGCTGACAAAAATTTCACAAGGACCCCGCTGCCGACTGCCGAAGGCCGAGATTCAGAAGCGCCTGAAGGCCTGGGGTGGAGATGCTTGAGCAATGAGCAACATCTCTGGAACTATTGATTCGCGTTAGTGGTTCGCCCGCGACGCAGTGTTCAGAGCGGTGGCTGTCTACGGGCTCAACTGGGTGTCGCTGCTTCGCGCTGCCAATCATGTGGCCGTCACGCCCATGAGCCGGATGCGGCCACCGGGTTTGACGAACTGGTGGTGCGGGCTTGGGCCTGATAACAGGCCCAAGCCGGTCCCAGTCCGCCTTAGCTCGCCGCGACCTGCCTGACCAGCGGCTGGCCAGCCAGCCAGGCTTGCAGGCACTCGGTCACGCCGGCGGCAAAGCGCTGGTAGACCGGCTCGGTCACGAAACCCAGGTGCGGCGTGAGCAGCACGTTGGGCAGCTGGCGCAGCGCATCACTCATGGGCAGGGGCTCGACGTCAAACACATCGAGTGCGGCAAAGCCGGGCCGGCCTTTTTCAAGTGCCTGCACTAGCGCTGCGCTGTCTATCAGTGCCGAACGCGAGGTGTTCACCAGCAGGCTGCCCGGCTGCATCAGCGCCAATGTCTTGGCGTTGAGCAAATGCCGGGTCGGCGGCGTGGGCACCAGGTGCAGGCTGACCACTCTGGCGCTGCCCAGCAACTCTTCAAGTGGCACCGAGGTCGCGCCATGCACTGCCGCGCGCTCGGGCGTCATGCGCGGGCTCCAGGTCAGCACTTTCATGCCCAGCGCCTGAGCCACTTTGGCCACGCGCCCGCCGATTTCGCCCAGGCCGACCAGGCCCAGCGTCTGGCCGTGCAGCACGCCGGCCAGCGGCTCGGCGGTCTTGGCGCGCCATTGGCCGCTGCGCAGCAGGGCGGTTTGCTGCTCGAGCTGGCGGGTGGCCCCCAAGATCAGCGACCAAGTCAGCTCGCAGGTGCTGTCTTTGGACGGGCCCCACTCGGTGTGGCTGACCGGGATGCCGCGCGCAGCCATTGCTGCCAGGTCCAGCGTGGTGTTGCGTGTGCCGGTGAAGATCACGTAGCGCAGCTTGGGCAGCTGGGCCAGCAGCGCCGCGTCAAATGGCGTGCGGTCGCGCACCAGCACCACGGCGTCGGCATCTTTCAAGGCATCGATCAGCGCCTGGCCCTGCAGCGGCAGGTGGTGCACGGTGACATCGGCTTGCGCGTCAATGGCGCGCCAGTCGCCCAGGCGGCGCAGACCTTGCTCTGCATCACCAACGACGACAATTTTTGGACGGGCAGTGCTCATTTTTTCTCCGGTGTGGCCAGGGCCACCACTTGGCTGGCGTCGGCGGCATTGCCAATGGACCAGCAGGCGCTGATCAGTGCGCTGGTTTGCGCGGCGCCCAGAATCTCGTCGGACATGCCGTGGAATTTGGCTTCTAGCTGCGCGTCCGTCATCGGGTTTTGCAGCGAGCCAATCGCGTGTTCGACAAACACATGCACGCGGCGGCCGTCGAGCAGCACGGCGGTCACATCGGCGCTGGCTTCGTCAATTGAATCGTCCACCGTGGCGACGACCTTGCGGCGCAGCGCCACCATGTCGGCGCGGTTCACGATCTCGTCCGAGAACTCTTCTTCAGCCGCGTAGCCAAACGTCAAGCCGGCGGCGCAGCCGTGGTAGACGCTGAACTTGGCTTGCAGGCCGTCTTGTGGCTCTTTCTTGCCCGTGAGTTCCAGCACCAGTGAATGCACCTTGAGTTCAATCCGCTCGATCTGGTCTGGCGTCACGCCCTGCAGGCGCAACTGGGCGCAAGCGTCAATGCTGGGGTGAATCACGATGCCGCAGGCGAATGGCTTGTAGCTGTTGAAGGAGATCTCAAAACGCTGGCCGAGCTCGTGGGTGATTTCGCTCCAGTCGTTTTTGGTTGACACGGTCTGCATCATGCCGCGCGGCGCTTCCAGCGCTTTCGGGCTGGCGGTGTAGCCCTTGCTGGCCAGCAGTGCCGACATCAGGCCGGCACGCGCTGCGGCGCCCGGATGGAAGGGCTTGGTCATGGTGCCGAATTGTTCGCGCATGCCGACCGGCTGCGAGGCGGCAATGCCCAGGGCCATGGCGGTTTGCTGCACGTCGAGCTTCAACAGGCGCGCGCAAGCAGCGGCTGCGCCCAGCGTGCCGGTCGAGCCGGTGATGTGCCAGCCGCGGTCGTAGTGGTCAGGGTACATGGCGTTGCCGACGCGGCAGGACACGTCAATGCCCAGCACCAGCGCATCGATCATGTCGCGGCCGGAAACGCGCAGCTCGTTGCCGGTCGTGTTGCCAATGTGCTCGGCCATGGCCAGCACGGCAGAGGCCACCGGGCCGGCCGGGTGGATGATGGTCTTGAGGTGGGTGTCGTCAAAGTCAAAGGTGTGCGAGGTGATGCCGTTGAGCAGCGCGGCGCTGGCCATGTCGACTTTTTCAGTGCGCCCCAGCACGCTGGCTTGCGCTGCGGGCTGCAGCATGTTGACGGCGGCGAGCGCGGCGTCGGCGGCTTCGTGGTGGGTTGCGCCCACAGCGCAGCCCAGCCAGTTCATGAAGGTGCGGTGCGCTTCGTGGTCAACCGCGTCGCTCCAGCCCCTGGACGGATGGGTGGCAACGAATTGCGCGAGGATCTGGGTGATTTGCGGAGCGTTGTGGTCGGCGACGACCTGGGTATTACGTGCCATGGGGGTTTTTCCGGCAAACAGCGTTGCCAACAAGTTGATGAAAAAAGAAAACGAAAAAGAAAACGAAAAAGAAAACGGAAAGCGAGAAATGAAACTATCTGCTATCAATAAAGAAGCTGCTTGCGCCCGGATAACGGGCGCTACAGCCGATTATTGGTGTGGATTTGTGGGTGTGGACTTGCCGGCCTAGCTTTCCAGCACGATGTTGCGCGCCTTGGCCAGCTTGGTCCAGCGCGCGATGTCGGCGGCAATGAAGGCTGCAAACTGCTCGGGCGTGGTGACCATGGGTTCGATCGCCTCGACCGCGAGCTTTTCGCGCAGGTCGGGCGCGCGCAGCACGATGGCCAGAGACTCGTTGAGCTGCTTGACGATGGGCGCCGGAATGCCGGCTGGGCCCACCACGCCGTACCACTGCTGTGCGTCAAAGCCCTTGAAGCCGGACTCGTCCAGCGTTGGCAAGTCCTTGAATTGCGAATGCCGCACCAGACCCGTGACGGCCAGTGGCCGGACCCGACCGGAGCGGATGTGCGGCAGGGCGGCGGCCAGGCCCGGAAACATGGCCTGGGTCTGGCCACCTATCAGGTCGGTGAAGGCCGGCGCAATGCCGCGGTAGGGAATGTGCACCATGAAGGAGTCGATCTGCTGCTTGAACAGCTCCATCGTCAGGTGCGTCAGTGATCCCTGGCCGGCCGAGCCGTAGCTCACGCGTCCGGGGTTCTTCTTGACGTAATCAACAAATTCCTTGACGGTCCTGACCGGCAGCGCGCTGTTGACCACCAGCACATTCGGTGTCGCGCCAATCATGCCGATGGCGGTGAAGTCCTTGACCGGGTCGTAGCTCAGCTTGCGCGTGGCCGGGCTGGTGCCATGGGTCGCGACATAGCCTTGCATCAGGGTGTAGCCGTCGGGTGCTGACCGGGCCGTGGTCTGGCAGGCAATCACGCCGCCGCCGCCGCCCTGGTTGTCGACGATAAAGCTTTGCTTGAGCTGGTTGCCCCAGCGCTCGGTCACGGTGCGGCCCACCATGTCGCTGCCGCCGCCGGCGGCCACTGGCACGATGTAGCGTATCGGCTTGGATGGATACGCGGCTTGCGCCAGCACCAGTCCGGGTGCGTAAACCAGGGCGGGGGCTGCTTGCAGCAGGGTGCGTCGTTTCATGGTGTGCTCACTTTCTTGTCTGGAATAATTTTTGATCACGTGTGTTCGTGTTTTGGCGTTTTAGGCCACTGGCGATGCGGCTGGGGGTTGCGCCTCGCGCAGACGCGCATAGGCGTCGTCCACGTGCTGCGCCATCATGGCTTCGCAGCGCGGCGCATCAGCTTCGCGCAAAGCCTGGACGATGTCCACATGTTCGGCAATCGAGGCCTGCATGCCGACGTCTTGCGAAAGGTTCTTGAGCCGTGTCAGGTGCAGTTTTTGCACGATGCCGCGGTAACTGTCCGACAACTGCTGGTTGCCGGCGGCCTCGACGATGGCCCAGTGAAAACTCAGGTTCTCGGCGTAGTAGCGCTGCACATCATGCAGGCTTGCCGCCTGCAGCATGGCCGCAACCGAGGTGTCCAGCAAGGTCAGCAGCGCGGCGCGCTGGTCTGCGCCCAGTTGTGTCGCACGCCGCCCGGCAAAGCCGTCCAGCAGGGCGCGCATCTGGTACAGATCCCGAATCTCCTCGGCCGCCAGCGTACGCACAAAAACGCCCGAATGCTTGCGTGACACCACCAGGCCCGAGCTTTCGAGTTCGCGCAAGGCCTCACGCACCGGCACCCGCGAAACCTGCAGCCGGCTGGCGACATCGGGTTCGTTGATGCGCTGGCCCGGTTTCAGAACACCCTTGAGAATCAGCGCCAGCATGTCGTCGCGCACCAGCTTGGACAGCGAGGTGTCGCGCAGATCGCTAAAGCGTTGGGCAGAAGATTCGGTAAGCCAGGGCAGCATAGGGGACGTCATTGGAATGCGTTATATCGTATACGAAAATTATCGCAACTAGAAAATAGTGGCTAAATATGGCTATCAAGCAATGCTGGCGAGCACAAGCAGCTATTGATTAAATAGCACTCTGCGCTGATCCGCGAGCCCTGATCAGCGCGCCGTGGTGTTTGGGGCTGGCAGCAGGGCGGGCCAGCCGCGTTCTGCGCTATCCGTTCGAGCGGGCGGCAGTGGTGAGCGAAGTTGCCGGCGCCAAGCCGGTGGGCAATGCGTCAGGCGCATGGCTCATCTGGTAGCCGAGCCACAGGCTTTGGGCGATGCGCTGGGCCATCGCTTCAGCGCGCTCGGCCATGGCCCGATTCGGCTGCAGCGCGGCGGTTTCATGAAACAGCGCCAGCCAGCGTTGAAACAGCTCTGCGCTCAGCTCGGGCAGGGCGATGTGCTTGGGCATGGGCGTGCCGGTGAAGCGCCCGGTGCTGCGCAGCATCGATGACCAGAAGTCGACTAGCTTGGCCAGGTGACTGTCCCAGTCGCTGATGTGCGCACTGAAGATCGGTGCCAGCACCGCGTCGGCACGCACCCTGGCGTAAAAGGCGTGGACCAAGGTGGCGACTTCGGCCTCGGTGCACAACTCATTCGGGTTCATCGCAAGACTCCGGAGTTGGGGCGCAGGCAGCTGCCATCAGGGCAGGCGCTTGTCGGGCGCGAGCGCTTGAGTGGTTTCCTTGATTTCTCGCACTTCAACATCCACCACATCAGCGGCAGAAGCCTTAGCCGCGCGATCGTCTCGCGCACCCGGCCAGATGGTTTGCGTTGAAAACTTCTGGAAGCGGCCAAAGGCCATGGCGGGCGCCGGCTTTTTGCCGGTGATCAGGGACTTGAGCAGGCTCAAAACCAGTACCACCAGCGCTGCCGCGAGCAGGCTCACGGCAAACACCGCGGCGAACAGGCCTAAAGTCAGCTTGAGGACAAAACGCAGGAACTGGCCTGGGAAACTGGACATGTAGGAAACCTTTAAACCTTCAAGATCAAGCCAGGCTGGCGATTTTCAAGACGCACTGACCTCACCAGTCTCACCAGCGGATGGCGAGCTTGTTGAGCAGCTTGGACGCGACAAACAGCGGCCCGACCCAGAGGTATTGCAGATCTTCAAAAAAAGAAGGTTTTTTGCCTTCGATTTTGTGGCCGATGAACTGAAAAATCCAGGCCACGACAAATACCAGCACTGAAATCTTCAGCACCGCATCACCCAAGGCGAACACCACCGCCAGCATCAGCGCTGACCACAAGGCCATGGTCAGAAAAAACACGCCGGACAGGCGCGCGTAGTAAACCATGCTCGCCGCGATGAAAACGTAGGCGACGTAGGGGTGAAGCGCGCTCATCATGCCGACCACGCTTGTCATGATGAGCGGAACCGCAATGAAGTGGATCAGCTCGTTGCGCGGGTTCTGGTGGCTTTCACCATAGTGCGTGAGCAATTGGTCTATGCGCCGCGGCTGGGTCTGATCGTTGGCGGCGCGTTCGGTGCTGTCGGTGCTGGCATTCATGCTGACCTCACAGGGGGTTGATGTGAGCCGACTTTAAACCAGCCGAGCTTTTATGCAAGCAGGGCCTGGGCGAATTCGCGTGCGTTGAAGGTTTCCAGATCATCGAGCTGTTCGCCCACGCCTATGAAGTAAACCGGCACTGGACGCAAGGCGGGCGAGGCCTCCTGCCGCTCGCGTGCCCACAGCGCAATCGCCGCCAGCACGCCGCCCTTGGCCGTGCCGTCGAGCTTGGTCACGATCAGGCCTGTCAGCTGCAGCGCTTCGTCAAAGGACTTGACCTGGCTAAGAGCGTTCTGGCCGGTATTGCCGTCTATAACCAACAAAATTTCATGCGGTGCCGTTGCATCGGCTTTCTGCACCACGCGTTTTATTCTTTTCAGCTCTTCCATCAGGTGCAGCTGGGTCGGCAGGCGGCCTGCGGTATCGACCAGCACCACGTCCTTGCCGCGTGCCTTGCCGGCGCTGACGGCGTCAAAGCTCACGGCTGCGGGATCGCCGCCTTCCTGGCTGATGATTTCCACCGTGTTGCGGTCGGCCCAGACGCTGAGCTGCTCGCGCGCGGCGGCCCTGAAGGTGTCAGCCGCTGCCAGCAGCACCGTCGCGCCCTCATTGGCCAGGTGCCGCGTGAGCTTGCCTATGGAGGTGGTTTTACCCGCGCCATTGACGCCGGCCACCATGATGACTGTGGGCTTGTATTGGCCAATCACCAGCGGCTTTTCCAGCGGCTTGAGCAGCTGGGCGAGCGCATCAGCGAGTATGTTTCTGACCGCCACCGGATTGCTGACGCCGCTTTCCTTGACCCGGCGCTTGACTTCAGCCAACAAGTAGGCGGTGGCCTTGACACCGGTATCGGCCATCAGCAGGGCGGTCTCCAGATCCTCATAAAGCGCGTCGTCAATCTGCGTGCCGCCAAAGACTGCGGAGATGCTGGAGCCGGTCTTGCGCAAACCGGATGTAAGCTTGGCGAGCCAGCGCTGGCGCTCGGGTGCTTGCGCTGCGGCCTTGACGGCCAGCTCCAGGCTGATGGGCGTGACCAGTGCGCTGCCTATCAAACCATCGCTTGCGCGCGCGCTTGAAGGGGATGCCACAGGCGCCTGCGCCGATGCAGGCACAGCGGCAGGGGCTGCGTCAGCGCTTGCTGCTGGTGTGGCGGGCGGGGATTTTTTCTTGAAGAAACTGAACATTGGGCCTACTTTGAAGTCGCACCATTCTATGAAACAGCTGTCCCGGATTTTCTCGCGTCTGAATTTGTCCCCCGATTGGTCTGTGCTGCAGCTGTTGACCGCCTTGCTGATCTTGCCTGCCGCAGTGCCTGCAGCGCTGTCGCAGACGGCCTCTGGCGCCCAGCAATTCACGCTGGCCAATGGCATGACGCTGATCGTCAAACCCGACCACCGCGCGCCTACCGTGGCGCACATGCTGTGGCTGCGGGTAGGCGCGATGGACGAAGTCGACGGCACAAGCGGCGTCGCGCATGCGCTGGAGCACATGATGTTCAGAGGTACGGCCGATGTCAAAGCCGGCGAGTTTTCAAGGCTTGTGGCGGCTCTCGGCGGGCGCGACAACGCGTTTACCGGACGCGACGCGACCGGCTATCACCAGCAAATTCCTGCCGGGAAACTCGAAGACGTGATGCGTCTGGAGTCCGACCGCTTTGTGCACAACCAGTGGGCCGATGAGGAGTTCAAGCGCGAGATTGAAGTCGTCAAGGAAGAGCGCCGGCTGCGCACTGAAGACTCGCCGCGCGCACTGATGTATGAGGCTGCCAACGCCATGACTTTCACCGCATCGCCTTACCGCCGGCCCGTGGTCGGCTGGATGAGCGACCTCGACGCGATGACGCCGGACGACGTGCGTGACTTTTACAGTCGCTGGTATGTGCCGGGCAACGCGGCTGTGGTGGTCACGGGCGATGTCGAGGTGGCCGAGGTCAGGCGTCTGGCTGAAAAATACTATGCTGTGATCGCCGCGCGCCCTTTGCCTGTGCGCAAGCCGCGGCTGGAGCCCGAGCAGACCGGCTTGCGGCGCATGGATTTCAAGGCCCCGGCGTCCCAGGCCTATGTGAGCCTGGCCTTCAAGGTTCCCAAGCTTGAAGCCAGCGATTTGCTGGCTGCCGCGCCGGATGCCAAGCCGGGCAGTGCGGCTGGCCGTGACGCGCTGGCCTTGACGGTGTTGGCCGCTGTGCTGGATGGCTACAGTGGCGCACGTCTGCAACGCGCGCTGGAGCAGGGTGAAGCCAGACTGGCCGACAGCGCTGGCGCCTCCAATGGCTTGTCAGGGCGGGGTCCGCAGCTGTTTGTGCTCGATGCCGTGCCTGCGCCCGGCAAGACCGCAGAGCAAGTGGCCGCCGCGCTGCGCGCGCAGGTTGCGCTGGTGGCGCAAGCCGGCGTCAGCGAGGCCGAACTCAGGCGCGTCAAAACGCAGTGGGTGGCCAGTGAAACCTACAAGCTCGATGGCGTGTTTCCGCAGGCCAGCGAGCTCGGCTCCAACTGGGTCAATGGTTTTCCGCTGGACGCCAGCGCGCGCCTGATTGCCCAGCTGCGGACCATCACCAGCGCCGAAGTCCAGTCTGTCGCGGCGCGCTACTTTGGCGACGACCAGCTTACGGTGGCCACCTTGCTGCCGCAAACGCCTGACCCCAAGCGCAAGCCCCGCACAGCGGCGGCCAGCACGGACGCCACGCTCAGGCACTGAGCGTCTGGCCTGCCACTTAATCATTGCTATCCATTGCCAGTCACACCTTTCACCGAATGAATAACGCTACAAAAAAAATAGCTGCCCGCGCCCTTTTGGTGGGCGCTATAGGCCTTTTTTACCAATCCTGCATGGCTGCGATTGCGATTCAGCAGTGGACCCAGGCCAATGGCGCCAGGGTTTATCTGGTCGAAAGTCCGGCGATTGCCATGCTGGATGTGCAGATTGACTTTGATGCCGGCAGCCGGCGCGATCCGCAGGGCAAGGCCGGTCTGGCCAGCGTCACCGCCGGCCTGCTGGCGGACGGTGTTGCGGCCAGCCGGGGCGATCCAGCCCTGGACGAAAACGCGCTGGGCGAAGCCTGGGCAGATCTGGGCGCGCAGTTCGGCAGTTCGGCGGGCGCTGACCGCATGAGCTTTTCACTGCGCACGCTGACCGACCCTGAACTTCTGGACAAGGCTCTGGCGCTGGCCGCACGGCAGATTGGCGAGCCGGCGTTTCCTGATTACGTCTGGCAGCGTGATCGGCAAAAACTGGTGGCCAGCATCAAGGAGTCCTATACCCGGCCGGCCGCCGTGGCGGGCCGCGCTTATGCCAAGGCGGTCTACAGCGGTCACCCTTATGGCTACGACCCCACCGAGGCCAGCCTGGCCAGCATAGGCGTCGATGACATGCGGGCTTTTTATGCTGCCGGTGTGCAGGCCTGCCGCGCGCGCATCAGCCTGGTGGGCGCCGTCACACGCGCCCAGGCCGATGCCATCGCCACGCGCTTGCTGGCGCGTTTGCCGCAGCAGTCCTGCGCCAGTCTGCCCGAGTCAGCCGCTGTGCCTGAGGTCGCTGCGCTGACCAAGGCCGAGCAGATCGAGATTCCTTTTGACTCGGCGCAAGCCCAGGTGCTGATGGGCCAGCCCGGCTACAAGCGCTCAGACCCCGATTTCTTTCCCATGCTGGTGGGCAACTACATTCTGGGCGGCGGCGGCTTTGTCTCGCGCCTGAGCAAGGAGGTGCGTGAAAAACGCGGCTTGACCTACAGCGTCTACAGCAATTTCTCTCCTGGCCGGCATGCGGGCGCCTTCACGGTCGGCTTGCAGACCCGCCCCGATCAGGCCGGCCAGGCGCTGGAAGTGGCGCGCAAGGTGGTGCGAGACTTTGTCGCTGATGGCCCTACTGAGGCAGAGCTGAGCGCGGCCAAGGACAATCTCATTGGTGGCTTTGCACTGCTGATAGACAGCAACCGCAAGCTGCTCGGCAATATTGCCAACATCGCCTGGAACGATTTGCCGCTGGACTACCTGGACAGCTGGACCGCGCAGGTCGCCAAAGTCAGCGTGCGTGATGTCAAGAATGCGTTTGCACAAAAGCTGCAAACCGAAAAAATGGTGACGATTATTTTGGGTGGAACTCGATGAAATACACAGCAGCAGCGCCAAGCAAGGCGGCTGAAAAAGAAGTGCTTAAAAAGCCGGCCAAATCCGGCAAGGTGGTGGGTCGCAAGACCGTGCCAGCCGGCGAGATACGCATCATTGGCGGTCTGTACAAGCGCAGCAAGCTTGCGGTGGCCAACCGTCCCGGATTGCGGCCCACGCCGGACCGCGTGCGTGAAACGCTGTTCAACTGGCTGGGCCAGGATCTGAGCGGCTGGCGTTGTGCTGATGCGTTCGCCGGCACCGGCGTGCTTGGTCTGGAGGCCGCCTCGCGCGGCGCGACCGAAGTCTTTTTGTGCGAGCAGGACCCGGTGCTGGTCGACAAGCTCAAAGCCCTGCAGCTCAGGTTCAAGGCCGACATGCTGAAGATCGAGCGTGGCGATGGTGTCTCGATGTTGCGGCGTCTGGCGCCAGGCAGCATGCAGCTGATCTTTATCGATCCGCCGTTTGAGTCGGCGCTGTTCGAGCCGGCGCTAAAGGCTGCGGCCAAGGCCTTGTCTGCGACCGGAATGGCTTATCTGGAGGCGCCCAGGGCCTGGACCGCCGAGGAGCTTGCCGCGCTCGGTCTGGGGCTGCACCGCTTTGGCAAGGCCGGCGCCGTGCACTTTCATTTGCTGGTCAAACAAGCAGAAGCGGCCGAAAAAGCTGAACAGGCATAATTTCACTATGACCAGCCAGCGCCCCGCCACCCCACGCAATGCCGTTTATTCGGGCACTTTTGACCCCTTCACCCTGGGTCATGTCGATGTGGTGCGCAGGGCCGCAGGCTTGTTTGACCACCTCATCATTGCGGTCGCCGTGGCACACCATAAAAAAACGCTCTTTAGCCTTCAGGAGCGCGTGGAGCTTGCGCAGCTAGCTACACAATCAATAGCAACCGTGAGTGTTGTGCCGTTTGACGGACTGATCATGGACTTTTGTGTGGCGCAAAACGCCTGTGCCGTGGTGCGCGGCGTACGCAATCTGACCGACTTTGACTACGAAGCCCAGATGGCCGCCATGAACCGCAAGCTGGCCGCCCAGGTCGAGACCGTGTTCCTGCTGCCCGATGCGCCGCTGCAGTGCATCAGCAGCACGCTGGTGCGCGAGATCAGTAAGCTGGGCGGTGATGTCAGCCAGATGGTGAGCCCGCAGATCGCCCAAGCGCTTGGGCGCGTGCACGCGCAAGCTCAAGCGCCAGGCAGCGCCGCCAAAGGAGCTTGAGCATGGCTTTGATGATTACCGACGAATGCATCAACTGCGATGTCTGCGAGCCGGAATGCCCTAACCAGGCGATTTACCTCGGTCAGGAAATCTACGAGATAGATCCAAAAAAATGCACCGAGTGTGTCGGACATTTTGATGAACCGCAGTGCGTGCAGGTCTGCCCCGTGGCTTGCATTCCGATCAATCCGGCGCATATTGAAAGCCGCGAAACGCTGTGGCAGAAATACCAGCGCCTGACACTGCTGGCTGGGCCGCTGGTCTAGCTTTTTTCTCGCGGTAGCGCTCTGGCTGAGAAGCCAAAAAACCAATAATCAATCGTTCTCGGACGCCTCAAGCTCGGTCTTGCGCGGTGGCTTTGGGCGGGGTGGGGTGCTGGTGTGTATCAAGAGCGTGGCTTTCTCCATGTCGCCGGCCAGCAGCGCGGGTACGGCCTTGAGCGATCTGGCGATGGCGTCTTCTATCGCCTCGCGGTGTTCCTGCGCGGGCTTTTTCAGCACCCAGTTGACGACCTCGGCTTTCACTCCGGGGTGGCCCACGCCCAGGCGCAGACGCCAGTAGTCTGCCGTGCCCAGCTGGGCATGGATGTCACGCAGACCGTTGTGGCCGGCATGGCTGCCGCCGAATTTAAGCTTGGCCTGACCGGGCACGATGTCCAGCTCGTCATGGGCCACCAGAATCTCTTCAGGCTTGATCTTGAAAAACCTGGACAGTGCGGCGACGGCTTTGCCGGACAGGTTCATAAAGGTTTGCGGCTCCAGCAACCAGACGGTTTGTCCGTGCAAGGTGACTCTGGCAACCTGACCAAAGTAGCTTTTGTCAAAACTCAGCGGCGCCTTGAACTCGCTGGACAGCGCGTCTACCCACCAGAAACCGGCATTGTGGCGCGTGGCTTCGTATTCAGCGCCCGGGTTGCCCAGGCCAACAAACAGTTTGATCATGTCGCGTGACTTTGCTTGTAGAAAAAAGGCTTGGGTTCAAAAATTGGCAAGCCCTGATTATCGGGGTCCGCAAACCAAAACGGCCCATACCCTCTTGCGAAGGTATGGGCCGCCGGCTTAAAGCCCTGAGCGAAGATTACTTCTTCTTGACAGGAGCCTTGGCAGCGTCCTTGGCAGCAGATGCGGCTTTGCCTGCAGCAGCTTTTGGATTGACTGCAGCAGCAGCGCCTTCAGCAGGAGCGGCTTCGACTTCTTCCTGGATGGCCGTGACGGACACCAGAACCGGGTTTTCCTGGCCCTTGGCAACGAACTTCACGCCTTTTGGCAGTGTGATGTCCTTGACGTGCAGTGGGCTGCCTTTTTTCAGGCCGCTCAGGTCAACAGCGATGAATTCAGGAATGTCCGCTGGGAAGCAGGAAAGCGACAACTCGGTCATCACATGGTTGACCAGGCAGTTCTCGGCTTTGACAGCTGGGGACTCTTCTTCGCCGCTGTAATGCAATGGCACTTTGACGGTCATGCGCGTGGTGGCTTCAACACGCTGGAAGTCGATGTGCAGAATCTGTTGTTTGTACGGGTGCATTTGCAGATCGCGCAACAAGACTTTGTGCTCTGTCCCGCCCAGTTCCATCTCGAGGATGGTGGCGTGGAAGGCTTCTTTCTTGATGGCGTGCCACAAGGCGTTGTGATCGATTTCAATCAGTGAAGGTTCACCGGTGCCACCGTAAACAATACCGGGTGTGCGACCCGTGATGCGGAGACGGCGGCTCGCACCCGTGCCCTGCTTGGCGCGCTCAAAAGCGACGAATTTCATAATCTACTCCTTGAAGAGGTGTGCCGCGACCAGCTCACCCCGATATAAAAAGGCTGCTCAAGCCCGGCAACTTGTGCGCGGAGCTGTGCAGCCACCTTTTTGCTTCAGATCAGAACCGCCTGGTCCTGGTCAGAAAACAAACTCATGACCGACTCTCCCTTGGCTATGCGCTGAATGGTTTCAGCGATCAGCGGCCCGACGGAGAGCTGGCGTATTTTTTTGCAGGCCAGGGCGTTCTGGCTTAGCGGAATGGTGTTGGTGATGACGACTTCATCGAGCGCTTCGCCCTGGGCAATGCGCTCAATCGCAGGGCCCGAAAAGATCGGATGCGTGCAGTAGGCGTAAACCTTTTTGGCGCCGCGTTCCTTGAGCACTTCAGCGGCCTTGACCAGCGTGCCGGCGGTGTCAATCATGTCGTCCATGATCACGCAGTTGCGGCCTTCGATGTCACCGATCACGTGCATGACCTCGGACACATTGGCCTTGGGACGGCGCTTGTCGATGATGGCCATGTCGCAACCGAGCTGTTTGGCCAGCGCGCGTGCGCGCACCACGCCGCCAACGTCGGGCGAAACGACCATCAAGTCTGTGTAGTTTTTCTGCCGCAAGTCGCCCAACAGTACAGGCGAGGCATAGATGTTGTCGACAGGTATGTCAAAAAAGCCCTGAATCTGGTCAGCGTGCAAGTCCATGGTCAAAACGCGCGACACACCGACGGCCTGAAGCATGTTGGCCACCACCTTGGCGGTGATGGGTACACGGGCCGAACGTGGCCGGCGGTCTTGCCTGGCGTAGCCGAAGTAGGGGATCACGGCAGAGATGCGCTCGGCGGATGCGCGTTTGAGCGCGTCCACCATGATCAGGAGCTCCATCAGGTTTTCGTTGGTCGGCGCGCAGGTGGACTGAACCACGAACACGTCACGCGCACGCACGTTTTGCTGGATTTCCACGGTGACTTCGCCGTCAGAAAAACGTCCTACATGGGCGGCGCCCAGCGAAATACCCAGGTGCTGGGCAATTTCAGCGGCCAGGCTCGGATTGGCGTTGCCAGTAAAAAGCATGAAGTCAGAGTGGTGTGACTGCATTTGTGGCCCGGCGTGTAGTGACATAGAACGGTGCTGAAGTTTTAGGAGGACAAAAACGCGCTTTGAAGTACATAGACCCGCATGCTGCGGGTCTGTACTACGGGCTCGCCCGTTGGGGCTTATCACTAACCAGCTCCTCGGAGCGGGTTTTCATCAGGCATTCCCCAGTGGGAATACCTTTCAAATTTTGGCAGGGGTGGAAGGAGTCGAACCTGCGAATGCCGGAATCAAAATCCGGTGCCTTAACCAACTTGGCGACACCCCTACACGGGACTGCTGTCCGACTTTGCAGACTGACAACAAACCCAATAATCTTTCATCTGTGAACCACTGCCTGACCTGCGATCTTACCAACCGGCCAGAGGATGTGATTCCAGATTGCAGCACTTGCGGATTTTCCAGTCGCCAGGAGCGATTGGTATGTCCGTGTCATGCGGCAAATGCGCGAATACTGCACTTCCAGAGCCAGTCATGCGCCCTTCAAGTTTTTGTCCGGAAAGCCAATCTAATGATTGTTTTATCTCTGGACATAATCCCAAGGCAACTGGCTGAAGGTCGTTATGGCCGAACTTGAAAGCAGGACCATATTCATTCGCAGCGAAGCCTCGCATTGTAGCAGTTTCTGAATCACGTTTGAGAGACGGCGCAGCAAAAATCGCTTGTGTTGAAAGTCCAGCCGCCGGTTTGACGACCAGAAACTGCGCGCTCGGCAAACTTATGGGCGTGATGATTTCACCCACGCCCTCGACCCAGGCGTGGCCGCCCGCGAGAAAAAATGGCACGTCCGCACCCAGTGAAATGGCAATCGCCAGCAGTTGCTCGCGCGGCAGACGTATGCCCCAAAGGTGTTGCAGCGCCAGCAGGCAGCTCGCGGCGTCCGACGAGCCGCCGCCCATGCCAGCTTGCGAGGGGATGCGCTTTTCCAGACTGATGTGCACGCCCAGCCTTGTGCCCGTGGCTTGCTGCATGGCTTTTGCGGCCCGCACGCAGAGATCTTCTTCGGGCAGGGCTTCGGCGTCTGCCGTCTGGTCTGGCGCGATGTCGCTGCGGCTTATTTTTCCGTCCTGGCGCAGCTCAAAGTGCAGGGTGTCACACCAGTCGATCAGCATGAAGACCGACTGCATCAAGTGGTAGCCGTCGGCCCTGCGGCCGGTGATGTGCAAAAACAGATTGAGCTTGGCTGGTGCCAGCACATCGTAAATGGCTTTGAGCGGCGCTTGGGTGAGCGGAGTCTGATTCATGGCGATCTATGGTCTGGCTGGCGCGTGTATGGCTTATTGATCCAGCACGATGCGCAACTCGGTCTGTGGCTCTGGCTGCACGCGTTTGGCGTTGATGCGGCCCAGGCTGCGCTGGGCAAGATCTGCCGTCCAGCCATCGAGACTGGTGTTCTTTCCCGCCAGCCAGTCAAACAGCGCGTGCAGGGGCACGGCGGTGCCTGTGGCCTGCGCGAGCAGCGCATCGACCGAGCTAAAGCGTGTGCGCTCACTGCCCGACTCCAGCACCGCCTCCTGGGGTGACCAGCGCAGCATGGCGATGACGCTGCCAATCGGGCTGATAAGCGTCAATTCGCCTTGTTCGGCTTTGCCCTGCAACTCGAAGCCGGCAAAAAATGCCTGTGGCGACTCGCCTTGAATCTGCAAGCTGATGCGGCCGGACCAAGGTCCGTTGTCATTGTCTTTTATGCCGCCAACGCCCGGCCTATGGGCGCATCCAGCTATGAATAGCATAGCTAAAACAAGGCTGGCCAAAAGTGCCGGAAAGAAGCGTGAACGGTCTGACAAAGCCGGTTTCTGGTTTCTGATGAACGGTTTCAGGCTTAAAGCTTGACCCGCAGGCGTTTGAGCGTTTCCTGCAAGGTTTCGTTTTCAGGGTTGAGTGCGCGACCTTCGCGCCAGATGGCCACAGCCTTGTCGCGCTGTCCTGTGCTCCACAACACCTCACCGTAGTGCGCAGCTATCTCGGGATCAGGTTTTGCGCTGAAGGCTTGCGCGAAGATCTTCAGTGCTTCTGCCGCGTTGCCCATGCGAAATTCGACCCAGCCCAAGCTGTCGCGAATAAAGGGGTCGTTTGGCACGTATTCGAGGGCCTTGCGTATCAGATCTCTAGCCTCTGGCAGCCGCACATTGCGGTCTGCAAGCGAGTAGCCCAGGGCGTTGTAGGCGTTGTAGTAATCTGGCTTGACCTGTATCGCAAGCCTGAGCAGACGCTCCATATCAGGCAATTGCCCGAGTTTTTCGGCCATCATGGCCTGGTCATAAAGCAGCTCAGCCTCAGCGGGGAATTGCGCCGTCGCCTCGGCCAGCATGTCATAGGCCAGCTGGTACTGGCGCAGATCACGCAGCAGGCCGATTTCGGCCATCAGTTTCAGGCGGGCGTCGCCGGGATTGCGCTCCGGCAGGCTGCGTATGAGCTGGCGTCCTTCGGCCAGCTGCCCCTGACTGGCGAGAAGGGAGGCGCGACGGGTCTGCACCAGCAACATGTCGTCGGCATTGTCGATTTTGCTGATCCAGAGCTCTGCGGCTGCGAAGTCCCTGCGTTTTTCGGCCAGCTGCGCGAGTGACAGATAGGCCTGGGTCAAGCCGCGACTGGAATCCTCTTCAGCCTGCCCGTTCTGGCGCTCGCTGAGGGCGACGTAGCGCTCCAGCGAGGCTTGAGCCTGAGCCAGCTGGTTGTCCTGCATCTGCAAGGAACCCAGTACCAGCCAAGCTTGTGCCAGGTCCGGCTTGTCGCGCAGGACTTGCAGCAACTGTGCGCTGGCTTCGGCATAACGCTGCGCATCAAGCAGTGCGCGTGCGTAGCCCATGCGTATTTCCGGATAGGTCTTGCCGTTGTCGGCCAGATAGCGTGTGACTAGAAGTTCAGCTTCTGGCACGCCGGCTTGCATCAGGTCCATGGCGACCAGCGCCGGACCCTGATAGCGCGGGTCTGCTGCTGATGCGGTTTTTATTGCCGCTAGCGCGCCTTGGGTGTCGCCGGCGGCCAGTCGCATGCGCGCCACGGTGGTCCAGGCCGACGCGGCTGTAGCCGGATTGGCCAGATAAGCTGCGAGCGCCTGCTCGACCACCTCGCTGGCCAGCTTCTTGTCGTTGACGCGTGCGTAGGCGCGTGGAATTGCAGCTATCGCCAGCGAGCGGTCTTCAGCTGGCGCCAGTTCTATGCCTGTTTTCAGCGGCACAGCGGTTTCGGTAATGCGGTTCAGCGCAATCAGGATCTGCAGCACATAGCGATTGGGATCGCGCGCAGTGGGCAAGGCCTGTTTCCAGGCCAGTGCTGCTTGCAGCGCCGCATCACCGGAGCGCGATTGCAAGGCTATTTCCGTAGCCCTCTGATAGAGCTGTGCGTCCCCGGTTTTTCTGGCGGCATCAAGAATCAGCGCATAACCTGCCCCGGGCTCGCCTTCCTGGGCGGTGATTTCACCGACCAGCAGCTGGTAAAAGAGCTCGCCGTCCAGTGCCGAAGTATTGGCATCAGCGGTGTTTGACTCCGCCAGCGCTGGCCTTGGCTTTTGCGGCGCAGCTGTGGGGAGCTTTGTCTGGGCCTGAAGCAGCGGCGTTGCCAGCAATAAGCCGAGCGCAGTCCAGATAAGTTTTTTCTTCATCGGGCCATGATAATTGAAGCCTAGCGGCGTGCGCTGCGGTTTCCGTAAAGATGCTGCAAGAGGCTTCGTTTTTGATTTTCAACGCTTGATTTCTCAACGCCTCCAGGCGGCCACTATCGATATTTATGCCCGAACTCCCCGAAGTAGAAGTCACCCGTCTGAGCTTTGCCGATCGCATTGCAAACGCTCAAATCAAATCGGTTTTCATGGGCAAAGCCTTGCGTTGGCCGCTGGCCTGCGAGCCGTCTTCCTTACACGGACAGACGGTGCTGCGGGTTCGCCGGCGCGGCAAGTATTTGCTGCTTGATTTGAGTGCAGGCCTGCTGCTGATTCATCTGGGCATGTCCGGCAGCTTGAGTTTTGGCTTTGATTTGCCGCTGCCTGGCAAACATGACCACTTCGAAATGGTGACCAGCCAGGGGACATTGCGTTTGCATGACCCGCGGCGTTTTGGCGCGGTAGTCTATGCCGCAAGCGAGCTTGATCCCATGGCGCGCAAGCTGCTTGGCCGGCTGGGCGTGGAGCCGCTTGGCGATGATTTTGATGCCCAGGCCTTTCACGCCGCGCTCAAACTCAGGAAAACGGCGATCAAGCAAGTGTTGCTGGCTGGTGACATTGTGGTCGGGGTCGGAAATATTTATGCATCCGAAACGCTGTTTCTGGCGGGGATTCGGCCCACGACGCGGGCCAACAGCATGAGCAAGCCGCGTTCAGCTCGTCTTCACGAGGCGATTCGGCAGGTTTTGGCTCAAGCTGTTGCAAAAGGCGGAAGCACACTGAAAGATTTTTCCAACGCCAATGGCGAGTCGGGTCATTTTCAGCTCGAAGCCATGGTTTATGACCGTGGCGGACTGCCGTGCCGGGTCTGCGGCAGTCCAGTCAAGAGCTTGCGCCAGGGCCAGCGCTCGACTTTTTACTGTGCCAGCTGCCAGAAGCCTTGATAAACAAGTGAAGGTGGCCAGTTGCCGCGTGAGGCCGCAAGATGGCTGTTTCGGGATGGCGATGCTATATTGACTTACCTCGACTGACGAATGATCATGTCCTTTAACGAACAATTCGACCAGCACGGCATATGGCGTAGAGAGTTTGCGCTCAGGCTCAAACTTCTTGCCGAATGGATGAAAGACCACGACCTGCTTGATGCTGCGGTCGAAGAACGCCTGCACCAGTTGGAGTCGAAGGTGCGCTCGGACAAAGTCATGGTGGCCTTTGTGGCTGAGTTTTCGCGCGGCAAGTCCGAACTGATCAACGCGATCTTTTTCGCCGGTTACGGTCGTCGCATCATGCCGGCGAGCGCCGGGCGCACCACGATGTGCCCGACAGAGCTGGGTTACGACGCCGATGTGCCTCCTTGTCTGCGTTTGTTGCCGATCGAAACCCGCTTGCAGGCGCAAGCCTTGATGGAGTGGCGTTCCGTCCCTGAAAAATGGACCCGGGTAGACCTGGATGTCAACGACCCGGCCCAGCTTGCCCAGGCCTTGGAAAAGGTCGCAGAAGTTCGCCACGTGAGCAAAGAGCAGGCCACTGCGCTGGGCTTCTGGAGTGATGAGAACATTGATGACAATCCGCTGGTGGACGCCGACGGTTTGATCGAGGTGCCCAAATGGCGCCACGCGCTGATCAACATTGCCCACCCTTTGCTCAAGCAGGGGCTGGTGATTCTGGACACCCCGGGCCTGAATGCAATTGGCGCCGAACCGGAGCTGACCGTCAGCCTGATTCCCCAGGCACAGGCCGTGGTGTTCATACTCGCCGCTGACACGGGCGTGACCAAATCCGATCTGGCCATCTGGCGTGAACATCTGATTGCAGGTGATGACGAGCTCATGACGCGGCTGGTTGTCTTGAACAAGATAGACACCTTGTGGGACGCATTGAGTTCGCCCGAGCAGGTCCAGGGCCAGATTGAAAGGCAGCGTGCCACATCGGCAGAAATACTCTGCCTGCCCGAGTCCAGGGTGATTGCTGTTTCGGCCCAAAAAGGACTGGTCGCCAAGGTCAATCGCGACGATGAGCTGTTGCGCGCCAGCTGCCTGCCGGTTCTTGAGTTGGCGCTCGCTGAAGGCATTCTCGGGCAGCGGCAAAAAATTCTACGAGCTGCGGTGGCTGGCGGGATAGCTGAACTTCGTACCGAGGCGGGTCGCGCCATCAATATTCGCCGTCGCGATCTGGCCGAGCAGATGGATGAACTGCGTGGCTTGCGTGGCAAGAATGCCGCGGTGATCAAGCACATGCGCGCACGTATTGAGCAGGAACAGACCGAATTTGACACCAGCGGCGCCAAAATACACGCTGTTCGTTCGGTGCACGTCAAACTGCTGCGGGAGGTTTTTACCTTGCTCAGCACGCCAACGCTCAAGGGGGAACTGTCGGAACTGACCCATGCGCTCAAGCAACCCGGCATCAAGCTGGGGGTAAAAAAAGCCTACGGGCAGACTTTTTCGCGCTTGCGCGAGGGTTTGCAGAAGTCGCAGATCATCAGCGCAGACATTCATTCGATGCTGCTGGCGTCTTTCAAACAGCTCAACGCTGAATTCGGGTTTTCGCTTCAGGCGCCCAAAGAGCCGGAATTAACCTGCTTTGCCCATGACCTGGACTTGATCGAACTCAGCCATCTGCAGTATCTTGGCATGAGCAATGTGCTCAAGCTTTCACAGCCTGATTTTTCAGATCGGCTGGTGCGCGCGCTTTCAACCCGTTTGCGAGTGGTCTACGAATCAGCGCTGGGCGAGGTCGAGCTCTGGAACAAGTCTGCTGCTTCCCAGCTGGATGCGCAACTGCGTGAGCGGCGGCGCAATTTCGGACGGCGCCTCGATGCGATCGAGCGCATTCAGAGTGCCGCATGCGGACTCGATGAACGCATTGCTGAAATCATTGAGCAGGAAAATGAGCTCAATGCGCTGGACAGCAAGCTCAAGGAGTTGACCTCGCATCTGGCGACTTCACCGATGGCAACACAGAAACACGCTGCCATGCCGGTGGCTGCGCATGTCAGCCTGGCGGGTGCGCTGGCTTGATGCAGAGCCTGCCCAAGCATTTTTCGCAAGTACTGGTTGACTGGCAAAAGACACACGGTCGTAACAGCCTGCCCTGGCAAAACACGCGTGACCCCTATCTGGTGTGGTTGTCCGAAATCATGCTGCAACAGACGCAGGTGTCCACCGTTGTCGATTATTACGCCAGGTTCATGCAGCGCTTCCCAGACGTAAGTGCGCTGGCTGCGGCTCAGCCCGACGAAGTGCTGGCCTTGTGGAGCGGACTTGGTTACTACAGTCGTGCACGCAACTTGCATCGCTGCGCGCAACAGATCGTTGCGCTACACGCCGGGCAGTTTCCCGACAATGCGGAGCAGTTGCAAACTTTGCCGGGCATAGGGCCTTCCACCGCCGCTGCGGTGGCCTCGTTTTGCTTTGCCGAGCGCGTGGCGATACTGGACGGCAATGTCAAGCGTGTGTTGACGCGTGTGATGGCTTTTCCCGGTGATCTTGCGCTGGGCGCTCAAGAGCGCGAGTTGTTGGCTATTGCCCGGCAATTGCTGCCGCAAAACGATCTCGCTCAGATGATGCCCAGGTACACCCAAGGCTTGATGGATTTGGGTGCGACGGTCTGCACGCTTAGAAAGCCGCAGTGCGAGGTCTGTCCGGTGCAGTCCATGTGCCAGGGTTTTGCGCGGGGCGAGGCGCAGAAGTATCCAGTTAAGACCAGGAAGCTCAAGCGCAGTGCGCAGAAGCTGAGCCTGCTCTGGGCGCAAAGGCCAGACGGGTCTGTGTGGCTGGAGCGCCGTCCCGATTCAGGCATTTGGGGCGGGCTTTATTGCCTGCCGGTATTTGAGAGCCATGAGGCTTTGACGGCCTTTCTGCCCGAGCCGGTGCGCAGCCGGCTTGAGGCGCTCAGGACTTTCAAACATGTTCTGACGCACAAGGATTTGCATTTGTCGCCCATGATGGCGGGGTTTTCCGAGCTGCAGCACATGCCGACCCGGACTTCGGCTGTGAGCGAGCCGGAACCGACAGGCGCGTGGTTTGAACCTGGCCAATGGCCCGAGTTAGGACTGCCGGCGCCGATTCGCAAGCTGCTGGAAGACGAGCCTGTCTAGGCTGACTCAAGTGCCCATGGGTCTGGTTTGAAGCGCCAGACGTGAACCTCAAGATCAGCCAGCAGCGTCAAGCTCTCTATGGCGTTTGAGCGTTTTCCAGCGCTGGCCGAATGTACGCGCCAGCTCTTCCACCAGGTAGACAGAGCGGTGTTGACCGCCTGTACAACCAATGGCCACAGTCACATAGCTGCGGTGATCCCTGACCAGTGCATGCAGCCAGTGGCTGATAAATTGCTCGATATGCCGGAACATGTCGTTGACTTCTGCGTGTTCGCGCAGGTAGTCGGCAACCGCCTCATGCTGGCCAGTCAGGTCGCGCAGATTTGACTCGTAGTGAGGATTGGGCAGCATGCGAACGTCAAAAACATAGTCGGCATCCAGTGGGACGCCGCGCTTGAAGGCAAAAGACTCAAACACCAGGGTCAACTGGCTTGCTGGCGCAGACAGCATGGATTTCACATAGCCTTGAAGCTGTGAGGACCGGATCATGCTGGTGTCCACCACGTGCGCCTGTTCACGCAGTTCGGCGAGCAATTCGCGCTCAAGCTCGATGGCCTCCACCAGTGCTCTGTGCTGGTCTGTCGCATCTATGCGCGACAAGGGGTGAAGGCGACGCGTTTCTGAGAAGCGCCTGACCAGCGTTTCAGTATTGGCATCGAGAAAAAGCGACTGCAAAGCCACGCCCTCGGCGCGCAACTGTTGCAGTTGTTTTGGAACTTGCGGTAGCGAGGTGGCGCTGCGCACGTCCATGGCGATGGCGACTTTTCGCAAGCCCTGCTGATTTTCCAGCGCTACAAAAGGGGTGAGCAACTCCGGCGGCAGGTTGTCCACGCAGTAGTAGCCCGCGTCCTCCAGTGCATGCAGGGCAACCGACTTGCCGGAGCCCGACATGCCGGTTATGAGGACCATTTCCAGCGCAGGTTTCATTGACCAAGCATTTCCTTGGCATGTGCCAATGTTGTACCGGACAGTTTTTCCCCGCCCAGCATGCGGGCAATTTCAGCGACACGTTGCTCACCATGGACAGACGCCACAGTGCTGAAGGTCTTGCCGTTTTCTGTTTGCTTTGCCACGACCAGATGCTGGTCTGAACAAGCAGCTACCTGCGGCAAGTGGGTCACGGCCATGACCTGGCGATCTTTGCCAAGCTGTTTCATAAGTCTGCCCACGGTTTCAGCCACAGCCCCGCCCACGCCCGAATCGACTTCGTCGAATATCAGGGTTTGCGCCTGCCCCAGCTGGCTGGTCGTGACCGCGATGGCCAGTGCGATGCGCGAGAGCTCGCCGCCTGAGGCGACTTTGCCCACCGGACGCGGCGTGCTGCCACTGTGGCCTGCCACCAGAAACTCGGCTTGTTCCAGACCATACTGGGCCGGTTGCTCAAGGCTGGTCAGCGCAACGTCAAACTTCCCGCCTTGCATACCCAGGCCCTGCATAGCCACAGTAATGGCTTTGGCCAGATCCGGTGCAGCCCGCGCGCGAAGTTTTGAAATTTTCCTGGCTTCGTCCATATAGGCCGTTTGCGCCAGCTGATCGGCACGCTCAAGAGCGGCCAGGTCGCTTGCCGCATCCAGCTTTTGCAGCTCGGCTTTCCAGCTTGCCAGCAACTCTGGCAGGTCTGACGGCAAGCGCTTGTATCGCCGGGCAAGGCTGATCCAGAGCGATAGCCGCTCATCGAGTTCACCCAGGCGCTGGGGTTCCAGCTCTGCGTGCCTGGCATAGCCGTGCAGCGAGTGGACCACGTCCTCGGCTTGGGCCAGCGCACTGCGCAATACCTCAGTCATGGGTATGAACTGCGCTTCTATGTGTTCCTGGCCTTGAAGCAATGCCAGTGCCTGGGCCAGCAGGCTACTGGCGTTTTTCTCGGACTCTTCAAGCGCATCCAGTGCAGACTGCACGGCGTCTCTCAGTGCCTGGGCGTTTGAGAGTCGGCTGTGCTGTGCGTTGAGATCTTCCCACTCATCGGCGCCAGGCGACAATTTTTCGAGCTCGCCAATCTGCCAGGTCAGCCGTTCACGTTCAAGCTGTAAACCATCTTGTGCGTTGCGCGCTTCCAGCAGAGTCTTTTGCGTGTTCCGCCATTCCTGCCAGCGTTGAACCAGCAATTGCGTGGACACCGCGCCATAGGAATCAAGCAGTCCACGCACCGCATCGGGGCGTGTCAGGCTTTGCCAGGCATGCTGACCATGAATGTCCACCAACTTGTCCGCGATGTCCCTGAGCTGCGTTGCCGTGGCCGCGCTGCCATTGATCCAGGCACGGCTTTTGCCCTGTATGTCAATCGTGCGCCTGAGTAAAAGCGTCTCGCTCGCGACGAAGCCGGCCTGGTCAAGCCAGTCGCGTAGTGAAGCTGGGTTGTCAAATTCCGCGCTGATTTCGCAGCGCTGGGCGCCTTCACGCACCACGCCAGCGTCAGCTCTGGCGCCTAGCGCTAGCTGAAGAGCGTCAATGAGGATAGATTTTCCGGCGCCCGTTTCGCCCGTGAGCACGCTGAAGCCAGCTTCCAGATCGAGGTCCAAAGCATGAACGATGACGAAATCGCGCAGTGAAATGCTTTTTAGGCTCATGACAAAAACAGCGCGGGGCTCAAGCCACGCCCTCATTCCAGTGAAGTTTTTTACGCAGGGTGTCGAAGTAGCTCCAGCCCTTGGGATGAAGGAACAGCATTTGGTGATCTGAGCGCCTCACGGTGATCCGGTCGCCGTGCTGCAGACTTGCCAGCGACTGCATGTCGAAATTGGCGCTGGCGTCCCTGCCGGCGACTATTTCAACCGTTATCTCGCCGCTGTCGGAGAGCACTATGGGCCGGTTTGACAGGTTATGCGGCGCAATCGGCACAAGAATCCAACCGGCAATGGAAGGGTGCAGCAAAGGTCCGCCCGCTGACAAGGCGTAGGCGGTCGATCCTGTTGGGGTTGCGATGATCAGTCCATCGGCGCGCTGGTTGGCGACAAAGCGTCCGTCTACTTCGACTCTGAGCTCGACCATGCCCGCAGTTGCGCCGCGGTTGACAACCACATCGTTCATGGCGGTCGATGTGAAAACGCAGTGTCCATCGCGCACGACTTTCGCCCGCATCATCCAGCGCCGGTCTTCCTCAAACTCCCCGCGCAGCATGGGCCCGAGCACGGTCTGGAAATCCTCAAAAGCGATGTCGGTGATAAAGCCAAGCCGGCCCTGGTTGATGCCTATGAGGGGGACGCCAAACTGAGCCAGCAGCCGGCCAATGCCCAGCATGGTGCCATCACCACCGACCACCAGCGCGAGGTCGCAATTGGCCCCTATGCCTGCGACGTCCAGAATCGGATACTGCGTTAAACCGGTGTTGCTGGCGGTGTCTTGCTCAATGGAGACGTCACAGCCCTGAGAGCTTAAAAAAAGCGCAATGCTTTCCAATGCGGAACGTGAACCTTGAGCTTGATACTTGCCGATGAGTGCTACATGGCGGAATTGCGACTTCATTGGCAAATTACATCACAAGATTTGTTCCAAGCTTCGTAGAATGTCACCATGCTTGATGATCGCGCACGATTGTTGTTGAAAGCGCTGGTCGAGCGCTACATTGCTGATGGTCAGCCGGTCGGCTCACGCACGCTGTCCAGGGCTTCGGGGCTGGAGCTCTCTCCCGCCACGATACGCAATGTCATGAGCGACCTCGAGGAGCTGGGGTTGATCGTCAGTCCGCACACTTCTGCAGGACGGATTCCAACTGCCAGGGGCTATCGCCTTTTTGTAGACACCATGCTGACCACGCAGCGGGACCAGTTCATGGCCGGCGGTTCCATGAATGCGCCGCGGCTAGCGCCAGACCAGCCGCAGAAAGTGCTGAGCAATGCCGCCCACATGCTGTCCAGCCTCTCGCAATTTGTTGGAGTCGTCATGGCGCCGCGCCGCAGTTCGGTGTTTCGCCACATTGAGTTTTTAAGACTTTCCGAGCGGCGTTTTCTGGTGATCATCGTTTCGCCTGATGGTGACGTGCAAAATCGCGTCATTTTTACCGAGGCGGACTACACCCAGAGTCAGCTCATAGAAGCTGCTAACTTCCTGAACTCGCACTATGCGGGCATGGCGATCGAAGAGGTCAGGGAACGGCTGAAGAACGAGGTCGATGCCTTGCGAGGTGAAATCGCCACTCTCATGCACGCAGCGGTCAAGGTCAGCTCCGAAGCCATCGAGTCGCGTGATGAGGTGGTTGTTTCAGGTGAACGCAACCTGTTGGCTGTCAGTGACTTTTCCAGCGACATGGGCAACCTGCGCAAGCTGTTTGATCTTTTTGAGCAAAAAGCGCAACTCATGCAGCTGCTGGACGTGTCCAGTCGCGCTGAGGGCGTGCGTATTTACATCGGTGGTGAGAGCCAGGTAATTCCTTACCAAGAGTTGTCTGTGGTGACAGCGCCCTATGAGGTCGACGGCCAGGTGGTTGGCACCTTGGGTGTCATCGGGCCCATGCGCATGCCTTACGAAAAAATGATTCAGATTGTCGACATCACTTCCAAGCTGGTGAGCACGGCGCTGAGCCACAGCAAGTGATTATTGGCCGCCGCTCCTTATTTTCAGGGAACGGCGTATGGCGCCTGGACTAAAACGGCGCTCTGATGAGCTTGCCGCAATAGCCCCTGATCAGGTCAACCTTGCGTCCGTCCCTGATGGTCAATGTCTGCACAAACTCGCCGGTGCTGCGTTCGAGTGTGAATTGCTCGCCGGTAATCATGACGCCAAAGCGCTCGAACATCGCCGGCCTGGTGACCACGGCCTTGGTCCCCTGCATGACAAGTTTGCCCTTGCGCGATTCCGAGATTGAAAACTCACCCTGGTACCAGCCAGCCTTGTTTTTGTAGTCCAGACCTGCGGCAATCATTTCCGTATGCTTTTTGATGGGGCCTTCAAGTTCAGCGATAGGCATGGAGTATTTGGCCTCGCAG
The DNA here is from genome assembly GCA_947443645.1 of Comamonadaceae bacterium. Taxonomy (GTDB): domain Bacteria; phylum Pseudomonadota; class Gammaproteobacteria; order Burkholderiales; family Burkholderiaceae_C; genus Polaromonas. Next base: position 135,237 of record CANEXF010000005.1, on the reverse strand, counting down.
ATGAAATTAACACCATCGTCGTCAGACTTTTTCTCATTGGCCAGCAGCTGTTCGTCGGCCGATTTGTCGGCATGCGCGCTGAACTGAAGCCAGCCTTGTGCATAAGCCAGGTAGCCAAATACAAGAAAAATTGCAGTAACTGAAACTGCGGTTATTGCGGCGATAGGGCCTGTGGCGAGTTTGGGCATGAAGTGCTATCTTTTTTAAATGTCCGACGAAGCATGATACGGGAAATGTTTTCACGCTGTTTTGCATATCCTGAGACTGCTTCGGCGCTTCTGGCCATGCGTTCTCATAAATCCGGTCAGATGCTGCAAGGCACATCTATTCTCCGTCCCAAATGGGCCGAACCGCATGTTTATAGGCGAGGGCTCACCATGGCTTGTCAGAAAGGGTGCATGTACCCCTTTACAATACTGATTCGGTTGGGGCGTTAGCTCAGTTGGTTAGAGCAGAGGACTCATAATCCTTTGGTCCACAGTTCAAGTCTGTGACGCCCCACCATTCATATCCTGCAAGTCACTTTGTACAACGTTGCAAAGTGACTTTTTTTTGCGTCAAGCCCAAGCGTACATGCGCTGCCAGCACTTTGCTGTCACGCAAATTAACTGTACTAAGGGAAACCCGGGGGGCGATTAATTTGGCGCAAAAGCGGCGTAAGCTTCGCGCTTCAACCCGAGGAGACACAAACGCCATGAAATTTATCCAGTTCAAACGGCGAAGCACATTCGCCATGCTCGCCACGCTCACCATGCTGGCCTGTGCATCGATAGGAAGCCGGGCCGAGGAGCCGATCAAGATCGGTTTGCTGTTGCCGAACACGGGGCCGTTTTCATATATGGGCCGGCAGATCAACGCTGGCGTCCAGCTCTATCTGGCAGAGCACGGCGCTGCGGTGGCCGGCAGGAAGTTGGAAGTCATCATCAAGGACGATGAAGGCAAACCTGAAAACAACAAGCGCCTGGCGCAGGAGCTGGTGATTGCTGACAAGGTGACCGTGCTGGCCGGATTCGGCCTGACGCCGCAGGCATTTGCCACTGCGCCGCTGGCGACGCAAAGCAAGACGCCTATGGTTGTGATGCAGGCGGCCACGTCGTCTGTGACGGAACGGTCTCCTTTTATTGTGCGTACCAGCATGACTCTGCCGCAGGTCACTTTTGGTGTCGCGGACTGGGCCTTGAAAAACAAGATATCCCGTGTCGTCACGCTCGTGTCTGACTACGCGCCTGGCGTCGATGCCGAGAAAACCTTTATCGGCCGGTTCACGGCCGGCGGTGGGCAAATCGTCGAGCAATTGCGAATGCCCGTCGTGAACGCCGACTTCGCGCCATTTCTGCAGCGAGTCCTTGATGCCAAGCCGCAAGCGGTTTTTGTGTTCGTGCCAGCAGGTTCTTCCGCGGCCATGTTCATGAAACAGTTCGCCGAGCGTGGCATGAAAAAAGCCGGTATCCAGGTCATTGGCCCGGGCGATGTTGTGGATGACGACGTCCTTGGAGAAATGGGTGACGAGGCACTGGGAGCCATCACTTCTCACCATTACTCGGCAGCGCATCCGTCGGCCATGAACAAGAAGTTTGTGGCAGCCATCGGCAAGGCCAATAACGGCATGCGGCCCAGCTTCATGGCTGTCGCCGGTTATGACGGTATGCACGTCATCATGCAAGCGCTGAAGGTCACGAATGGCGCTGGCGGAGAGGCGCTGGTCAACGCGATGAGGGGCCAGTCGTTCGAAAGCCCCAGAGGGCCAGTATTGATCGATCCGCTAACGCGTGACATTGTTCAGGACGTCTATATCCGCAAGGTTCAGCGAGTCAATGGCAAACTCTATAACGTAGAGTTTGATGTGATCAAAGCGGTGAAGGACCCGGACAAGAGCAAATGAATCGCTTGACAGTCCCGGCGTTACGCACGGCGTGAAGATGTGCTGGGTGTCAACGTATGGGGGTATTTCTTTAATCTTTTATGAATTACCCCAAGCTTGACCTGAGTGGCTATTTCATAGGCTATAATTTGGAGCTCAGCGGCTGTAGCTCAGTTGGATAGAGTACTTGGCTACGAACCAAGGGGTCGTGGGTTCAATTCCTGCCAGCCGCACCAAAAAGACAAAGCCTGCAACGAAAGTTGCAGGCTTTTTTCTTTTGTCTGCTCGCTTTGCGCACTCCCAAGTCTGGAGTTACAGCTTCGCAAATGCTATCGTGACCGATCCATGAGTAAAGCATTTACCAAAGAAACTGACTCCGACGACGAGGAGTTGACGCCGCGTCCTATCGTTGTTGGCGGAAAAAATTACATTACTCCGCAAGGCTATGCGCACCTACGCGCGGAGTGGCTCTCGCTTATTGATGACGAGCGGCCCCGTGTGGTTGAAGCCGTTCACTGGGCGGCCAGTAATGGGGACCGCTCCGAAAACGGTGACTACATCTACGGAAAGAAACGTCTTCGCGAGATCGACAGGCGAATTCGCTTTTTGACCCAGCGGCTTGAAATCGCAGAAATCACTGATCCTTGCGTACACCACGGAAAAGACCAGGTTTTTTTTGGCGCCACAGTGACTTACGCCGACGACCTTGAGCATGAGCGCACGGTGACCATCCTCGGTATTGACGAGGCGGATACTCTGCAAGGTCAGATCAGCTGGGTATCTCCGGTCGCCAGAGCGCTGCTCAAGTCAAAGGTCGGGGATGAGGTCAAGCTCCACACGCCGCACGGTCTGCAAACCCTAACGGTGCTGCAGGTTGACTATCCAGCCCCTGCGTCATCTTCCGATGTCGCGTCGCAGTAGATGGCTAATGGAGACAAGCTCTAAGCTCAGGCGGCGCCTCCGGCTCCCGGCTTGGCGCGCTGCACGCGCAGCACGGATGGCGTTCGTTTCACACTGCGAAGCACAGACGCCAGATGCGCGCGGTCGCGCACAGCAATGCCAAAACGCAACTCGGTTGCATCTTGAGCGCGCTCCTGTCCCATATTGACATGGGTAATGTCGGCTTCCGCGCTGGCCAGCGCGGCAGCAACCTTGGCCAAAACACCCTTGCCGTTCGATACGGTGACTAGCAGGGCGGTTTCAAAAGCTCGAACGGGTTCGTCAGACCACTCAACCGGGATAAACCGCTCACTGTCGCGGTGCTGAAGGCGTTTGGCTACTGCGCAGTCATCCGCGTGTACAACCAGGCCTTCGCCGCGTCCTAGGTAGCCAAGGATGCCATCGCCTGGAATGGGGCGGCAGCAGGTGGCAAATTGCACGGATGCGCCTTCGCTGCCATCCAGAACCAAGGCACCCTGCGAGACTGACTCATGGGCGGTGTAGCGCTCGCGGCTCATCAGCAGGGCGTCTGGTTTTTCTCCGGTTTCTGCCAGAAGGGACACCATGCGCTTGGCAACCATGCTGGCAATTCTTTTGCCCAGGCCAATATCCGTCAGCAGATCCGAGCGCGACTTGTTGCCGCTAAAGCGCAGGATTTTTTCCCAGATTACCCGGTCAGTGCCACTGTCTTCAGGCAGACGCTGTATGCCCTCTGAGCGCAGCGACTGCGTCAGCATTTTTTCACCCAGCTCCTGTGACTCCGCAAGCGCCATGGTTTTGAGGTAATGGCGAATTTTGGAGCGTGCTTTTCCGGTTCGTACAAAACCAAGCCAGCCGGGATTCGGGTTGGCGACCGACGCGGTGATGATCTCGATCACATCGCCGTTGTGCAGCTCAGAGCGCAGCGGTACCTGCTCGCCATTGACTTTTGCGGCAACCGCCCGATGACCGATGTCACTATGTATCGCGTAGGCAAAGTCGACAATCGTGGCATTGCGCGGCATGGCCATGATCTGGCTTTTTGGGGTGAACACATAAACGGCTTCCGGGAAAAGGTCGATCTTGACGTGGTCCCAGAACTCGGCTGCATCATGCGTTTCGCTCTGTATGTCCAGCAGCGACTGAAGCCATTGCGTGCCCAGGCGCTGGGATGCATCGCTTTCCGGGTCTGTGGCTTTGTAGAGCCAGTGCGCAGCAACGCCGGACTCAGCCACCACATGCATGGCTTCCGTGCGCATTTGAAACTCGATATTGGTTCCAAATGGTCCTACCAGTGTCGTGTGCAATGACTGGTAGCCATTGATTTTCGGGATGGCGATGTAGTCTTTGAACTTTCCGGGCAAGGGCTTGTATTGTTGGTGCAATACGCCCATGGCCGTGTAGCAGGCATTCAAGCTGCTGACGATGACCCTGAACCCATAAATGTCCGTGACCTGTGCAAACGACAGGTGCTTTTCGTCCATTTTTCGGTATATCGAATACAGCGTTTTTTCGCGCCCCGAAATCTTGACCGGGATTCCTTCGGCCTCAAACGCTGCTTCCACTTCGACCTGCACCCTCTTGATGACATCACGTCTGCGACCACGTGCTTTGACCAAGGCCTTGGTGAGCGTGGCATAACGCCATGGATGCAGGTGCTGGAAAGACAGATCCTGCAATTCCCTGTAAGTGGTGTTAAGTCCTAGCCGGTGCGCGATGGGCGCATAGATATCCAGCGTTTCGCTCGAAATCCGGGTCCACTTGCTGCGCGGCACATCGCCCAGTGTCCGCATATTGTGGGTGCGGTCGGCCAGCTTGATCAGAATGACGCGGACGTCACGCGCCATGGCCAGTAGCATCTTGCGAAATGACTCGGCCTGATTTTCTTCCCGGGTATTGAACTCCAGCTTTTCAAGCTTGGTCAGTCCGTCCACCAGTTCTGCGACTGGTGCGCCGAAGCGCTCGATGAGCTCGGGCTTGGTCACGCCACAGTCCTCAATCGCATCGTGAAGCAGGGCCGCCATCAAGGCCTGTGCGTCGAGCTTCCATTCGGCGCACTGCTGAGCTACGGCGATCGGGTGAGTAATGTAGGGCTCACCGCTGTTGCGAATCTGGCCAAGATGGGCTTCGTCTGCAAACCGGTAGGCCTGTCGCACATTGTCGACATCTGCCGCTGTCATGTAGTCGAGTTTTGCGGTGAGCGCAGCAAAACTCGCGGCCGCTGCATTGGCTGCGGCCGGTGTCGGTTTTGTCGCTAACTTTGGCAAAAGCAATGCACTCATGGCTCAAATGTATCCCCGCATGCACAAAGCATAAATGAGACAGCTTCTAATATTCTTTTTATGTGGGGTCGAAAAATAAAAAAGCACCGACTAGCGGTGCTTTTTTTGAGCTCCCAAAGGCTATCAGCCGGGAACTTTCTTGAGCATTTCCAAACCGATTTTTCCTTCTGCAATTTCGCGCAAGGCGGTCACTGCAGGTTTGTTTTTGCTTTCAATCTTGGCCGTATGCCCCTGGCTGAGCATGCGCGCACGGTAGGTAGCCGCCAGCACGAGCTGAAAACGGTTCGGGATTTTTTCGAGGCAGTCTTCGACAGTGATGCGGGCCATGATGATCTCCGGTAAATCGGTAAATGAGCGATAACTCAAGAAATGTGCAGTGCGTCGAACGTATCGGCGCGAGCACGTCGCTGGGCTGCAAACTTGAGCCGCTGGGCATGAACAATGGTTTTCAAGTCGAAAACTGCGCGTTCAAATAACTCATTGATTATAACGAAGTCGAATTCACGGGCTTGTGCCATCTCTATGGCTGCATTGTTCAGCCGTAATTCAATCACCTCCGGGCTGTCTTCGCCTCGACGTTCCAGCCGCGAGCGCAATTCCTCCCAGCTGGGCGGAAGTATGAAGATCAGCACGGCGTTGGCAAATATCCGCTTGACGTTGATGGCGCCCTGAAAATCGATTTCAAGAATGACATCAGCGCCGTGCGCCACCCGCTCCTCAATGGTCTGCCGCGATGTGCCGTAGCGCTGACCATGCACATGAGCCCATTCGAGAAACGAGTCCCGCAACACCATGCCGTCAAATTCCTCTGGCGATATGAAGAAATACTCACGTCCGTGTTTCTCCTGCCCGCGCGGTGGTCGCGTTGTGTGGGACACCGCCGGCTGGATGCGCGAGTCAATCTCCATCAAGGCCTTGACCAGGCTTGATTTACCCGCGCCGCTAGGGGCCGCCACTACAAACAAATTTCCTGGATAGTCCATGTGAATAGGTGTTTTCTTGCTATCAATTTTAATAAAAGCTGAGACAGTGGCCGGCAAACGGTCACTCAATGTTCTGCACCTGCTCACGGATCTGCTCAATCAGCACTTTCATATCTACCGAAATCCGGGTCAATTCGAGTGATGCAGATTTCGAGCCCAGTGTGTTGGCTTCACGGTGCAGTTCCTGAATCAGAAAATCCAGTCGCTTGCCGAGTTCGCCGCCGCCGCCGAGCAGGCGGTCGATTTCATCCAGATGAGACGACAAGCGCGTGATTTCTTCAGCGACGTCAATGCGAATGGCAAAAGCGGTGGCCTCCGCCAAGGCCCTGTCCTGGGCTGCCTCGGGCAGGGCTTTGCTATCCGGCAGCGCCATCGCTTCTTTCCAGCGCTCCAGAAAACGGGCCTGTTGTTGCTCCACCAGGCGGGGCACCATGGGTACCGCTAGTTCGGCCAGCGCGCGCAGTTGGGCTGTGCGCTCGAGCAGCGTCTGCTTGAGCCGGTTGCCTTCGCGCTCCCTGGCCGCCAGCAGTTCTTTCAGGGCTTTCTTGGCCAGTTTGATGAGCTCATCGCTATGGTCGTGGGGCTTCTTGTCCTCGTTAGTGGCGATGCGGAGCACGTCAGCCACGCTCAGTGCCGCAGCCTGGGGCAGCCATGATTTGATGTTGTCTTCTAGCGAGCCCAGCCTCTGCAGTGTGGCCGCCGAAGGCGCACGCAAGCTGCTGGCCGAGCTGCTTTCGAGTGCAACCCGAATCTCGATCTTGCCACGTTTGAGCTTGGCGCTCAGCAGTTCACGCAGTGCCGGTTCGGCCTGGCGCAATTCATCGGGCAGGCGGAAGGCCAGGTCAAGAAAGCGGCTGTTGACCGAGCGAATTTCGACGCCCAACCGGGACGCGCTATCAGGACCCGATTCGTTTTCGGAGCCTGAACTGGCCATATTTGATTGGACGGCGGCATAGCCTGTCATGCTGTAAACTGACATTTAGTAATACGCTTTTCTTAAAACAGGACTGTATAAGCAGGACGTGGTGGCCGTTTCACCCCTGCTGATTTCAAATTATGTCAAAGGTCAAGCCAGCGCCACTACCGCCCGATACCGTCATTGGTGGTTACCGGGTCGTGCGCAAGCTTTCTGCGGGCGGCTTTGGTGTAGTTTACTTGGCTGTTGACAGCGAAGGACAGCAAGTCGCCATCAAGGAGTACTTGCCGTCTTCACTTGCAGGCCGTTCGCCAGGCGAATTGCTGCCGCAGGTTCAACCTGACAAGCTGTCTTTGTACCGCCTGGGCCTCAAGAGTTTTTTTGAGGAAGGGCGATCTCTGGCCCAGATCTCGCATGGTTCCGTGGTCAGCGTGCTGAATTTCTTTCGCGAGAATGAAACGGTTTACATGGTGATGAACTACCTTGAAGGCGGCACGCTTCAGGATTTCATCATCACGGCGCGGGAACTTAAAAAGCAAAAAGTATTTCGCGAGTCGACCATACGTTCGCTTTTCGACGAGATTCTGCGCGGCCTTCGCATCGTGCACCAGCACAAGATGCTGCATCTGGACATCAAGCCGGCCAATATTTTCATCACCGATGACAACCGCGCAGTGATGATCGATTTCGGCGCCGCCCGAGAAGTATTGAGCAAAGAAGGCAATTTCATCCGGCCTATGTACACCCCGGGCTTTGCGGCGCCCGAGATGTATCGCCGCGACTCGTCCATGGGGCCATGGACAGACATATATGCAATTGGCTCGTGTATTTACGCCAGCATGCAGGGATATCCGCCAAATGACGCACCGCAACGGCTCGAAAAAGACCGTCTGTCGCTGGCCTTGTCCCGTTTACGCGGTGTCTATTCCGACAACCTGATTGAAGTTGTAGAGTGGTGCATGTCATTAGATCCGCTGTCCAGACCTCAGTCCGTGTTTGCGCTGCAAAAAGAACTGAGTCGGGAAGGCGAACGTCGCTACACCAAGCTCACGGTCAGTGAAAAGGTGCGACTGCAGTTTGACACCATGGTGACGGACTCCAAGAAAACTGCCCGCAAGGCCACAGGCCTTGCAACCAGATTCAAATGAAATTCTCGGTTTTTCAGGTTAGTCGCAAGGGCGGTCGGGAGAAAAACGAAGATCGCATGGGCTACTGCTACACGCGGGAATCCGGCCTGTTTGTTCTTGCCGATGGCATGGGTGGCCACCCGGACGGGGAAGTCGCGGCCCAGCTTGCCTTGCAGACTATTTCTGCGCTTTATCAAAGGGAAGCCCGCCCGACCATCACGGATCCGGTGGCATTTTTGTCAACGGCATTGACTGCCGCGCACCACCAGATCATTCGGCACGCCAGTGAAAAAGGCATGCTGGACACGCCGCGAACCACGCTGGTTGCCGCGATTTTGCAAGGCAACGGTGCCACCTGGGTGCATTGCGGCGATTCTCGCCTTTATGTGGTTCGGGACGGCGAGTTGCTTACCCGCACGCGCGACCATTCCTATCTGGAGCAGCAAAGCGCTGGCGTGATCAAGCTTGAGCGCATCAACCGCAACATCCTGTTTACCTGCCTGGGTTCACCGACCAAGCCGGTGTTTGACGTTGCTGGCCCCGTCGCGTTGCAGCAGGGCGACAAGTTACTGCTTTGCTCTGATGGCCTGTGGGGCAGCCTGAGTGATGCTGAAATCGTCAAACACCTGGCCAGCAAAGGGGTATCTGACGCGGTTCCTGACCTGGTTGAAAGCGCCTTGCGCGCTGGCGGCGAACATGGCGACAATGTCACCGTGCTGGCCATCGAGTGGGAAACACCTGACGCTTTCGAGTCTACCCGGGGGGTGTCTACTGAAAGCATAATGGATGGCGTATTTGCCTCCACCATTCAGGCTGGCGTGCTTGATTCGGTAGTTGACGACCTTGATGAAGCGGCGATTGAGCGTTCAATCGCCGAAATAAACGAGGCGATACGCCGCTCAGCCGCAAGAAAACTCTGAAGTAAGGCGCGTGCGGCCCGCGCCGCGCCGCTTTTGAGCCGGGCCTGAAGAGCCCGGTTCGTCATTTTTACCCTTCCGGCCTTGTCTGCCAGAAAGCTTTTTACCCATGAGCCAGTTTGAAAGAAGCAGCGCGCGCGCTGCAGATGCCTTGCGTCCCGTGCGCATCACCCGCAATTACACGGCCTATGCCGAAGGCTCGGTGCTGATTGAATTTGGTGGGACCAAAGTGCTTTGCACGGCTTCTGTCGAAGAGAAGGTTCCGGGCCACAAAAAAGGCAGTGGCGAAGGCTGGGTAACGGCTGAATACGGCATGCTGCCACGCGCCACGCACACACGCAGCGACCGGGAAGCTGCGCGCGGCAAGCAAAGCGGGCGTACCCAGGAGATCCAGCGCCTGATTGGCCGCTCCATGCGCTCGGTGTTTGACCTGAAAAAGCTCGGTGAACGCACGATTTACCTCGATTGCGACGTGCTTCAGGCTGACGGCGGTACCCGAACGGCCAGCATTACCGGCGCGTTCATCGCGGCCCAGGATGCGGTTAACCGGCTGTTGGCCGAGGGCAAGCTCACCGAATCTCCGATTCTTGACCATGTCGCCGCGATCTCGGTCGGTATCGTTCAGGGCACGCCACTGCTGGACCTTGAATACATAGAGGACTCGGCTGCAGGCACCGACATGAACGTTGTCATGACGGGCGCCGGCAACTTTGTCGAAGTGCAGGGTACGGCAGAGGGCGCCGCTTTTTCGCGCCAGGAAATGGATTTGCTGCTGGTTCTGGCCGAAAAAGGCATCAAGGAACTGGTCTTGCTGCAGCAGCAGTCGCTCTCAAAATAATAGCTGCTTGCGCCCGTATTCAGGGCGCTAAAAGCATTTTCCATCATGAAAATCGTATTGGCATCGAACAATCAAGGCAAGCTCGCCGAGCTGCAAGCCATGCTGGCGCCGCTGGGCGTGCAACTGCTGCGCCAGTCTGAGTTGGGCATTCCGGAGGCCGAGGAGCCGTTTCGCACCTTTGTCGAAAACGCGCTGGCCAAAGCCCGCCATGCGTCGCGTCTGAGTGGCTTGCCTGCGCTGGCTGACGATGCCGGTCTGTGCGTAGACGCCTTCGGTGGCTTGCCTGGTGTGGACACGGCGTTCTATGCCACCCAGTTTGGCTATGCCAAGGGTGACGACAACAACGTCAAGGCCTTGCTTGAGCAGATGGCCAATCTGGATAACCGCCGAGCCGCGCTGGTCAGCACCCTGGTCGCGGTGCGTTCTGCCGATGACCCCGAGCCGCTGATTGCCTGCGGCCGCGTGTCTGGCGAAATCACCCGCGAACCCGTTGGCAGCAATGGCTTTGGCTTTGATCCGGTGATGTACATACCGGCGTTTGGCAAGACCTTTGCGCAACTGCCGGTGGAGGTTAAAAATGCCAACAGCCATCGCGGTCAAGCCGCGCGCCAGATGGTCGCGCTGATGCAGGAGCGTTGGCTCTGATGCAGGACATTCAGCACTACATGCGCAGCGGTACGCTGCAACTGAGCAGCCTGCCGCCCTTGTCGCTCTATGTGCATTTGCCCTGGTGCATCAAAAAATGCCCGTACTGCGACTTCAACTCCCATGAAGTCTCGGCCGACATGCCCGAGCAGCGCTACATCGACGCGCTGGTGGCTGATCTGGAGGCTTCGCTGCCCTTGATCTGGGGCCGCACGGTGCACAGCATCTTCATTGGTGGCGGCACACCCAGTCTTTTTTCACCGCAGGCGATTGACCGGCTGTTGGCCGATATCCGCGCCCGGCTCAAATTGACGCCCGATTGCGAGATCACACTGGAAGCCAATCCCGGCACCTTTGAAAAAGACCGGTTCAAGGCCTTTCGCAGTGCCGGTGTGACGCGGCTTTCGATAGGCGTGCAGAGTTTTGACGACCGCCATCTAAAGGCCCTGGGTCGAGTCCATGACCGTGCCCAGGCCATCGCTGCGGTTGAAGAGGCCGCACAGGCCTTTGACACCTTTAACCTTGACATCATGTATGCGCTGCCAGGCCAGACGCTCGAAAATTTGGAGCAGGACATGCGCCAGGCCTTGTCGCTGTCGCCGCCGCACATTTCGATTTACCACCTGACGATTGAGCCAAATACCTATTTCGCCAAATTCCCGCCTGTTGTTCCCGAGGAAGACATGGCCTACGCCATGCTTGACAAGCTCACCGAGCTCACCGAAGGCGCGGGTTTGCAGCGCTATGAAGTGTCTGCCTACGCCAAGCCTGGGCACCGCTGCTTTCACAACCTCAATTACTGGCAGTTTGGTGATTACCTGGGCATAGGTGCGGGCGCACACAGCAAGCTCAGTTTTGCCCATCGCGTGGTGCGTCAAGTGCGTTACCGCGAGCCCAAGCTCTATATGGAAAAAGCCTTGCTGGGCGATGCCGTCACACAGGAAACCGAAGTCAGCCGGGCCGATCTGCCGTTTGAGTTCATGCTCAACGCCTTGCGTTTGAAAGAAGGTTTCAAACTGCAGGATTTTTCCGACAAGACCGGCCTGCCTTTCACGGCCATTGCGCAAGGGCTTGAAGAGGCCGAGCGCAAGGGTTTGATAGCGCGTGACTTTGTCCGAGCCAAGCCAACTGAGCGCGGCTTTGATTTCTTAAACGACCTGCAGGCGCTGTTTCTCTAGGCGCTGGCGACACGCACCCAAAATCCACATGGAAACTTCGAGCATCATTTTTCTGCTTGTCAGCGCGTCCCTCAGCTTTGGTGTTGGCCGGTTGATCAAGTATTTTCTCGACAAGAAACGCGCAACCAAAAAAGACCAGTTACGTCAGCGAGAGCAGCAGGCTTTGCGTGATGCGCCGCCCGAGCCCGAGTCAAAAAACAAGAGCAAGCGCAAACGGCAGTTGCAGCAGATTGACCGCTCGCCCAAGCCATAGGCCGATTGCTCTTTAAGCCCGCGCCTTGGTGATTCACACGCCAAGCCGGCCGGCAGTCACAGACCCTGCTTGCGCCGGAATACCAGACGGTCAGGCGCCGATGCCGCGGCATCAAACGCATAGCCTTCTGCGTTAAAACCTTCGAGCTTTTTGACGCTGGTCAGCTTGTTTTCAATGGCGTGGCGCACCATCAGGCCGCGAGCGCGCTTGGCATGAAAGCTGATGATCTTGTACTTGCCGCCCTTGAAGTCTTCAAATACGCAGCACACCACGCGGGCCTTGAGTGCCTTGAGGTCCACCGCTTTGAAATACTCTTCGCTGGCCAGGTTGACGACGACCGGCGAGATGTCAGCTGCCGCGCGCTGGTTGAGGTAGTCGGCAATTTGGGAGCCCCAAAATTGGTACAGGTTTTTGCCCTGTTCTGTGACCAGCGCCGTGCCCATTTCCAGACGGTAGGGCTGCATCCAGTCGAGCGGCCTGAGCACGCCGTACAGGCCGCTCAGAATGCACAAATGGTCTTGCGCCCAGGCAAGCTGCGGCTCGGACAGGGTTTTGGCATCCAGCCCTTCGTAGACATCGCCGTTAAAAGCCAGCACGGCCTGCTTGGAATTTTTGTCGCTGAACTTGCTGGACCAGACCTGGTAGCGCGCCACATTGAGCCCCGACAGGGTATCCGACAGCTTCATCAAGGTGCTGATTTGCTGTGGTGTCTTGGCTTTGAGTACCTCAATCAGCGCGGCCGACTGGCGTGTGAACAGCGGCTGTGTGTGCTTGGCAAGGTGGGGCGGTGTGTCGTAGTCAAGTGACTTGGCGGGCGAGAGGAGAAAAAGCATGTTGCGTATCCAGTATTCAATCGATTATCCAGTACCCATTGGCAAACTGCATGGGCTGTTGGCCCATCGGGTCAGTATGGACGGGGCGATAAAGCCCGGCGGAAAATGGTGCTTTATTGGCCTGCTTTGGCCTTGGTTGGCTGCTCTGGCGTGCCATCAGGTTTTTTGATTCGCAGGCTTGTCAAGGACGCAGTCAACATGCGGGCCAGCGTCGCCGCTAGCGGCGTCAGCGGCACGGTGCTGCGATGGACCAGGCACAAGTCGTATTGCAGTAGTGCATCTGAGAACTTGATTTCAACCAGTTCATTCGGCAAAAGACCATGCTCCAGCACCAGGCGAGGCAGCAGAGCAAGATAGTCGGTGGACAGCAGCAGAGCCGACACCTGTGTCAGCGTCTCACATGTGATCGCCGCCTTGGGCGGTGTCAGTCCGGCATTGGCGAACAGCCGCATGACGGTCGCTCCGGGCGCGCCGACGGGGCCTGAGAACACCCACGCCTGGTCTTCCAGTTCGGCCAGCCGCCGGGACTGCGCCTTGGGATGGTGGCGGCGCGCCACGATGACCATGGAGGTCTGCAGCAGTCGCCGGACTGTGAGTTCCTTGCTGATTTCGGTACCAAAAACCGACAGGATGGCAAAGTCCAGCTGTCCGCGTAAAAGCGAAGGGACCAGCCTTTCGTACAAGCCTTCATACAAACGCAACTGCGCAGACGGGTGGCGGGCGCGGAAATCCGGCACCACGGGTGTCAGCAGCAAGCAAGCTGCCGTCTGCGACAGACCAATCCTGACCTCGCCGGAATCGTCTTGGTTGAACGGCTTGAGTTCGGCGGTAATGCGCTGCGATTCCGCTTCTATGAGCTGTGCTCGCAGGCTCAGACGTTCACCTGCTGGTGTGAGCTGCACACCGCGTCCGGTACGTAAAAACAGTCTGGTTTCCAGCGAGGTCTCCAGCGCCTTGATGCTGTTCGTCAGCCCCGCTTGTGAAACTCCCAGATGGCGCGCCGCAGCCCGAAAACTGCCAACGTCAGCGACATACAGAAAGTCACGCAACTGTTGAAGAGTCATGATAAGTGATGCTGCTAAAAGTGATACTAAAAGACTATCATGAAAACGCCAATCAGGCTTCCCAACCGAAAGGATTTGACTGATGATTGAGCGCTAGTTGCCTTTTCATCACAAACTGATTCGTAAAACAAATCACAGAATATGCCTGCTCTGGATACCCCCTGATGCCTTATCCCATAGACGTAGCTGTTTGTGCCAGCAGCACCTGGCCGCATCTTGACCCCATCTTCAACGGGCTCTGCGATTGGCTCGCAGCGCATGGCTATCGTTATCGCCAGCTCGCCTCACACCAGGACTTGCTGAGCAATGCTGCCTTGCTGCAAGATGTACAGGTTGTCGTCGGCTATGGCAGCATGCCAATCAACGCGGATTTCATGCAAGCCGCGCCGAAGTTACGCGGTGTGGTGTCTTGTGTTTCGGGAACCGAGGGCATTGACCTGGAAGCGGCCACACAACGCAGCGTGCTGGTCGCGCATGCATGCACATCGGAGAACTTTCGAGGCATGGCGGAGTCAGCGGTGCTGCTGATGCTGCACCTTGTCCATGACCTGGATGGCACACGCGAAGCCATGCGCCGGAATATGCCCCGTCCCCACCCTTTGAGGGCGCAATCACTGGTCGGAAAGACCGTCGGGCTGGTGGGCTGGGGGCGCATCTCCGCCATGACGGCGGCGCTGCTGCAAGGCTGGGGCGTGCAACTGCTCGTTTACAGCCGGCGTGGCACGCCAGCGGACCTGCCGCCGTATGCGCGGTCCGTGCAGCTCGACGAACTGATGGCCGCAAGCGATGTGGTCTGCGTCCTGGCAGGCGCTGAAGCAGGCGCGCCGCCCATCGTCGGGCGCGCGCAGCTTTCGTGCATGAAGCCCTCTGCCTATTTCATGAACCTCTCACGGGGCAGTACCGTGGACGAACTCGCTGTTGCCGAAGCTCTGCAGACCGGCCGCATGGCTGGTGCCGCGCTCGATGTGTTTGCCGTCGAGCCGCTGCGCAAGGACTCGCCCCTGTGGCAATGTCCCAACCTGATCCTCACGCCCCACCGCGTGGGTCACACACGCGAGGCAGATGAATCCCTCATCCCGGCAGCAATCGCCAATGTGCAAGCCCTGCTGCAGGGGAAGTTGCCAACCATGATCCGTAACCCCCAGGTTGTCCAAGCCTGGCTTCACCGTTGGCAAGACCAGCCAGTCGTCACATACCAGGAGACAAGCCAAGCATGACTACCTCACACATCCCGACAGCCCACGACTTGACCACGGCCGAATGGGCTGCACGCGTCGACCTGGCTGCCGCCTATCGCGCCGCCTCATATTTCGGTTGGAACGACACCATCTACAACCATTTCACCTGCCGCGTACCAGGGCAGCCTGAGTGCTTTCTGGTCAAGCGTCATGGTCATACCTTCGACGAGGTCACGGCCTCCAGCCTGGTCAAAATAGACCTGAATGGGCGGGCGTTATCTTTTGATGACGATGTCAATCCGGCGGCTTTTGCGATTCACACGGCCATCCTGTCTACACGGCCTGATGTCAACGTCACGCTGCACCTGCACACGCCTGTTGGCATCGCTTTGTCTGCGCGACCGGAAGGCTTTCTCTTTCTTAACCAGGAGGCCGCCTTCTTCTTTGATCGCATCTCCTATTTCCATTTCAACGGCATTGAGGAGAGACCGGACGAGGCTGCCCTTCTTGCCGCAGCACTGGCGCCGCACCACCACACCCTGATCCTTCGCAATCACGGCGTGGCGGTCGCATCTTCTACCGTACAGGGCGCCTTCACTCGCATGCAATACCTGCTGT
Organism: Comamonadaceae bacterium; assembly: GCA_947443645.1. GTDB lineage: Bacteria > Pseudomonadota > Gammaproteobacteria > Burkholderiales > Burkholderiaceae_C > Polaromonas. The sequence goes on along the minus strand of CANEXF010000005.1, from coordinate 119,626 downwards.
TGTGCGCCCAGGCGCAATTGCTCGCCTGCTCGGCTGCAACGCCTCCAATTGAAATCGACGCGAAGGTGTGCTGTTTTACGCGCGACCAGTTCGAGGCCCAGGAGCGGCAGACTGCATTGATACCTGACTGGAAGGCCCTGCGCCGCCTGGTGGACCGGCATTTGCCCGGTTACGCCGATTGATCACAACAACCTGAGGAGACTGACTTGAAGCGAACCACCACCCCAATTCAACAGCGTCGCGGCCTGCTTGGCCGTCTTGGCCTCGCCAGCCTGGCTTTCAGTGCCGTGCTGTCCGCAGGCAGTGCACTGGCGCAGGCTGTCAGCATGCGCTGGCAGCCGACTAAACCCATTCGCCTGGTGGTCAACCTGCCGCCCGGTACGGCCATGGATTCCATCGCACGTGCGCTTGCAGTGCCTGTCCAAGAAGCACTTGGCCAGCAGATATTTATTGACAACCGGGCAGGTGCCGGCGGCTTGATCGGTGGCGATCTGGTCGCCAAGTCGGCCCCGGACGGCTACACACTGCTGGCCACACCAGGCAGCCTGATGGCCATTGTTCCGTCTGTTTATGAAAAGACACCTTTTGATCCCAATAAGGATCTGATGCCAGTTGCTGGCACGGCTCGCGCACTGTTGTTCCTGGTTGTAAAGCCCAGCGTGCCCGCCAACAATATCCAGGAATTTATCCGTTACCTCAAGGCCAGTCCCGGCAAGTATTCCTACGGCTCGGCCGGCAACGGTTCGTCGCCCCATCTGGCCGGCGAGATGTTCAAGCGTGACGCTGGCGTCAACACCACGCATGTGCCTTACAAGGGTACAGCGCCAGCGCTGCAAGACCTGCTGGCAGGTCAACTTGACTACACCTTCGACGCCGGCGCAAGCATCGAGCATGTGCGCTCGGGTCGACTCAAGCTGCTGGCTATCGCGAACGCCAGCAAGTCGTCCATGTTTCCGGATGTCCCGACCCTGCAAGAAGCCGGACTCAAGGATTTCGATGCCAGCACCATTTATGGCATCTACGCGCCAGCCGGTACACCCGCCAACGTTATCGCTCGACTCAATGAAGAGATCAACAAAGCCTTGCAACTCAAGCCGGTCCGTGACCGCATAGCCGCGCTAGGCGCAGAGGTGGTGACGGGTACGCCAGCCGATCTGGCGCGCAGCAATCAGGACGATGGCAAACGCTTTGGTGCCATCGCTAAGGCGCTCAATATCCGGCCTGACTGAAGCCGCTTGCGACTCTGTACGCTCAGACCCTTTGATTAGATGCAGCTGCCGATTCTTTCACCGCTTCGGCAGCGGGGGCTTTTGCTTAACTGAGATCACTCGCCAGAGAGGCCATGGTTTCAGCTGAAATCACGGCATGTGCTGGGTAATGGGTGTGGTCGCAGCCAAGCTTGACGCTGGCACCGGCCTTGACCGCCGCGCACATGGCGGGGCTGAGTTCAAAGCGTACGAAATGGACCGCCGAGGTTTTTTCGTCGTTCTCCCTGGCCATGTCTTCGTCAGCAATCGCGTACACCCTGGGGTAGCCCTCCAGCTCTATAAACAGCCGGTCCTCGACACCTATCAGTCGGGCCAGTTCGCGCTTGCGTTCATTGACATCGGGGTACTCCAGCAGCACGGTGGCTTTCCAGTTGCTGCCGTCCGGCACCAAGGGTGCATAGACCGCAATTTCCTGCGCAATGCCTTCCTCATCGAAGATCTTCTCGATGCGCAGCATTTCCTGGATCTGATAGCGCACGCTGGTTTCGCTTTCAAACTGCACGTTGATGTGTTCGCCCAGGCGCACGCTGCGCAGCTTGCGGTGCGCGATGATCTGCGGCTGCTGCGCTTTGCGTTGCTTGCTGTAGGCCTCCAGCGTCATGAGCGATTCGCGCGTGATCTTTTTTGTGGTCTTCATGCCGGCTCCTTGGGCGCTAGCTGAGTCCGTAGGCGGTGCGTATCAGCGTCAGGGGATGGGCTTGCGGCACGGAGCCCAGCTGGTTGACCGCAAAGCCCTGAGCGATATGGTGGCCGCCCAGTGGACAGTCGCTGCTGATGACATCCGGCGGGCCGCCATCCCGGTGTTCGGCCATGGCCTTGAACAGCGGCTTGCCGATTTTCATGGCTTGCTGGTGGTAGGGCACCTTCACACCAAAGGTGCCGGCGTGGCCTGAGCAGCGCTCATGGGTTTGAACACTGGTGCCTGGCACCATTTTGAGCATTTCCTCGGTTTTTTTGCCGATGTTCTGGACCCGGCCGTGGCAGGGAATCTGATAGCTGATCTTGCCCAGCGGCACGGGAAATTCGGTCTTGAGCAGGCCATCGCGTTTGCGCGCCATCAGGTATTCAAACGGGTCCCACATGTGTTCCTTGACCAGCTGCACATCTGCATCGTCCGGGTACATCAACGGGATCTCCTGCTTGAACATCAGCGTGCAGCTGGGCACCGCGCTCAGGATGGCAAAGCCGTCCCGTGCGTATTTGACCAGCACCGCTATGTTGGCCTGCCTGCTGGCATCGACTGAATCGAGGTCGCCAAGCTCCAGTTTGGGCATGCCGCAGCATTTCTCTTTTTCAACCAGCACATAGGGCACTTCGTTATGGTCCAGCACCTTGAGCAGGTCGTGGCCAATGCCGGGTTCGTTGTAGTTGATGTAACAGGTCGAAAAAATCGCGACCTTGCCAGGTGTCTTGAGCCCATCTTTGATGGCGTGAGGCGGCGACTCCTGCGCGCTTGCGCGAAACTTTTGCGCCGCCAGCTCGGGCAACCAGGCGGTCTTGTCCACGCCTAATACCTTTTCCATCACGGCCCGCGCGGGTTTGGTTTTGTTCACCGCGTTGGCAAGCTGAACCACCACCGGAATGCCGGCAAACTGGCCATGCACATCGGTAGAGGCCAGGAAGCGTTCAGCCAGACCGACATCGCCGTTTTTGAACTTGATGGCCTTGGCGCGCAGCATGGCGTGTGGGAAGTCGAGGTTGAACTCGTGCGGCGGCACATAGGGGCACTTGGTCATGTAGCACAGGTCGCACAGATAGCACTGGTTCACGACCTTCCAGTAGTCCTGCCTCGCGACACCCACAACTTCACCTCCAGGACTGTTGTCGACCAAGTCAAACAGTGTCGGAAAGGCCCCGCACAAACTGACGCAGCGCCGGCAGCCATGGCAAATATCGAAGATGCGTTCGAGTTCGTGAAATGCAGACGCCTGCTTGTAGTAGTCCGGATTTTTCCAGTCAATTGCGTGACGGGTGGGCGCTTGCAGATTCCCTTCTGTTGCCATGGCTTGCCTCACTTATCAAAATCAATCGACCAGTTCGGCCAGCGCCTTGCTGTATCGGTTCGCATGTGAGCGCTCTGCCTTGGCCAGCGTCTCGAACCAGTCGGCCACTTCGTCATGGCCTTCATCGCGCGCGGTTTTGGCCATGCCCGGGTACATGTCGGTGTACTCATGGGTCTCGCCGGCCACGGCCGATGCCAGGTTTTGGCGGGTAGCGCCAAAAGGCAGACCAGTCGCCGGGTCGCCGCATTGCTCCAGCCATTCCAGGTGGCCGTGCGCGTGACCGGTTTCGCCTTCAGCGGTGGAGCGAAACAGCGCTGCAACGTCTGGCTGGCCTTCGACATCAGCCTTGTTGGCGAAATACAGGTAGCGTCTATTGGCTTGGGATTCGCCAGCAAATGCAGCTTTGAGGTTTTCTTCCGTGCGGGAGCCTTTAAGTGCGGCCATGGAAATCTCCTTGAGGTTTGATCAAACAAAACAAATGGACATCTATCACGGGTGGCTTCAAGCCTGAGGTTGAAGACGGCCACACCTTAATCCGATAGTGGCCAGCCGTCCAGTACTTGAAATTAATTTGAAAAATTGAAAATCGCTATGGTCCGGAGCCACCTAAAAGCGTCCTGGATAGCATCCCAAATAGTGTTCCAAATGGGCACAGGTGGGTCGGGGGGCTGGGCTGTCGCCCTCGAAAAAGCAGCCCAATGCGGGCTTGGCAGCTTGTGTGCGTTACGTTAAAGTGAATTGGTGACGGATAAGTAAACACTGCTGCCAACGGCTTTTGTCCGCAGCGCCAAGGAGATTTGCCTCTATGACTTCGCTTGCCAAATCAGCTCCCCCAAGCCAAACACGCGCGGGCCTGCAGGACGTGGGGCTGCCGCCAGCCGCGCCCATTCATCAGCTGCACCATTACGCTTACCGCGCCCGCGATGCCGAAGAAACCCGGCATTTTTACGAGGACATCCTGGGCCTGCCGCTCTACCACATCATCCAGAGTGACTACGTGCCCAGCACGGGTGAGTATTGTCCTTATACGCATTTTTTCTTTCGCCTCCAGGATGGTTCATTCATCGCATTTTTTGATCTGGGCGACGACGTGGCGGCCTTGCCATCGCCCAACACGCCGGCCTGGGTCAACCACATTTCTTTTCGGGTGGACAGCGAGGCCGATCTGCAATCCATGAAGGCGCGGCTCGAAGCCGAAGGCGTGGAAGTATTGGGCGTGACCGACCACCACATTTTCAAAAGCATTTACTTTTTTGACCCGAATGGCGTGCGGCTGGAACTCACGGCGCAACTGGCTGACGAATTCCAGATGCAAAAGGAAAGCACAAGCGCCCATGCCAGGCTCGCCGACTGGACTGCGCGCAAGCAACAATGGCGCGCAGAACGGGCACTGGGCAGGGCAGAGCAGGCGCTCAAGCCGGCACAAAACGACAGACCCGAGTTCGTCAAAAAAGCATCTGCCAAACCCTGAAATAAAGCTGGTTGCTATTTTATTTGTAGCTGCCAGCGCCCGCCATCAGGGCGTCGGAGTCATCTTTGACGCTGAATAAGTAGCCTGACAACCCACGCCGGAGCACGCACGCATGCTGGAGACCGACAAGACCTACGCCAAGCCGGCTTTTACCAACGGCTATGAGTTTTCAGGGGGGACGGGCTACCACTTGCCGGTTTACCCATTTGTGGAGCCTGCCGAGATTCGCAGCGGCGAGCTCAAGCGCCACGCGGTGGTGATTGCCGGTGGCGGCATCACCGGCTTGGCGCTGGCCTGTGCGCTGGCGCAATACGGCGTCAAGGTGCTGCTGCTCGATGAGGACAACACGGTTGGCGTCAAGGGCGCATCCTCACGCGGCATCTGCTATGCGCAGAAAACCCTGGAGATTTTCAAGCGTCTGGGAATTTACCAACGCATCGCCAACAAGGGCGTGCAGTGGAGCGTAGGCCGCACCTTTGCCGGTAATGACGAGGTCTATTCTTTCGACCTGAGCCGGCAGCAAAGCCACCGCCTGAGCCAGCAGCCGCCTTTCATCAATATCCAGCAGTTTTATATCGAGGGCTTTCTTGTGGAGCAGCTCCAGGCATTGAGCGGCGCCGTTCACCCCGAGACTGTCCAAGGACAGCCAGAGCAAACGCTGGCGACGGGTTCAAGCCAAGCGGCAGCCGGGGGACTGGCTGAGCTGCGCTGGTGCCACCGCATCACGGCCTTTGCGCAAAACGCCGAATTCGCCACGCTGACTTTGGACACGCCCGCCGGCAGCTATCAGCTGGAGGCCGACCATGTGGTCGACTGCACTGGTTCGCACAGCCCTTTTCGCGCCTGGTGCCAGGCCGCGGTCACTGCCAAAAAAGGTGCTGACCGCTGGTGTATTGCCGATGTGCGCTTTAAAAACCCGCCGCCAGCCGAGCGCCATACCTGGATTGAGGCGCCGTTCAACGAAGATCGGGCCGTCTGGCAACACCTGATGGCCGATGGCGTCTGGCGCATTGACTATCAGATGCCGCCAGACGCCGACCCGCAAGCCATCAGCCGCGAGGAGACCGTGCGCGACAGGCTCAAGTTGCAGTTTGGCCGTGCGCTGGGCCCCGACGAATGCGAGATTGTCTGGGTTGGCCCTTACGCCTACAAAAGCGAATACCTGGACAGGCTGCGCCATGGACGGGTGTTTTTTGCCGGCGATGCGGCCCATGTGGTCAGCCCTTTTGGCGCGCGCGGCGGTAACTCTGGCGTGCAGGATGCAGACAACCTGGCCTGGAAGCTGGCCGCCGTGCTGCAGGGCCGCGCCGGGCCGCAGTTGCTGGACAGCTACCACCAGGAGCGGCACCAGGCTGCGCATGAAAACGCGGTGGTAACGAGGCGCACCACGCGCTTCCTGCGTCCCGCTGATGGCGCCGAGCGCCTGTTTCGCAGCGCCGCCCTGAGCCTGGCGCGCCAGTATGTGTTTGCGCGGCAACTGGTCAACACCGGCCGCATGTCTGTTCCCAACAGCTATACCTCCTCAGACATCTGCCGGGCAGAAGGCGGCCGCGCCACGCAAAACGTCGCCCTGACCTGGGCTGATGGCAGCCGGGGCGACCTGATGGATCTGCTGCGCTGGGCTGGCGGGCGCTTGCTGCTGCTGGTGTTTGCGCCCTTGCCACCCAGGGCTGTGGCTCGCCTCAGGGCGCTTTGCCTTGCGCGTGACATGCGCTGCGTGCAAGTGCTCGCCGCGGGTGCGCAAGCTGGCGTGCGCGAACAGGTGAGCGACCCACAAGGTCAGCTGCGGGCCACTTGCCAGGCGCCGGCCCTGGGCTGGGCGCTGCTCAGACCCGACAGCTACATCGCCGCGACCGGCGTGGCGATTGATGCGTCGCTGGCGCAGGCCGCCGCGATGGCTTTGGCGGTCACTTTTGGGGAGGTGTCATGAAATCCGAGCTTAATTTTCAGGATGCGGATGCGTTCTATGAATCCCTGCTGGACGCCCACCTGGGTCTAAGCCGGGAGCAATCCGAGCTGCTCAATGCCAGACTGATTCTTATCATGGCCAATCAGCTCGGTGACACGGCCGTGTTGCAAAGCTGTGTTGCAGCGGCCGCAGCGCAGCCCCTTGACGCTCTTGACTCTCTTGACCCGCTTGCGTAGCCCTTGAAACAGGTGCATCGTCGACATGTGTCCAACCCGCGTTCACTGGAGTTCCTCATGCGTGCTTCACCCTGGTGGCGGTTACTTGTCGTCGCGATGCTGCTGCCCGCCGCGGCTGCGCTGACGCCTTGCCATGCGGCGACTGACCCGCCCCCAGACACACCCGCCACGCTGAGCGCGATGCGCCTGGCCCATGCGGCGGTTGTCGGCGTTCATACGCAGGCGATTGAGGACGCGCGCTCAAGCCAGACGCTGGGCCTCAACCGCAGCGGCTCGGGCGTGGTGATTGCACCCGACGGCCTGGTCCTGACCATAGGCTACCTGATGCTCGAAGCCCAGCAGATCGACATCATCACCGAGGACAAGCGGGTATTGCCAGCCACCGCTGTGGCCTATGACCTGGCCACCGGTTTTGGGCTGCTCAGGTCGCTGCTGCCGCTGCAGGGCGTGCTGCCGGTGAAACTCGGAAGTCTGCAGGACCTGGTTCCCGGAGAAGCGTTGATGGTGGCCACCGGCGCGACGGCCGATGGCGAGGATTCTGACGTGAGCATGACCAGACTGGTGAGCCAGCGCGCCTTTTCAGGAAGCTGGGAGTACCACCTGGACACGGCCTTGTTCACCAGCCCGCCCGTGACTGCCGGCACTGGCAACCACAGCGGCGCGCCATTGTTCAACCAGAGGGGTGAACTCATAGGCATAGGATCGCTGCTGGTGATGGATGTGATGGGCGAAAACCGCCTCCAGCCTGGCAATATGTTTGTGCCGACAGACTTGCTTAAACCCATATTGACCGAGATGCAGCAATTTGGCAGCAGCCGCCAAAGCCGCAGGCCATGGTTGGGGCTGACATCCAAGGACGACGGCGGGCGGGTTCAAATCGTGCGGGTCAGTGACGACAGCCCGGCCGCGCAGGCCGGGTTGCAAGCCGGCGAAATCGTGCTGGCCGTGGACGGCAGCGAAGTTCATTCGCTGGAGGGCTTTTATAAAAAGCTCTGGGCACGCGCAGCGCCGGACGCGCCCGTCAGGCTGACGCTGCTCCATGGTAGCGACATCAAGACCCTGGAACTCCAGCCGCAGGACCGCATGCTCTTGTTGAAGAAGCCGGCGGGCATCTGATTTGCCGCCATAAACAGCTCGGGCGAGCCAGTCGAATAAAATCAGCGCAGTTCTATCCAACCTGTAGCGGCATCACTTCGATGCCGCTTTTCATTGCTCCATGACCAACGCTGCCAACCCCACGACCGCCACCCCCGTTACTGATGCCGCCAAAGTGGCGCCACCCACGCCGGGGCTGGACAGTCTGTCCAAGTCATTCGAGCCTACTGCGATTGAAAGCCAGTGGGGACCGTTGTGGGAGCAAAGCGGGCAGTATGAACCGACGCTGGATGCCAGCAAACCCTCGTTTTGCGTGCAGCTGCCGCCGCCCAATGTGACCGGCACGCTGCACATGGGCCATGCGTTCAACCAGACCATCATGGATTCGCTCACGCGCTACCACCGCATGAAGGGCGACAACACGCTGTGGGTGCCTGGCACCGACCATGCGGGCATTGCCACCCAGATCGTGGTCGAGCGCCAGCTGCAGGGTGCGGGCCAGACCCGGCATGACCTGGGCCGCAAGAACTTTGTCGCCAAGGTGTGGGAATGGAAGGAAGAATCAGGCTCGACCATCACGCGCCAGATGCGCCGCATGGGCGACTCGGTGTCCTGGAAACACGAGTACTTCACGATGGACCCGAAAATGTCCAAGGTGGTCACCTCGACTTTTGTGCAGCTGTATGAGCAGGGCCTGATTTACCGCGGAAAACGTCTGGTCAACTGGGATCCGGTTCTCAAATCCGCCGTCAGTGATCTGGAAGTTGAAAGCGAGGAAGAAGACGGCTTCATGTGGCATATCCGCTATCCTCTGGCTGATGGTTCGGGTTCGTTGACGGTGGCCACGACACGGCCCGAAACCATGCTCGGCGACGTTGCGGTGATGGTTCATCCTGAAGACGAACGCTACCTGCAGTTGATTGGAAAAGAGGTGGTGTTGCCGCTGTGCGGTCGGTGCATTCCGGTGATTGCCGACGACTATGTGGACAAGGCCTTTGGCACCGGCGTGGTCAAAGTCACGCCAGCACACGACACAAACGACTATGCCGTTGGCCAGCGCCACAAGCTGCCCGTCATTGGCGTGCTCACGCTGGATGCGGCCATCAATGACACCGCGCCTGAAAAATACCGTGGGCTTGACCGCTTCGTTGCCCGAAAGGCCATAGTCGCAGATCTCGAAGCGCAAGGCTTTCTGGTTGAAGTCAAAAAACACAAACTCATGGTGCCGCGCTGCGCACGCACCGGCCAGGTGATTGAGCCCATGCTTACCGACCAATGGTTTGTGGCGATGAACAAGGTTTCGGACAAGGACCCAACCGGTAAATCCATTGCCCAAAAAGCCATTGATGCGGTCGACAGCGGTGCCGTCAAGTTTGTGCCCGAGCAATGGGTCAACACCTACAACCAGTGGATGAACAACATCCAGGACTGGTGTATCTCGCGCCAGCTCTGGTGGGGCCATCAGATTCCGGCGTGGTACGACGAAGACGGCAAGGTCTATGTCGCTTGCAATGAAGAAGAAGCACAAAAACAGGCACCCGGCAAAACACTCACGCGTGATGAAGACGTGCTGGACACCTGGTACTCATCGGCTCTCGTGCCCTTCTCGTCCTTGGGCTGGCCTGAAAAAACAAAAGAGCTCGACCTCTTTTTGCCATCGAGCGTGCTCGTCACAGGCTACGACATCATCTTCTTCTGGGTTGCCCGGATGATCATGATGACGACGCATTTCACCGGTCAGGTGCCCTTTCATCACGTGTACATCCACGGCCTGGTAAAGGACTCGCACGGCAAGAAGATGAGCAAGTCCGAAGGCAATGTGCTGGATCCGGTGGATCTGATCGACGGCATTGAGCTGGCGCCCCTGCTCGACAAGCGCTCGCAAGGTCTGCGCAAGCCCGAGACCGCGCCGCAGGTTCGCAAGAACACAGAAAAAGAATTCCCGGCGGGTATTCCTGGCTATGGCGCCGATGCCTTGCGCTTCACGTTTGCATCACTGGCCAGCCTGGGCCGCAGCATCAACTTCGACAGCAAGCGCTGCGAGGGCTACCGTAACTTCTGCAACAAGCTCTGGAACGCCACGCGCTTCACCCTGATGAACTGCGAAGGCCAGGACTGCGGCCTGGCCGAGCACACCAAGGACCAATGCCAGCCAGCACGCTTGGACGAAGCAGGACGCGAGATCGCGCCTGCGGGCGAGTTTCACAACTACATGAGCTTCTCCCAGGCTGATCGCTGGATCTCGTCAACGCTTCAACGCGTGGAAGCCGATGTGGCAAAAGGCTTTGCCGAGTACCGTCTGGACAATGTGGCCGGCAGTATTTACCAGTTCGTCTGGGACGAATTTTGCGACTGGTATCTGGAAATCGCCAAGGTGCAGATCCAGACCGGCAACGATTCACAAAAACGCGCCACGCGTCGCACGCTGATACGCACGCTCGAAGGCATCTTGCGGCTGGCCCATCCGCTGATTCCTTTCATCACCGAAGAACTGTGGCAAAAAGTCGCACCGGTTGCCGGCATCAAAAAGACCGCTTACATAGGCCAGGCGGCCTACCCGAAAAGCCAGCCAGAAAAAATTGACGAGAAAGCTGAAGCGCATGTTGCCAAGCTCAAGACCCTGGTGGACGCTTGCCGCAACCTGCGCGGCGAAATGAATGTGTCGCCCGCAACACGGCTGCCGCTGTTTGTGGTCGGCGACACCGCCTTCATGACTGGCGTTGCGCCCGTGCTCAAGTCATTGGCCAAGCTCAGCGAAGTCAAGGTATTTGAAGACGATCCCTCCTGGGCTGCAGCCGCACAAGCCGCGCCAGTGGCTGTGGTCGGCGAGGCACGGGTGTGCCTGCACATGGAAGTCGATGTAGCCGCAGAGAAAGCCCGTCTTGGCAAGGAAGTCACCCGCCTGGAAGGTGAACTCATCAAAGTCAATGCCAAGCTCGCCAACGAAGCATTTGTCAGCAAAGTGCCGCCTGCCGTATTGGCGCAAGAGCAAAAGCGCTTGAGCGACTACACCGCGACGCTGGAAAAACTCAGGGTGCAGCTAAGCCGCTTGGCTTGAGCGTGGCCCCAGCCCCCTTGGCAGGGGCATCCTAGGCCGGGCTTAGGGCGAACCGGATCCATGCGCTGTCTCGCTCCACTGCTCAGGCAGGCTGGCACCTGGAAGTTCCAGGTCCATGGGTTCGCTGGCTGGCAGCTGGTCCAGACCACTGCCTTGCCCGGAGATGGCTTCGTGCAAGCGGTGCGCCACATACCAGCTGGAGCGCAGCCTGGCCTCCCGGGTGGACGAGCTCAGGCGGGGCGTGATGAACAGGTTTTTCAGGCCTTTGAGCGGCGAGCCTTCGCCCGTGAAACTCGCGTCGGCACTGTCGAGCACGCACGCCTCAATGCGGCCGTCGCAAAGTGCTTCGGCCAGCGCCCCCTGATTGAATAATTCGCTGCGGCTGATGCCGACCCAAAGCTGGCCGCGTTTGCAGTCCGCCAGTAGCTTGTCGCTCACAAAGCCCTTGAAACGGCTGGCGTAAAGCATTTGTACCGACACCGCATGCGCTTGACGCATCAGCTCCGGCAGTGTCACGGGCTGTATGTGCAGACGCTCCCAGATGGGCGCGGTATGGTGGATGGCGGGATCGTAGCCAATCAGGCGCACCCCGAGGTTGTTCAACATGCCCGCCAGTGTGTGGGCCGTAGGCGCCAGGCCCAATATACCCACGGTGCTGCCATAAAGCTCGCGCCCCATCTGCACGCTGTGCGTGCGTCGACCCGTCATCGCAGACACCACGCCGCGGCGGTAAAGCAAGAGCAGGCAGCTCAGCAGATATTCGGCGTTGGAGCGTACGGCCGCGCTGCTGGCGTGAATCACCTTGACGCTTCTTTCCTTGCAAGCTTCCAGGTCGGTGTTGTCAGTACCCGCCTGCAAGCGGGCCACAGCCTTGAGCTTGGGCAAAAAGTCGAGTAACTCGCGCGTCACCACGGTGTGCCTCGGAAAGACCAGTGCTTTGGTTTTGTAGCCTGCACTGCGCAGCGCAATCAGGTCATCTGCGAGCTCGGGCCGGTATTCCACGCTGTACTTGGTCTCGAGCCAGGCTACGGCCTCGGGAATCAATGCGTCTAGAAGTAAGATGTCCAACGTTTCACCTTTTTGTCGATCTTCAGTTCCCTGACTTCCGCTTGCTTCTTGCTGCGTGCTTTTAGGTCGCTGTGTCGGGCTACTGTCTGACGCACCCTCGGTCACTTCAGCGCCACTCTATGCTTTTCCAACCCTCAAGTCGATGCAGAAAACCACGAATCTAAACAAGGCTGTCTTTCCCGTTGCCGGCCTGGGAACCCGCTTTCTACCTGCCACCAAAGCCCAGCCCAAGGAGATGCTGCCCGTCGTGGACAAGCCGCTTATTCAGTACGCTGTGGAAGAAGCGCATGCGGCAGGCATACGGCATATGATTTTTGTCACTGGACGCAATAAACGGGCCATAGAAGATCATTTCGACACGGCCTACGAGCTTGAAAACGAGCTGGAGGTAGCCCAAAAGTTCGAATTGCTGGCGCTGGTCAGGTCCATGCAGGCCGACGATATGGACTTTTCATATGTGCGTCAGCCCCGCTCGCTGGGGCTGGGGCATGCAGTGCTGTGCGCCGAACATCTGGTGGGTAACGAAGCTTTTGCGGTCTTGCTGGCCGATGACTTGATGGTGGGACCGACTGGCGGACAAGCTGTGCTGGCGCAAATGGCAGACCAGTTCAGGGAACTCCAGCAGTCCCTGCTGGCTGTGCAGGAGGTGCCGCTTGAGCAAACCCGGCGCTATGGCATTGTGGCTGGAGACAGCGTTACAGACGCGCCTGGCAATCGGCTCATAAAAGTCCGGACCATGGTTGAAAAACCGGCGCCTGAACTCGCGCCTTCACGCATGGGCGTGGCCGGCCGCTACATACTGACGCCGGCTGTGTTCAAGCATATTCGCCGCCAGTCCAGCGGTGTGGGTGGGGAAATCCAGCTGACAGATGGCATTGCCAGTCTGATGGCCGAAGAAAGCGTGTATGCCTTTCAGTACCAGGGCAAGCGCTACGACTGCGGCAGCAAAGCCGGTTTTCTGGAGGCAACGGTAGAGCTGGCATTGCAGCACCCCGAAGTTGGCGAGCACTTCAGGCAGTATTTGAACAACCTCAAGCTGGACTGATCAAGCGCTGCCAGGTGGACAGTTGTAGCAACTGTTGCAGCGATTGAGCCGGGGGGAGGGGCTGGTTTGGCCTTGCTTTGCTTTAGCGCCGTTTGAGTACGTGAATAAAGTCAGTACCGGCCGTCAATTGCTCGACCAGCTCGTTACCGGTCTGCCGGGCGAAGGCCTGAAAATCACGGTTGGAACCTGAATCCGTAGACACGACGCGCAGCAGCTGACCACTTTGCATTTCGGCGAGTGTTTTTTTGGCTTTCAAAATTGGCAACGGACAGTTCAAGCCGCGCGTATCGAGTTCTTTGTCTATGTTCATGCTTGTCCTTGGGTTGACGTGGATTTTAAGCAATTCCTTAATCCCACCTGGAAACGCGTGCTTCAGTCCTTTTTTGGCCAGTCCATGAATTCAGGCGCATAGCCGCGTGACTTGAGCCAGTCAGCCAGGGCATAACCCGTGCCGGCTGGCCAGCATTTGACTTTATCGGGCGGATAAAGCCGGTACTCGACCAGTTCTGGCGACAGCTGCACGTTGCCGCTGCATACCGCGTGGTAGGCGATGATGATCTGGTTCATTCGCTGGAAATCGTAGACGCCGATCAGGTCCAGAGCGTGCGTGTCCAGACTGGTTTCTTCCTTGATCTCGCGCGCTATGCCGTCTTGCGGCGTTTCACCCGCTTCCATGAAGCCCGTGATCAAAGCAAACAAGGGGCCAGACCAGGCAGCGTTGCGCGCCAGCAGGATTTGCCCCTGGTATTCAACCACCGCGGCCAGCACCGGCGTGGGATTGTTCCAGTGTGTGTAATCGCAAGCCGGACAGCGCCAGCGTGCCTTCTCGCCACTGTCTTCGAGCTGGGTGAGAAGCGCCAGCGGCGTCGCGCACTGGGGGCAAAAGTTGAAATGCTGGGTCATGAGTGGGAGCGGTTTGGCACAGGCAGCAGTTCACGGGCCGTTCAATTGCTACTATTTATATAGCTGCTTACGCCCGTCAGTAATGCGCTGGCGTCACTTTTTAATCTGAAATTTTCAGTGGATCAGGCCGGAAACACCCCGGTTGACAGGTAGCGGTCACCACGGTCGCAAACAATGAAGACGATGACCGCATCCCTTACGGTTTTTGCGATCTCCTGCGCAACCCAGCAGGCGCCAGCGGCCGAAATGCCGGCAAAAATGCCTTCTTCTCGCGCCAGGCGCCGGCACATGTCTTCTGCGTCGTTCTGGCTGACCAGCACCAGCGCGTCTACCGCGCTGGCGTCATAGATTTTCGGCATGTAGGCTTGCGGCCATTTGCGGATGCCGGGAATGCGCGAGCCTTCACTGGGTTGCGCGCCAATGATCTGGATAGCTGGGTTTTTCTCTTTCAGATAGCGCGATACGCCGGTTATCGTGCCCGTGGTGCCCATCGCACTGACAAAATGTGTCACCTTGCCTGACGTATCTGTCCATATTTCGGGGCCAGTGGTCTCGTAGTGGATGCGTGGATTGTCCAGGTTGGCGAACTGGTCCAGCACCCGACCCTTGCCGTCTTTTTGCATCTGCTCGGCCAGATCGCGCGCGTATTCCATGCCGCCGCTTTTTGGGGTGAGCAGCAGTTCTGCGCCAAACGCCTTCATGGTCTGCGCCCGCTCAATCGAGAGGTCTTCCGGCATGATCAACACCATGCGGTATCCCTTGATGGCTGCAGCCATGGCCAGTGCAATGCCGGTGTTGCCCGATGTGGCCTCTATCAATGTGTCGCCAGGCTTGATGTCGCCGCGCTCTTCAGCGCGCTGGATCATGGACAGCGCTGGTCTGTCTTTGACCGAACCCGCTGGATTGTTGCCTTCAAGTTTGCCCAGAATGACGTTGTTGCGGCTGATGTTTTCACTGGCGGCTATGCGTTGCAATGCGACCAGCGGTGTTTTGCCGATCGCGTCTTCTAGGGTGGGATATTTCATAGGCCACACTTTGCCATAACTTGGCAGGTGGCCACTTGTCCAAGGGCTTCAAGCTGCACTGAAAACTGCAGCGCATTCATTCGTTGAAAGTCCAAACAAGCCCTCTATCGGCAGGACTTCTTTATTTCATGGTTATGCAGCTCAAGCACGTCGCGTTTAGGGTAGGGCCAGTTCGAAAGGCGCATGGATGGTCGGCAAGTCCTGGCCAAGTTTGAGGATCCTGGGCGAAGTGAAATCCTTGGCCAACTAAAATTCTTGCTAAATGTCACCACAACATAACTTTTCAGGCGGTCCTGGCGCGCTGGCTCCAACGGTCTTGCATCAAGCATCTCAAGCCATTTTGGAGCTCCCTGAAACAGGTGTATCGATTCTTGGCATGAGTCATCGCTCTGACTGGTTTCGATCCGTCCTGGACGAAGCTGAATCAAATATTCGAAAGCTGTTGAAAATCCCCGACGCCTACCATGTGCTGTTTTTGCAAGGTGGGAGCTCGCTTCAGTTTTCAATGATTCCGATGAACTTCTTGAGGGGCCGCAAGCTAGAGGCCACCTACTTGAAAACGGGGTATTGGAGTGCGAAAGCCCCTCCAGAAGCTGGCTTTGAAGGCGCAGTGAAGATACTGTGGGATGGCGCAGAGGGTGGCTACCGTAATTTGCCAGAACAATACGAGCTGCAAATCGCCCCAGACAGTGCTTACTTGCATTACGTGTCGAATGAAACAGTTGAGGGCCTGGAGTTTCAATACATTCCAGAGTCCAAAAATGTGCCCTTGATTTGCGACATGTCTTCAAACCTGCTGTCTCAGCCTTTAGATGTTGAGAAATTTGATTTGATCTATGCACATGCACAAAAGAACCTTGGTCCAGCAGGCGTAACGCTGGTGATCATCAAAGATGAACTCGCCCAATCAGCGCCCGAGAAACTGCCAACCTTGATGGACTATCGAACGCACATCAAGGCCAAGTCCATTTACAACACGCCGCCCGTCTTCTCCATCTACACCTTGATGCTCGTCACGCGATGGTTGCTTCATGAGGTGGGAGGACTCGAAAAAATGCACGAAATAAATATCAGAAAGGCACAAAACCTTTACGAAGCGCTCGATTCAAACAGTGGTGTCTATCAACCATATGCAAGCCCGGCATGCCGATCCAAAATGAACTGCGCCTTCCACCTCAAGGACGAACAGTTCTACGAGGTCTTTTTTGCCGAGGCAAGAGATCACAACATTATGGGACTTGAGGGACATCGAAGCATTGGAGGGATAAGAGCATCCCTTTACAACGCGGTAACCGAAAACGATGTCGATTGTTTGACCGCGTATCTTCAGTATTTCGCTCAAAAGTCCCATTGAAGTCAGGCATGAAAATTTCCGACAAAGCCTTGACTCCTATCCTGTCGTCTCGAGGACTGCTGGGGCGATTGCCCGGTGAACTGCCAGATCTTTTGACTGAAATTGAACTCGACATGGACGCTGGGAACAAGTTCATGCGACTTTTTTTCATTTTGCAAAGTATGCAAATGGATGCGTTCGCGCAAGAGATCCAGGACAAGGCACTTGAGCACAGAAATACCTTTCGGCTACTCAGTCCTGAATCACCCAAAGTTCGCTTGCTCGCCATCGCAGGCCCCGGCAACATGGTTGACAACGCTCCTCTGGACTTTGTTTTGTTCAATCAGGATGTGCAGTTAGATTTTTTTTATGTCACAGGTCCAAACCAGTCGTGGGATGAAATTCCTGAACATGACGTGGCAATTCTGGCCTTAAGTGAGTCAAGCAAAAACATTCCACTGCTCAAGCAAATCGAAGAAAAAAGGAAGATCTGGCCACGACCTTTTCTAAACAGTTCCGAGGCCGTCATCAGATGCTCGAGGGACAAACTCTATGAGTTGCTGAAAGACGTTCCTGATCTGCTTATTCCACACACAAAAAGAGTTGCGGCTGAATTCATCCATGCAGAAAAACTGCCATTTTTAATTCGTCCGATCGATACCCATGCAGGCGATGGCTTTGCCAAAATTGAGCGTGAGGCGCATTTGGAAAGCTATTCGTCAGAAAATCCCGCGGAATACTTTTACATCTCTGAGTACATTGACTGCAGCAAAGAAGATGGCCTGTTCAGAAAGTTCAGACTGGTTTTGATAAATAAAACCCCCTATGTCTGTCATCTGGCAATTTCGGACAACTGGATAGTTCACTACATTTCTGCGCATATGGAGCTGAGTTCGGCAAGGCGTGATGAGGAGGCGAAATTCATGCGGGATTTCGATTCCGTTTTCCTCAAGATACATGGTCGATGTTTGAGTCGAATTGCCGAGGAGATTGGCCTTGACTATGTGGTCTTGGATTGCGCAGAGTCAAAGGACGGAAAGTTAATTCTTTTTGAAGCAGACAACGCGGCCTGGATTCATGACGTCGACTCACCAAGCGTTTATCCGTACAAGGCGGAAGTCATGAATCGGGCTTTTTCTGCATTCACCGACATGCTTTTATCTGTATCCGGTGCTGTGCCCCTAGAAACTTAGGCTGGTTGCACCAACTTCTCATCAAGGATTGCCTGCCCGTGGATGGCGTCAAGTGATCCAGGCCCTTGAGCGGCGCTCAAATTGAAGACCCGCGACTTTTGGTACCCGGAACTTCTCAGCTCAAGCCGTGATGGAGTTCATTACGGCTCTCTCAAGGAGCTTAGACTGGCCTTTTCGTCGCTGGAATGAAAAAAGTCGCATCATTTAGCGAATCAGCGTCCTTTATGTCGTGAAATATGTCGATGCAGGCGTTTCATGGCGCATAATCTGATAGTGCTGGTGGAAAACACCCGCACGGTTAAGGTGATCGGTCAGTTTCGCGTGCTACGCAGGTACTTTTCGGGTTTGTTGTGCTTTCGGGACCCCATCGCTTTTGTTTTATGTGTTTTTTTAGGAGTCCTCTATGGGCAATAAACTTTACGTCGGCAACCTGCCGTACACAGTGCGTGACGAAGATCTGCAACAGTCTTTCGGCGAATTCGGATCCATCACCAGCGCTAAAGTCATGATGGAACGTGATACCGGCCGCTCAAAAGGCTTCGGTTTCGTCGAAATGGGCAGCGATGCTGAAGCTCAAGCCGCAATCGCCGGCATGAACGGTCAGTCTCTTGGTGGTCGTAGCATCACAGTGAACGAAGCCCGTCCGATGGAGGCACGTCCTCCACGTACCGGCGGCTTCGGCGGCGGCGATCGCTCTGGCGGTGGCGGCTACGGCGGTGGTGGCGATCGTTCCGGCGGTGGCGGCTACGGCGGCGGCGGTGGTGGTCGTTCCGGTGGCGGCGGCTACGGCGGCGGCGCTGGCGGCGGTCGCGGCGGCTACTAAGCCCTGCAAACCCAGCTAACGGCAGTAATGTCGTTGCACCCTAGCTTCCTTAGCCTCGCGCTAAGAAAAGCACAAAAAGGCTTCGAAACATCGTTTCGAGGCCTTTTTTATTTGGCGGGTCGGAAATTTCCTGACAAGGCCGGAGTAGCAGGTGCTGTAACTTGTCGCGTTCTTCACTGTGCCTGGCGCTACAGCTTCGCCAATGCGCACAGAAGGTCGTTAATATTCATCTTCCGCTGAACCCCCGCGCTTACAGGAGATTTGACTATGCCTACAGGTACCGTCCGACTGCATCGCGTGCTGTGCGCGCCGCCAGAGCGTGTCTATCGTGCATTTCTGGAGCCTGGCGCCCTTGCAAAGTGGATACCGCCCTACGGTTTCACCTGCCATGTCCAGCACATGGAGGTCAGGCTTGGTGGAACTTTCAGAATGTCCTTCACAAATTTCAGCAGCGGCGACAGTCAATCTTTCGGCGGTGAGTATCTCGAGCTCGTTCCAAATGAGCGAATTCGCTACACCGACAAATTTGACGACCCGAACCTTCCCGGTGAGATGCAGGTGACGGTGACTTTGATAAAGGTGTCTTGTGGCACCGATGTCAACATCGTGCAAGAAGGCTTGCCTGAAATCATTCCGCTCGAGATGTGCTATCTCGGGTGGCAACAGTCTCTTGCGCAACTTGCCACGCTGGTCGAGCCTGAAATTCCGGGTTAGCAGGCTAATGCCTGGCCTGGCCGGCTAATTGCGTTGAAGAGCGGCAGGTCTGGCATAACTGGCGAGATCGCCGCCGCTTTTAGCAAGGGTTTGCAATGCTTTGGTGCATCTCGGAGAGCTCGCGGTGCGGTGGCTTGCCTTTGTGGTGCGTAAAGTTTATTCTGGCTCAAGTCACTTTCTCTTAATGAAACCTATTTCAAATTCTGAGCCACTCAAGAGGCGGGCTCCTGCCTCAGGCGCTGCGCTTGCGCAAGCCTCGCCCATGGCCATTGGTTCGCGGCTTAAGCACGCGCGTCTGGTCAAGGGTTTGCTGATCAAGCAACTGGCCGAACGTATTGGCGTATCCATCAGCCTGATCTCCAAATACGAGAACGACAAGCTGCTGCCGCCACTGACCGTGCTGCACAGCATTGTTTCTGAACTCGAAACGAATATTGGTGCGTTGTTTGATCCGAACTGGAACGGTCAGGATTTCATTGCCCGTGCGGGCGCGCGACCCTGCATCTCGGCGGCAGGCAATGAGAATTCCGCTGGGGTCACGCTTGAACGCCTGATACCCAACAGCAAGGGGAGCCTGCTGCAGGGCAACATCCATATCGTGGCGCCCGGCGGTGCCAGCATGGGTGCCATGAGTCACGATGGTGACGAGGTCGGATACGTGCTTGAAGGCCAACTGGAGCTGCATATTGATGACAAGCGCCACGCGCTTGGACCGGGCGATTCATTCTCGTTTCCTTCAAGGCTGGCGCACAGCTATCGCAACCCCGGCTCAGAGGTGACGCGCGTCATCTGGATCAACACACCGCCTACGTTCTAAAGCGCGCCCGTCTCCCCTCGCGACGGATGTGCGCCCCTACCGAATTTGGCATGCTACTTGCATCCAGATAAAGCGGATTGAGTACACGTAAACCAGAATGAAGTTAGCGCTAAGGCGCCCAGATAATGGTTTTTCCGCGCCGGGCACTTACCGGCTTCAGTTGCTGCCTTTCTTTGTCACCCCTTGTCACAGGAACCCGCTATGACCCGCTTTCAACATCGCCGAAACCTGATCGCCGTGCCGGCATGTGCCGCGCTGATGCTTTGTGCAACATGGGCCGTTGCCAAGGACACCGTTAAGATCGCTTTCATCGGCCCGCTCACCGGCGGTGTAGCTGCCAACGGTATCGGTGGACGAAACTCCACCGACCTCGCGGTCAAGCTGCGCAACGAGGACCCCAAGTCCAAATACAAATACGAGCTGGTGGTGCTCGACGACGAGTGCAAGCCCAACGTAGGGGTGCAGGTCGCCACCAAGGCCGCGGCCGATAAGTCAATCATTGCTGGCGTCACGCATTACTGCTCGGCTGTCGCCATGAGTACCGTGGACGTCTATCACCGCTTTGGCATGCCTGCAGTGGTCTGGGGTGCTGTGCTGCCCGAAGTCACCTACGGCAATGACTACAAGGAAGTGCACCGCGTCAACGGCACCATGATCAACCAGAACGAGGTGGCCGCCAAGTTCATGACCGGCCTGGGCTACAAGAAGTGGGCTGTGATTCACGACACCACCGACTACGGCAAGGGCCATAACAAGTACTTCAGCCAGTTTCTGGCCAAGTCTGGTGGCCAGATTGTCGGCACGTTTGGCGTGACCGCCGACCAGCAGGATTTCACCGCCGAGCTCACCAAGGTCAAGGAACTCAAGCCTGATGTTGTCTACTTTGGTGGCTTGACGCCCATAGGCATCCGCATTCGCAGCCAGATGGACAAGCTGGGGATCAAGGCGGTGTTCGAGGGCACTTCGGGCATCAAGTCCGCGGCCTACCATGAGGGATTGGGCAAGGATCTGGCAGAGGGCTCCTTGTCCTTTATTGAAGGCGCACCGTGGGAAAAGCTGCCCGGTGGCTTGAATTTCATCGCCAAGTACAACCAGGCTAAATACGCCGAGCCACCAGAGGCTTATGGTCCCTTCGCTTTTTCTGCCGCCACCCTGATCATGGATGCGATTGAAAAAGTCGGACCTGATCGCAAAAAAGTGCGTGAAGCGCTGAACGCAACCCAGAACGCAGACACCATCATCGGCAAGGTGACCTTTGATGACCACAGGCAGAACATCGTGCCGCTGATTTCCAAGTACGTGGTGCAGGACAACAAATGGGTGCTGTGGGAAGACAGCGAATACGCCAGCAAAAAGCGCAAGCTTCCAGGCCAGTGATGCATCTGAGCAGGCCGCAGCCCGGGGGTAGGGGACTATGAGCATTGACGTTTTCAGTCAATATCTGTTGAACACGCTGATGCTGGGCATGATTTACGCGATGGTGGCGGTCGGCTTCACGCTGTTTTTTGGCGTGCTCGACGTGATCAAGTTTTCGCATGGCGACGTGCTGATGCTGGGCGGGTTCACAGCGCTGGTGAGCTACATTGGCGCCCAGTCGATAGGCATCAGCAACCCGTGGCTGCTGTTGTTGACCATGCTGATCTGCTCGATGGCGGTAACGGCGGCGGTCGGCGCTTTCGTTGCCCGTTTTCTGGTGTTGCCCCTGAAAAACGCGCCGCCACTGAACACGCTGCTGGTGACCCTGATGTTTGGTCTGGCACTGCGCGAGGCAGTGCGTCTGTTTTACCCCAACGGCTCCAACCCCAAGCCTTTTCCGCGGCTTCTGCCTGACAGCACCTTGAATTTAGGCGCGCTGTCGCTGCGTGCTGACAGCCTGATCCTGCTGGTCGCTGGATTGCTGACGATTGTTGGCGTGCACATGCTGATCACGCGTACCAAGCTGGGCCTGGCGATTCGCGCCGTGGCTCAAGACGGTGAGACGGCGCGTGTGATGGGCATTGATTTTCAGCGCGTGGTGCTGTTTACTTTTGGCCTCGGCTCGGCACTGGCTGCGATGGCCGGCGTGATGAACGGTCTTTATTACAACGAGATCAACTTCGGTGTCGGTCTGCTTCTTGGCGTGATCGGGTTTTCGGCCGCTATTCTGGGTGGGCTTGGCAATTTTCTCGGCGCCATTCTTGGTGGATTTTTGTTTGCCGCGCTGCAGACGTTCGGCGCAGTGGCCCTGCCCATGATCACGCCATCCATTCCCAGCGCTTACAAGGATGTGTTCGCATTCGTGATGGTGATCCTGCTGATGGCCTGGAGACCTACCGGGCTGATCGCTGAACGTTCCAGTGAGCGCGTCTGATATGGACAGTCTTTTGAAACCCAAACTACTCTTGTCTGCGGTAATTGCTGCAGTCTTTGTTTACCTCTGGGCCTTGCTGCATTCTGAAAGCCAGCTGGCAGTCGGTGGCTTGATGCTGCTGGCCTTGCTGGCGATGCTGGCCCTGCGCAAGCTGCATTGGTCCGAGCCACTGGGTGCTGCCGCCAGTGCATCTCCGGTCACGCTTGGTGCGGGCTGCACGCTGGGCGTGTTGGCGCTGGTTGCGGCTTTTTATGAGCTGCATTTCGCACTATTGCTGCTGGCGACCGTGCTGCTTTACTCGGTAGTCTGCCTGGGGCTCAATCTTCAGTTCGGCTATGTCGGTCTGGTCAATTTTGCCGGAGCTGCATTTTTCGGTATCGGCAGCTACACGGCGGCTACGCTGGCCACACACACCGGGCTTTCGCACCTGTTGGTGTTGCTGGCAGGCGGTGCAGTCGCTGCCGTGCTGGGTTCCTTGCTGATCTGGCCGGTCCTGCGCACGCGCGGCCATTACGCGGCACTGGTTACGATTGCCTTTGGCATCTTGTTCAAGAGTTTTCTGGAGGTCAATGACACGCTGGGCGGGCCGCAGGGCCTGCGCATCCCGGGCATGAACCTGTTCGGCTGGCAGCTCAATGACGGGCTGGAAATCGCTGGTGTCGAGATATCCTTTTATGCCAACTACGTGCTGCTTAGCCTGGTGCTGTGCCTGTTGGCGTTTGCCTTTGTGCGGCGCGTCGAGCGCTCCTGGATTGGTCTTTCCATGGACATGATCAGAACAGACGAGGTTGCCGCAGCCGTGTTTGGCGTCGCCATCGTGCGCTGGAAAATTCTGGCTTTCACCTTTGGCAACTTTCTGGCCGGGTTGGCGGGTGCGGTCTACGGAATGATGACCAGCTATGTGGCGCCCAACAACTTCACCTTTGCTGACTCGCTGATTCTGGTGTCGATTCTGATTCTCGGCGGTATTGGCAATCCCTGGGGCATCTTGCCGGCTGCGACGATTGTGCTGATCCTGCCCGAAAAGTTTCAGTTTATTCAGGAATACCGTTTTCTGCTGTACGCGCTGCTGGTGATTTTCATTTTGCTTTTCCGGCCTGACGGCCTGGTGCCGCGTACCGTCAGAAACTATTTTCCCGGTCGGAGGCAGTCATGAGCGCGCCGCTGCTGGAAGCCCGCGCGCTGACCATGCGCTTTGGCGGCGTGACCGCGCTCGACGCGCTGGACCTTGTGGTCAACGAGCACGAGATTCTTGGCTTGCTCGGCCCCAACGGCTCAGGCAAGACGACATTTTTCAACGTTGTCACCGGACTCTACGCGGCCACGTCAGGCCAGGTTTTGCTCGATGGCAAGCTGTTGACGCGCCAGTCGCCACAGGCTGTTTACCGCGCAGGCGTGACCAGAACCTTTCAGCGCTCGCGCTTGTCCTTGCCGCTGACGGTGTTTGACAACGTGGCCATAGGTCAGACCCAGCACCTGAACCAGGGCTTGATCTTCAACTTGCTGCAGCGCAAGGCGCTGCGTGCGCAGTTCGAGCAGACGGTAGAGCAAGTCCATGCGCTGTTGCAGACTTTCAGCAGCAGCATGGCCGCCAAGATGTGGCAGCCGGCAGGCAGCCTGAGCATGATTGATAGGCGCCGGGTCGAGGTCTGCCGCGCGCTGATCTCCAACCCGCGTCTGGTGCTGCTTGACGAGCCTTCAGCCGGCATGACGCATGACGAGACGCGCGAGCTGATGGACGACATCCTCAAGGTGCGGGCGCAGTTGTCGCCCTTCACGGTCGTCATCATCGAACATGAAATGGGCGTGATACAGCGCATCACGCAGCGTTGCGTTGTGCTCAACTATGGCAAGAAAATCGCCGAAGGCAGTTTTGATGAGATCACGCGCGATCCTGAAGTTCAGGTGGCCTATCTGGGTCAGGAGGTTGCGGCATGAGTGATCTTCTGACCGTCAACGGCATACACACCGCCTATGACCGCGTTGACGTGCTGCACGGCGTGTCGCTGGCAGTGGCCAAGGGCACCATCACCTGCATTCTGGGCGCCAATGGTGCCGGCAAATCGACGTTGATACGCTCGATTCTCGGGCTGACGCCAGCGCATACTGGCAGCATCAGTTTCAACGGCCAGCCCATCAGCGGCCTGCCAACGCACCGGGTGATTGCCAGCGGTATCGCTTGCATACCGGAAGGCCGCAAGGTTTTCCCCAAAATGACGGTTGAAGAAAACCTGCGTGTTGGCGCCTACCAGCAGCGCGACGAGCGCGAGGTGGCGCGCCGCATTGAGCAGACCTATGCGCTGTTCCCGCGCCTGAAAGAGCGGCGTCTGCAGCTGGCCGGTACGATGTCGGGCGGCGAGCAGGCCATGGTCTCCATAGGCCGGGGCCTGATGGCGCAACCCCAGCTGTTGATCATTGATGAGCCTTCGCTGGGTTTGTCACCGCTGTATGTCAAAGAAAATTTCCGCATCATCCGCGATATCAACCGCCTGGGCATCACGGTGCTGCTGGTCGAGCAGAACGTGCGCCAGACCCTGGCGATTGCGCACCACGGCTATGTGCTGTCGCAAGGCCGTCTGGTGGCCCAGGGCACGGCCCAGCAATTGAACGACAACGAAGAAGTGCGCGCTGCGTACTTCGGTTGAACAGGAGTAGTTCATGGCAACACCCGATCCGGTTGCGCTGACCCAGGCGCTGGTGCGCCTCAATACTGTCAATCCGCCAGGACATGAGGACCGCTGCGTTGAGATTTTGGCGGACCTGCTTTCGAGCGCGGGCTTTTCCTGTCGCACGCATGAATTTGCGCCGCACCGCACCAGCCTGGTCGCGCGTATCGGTGGCCGACCCGGCTCCGCAGGCATGCGCGCGCCGCTGTGTTTTACCGGTCATGTCGACGTTGTTCCTCTGGGGGGCGCTGCATGGCAACACGACCCCTTTGGCGCTGAAATTGTTGACGGCCTGCTTTATGGCCGCGGCAGCAGCGACATGAAAAGCGGTGTGGCTGCATTCACCAGTGCCGCAATCGCCTGCGCCCAGCAGTTGCGCGATGGTCCCGGCCTGAGCCTGATCATCACAGCCGGTGAAGAAACCGGCTGCGAGGGCGCGTTTGCGATGGCCTCGTCGCCGCAGGCGCGTGAGCTGCTGGGTACGGCGGGTGCGCTGGTCGTCGCTGAACCGACGGGCAACCTGCCGCTGCTTGGACACAAGGGCGCGTTCTGGCTGGCGGCTGAAGCCAAAGGCGTCACTGCCCACGGCTCCATGCCTGAGCGTGGTGACAACGCCGTCTACAAGATGGCGCGTGCCGCGCTGGCGCTTGAGAAATTTGAATTTGACACTGCTGCGCACCCCTTGATGGGCGCGCCCACGCTCAACGTCGGTACTGCGCGAGGTGGGCTGAACATCAACTCCGTGCCTGATGCGGCAGAGCTTGGCATAGACATCCGAACCGTGGCGGGGCAGGACCATGCCCAAGTGCTGCAATGCCTGTGCCGCGTGCTCGGCTCGCAGATTGAGTTGCGCAAGCTGCTTGACGTGGCCAGCGTCTTCACGCCTGCGACAGATCCCTGGATGCAGCGCGTCTTTGCGCTGTGTGCCGCGCGCAGCGGCGCCATGCCCGAGCAGCGCACTGTCTCGTATTTCACCGATGCAGCTGCGCTGCGCCTGCCCCTGGGCATGCCACCTGTCGTTATTCTTGGTCCGGGCCAGCCAGAGATGGCGCACCAGACCGACGAGTATTGCCGCGTTGATCGCATACGTGAGGCAGAGGTCTTGTTCACCGACCTGATCACCGACTGGTGTGCGCCAAGCCCATGAGCAACATTCCACTCAACCAACTTGAGGCCTGGCGCGCTGCTCAGCTGCTGGCCAGGCGTGAGATTCTGGCGGTCGACCTGGCACGCGCCTGCCTGGATCGCGTTTCAGAGCGCGACGGCGAGCTCCACGCCTTTGTGCATATCGAGCCCGACACTGTGTTGGCGCAGGCCCGCGCGCTTGATGCCGGTCCTGTTCGCGGCCCGCTGCATGGCCTGCCGCTGGGTGTGAAAGACCTGTTTGATACGGTCGATTTGCCAACGGCCTATGGCTCGCCGATCTACGCCGTGAACCGGCCGGCGGCTGACGCCGCTTCTGTGGCGCTGTGTCGTGAGGCCGGCGCCCTGGTGCTGGGTAAAACGGTGACGACCGAGTTCGCCTACTTTCATCCCGGGCCGACCAGAAACCCGCATGACCTCAGGCACACGCCAGGTGGGTCATCAAGCGGGTCTGCGGCCGCGGTGGCTGATCACATGCTGCCTCTTGCGCTGGGTACCCAGACTGCTGGCTCGATTGTGCGACCGGCCGCGTACTGCGGCGTGGTCGGCTACAAGCCCAGCGCGGGCCTGGTGCCACGCGCTGGCGTCAAAAGCCTGTCAGAAGCCTTGGACACTGTTGGCAGCTTCGGGCGCAGTGTGCGCGACGCGGCCTTGCTGGGCGCCGTGCTGACGGGCGATGCCAGGCTGGGCGCGCTTGCTGCGCTAGCTGCGCCGCGCATAGGCTTGTGCCGCACGCCCGACTGGTCGCAGGCTGACGCGGATACGCAGCAGGCCTTCGAGCGCGCCAGCACAGTGTTGGCGCCACTCGCTGCAATCCTGCAAGATGCCGCATGGCCTATAGATCTGCCTGATCTGGTGGTGCTGCAAAAGGCGGTGATGAGCTACGAGATGTCACGCGCTCTGAGCCATGAGCGTGTGCGGCATCGCGAGCTGTTAAGCCAGCCTATGCGCGCGATGATGGACGAAGGCCGGGCTATTTCAGGCCAGGTGCATGCGTCCAATCTCGCGATCACCGCAGCTGCCCAGCTCAGCGCAGACGCGATGTTTGCCCAATTTGATGTATTGATCGCGCCCAGCAGCACCGGTGAGGCGCCGCTCGGCATAGCCGCTACTGGTGACCCCTTGTTTTGTCGCGGCTGGACACTGCTTGGTCTGCCTTGCGTGCATCTGCCCTTTGCGACAGGCCGGCATGGTCTGCCTGTGGGCCTGCAATTGGTGGGACGCAGGGGTGACGATTACCGCCTGCTGGCGGTGGCGCAGTGGGTGCACGAGCGCTTGCTGGGCTGAATCCCGCGTTGGGTATAAATTGGACGGATCAACAAAAACGGGCCGTGAGGCCCGTTTTTGTTATCTGTCTGGCGGAAGCGGTGAGATTCGAACTCACGGAGGACTCACATCCTCGGCAGTTTTCAAGACTGCTGCATTCAACCGCTCTGCCACGCTTCCTTGGGCAGTAGTTTAACCGCTGCGCGCCTGCTGGCCGGGACGCGGCAACAAAAAAAGTGGCACTCAACTCGCCTGCAGCATGCCTTTGGTTTCAATGAAGGCAACGACTTCGGCCAAACCGGTGTTGGTTTTGAGGTTGGTCATGACAAAAGGCTTGAGGCCCTTGGCTGTGGTGCGCATGCGAATGGTGTCAGCCTCCATCACCTTCAGGTCAGCGCCTACGTAGGGCGCGAGGTCGGTCTTGTTGATGACAAACAGATCACTCTTGGTGATGCCTGGTCCGCCCTTGCGCGGGATTTTTTCTCCGGCCGCCACATCAATCACGTAGATCGTCAGGTCGCTCAGTTCGGGACTGAAGGTCGCGGCCAGGTTGTCGCCGCCAGACTCGACAAACACCACGTCAGCATCCGGAAAATCCACCAACATGCGATCTATGGCTTCGAGGTTGATCGAGGCGTCCTCGCGTATGGCTGTGTGCGGACAGCCGCCGGTTTCCACGCCCATGATGCGCTCTGCGTCCAGCGCGCCGCTCACCGTGAGGATGCGCTGGTCTTCCTTGGTGTAGATGTCGTTGGTGATCGCCACGAGATCGTATTTTTCTTTCATGGCCTTGCACAGCATTTCGAGCAAGGTGGTTTTGCCGGAGCCGACGGGCCCGCCTATGCCGACTCGGAGCGGAGGCAGTTTTTTGCTTCGGTTGGCGATATGGTGCATGCTCATACGGACCCCGCGTTTGCCGGCGTGGCGGCTGCACCTCGCCCCGATGGAGCGTGATCTTGTTTGAATCGGTTCGGCACTGCCATCATGATCTGAATAACCTCGAATATTGGGTTTCGTGTTGCGAAGAAAGAATGGCCAGCATCGGTGAAAAAGCCTGGCGCTCGTCGTCTGGCAGTTGCATGGCCAGCTCGACTGCCGCAGGGATGGCGCGGCTTAATCTGGCGAGTATGCGCTGGCCAGCGCTCTGGCCCAGGGGCACTGACTTGAGCGCGGCCTGCATCATGTTTTCTGCCCAGCCAAAGGCGTAGGCCAGCAGGCAGTCGCGCACGCCTGCCGATGTCTGTGAGGCCGCCAGCGCAAATGCGATCGGGTAGGTCGGCGGCAGGCCGGCGCAGGCGGCGATGCGTGCAGCGTCGGAGCCATCGTGGTTGCGCAGCCATTCAAGCAGAGAGCGTCCCATTTGTTCGGCCTGTGCCCGTAGCTCGCTGGTTTCCCTGGTTTGCAGCACCCAGTCGTTGAGTTGCCTGATGCGCGCCAGATCACCGGTCTGACCTTGGCGCCAGGCCGGAACCGCTTGCGCAATGACGGCGAGGTCGCCACGCGCCAGTGTCAAATGGAGTTGATCGTCGAGCCAGTCAGATGCTATGCTTTCTGTAGCTACTCCCGCCCGTTCTATGGCTGTTTCAAGCCCTTCCGAGTATGAAAATCCGCCCACGGGCAAGGCTGGCGAGGCCAGCCAGATCAGCTGTATCAGGCTGCTTGCCGACAGGGCGGGTGCCGATCCGGCAGCTTGCTCAAACATGCAGGACGCCTTAATGGCTGTGCGGCTTGTGTTTATGGATCTGAATCGCTACCGGCTGGCTGGCCTGGGCATGGTCGTGGCCGTGATTGCAGTCGGGGCCATGCACGTGCGCTGGCTGGGATGCCGGCTTGGCAGTGCCTGCATGCTCGTGGGCATGCCCGCCCGCGCTGTAGGCGCCGCCTTCTGGCTCAAACGCTTCGTTGACTTCGCGCACGATCAGATGCATGGCACGCAGCATGTCTGCCAGCACGTGGTCGGGTTCGATCTTCAGATGGTCGGGCTTGAGCTCAATCGGCACATGGCGATTGCCCAGATGGTAGGCGGCGCGCAGCAGGTCAAACGGCGAGCCGTGGTCTGTGCAATGCGTGATGCGCAGCACAAGCTGAGGGGCCGCGATCACCTTGACCATGGAGCCATCTTCGGCCAGCAGCATATCGCCGCCGCGCACCAGCGTGCCGCGCGGCAAGAACACGCCGAGCTGGCGACCCAGAGAGTCGGTCGCATCAAAGCGGCTTTTCTGGCGCACGTCCCAATCAAGCTCCACGCTGGCTGCGCGTTTGACCAGCACCGGGGCCAGGCCTGCGCCTTGGGCAATGAGTTTTGAAACCTGCAGCATTGAGTCAATCAAAAAAGAAAATAACGTTGTGTCATGGGCAGGCTGGTTGCCGGCTCGCAGGTCAGCAACTGGCCGTCGGCGCGCACCGCATAGGTTTGCGCGTCGATCTCCATTTTGGGCAGGTAGTGATTGTGGACCATGTGCTGTTTGCGCACACCGCGTATGTTTTTCACGGCGCTGAGCGTCTTGGCCAGGCCAAACTTGTCCAGAATGCCCGCGTTGAGCCCGGCTTGCGAGACAAAGGTCAACGAACCTTTGGCGATGGCGCCGCCAAAGCCGCCAAACATGGGCCGGTAATGCACGGGCTGCGGCGTGGGGATGGACGCATTCGGGTCGCCCATGGCTGCCATGGCGATAAAGCCACCCTTGAGGATGATGGACGGCTTGACGCCAAAAAACGCCGGCTTCCAGACCACCAGGTCAGCCCATTTGCCGACTTCAATCGAGCCGACTTCGTGGGAGATGCCGTGTGCAATGGCCGGATTGATGGTGTATTTGCTGATGTAGCGTTTGACGCGGAAGTTGTCGTTGCGCTCGGTATCCCCGGGCAGCTTGCCGCGCTGCTGCTTCATCTTGTGAGCCGTCTGCCAGGTGCGGATGATGATCTCGCCAACACGTCCCATGGCCTGGCTGTCCGAGCTCATCATGCTGATCGCGCCCAGGTCATGCAGCACGTCTTCTGCCGCAATTGTTTCCTTGCGTATGCGGCTCTCGGCAAAGGCCAGGTCCTCGGCAATGCCGGCGTCCAGGTGGTGGCAGACCATCAACATGTCCACATGTTCGTCCAGCGTGTTGACGGTATAGGGCATGGTCGGGTTGGTGGACGATGGCAGGAAGTTGGCCTCACCCACGACCTTCAAGATGTCAGGCGCATGACCGCCACCGGCGCCTTCGGTGTGAAAGGCGCAGAGCGACCTTCCCTTGGTGGCGGCGATGGTGTTCTCGACAAAGCCAGATTCATTGAGCGTGTCGCTGTGAATCGCAACCTGGGTGTCGGTTTCATCAGCCACATCCAGGCAGTTGCTGATGGCCGCTGGCGTGGTGCCCCAGTCTTCGTGCAGCTTCAGGCCAATCACACCGGCGTTGATCTGCTCATGCAGTGCGCCGGGCAGGCTGGCATTGCCCTTGCCGAGAAAGCCCAGATTCATGGCAAAGCCGTCGGCGGCCTGCAGCATGCGCTCAATGTTCCAGGGCCCTGGCGTGCAGGTGGTGGCAAAGGTGCCGGTGGCCGGTCCGGTGCCGCCGCCCATCATGGTGGTGACGCCGGAGGTCAGCGCCTCTTCGATTTGCTGCGGACAGATAAAGTGTATGTGCGAGTCAATGCCGCCTGCGGTGACTATCATGCCTTCGCAGCTGATGATTTCGGTGCCTGGGCCAATGATGATGTCGACGCCCGGCTGCACGTCCGGGTTGCCGGCCTTGCCAATGGCGACGATGCGACCGCCCTTCAGGCCGATGTCGGCCTTGACGATGCCCCAGTGGTCAATGATGAGCGCGTTGGTCATCACGCAGTCAACAGCGCCTTGTGCTCTGGTGCGTTGCGACTGTGCCATGCCGTCGCGAATGGTTTTTCCGCCGCCGAACTTGACCTCTTCGCCATAGCTGCCGGCGCGCAGTGTGTAGTCGGCTTCTACTTCGACCATCAGCTCCGTGTCGGCTAGCCGCAAGCGGTCGCCCACGGTGGGACCAAACATTTCAGCGTAGGCGCGTCTGCCAATCGTTGCCATTAAATTGTCCCTTCGGTGCTGGCGTCGACTGGCCCGTTGACCAGACCACGAAAGCCGTAAATTATTCGATCGCCAGCGAAGTCCACGAGTTCTACCGTGCGCTGCTGGCCAGGCTCAAAACGCACCGCCATGCCCGAGGCGATATTGAGCCGCATGCCGCGCGCCGCGCTGCGCTCAAAGCTGAGCGCCGCATTGGTTTCGGCAAAGTGGTAGTGCGAGCCCACTTGTATCGGCCGGTCAGAAGTGTTTTGCACCACCAGCGTCATACTGCGCCGGCCTGCGTTGAGGACGTGGTCGGCCCCATCGGTCATCATCTCGCCTGGAATCATGATGATTTTGCTTTCAGTTCAGCTGAGTCAGCAGCGTCGCGCCAAACGCGGAAACACCCGCACCGGCAAGTCGTGTCAGCCAGACGTTGGCATTGCGCAAGGCCCAACCCAGGCCCAGGCCTGTGGCGTGGAGCAGCGCGGTCGCAGCGAGCATGCCCGCCAACGAGGCCGCGGCTTGCGGGCTGCCCGCCAGTTCAACGCCATGTGCGAGGCCATGGAAGACCGCGAACACGCCGACCAACAGCGCTGCGGCGATGCCGGCAATGCGCCAGCGCGTGATGACCAGCAGGCCTGTCACCAGCACAGATGCGGCAATCATGGGTTCGACGGCTGGAATCTGCAGTCCCTGCAAGCCCAAGACCGCACCTAACAGCAGCATGCCGGCAAAAGCAAGTGGTCCCCAGAGCATGTCGGGGCCGGCGCGGCGCGCTGCCAGTGCACTCCACAGCCCCACAGCCAGCATGACGGCCAGATGGTCAGCGCCCGTTAGCGGGTGAATAAAGCCGAGCAAGAAGCCGGCGTGTGCATGGCTGTCCAACCCGTTGTGTGCCATGGCCGCCAGCGGCAGCGCGGTCGCCGCAATCAGCAGGCGCTTCAATACATGGGTCATTCGCATGGTGTGTTCCTCTTGATTTTTAAATCGGATGCAGGTGTCAAACAATGGGCTGATGCACGGTGACGAGCTTGGTGCCGTCCGGGAAAGTAGCTTCAACCTGGATGTCGGGAATCAGCTCTGCAATGCCGTCCATCACATCGGCGCTGGTCAGCACGGTGCGACCTTCGCTCATGAGTTGCGCCACAGTCTTGCCGTCGCGCGCGCCCTCCATCACCGCCGCGCTGATGAGTGCCACGGCTTCGGGGTAATTGAGCTTGAGACCGCGCGCCATACGCCGCTCCGCCAGCAGGCTGGCGGTAAAAATGAGCAACTTGTCTTTTTCTCGGGGGGTCAGTTCCATGGGCTTCTTTCGGGGGCAGGCTAGCTGCTTGATAAGGCTTTTGCGGGTGCAAGAATGGTGCCACACGCTGGACGCCCTCCACGGCCCCTGGCGCTGGCGTGGCATGGAACATGCACGCAAGCCGGGACACTTTCCCCATGCCCCTTTTCATATGCAAACTTCGGCTTACCCTGCGCCAGACCCCAGCGGTGCCGATACGGCGCCACTAGAGGCGCGCGTCACCGGCGAGGTCGCCGTGCAGCGCGTGATCAAGGTCAGGCGTGACTACAACAGCTGGGTTGCCAGCGAAACCATGGAAGACTACGCCTTGCGCTTTGCGCCGCAGCGTTTTAGAAAGTGGTCTGAATGGCGTGTTGCCAACACGGCTTTTGGTGCCGCCTCGTTTCTTATTCTGGAGGCCGTGGGTGCGACGCTTCTGGTGAAGTACGGTTTTACCAATGCTTTCTGGGCCATTGTTGCCACCGGCTTCATCATTTTTCTGGCGGGTTTGCCCATCAGTATTTATGCCGCGCGCTATGGCGTGGACATGGATTTGCTGACCCGCGGCGCCGGTTTTGGCTACATCGGCTCGACGCTCACTTCGCTGATTTACGCCTCTTTCACCTTCATTTTCTTTGCGCTTGAAGCCGCAGTGATGGCCTATGCGCTGGATCTGGCTCTGGGTATTCCGCCAAGTTGGGGTTATCTCATTTGTGCCCTGGTGGTGATTCCCCTGGTCACGCACGGCGTCTCTGTGATCAGTCGGTTGCAAGTCTGGACACAACCGCTATGGTTGGTGATGTTGGTAGTTCCCTTCGTCTATGTTTTTGTGCGCGATCCTGGTGCTTTTGTCGGAATTACGCACTATCCAGGTGATAAAGGCAGTGGCTCTGGCTTTGATTTGCACTTGTTTGGTGCTGCTTTGACGGTCGGCATCGCGCTGATTACTCAAATGGGCGAACAAGCAGACTACTTGCGCTTCATGCCGGTGCAGACCAAAGCCAATAGCCGGCGCTGGTGGGCTGGCGTGCTGGTCGGTGGCCCCGGCTGGGTGGTGCTGGGCGTAGTCAAGATGCTCGGTGGTGCACTGCTGGCTTATCTGGCGATTTCCAATATGGTGCCGCCTGATCGCGCAGTCGATCCGAACCAGATGTATCTCGCCGCTTATGAATATGTCTTCCCTGACTACGGTATGGCGGTGGCGGCGACCGCGCTGTTTGTCGTCTTGTCGCAGCTCAAGATCAATGTGACCAATGCCTATGCCGGTTCACTGGCCTGGTCTAACTTCTTTTCCCGCTTGACGCACAGCCATCCCGGCCGGGTGGTCTGGGTGGTGTTCAACACCTTGATCGCCTTCATGCTGATGGAGATGAATGTGTTCCAGGCGCTCGGCGACGTGCTCGGACTGTATTCCAACGTGGCGATTGCCTGGGTGATGGCGGTCGTGGCGGATCTGGTCATCAACAAGCCTCTGGGCCTGTCGCCACCCGGGATTGAATTCAAGCGTGCCCACCTTTATGACATCAACCCGGTGGGTGTGGGTGCCATGGCGCTGGCTTCCCTGCTGTCGGTGACTGCGCACCTGGGGCTTTATGGCGAAATGGCCCAGGCTTTTTCGGCCTTGATTGCCATGGGCACGGCTTTGCTGACGGCGCCCTTGATCGCCTGGGCGACCAAAGGCCGTTACTACATCGCGAGGAATGACGGCTCCCACGCTCAGCACGGTGTGTCCTCGCTGCCCACCGAGGGGGCTGTTCCTCCCAGGTGCGGCCCGTCGGCAGATCGGGCGATTCTGCAGCGCTGTGTGATTTGCGAGCGCGACTACGAAGGCCCGGACATGGCGCATTGCCCCGCTTACCAGGGGCCGATCTGCTCGCTTTGCTGCACGCTGGATGCGCGCTGCGGCGACTTGTGCAAGCCGCACGCCAGCTTGTCATCGCAGTGGTCGGCAAGTTTGCGCTGGTTGTTGCCCCGGCGTGTCTGGCCCTACCTGGATACCGGTCTGGGTCATTTTTTGCTGCTGATGCTGGTCATCGTGCCATTGCTGGCCAGCGTCTTTGGCTTGCTCTATCACCAGGAAATCGGTGCGCTGGGTGACTTGCTGCCTTCGGAGGCCGCTTTGCGTTCGGGTTTTATAAAGGCCTATATGGCCTTGCTGGTGATCGCCGGGTTGGTCGCCTGGTGGCTGGTACTGGCGCACAAGAGCCGTCAGGTGGCGCAGGAAGAGTCCAATCGCCAGACCCATTTGTTGATGCGTGAAATCGAGTCACACCGCCAGACGGATGAGGCCTTGCAGCAGGCCAAGCTTCACGCAGAGCAGGCGCGCCATGCCGCCGACCAGGCGAATCAGGCCAAAAGCCGCTACATCAGCGCCATCAGCCACGAGCTGCGCACGCCACTCAACAGCATCCTGGGCTATGCGCAGCTTATGGGCGAGGACAGCAGCATCCCGCCGCATCGCAAGCAGGCCGTCAGTGTCATCAAGCGTGGCGGTGAGCATTTGCTGTCGTTGATCGAGGGCACGCTGGACATTGCCCGCATCGAGGCCGGCAAGCTCACCCTGACGGTCAGGCCCATGCAGTTCGCCGATTGCGTGCATGAAATGGCCAGCATGTTTGAGCTGCAGGCCGCCGCCAAGGGACTGCGTTTTGTCTTCGAGGCCAACGGCAATCTGCCTGAACTGGTTCGTGCCGACGAAAAACGCGTGCGCCAGATTTTGATCAACCTGTTGGGAAATGCTATCAAGTTCACGGCCCAGGGGCAGGTTACTTTCAAACTGCGCTATGCGCGTGAAATGGCCTACGTCGATATTGAAGATACCGGTCCGGGCATGAGCGCTTCAGAGTTGGCGCAGATCTTTGAGCCCTTTGCGCGCGGCACCACGGCAGGTCAAAGTGCGGAGGGCACGCCAGGCGCTGGTCTGGGCTTGACGATTGCCAAAATGTTGACTGATCTGATGGGCGGCGAGATGACGGTGCTGAGCACACCCGGCCAAGGTTCAGTGTTTCGCATACGTCTGTTTTTGCCGGAGCTCCATGACAGCTCTGCCACCGCCCACGGCGCCAGCATCCGCACCGCCAGGCGCCAGCCACGCGGCTATGAAGGTGTGCGTCGAAAGATTCTGGTGGTGGACAACGAGGAGCCCGATCGCGAGCTTCTGGTGCAATTGTTGCAACCCATGGGCTTTGAGTTACGGGTTGCTGCCAGCGGCCACGACTGCCTTGATCTGCTTGCCGCTGGCTACCAGCCGGACGTGATCTTCATGGATCTGGCGATGCCTGGCATTGACGGGTGGGAGACGCTGCGCCGCATATCCAGGATGGGATGCGTGGACACGCACCTGGCCATTGTGTCGGCCAATGCGTTTGACAAGGGGCTGGACAATGACGTGGGCATCAGGCCCGAAGATTTCATTCTCAAACCAGTGCGTCACAGCGAATTGCTTGACTGGCTGGAGCGGCGTCTGGGTTTGACCTGGCTTGACCAGCTGGTACAGACGCCGGAACTGGCCCTATCCGAGCGCACGCCATCGGCTTTACCCGACCCATCCGAGCTGGCAGCGCTACTGGAGGTCGTCAATCTTGGGTTTTACCGCGGCATCATGAACAAACTTGCAGAAATTGAAAAACGGCAGCCCGCCACCAGGGATTTTGTCGAGCAGATGCGCGTGCTGGCAAGGCAATTCCAGTTTGAAACCATGAGCCAGCAGCTCTCTCCCCCAGAGGCCCGGCATGCACAAGATGCTTGAAGAAGCGGCAAGTCATGATCAGCCCAGGCTGGATCACAAGCTCAACCAGACCCTGGACCGTGCCAACAGCGATGTGGTGCTGATTGTTGATGACGTGCCCGACAACCTGTCGGTGCTGCATGACGCGCTTGACGAGTCAGGCTACACCGTGCTGGTGGCCAGCAGTGGCGAGGCGGCACTCCAGCGTGCCAGGCAGGCGCTGCCCGACATCGTGCTGCTCGACGCCATGATGCCGGGTATGGACGGCTTTGAAGTTGCCAGACGACTGAAGGCCATGCCGGAGACCGCGCATATTCCCATCGTCTTCATGACCGGCCTGACCGAAACCGAGTATCTGGTTGCCGCGCTGGAAGCCGGTGGCGTGGACTACGTGACCAAGCCCATCAAGCCCAGGGAGGTGATGGCCCGCATGGGGGTTCACCTGCAAGGGGCCCGACGCGCCAGGCAAGAGGCCAGGCAAGCCGGTCAGGCGCGCAATGCGCTGGATGCGTTCGGCTATGCCAGCATCACGGTGCGTTTGGAAACTGCTCAGGAGGGTGAAGGGGCGGGCCGGCTGATCTGGCAAACGCCGCTGGCGCGCGAGTTGCTGATGCGCTACTACGGCACGGCCGCCCCGCAAACGCCGGAACCTGTGCTGCAATGGTTGCGCCAACATGTGGCGGACGCCGAACGCCAGATTGAGCCGCCGCGTTTGTCGGTCGAGCAAGGGCAGCGGCGTCTGACGTTTCGGCTGCATCAACAGACGGGGGATGCGCAATCCGGCGAGGGCGGTGACTGGCTCATTGTGATGCGCGAGACCTCTGAAGATGCGATTGCCCGGGCCATGAGCCTGAGCTTCAAGCTCACGGCCAGGGAGGCCGAGGTGCTGTACTGGGTGGTCAAG
This sequence comes from Comamonadaceae bacterium, assembly GCA_947443645.1. Taxonomy (GTDB): domain Bacteria; phylum Pseudomonadota; class Gammaproteobacteria; order Burkholderiales; family Burkholderiaceae_C; genus Polaromonas. The sequence goes on along the minus strand of CANEXF010000005.1, from coordinate 82,300 downwards.
GGCAAGATCAACCGCGACATCGCAGACATCCTGGGCGCCAGTCCGGCCACCGTCAAAAAGCATCTGGAGCGGGTTTACGTCAAGCTCGGGGTTGAAACGCGCACCGCTGCTGCAGGCATGGCCATGAACCGCATCAAGCAGCTGCATCCCCAGTTTGAGGGCTGAGCTTTGCAGCCACGGGGAGCCGGGTTTGAGGCGCGCGGGTACAATAGTGGATTCGGTAACGCATCAGCGTTTTATAACGAAGCCTCTTTATCAGCGGTTTCCTTCTCAAATGCGGCGCTTCTCAGAGCCCGAATCTCCAGTGCTTTCAGTGCCCACACAGCCCTGATCCCCGCAGCACTGTTCTATTTTCCCGGCGAGCACTTCCCCAACGGTGCCCACTCAAGGCTCAACCATTTCACCCTTTATGAAGGGGTGTATGGCAGAAACCGAATACCCGTTGGCTTGCTCGCAAGCCGTTTGCTTTTCTTTGTTTTCGTTACTTTCAGGCTGGGACCCACGAATTGGCCGCCCGGCACAGACATTTATGACTCTTCATCAAAATATAGCGGTAGGCAAATACCTGGTTTCGCCACTTGCCAAGCCCCAAGACGCAGGCGGTTATGCTGCTTCAGTTTCCATCCGTTCCGGTAGCGGCAGCGCAACCCATGATCGCGTCATGCGCTTTTCCGGATTGTTCGACAGCGCCGCTGCTGCTGTCCAATACGCTACTGAGCACGCGATGGGCTGGATTCAGGACCGTTCATTGCCTGCTTGTGCCTGACGTCGGGCTGGCCTTGCAAGGCCGGCCAGTTGACACAAGCTACAGACAAGTTTTTTCAAATTCTCAAGGAGTTACACCATGGCTAAAGAAGAACTGATTGAAATGCACGGGCTGGTAGACGAAGTCTTGCCCGACTCACGTTTTCGCGTCACGCTGGACAACGGCCACAAGCTGGTGGCCTATACCTCCGGCAAGATGCGCAAGAACCACATCCGTATTCTGGCGGGCGATCAAGTCTCGCTCGAGTTGTCGCCTTACGACCTCAGCAAGGGCCGCATCACTTTCCGCCACATTGCTGGCCGTGGACCAGGACCTGGCGCCGGACCATCCCAGCGCGGCGCGCGTTAATACCGCGTTCCACACACCAAAAAGGCCCTCAATAGAGGGCCTTTTTTTCGTCCAGGCCTGACGCCTGGTGACCGGGTCAAGCCGGGTTCAGGGTGAGACCGCCATATGTTCGGTCTTCTTGTTGAGCAACACCTCGGGTTCCTGGGCCTCCACCCAGGTTTCATTGTTCAGACCCGCGTGCAGCCTTTTCATGTCCAGTTCATCGGTCCACTTGGCGACCACCAGTGTGGCGACCCCGTTGCCAATCAGATTGGTCAGCGCGCGCGCCTCGGACATGAAGCGGTCTATGCCCAGAATCAGCGCCAGGCCGGCGACAGGCACAGTGCCTACGGCTGACAAGGTCGCTGCCAGCACGATAAAGCCGCTTCCGGTGATGCCGGCTGCGCCCTTGGAGGTCAGCAGCAACACACCCAAAAGCGTGAGCTCCTGCGTCAGTGTCATTGGCGTGTTGGTGGCCTGCGCAATGAATACCGCGGCCATGGTCAGATAAATCGAGGTGCCGTCAAGGTTGAAGGAATAGCCGGTTGGAATGACCAGGCCTACCGTGGTCTTTTTGGCGCCCAGGTTTTCCATTTTTTCCATCATGCGCGGCAGCACCGACTCAGACGAGGAGGTGCCCAGAACGATGAGCAATTCTTCCTTGATGTATTTGATGAATTTCCAGATGCTGAAACCGTGAAAGCGTGCAATCAGCCCCAGCACGACGAAGATGAATATCAGGCAGGTCAGGTAAAACGCGCCCATCAGCTTGCCCAGCGAAAACAGCGAACCCACGCCGTACTTGCCAATGGTGAAGGCCATCGCGCCAAAAGCGCCAATCGGTGCCAGTTTCATGATGAAGCCGACAATGGTGAACAGCACGTGCGAGGTTTTTTCAATGAAGTCAAAAACCATGGTGCCGCGTCCGCCAAAGCGGTGCAGGGCAAAGCCAAACAGCACAGCAATCAAAAGCACCTGCAGGATTTCACCCTTGGCAAACGCGTCCAGGACGGTGGTCGGAATGATGTTGAGAATAAAGTCTGTGGTGCCCACCAGCTTTCCGGGGCCGGTATAGGCGGCGATGGACTTGGTGTCCAGCGTCGAGGCATCAATGTTCATGCCCGCGCCGGGCTGGAACAGGTTGACCAGCACCAAGCCTATGATCAGCGCAAAAGTGCTGACGACTTCAAAGTACAAAAGCGCCAGGCCGCCGGTCTTGCCGACTTTTTTCATGTCTTCCATGCCGGCAATGCCGATCACCACCGTGCAAAAAATGATGGGTGCGATCATCATCTTGATCAGCTTGATGAAGCCATCGCCCAATGGCTTCATGTCGGCGCCCAATGCCGGGAAGAAATGGCCCAGCGCGACACCCGCGATGACGGCGCAAACCACCTGAACATAAAGTGAGCGGTAAAGTGGCAGTTTGGTTTTGGTGGTCATGGTGTCCGGGCATCGGCTTGATGCAGAAATCAGTTGGGGTAATGAATATAGGCCATTCACGGGCCGGCCGCGAGCAGACAGCCATTTTTTTGTATTTCCAGACACATTCAATGAAAGAAATCCCATGAAGAAATTCCCTGGAATATCCGCCTTGTCATTTTTCGCGGCCTTGGGACTGATTTTCCTGTTGTCCCGTGCCGGCGCCGAGCAGATAGGCGAGGTCGACACGGTGTTCAAATTTTTGGGACCGGATCATAAAATTGTGGTCGAGGCGCATGACGACCCCAAGGTCAATGGTGTGACCTGTTATGTGTCGCGTGCCAAGACGGGCGGCATCAAGGGTGCTGTCGGCCTGGCCGAGGATCTGTCGGAAGCCTCGATTGCCTGCCAGCAGGTCGGTCCCATTTCTTTCGCCAAGCCGCTGCCACTTCAGGAGGAGGTGTTCAGCGAACGTATTTCGCTGGTATTCAAAAAGATTCGCATTGTCCGTATGGTTGACAAGGCGCGCAACAGCCTGGTTTACCTGACCTATTCGGATCGCGTGATCGAGGGCTCACCACAAAACAGCGTGGCGACCGTGGCGATTGACCGGGCCATCAAGATTCCTCTGAAGTGAAGGCCGGGCGGCATGCCACATTGGCGCATGCTGTCTTTACGGGATTTTTACGTCCTGCCTTTGCGCCCTTGGCCGACTTGCTCGGGCTTGCAGGGATAATAAATTGTTACTAGTGACACGTTTGAGCGCTGAGCGGCCTTCGTCTTGCCGCACCAGGCGCTGACCAGTGGACCCCGTAATCAGCGCCGCACGATGCGCTACCAGCCTGATCACTGAAAACCGCTCACGAGCTGGCCAAAATACTGGTACGAACCGGACCCAAAGGACTATTGATGAATCCGCAAGTCGAAACGCCACCCGCCAGCCCTGAGTTCCCTCCCCGAAAACCACTGACACGCAAGGCCTCCTTGGTCGGCGCGGTGGTGGCGGCCGTGCTTTTGAGCGCGCTGGGTGGCCTGGCCTGGTATCTGACGCACCGCTCAGACGCCACGCCTGGTCCTGGCGGCCCTGGTGGTGGGCGCGGTCCGGCGGTGAGCACGGTCGGCGTGGCGACGGCCGAGCGGGCCAGTGTGCCGGTGGTGCTGGATGCCCTCGGCACTGTGACACCTCAAGCGACGGTCAAGGTCAGGCCTCAGGTCAGCGGCGTGCTGGAAAAGGTGCTTTTCAAGGAAGGCCAGCTGGTGCGCGCCGGCGATCTGCTGGCAACGATTGACCCGCGCCAGTTTGAAATGGCATTGATGCAGGCTTCTGGCCAGCGTCAGCGCGATGAAGCGCAACTCGACAGTGCAAAAGTCACCTTGCAGCGCTACAAAACCTTGCTCGAGCAGGACTCGATTGCGCGGCAGGATGTCGACACCCAGAGCGCACTGGTCAAGCAGCTGGAAGCCAGTGTGGTGATAGACCGGGCCCAGGAAGGCACGGCCAGGCTGAACCTGGGCTATACCCGCGTGGTCGCGCCAATCGGCGGTCGCGTTGGTCTGCGCACGGTTGATGTGGGTAATGTGGTCAGCAGCGCTGATGCCAATGGCCTGGTCTTGATCACGCAGCTCACGCCGATTGACGTGGTGTTTGCTGTTCCCCAGGACCGGGTGGGTGAGCTGCAAAAAAGCACGCCTGTTGGCGGTAAAAGTGACCGGGCTGGCGGGATTGCTAAGGCTGGTAAGGCCCGGCTTGCAGCAGCTGGCAATGCGATGCAGGTCACCGCGCTGGACCGCCCCCGCGCCAGCGTGCTTGACACCGGGGTCTTCGCGTCGCTGGACAACCAGGTTGACACGCAGACTGGCACTGTCAAAGCCAAGGCGAGTTTTGCCAACCGTGAGCTGGCGCTTTTCCCCAGCCAGTTTGTCAATATCCGGCTGGTCGTCAGAACCCTTGAAAATGCTGTGCTGGTGCCGGTCACGGCCGTGCGGCAAAGCGGCGCTGGCGATTACGTGTATGTGCTCAGTGCCGACCGCACGGTTTCGCTCAGGTCTGTCACACGCGGTCAGGCCAGCGCCGAAAAAATCGTGATTGCCGCTGGGCTTCAGGCCGGCGAGCGCGTGATCACCGAAGGCGCTGATCGGCTCAAGGACGGTGCTCGCGTGGCGCTGGCGGGCGACCAGCCCCGTGCCCCAGGCTCGGGCGGGGCAGGCATGAAGGGCAAGCGCCAGCGACCGGATGGCGCACCGGCCCAAGCCGCTTCTGCGCCAGAAGCACCGTCAGCTGATGCGTCCAGCCCACAGCGCCGGCGTCGCGCTTCGCAAGCCGAGGGCTCATGAGTCCCTCGCGCCCCTTCATACTGCGGCCGGTTGCGACCTCGCTGCTGATGCTGGCGATTGTGCTGGCCGGCCTGATGGGTTTGAAGTTTGTGCCCTTGTCGGCCTTGCCACAGGTCGACTACCCGACCATACAGGTTCAAACGCTTTACCCCGGCGCCAGCCCTGAAGTCATGGCCCAGACCGTGACGGCGCCTCTGGAGCGCCAGTTCGGTCAGATGGCCGGCTTGCAGCGCATGAGCTCGACCAGCGCTGCGGGTGTTTCCATCGTGACCCTGCAGTTTGGCCTGGGTCTCACGCTCGATGTCGCCGAGCAACAGGTGCAGGCCGCCATCAATGCCGGTGGTTCGCTGTTGCCGGCCGATCTGCCCGCGCCACCCGTTTACGCCAAGGTCAACCCGGCCGATGCGCCGGTACTCACGCTGGCCATCACCTCCGATGTGCTGCCGCTCACCGAGGTGCAAAACATTGTCAATACCCGGCTGGCGCTGAAAATAAGCCAGGTCAATGGTGTGGGTCTGGTCTCGCTCAGTGGCGGCCAGCGGCCTGCCGTGCGCATTCAGGCTGACACCCGTGCGCTGGCGTCTTATGGTCTGGCGCTTGACGCCTTGCGGACCGCGATTTCGGCCGCCAATGCCAACAGTGCCAAAGGCAGCATTGACGGTCCTGCACGGGCGTACACCCTCAATTCCAATGACCAGTTGCTGACCGCCAGCGATTACAAGGGTCTGATTGTTGCGTATCGCAATGGCGCGGCGATTCGCGTAGCCGACGTGGCCCAGGTGGTTGACAGCGCGGAGAACATCAAGCTCGCCGCCTGGTCGTCGGGTGTTGATTGCCCGCAGCCAGATGCGCGCGCGTCGGCTGCGCCAGGCAGCTGCGCGGGCTCGGCCGGCCGACAACTCAAACCCGCCATCATCCTGAATGTGCAGCGCCAGCCGGGCGCCAATGTGATCGCGACGGTCGATGCGATCAAGGCGCGCCTGCCCGACCTGCAGGCAGACCTGCCCAGTTCGCTCAAACTGGAGATATTGAGCGATCGCACCACCGGCATACGTGCGTCTGTGCTGCATGTGGAGATTGAGCTGCTGCTTGCCGTGCTGTTGGTGGTGCTGGTCATCTTTGCGTTTTTGCACAGCCTGCGCGCCACCGTGATCGCCAGCCTGGCCGTTCCTGTGTCGCTGATTGGCACCTGCGGCGCCATGTATCTGCTGGGCTACAGCCTGAACAACCTCAGCCTGATGGCGCTGACGATTGCCACCGGCTTTGTGGTCGACGACGCCATCGTGATGATTGAAAACATCTCGCGCTACATCGAGGAGGGCGAAGACCCGATGGCGGCCGCACTCAAGGGGGCCAGCCAGATTGGTTTTACCATCATTTCCCTGACGGTTTCCCTGATCGCCGTGCTGATTCCGCTGCTCTTCATGGGCGACGTCCTGGGGCGCCTGTTCCGTGAGTTCGCCGTCACGCTGGCCATCACGATACTGATTTCGGCCGTGGTATCTCTCACACTGGTGCCCATGATGTCGGCGCGCTGGTTAAAAAGAGCCCCCACGCTCCCCGCTTCGCGTGGTTCGCTGCCCCCCGAGGGGGCTGAACTTGCTTGGGGCGGCCCTTCGCGGCGTTCGATTACCCCCACGCTCCCCGCCGAGGGGGCCGCTGCACCTGCGGCCCGGCCAAGCCGGTTCCGCGGCCCTGGCTGGACTGGAGATCGCGCCACCACGCTAGGCGCGCGGCTGCAACAATTTTTTGACAACGTGATCATGCGTTACGACCAGTCGCTGACCTGGGTGCTCAAGCGCCAGGGCCTGACGCTGCTGGTAGCGCTGGCGACGCTGCTGCTCACGGTGCTGCTGTATGTGCTGATCCCCAAAGGACTGTTTCCGGTGCAGGACACCGGCCAGTTGCAGGCCCGCGTCGAGACCGCGCAGTCGGTGTCTTATGCGCGCATGTCGGAGCTGCAGCGCGCCACGGCAACGGCTTTGCTCGAAGACCCGGATGTCGACAGCCTGAGCTCCTTTGTCGGCGTGGACGCTGCCAACAACACCATGCTGCACACCGGCCGCATGCTGATCAACCTCAAGCACACGCGCGTTGGCAGCCAGCAGCAAACCATGGACCGGTTGATTGAACGCGCCGGCAAGATCGCTGGCGTCACGCTCTACCTTCAGCCCACGCAGGACTTGACGATTGACGCCGAAACCGGACCGACGCAGTTCCGGGTCTCGCTTGAAGGTTCGGACAACGCTGTGGTGGTGCTCTGGGCTGGCAAGCTCGCGCAGCGCATGCGTGAACTGGCCAGCGTGCGCCACGTTGTAACTGATGCGGGCGCCACGGGCGCATCGGCCTACATCACGGTAGACCGAGACACCGCCTCGCGCCTTGGCGTCACAACAGCATCGATTGACGATGCGCTTTACAGCGCGTTTGGGCAGCGCATCGTCTCGACCATCTTCACCGAGACCAACCAGTACCGTGTGATTCTGGAGGCCATGCCGGATTCGCTGGCAACGCCGCTGTCACTTGGCAACCTGCAGCTCAAAACCGGTTCTGGCTCAACCACGCCCTTGTCGGCACTGGCCACCATCAGCGAGCGTCCCGCGCCTTTGCAAGTCACGCATGTGGACCAGTTTCCGGCAAGCACGTTGGGCTTTGATATTGCGACCGGCGTGTCACTTGGCGCGGCGGTTGACGATATTCAGCGCGCAGCCAAGGACCTGGCCATGCCGGCAAGCCTGAGCCTGACCTTTCTGGGCGCATCGGGTGCTTACCAGACCTCTCTGTCCAACCAGCTGTGGCTGATACTGGCCGCGGTGGTCTGTGTCTACATCGTGCTGGGCGTGCTGTATGAAAGCTATATCCATCCGCTGACGATTCTCTCGACCCTGCCGTCTGCCGGTGTCGGCGCCTTGCTGGCGCTCATGATCAGCGGCTCTGACCTGGGCGTGATCGGCATCATAGGCATCATCTTGCTGATAGGCATCGTCAAAAAGAACGCCATCATGATGATCGACTTCGCCATAGATGCCGAGCGCAGCCAGGGCAAATCGGCGCAGGAAGCCATACATCAGGCGGCCTTGCTGCGCTTTCGGCCCATACTCATGACCACCTTCGCCGCCTTGTTCGCGGCCGTGCCCCTGATGCTGGGTTGGGGTGAAGGCGCAGAGCTGCGCCGGCCACTGGGATTGGCGATTTTTGGTGGCTTGATCGTCAGTCAGGTCCTGACGCTGTTCACGACGCCGGTGATCTACCTTGGCTTTGACCGTCTGGCGCAGCGTTTGCGGGGCCGGAAGTGATCTATTTCTCATCATCATTGATGCAGTTTGCACAATCTGGGCGGGCGCTGGCAGCTATTGAATTGATAGTGAATTGCGCTGGCGGCCAGGCCGCGCTGCCCTCGGGCCTGCAGCCATGAACCTGTCCGAGCCCTTTGTTCGGAGACCGGTCGCGACCGTGCTGCTGACGGTTGGCCTGGCGCTGGCGGGTTTGGGGGCTTTTTTTGTGCTGCCGGTGTCGCCGCTGCCGCAGGTGGACTTTCCCACCATCTCGGTCAGTGCCACCTTGCCTGGCGCCAGCCCCAACACCATGGCCAGCAGCGTCGCCATGCCGCTGGAGCGGCGTCTGGGCGTGATCTCCGGCGTCAACGAGATGACGTCGTTCAGCAGCAATGGCTCAACCCGTATCAGCCTGCAGTTTGACCTGAACCGAAAAATCGACGCGGCCGCCCGCGAAGTGCAGGCCGCCATCAACGCGTCCCGCAGCGACCTGCCGGTCACGCTGCGCAGCAACCCGACCTACCGCAAGGCCAACCCGGCCGATGCGCCGGTGGTGATTCTCGCGGTCACCTCCAAGGTCCGCACGCCGGGACAGATTTACGACCAGGTGTCCAACCTGCTGCAGCAAAAGATCTCGCAGGTGCCGGGTGTGGGCGATGTCGAGCTGGGCGGCGGTTCATTGCCTGCGGTGCGTGTGGAGCTGATCCCGTTTGCGCTCAACCAATACGGCGTGAGCATGGAGGATGTGCGCGCCGCTTTGCAGGCCTCGAACGCCAACCGCCCCAAAGGCGCGATTGAAGCCAATGGCCAGCGCCTGCAAATTTATTCCGGTGCGAACACGGCGACGGGCGGGCTCAAGGCCGCTGACTATCTGGGTCTGGTGGTGGCCTGGCGCAATGGTGCGGCGATTCGGCTCAGTGATGTGGCCGAGGTGGTCGACGGCGCGGAAAACACCAACACGCTGGGCCTGTTCAATGGCGAGCCGGCCGTGATTGTGCTGGTCAAGCGCCAGCCCGGTGCCAATGTGATTGAAACCGTCGACGGTGTGCGGGCCCTGCTGCCTGAGCTTCAGGCGCAGCTGCCGCAGGACATGCAGCTGGCGGTGGCCTCGGACAGCACCAACTCGATACGCTCGTCGCTGCACGAGGTCGAGCTCACGCTGGTGATCTCCATCGCACTGGTGGTGCTGGTGGTCAGCGCATTCTTGCGCAGTGTGCGTGCCACGGTGATTCCGGCGGTGGCCACCGTGGTGTCGCTGCTGGGGACTTTCGGCGTGATGTACCTGATGGGCTTTAGCCTGAATAACCTGAGTCTGATGGCGCTCACGGTGGCTACCGGCTTTGTGGTCGATGACGCCATTGTGGTGCTGGAGAACACCAGCCGTCACATTGAGGCCGGCATGGACCGCTTGCAGGCCGCCTTGCTGGGCGCGCGCGAAGTAGGCTTCACCGTGTTGTCGATCAGCTTGTCGCTGGTGGCCGTGTTCATACCGCTGCTGTTCATGGCCGGGCAGGTTGGTCGGCTGTTTCGGGAATTCGCCGTGACGCTGTCTGTGGCGGTGCTGATCTCCCTGGTGATCTCGCTGACCACCACCCCCATGATGTGTGCCTGGCTGTTAAAGCCCCACAAAGCCGGCGACGAGGCCAGGCGAGCAGGGCGCTGGAGCTTTATTCCGCGCAGCTTTGAGCGCGCCTTCAGGCGCGTGCTGCGCGGCTACGAGCACAGCCTGGACTGGGCGCTGGGCAGCAAGGGGCTGGTGATGCTGATTTTGCTGGCAGTCGTTGCGCTCAATGTTTACCTCTATGTCAAGGCACCCAAGGGCTTTTTCCCGCAGCAAGATACCGGGCAGATCAACGGCGGTTTGCGCGCTGATAGGAGCATTTCATTTCAGGCCATGCAGGGCAAGCTGCGCCAGATAGTTGACATCATTCGTCGTGATCCGGCGGTGGACACGGTGGTTGGTTTTACCGGCGGCGGCCGCTCGGGCGGTGGCTTCATGTTCATCAACCTCAAGCCGGTTGCCCAGCGCACGGTGTCGGGCCAGGCGGTGATTGCACGGTTGCGTCCGCAACTGGCGCAGGTCACGGGTGTGTCGCTGTTTCTCAACACTGTGCAAGACCTGCGCGGTGGCGGGCGCCAGACCAACTCGACCTACCAGTACACCCTCAAGGGCGACAACGCGGCTGATCTGAGTTTGTGGGCCACACGCCTGGCCGAGCAAATGAAGCGCCAGGCGGCGCTGACCGACGTCGATACCGACCAGGAAGAAAACGGCGTCGAGACCATGGTCACGGTGGACAAGGAAAGTGCCGCCCGCCTGGGCATCAGCTCCCGCGATGTGGACAACGCGCTCTACAACGGCTTTGGTCAGCGTCAGGTGGCCACCATTTACGGCGACCTGAACCAGTACCACGTGATCATGGAAGTCGCGCCACGCTTTATCCGCAGCCCGGAGTCGCTCAAGGACATTTATGTGCCGGCCAAGGCGCTGGCGCTCACGGCGCAGAGCACCAGCCTGGCATCCTCCAGCGTGAGCAATATCGTCAACCCGGCGTCGCGCGACCCGTCCACTGGTCAGGTGCTGAGCACCTCGGCGACCACCATGGTTCCGCTGTCAGCGATTGCGCGCTTCAGTGAAAACGCCACGGCCGCCTCCGTCAGCCATGAGGATGGCGAACTCTCCACCACGGTGTCCTACAACCTGGCTGAAGGCGTTACATTGCAGCAGGCCCAGGCGGCGGTGGCGCAGGCCGAAGCCGATATCGGCATGCCCAACAATGTGCGCGGCAGCTTTGCGGGCACGGCGCGCAGCGCGCAGGAGTCGCAAAACCAGCAGCCTTTGCTTATTCTGGCGGCGCTGGTGGTGATCTATATCCTGCTCGGCATTCTTTACGAGAGCCTGGTGCACCCCATCACGGTCTTGTCTACCTTGCCATCGGCCGGCGTTGGCGCTGTGCTGGCGCTGCTGATCTTCAAGCTGGAGTTCTCGCTGATTGCCTTGATCGGTGTTTTCCTGCTGATCGGCATTGTCAAGAAAAACGCGATATTGATCATCGACTTCGCCATCGAAGCCGAGCGCGCGCGCGGTCTGTCGGCCGCCCAGGCGGTGCGCGAGGCCTGCTTGCTGCGCTTTCGCCCGATTCTGATGACCACACTGGCGGCGATACTTGGCGCCCTGCCTTTGGCCATAGGCTTTGGCGAGGGCGCGGAGCTGCGCCGTCCGCTGGGCATTGCCATCATTGGCGGCCTGATCGCCAGCCAGTTGCTCACGCTGCTGACCACGCCAGTGGTCTATGTCTTGCTCGACAAGCTGCGACGACGCAGCCCGACCGAGCGTCATCTGAGCCGCCTGACCGGCGCGCCAACCGCGGCTGCGCCGCTGCAACTGCCCTAAAGCCTGCCATGCACACACATTTTTCGCTTCGCCTTGTCACGCTTGCTGCATTGATACTGCTCGCCGCCGGCTGCGCGGTCGGCCCCGATTACCAGCGCCCCACGACGCCCGGCGCCGCGGCCTACAAGGAAGCCGAAGGCTGGGTGCCTGCAGCGCCTGCCGATGCCCTCGAGCGCGGCCCCTGGTGGCAGTTGTTTGCTGACCCGGTGCTCAATGGTCTGGCGGCACGCGTGGAGGTGTCCAACCAGAACGTGGCGGCGGCCGTCGCTGCTTATGCGCAGGCCCGCGCTCTGGTCAGCCAGCAGCAGGCGGCGCTGTTTCCTTCTGCGTCGCTCAATGGCGGCGTGAGCCGCTCTGACAGTGGCGCCACGACGGGCAGCAATTACCAGCTCGGCCTGGCAGCGGCCTGGGCACCCGATGTCTGGGGACGCCTGGGTCGGGTGGTTGATGGTGCCTCGGCCACCGCGGCCGCCAGTGCTGCTGACTTGGCCTCGGCCAAGCTTTCAGCGCAGGGCACGCTGGCCATCAACTATTTGTCGCTGCGCCAGCAAGACGCGCAAATGGGTTTGCTGGCCACCACCCTGGTCGGCTACGCGCGGGCGCTGGAGATCACGCAAAACCGCTATAACGCTGGCGTCGTCGCCAAGACCGATTTGCTGCAGGCCCAAACCCAGCTGGCCAACGCCCAGGCCCAGCAAGCCGGCCTGCAACGCCAGCGTGCACAGTTTGAACACGCGATTGCGGTGCTGATCGGTGAGGTACCAGGTAATTTCGGCATAGCTGCGATCACCGACTGGGCGCCCGTCGTGCCCGAAGTGCCCGTGAGCGTGCCGTCCACGCTGCTGCAGCGTCGTCCAGATATCGCGGCGGCCGAGCGCCGTGTGGCCGCTGCCAATGCGCAAATTGGCGTGGCCAAAAGCGCTTATTACCCCAGCTTCAGTCTGAATGCTTCTGCGGGCAGTGGAGCGACCCGCGTTGCCGACTTGTTTACTGCGTCCAGCACAGTCTGGTCGCTAGGCTTGTCGGCCGCGCAAGTCCTGTTTGATGCCGGCGCCACTGATGCGCGCGTCGAAGGCGCTCAAGCCGGCCGGGCGCAGGCTGTCGCGCTTTACCGGCAGGCGGTGCTGGCGGCTTTCAGGGATGTGGAAGACCAGTTGGCTGCGACCCGGGTGCTGTTGGTGCAGCAGCAGCTCAGCCGCCAGGCCTCCGAAGCGGCCGACCAGGTCGAGCAGCAGCTGCTTAACCGTTACCGCAGCGGACAGGTCAGTTATACCGAGGTCATCACCGCGCAGACCACCGCACTCAATGCGCGCATTGCCCTGGGCCAGACCATGGCCAACCGGCAGACGACGGCCGTGGCCTTGATCCAGGCGCTCGGTGGCGGCTGGCAGGTTGGGCCCTGAGCGTCCGCAAGCGACGCAGCCCTTTCGTCCTGCGTCTTTGCCCGCGCGCGGCGGCTTGGCTTATTTGCCGTTGATTGCCAGCAATTCGATCTCGAACTGCAAGGTGGCGTTGGGCGGTATCACGCCGCCTGCGCCACGTTCGCCATAGGCAATGGCTGCAGGGCAGGTCAGCTTGGCCTTGCCGCCCACCTTCATCAATTGCACGCCTTCGGTCCAGCACGGGATCACGCGGTTCAATGGGAATTCTGTGGGCTCGTTGCGTTTGTAGGAGCTGTCGAATTCACGTCCATCGGGAAAGCTGCCCTTGTAGTGGACCTTGACCCGGTCGGCTGCCAGTGGACTGGCGCCGGCGCCGTCTTTGAGCGAACGGTAGACCAGGCCACTTTTGCTGACCAGTGCACCGGCTTCCTTGCTCGCAGCGCTGATGGCCGCATCGGTTTGCGCCCAGCAGGCCGATGCAAGCATCTGGGCTGTGATCAATGACAGCGCCAAGGCGGCTGGTCCAAGCGAGCGGGGAAAACGTAAGTGCATGAAATTCCTTTGACTTTGATTGAGGCCGTCCATGGCGAACTGCGAGGTCCAGAGAGGCCATCAGCTGCGCCTTTCTGGCTGCCGTGTTTATACCGCTGTTTGCAAGAGCTGCACGGAAGCTGTTGGCCACATAGGCTTTTCTCCTACAGGACGGGCCGCCCTCAAGCTACGTTTAATACTGGTCACTGTGCTAATTTGAGAGTTGTTCCTCTCCAACTCCAGGGCAGTGAATTTTCCATGGCACTTATTACCTATATTGTTGAAGACAGCTTGACGATACGTGAGAACCTGATCTCGACGCTCGAAGAGGTGTCGCCGGTCAAGGTTATTGCCTTTGCCGAGACTGAAGACCAAGCCGGCCGCTGGCTGGCAGAGCACAAGAGCGACTGGCAACTGGCCATCGTTGACCTTTTTCTCAAGGAAGGCAGTGGCTTTGGCGTACTCAAATCCTGCCAGAAACGCCGCGCAGAACAAAAAGTGGTGATCCTGACCAACTACGCGACGGCCGATGTGCGCAGGCGCTGCGCCGAGCTGGGTTCGGATGCGGTGTTCGACAAGTGCAATGAGCTCGAACAGCTTCTTGACTACTGCAGTCAGGTCACTCCGGGCGATGCGCTGCACTGATCAGGGCGTGCGCTCCAGCGGGCCATAGCAGGCGGCCAGTGATTCAGCCTTGCAGGCAATGAGTCGCTGCAGCGAGGGGCTGAGCTGCATGAATTTGATGCGTTCGCTTCCGGTCTCCTCGCTCGGGTCGCCGTAGCAGTCGCGCTTGCCGTTGTTTCCTGTGGCGGTTTCAAGTACTTTGTAAAACCCCAAGGCGCTGGGAAGCGGGCTGACGCGGTATGTCCACTGCGCCTGGGCCTCGCCGCTGCGGCTAACCATGCTGCCATCGGCGCGGTACTGGTAGCTCTCCTGGCAGCTGCCTTTGAAGGCTGTCCAGTTCCAGCTGCCTATCAATGGGTGGACTTTGGTTTGCGTTGGTTCCTGCACAGCTGGTGGCGCATCTGCAGCCTCAGCCGTGGGCAGGCGCAGCACCGCGAAAAGCGTCAGTACCGAAAGCAGTGTGGCAAGCCAGCGTGAGTTCATTTGCATGCTTTTCAAACCTCTGTTGAATGCCTGATGGGCAGACCGGACCGTCCGGCCATTGCAGGCCTTGCATACAGCCGCTCAACGGCCCACCAGCGCGGCAGCAAGTCCATGACTTCGGCACGTGTGAAGCGGTCGTCCATCAGATAGATCACGCCCTGGTCAGACTGTGTGCGTATCACGCGGCCAGCGGCCTGCACCACTTTTTGCAAGCCCGGATAAAGGTAGGTGTAGTTGTAGGCCCTGTCGGGTTCCGGGCTGCCTTGGGCGTCGTCGTTGTCAAAATACGCGGCCAGGCGTTTCTTGATCTCTTCGTTGACCGGGTTGACCTGGGGCAAGCCCAGGGTGGCAATGAATGCGCCTATCAAGCGGCTGCCCGGCAGGTCCACGCCCTCGGCAAAGGCGCCGCCCAGCACTGCAAAACCTATGCCTTGCGAGCTCAGCGTGAAGCGTGCGAGGAACTGCTCGCGCCCGGCCTCGTCCATCTGGCGAGTTTGCTCCCAGGTGGGGACCCGCGGGTAGCGCTGCCTGAAGTACTGGCAGAGTTTTTGCAGGTAGTCGTAACTGCTCAGAAACACCAGGTAGTTGCCCGGCACTGCTTCGTACTGCTGCGCCATCAGCTCGGCCATGGGCGCCAGCGACTGCTCACGGTGCTGGTAGCGCGTGGAGATGTTGCTCATGGCCGAGACCCGCAACTGCTCGTGCGTGAAGGGCGATTGCACGTCAATCCAGGCGGTGCTCTGCGGCATGCCCAGCGTCTCGCGGTAAAAGTCCTGGGGGCTGAGCGTGGCCGAAAACAAGGCCACCGAATGGGCTGCTGCAAAGCGCGGCGCAAGAAATGGCGCGGGCACGACGTTGCGGATATTCAGTGTGGCGCAGCCCTGGCCGCCCTGCATGGCGCTGCTTGCTGACTGGTCCTCATCGTTCAAGCTGATGTCAAAGATGGAGTGCGCGCCAAACACTTCGGACATGCGTGAAAAGTGCAGCGCATCAAAATAAAACGCCTGCAGATCGCCATCCACGCGCGTCGGGTTGGCCACCAGAAAGTCGGTCATGGTCGTGATGGCCTGCTGCAGCGCTTTGAGAAAGGTCACGGGCAGCTCGGCGTAGACCTGGTAGTTCTCCAGCTGCACCTGGTGCAGCTCGTTGAAGTGGCGGTTCAGCCGCTCCAGCGCTGGCCTGACGGCCTTTGGCGCCTGTGCGTGCAGCTGCTGCAGCCGTGACTGGTCCAGCGTCGCGGAATACATGCTGCGCGCCCGCTCAATCATGTTGTGGGCTTCGTCCACCAGCACGCTGACGCGCCACTGGTTGTTGGCCGTCATGCTGTGCAGCAGGGCGCTGCTGTCAAAGTAGTAGTTGTAGTCGCCCACCACCACGTCGGACCAGGTCACCAGGTCCTGGCTCAGGTAATAAGGACAGACCTGGTGCGTCAGCGCCACTTCGCGCAAGGCTGCCTTGTCCAGCATGCCGGCGTCGGCGGCGTAGGCCACGGCCGCGCTGCGCGCGTGCGGCAGACGGTCATAAAAGCCCTTTGCCAGCGGACAGGCATCGCCGTGGCAGGCCTTGTCGGGGTGTTCGCAGGCTTTGTCGCGCGCCACCAGCTCCAGCACCCGTAAGGGCAGGGCTGCGAGGCGGTCGCTGGCGCTTTGCTGGATGCGCTCCAGCGCGTCCAGCGCGAGTCTGCGCCCGGGGGTTTTGGCGGCCAGAAAAAACAGTTTATCCAGCCGCTGCCTGGGCGTTGCCTTGAGCAGCGGGAAAACCGTGCCTATGGTTTTACCAATGCCTGTGGTGGCCTGCGCCATCAGGCATTTGCCCGCGGTGGCGGTTTTGTAGACGGCCTCTGCCAGCTCGCGCTGTCCGGTGCGAAAGCTGTCGTGTGGAAACTCCAGCGCCGTCAGGGCCGCGTCGCGTGCCAGGCGGTGCGCCATCTCCTGCCTTGCCCAGACCAGGAAGCGCTCGCATTGCGCCTCAAAGTAGTCCTTCAGCGAGGCCGCGCTGAATTGCTCGGTCAGTGGCGTTTCTTCGAGATTGGCGATATCAAAATAAACCAGTGCCAGCTTGATCTCGTCCAGACCTTTTTCCTGGCACAGCAGCCAGCCGTAAATCTTGAGCTGGGCCCAATGCAGCTGCCGGCGGTTGTCGGCCATGGCGTGCAAGTCGCCTCTGAAGGTTTTGACTTCTTCGAGCTGGTTTTGCGTCGGGTCATAGCCGTCGGCCCGGCCGCGCACGCGCAATTCCTTGTACTCGCCTTCGAGGCTGACTTCGCTCTGGTAGTCGTCGCCGCGCCGCGCCGCGACCATGGCATGACCAGCCATGCCTTCCTGCGCAGACGGCGCGGGCGTGAAGCGCAGGTCCAGGTCACCGAACTTGGCCGTGAATTCGCACAGCGCCCGGACGGCAACCAGGTATTTCAAGGGGGGCTCGTCAGTCGGCTGGACGAGGGGACTGGCATGCATGTCGGAACAGTTGGGGCTCAGGTTTGAGGTATTTAAAGCCTTTTGGGCTCGCTGCACGGGCGCAGGCAGCTATAAATAAAATAGCGGACAAGGCTGCGTGACAGCTTTGCCATAGGCCGCTTCATCATAGCGTTCCACGCATGTGCAGCGTGGCCAGGGGCTTGTGGGCGCCTGAGCATGCCATCGGCCGGCGCGATTATTGGGGCTTGCCGCCGTTCAGGGCGTTTTCAAATTCCTCGCGCGACAGCAGATCGTCGTGGTTGGTATCGGCCGCATCAAAGTGTTTGGCAATATTGCGAAAGCCTGCTGCTTCTGCGCGGCTGATCTTGCCGTCGCGGTTGGCATCGATGAAACCGAACACGCGGTCAATATCCTGAGCCGCGTATTTGGGCGCGGCAGGCGCCGCCGGGCTGACCTGCATCGGCGGCGCTGACGGGGCAGGGGATGGAACTGGCGCTGGCGCAGAAGGGGCGGTGGCCACAGTCTGGGCGTGGGCGCTGCTGGCCAAAAAGCTTGCGGCTGCGCTTAAAACCAGCAGCGCGGCCCACAGCATGCGCCATTGAGGGCTTGCCAAGGCCGGATGCCTGATGGCGGTGGGCTGGGTCGTGCACATGTTCATGGTTGGCCTCTGACTGTTTTCATGTGTGGACAAGCCCTCTAGATGGGGACGTTCTGGCATTTTTCATGCTGGAGGGCAATATTTAGTCCAGTCGGTCCAGCCATTCAAGCGCACGCGGCTTTTGCTCAGGCGCCGGCTTTGAGCGTCGCCATGTCGATCACAAAGCGGTATTTGACGTCGCTTTTGAGCATGCGCTCGTAGGCGGTGTTGATCTCGGCCATGCGAATGACTTCAATGTCGGAGACGATGCCGTGCGCGGCACAAAAATCCAGCATCTCCTGTGTTTCCTTGATGCCGCCAATCAGGGAGCCCGCCAGGCGGCGGCGCTTCATGATCAGGTTGAACACGCCAGGCGAAGGGTGCGGGCTGGCCGGTGCACCCACCAGCGTCATGGTGCCGTCAAGCTTGAGCAGCACCAAAAAGGCATCGAGGTCATGGGGCGCCGCCACGGTGTTGAGGATGAAGTCAAAGCTGCCGGCATGCGCGGCCATTTCATCGGCGTTTTTCGAGATCACGACTTCGCTGGCGCCCATGCGCAGCGCATCCGCGCGTTTGTCCGCCGAAGTGGTGAACAGCACCACATGCGCGCCCATGGCTGCCGCAATCTTCACGCCCATGTGGCCCAGCCCGCCCAATCCGACAATGCCCACCTTGTGACCGGGTCCGACCTTCCACTGCATCAGCGGCGAATAAGTAGTGATGCCGGCGCACAGCAGTGGCGCCACAGCCGCCAGTTCAGCCGCGCCATGCGAGACGCGCAGCACAAAGGACTCGCGCACCACGATGCTGCTGGAATAGCCGCCATAGGTGTTGGCCCCGCTGCCCTGTTCCGGGCCGTTGTAGGTGCCTGTAAAGCCCTTGTCGCAGTACTGCTCCAGCCCGTCGGTGCAGGGCTTGCAATGCTGGCAGCTGTCGACCATGCAGCCTACGCCCACGGTGTCGCCGACCTTGAACTTCGTCACGAGGCTGCCGACGGCTGTCACGCGGCCCACAATTTCGTGGCCAGGCACGACCGGATAAATGGTGCCGCCCCATTCATTGCGCGCTGTATGCAGGTCAGAGTGGCAGACACCGCAGTAAAGGATGTCCATTGCCACATCGAGCTGGCCTGGCGCGCGGCGTTCAAGCGCGTAGGGTGCCAGCGCTGCGGCAGGGGAGGTCGCGGCGTAGGCCAGCGTAGGTGTTTGGGTTGCTTGCATGCTCAAAGCCTGGTGAGGGAAAACCATTGATCCTAGCCCCCGTGACGATGCTTGTCTGTCGGACAGGCTCGCAAGCCCCTGTTTTTTGACTGCCCGGCGCCGCCGCATACGCCACCCGGCGTATTTCCGAATGCGGCAGAGCTCCGCAGAATCGGACCATCGCTGCTTAAAGGCCATGGATGGGGTCCCCTTGCAGCGAGATGCAAACCACCACCCTAACGGAGAAGCAACCATGCAAAGTCTGAAATCACGTCGTTTTACGCTTAAAGCGCTTACCGCCGCTGTCGCCCTCTCAGGCCTGAGCGTCCTGCCAGCCCATGCGGCTGACACCATCAAGGTCGGTATCTTGCACAGCCTGTCGGGCACCATGGCTATTTCCGAGACCGTTCTGAAAGACACCGTGCTGATGGCAATTGACGAGATCAATGCCAAGGGCGGCGTGCTCGGCAAGAAGCTCGAGCCCGTGGTGGTTGACCCGGCTTCTAACTGGCCGCTGTTTGCTGAGAAAACCAAGCAGCTGCTGGGTCAGGACAAGGTTTCGGTGATTTTCGGCTGCTGGACATCGGTGTCCCGCAAGTCGGTGTTGCCAGTGGTCGAAGAAATGAACGGCTTGCTGTTCTACCCCGTGCAGTACGAGGGTGAAGAACTCTCTAAAAACGTGTTTTACACCGGTGCAGCACCCAACCAGCAGGCCATTCCGGCTGTTGATTACCTGATGAGCAAGGCTGGCGGCGGCGCCAAGCGCTGGGTGCTGTTGGGCACGGACTATGTCTACCCACGCACCACCAACAAGATTCTGCGCGCCTACCTGAAAAGCAAGGGCGTGGCCGACAAGGACATCGACGAGAAATACACGCCGTTTGGCCACTCGGACTACCAGACCATCGTGGCTGACGTGAAGAAATTCTCCGAAGGCGGCAAGACAGCGGTGGTCTCCACCATCAACGGCGACTCCAACGTGCCTTTCTACAAAGAACTCGGCAACGCAGGCCTGAAAGCCAAGGACGTGCCAGTCGTTGCCTTCTCCGTCGGCGAGGAAGAGCTGCGCGGCGTGGACACCAAACCGCTGGTCGGTCACCTGGCCGCCTGGAACTACTTCATGAGCATCAAGAGCCCGGCCAACACCGAGTTCATCAAGAAGTGGTCCGCTTATGCAAAAGCCAAGAAGCTGCCCGGTTCCGACAAGCCTTTGACCAACGACCCGATGGAGGCGACTTACATCGGCATCAATATGTGGAAGCAGGCCGTTGAAAAAGCCAAGTCCACCGATACAGACAAGGTCATCGCCGCGATGGCCGGCCAGACCTTCAATGCGCCGTCCGGCATCGTCTCCAAGATGGACGAGAAGAACCATCACCTGCACAAGTCGGTGTTCATTGGCGAAATCAAGGCCGACGGCCAGTTCAACGTGGTGTGGAAGACGCCTGGTCCGGTCAAGGCCAAGCCATGGAGCCCTTACATCGAGGGCAATGCTTCCAAGCCAGACGAGCCGGTCAAGAAGTAAAACTTTGATAGCGGCGCTGGCCCGCAATCAAAGCCATTTCAGACTTGCGTCTGTCTGAAATGACATTCCTGTTCCGGGCCAGATCTTCTGGCTCGGGACTTGCAGAGTGCGCATTGCACGCGGTGCTCACCCTACAGGTTGACTTCATGTTTAGATACCTACTTTTAATTACTACACTTTTGATAGCTGCTCACGCCCATGCCCTGACGGCTGGCGAGCTAAAAGGCATGACCTTCGGAGAGACCGAGACGCGTGTTGATGCACTGAACAAGGCGGCTGTCAACGCCGATGAACAAACCCTGGCCTTCATCCAGGCCATGTCCGACGATGCCGTCAAGATCAAGGGCGACAAGGTTTTTGTGATCCGGGGCGACAAGGCTTTCGACCCATTGACGGGCGCCGAGACAGCGCTTGCGGCCGACGCAGAAGATCTGATCAACCCCAACTTGATGCGTGCCGAGCTCGACAATGCGCTGGCGGCGCTCAAGCTCTTCAGCAAAGACGAAAAAACACGTCGTGATGCGATCAAGACCCTGGCCGGTGAAAACGATGAAGCGCGTTTGCCGCTGATTGAAAAAGCCTATGCGCTTGAAACCGTGGCCCAGCTCAAAAACCAGCTGGAGCTGGTGCGCGCCGGGATTTGGCTGAGCAGCACCGACAAGGCCAAGCGCCTTGACGCCGCCGCACAGCTGTCCGCCAGCAACAACCCCAACACCAAAACCGTGCTGCTGGCGCGTCTGGCCAGCGAGAGCGACGCCGACGTGAAGGTGGCGCTGCAAGCGGCTTTGGCCAAGGTCGAAGCGTCGCTGGCCTGGGGCGACAAGCTCGGAGCGATTTTCAGCGGCATCAGTCTGGGCAGCATTTTGCTGCTGGTCGCGCTGGGTCTGGCGATCACCTATGGCCTGATGGGCGTGATCAACATGGCGCATGGCGAACTCATGATGATTGGCGCCTACGCGACTTATGTCGTGCAAGGTCTGTTCCAGAAGTATTTTCCGGGCGCCTTTGACTGGTATCTGCTGGCCGCCGTGCCGGTGGCCTTTCTGGCCTCGGCCCTGATGGGCGCGGCGCTGGAACGCAGCGTGATCCGCTATTTGTATGGCCGCCCGCTGGAGACATTGCTGGCCACCTGGGGTATCAGCCTGATGCTGCAGCAACTGGTGCGCTCGATTTTTGGCGCGCAAAACGTCGGTGTTGAAAACCCGGTCTGGATGAGTGGTGGCGTTCAGGTGCTGGGCAATCTGTCGCTGCCCTACAACCGCCTGGTCATCGTCGCTTTCGCCTGTGGCGTGCTGCTGGCCATGGCCTGGCTGATTGGCAAGACGCGGCTGGGCCTGTTTGTGCGCGGCGTGACGCAGAACCGGCCGATTGCAGCCTGCATGGGCGTGAACACGGCGCGCATCGACACCTACGCATTTGCGCTTGGCTCAGGCATTGCCGGACTGGCCGGCTGCGCGCTGAGCCAGGTGGGTAATGTCGGGCCGGATCTGGGTCAGGGCTATATCGTCGACGCCTTCATGGTGGTGGTGCTGGGCGGCGTCGGTCAGTTGGCAGGTACTGTTTATGCAGCCATGGGACTGGGCATTTTGAATAAATTTCTTGAAGGCTGGACCGGCGCTGTGCTGGCCAAGATCGCCGTGCTGGTATTCATCATCATCTTCATCCAGAAGCGCCCACAAGGCATCTTCGCGATGAAGGGCCGCGAAGTATGAACGCCCTCTTTGCTTGCCCACTTCGTGTGGCCGCCTCCTCCCTCAAGGGGGCAACGCCCGCAGCCCGGCGGAGCCGCCTATGCGGCGTTCCTGGCATGAATTCACGCGCCTGACGCTACACACTATGCAGAAAATTTCCCTCCCATCACCCAAGCCGCTCATGACCCGCACCGGCTGGAGCGCATTCATGCTGGCGTTGATTGCCGTGTGTGCGCTGGCGCCAGCGCTCAACCTGTGGGTGCCTGAAGGCAGCATGTTTCACATGAGTACCTATGCGGTGGCGCTGCTGGGCAAGATCATGTGTTACGCCATCTGCGCGCTGGCCATGGATTTGATCTGGGGCTACACCGGTATCCTGTCGTTGGGCCATGGCGTGTTTTTTGCGCTGGGCGGCTACGTCATGGGCATGTATCTGATGCGCCAGATCGGCCGTGACGGCAACTACAAAAGCGATTTGCCCGACTTCATGGTCTTTCTCGACTGGAAAACCTTGCCCTGGCACTGGACCTTTAGTGACAGCTTTGTCGCCACGCTGGCGCTGATTGTGCTGGTGCCTGCGGTGGTGGCCTTTGTGTTTGGCTACTTTGCCTTTCGCTCGCGCATCAAGGGGGTGTACTTCTCCATCATCACCCAGGCCATGACGTTTGCTGCCATGCTGCTGTTCTTTCGCAATGAAACCGGCTTTGGCGGTAACAACGGCTTCACAGATTTCAAGCGGATCCTGAATATTCCTGTGGCCACGCCGTCCATGCGCATGACGCTTTTCGTGTTGACGGGCTTGACGCTGCTGGGCTTTTTCCTGTTTGCCAAATGGCTGGTCGGCAGCAAGTTCGGCCGGGTCCTGCAGGCCATACGCGATGCCGAAACGCGGGTCATGTTTTCGGGCTACAACCCGCTGGGCTACAAGCTCACGATCTGGGTCATCTCGGCCGTGATGTGCGGCGTCGCCGGTGCGCTCTATGTGCCGCAGGTCGGCATTATCAACCCGGGTGAAATGAGCCCGGCCAATTCCATAGAGATCGCCATCTGGGCGGCCGTAGGCGGGCGGGCCAGCTTGATCGGGCCTGTCCTTGGCGCCTTTATCGTCAACGGCGCCAAGAGCTGGCTGACCGTGGCTTACCCCGAGTTCTGGCTCTACTTTCTCGGGGCGCTTTTCATAGGCGTGACGCTTTTTCTTCCCGATGGTGTGGTGGGGCTGGTGAAAAAATTCAAAAAGGGCGGTGAACAATGACCCCCGATCTTCTCGAACAGGGCGCGCGCCGCGCTGAGCATATGGCTGCCCTGCATGCCGGCAAAAGCAATACCGAGTCCGGGGGCCGCAATGCCAGCGCGGGCCGCATCATCACCCCAGGCGAGGTTGACACCACCCATGGCCGGATTCTTTATCTCGAAGATGTGAGCGTGAGCTTTGATGGCTTCAAGGCCATCAACAAGCTTTCGCTGGACATAGCGCCAGGCGAGTTGCGCTGCATCATAGGCCCGAACGGTGCCGGCAAGACCACCATGATGGACATCATTACCGGCAAGACCCGGCCTGATGAAGGCACGGTTTTTTTTGGCAGCACGATTGATCTGCTGCGCTACAAGGAGGCCGAAATCGCCCAGCTCGGGATAGGCCGCAAGTTTCAAAAGCCCACCGTGTTTGAGCAGCTGACGGTGTTCGAAAACCTGGAGCTTGCACTCAAGACCAACAAGGGCGTGAAGTCATCGATGTTTTTCAGGCTGGACTCGGCGCAGAGCGACAAGCTGGCTGATATTCTGGTGACCATTCATCTGGCCGACAGCGTCAGCCGCATGGCCGGCAATCTCAGCCATGGTCAAAAACAGTGGCTTGAAATCGGCATGCTGCTGATGCAGGACCCCAAACTGCTGCTGCTGGACGAACCTGTCGCCGGCATGACCGACGAGGAAACCGCACGCACGGCAGAGCTGTTTTTGACACTCAAAGGCAAGCATTCGCTGCTGGTGGTGGAGCACGACATGAGTTTTATCCGCACGATCTCCGAGATCGTCACGGTCTTGTGTGATGGTTCGGTTCTCGCGCAGGGCACGCTTGATCAGGTTCAGGCGGATGAACGGGTGATTGAGGTGTATCTTGGGCGTTGATTTATTCACTGTCCGGGTGGCGCTTGTCGAAGCCTTCCTTGATTCGGCGGCCCGTGGTTTGCCCACAAGCCGGGTCTCGCCCCGGCGGGCGACTTACTTTTCTTTGCTTCGCCAAAGAAACCTAAGGAAAAGAAAGGCGACCCGACTGTCTGTGTCCCTTTGCTTCGCTGCGGGCAACCTGCGGTGCTCGGCAAAAGCGGGGTCTCGCTCGAACTCGCCTTCGGCTCAGACAATCGCGAGCCCTGATCCGCTTTTGCCTGCGCTCCTCGGCCCAGCCAAACGGGCTTGGGGGACGCATACGGATGTGGGGAGACGAGGACGCGCAAAGCGTGCCCTCGTCGGAGCCCAGTTTCGGTGCCCGCATCCCACCCCTTCTGGCTACGCCGAGGAGCGGAGGTCCAGCCGGATCAGGGCGAGCGATTGTCTGAGCGTAGCGAGTTCGAGCTCGACCCCGGCTGGATCGAGCACCACAGGTTGCCCCGCAGCGCAGCGCAGGGGACGCAGACAGCAGGGTCGCCTTTTCTTTGCTTACTTTCTTTTGGCGAAGCAAAAGAAAGTGAGTAGCCGCCGGGCTACCCCCGGCTTGCAACGCCGGCCGCAGGCGTGACGTGGAAAACCAAATGCTGACTGTCAAAAACATCAACCAATACTACGGCGGCTCCCACATCCTGCGCGACGTGAGCCTGCAGTGCCAGCTCGGCAAGGTCACGGTCTTGCTGGGGCGCAATGGCGTGGGTAAAACCACATTGCTCAAATCCCTGATGGGCCTGGTGCCGATCAAGACCGGCAGCATAGTGTTTGACGGCAAGCAGATTCAGGCTGCCACACCTTACGAGCGCGCGCGCGCCGGCATCGGCTTTGTGCCCCAGGGCCGGGAGATTTTTGCGCGTCTGACGGTGGAGGAAAACCTCGCCATGGGACTGGCCTACAAAAGCGCCGGCACGCCGATCCCGGCCGAGCTTTATGAGCTGTTCCCGGTGCTCAAGCAGATGCTGAACCGCCGCGGCGGTGACTTGTCTGGCGGGCAACAGCAGCAGTTGGCGATTGCGCGCGCCTTGGCCGCCAAGCCCAAGCTGTTAATTCTTGACGAGCCGACCGAAGGCATACAGCCCAGCATCATCAAGGACATTGGCCGCGTGATCCGCATGCTGGCCGACCGCGGCGACATGGCGATATTGCTGGTCGAGCAGTACTACGATTTTGCTGAGGAGCTCGCTGATGACTACCTCGTGATGGAGCGTGGCGAGATCATCGCGCGCGGCCGAGGTAGCGAGATGCAGGCCAATGGTGTGCGTCAATTGGTCGCGATTTAAGCGCTTGTGCGGCGTGTGAGCTAGCACCCCCCCGAGGGCCGGGCGCAGTCAGCGTGGCGCTGGAACCACGACAATCGCGTCGGTGCGGGTTTGCGGCTGCACCAGCACGGTGGAGCCGTCGCCAGGCCGCACCACGGACTCGATCTCGGTGACCACGCCGCCGCCGGCAACACTGCCTTGGGGGTTGCCATAACCGAGCACGCGGGCTTCGCAGGCCGCCTTGTCCTGGGACTCCAGCACATTGCAGCGTTGCAGCGCATTGGCGCGGAACTGGGCGCCGGCATTGTCGATCTTGCCCGCGCGCTTGGCGGCGTTGGCATTTTTGACTTCAGTGATACAGGTGGCGCGGTCTTGCTGGCTTCGGCCACTGGTGCAGGCCGCCATCTCGCTTTGCGCATTGCCTGTGGCATCGATGCCGGTGGTGCCCGAGGCGATTTGCGCTGTGGCAGCAGACATGGCAAGCAAAGCGGTCAAGGCACAGCCTGCGACACCTTTGGATACTCTGCTCAGCTTGAAACAGGTTGCAGCATTCATCGTCAAACTCCTGGTTGGATCGATCCGGCTTGTCCGCGAACGGATCGGTGAATGCAGTTTAAAAACCCGAAAGGTTGCGCTGTGACGGCCGAAGCGATGCGCATGCGGGCGACAAGTCCTGTCCGCTTGTAGGACAGGGCTGAGTTGGAGCGCCGTCAGCCAGATCAGGTCGACCAGATGCGCGGGGTCGATGGGGCCTGCGCCCAGAAATGCTGGCGCCATACCTGCCAGATCTGTTTGAGCAGCAGCATGGCTGGCTCAACCAGGGGTGCCAGTACCCGTACGACGACGACCTGCCCATCGGGGCTGGTAGCGCCTGCCGACGCAGATAAGGGGCTGGCGTCCATGATCTCGCGCGCCTTGTCCAGCGCCAGTTGCCGGCGCTGGCGTTCGAGCTTGCTGCCGGCGACAAAAAACAGTGAGGCCATGCAGCGCTGGCCAGCCATGCCCAGCGGGCTGTTCAGCAGCAAGTGGTCATTGGCGCGAATCTGGGCGCGCTCCAGCCAGACGCCGGGCAGCTCGATGTGCTGGCAAAAGCTGCCTTGTTCAAAAGGCAGACCGGCGGTGGGCAGGCCAAAGGCGGTGATGTCCCAGCCTATCAGTTCGGCGCCGGGCTCCAGCGCCATCGTCAGGCGATTTTCGGCCAGGCAGCCGCTGTAGCAAATGGCTTCGAGTGGCAGCCACTCCATGCGCGCACCGGCGGCCAGATTGAGCTGCGTGCGCTGCAAGGCTTTTTCGCCGCTGGAGCGGTAAAAACGTGTGGCGCCGGGTGTCGTGACCAGGCCGTGGCTGCCAGCGGCAGCTGAAAACTGCAAATCCAGCGTGTCACCGCCGACCAGGCCACCGGGCGGGTGGACGATCACGTTGTGGCAGATGGCCTCGCCTTCGGGGTAGAGGCTTTGCAAAATCCGCAAGGGCCCGTTGTGCCGGAAGTGGGCGACGGTCTTGCCCGCTTGCAGCGCGTAGTCGAGCGCCAGCGTCGCATTCCAGGTCATGCGCTGAGTTTAACCTTGGTCAAAATCATTTGCTATTACTTTAGTAGCTGCTTGCGCACGACTGGATTGCGTTGGCGGGCGAATTCATCAATGAGTGCTGAGCTTGGCTGCGGCAATGCGATCGGCAAGATGCGCAAGCGCTTCTTCAACCTGGTCAACCAGCACCAGGCACAGGTCGCCCGGATTCAGGCGTGCCAGCGCCGTGTCAATGGCCAGGAACTCGCCACGAATTTCGTCGATGCGGCGGGTGCGGCTGGCGTTGGCCAGGCCCTCGCGCAGCAGCGTCATGACTTCACCGTCTGCGCGACCGCGCTGGGCGGCGTCCTGGTACAGCAGCACCTCGTCAAATGCCTTGCCCAAAATGATGGTCTGGTCGCGGATGTCGCTGTCGCGCCGGTCGCCCGCGCCGCTGATGACCACGCTTCGGCATTGTCCGGCTGGCGATGGCATGGCATCGACGGCAGCCACCAGGGCGCGCATCGCGTCCGGGTTGTGACCGTAGTCGGCTATCACCGTCGCGCCGCAGTAGTCCATCACGTTGAAACGGCCAGGCGCGTTGTGCGCATCATTCACGAAGCTGGCCAGGCCGTACCTGAGTGTGTCCATGCTGACACCCACGGCCCAGGCTGCGGCGACCGCTGCCATGACGTTTTCCACCTGAAAGCCAATGCTGCCGCCGCGCGTCAGGGGAATCTCGTTCAAGGCGAGTCGCTCGACCCAGGCGCCTTCGGCGGCGACCAGCATGCCGCCGTCAACGTAGACCGTGCGCTTGCCCTGGGCGCGGTGCGTGGCCATCAGCGGGTGGTAGCCGTCTGCCGCAAAAAAGATCACCTTGCCGGGGCAGGTGGCGGCCATCTCGGCAACGATGGGGTCTGCGGCATTGAGCACCGCGTAACCCTTGGCGGCAACGTTTTGCACCACCACGCGCTTAACGACGGCCAGGTCTTCGACCGTGGTGATGTAGTTCAGTCCCAGATGGTCGCCGCTACCGATGTTGGTGACAACCGCGACTTCGCAGCGGTCAAAGCCCAGGCCTTCGCGCAGCACACCGCCGCGCGCGATTTCAAACACCGCCGCATCCACATCCGGGTGCATCAGCACGTTGCGGGCGCTTTTTGGCCCGCTGCAGTCACCGCTGTCGGTTTGCCGGCCATTGACATATACACCGTCAGTATTGGTCATGCCGGTGCGCAGGCCGTGCGCGGCCAGCAAGTGCGCAATCAGCCGCGTGGTGGTGGTCTTGCCGTTGGTGCCAGTCACGGCAATCACGGGTACGCGGCCGTTGTCGCCACCGTTTTCGGCCTGCGGAAACAGCTCGTTGATCATGGCCACGCCGACGGCCCGGCCCTTGCCATAAGACGGCGACAAGTGCATGCGCAGGCCGGGTGCGGCATTGACTTCAACCACGCCGCCGCTTTGTGACTCGAGCGGCCTGAGCATGCTTTCGCAGACCATGTCAACGCCGCAGATGTGCAGTCCCACCATTTGTGCGGCGGCGACGGCGCGCGCGGCTATGGACGGGTGAACGTCATCTGTCACATCGGTGGCGGTGCCGCCGGTGCTCAGGTTGGCGTTGTTGCGCAGGACCACGCGGCGGCCCTTGGCGGGAATCGATTCGGGCGTCAGTCCTTGCGTCTCGAGTCTGGCCACAGCAATGTCGTCAAAGCGGATCTTGGTCAGCGAGGTCGAGTGGCCAACGCCACGCTTGGGGTCCAGGTTGACGATGTCGACCAGTTCGCGAACCGAGTTCAGTCCATCACCGACGACCTGTGGCGGGTCGCGACGCGAAGCCGCGACCAGCTTGTTGCCGACCACCAGCAGGCGAAAGTCACTGCCAGGCAAAAACTTTTCGACCATCACCTCGCCGTACTCGGCGGCTGAATTAAAAGCGACTTCAAGATGCTCGCGGGTGATGACATTGACGGTCACGCCCTTGCCCTGGTTGCCGTCTTGCGGCTTGACCGCCACTGGCAGGCCGATTTGCTGGGCCAGCGCCCAGGCGTCATCTATATCACTGACTGGCCGGCCCGTAGGCACGGGCACGCCGACAGCGCGCAGCAGCTTTTTGGTCAGGTCTTTGTCTTGCGCAATTGATTCGGCGACCGCGCTGGTGGCGTCCAGCTCGGCAGCCTGAATGCGGCGCTGGCGCGAACCCCAGCCGAACTGGACCATGCTGCCCTTGGTCAGTCGCCGGTAGGGTATGCCCAAAGCGACTGCGGCGTCGACAATCGCGCCGGTGCTTGGGCCGAGCCGCTCGTCCTGGTCGAGCTCGCGCAATTGCGTGGTCGCAGCTTCGAGGTCAAAAGCCGTGTCGTTCAAGGCGGCGTGTATCAATGCCTGCGCCAGTTCAAAGGCCATGCGGCCAACGGGCTCTTCACTGTATTCAACAACGACTTGATAAGTACCGGGTTCCACGGTGACCGTGGTTCGGCTGAACGTGACCGGACAGCCGGCGATGGCCTGCAGCTCCAGCGCTGCCGACTCAAGCACGTGGGCCAGTGACACCGGCCCGCCATGCACGGTTTGACCCAAGGCGCCCATGCCAGGAAACAGCGCGCGCAGGCGCTGCTCGAAGCCGCTTAAGTTGTCGATGGCACATTCAGCCTCGGAGCATGCCACGATGGCTTCCAGCGCGGTGTGGCGGCTCCAGAGGTTGGGGCCGCGCAAGGCGCGTATGCGGGATACTTCCATCAGACTGCCCTCCCGGCAGGTTTGTCGCTGGATGCAAAGGCTTCCATGCCTGCACCAATCAAATTGAGCGGAACGTCCAGTGCCCAGGCGGCGCCCAGCGCTGCCAGCAATTTGTCTTCGGTCAACGCGCTGAGTGCGCGTTTTTCGCGCCAGGCTGCGAGTTTCCCCAAGCCCGGTAAAAATGCTTCCGTGGCGCCCGTGGCGAGCACCACCTGGTCCTGGCGAATATAAAGCGCGCGGCCGCCCTTGACGCGCTGGGCGGCGATGGCTACCGAGTCCGGGTCCATGCTGTACAAAATGACTTCGCCGTCGCACAGCGCGGCCATCTCCAGCACGCGCGCATGGTCGGCATTGAGCACGGCCGCACCGTCTGAAAGCACCGCGTCGACCTGCACCCGCATGACCTTGAACATCTGTTCATCGTCGCTGATGTCGAATTCGGTCAGTTGTGCGGCGCCGCCCAGGTCTGTGACCACACCGACCTGGCAGCGGTCGTAAGCCAATCCGTTGCTCAGGATTGAGGCTGCGCCGTTTTCAAACACCGCGGCTTGCACCGCCCGATTGATCAGCAGGCGCTGGCCGGCTTCCCAGTGCGCACTGTCTTCGGCTTCAACGCAGCGCTGGTCTAAAAACATGCCGTCGCGACAGGCCAGTCCCGTGTACCGGCCTGACAAGTGCAGCAACCAGGCGACCAGGCGTGCAATATGCTGCGTGCCGTCGGATCCGGCAATACCGACCAATGGAATACGTCCGCTGTGCTGGCCAGCGGCGGGTTCGGGAAACAGATGGTCGCAGATTGCACGACCGACAGGGCGCGGCGTGCCGGCGGCCGGCTTGAGGTGCATCAGCAGCCCTGGGCCGGCATTGACTTCCACGATCGCGCCGCCCTGGCTGTGCAGCGGCTTGGAGATGTCCTGCGCCACCACGTCAACACCCGCGATGTCCAGGCCCACCACCCGCGCGGCGAGCGACACGATGTGGTCCACGTCCGGATGGATTTCGTCGGTGCAGTCGATCGCCACATTGCCGTTGCGCTGAATCAGCACCTCGCGGCCGGCAGCAGGGATGGACAAAGGGGTCAAGCCCTGGCGCTGCAGGTCCAGCACGATGGCTTCGTCTTTTTCGGTTTCTATCAGGCTCAATGGAAAGTCTTCTTCCAGTCCGCGGCGGCTGTCGGTGTTGAGCTGTGCATCAACCAGTTGCACGACGCTCGATTGGCCGTCGCCCTTGACCCAGGCCGCTTCGCCGCGAGCGGCCGCCACCACCCGACCACCGACCACCAGCAGGCGGTGCTCGTGGCCACGCACAAAGCGCTCGACCATGACGTCGCTGCCATGGGGCTCTGCAACCCGGAAAGCGGCTTCGACTTCTTCCTGGGTATACAGGTCAAGCGATACGCCACGGCCGTGGTTGCCGTCAGACGGCTTGACCACCACGGGCAGACCGATGTCCTGAGCGGCCTCCCATGCATGCTGGGCGCTGCTGACAATTTCGCCTTCGGGCACCGGCACGCCGCAGGTCGCCAGCAGGCTTTTGGTCAGGTCTTTGTCGTGGGCGATGCTCTCGCCAATGGCGCTGGTCAGGTCGGTTTCGGCGGTCCAGATGCGCCGCTGGCTGGCACCATAGCCGAGCTGCACGAGGTTGCCGTCGTTCAACCGGATATGCGGAATGCGTCTGTCGGTAGCCGCTGCGACTATGGACGCGGTGCTAGGCCCGATGTAGCAGTCATCGACCTTGGCCCGGATCTGGGCTATGGCTGCTTGCACATCGGCAGCGGTGTAAGAGTTGTCATTGATGGCCGCCATCAGCAGCCGGTGGCCCTCAGCCAGCGCCGTGCGTGCGACCTGCTCGTCCCTGGCCCTAAACACCATGCGGTACACACCGCGCCTGGAGGTGCTGCGTGTCTGGCCAAAGCCGGTGGGCATGTCGGCCAGGTTCAGCAGCTCAATCACCACGTGCTCAAGTATGTGGCCAGACCAGGTGCCTTCACTCAGACGCTGCAGGAATCCGCCGCGCTCGCCGACGCCGCAATGGTGCTCAATCAGGCCGGGCAGCAGCGCGACCAGACGGTCGTTGAAGCCGGCCAGGAGCTGGCTGGGGAAGTCTTCAAGGCCTCCAAGGTCAAGCCAGACTTCGAGTACCGGTCTGTAGGTCCAGATGTTGGGGCCACGCAAATAATTGATGCGCAGTAATTGGATATCGTCCTGTTTGCTCATTTTTTGCAAAATTCTTCTGCTGCCGGTCATGCCGGCCGCTGGTCTTGTTGGGGTTCCGCCTGTGTCTCGTTATTCGTATTTTTGCCCCGGAGGGCCGGCAGATCGCCAAAAGGTCGATTTTGCAGCTTTGAACGCTTTAACGGCTTCGAATGGATAAATATAAGTTGTAGCAGCTCAGCTTCGGCGAAAATCCTTGATTCAGGGCCTGTCGGTGCGCCAAGCGCCGGACTCTAAGAATCCAAAATCACAATGCAACATCAGCATCCGCCAAACCTTCCCGGTGTTTCTCGCCCTATTGAACCTGCATTGGCAGAGCTGAACTCGCAGCTCATAACCCAAGAGAACGTTCTGACCACCCTGGTGGTTGACCTGGACCTGCAACTTCGCTTTGCCCAGGGGCTGCTGGCGCTGACCGACCGCCGCCTTTTGGCCTGCAGTCCGGACGGCGTCTGGTCGAGCTGGCCGATTCAGGACGCGTTCGGCAGCCCTGTCCCCGGGCTGGCGCTGCGCCATTTTGACCACGCTGGCGTGGGCACGCTGGAGCTGCTTGATGCGGATCGGCGTATAGCTAGCTGGCGCTTTACCCTGAGTGTCAATGTCCAGGCACTGCGCTTGGTCAGGCTGTTTGTCCAGCAGCAAGCCCTCGGGCGGCCGACGCCGGCAGACGCTGCAGAGCCGCTTGACGACGCCGCTTTGTGTCCAGACTGCGATTTGCCGCTGCCGCCGGACAGCGAGGTCTGTCCGGCCTGCGCGCGCACGCTGCATACGCCGCCATCGACCTGGGTGCTGCTGCGTCTGTGGCGCTTTGCCCGGCCTTATCGCTACCAGCTGCTGTCGGGCTTTTTGCTGACCTTGGCGTCCACGGCGGCGACGCTGGTGCCGCCCTACCTGACGATTCCGCTGATGGACGACATCCTGATTCCGTTCCAGAACGGCCAGCAGATCGAGCCGGGCAAAGTCGGCATGATTCTGGGCGGATTGCTGGGCGCGGCGGTTCTGGGCTGGGCCTTGAACTGGGCGCGCACCTATTTGCTGGCGCTGGTGTCCGAACGTATTGGCGCCGACTTGCGCACTGCGACCTTTGACCATTTGCTGGATCTTTCGCTGGATTATTTTGGCGGCAAGCGCACCGGTGACCTGATGTCGCGCATTGGTTCGGAGACCGATCGCATCTGCGTGTTCCTGTCATTGCACGCGCTGGACTTTGCTACCGATGTGCTGATGATTGGCATGACGGCGGCGATCTTGTTTTCGATCAACCCGTGGCTGGCGCTGGTGACTTTGCTGCCGCTGCCTTTTATAGGCTGGATGATTCATGTGGTGCGCGACAAGTTGCGTACCGGTTTTGAGAAAATCGACCGGGTCTGGTCCGATGTGACCAATGTCCTGGCTGACACCATTCCCGGTATTCGCGTGGTCAAGGCTTTTGCGCAGGAAAAGCGCGAAGCCCAGCGCTTTCGTGAAGTCAACCAGCACAACCTGGCTGTCAATGACAAGCTCAACAAGACCTGGTCCCTGTTCACGCCGACGGTGTCGCTGCTGACCGAAATCGGCTTGCTGGTGGTCTGGGCCTTTGGCATCTGGCTGATGTCCAGGCAGCAGATCACGGTGGGTGTGCTGACGGCTTTCATCGCCTACATTGGCCGCTTTTACGGCCGGCTTGACTCGATGAGCCGGATTGTCTCGGTGACGCAGAAAGCGGCGGCTGGCGCCAAGCGCATCTTTGACATTCTTGACCATGTCTCGAACGTGCCCGAGGCTGCGCATCCGGTGAAAATTGGCGCGCTCCAGGGGCGTATTGAGATGAAAGGCCTGGGGTTCCGTTACGGCAACCGCTCTGTGATCCGCGGACTGGACCTGGAGATACAGCCGGGCGAGATGATAGGCCTGGTCGGCCACAGCGGATCGGGAAAAAGTACGCTGGTCAACCTGATTTGCCGCTTTTACGACGTGACTGATGGCGTGATCAGCGTGGACGGCACCGACATCCGGCGCTTCGGTGTGGCGGACTACAGGCGCAATATCGGTCTGGTGCTGCAGGAGCCCTTTTTGTTTTTCGGCACGATCGCCGAAAACATCGCGTACGGCAAGCCCGGTGCCTCGCGCGCCGAGGTGGTGGCGGCTGCGCGCGCAGCCCATGCGCACGAGTTCATCCTGCGGCTGGCCCAGGGCTATGACTCGCTGGTCGGCGAGCGTGGCCAGGGACTGTCGGGTGGCGAGCGCCAGCGCATCTCGATTGCGCGCGCCCTCCTGATCAACCCGCGCATACTGATTCTGGACGAGGCCACCTCTTCGGTCGATACCGAGACGGAAAAGGAAATCCAGCGCGCCCTGGACAACCTCGTGCAGGGGCGCACCACCATTGCAATTGCGCACCGGCTGTCAACACTGCGCAAGGCCGACAGGCTGGTGGTGATGGATCGCGGCCAGGTCGTTGAAGTCGGCCCGCACGATGAGCTGATGGCCAAGCAGGGCGCCTACTGGCGGCTCTACCAGGCGCAGGCGCGACAGGTTGACAGCGAAATTGACACCGACGGCGAAGAAAGCCGCATCGCCTTGGCGACCTCGCAACTGGCCCACACGGCCCAACATACAGGTACACCATGAGCCAAGCATCAGACATGACTGACGCAGCAAGCGCCCCGGGATTCAAGCTGCAACGCGAGCCCGGCGGCGGGCTGCTGTTCACCGCCGCCAGCGGCGAGCAGCATGCCGATGTCGTGCCCGTGCGTGCCTTCCCGCTGGCAGCACCCAATGAAGGCATTTCCCTGGTCAGCACCGAAGGCCATGAGGTCGCCTGGATTGAGCAACTGCAGGCCCTGCCGACGGCGTTGCGCAGCCTGCTTGAGGATGATCTGGCATTGCGCGATTTCGTGC
Organism: Comamonadaceae bacterium; assembly: GCA_947443645.1. Taxonomy (GTDB): domain Bacteria; phylum Pseudomonadota; class Gammaproteobacteria; order Burkholderiales; family Burkholderiaceae_C; genus Polaromonas. The sequence continues at coordinate 47,540 of CANEXF010000005.1, read as the reverse complement.
CCGAGATACGCCGCTTGAAAAGCGTCTCGACCTATTCCACACCCAGTGTCTGGAGCGTCGAAACCGATCGCGGCGACACGTCTTTTGTGCTTCAGGGTGAAGAAGACATCAGGCGTCTGGCGGGCTGGTCGCTGCTGATCGCGGGCAGCCAGGGCGTGCAGTACAGCGTGCGCGACATGACTGCGCTGGACCGCAACTCGCGTCGGCTGCTCGAACGTTTTCTCTGAGCCCCGTGCCGCTTTTGGCGGCCCGGTCTTACTCGTTGTTGGTGCTGCGGTGCGCCCAGCCTGTGGTGTGCTTTTCGATGTAGCTGAAAAGCTCATACATCACCATGGCCATCGCACCCACCACGACCAGTCCGCTGAAGGCCAGACCCATCTGCATGGCCGAGCCGGCCGATATCAGCAGGTAGCCAATGCCCTCGTTGGCAGCCGTCATTTCTGAGACTGTGGTGCCAACAAAGGCCAGCGTGATCGCGACCTTGAGCGAGCCATAGAAGTAGGGCATGGAGCGCGGCAGCCCGACCTTGACAAGTACGTCCCAGCGCTTGGCGCCCAGCACCCGCAGCACGTCTTCGAGCTCAGGCTCCAGCGTCGCCAGGCCGGTGGCGATGTTCACCATGATGGGGAAAAACGAGATCAAAAAGGCCGTGAGAATGGCCGGGCCAATCCCGATGCCGAACCAGACCACCAGAATCGGTACAAACGCCGCTTTGGGTAGCGCATTGAAAGCCGTCATCAGTGGATAGACCGCGGCATAGGCCAGACGGGAGCTGCCCACGACAAAGCCGAGCAGCACGCCGACGACGATGGCCAGACCAAAACCGGCCATGGTGACCCAGTAAGTGCGCCAGGCGTGTGCCAGGATCACGCCCTTGAACTCCCAGGTCTGGGTGGCAATGCGCCAAGGGCTTGGAAAGATGAATTCCGACACCGTGAAGACCGTGCAGATCACTTGCCACACCGCGATCACGGCGACCAGCAGCACCCAGGGTGCCCAGCTTTCGAGTTGTTTTTTTGTCATGTTGTCGCAGTAGGCAGTGAGGCCGCTTGAGCTTGTGGCACGGCGCTGGTTTTTCGGATAGCGCCAATGTGCCCGCGCAACTCGTGAACGATGTCGCTGAACTCCTTGGTGTAGGTGACTTCCAGGTCGCGTGGGCGCGGCAGTTCGATCTCGCGCTTGATCACAAAACGTCCCGGGCTTTTGCTCATGACATAGACCGTATCGGCCAGAAAGACCGACTCGCGCAGGTCGTGGGTGACCAGAATCACGTTGAATTTCTGCACGGTCCAGAGGTCGCGCAAAATGCACCACAGCTCTTCACGCGTGAACGCGTCGAGCGCGCCAAAGGGCTCGTCCAGCAGCAGCATCTTGGGCTCGTGGATCAGCGCGCGGCAAATGCTTGCGCGCTGCTGCATGCCGCCCGAAAGCTGCCAGGGGAATTTGTCTTCGTAGCCCGCCAGGCCTACGCTTTCCAGGAGTTTTCTGGCGCGCTCCACATAGACCTTGCGCTGGGCCTTGAAGTTGCTGCGAAAGGGCTCCACGATTTCCAGCGGCAGCAATACGTTGTCAATGGTGGTTCGCCAGGGCAGCAGGGACGGCGCCTGGAAAGCCATGCCCGAGACCTTGAGCGGGCCGGTCACAGGCTGGCCGTCTATGGTGATTTTCCCAAGTGAGGGCATCTTCAGGCCGGTTGCCAGCTTCATGAAGGTCGACTTGCCGCAACCGGACGGGCCGACAATGGCAATGAACTCGCCCTGCCTGACTTTCAGGTCGATGGCTTCTACCGCAAACTGCTTTTTAGCCAGAAACTCGTCGTTGTAGGCCAGCCAGACATCCGAGAAGTCGACAAACGGGATTTCTGCTTTGATGGGAGCTGTCATGAGAATAAAAAACCTGTTTTAGCCCCTAGGGACGGGCGTGAAATGCTATTAAAAGCCTAGCGACTAAAGTGCGTCACCAGGCTTGCTTCGACAGGCTTATTTCTTCGGCAGGATGTTCAGCTCGGCGGCGGTGGGCAGGAAGCTGCCGTTCCAGACGGCATCTGGATTGACACGGGTCTTGGTGCCAAAGGCATCGGATACCTGGGACGCCATCAGCGACAGACGCGGACCCTTGACTTGGCCAAAACCTTCGGCGCGCGCGTCAGGGCTGTTGATCACGGTGTCAATTGCCAGCTTGAGGCGGCGGGTTTCCAGTTGTACGTTGATGATGCCGTCGCGGGCTTTGACAAATTCAATCGCGGCCGCGGGATCGGCCACCACGTCCTTGACGCCCTTGGTGAAAGCCAGCAAAAAGGCTTTGACGGCAGCCGGGTTTTCCTTGATCAGCTTGGGCGAGGCGATCACGGCGTTGCCGTAGTGCTTCACACCAAAGTCCGCATAGGGCAGCACCACCACGTCTTCGGCTTTCACGCCTCGTGCTTCGAGGTTCAGCAGCGAGGTGAAGGTGAAGCCGGTGATGGCATCTACATCGCCGCGCGCCAGCATGGTTTCACGCAGCGGCGGGTCCATCGCGGTCCACTGGAAACCAGTGACATTGTTGGCTTTGGCAAAAATTGGAAATGCCCGGCGACCCGCATCAAATACCGGTGCGCCCAGCTTTTTGCCGCTGAGGTCTGCGGGTGTCTTGATGCCCGACTTTTTCAGTGCCATCACCGATGCCGGCGTGTTGTTGTAAACCATCATCACCGCGACGGGCTTGTTGGGCGCGTCCGGGTTGTTGGCGTGGAATTCCATCAGCGCGGCCATGTCGGCAAAGCCCATGTCGTAGCTGCCAGATGCCACCCGGGTGACGGCGCCGCCGGAGCCGTTGCCCGCGTCTACCGTGACATCGAGCTTGCTGGCCGCGAAATAGCCTTTTGCGGCTGGCGTCAGAAACAGCGCTGCCGGGCCTTCAAAACGCCAGTCGAGCTGGAATTTGATGGGCGTGTTTTGCGCGTGAGCCGTACCCAGCGCCGCCACAGCGATCAGGGCGCTAGCGACTTTGCTCAGCAGGGGCATCAATGACAGGGGGGCGTATGTGCTGTGGTTTTTCATGGTGGTGTCTCTGGTTAAAAAGGCTGAAAAGTGGATATATGGAGTCCGCTGCGCATGCAATTGCGGATCGAAATGAACACAAAAAAGACTAAGAATACCTAAGCAAAAACAGTGCCACCCAGCTCATTTCCGGCGGGTCAATCCCTTTCAGGCCAGCAAATCCCTCAGTGAACGCGCGATGACCTTGGTTGCCCGCCGCAAGTCTTCAAGCTCCAGCCGTTCATCTGCGCGCTTGGCATGCGACTCCAGCACGCTGCGCGGCCCTGCGCCGTAAATCACTCCTGGAATGCCGGCTTCGGCATACAGGCGCACATCGGTATAGAGCGGCGTGCCCATGGCCGGAATTTTCTGGTCAAACAGCGCTTGGCCGTGTTTTTGTATGGCCGCGACCAGTGGCTGGTTGCCAGCCATGGGTTTCATGGACTTCGCCAGCAGCAGGCGCTTGATGTCGACGCTGATGCCCTGGCAAGCGGCCGCGGCGTCGGCAATGACCTGGCGTATGCTGGCCTCGACCTCTGCCGGGTTTTCTTCCGGAACCATGCGGCGGTCAAGTTTGAAGACCACCTTGCCCGGAACCACGTTGGTGTTGGTGCCGCCTTCGATGCGGCCCACATTCAGGTAAGGGTGCTCTATGCCCTCGATGTTTGAGGTGACTTGTCGGTACAAGGTGTTTTGCGCATAGAGCGCATTCAGTATGTGCACTGCGCCCTGCAAGGCGTCAACGCCGGTGTGCGGAATGGCCGCATGCGCCATCTTGCCGTGGACCGTGACCTCCATTTGCAGGCAGCCATTGTGGGCGGTGACAACCTCATAGGAAAAGCCGGCTGCGATCATCAGGTCCGGTTTTGTCAGGCCATGCCTGAGCAGCCAGCCCGGCCCCATCTCGCCGCCGAATTCCTCGTCGTAGGTGAAGTGCAGCTCAACCGCGCCCTTGAGCGGCGAACCCAGCGCCTCGAGCGCGCGCACTGCAAAGGTGAAAGTCGCAAAATCGCACTTGCTGACGGCCGAGGCACGGCCATAAATTTTGCCGTCCACAATCTCGCCACCGTAAGGGTCTTTGGTCCAGCCTTCGCCGGGCGGCACCACGTCGCCGTGCGCATTGAGCGCAATGGTCTTGCTCTTGTCGGTCGCGGATGTGGCGTACTGGCGGCGCACGATCAGGTTGGTGATGGATGTCATGCCATAGGCTTTGACTTCTGCCTCGGGCACCGGGTATTTCTCGGCTTCAAAACCAAAGTCCTTGAGCAGCTCGGCCGTGCGCTCAGCGTGCGGCGCATTGTTGCCCGGTGGCGTGTCGGTCGGAACGCGTATGAGCTGTTGCAAAAACTGCACTTCTTCGTCGAAGTGGGCATCGACCCAGCGGTCAATTTGGTCGTAGTCAGAAGTGGTGGTCATTGGCGTTCTGCCCCGAGCTGAGCCAGCAGGCGCGCAAACGCCTCCGTGGCGAGTTGAATGTCATCGCTGGTTGTGCTTTCCAGCGGGTTATGGCTGATGCCTGAGTTTTGTCCGCGTACGAACAGCATGGCCTGCGGCATGATTTTGTGCAGCTTCATGGCGTCGTGACCCGCGCCGCTGGGCATGCGCTGAAGCGGCAGGCCCAGCGGCTGCACTGCTTGTTCCCACCGCTTTTGCCAAGGCGGCGCGCTGGGCGCGGCCGCGGCACGGTCGGTCAGTTCCAGTGTGTGCTGCACACCGCGGCGCTCGCAAATGGCCTTGAGTTCTGCCAGCACGTCAGTGGCCAGCGCATCGCGCTGCGCATCGAGCGGCGCGCGCAGGTCGAGGGAGAAAAGGCAGCGCCCTGGCACCACGTTGATGGAGCCGTTGGGCACCTGCAGCATGCCCATGGTGCCGACCGAGTCGCCATCGCGTGCCGCGCGCTTTTCAATATAGAGGGCCAGTTCAGCCGCAGCGCTGGCGGCGTCCTTGCGCCTGTTCATCGGCGTGGTGCCGGCATGACTGGCAACGCCGGTGATCTCGCACAGATAGCGCACGCTGCCATTGATGGAGCTCACAATGCCCAGCGGAAGATCCAGCTCGTTGAGCACCGGGCCCTGTTCAATATGGACTTCGACAAAGCCCAGGTAAGCACCCGGATCGCGCTTGATTGCAGGAATGTCCGCCAACTGGAGTCCGGCCTGTGCCATGGCCTCGCGCATGGACACGCCATCGGCATCTTTCTGGTCCAGCCATTCAGGCTTGAAGTCGCCGACCAGCGCGCCCGAACCCAGGAAGGTGGCCTTGTAGCGCTGACCTTCTTCTTCGGCGAATCCAACGACTTCAATATGAAAGGGCAGCCGTTTGCCCTGGCGCTGCAGCTCGCGCACGCAGGCCATGGGTAGAAAAATGCCCAGTCTGCCGTCGTACTTGCCGCCATTGCGCACGGTGTCGTAATGGCTGCCGGTCAACAGCGTTTTTGCATCCGCTTGCTGGGCCTTGTAAATACCCACCACATTGCCAACGGCGTCGATTTTGACCTCGTCAAATCCGCATTCGCGCATGGTCTGGGAAATGAAAGCCGCGCAGGCGCGGTGCGCATCGGTCAGGTAGGTGACCGTGAGCTGGCCCTTTTCCAGATAGCCTGGGTCGCTGAATTGCGCCAGCGCTTCGTGCCAATCCCAGATTGCGTTACCAAGCAGGGGGGCGGCGTTGAACTTGTCATTCAGGCGTATTTCAACAATGCGGTGAATGTTGCGCAGGCATTCCTGCAGTTCAAGCTCAGGGTGGTTTTGCAGGCGCCTCTCGAAGGCGCTGATGATCTGCTGCCTGGACAGGCCAGTGCCGCGCGCGCCGCGCACGGCGAGTATGAAAGGAAAACCGAATTTGAGTTTGTAGTCGGTGTTGAGTTTTTGCAGGGCTGCGAACTCTTGCGGTGTGCAATGCGTGAGTCCGGCCGTGCTTTGTTCGTTGGTCGACTCCGCCGTCAGGCTCTGGCTGACCATGGCTTTGCCAGCCAGCTCCGGGTGGGCCTGGATCAGGCTTATCTGCGCGTCTTTGCCCGCTTCGCGCAGCACTTGCGTCATGGCATGCTTTAAATGCGCAAGCGACAAAAAAGGCCTGGCGTTCAGCGCTTTTTCGGCAATCCATGGGGAGTGTTCATACAGGCCGACTAGCAGTTGCGCTGCCTGGGCGTGGCTTGCGCTATTGAGTTGTTCAAGCGTGATGCTCATGACTTGCTGACCTGGTTATCGTGGTGATCTTGATAGGGGTGAACGGCCTGCCAGTGCCGAGCGATGTCTATGCGGCGGCAAATCCAGACCTGTTCGTGTTTTTGAATATGGTCCAGAAAGCGCTGCAACGCGATCAGGCGACCGGGCCTGCCAAGCAGCCGGCAATGCATGCCTATGCTCAGCATTTTCGGGCTGTTGTCGCCGTCAGGCGAGCCTTCCTGGTAGAGCACATCAAAGCTGTCTCGCAGGTAAGTGAAAAAATCATCGCCCTGCGCAAAGCCTTGCGGCAGTGAAAAACGCATGTCGTTGGTGTCCATGGCGTAAGGCACGACCAGTCGCGGCACGACCGAGCCGTCCGTGCGTTCCACGCGGGTCCAAAACGGCAGGTCGTCGCCGTAATAGTCGCTGTCATAAACCAGCCGGCCATCGTCAGCTACCAGCCGCCGTGTATTGGGGCTGTCGCGTCCGGTGTACCAGCCCAGCGGACGCGTGCCTGTGAGCTGTTCTATGGCGTCCAGCCCCAGCCGCATGTGTTCACGCTCTGTCGCTTCGTCCATGCTCTGGTAGTTGATCCAGCGCCAGCCGTGACAGGCGATTTCGTGGCCCAACTCGACAAACGCAGCGGTGACTTCCGGGTGACGTTGCAATGCCATGCCAACACCGAACACCGTCATGGGCAACTGGCGTTTTTCAAACTCGCGCAAGATGCGCCACACGCCGGCGCGTGAGCCGTATTCGTAAATGCTTTCCATGCTCAAGTGGCGATCTGCAAAGCTGGCCGGGTTGAACATCTCTGACAAAAACTGCTCTGAACCCGCGTCGCCATGCAACACCGAGTTCTCGCCGCCTTCTTCATAGTTGAGTACAAACTGCACAGCGATACGGGCCTGGCCCGGCCACATCGCATGCGGCGGCTTGCGGCCGTAGCCCACCAGATCCCGGGGGTAGTTTTTGTTCATGACAAGGCCATAGAGATATCGTTGCTCGGCACCTTGCGGTCGAAGGCGAGGTTTTTTTCAACATTCAAAAGGTGTTCGTTCATCAGGCGCACGGCGAGTTCCTCGTCTTTGGCAGCCAGGGCCTTGACGATGGCCGCGTGTTCGTCGTTAGAGTGCTCGGCTGCGCTGGCCGACTGGTACATCAGCGTGATCAGTGCGCAGCGCGAGATCAGCTCGCCCAACAGTTGCGCCAGTACTTCATTGCCCATCAGCTCGGCCATGCGCACATGAAAATCCCCCAGCAGCTCGGTGCGCCCGGCCGCGTCGTTGCGTTCCACCGCGTTTTTTTCCTGCGCCACATGGTCTTTGAGCGCCTTTATTTTCGCCGGCGTGACCGCACGAACAAATGCGCGCGTCATCTCGGCTTCAAGCATGCGTCTGACGGTGAAAACCTGCCTGGCTTCTATCACCGATGGGGTGGCGACAAATGCGCCGCGTGCCGGTTCAAGGCGAATCAGGCGGTTCTGCGAAAGCTGGAACAGTGCCTGGCGAACCAGTGTGCGTGAGACGCCGAAATGGTCGGCGAGTTTTTGTTCGGCGAGTTTGGTGCCGGGATGCAGTCGGTGCTCGACAATCGCTCTCGTCAGGGCCTCGACAATCGTCGCCGTCGGGTTGGATAGATTGGCCGGCGTTAGCGTGGGTTGCGTGTCCATGACTCGCATCATAAGCGCAAGGCCTTAAACTGTATACACTTTCAGTGAACCACCGGACGCCATAGGCGCATCGCTTTTCAAGGATTTCTCATGGGCTTGAGCACACATGTACTGGACACCATGCACGGCACGCCTGCTGGCGGCATGGCGGTTGCGCTGTACACAACCAGCGACGACAAGGCCACGCTTGTCAAACGCTTTACGCTCAACAGCGACGGACGCAATCCAGACGGGCTGTTGTATGACACCGCGAGCCTCAAGGTCGGGACTTACCGGCTGGTGTTTAATGTGGCGGGCTATTTCAAGTCGCGCGGCGTGGTGCTGCCCGAACCGGCGTTTTTAAATCAGGTCAGCCTGGACTTTGGCGTGGCAGATACCAGCCAGCACTACCACGTGCCCTTGCTGGTCAGCCCCTGGAGCTACTCGACCTACCGCGGCAGCTGAGTACCGGTAGCGAGGGCATCCTTGGCCAAGCCCAGGACGAAGGGATATGCGTAGCGAGCGAGCGTGGGAGTTCTTCATTCAAGCCGGGGCCGCGGGACTGGCTTCGCCAGACCGCAGGCGCATCGGCCCCCTCGGGGGGCAGGGCGCTACGCGCAGCGAGCAACCGTGGGGGCAGCATTCTTCAAGCAGGGGCCGCGGGACTGGCTTAGCCAGACCGCAGGCGCAGCGGCCCCCTCGGGGGGGCAGGGCGCTACACGAAGTGAGCAACCGTGGGGGGCCTAACTCTGCCCTTCCGTCAGCGTATCCAGCTGGAACTTGCCGCTTTGATGCCACAGCCAGGTGTCGGTGTAAACGACTTTTCCAAGTTTGGTGGGTGCCGGGAACGGTGATGCCTGTTTAACAATGCTTTCAATCTCGGCGATGACTTCGGGTGCATGCTTGGGCGCGCGCGTCCAGTCTATGCTGCTGACGCGGCCCAGGCGGTCTATGTGAATGTCCAGCGCGCCTATGGCATAAAGTAGCGGCGGCAATTTTCCTTTGTAAATGCGTTCGGCGTTCAGGCCATACAGGTGACTGGCGCCGTCAGAGCGGTAGGCGCGCGGCGTACTTGCCCCTGAACTTCTGGCCGAGCCCTGTGCGCTGTTGATCGGTCCAATTACAGCGCTTGATGGGGGCAGTGCCGCATCGGTCGAAGGCGTGGGTGCCTGCATGTCAGGCGCGGTTTTGCAGGCGCTCACCAACGCCGCTGCGGCACTTGAAAGCAGGGCCAGCAGCCAGTAACGGCGCTGGGTTTGCTGGTGCGGGTCTTGTCGCATGCCTGAGTTCCTTGTGGTGGTCTGACTTGATGCTAAGGTCGCTGTACTGAATTTTCATTTTGCACAGATTTTCTTGAATCACCGCCCGAATACGTCACCAATGGTTTCCAGCAACGCCAGCACACGACTCGATGTCTTTTTGGCGCAACTTGCCGCCGCGCCTGCGGTGCTGGTACAGGTCGATGCGACGCAAGGCTCCGCCCCACGGGAGGCCGGCAGCTGGATGGCTGTTTTTGCTGAAAATGTGGTGGGCACCATTGGTGGCGGGCATTTGGAATATCAGGCGATTGCCCGGGCCAAAGTCCTGCTTGGTGCCGCCGGCAGTAACGAAGCCGCAGCAACGGAGCTGCTGCGTGTTGCGCTGGGCCCGTCACTCGGCCAGTGTTGCGGCGGCGTCGTGAGCCTGCGCTTTGAGCGCTTGACTTCCGATCATTTGCCGGAAATTGGTAAGCGCTTGAGGCAACTGTTACAGCGCACCATGGCGCCCGTGGCCCTGTTCGGCGGTGGTCATGTCGGTCATGCGCTGGTGCGGGTTCTGTCCAATCTGCCGTTTTCCGTCCACTGGATTGATAGCCGCGATGGCGTTTTTCCGGACGATGTGCCCGCTGGCGTGGTGTGTGAGCATTCCGACCCAGTGCAGCCTGCCGTGGCCAGCCTGGCGCCGCAGTCGCGCGTGCTGATCATGAGCTTTAGCCACGCTGAAGACCTCGACATCGTGGCCGCGTGCTTGCAGCGTCAGCGCCAGCAGTCTGATCTGCCCTATATCGGCCTGATAGGCAGCCAGACCAAGTGGGCCTCGTTTCGCCAGCGGCTGGCCGCCAGGGGCTTGGGCGAGGTCGACCTGTCGCAGGTCACCTGCCCGATTGGCGTGCCCGGCGTCAAGGGCAAGGAGCCCGAGGTGATCGCTGTGGCTGTGGCCGCGCAGCTCCTGCAAACTCTGTAAACTCCATAGCTCAGGCCGCAGCGGAGCCGGGAGGCAGGATGGACAGTCCGGTTTCTTTTGTTCGCGGCCTTGTTGCTGCTTACAGCGCCCGCAGTGGTGAGCAGCTCTGAAAAACGCAGTTCCACGTGAGCTGCATGGGTTGAGAAACATGGAAAGCTATCTTCTTGACTGGGCCAATCTGCTGCTGCGCTGGGTCCACGTCATCACTGCCATCGCCTGGGTGGGTTCATCTTTTTACTTTGTTTTCCTCGATTCGAGCCTGACGCCGCCAGTTGACGAGGACCTTCAACGCCAGGGCGTCAGCGGCGAACTCTGGGCCGTGCACGGCGGTGGTTTTTACCATCCTGTCAAATTCGCGGTCAAGCCGCCCACCATGCCGGCGCACCTGCACTGGTTTTACTGGGAAAGCTACAGCACCTGGTTGTCGGGCTTTGCGCTGTTCACGGTGTCCTATCTCTGGAATGCCGGCACCTATCTGATAGACAAGTCGCTGATGAACTGGTCGCCCGCCGCTGCGGCAAGCGTGGCGCTGTCTTTCTTTGTGGTGTTCTGGTTGCTCTACGACGCCATCTGCCAGCTGTTTGGCAAGCGCAAGAACGGCGAGTTGATCGTTGGCGCGCTGCTTGCAGTGTTGGTTTGTGCTGCGTCCTGGCTGGCTTGTCACTGGTTTGCAGGGCGCGCGGCCTTCTTGCTGGTGGGCGCCATGATCGCCACCACCATGAGCGCCAATGTGTTGTTCTGGATCATTCCAGGCCAGCGCAAGGTGGTCGCCGCCATCAAGGCTGGCGAGCCGGTCGATCCGGTGCACGGCCAGCGCGGCAAGCAGCGCAGCGTGCACAACACCTACTTCACGCTGCCAGTGTTGTTCGCCATGCTGAGCACGCACTACAGCTTCACCTGGAGCCATCCGCAGAACTGGCTGGTGCTGGTCTTGATGATGCTTGCTGGTGCTGCGATCCGCCAGTTTTTTGTGCTGCGCCACGGCTACAAGCTGGGCCGCAACCGTCATCCGCTGGCTTACGCACTGTTTGGCGTGGCCGTGATTCTGGGCGTGATTGTCTGGCTCAAGCCAGCGCCAGCCAGCGCTGTATCTGCTACTGAATCAATAGCTGCTCCCGCTCTTGCTGCGGGCGCTACAGAATCATTAGACTATGAAAAACTGCAGCCCCTGCTGGCCCAGCGCTGTTATATGTGCCACGGCGCGCAGCTGCAGATGAAGAACGTGCGACTCGACTCCCCGGCACTGGTCAAGCAGCATGCGCAGGCCATGTACCAACAGGTGGTGGTGACGAAAATCATGCCCATGAACAATGCGACCGGCATCACGGACGCCGAGCGCCTGCTGGTCAAGCAGTGGTTTGAGGCCGGCGCCAAGACCGATTGATCTGAGGCGCCTGCAGCTTCAATGCATGGTGGCGTTTGAAAACAGATTCAGCACCACCACACCGGCGATGATGAGCGCCATGCCCAGCATGCCGGCCAGGTCAATTTTTTGCTGGTGAAAAATGAAGCTGGTGATGCTGATCAGCACAATGCCCAGGCCCGACCAGATCGCGTAGGTCACGCCGGTAGGAATGGATTTCATGGTGACGGTCAAAAAGTACAGCGCTGTGCCGTAGCCCGCCACCGTGATCAGCGAGGGCACCAGGCGCGAGAAACTGTCGCTGGATTTCAAGGCCGTGGTGGCGATCACTTCGGCCACGATGGCAATACCCAAGGCAAGGTAGGAGTTCATCGCCGGCTTTCAGTTGCTAAAGCAGCAGATTTTACGCAGTGCCTTTATGCAATGTCTTTACGCAGTGCGGTTGCTACGTCAGTGCGGCCTGTCAGCACGCCGCTTCAGCCAGCTGCAGCGCGAGCTGGTTGTGCCGCGCTATCAATGGCTGCAACTCAAGCGTGGCCAGCCGGCCCTCACGCACCACCACCTGCCCATTGACGATGGTGTAGGCCGCTTGCGGGCTGGCGCACAGGAGCAGCGCGCCAAGCGGGTCGTGCACGGCGCCGCCAGCAAAGGCCAGTGTGCCCAGGTCGAACAGGGCCATGTCGGCGCACATGCCGGGCGCCAGGTGACCAATGTCCTGACGGCCCAGCACCTGCGCGCCGCCACGCGTGGCCACGGTGAGCGCATCGCGGGCCGTCATTTCTGCGGGACCGAGATCGCAGCCGAAAAAGGTTTTTCCGCTGATGTCGCTGGTGGGCGGCTGCAAGGACCGTCCAAGCCGCGCCAGCAGCATGGCCTGGCGCGCCTCGTTGACCATATGGGCCGCATCGTTGCTGGCGCTGCCGTCCACGCCCAGTCCCACCGGCACGCCGGCGTCGAGCATTTTGCGAACGGGTGCAATGCCGCTGGCCAGCCGCATATTGCTGCACGGGCAGTGCGCCACGCCGGTTCGTGTGGCGGCAAACAGGCTGATGCCTTCATCGTCGAGCTTTACGCAGTGCGCGTGCCAGACATCGGGGCCCAGCCAGCCCAGGTCCTGCGCGTACTGGCTGGGCGTGCAGTTGAATTTCTCCAGCGAATAAGCCACGTCGTGGTCGTTTTCGGCCAGGTGGGTGTGCAGCCTGACCTTGTAGTGGCGCGCCAGCAGCGCGGACTCGCGCATCAGCGTGCGGCTCACGCTAAAGGGCGAGCAGGGCGCCACCGCTACCTGGACCATGGCGGCCAGCGACGCGTCGTGGTGGGTCTCAATCAGGCGCTGCGTGTCCTTGAGTATGACGTCCTCGTTTTCCACCACGCGGTCTGGCGGCAGTCCGCCCTGCGATTGACCCACGCTCATACTGCCGCGGCTGGCAGTGAAGCGCATGCCAATCTGGCGTGCCGCCTCTATGCTGTCGTCGAGTCGCACACCATTGGGGTAGATGTAGAGGTGATCGCTGCTGGTGGTGCAGCCGCTCATGAGCAGTTCGGCCATTGCCACCTGTGTCGACACCTGAACCATCTCGGGCGTGAGCCCGGCCCAGATCGGATACAGGCCGTGCAGCCAGCTGAACAGCTCTGCATTCTGAACGCCCGGTATCGCGCGGGTCAGCGACTGGTACATGTGGTGGTGGGTGTTGACCAGTCCGGGCACGACCAAGTGGCCGCGCGCGTCAATCACCTCATCTGCGTGCTGCGGCAAGTCAGCCGAAGCGCCTATGCTTTCAATCAGCTTGTCACGCACAAAAACCGAGGCGTGACTTAACTCGCGGGCCTGGGCTGGGTTGGCATCATCAAAGGTGGCAACCAAGCGGGCGTTTTTTATCAGCAATGTGGACATGAATTCGCTTGAAATGGACGGGCCAGGGTGGAGCAGACTGGGACAAGGTCACAATTAGAGCAGCAAGACCAGCCCGACTCGAGAGAACTGTTCATGAACGACTTTATTACAGCGCCAGGCTCTGCCGAGCAGGCCCGGGCTTTTCTGGACCATCTTTTCAAGGTGGCCGTGATGCGCGCTTTGCCGCTGCACAACACCGCAGCCGTGTTGCCCAAGCCGCCCAAAGGCCGAACGATTGTGTTGGGCGCCGGCAAAGCAGGCGCGGCCATGGCGCAAGCCGTCGAGGCGCTCTGGCCTCTTGAAGCGCCCTTGCAGGGGCTTGTGGTCACACGCTACCAGCACATTCCCTCCAGGCCTGCCGGGCTGCCGGCGCGCATAGAGGTGGTCGAGGCCGCGCATCCGGTGCCCGATGCTGCAGGTCTGGCTGCAGCGGAGCGCATGATGGCGATGACAGTGGGCTTGAGCCAGGACGATCTGGTGCTGTGCCTGATCTCGGGTGGCGGCTCGGCCTTGCTCACACTGCCGGCCCAGGGCCTCGGCCTGGCGGACAAGCAGCGCATCAACAAAGCCTTGCTGAACAGCGGCGCCAATATCGCCGAGATGAACTGTGTGCGCAAACATCTGTCGCGCATCAAGGGCGGTCGGCTGGCGGCTGCTTGCGCGCCTGCGCGCGTCGTCACACTGACCATCAGCGATGTGCCTGGCGACGATCCATCCATCATTGCCAGCGGCCCGACCGTGCCGGATGCCAGCAGCTGCGCTGACGCGCTGGCCATTCTGAAACGTTACGGCATCGACGTGCCGGCACAGGTGTTGTCGCAGCTGGAAAGCGGGGCGCTGGAAACGCCCAAGCCGGGCGACCACATCTTCGATGGCCATGAAGTCCACCTGATCGCCACGCCGCAGCAAAGTCTGGAGGCCGCAGCCAGCGCTGCCAGGTCTGCGGGTCTGGCGGCCTACATCCTGAGTGACGAGATGGAAGGCGAGTCGCGCGAGGTCGGCAAGGTGCATGCCGCGCTGGCGCGCGCGGTGGCGCTCAAGGGCCAGCCGTTTCAAAAGCCCTGCGTGATCCTGAGCGGCGGCGAAACCACGGTGACCATTTGCTCGCAGCCGCCCGGCACAGCCAGGGGACGCGGCGGCCGCGCCGGCGAATTCTGCATGGGGCTGGCGCTGGCCTTGCAGGGGCAGGCAGCAGTCTACGCCTTGGCGGCAGATACCGATGGCATCGATGGCGTTGAAGACAATGCCGGCGCATTTGTAGCGCCAGACACCGTGCAGCGCGCGCTGGCGCTCGGCATGAAGCTGGACGCCTATCTTGACCGCAATGATGCGTATGGTTTCTTTGAGGCCTTGGGTGATCTGGTCGTGACCGGTCCGACTTTTACCAACGTCAATGATTTCCGTGCGCTATTGATTTTGTAACCGCTCTGGCCGGCAATCGCCAACACCTTGCGTTACGGTCTGACGCGTTAGGGGAAGCACCTTGTTGTCTGTTCAGCCCATGCGGCTGGGTAGCCACAGTGCGATGACGGGAAACGCAATCAGGATCACCAGACGCAGCAAGTCGGTGGCCACAAAGGGCAACACGCCCTTGAAGATGGTGGTGAAACTGACATCCTTGACCACGCTCTTGATCACAAAAACATTCATGCCCACGGGCGGGTGTATCAAGCCGAGTTCAACGGTCATCACGATGATGATGCCGAACCAGATCGGATCAAAGCCCAGCTGGACAATCACCGGAAAGATGATGGGCACCGTCAGGATGATCATGGCCATGGCATCCATCAGGCAGCCCAGCACCAGATACATCACCATGATCATGGCCAGCACGCCATAGCGCCCCACGCCCATGCTGGTGAGAAATTCGGTGAGCTTTTGCGGCGTTTGCGTGATGGTCAGGAAGTAGCCGAACAGCAAGGCGCCTATCAGCACGGTGAACACCGCAGCCGAGGTGCGCGTGGCCTGCAGCAAGGCTTCGCGGATTTGCGCACGATTGAGTTTGCCGCGTGCCACGCCGAGCAGGAAGGCCCCGCCCGCACCCATGCCGCCAGCCTCTGTCGGCGTGAACAGGCCGCCGTAAAGGCCGCCTATGACAAATGCAAACAGCATCAAGGGTGCCCAGACATCTTTCAGACCGGCGAAGCGCTCACGCCAGGGCTTGAACTCGCCCGCCGGCAACAGGCCCGGCTTGACCCTGACGATGATGGCAATCGTCATGACATACATCGCCATCGCCAGCAGGCCGGGCAGGATGCCAGCCATGAACAGCTTGCCGATGTCTTGCTGCGTGATGATGGCGTAGACCGCCAGCACGGTAGACGGCGGCAGCATTGCGCCCAGGGTGCCGCCTGCAGCGATCACGCCGGTCGAAAACGATTGCGGATAGCCGTAACGTCGCATCTCGGGGTAGGCCACGCTGGAAAAGGTGGCCGCTGTCGCGACGGATGAGCCGCAAATCGCGGCAAAGCCGCCGCAGGCAATCACCGTAGCCACGCCCAGGCCGCCGCGCAGATGTCCCAGAAAGGCGTTCGCTGCCTTGAACAATTCCTTGCTCACGCCCGAGATCGATACGAAGGCGCCCATGAGCATGAACATCGGTATCACGCCAAAGGTGTAGTCGGTCACGGTGCGCATGGAGGTCTGGCCGACCAGCTTGAGGGCCGGGCCCGGCCCGACGATGTAGCTGTAGCCTGTGACACCGACCAGACCCATCGCCATGCCCACAGGCACGCGCAGCAGCATCAGGATGAAGAGGACGACAAAGCCCAGGATGGCGACGGCATCTGTGCTCATGATGCCCCCACGCTTGTCGCTGCGCGTACTGCGCTGCCCCCAGAGGGGGCTGAACTTGTTCGGGGCGACTCTCGACGATGTTTTGTGGTTTGCGTGGCTGTCGGTCTGCGCAATTTGCAGCGGGTATTTTTATTCATTGGCTTGGGCTTCAGGCTGGCTGCTCAGCAACTCGGGTTGAAAGATCAGTCGCCAAGTCCTGATGCCTATCAGCACCACGGCGCAGACGTCGCCAATCCAGGCGATGGCAAAAAATGGCCAGGTCGGCAAGTTCAGGTCATATGTCAACACGTTGTCGTTCCAGGTGCCGCGCACCTTGTCAAACAGCATCGCGGTCTGCACCGTCACCACGAACATCAGCACCACGGTGGCGAAGATGTCTATGGCGCGCTTGGCGCGCGGGCCCACGCTGGTCCAGACCAGGTCCACCGTGATGTGGGCACCGCGGTAGCTGGTGGCCGCTATGCCCCAGAAGATCAGTATGCCCAGCAGCAGCCGGCCGAAATCGTAGCTGTCGGGAATCGAGGTGTTGAACAGCTTGCGCAGCAGCACCGAGATGAAGATATCGGCCGCGACCAGACCGACGAAGATGGCTGCGAGCCATTCGATCGAATCGATCACGCGATCCATTGCATTGCGTTTCATAGTTTTATTTCCGAAGGCCATCATGGGCGGGTGAACGGCGCTTGATCCTGTCCACCCTGAGCTTGTCCAAGGGCCTGGACAAGCTCAGCCCGAACGGAAGAACGCTGAGGCCGAATCAAAGCACGCTCAGCGCGAAAAGGAGAGCGTTCGATCCAGTAAAACAAAGCGTTCAATCCAAACGGGCGTTTGCCTGGGGACTGTCTACAGCGCGGCCTTGTGTTTGACCAGGCTGGCTTTGAGTGAGTCCATCACGGCTTTGGGGTCGTGGCCGGCTTTTTTCACGCTTTCAGCCCACTGGACTTCGCCCGGGGTCACGGCGCTCTTCCAGGCAGCGGTTTGCTCGGGCGTGAGTTTGTAGACCTCGTGCCCGGCCTGGGCTGCGAGTTTGGCGTGCCCGGCGAACTCGAAATCAGCCCAGGGACTGGCGATTTTTTCAGCCCACTCGGTGGTGCAGTGCTCGTCGATGACTTTTTTCTGGGCCACCGACATCGCGTCGTACTTGCCCTGGTTCATGACCCAGACAAAAGGTGTCACATAGAGCGGGCTGTCCATGTGAAAGCTGGTGACCTTGTCTATGCCAAACAGGCTGATGGAACCCCAGGGAAAGGTGATCGCATCGGCGACGCCGCGCTCGAGCATGTCGCGCGACTCAGGTGCCGACGCCTGCACATTGGTGCCACCCAGTGTGCTGATCATCTGGCCTATGGTGCTGGTTGCTGGCCTGACCTTCATGCCCTTGATGTCGCCTGGCAGCGTGATCTTCCTGCGCGAATGAAAGGTGCCGGGATCATGCACAAAGGCCAGGCAGAATTTCACGTCCTTCATTTCACGCGCGGCGTACTGTCGGTACCAGGCATCGATCGCGGCGCTGCCGCCTTTGGCATTGGCAAACATGAAGGGCAGGGACGCGCCGGCCATGATGGGAAAGCGTCCGGGCTGGTAGCCAGGATTGACATAGGCTAAGTCGGCAATGCCGTCGCGCGCCATGTCGTAGTGGTCAAACGCCTTGCCCAGCTGCTCGGAGGGGAACAGCGTCGCGCTGATGCTGCCATTGGAGGCTTTCTTGATGTCGTCTGCCCAGGCCTGCAGCGAGGGGTTGAGCGGGTGCTGTGCGGGCACCCAGCTCGAAAGTTTGAGCGCTACCGGTTTGTCCTGCGCCTGCGCGGGCGCGAAGGCCAGCAGGGTGGCCGCGGCCACGGCCGTTGCGCAAAGTGTAAATGTGGAACGTACGGTGTGCATGTTGTCTCCTCGGCGAGGTGGTTGGAATATTAAAATACAGTTACTTTTTATAACTTGATTTGCGGGGTCTGTACACGGTGCTTTCCCTCACGGCTGCAGCTTATTCAATGACGATATGGGCCAGGTCGACGACACCCTTCCACTTGGCCAGGTCGCCCTTGAGCCGTTCGGTCAAGGCTTCTGGGGTGCTGGGCGTTACCTCGTAGCCCACTTGGCGCAGCCGCTCGACAAGCTCGGGCTGGGCCAGCACGGCGGCGGTGGCTTCGCGCAGGCGCTTCATCACGTCAGGGGGCGTGCCCGCTGGCGCAAACAGGCCGTACCAGACATCGTGGTCCACGCCCTTGACACCATTTTCTGCCAGCGTCGGCACATCGGGCAACAAGGGTGAACGCTTAGTGCCACCAATCACCATGATGCCTCGCAACTTGCCGGCCTTGATTTGCTGGACCAGCGAGGGCACGGTCACCAGCACGAAGTCGATCTGCCCACCGATCGCGTCAGTGATGGCCGGCCCGGTGCCGCGGTAAGGCACATGCTGCATTTTCGTGCCGGAGTTGTACGCATACAGCTCGCCAAACAGGTGCGGCGAGGTGCCCACGCCGGGCGTGCCGTACTGCAGCGTGTGCTGCAGCGATTCGGCCTTCAGGCTTTTGGCATCGGTGGCCTTGACCTTGTTAGGGTTGACGGCAATGGCCATCTGCGTGGATCCCACGATCGCGATCGGCAGGAAGTCCTTGGCTGGGTCGTATTTCAGGCCCTTGTAGAGATTGGGGTTGGTGCCCAGGTAGTCATTGGCAAACAGCAGCGTGTAGCCGTCTGCCGGCGCATGCGCGGCCGACTCGGTGCCGATGTTGCCGCCCGCGCCGGGGCGGTTGTCCACGATCACCGGCTGGCCCAGCACGATGGACAGGCGCTCGGCAAACGGCCGGGCGATGCCGTCAAAGCCGCCGCCGGGAGGAAAGGGCACAACCAGCTTGATCGGGTGATTGGGAAAGCCCTGCGCCGCGGCGCCCAGCGCGGCCGTTGCCGCGGCGATGGCAAGGAGTGAGCGGATGAAGCCGATCATGCGGTGTCCAGTTTGGCGGCTTTCGCCGGGGTAAGGTTGAGTGGGGTGGTGTCGATGTCGGGCAGGCGAATCTCCAGCAGCACGACCTGCGAGACTGCCTCCAGCTGCCCGGCGCGCTTGCCGCTGTACAGCGTGGACCATTTGTCCCAGGCCTGGCCATCACTGTGGCCCTGTCCCTGGTTGACGAAGACGATGGTGTTGGGCTCGACCTGTATGCGCGCGCCAGGCTCGAGCTTCCACGATGCCAGCCGCAACTCTCCCTCCGAGGCGGTGAGCAGGTGGCGCCGCGACGCCCCGACCTGCCCGTTCTTCTCGCGCCAGGCAAAGGCCTCCGGGTCGATGAACACGGGCTTTTGGTAGCGGTTGGCCGGGTACTTGAGCGCCCGGCCGTTGATGTCTTCCCACACGGCCTCATAGGCATCGCGGCTGCGCACGCGGCCATCAGCGCCGGTGCTCTTGTAGACGCCCTTGTCGAAGGTGCCCGTGGCCTTGAGCTTTTCAACGCCCTCCTGGAACTGCGCCTCGGGTATGTAGCCGCTGCCGCTGGCGCCGCCAAACTGCAGCACCAGGGTGAGCGATTCGCCCGAGATGCTCTGCGGCCCGTAGTGCACGCCTTCCGGAAAGTAGCCGACGGTGCCGGGCTCCATCACGCCGTCGCGGTCAAAGTCAGCCGGGCCTTCGATCTGCACGCGGATCTGCTCGAAGTTGTGGCGGTGCCGGGGCGAGAGAAAGTCTGAATAGGTGCGCGACAGCTGCAGGTAGAAATTGCCCGGCGTGCCGGCCGGTCCGTCCAACATCGAATGGGCACGGAACATGCCCTGGCGTGCATGGGCGCGCTCCACCAGTGGCCGGTCGGCAAAGTTGACGATGGTGTCCATGGGTTACTCCCTGTGGGGTTTAGGGGCTCAGGCGCCGCGCCCGCCATTCGCGTGACTGCGCGGCTTGGGCATCCAGCGGATAGGCTGGGCCTTGACAGGGCGTGCCGGTGCGCCGTGGGCGATGAGCGTGGCATCCAGCGCCTTGCCCGCGTCGTCGTCCAGCGCGGCCGTGCGTGCCGCGGCAATGGCCTGCGCGGCGGCTTCAGGCGCCGGGCCCTGCGCCAGGTGGTTCAGCATATGCAGCAGGTTGTCCTTGCCGCGTTCGTTGGTGCTGCCATAACCCTTGATGAGGCGGCCGCACAGCGCGATCTCATGGCCCAGCTGCCAATGGGTTTGTGTGCCCTCGACGACGCCTTGCAGCCACTGCGCTATCAGCGCCTGCTCTGTGGCAAAGCGGCTGCCGCGCACGCGCAGCCATTTCAGGCTGGCCAGCAGGCGCAGCGACAGCATGCCGAAAACCGAGTGGCTGCCGACCTTGAGCGGCAAGGCCCAGGGCGATTTGCCTTTTGCCACGCGCTGGCGGTCCCAGCGCATGACCCTGGCCGCCAGGCTGGCGGGCAGCAGCGCGGCGAACTCGGGCGCACCGGGCTTGAAGTGGTCATAGACCTGCAGCAGGTCGTCCGAGCCGACCTTGACCTCGCCGCGCACCCGCTGCCAGCGGCTGGCGCTGCTTTTGAGGTCGGCCACGCGCACGATGTCGTCAAAGGCCATCCACAGCGCAAGCCAGCGCGCCATCTCGCGCGTTGTGGCATAGGCTTGCGCGCCCGCCGGGTCGGCCTGCTGCTCGGCGCGCAGCACCTGTTGCAGGCGCTGCACGTACAAGTCAGCGTACGCGCGGCCCTGGTAGTCCAGCATGCGGGCGTGGCCCAAGGCCAGCATGGCATGCACCTGGACCGGAAACTTCAATGCCAAATCGGCCTCCAACGCCCGACTGACGGGCGCAAGCAGCTCCTGATCTGATAGCAGGCGGCTGACCAGCGCAGCCTGCGCCTGCTGGGTGCTGACTTGTGCGAAGGCGCGGTCAAAGCCGCGCAGGCTGGCCTCGGCGCCCTTGCCTCCGTGAAGGATCACGCTTTCATAGGCCTGGCGCGCAAACGGAAACAGGCCGCTGCCGGCGATCGCGCCCAGCATCACCGCGCTGACCACGGTGCCGCAGTCTTTGGCCATCTCGGCCATGTCGAAGACCTGGGTTGAGCGGCTGTGCGACTGCAGCGCTTGCAGCAGTGGCGCGTTGTCGGTGCGGCCATCGCCCGGCACCATGCGTTCGGCGGTGGTGAAGGTGCGGCTGCTGGAGCTGATGACCAGCGTGCGCTCTGGCGAGCTCATGCCGCTGCCGACCTGGCGTGCGCTTTCGAGCAGCTCGGACGAAACGATGCCGTCGAGCGCGCCAGGCACCGGGTTGAGGCTGAACACCGGGCGTCGGCCCTGGAGTTCGGACAGAGGCACCGGGAACACCTCCAGGTAATAAGTGGTCGCGCCCGTGCGCTGGGCGACACCGGGAATCGAGGTGCTTTGCGCCGCGTAGCCGCTGGCCAGCGCAATATCGACCAGCCATTCGGTCAACACGCCGCCGCCTTCGCCGCCAAGTGCGCATATCAAAAGCGTGATGGGTTTTTGTTGGTTCATGTTCATTTCGGGAAGTTTTTCCGCCGGGCCGCCCCAAGGAAAAATGCGGCCCCCTCGGGGGGCAGCGCAGCACACATAGTGGCAAGCGTGGGGGCCATCATGCGGTTTGCATTGTTTTCACGAGTGCTCCGCGCACGCTGCCCAGCAGGCGTTCGTGCCATTTCGGGTTCTGGATGATTTCAGCGCGGTAAAACGAGGGGCACAAGGTTGCGGCGTGGGCGTTTTCGCCGCACAGACCGCAGCCTATGCAGCCGTCGATGACCGTGGCCACGGGGTCGACTTTGAGCGGGTCGGGGTTGTCCTTGAGCGTCAGCGTTGGGCAGCCCGACAGGCGTATGCAGGCGTGGTCGCCGTTGCAGATGTCTTCATCGACGCCATATTTCACACGCACCACGCGCTTGCCTTTTTTGAGCAGGCCGGCCAGCCAGGGCTTGATGCGGCGCTGGCGCTCTAGCTGGCATTCGCCCTCGGCAATGATGACCTTCAGACCCATGAACTCGGTCGTCAAGGCTTCGTTGAGCGTCTGGCGCATCTCCTCGACCTTGTAGCTTTGAACGGTGCGCAGCCACTTGATGCCCAGGCCGGCCAGGGTGTTTTCAATGGTCTTGTTGGTATCCAGCAGGTTTAGCAGCTTGTCTTTGGCATTGAATTTGGCGTCGTCGGCAGGCGTTGAAATGATGTCCTGCGTGCCGGTGGCCGAGGTGTAGCCGTTCTTGAAAATCAGCAGGATCGCATCGTCACCATTGAACAGCGCTGACTGCACGCCGGTCAGCAGCCCGTTGTGCCAGAAGCCGCCATCGCCCATGATGGACAAGGTGCGCCTCGCCATCATGGGCGAGACGCCGGCGCGGCTAGCCAGGCTCATGCCGTAGCCGAGTATCGAATGGCCAAACGAGAAGGGCGCAAAGGTGCCAAAGGCATGGCAGCCGATGTCAGCGGCGATGTGCACCGGCCCGACATCGAGTTGCGCAAGTTTGAGCGCCGAGAACACCGGTCGCTCCGGGCAGCCAATGCAAAAGCCGGGCGGACGCACTGGCAGCGCCTGGCTCAACTGGGCCTGAATCTGCTGGCCGACGGCGGCGCGGCGCTCGCTGTTGCCCTGGAGCCAGGCCTTGGCCAGTTCCAGACTCCCTCTCACTTTGGGCGAGGGTTGGGGTGAGGGCTGGTGCGCTGCGCCCTCACCCCCGCCCTCTCCCAGCGGGAGAGGGAGCAAATACTTCTCGACAAATTGCACGAGCCCCTGCGCCATCACTTCAACTGAATACTCGCCGGCCGCGGGCAGCATGTCCTTGCCGTGCAGCGGCGTATTGATATCGCGGCGGCGCAAAAAGGTGGATATTTCCTGCTCGATGTACTCGGGCTGGCCTTCCTCGACCACCAGAACCGCGCGCTTGCCGAGCGCAAATTCGGCGACCTGTTCGGGCACCAGCGGGTAGGTCACGTTGAGCACCAGGATGGGAATCTCTGTTTGCCCAAAGGCATCGCACAGGCCGAACTGCTGGAGCGCGCGAATCAGCGAGTTGTAGATGCCGCCCTGCACGATCAGCCCCAAGTCCTGGCGCTTCCCGTCAATCAGTTCATTGAGTTCTTGCTCGACGATGTAGCGGCGCGCCGCCGGAATGCGTTGCTCGAACTTGAGCTTTTCCTGACGGAAAGTCACAGGCGGGTGCGCGAGCTTGTTGTAGTCGAACGCGGCGGGTTCCGCCATCAGATGCCGTGTGGATATGGCGGGTGGGCGGTTGTCCTTGCAGACGAAGCTGCCGCGCACATGGCAGGCGCGAATGCGCAGCTCCAGAATGGTCGGCATGTTGGAGGCTTCCGACAGGCGAAAGCCGTGCTCGACCATCTCGACCATCTTGCCCAGGTCGGGCCGAGGGTCCAGCAGGCACATGCTGGACTTCAGCGCATAGGCATGGGTGCGTTCCTGGATCACACTGGCGCCTTCGCCGTAGTCTTCGCCGACCACAATCAGCGCGCCGCCCGTGACACCCGGAGACGACAGGTTGCTCAAGGCATCGGCCGCGACGTTGGTGCCGACTATGGATTTCCAGGTCACCGCGCCGCGCAGCGGGTAGTGGATGGACGCGCCCAGCATGGCGGCGGCGGAGGCCTCGTTGGCACAGGCCTCGACGTGTACGCCGAGTTCGTCCATATAAGGCTTGGCCTGAACCATCACATCGAGCAGGTGCGAGACCGGCGCGCCCTGATAGCCGCCCACGTAGGCCACGCCGGACTGCAGCAGCGCCTTGGTGATCGCCAGAATGCCCTCGCCGTGGAATGTCTCGCCGCTTTTTAGCCGCAGCGATTCAATTTCCTTGCTGAATGAAACTTCCACAGCCTGTCTCCATGCTTTATTTTTTCTCGGAAACGGGCAGTGTGACGCTGAATAAACTATCAATCAATAAAATAGAAAGACTATCTGGTATTCATTAAATGCATATAAAAGACATAGACCTGAATCTGCTGCGGCTGTTTGATGCGGTTTACCGTACGCGCAATGTCAGCCGCGCCGCCGAGCTGATGGACTTGACGCAGCCGGCCGCCAGCCAGGGGTTGACGCGGCTGCGCCTGCTGATCAAGGATCCGCTGTTTGTGCGCGCTGGTGGCGGTGTGCAACCCACGCCCAGGGCCGACAGACTGGCCGACGCGGTGCGCAGCGCCCTGGCGACGCTGGAGCAGGCGCTCAATGAATCGGCCGTTTTTGAGCCGCAGGCCTCAAACAAGGTGTTTCGAATCCACATGAGTGACATTGGCGAGGCACGCTTTCTGCCCGACCTGATGGTGGCGCTGCGCCAACTCGCGCCCGGACTGCGGATTGAAACCACGCCACTGGCGAGCGGAGACATCGCTGCCGCACTGGACAGCGGACGCATAGACTTTGCGTTTGGTTTTTTGCCCACCGTCAAAGACACGCAACGCGTTCAATTGCTCAAGGACCGCTACATCGTGCTGCTGCGCGAAGGCCATCCGTTTATCAAGCCCAGGCGCAGCGGCCAGGCTTTGCTGGACGCCCTGGACCAGCTGGAATATGTGGCGGTGCGCACGCATTCGGACACCTTGCGCATTTTGCAGATGCTGCAGCTTGAAGACCGCCTGCGCCTGACCTCCGAACATTTCATGGCCTTGCCGGCGATTGTCAAAGGCACCGATCTGGGTGTGGTGATGCCGCGCAATATCGCCCAGATTTTTGCGGCCGCTGGCGGCTACGCGATCATCGAGCCGCCGTTTGCCTTGCGTGACTTCGCGGTATCGCTGCACTGGAGCAAGCGTTTTGAGGCTGATCCGGGCAACCGCTGGCTGCGCCAGACCATCGTGGATGTGTTTACCGAGCGCTGAGACTGGTGCCGCCAGGCGCCTGCAGCGCAGGCACGAAAAAATTTGCTGATTGCTATATCTTTAATAGCTTGTCGCGCTCAGAAAAAAAGGGCTACAGGCATTTTCTTGTCAAGTCGGTCGGCCGTCAGCTAGGCCGTGTTAGGCTCGCCCGATGTTCAAGCGAGTCCCGTCCTTCCTGCGCCATGTCGGCCCGGGCGTTGTCACCGGTGCTGCTGATGACGACCCGTCCGGTATTGCCACCTACACGCAGGCCGGGGCGCAGTTTGGCACTGGCCTGCTCTGGACTGTGTTCTTGTCACTGCCTTTCATGATCGCCATCCAGCTGGTCAGCGCGCGCATAGGCCGCGTCACTGGCAAGGGGGTGGCCGCGAATTTGCGCGAGCACACGCCGCGAGCCTTCCTCATGAGCATGGTTTTTTTGCTGGTGATTGCCAACACCATCAATATCGCGGCAGACATTGCCGCCATGGGCGAGGCCTTGCAACTGGTGGTCGGTGGTCGCGCGCATTTTCACGCCATGGCGTTTGGTGTGGTCACCGTGCTGCTGCAGGTGTTTGTGCCTTACCGCAAGCTCGCGCCGATTTTGAAATGGCTGACGCTGTTTTTGTTTTCTTACGTGATTGCCGCGTTTTTGGTGGACGTGCCCTGGGTTCAGGTGCTGCATGACCTGGTGATCCCCAGGCTGCAATGGACCTCGGGCTACTGGATGATGATCGTCGCGCTGCTGGGCACCACGATTTCACCCTATCTTTTTTTCTGGCAAGCCTCGCAGGAAGTCGAGGAGCTGCGCCTCAAAGGCACCGGTCAGGGCAGCGAGTTGCGGATTCGCCGCGACCTGCGCCGCGTCAAGCGTGACACCTTCCTGGGCATGTTTTTCTCCAATGCGGTGGCTTTCTTCATCATGCTGCTGGGCGCGGTGGTGCTGTATGCCGCAGGTGTTCGCGACGTGAGCTCCGCCGCGCAGGCCGCGCAGGCGCTGCGGCCGCTGGCTGGTGAATTTGCGTTTGCGCTGTTTGCCGGCGGCATCATCGCGACCGGCATGCTGGCCGTGCCGGTGCTGGCTTCGTCAGCAGCGTACGCGGTGGCCGAAGCCTTTGGCTGGTCTGAGGGGCTGGAGCGGCGCTGGTTTGAAGCCAAGCGCTTTTACTTCATCATCACGTTGGCCACGGTGGTTGGAACCGGCCTGAATTTCACCGCAGTAGACCCGATGAAGGCGCTCTACTGGAGCGCCGTGATCAACGGTGTGGTGGCCGTACCCATCATGGTCGGCATGATGCTGCTGGCCAGCAAAAAAGAGGTGATGGGCAACTTCACCTCAGGCCGCAAGACGCGCTGGTTTGGCTGGGGTGGCGTGGCGGTGATGGGGGTGGCCGTGCTGATGATGCTGCTGGATTTGTTTCGGCCGATGCTCTAGACGCCCGCTCAGCTCGCCGCCTATCGTTTCACCCATAAGCGCCGTGGCCCCGCGCCTTGAGCGACAAGCTTGTCATAAGGGTTGTGATTTGTGGATAGACAGGCAGCCCAGGCCATGCCGTCGCGACCCACATCGGCTTTTATCGAGTGCGTCCATCACGTGCAGCGCATGCGGGGTACCCTGACGGGTGGCCTGTAAAAGTACGCGCTGACCAAGACGGGCTATACCGCGAGGCCTGACTTCAGGTTGGTCCAGGCCATGGTGCTGAATTGCTGCCGCAGTTGCGTGGTGGCGCGGGCCAGCAGGCCCACGTCTACACCCACCGCGGTGAAGGTGGGTCCCACAGAGATGCAGCGCTTGGCAAAGGCCTCGTCGCCAGCCAGTATGCCGGCAGGCTTGCCGCAGGCTGCGATGCGCTTGATGGCATTTTCAATTTTCGCCACAACCGCCGGGTTGCCCGGTTCACCGAGGTGCCCTATATTGGAAGCCAGGTCGCCGGGGCCTATAAAGATGCCGTCCATGGCAGCGATGGCTTCGAGGTTGTCGAACGCCTCCGGGGTTTCAATTTGCACCAGCAGGCAGAGTTCATCGCTACAGACTTTAGCGTAGTTGGAAACGCGGCCGAAGCGCGAGGCTCGCGTCAGTGCCGAGACGCCGCTCGGGTAGGTGATGCTTTGCACGGCCTGCCGAGCTTCTTGCGCGTACTACACATAGGGAATCAGCAGGGTTGCGCGCCTATGTTGAGGTAGCGCTTGATCAGCACTGGGTCTGCCACGCGGGCCGCGCCACGGCGGAAACCGCGTAGGGCGCGACGGCCTGTAACTGTGCCAACACGTTGAGCACGTCGCTGGGCGAGTGCTCGGTGTCCAGCCGCAGCCATTCGAATCCTGAGCCGGCCAGCAGCTCGATGCCGTAAGGGCTGGAGAGCGTTCACCACACACTTATTTGTTGCTGCCTGGCGCGCAACGCTTTCTTGAATTGGTTGACTGGCAAGTCCATGGTGTGGCCTTGTTACTCGGGCATTAGCGCGCATTTTTGCGCGTGTTCTAGCTACCGGGCGGCGAAGTGATTTCGTACACCCGGAGTTCAGCTTGGAGCGGCTTTCAGCTGAAAGAAACGCCTAGAGAGCCCATTGGCCCAAAGTCGGCATGGATCGTGTTGCCCGCTGCGACTGGCGTGGGCCGTGTGAACGATCCCGCCACCAGGGTAATGCCGTGCAGCGCCAGTTTGTTGGCCAGCCAGACGATGCCCATGGCGGGGTGCCCCATGATTGCGGCTGAGACGCCCGATTCTTCAATGACGCCGTTCTTGGACAGCGTCGCGCTGACCCAGCGCAGGTCGATGTCCATGGGCTTGACGACGCGCCCGCCTGTCACCATGGCGGCTGCAGCCGCGCTGTCGGCGATGGTGTCACAGATGCTGCGCGGCACCTCTGTGCGGTAGTCGATGATTTCGAGTGCGTGTGTGACGTAGGCGGTGGCGTCCAGTACGTCGTAAATCGTGACGTGCTTGCCGCCCAGCGGTTTGCCCAGCACAAAGGCCAGTTCCACCTCAAGGCGTGGTGCGTTAAAGCTGCTAGCTGGGATGCGCGCGCCATCGGTGTAACGCATGTCGTCCATCAGCATGCCGTAGTCGGGCTCGGTCATCTTCGAGGCCATCTGCATGGCGCGCGAAGTCAGGCCTATCTTGTGGGCGACGATGCGGGCGCCCTTGGCGACCTTGCTGTTGGCCCAGAGCTTTTGCACGGCATAAGCGTCTTCGATTTCCATCGCAGGCAAGGTGTGGCTGACCTGACGAATCGGCTGGCGGGTGCTGCCGGCTTCGAGCAGCGCATCTGCGGCCTGTCGGCGTTCATTCTCGGTGATCATGTCTGGTGTGTACTGTCTGTGCGTGGGGAAAGTGGTTCAAGCGGCAAAGCGCTGGATGAATGGCGTTTCCTGCACGCAGTGCTCGTTGACCCAGTTGGCCAGCTCGTCATGGCGCGGCACCCAGACTTCGTCGTGGGCCAGCATGTGGGTCAGCAGCTTGTCCAATTGCGCCGACATCAACGGCCGGCCGCCGAAATTGCCGTGCATGGTTATGTTGATCAATGCACCCGGCTCCTGGCGGTAGAGGTAGTCGAACATGTCCTTGTAGCAGTTGTACCAGTCGTCCGGCGCGCCGCGCAGCACGCGGTTGTCGGCGTAGTCGCTGTGCGGAATCGCGACGATGCGGCGTGAGCGCGTCTCCACCTGGTGCGGCTGGTCGATGTTGTTGTAGTCGCCATGCCAGAGCAGGCCTTCCTCGCTCAGCAGGTCGGCCGTGCGCTCTGTGGTCGCTATAGTGGAGCTGAGCCAGCCTGTTGGGCGCACGCCCGAAACTTCCTGCAGGATGCGCAGGCTTTTCTGGATCAGTGTGCGTTCTTCGGTTTCGTTGAGTCCGGACAGCACCTCGTCTTGCGCGTAGTTGTGACCCCCGAGCTCGAAGCCCGACTTAACGATGTGCTTCACCGTCTCGGGAAACAGTTCCGCCGATCGGGCGTTCACGCAGACCGTGCCCGACACGCCGTGGCGGTCGGCGACCCGCATCAGCCTGGCGATGCCGGAGCGCCCGCCGTAGTCGGCCCAGAGAATGCCGGCGCGGTCGATCTCGCCGGCCTTGGGTGGGCTGGTCATGGGGGAGTAGGGCGGCGCCTCGCCTACAGACCAGTTCTCCATCAGGAATGTCAGCACGACGGTCATGCGGGGGAAGGCAGGGCCGGGCTTGCGGCCTGCGGTAGTGGTGGTTTTCTTGGTCATATTTTTTGAAGCTTTTTGTGGAAAATCATTCGGGCTTGATGCCGGCATTCTGGACGATGGCTTTGTAAACTTGGGTGCTGTCGGTCAGCAGTTTTGCGAATTCTTCGGGCGACGCTTCGACGGGGTCATAGCCTGCCTGTTGTAGTTGCGCTCTGACGTCCGGATTTTTCAGAACCTTCTGGATGTCAGCATTGATCCGCTGCACGATGGGTGCAGGAAGTCCGGCGGGCCCCATGACTCCCACCCAGGTGTCGGGTACCGAGAAACCCGTGAGGCCACCTTCGGCCAGCGTCGGGATGGTCGGGGCGGATTTGGAGCGGTGGCTTTCTACTACGCCCAGCGCACGGAGTTTTCCCGACTGGATGTAGGGCAGCGTGTTGGACAGCACCAGCAAGCCGGCGTCGATCTGGCCGCCGACGACGTCGGTCAGGGCCGGCGCACCGCCGCGGTAGCCCACGTGCGTCAGCGAAAGTTTCTCGGAACTTGCCAGCAGCAGTCCAGCCAGGTGCTGTGAGGTGCCCGCGCCCGATGTCGCATACGACAGGCCTTTGGGCGAGGCCTTGGCCGCAGCGACAAAATCAGCGACCGACTTGATGGGCGAGGACGCTGGCACCACCAGCGTCTGCGGTGCGGTCGCCACGTGTGAAATCGCCGTGAAGTCCCTGACAGGATCGTATTTGACACCCTTGGTGAAGAACTGCACGGTTTGGTGCGGCGGACCCAGGTTCATCAGAAGGGTGTAGCCATCCGGTGCCGCAGCGGCTACGAAGGCGGAACCGATGGCGCCGCTCGCGCCTGCGCGGTTTTCAATGATGATAGGCTGGCCTAGAAATTCGGACAGCTTGGGTGTAAGGATGCGAGCTACCGTGTCAGCCGCGCCGCCTGCGGCAAAGGGCGCGATCAGCTTGATGGGTTTGGACGGATAGGCTTGGGCGGAGGCGGGCTGGGCCCACGCCACACACAGGGTCAGCGTCAGGGTAGCGAACCTTAGGCCGTGCAAAAACAGGCAGCGCCGGCCTGCGTTCAAGTAAGGTGTCATGTTGTCTCCAGAACAGTCGTTATGGAAGGGATGCTAGACCTCGGCTTTTTTGCTGTCCAATGCATAATAAAGTTATTGGCTATACCGAAAAGGTATTCATGGATTTGCGCCAGTTGTCTTACTTCGTAGCCGTGGCCGAAGAGTTGAGCTTTAGCCGCGCTGCGGTACGCGTGCATATTTCGCAGCCGCCGCTCAGCAGGCAGATTGCCAGACTCGAACAGGAACTGGACGCGCAGCTGCTGGTGCGCTCCTCGCACGAGGTGGCCCTGACGCCGGCGGGGCAGGCCTTGCTGCAGGAAGCGCGCCGGCTGCTGGCGTTGTCAGCCGGTATTCCCGATGTCGTGGGCCGCGCAAGCCGTGGGGAAACCGGCTCATTACGAATAGGTTTTGTGGGCTCCACAATTTACACCTCGGTACCGGCCCTGCTTAGTCAGTACCGGCGGCTTTATCCGCATGTGGCGGTTTCGCTGCAGCAGCTCACGGTGGCGCGGCAAACCGTGATGCTCAAGAACAGCGAGATTGACGTCGGCATCATCCGTCAGTCTGTTACCGAACCCTGGTTGGCCACGCGCAGCCTGTTCAAGGAAGGCTTCATGGCCGCGTTGCCGACCCACCACCCTCTGGCGGGGCAGGACAAGGTCATGCTTCAGTCGCAGTGAGGCGCCGGCTATTCA
Source organism: Comamonadaceae bacterium (assembly GCA_947443645.1). Lineage (GTDB taxonomy): Bacteria > Pseudomonadota > Gammaproteobacteria > Burkholderiales > Burkholderiaceae_C > Polaromonas. The sequence goes on along the minus strand of CANEXF010000005.1, from coordinate 16,738 downwards.
CGAACAATTGCGCAAGATGTGCGAGAGCGCGGGTTTTTCACCGCGCATTGCGCAGGAGGCCTACCCCATGTCGACCGTGGTGGGGCTGGTGGCGGCCGGCGTCGGGATCGCGATAGTGCCCGAGTCCATGCACCGGCTGCAGATGCAGAATGTCGTGTACCGTAACCTGCGTGGAACCAAGGCTAAGACCGAGTTCTTTTTGGCCTGGCATGTTGACAACACTTCGCAGACTTTGCGCGGCTTCCTGGATATGAAGACCTAAGAGCTGCTGACAAATCCCTGTAAGCTGTGTGGCGCAGCCTTGCCGTGCTTATGACGCTCTGGGGCTTGCTTTGTTAACGCTCAATCAAGTATTCAAATATAAAAAATCGGCCGGTGCATCGCTGCACCGGCCGCTTGGGCCGGCTTGAGATGTCAGCAATTACAGCTTGTATTCAACCAGCAGCAAAGGCGTGGTGGATTTGCATGAGTTCACAGGGCTGGCCGTGCCGGTGCTGGCTTCGTCAGCAGCTTACGCGGTGGCCGAAGCCTTCGGCTGGCCTGAAGGCCTGGAGCGGCGCTGGTTTGAAGCCAAGCGCTTTTACGCCATCATCACCATCGCCACCATCGTCGGAACCGGCCTGAATTTCACCGCAGTAGACCCGATGAAGGCGCTCTACTGGAGCGCCGTGATCAACGGTGTGGTGGCCGTACCCATCATGGTCGGCATGATGCTGCTGGCCAGCAAAAAAGAGGTGATGGGCAGTTTCACCTCAGGCTTCAAGACCACCTGGTTTGGCTGGGGTGGCGTGGCGGTGATGGGGGTGGCCGTGCTGATGATGCTCAAGGACAGCCTCGGACAGTTTTTTTAGGCGTGATTCGGTTCCCTGGCTACCTCGTACACCAGCTCACGTAAAAACTTCACTGACGGGTCACTGGCGATGCGCGGGTGCCAGTATTGGCGGATGGTGATGGCTGGAATGGCTTTGGGCAGGCGCACGGTTTTCAGCGCGAGCAGGGGTGAAAACAGCTCGTACAACTCGCGCGGCACGATGGCCACCATGTCGCTGGCATTGACAATAAAGGGAATCGCTGCGATGTGCTGGATACTCATGGTCACGCTGGGCGCGAAGCTGGCTTTGCGCAACTGCGTCTCCAGCCAGCCCGTCGTGACGGGGATGGCGCCGGTATGCACCTTGCGCGCCAGGCTGAAGGCCCGCCATGAGAGTGTCGTGCCGACCTCTGGGTGGTCCTTGCGCGCAATGCACACATAGTCGCGCTGGTAGAGCCGCTGCTGAAACAATCCCGGATCGGAGCTGGCAAAAAAGCCCACAGCCATGTCGAGCTGCCCCGACTCCAGGGCGGCGCTGAGATTTTCGGGCCCCAGCTGAACCGGCGACAGCGCCGCATGCGGCGCCAGTTCCGCCAGGCGCCTGACCAGCCTGGGCACCAGTGTGATGGCGCCCAGCTCGTTCATGCCTATCCGGTACTCGCGCCTGGTCGTGGCCGGATCAAAGCTCTGCAATCCGCCGATTTCGGTTTCCATGATGCGCAGCACGCGTGACGCCGGCTCGGCCAGCCGTTGGGTGAAGGGCGTTGCAGCCATGCGGTTGCCTATGCGCACAAACAGCGCATCGCCAAAGCGTTTGCGCATGCGGTCAAGCTGGTAGCTCAGGGCCGACTGGCTGGTGCCCAGCGTCTGCGCGGCGCGTGTCACGGTACCGTGCTCCATCAAGGCCATGACTGCCTTGAGGTCAGCCAGCTCGGGCTGAAGGTTATCAAAATTTTTCATAACCTGTATTCAATGAATGATCTATCCAATTATCCCGCAGCTGCTTAAAGTCGGCATATCAAACAAAACAACGGCGTTGGCAGGATGGCTTGCGCCGGGAGGGAGACAATGAAAAATTCACAAAATATGCCGGGCAAGGGCGTAGGTCGGGACACCGACGTGCTGATCATCGGCGCCGGGCCAGCCGGCCTGTCGTTGGCGGTAGAGCTGGGCAGTCAGGGCCAACGCTGCATCGTGGTCGAGCGTCATGAGCATGTGGGCTACGCGCCCCGCGCCAAGACCAGCAACGTGCGCACGCGCGAGCTGTTTCGTCGCTGGGGCATTGCTGACCGGCTGGCGGCCGAATCTCCGTTTGGGGTGGACTACCCATCCAATGTGGTGTTTGCCACGCGCATGAGCGGTTACGAACTGCACCGCTTTCCTAACGCCTTCAATTGCAGCCCGGAAAGAGACGAGCGCTACTCAGAGCATGCGCAGTGGATTCCGCAGTACAAAGTCGAAGGCGTGCTCAAGACGCGAGCTAACGAATTGTCTGGCGTAGAGATACGGTTTGAAACCGAGCTGGAAGATTTCACCGACCATGGCGACCATGGCGACCATGTCACGGCTGTGCTGCGTGATATCAACACCGGCGCACAGACAAACGTCACGGCGGCCTACATCGTGGGCGCGGACGGCGCGCGCAGTACGGTGCGGGAAAAGCTCGGCATCAAGATGAGCGGCACCTCGCCGCTGTCACACAACCACAACATCATCTTTCGCGCGCCGGGGCTGGCCGCGCGCCATGGCCTGGGCCCTGCGGTGATGTACTGGCTGGTCAATGAAGAGGTGCCGTCCGTCATTGCCCCGCTGGACTCGGGCGACCGCTGGACTTTTGGCTGCCCCAAACTGAATGACGTCTCGTTTGATCCGGCTGAGCTGATCCGCAAGGCGCTGGGCTTTGACATAGCCATCGAGATTTTGAACCGTGATGAATGGACGGCGCACCAGCTGATTGCCGAGCGCTATGGCGGCGGCCGCGCCTTCCTGATCGGTGATGCCTGCCATTTGCACCCGCCCTTTGGCGGTTACGGCATGAACATGGGCATCGGCGATGCGCTGGATCTGGGCTGGAAGTTATCGGCCGTGCTGTCGGGCTGGGGCGGTGATGCCCTGTTATCGAGTTACGAGATCGAGCGGCGGCAGGTGCATCAGCGCGTCATTGAAGAGTCTGTGGCCAATCATGCCGTCAGCTCCACCAAACTGGTGGTTGCGGGCCTGGAGGACTCGGGTGATGCGGCCGACGCCAGACGCGCCGATGTCGCAGCCACGATCGCAGCGACCAAACAGCGCGAGTTTTATTCGCTGGGCGTGGTGCTGGGCAGCCGTTACAGGCACTCGCCTGTGCTCCCAGGCCAGGCCAGTAGTGCCGGTGATGTGGCTGAATCCACCGACTACATGCCGCTGGCCAGGCCGGGCTGCCTGGCGCCTCATGCCTGGTTGCAAGACGGTCGCAGCCGCGGCGCTTCTTTGTATGACCATTTTTCGACGAGCGGTTTCACCTTGCTGGTCATACGCGCCGATGCACATGCTTTTACCGACATCGTGGTGGTCGCTGCGGCCGCGCAGGGCATTCCGCTTCGGCTTCTGTCACCCGACCTGCCGGCGCTCCGTGTGCTCTACGGTTGTGACTACGCGCTGATCCGGCCCGATCAGTACATCGCCTGGTGCGGCGACAGTCTTGCAGATGCCTCGGACATGCTTGCCCATGCAGTCGGCAAGTCGCTTGAACCAGCCTTGTGAATTCAGCCTTTTAAAAATACCAAAGGAGATATCCATGATTTCATCTAAACGCCGCACGGCACTCGCTGTCTGCGTCACGGCCCTGCTTGGCTGCGGCGCTGCGCTGGCCCAGGCTCCGGCGCAGGCCACATGGCCGAGCAAGCCCGTACGCATCTGGGTGCCATCGCCTGCAGGTACGGCGCCCGACATCGTCGCCCGGGTGATGGGTGATAAATTGTCCAAGGCCTGGGGTCAGCCCGTCATCATCGAGAACCGCCCGGGTGCTGGCGGCATGATCGGCCTGGGCGCCATCAAGAGCGGCGCGCAGGACGACCATACCTTTGCGTTTGTGCCTGCTTCGGCCATCACCCTGTCGCCCTACATGTTCAGAAACGCGCAGGTCGATGTGGTGAAAGACTTTGTGCCCGTGGCGCTGGTGGCCGAAGGTCCGATGATGATGGCCGTGAACGCCTCTTCGCCGGCCAATTCGCTGGCCGACGTGATGGCCATGGCGAAAAAAGATCCCAACAATTTTGTCGTCACCTCGCCATTCATCTATTCGGTGCCTCACCTGGCAGGTGAAGTGCTTGGCAGAACGTCAGGTATTCCCATGCGTGCCGTGCCCTATGCCAACAGTGGCGCGGCGATTGCTGCGGTGATGAACAACGATGCGCAAATCATCATTGACGGCATTCCGCCCATAGACCCCATGGTCAAGGGCGGCAAGCTGAAGGCGATTGCCGTGTTCTCCGATGTCCGCATGGCCAGTCGTCCGCAACTTCCGACGGTGGCAGAAACGTATCCCGGCATGGTGATCAATGGCTGGTTCGGCATCATCGCGCCCAGGGGTACCAGCGCCCAGGCGATTGAGCGCGTCAACCGCGATGTGGTTCAGGTCGCCAAAACTCCGGAGCTGACCGAACGTTTTGACGCTTTTGGTGTGTACGCCAAAAACCTGACACCTGCCCAGTTTGGCAAGTACTGGAACGACGACCGCGTGCGCTGGGAAAAAGTGCTTCAGGACATTGGCGCCAAGCCGCAATAAGCGCAGTAAAAAAATACAAGCAAGTTCAATCAGGAGTAAGCATCATGTTCATATACAACGCCTGGTACATGGGCGCATGGGCCGATGAGGTCAAACCTCTGGGTTTGCTGGGCCGCGTTCTGCTTGAGCTGCCGGTGGTTTTCTACCGCACCGAAGATGGCACTGCGCTCGCGCTGGAAGACCGTTGCTGCCACCGCGCGCTGCCGCTGTCGCACGGCTGCGTGGTCGGCGACCAGCTTCAGTGCGGCTACCACGGCCTGGTCTATGACCGCAAAGGTGTTTGCGTCAAAGTGCCGGGCCAGGAGCGTGTGCCTGCGCAGGCCAAAGTCAGGAGCTACCCCGTCGTCGAGCAGGATGAAATGTTCTGGATCTGGATGGGCGATCCGGCGCTGGCGGACCCGGCGCTGATCGTGCGCCACCCCTGGCATACCGACCCGGCCTGGGTGTGGATCAAGGACAGGTATTCCATCAATGCCAACTACCAGCTGATCACCGACAACCTGATGGACCTCACGCATGTGGGCTATGTGCATCAGCGCACGATTGGCGGCACACCGCAGGCGCATTCGGAGGCTGAAACCCAGACCACGCGCTCTGAAACCAGTGTCAAGGTGACCCGCTGGATGCCCAATTCCGTGCCGCCGCCAGCCTATGTTGCGGCATTCAAGTTCAACACCGCGACGGTAGACCGCTGGATGGAGATCGATTTTTTCCCGCCTGCTGCAGTGCGCATCCACACCGGTGCCAAAGATGTCAATACAGGCGCACGTGAAGGCGACCGCTCCGGTGGCATTGCCTTCGTCGGTTTGAATCTGCAAACACCAGAAACCGCCAAAAGCACACATTATTTCTGGTCGGGCGCGCGAACCTACGAGGTGGGCGAGCCCGAGCTGCGCGCCAAGCTGCTGACCAGCCTGCCGGCGACGTTTGCGGAAGACAAGGTGGTGGTTGAAGCGCAGCAGGCATCTCTCGACAGAGAAGGTGGTGTGCCGCTGGTGATGATCGCGTCGGACGCCGGCCTGGTGCATGCACGTCGCCTGGTAGCCAGCATGCTTGAAAACGAAACCCAACTCAAGGAAGCGGCGGCTAAACCTCCAGACGCACGCCCTGTGCAGGAACCTACCTGATGAAGATTGATATTGAATCTGCCTATATTGTTCTGGAGAGCCGCAATCCGGCTGCCGTCAACAACTACCTAGGCGACGTCGTTGGTCTGATGCCTGGCGAGCCCACACCCGCTGGCGCTTTCACCTGGCGCGTAGACGGCACGGCGCAGCGCGTGGTGCTGACCCAGGGTGCGGCCAACGATGCGACCTGCATAGGTTTTGAAGCCGCCAGTCGTGCTGCGTTCGATGGCGTTGTCTCGCGTCTGCGCAAGCTGGGACTGGACCCCGTACCCGGAACCGATGTACAGAACCGTGAACGCCGCGTGGCCGAAATGGTCAGGGTGCCCGCGCCTTGGGGTGTTGTAGTGGAAGTGGTGCTAGGTCTGGAAAACGCCAGCGTACCATTTGCCAGCGCTGTTTACCCCAAGGGCTTTGTCACCCAGAACCAGGGTTTTGGCCATTTCGTTTTTGGCGTTGCCGGTGCAGACGTGTACGACGCATCGCGCAAGTTTGCGCTGGAAGGCCTGGGCCTGAAGCTGTCTGATTACCTGCGTATGCCCATGGGGCCGGTGGAACTGAATGTATCGTTCTTCCACTGCAACGCCAGACACCATTCACTCGCGATTGCCCAGATACCTGCGCCTGAGGTTGCGCAGAAACTGCACCATATCAATTTTGAAGTTCAGCAGGTCGCTGATGTTGGTGCGGCCTATGAACGGGCACTGGCTACCGGTACGCCGCTGGCCAACATGCTGGGCCAGCATGAGAACGACGGCATGGTGAGTTTTTACAGCATCAGCCCCGACGGCTGGCAGGTCGAGGTCGGCGCTACAGGCCGGCAGATCACCGACAACTGGGACGACGTGCGTGAATACCAGCGCATCAGCATCTGGGGTCACCAGCCACCTGCGGTCTTTGCACATATGCAGGGCCTCACTTCACCCGCCACCCCAGCTGCTTGAGCTGGGCAACCCCTAAAAATAGCTATTTATGAAACTCGTTACTTTTTCCTGCCGTGGCCACCTCTCCATCGGCAAAATCATCGGCAACCAGGTTGTCGATTTGCCGGCCTCGGACAGCAGCCTGCCCAGCACCATGCGCGAGCTGCTGTCCGGCGGCGCTGCCATGATGCAGCGTGCCCGCGATGTCAGCGCAGGCAGCGGCGTGACCTTCCCGCTGGCCGATGTGCGCCTGGAAGCGCCCGTGCCCAACCCGAGCAAATTCCTCGCCATCGGCATGAACTACGCCAAACACGCCGCAGAGGCGCGCCAGCTCGGCGTCCAGGTGCCTGACAGCCAGGTCTGGTTCAACAAGCAGGTGTCCTGCGTCAACGGCCCGTTCGACCCTGTGCACATGCCCAAGGTGTCTGACAACCTTGATTACGAGGCTGAACTCGGCGTGGTCATAGGCAAGCGTTGCCGTCATGTGAGTGCTGCAGATGCGCGCTCCGTCATTGCCGGTTACCTGGTCTGCAACGACGTATCCGTGCGCGACTGGCAAAAACGCTCGGCCACCATGACGCTGGGCAAGTCCTTCAACACCACCGGCCCGATAGGCCCCTGGATAGTGACGGACGATGAGGTCGCCGACCCGCACAACCTGAACCTTCGCATGCTGGTCAACGGCCAGGTCAAGCAGGAAGTGAACACCGGCGAGATGGTGTTCAACATCTACGAGCAGATTGCCTACCTTTCAACCGTGATGACGCTGGAGCCCGGCGACGTGCTGGCCACCGGCACGCCTTCAGGCGTCGGCGTGGCCATGAACCCGCCGTCATGGCTGAAGATAGGCGATGTGATGAGGGTCGAGATTGACGGCATAGGCCATATCGAGAACGTCGTCATCGCCGAGCCTTCCTGAAAGCGCTGCGCCATGTCCAGAAAAGTCATCATCACTTGCGCCGTCACGGGCTCGATACACACGCCGACGATGTCGCCGCATTTGCCGATCACGCCGCAGCAGATCGCCGATGAAGCGGTGGCTGCGGCCAAGGCCGGCGCGGCCATCCTGCATCTGCATGCCCGCGACCCGGTCGATGGCCGGTCGAGTTTTGATCCGGCTGTGTTCCGGCAATTCCTGCCGCAGATCCACGCCCAGACCGATGCCGTCATCAACATCACCACAGGTGGCTCGCAGACGATGACGCTGGACCAGCGTCTGGCCGCTGCGCTCGATGTGGCGCCCGAGATGGCCTCGTGCAACATGGGCTCGATGAACTTCGCGACCTTTCCCGTTCTCGACAAACTCAAGGAATTCAAACATCCGTGGGAGCGCGACTACCTCGAAGGCTCGCGCAACGGGATCTTTCGCAACACCTTTGGCGACATCGAGCAGATCTTCAGTCGTCTCGGCGAGGCACACGGCACGCGTTTCGAGTTTGAGTGTTATGACGTTGGCCACCTCTACAGTCTTAAACATTTCGTCGATCGTGGCCTCGCAAGCGGACCGCTCTTTCTTCAGTTTGTGTTCGGGGTGCTGGGCGGGATAGGCGCCGACATAGACAACCTTGTCCACATGAAGCACATCGCTGACAAATTGTTCAAGGACAACTACCGCTGGTCGGTGCTCGCTGCCGGTCGCCACCAGATGCCGCTGATCACGCACGCCGCGCTGATGGGTGGCAACGTGCGTGTCGGGCTCGAGGACTCGCTGTATCTTGGCCGGGGAGAACTCGCGCGCTCCAATGCGGATCAGGTCAGTCTGATTCGCAGAGTGCTGGAGCCGCTAGGCATCGATTGCGCCACAGCTGACGAAGCCCGTGAGATGCTGGGCCTGAAAGGTAAATCCAAGGTGAACCTGGCTTGAGTTAAGCATTTTTTCGCGACTGACTGATGATGCAGATCAGCGCTTACTGCCGAGAGATATGACAAGCAAGAAAGACAACACATCATGCGTAGTATGAAAAAAACCAACGATCTATTGGATAAACTGGAAATCGCGCAGCTGCTGCTGAACTGGGGCACCTGGCGTGATGCCGGTGAATTTGACAAGCTCCGATCCTGCTACACCGAAGACGCGACCATGATCACCTCATGGTTTGACGGCCCGGCCGGCATTTTCGTAGACCGCAGTGTGGAGATGCGCAAGCACCAACCCAGGGACCGCGGTGCCATGCATCTCATAGGCGGCACCACATCCGAGATAAATGGCGACAAGGCCTTTGCCGAAACCCGCATCACATTGCTTGCGCGTGGCATGGTGCACGACAAGCTTGTTGATGCCACGGTGTACGGACGTTTTCTTGACTTTCTTCGCAAGGTCAATGGAGACTGGCGCATACAGCGGCGTGTGCCGGTTTATGACAAGGACGCACTCCAGCTTGTCGTGCCTGGTGAAGCGCTGTTGCTCGACGCCGAAAGGCTCGCCACACTGCAGGTCGGTTTCCGTCACATGGCCTATATGCAGTCGGCAGCCGGCCTGACGATCAGCACGACCATCCCGGATCCCAACAGCGAGGAGGAAAAAGCGCTGTACCAAAGCGCGCAGGCCTGGTTGAAGGACAAGGAAGGCAAAGCGTCATGAACAAAATTTTTAGAGCGTTTCTCACGCTGCTCGCGCTGTTTGGCCTTGCCTGTGGTACCGGCGCCCAGCCTTACCCCTCCAAACCCATCACGCTTATCGTTGGCACTGCGCCAGGTGGCGGGTTTGATCTGGTAGCCAGGCGTCTTGAGAAAGCCCTGTCGAAAAACCTCGGCCAGAGCGTGGTCGTGGCCAATCGTCCAGGCTCAGGCTCTCTGGTCGGAACCATGGCCGTGCTCAATGCGCCGCCCGATGGTTATACCCTGGTCATGGGCGGGCTGAGCAATATAGTCTTCAATGGCGCCTTGTACAAAAAACTGCCCTACAACCCGCTCACCGACTTTGTAGGCATAGGAATCGCCGCGGAAAGTCCCTACGTGATGATCACCAGACGCGACCTGGGCATCAACGACCTGCCTGGTCTCATCCAATACGCGCGTGCCAACCCGGGAAAACTCAATGTCGCCACGGCTGGTTCCGGTACGGGCCAGCAGGTGCTGGCGGCGGCGTTTCTTAAGGAAACCGGTGTCAATATCGTTCAGGTTCCCTACCAGGGCGCCCAGCCTGTCTACACTGACATGCTGGGCGGACGCGTTGACTTGTTTGTCGATACCTTGCCATCGGCCAGGCGTTTCATTGAAAGCAAACAGGTCAACGCGCTTTTTGTGACCGGTCCCAATCGTGATTCTGGTTTCCCAGGCATCCCGACAGCGCGTGAAGTTGGCTTCCCCGGTGTCGAAATGACCTCGTGGTTTGGCTTGTTCGCGCCCGCCAAGACTCCGCCAGACGTGATCCAGCGCCTGAATAAGGCGATGGAGCTGGCACTTGCCGATGAGGAGATGCGTACACAGCTCAGGGCCAGCGGCTTCGAACCCAAGCCTTATGTGCCGCCTGCCGAGACCGCTAGATTTGTTCAGGCTGAATACAAAAAATGGACCCAGGTCATCAGGGACGCCGGTATCACGCTGGACTGACAGTAGCGCCGTCAAGGTTGTCTGCCGTCGGCACGAAGCCAAGCGCTTTGCTTGAACGGCTGTTGGCAAAGGTGTTCTGGCCTTTGAGCCATTTTCAGGGGCTTTGCTGTGCTCACCTGGTATCCAGACATGAAAAAGCGGCCGGGGCATCGCTGCACCGGCCGCTTGGGCCGGCTTGAAAGCCGGCGTGAGAAGTCAGCAATTACAGCTTGTATTCAACCAGCAGCAAAGGCGTGGTGGATTTGCAGGAATTTGCAACGCCTGAAGTCGCGTTATTGCAGCCAAACTTGTTGTTCCAGTACTCAACACCCACACCAGCCGTCAAGCCGCTTTTTGGGCCCATGACGTCGAACATGAAGGTGGCGCGCGCCAGCGTTTCGGTCTTGGTGTCCGCGCCGAAGCCGTCTTTGCCTTTAGGGCCAACGATGCTTACAAAGCCGCCGAAGCTGCCGACGCCGCCGACGGGGATCGCCCAGGCGCTGGTCAAGGCCGGTGCGACTTTGAACGACACGGATGTCTTCGCAAGGCCATTGTTGTTGGACTCTTTGTACGCGGCAACGCCGACATTCCAGAAGCCGGCTGAAACCGGCATGGCAGCTTCTGCGCCCAGCCACAACTTGCGTGGTGCAGGAGCGAACGCGGTGTTCTTGGCGCCTGCGTCGACACGGGCGGTGAGGCTCAGGTCTTTGGCAAAGCCGTAGCCGGTCTTGTTGCCGGTCATGGCGTTCATGGAGAAGCTGCGCTGGTAAAAACCGTACCATTCCTGGGCGCCCATGCCGTTGCCGGCTGCTGGGTCGTTGGCGCCGGACTTGAGCAAATCAATGGTGAAGAAGTTGGTGCCCAGCTTGTCGCCGCTGACGCTGGTGAAGGTCAGGATGTTTTTGGAAACTTTATGGGCCACGCCTGGCTCGCTGTCGCTGGGTGCGTAGCGGTAGCCGACGGAATTGCTGCTCCAGTCGGCTGCCATGGCGCTGCTGGCGGCAAGCATGGCGCAAAGAAGTGCGCTGAGTTTGAGCGTGTTTTTCATGGAAAAGGAATCCTGTTGTTGGTAAGGGAAGGGCTTGTTTTGTGCGGCGGCTGTCATCCAACCGTCACAAAAAAATTGCAAGCAGGGACTGTGCCAGCTCAGTCCCGAATCAGTCAGCCCTCAGCTTGGCTTCAGGCATGCCAAGGCCGCTAGCAGGTTTTCCGCCGTGGCCGGTGCGCGCAGTTGTACGCCTTGGCGCCCCGTCTGGGTGCTGGCCACGGCCTGCCTGAGCGCTTCATAGACACTGATGGCCAGCATGAAGGGCGGCTCGCCCACGGCCTTGCTGCCAAACACGTTGTCTTCGCGGTTGGCTTCTGGCCAGAGTGCAACCGTGAAGTGCTCGGGAATATCCCCCGTCGTCGGAATTTTGTAGGTGCTGGGGGCGTGGGTCGTCAGCAGGCCTTGCTCGTTCCAGACCAGCTGCTCGGTGGTGAGCCAGCCCATGCCCTGCACAAAGCCGCCTTCGATCTGGCCGATGTCAATGGCCGGGTTGATGCTGTTGCCCACGTCATGCAGGATGTCGACCTTGAGCACGCGGCTCTCGCCGGTCAGGGTGTCTATGGCCACTTCTGTGCAGGCCGCGCCATAGGCAAAGTAATAAAACGGCCGGCCAGTGAGCGTGGTTTTGTCGTAATGGATTTTGGGTGTGCGGTAAAAGCCGTCACTCCAGAGTTGGATACGGTTGGCATAGGCCAGCTTGACGACTTCGCTGAACGGTCTGCTGCGCTGCGGCGTGCTGACCTGGCCGCCGGCAAACTGCACGGCGCCGGCGCCGCAGCCGTCCAGACCGGCTACAAATTGCGCCAGGTTGTCACGCACGTTGCGGGCCGCGTACTGTGCGGCTCTGGCGTTGAGGTCGGTGCCGGCCGAGGCGGCGGTGGCCGAGGCGTTGGGGATTTTGCTGGTGTCGCTGGCCGTGGCCAGCACCTGGTCGAAGGCCACGCCCAACTCGTCGGCGACGATTTGCGCCACTTTGGTGTTCAGCCCCTGACCCATTTCGGTACCGCCGTGGTTGACCTGTACGCTGGCGTCTGTGTAGACATGCACCAGCGCGCCGGCCTGGTTGAACAGCGTGGCGGTAAACGAGATGCCAAACTTCACGGGCGTGATGGCGATGCCGCGCTTGATCACTGCGCTCTTGGCATTCCATGCGCAAATCGTCTTTAGCCGCTGGCGGTAGTTCGAGCTCAGCTCGAGTTTTGACAGCAAGGGGGCGAGGATGTTGTCCTCGACGGTCATGCCGTAGTGGGTGACATTGCGATCGCTCGTGTCATACAGGTTGCGCATGCGCACATCCAGCGCGTCGAGCTGCAAATGCCGCGCAATGTCGCCCATGATGGCTTCAATCACGATCATGCCCTGCGGGCCGCCAAAGCCGCGAAAGGCGGTGTGGCTCTGGGTGTTAGTCTTGAGGCGGTAGGAGGTGATCTCTACGTCCTGCAAAAAGTAGGCGTTGTCACTGTGAAATATCGCGCGGTCTGCCACCGGACCCGACAGGTCGGCACTGAAGCCGCAGTTGGCCGCCATCATGAGCTTGAGGCCGGTGATGCGTCCACTGTCATCAAAGCCGACGCTGTACTCGTAGGCAAACGGATGGCGCTTGCCGGTGATCATGAAGTCTTCGTCGCGGTCCAGTCGCAGCTTGACGGGCCTGCGCAGTTTGTTTGCCGCGACTGCCGCCCAAACCGCCACATGACCGGCCTGGGTTTCCTTGCCGCCAAAGCCGCCGCCCATGCGCCTGCACTCCACGCGCACGGCGTGGTTGTCCAGCCCCAGCGCGTGCGACACCCAGTGCTGGACTTCGCCCGGGTGCTGGGTGCTGGAATAGACCAGCCACTGGTCTTGTTCCTGCGGCAGCGCGTAAGCGACCTGACCTTCAAGGTAAAAGTGTTCCTGGCCGCCGACCTCGAGTTTGCCGTGCAGGGTGTGCGCGGCGCTCTTGAGGGCTGCGCTCGCGTCACCTCTGGCGACAAACACCGGCGGCAGCACATAGCTTTTGGCCTTGAGCGCCTGGTGCACATCCAGCATGGCCGGCAAGGCCTCTATGCGGCAGACGACCTTGCGTGCGGCGCGTCTGGCCTGCATCACCGAGTCAGCCACCACCAGACCGATGACCTGGCCCACATGCTGCACTGTCTGGTGCGCAAACACCGGCTCGTCTTGCGCAAAGCTGGCCAGCATCTTGTCACCGGGGATGTCGCGCGCCAGGATCACCTCACGCACGCCTGGCATGGCGCGCGCAGCGCCATCGTCTATGCCCAGTAAAAGCCCGTGGGCTACCTTGGAAAGTATCGGCGCGGCGTACAGCGTGCCCTTGACTTCTGCAATGTCATCGACATAAGTGGCGCGGCCCGACACCTGGGCGCGCGCGCTTTCGTGAAAGGTGGACTGGCCCGCAGCCTGTCCGACCGGCTTGGCGCTGGCTGTCGTGCGGCTTGCGCGCTGGCCGCGCTGGCCTCGCTTTAGGCGCACAGCTGATGCGGCCTTCGCATTGGCGGCATTGATCTCGGGGTCAGCTACCGCATCGCGGCTCACGGGTGTGTCTTTGGCGCTGTTCATGCTGCTTGCTCCAGCTTGAAGTCCTGCAGGTTGATCTGCTGCATGCCCTGGCTTTCAAGCCAGTAACGCTGCAGCAACTGGCCCAGCACCTCGACGCGGTAGGCGCTCGATGCCCGCATGTCGGAGATGGGCGAAAACTCGGCGCGTAGCGTGGTCATGGCGCGCTGAACGGTCTGGGCCGTCCAGGGCTGGCCAAGCAGCGCCGCCTCGGTTTTGGTGGCGCGCATCGGTGTGGCGGCGACGCCGCCCGCGCCTATTGACGCGCTGGCTACAAGGCCGGCGTCCAGTTGCAGATTGATGGCCAGGCAGACGGCAGAAATGTCGTCGTCATAACGCTTGGAGATCTTGTAGACCTGAAGGTTTTCCTGGGGCCGCGGCTTGGGCACCTTGATCCAGGCCAGCACCTCATCGGCGGCCATGAGGTTTTTCCGGTAGCCGGTGTAGAGCTGCTCCAGCGGAAAATCGCGGTGGCCGCGCACGCTCATGAGCACCACGTTGGCACGCAGCGCAATCAGCAGCGGCATGGAGTCGCCTATCGGCGAGCCGTTGGCCACGTTGCCGCCCAGCGTGCCTGAATTGCGCACCGGCAGTCCGGCAAAGCGGCTGGCAAAGCTGTGCAGCTGCGGCCTGTCCTGCAGCAGTGCCGCAAAGGCGTCGCTGAGTGGCACGGCAGCACCTATGGCGATGTGCTGTGAGTAGTGCTCTATGCGGCGCAACTCGCTGACCTTGCTGACATCAATCACCCGCTCAAGCTGCATGTGCAGCTTGGTCACCCACAGGCCCACATCGGTGCAGCCGGCCACGATCTGGGCCTCGGGATGCGCCGCGCGCGCCTGCAGCAAGGCCCGCAGTGTCACTGGTGACTTGTAAGCGGAATCGGTCTCCGGCGCACTATCGGCGGGCGCAAGCTGCTTTAATTTTTGTAGCAATTCAGCCCTGTCCAGGTCCATTCGGGGCAAGGCCGCCATCTGCTGCGCGGCATCCAGGATAGGCCGGTAGCCGGTGCAGCGGCAAAGATTGCCCGAGAGTTCTTGCTGTGCCAGTTCGCGCGTGACCGTTTGGCCTTTCTGGACATGGTTTTGGTACATGCCGAACAGGCTCATGACAAAGCCCGGCGTGCAAAATCCGCACTGCGACGCATGGCACTGCAGCATTGCCTGCTGCGCTGGATGCAGTGTTGGTTCGATCCTGCCTTCCTCGTCAGCCGGGGCCGATGAACGCAGCGTCGGGCCGCCCCGAGCAAGTTCAGCCCCCTCGGGGGGCAGCGAAGTACGCGAAGCGACAAGCGTGGGGGCAATGTCTTCTACCGTCCAGAGCGCCATGCCGTCAACTGAATGGGCCAGCCGTATGCAGCTGTTGACTGCGCGCAAGCGTATCTCGCCGTTCTCCTGCTCGCCCAGCACCACCGTGCAGGCGCCGCAGTCGCCTTCGCCGCAGCCTTCCTTGGTGCCGGTGCAAGACAGGTCTTCACGCAGCAGCTCCAGCAGGGTGCGGGCGGGTGGTACATTGCCCACAGTTACAACTTCACCCCGCTTCAGGAATCGAATGGTTTTGGCGGGGATTTGAGTAGATTGATTGGACATGCGTGACATGGCTAGCAGGGTAAAACAGTCAGATCGATACCAGCATACCAAAGGGTATATCAAGTGCATGGGCGAATGGGTATGACGGACCAGGCGCTTTTCGACAAGATAGACCTCCATCTCATCAAGGTCTTGAACACAGTGCTTACTGAACGCAGCGTTTCGCGCGCCGCCATCCGCCTGGGCATGTACCAACCCGCCGTCAGTGCGGCGCTCAAGCGTCTGCGTGGACTGGCGGGGGATCCGATATTGGTGCGTTCAGGCGCCGGTTTGGTGCCGACCGATGCCGGCCTGCGCATGCTTGAGCCATCGGCCAGCATTCTCAGGGCGGCCGGCATGCTGTTCAGCGACGCCAAGGGCTTTGATCCGGCCACCGCTCAGGTGACTTTCAGGCTCGCCGCGAGTGACTACCTCGACCCCTTGTTCTTGCCGCAACTGGTGGCGCAGATCAAGACCCAGGCACCGCTTTGTCACATCGACATCCAGCCGCTGTCTGGCGAGTCGGACTACCGCGTCCAGCTCGCGCAAGGCAAGGTGGATATTGTGATCGGCAACTGGCTGTCGCCACCCGATGATCTGCACATGGGGCGCTTGTTTGGCGACGAGGTGGTGTGCCTGGTGGCCAAAGACCATCCTGCGGTGCGGCGCAAATGGGATGCGGCCAAGCCGGACAGCTGGCTGGAGGCTGAGCACATTGCGCCCACGGCTTTGCATCCGGGCGCCAAAGGCGTGATCGACGAACATCTTGACAAGCTCGGTCTGAGCCGCAACATCGTGGTGCGCTGCCCGCATTTTGGGCTGATGCCGTCCATGGTGGCATCAAGCTTGCTGGTGATGACCACGGGCCGCCAGTACTGCGAACGCTTTACAGCGCTGCTGCCCGTGAAGATTTTGCCTTGTCCTGTGGTCTTTCCGCGGCTGATGTACTACCAGCTCTGGCATGAACGCACGCACGCCTCGGCTTCTGCCAAATGGTTGCGCGAGCGGGTCAAGTCGGTTGCCAATGCGCTACGAAAAGAATAGCTGCTCGCGCCTGTATTGATCGGTTCCCGGCCTTAGAATAGCAAAAAATAACGACAAAAAGAGGACATCCAGAGACCATGACCGCTTCGACCATGTCGCCCCAGGCACCCCGGCTTGCGCTTTTGGGCATCACCAAGGCCTATCCCGGCGTGGTCGCCAACAGCGACATTGCGCTGACGGTCCAGCCTGGCGAAATCCATGCTGTTCTGGGCGAAAACGGAGCCGGAAAATCGACGCTGATGAAAATCATCTACGGCGCCGTCAAGCCCGATTCCGGCACGCTGGCCATGGACGGCCAGACCATCGCGGTACGCAACCCGCAAGAAGCCAGGGCCCTGGGCATCAGCATGGTGTTTCAGCACTTCAGCCT